>CANBBP010000001.1 GCA_947366895.1 uncultured Clostridia bacterium
TTTTGAATTAGGTCTAAACAAAAATCATGACCTAATTTTAATGTAGTAAAAACACCTGTAACAAAGCCTAATAATATTAGTGAACATATAAATAAAATCATTACTTTGTTAAGGCTAAAAAATCTTTTTAAGTTATCAAATAGTAAGGTTGTATTTCTCAAAAAACAATAAAGCAAAGGTAACTTTGCTTTCCTCCCTTACTATATAAATACTAAAAAACATTAAATATATTACTTTTATAATTTATAATTTCATTTAATTTTTTTATAAAAAATATATGTCTGATATTATAAAACTTAATTTTAATAAAAACATAAATTTAAATAAATTTGTTAACTAACACTAAAATTGAACTACTCTATTAGCATAGATCTTGTCGTATAATTCAGTAACAGCATGTGTAATAAATTCTTTATTAGTTGGAGAATAATTAAATGGAAAATTTTTACCTTTACTATGAGCCAATGATATAGATTTTCTTAAATTCATTTCAACTGATGAAACTTTTTTATCATATTTATTAGCGAGATAAACATATATATCGTTATTTAAATTTTTAATAGTACAATTATTTGCATATAAGTAAGTAATTGTATCTATTAACATAGAATAACCAATATGTCTTAATGAAAACCCAATACTAGCTAAATAATTTCCTATTATTTTAACGCATAAAGCATCACAAACCTTCAAATTGTAAGTTGGTGATAATAGTACTTTATTTATGGCATCAGAAATTTTTTCATTAAAATTATCATCATAAGTTACACATGGAAACTCATATTCATTGCTATCTTCGTTAGATTTTATTATTAATAGTCTTTTAATATAACCTAAATTTACCAATTTAAATATTAGAGTTTGAGATTTATCATCTAACTTATTATTGGTATAATCTAATATTAATAAATTTACGTTTGCGAAATTCTTTAAAATTATATCATCAATATCTTGAACATAAATTGTAAAATAATCAAATTTATTTAAAATATTTTTTACTTGATATGCAATATCTGAACTTGCATTTTTGGAATAAAATAAGGCTGTTGATTTTTCCATAATTTGTTACCCCTAAAAATAATACATAAATATTTTAACATATTTTGGAAATTAATCAAGCATTTTTTAATATTTTTTTACAAATTTATATATTTTTAATTATATTTTACAATTAAATTTTAAAATTTTACCTATTTCTTATAATAGATTTTAAGAAAAATATATGGTTTTTATTAATAATCTTATTATTAAACTTATTAATAAATATTGTTTTTGTTATTGATTTAGCATCCAATCTATATAAACACCAAATCCTTTTGTAGCATCATTTATAAAAACATGAGTTACTGCCCCTACCAACTTACCATCTTGTATTATAGGACTACCACTCATCCCCTGTACAATCCCGCCAGTTCTTGATATAAGGTTTTCATCAGTTACTCTTAAAACCATACTTTTGTCATTAGAATAATTTTGATAATTTGTTTTAATAATTTCTATATCAAACGTTTCAATCTTAGAACCATCTATACAACATCTTATTTGAGCCTTACCTGGTTTTACAAAAGTTCTACTTCCAACCTCTATTTCTTTTAAATCTTTTAAAAAATTACTATCATTATGAACATTACCAAAAACGCCATATCCATTATTTTTTTCAATTATACCCTGTTCATTTTTGCCTTGCATAAATAATCCTCTTATTTCACCAGGATTACCAGCACTTCCTTTATTAACACCTAAAACTGAACAATTATAAACTTTTCCCTCTTTTAATCCTATAGGTGTTTTTGTATCACTATCGCATATTGGGTGTCCTAATGCTCCAAATCTATTTTTTGAATTAATAAAGGTTAATGTCCCCACACCTGAAGCATCATCACGAACCCAAACTCCTAATTTGTACTTACCACTTTTAATATCATAACAAGGCTTTAATCTTGTTTCAAACTCTTTATTTTTACGAATACCTTTTATAGTTAATTCCCTATCAATGTTCTCTTTTTTATTAACTATACGTGCTACACTAGAAACATCTTCTACAGTTTCATTTTCAATCTGAGTAATAATATCTCCTAATTGCAATATTTCCTCTTCTATTGTATCCTTATCGCCTTGGAGGGTACTTATTGGGCTACTACCAACAACTAAAACACCTTCTGTTTTTAATACAAGTCCTATTGCAGAACCACCTAATAACACTTTATCATCTCTTATGATTTTAACTCTTTGAGATTTAATAGGAATTAAATTAAAAAGTTTAAATTCTATTTCAGGCTCTACATCATCTTTTAAATTTAGTTTAGCAGTTTCTATAGCCGAATTATCTTTTACCTTTACTTTAACCGCCCAACCAAATAAATCAGATTTTTCAATCGCCAATAAGTCATTAGCTGTCAAATAACAATTATTTGAAAAATCACTAATCTTTGCAAATGGAATTGAACATAAAATAAATATTGCAACTGAAAAAATTACAATCAACAAAGTTATTAAAATTATTTTAATTTTATTATTTTTCTTACTTCTTATGTTCATACTAAATTAGTTTAATTTTATTACGATTTTTTATGTATAAAAAAACCTAGAAAAAAATGTAATTTTAATCTAAGTTTTAATTCATATATATAAATGTTAATTTAGATATTATCTTTGTATTTATTACATCTATCTTTTAACTCTTTTGCATGTTCAATTGAAACTGAACTATCCTGTGCTCCACCCGAAAGTCTTGAAATTTCTTTTAAGGCATCATTTAAGTTTAAAATATGAGCTGTAACTTTAGTATCATTATTTTCAGTATATTTTTCAATCTTAATATTTCTATCTGCCATAGCACAAATTTGTGGTAGATGTGATACTGACATAACTTGATGAAATTTAGATATATTTGCTAGTTTACAAGCAACTTTATATCCCATATCACCACTTATACCTGTATCTATTTCATCAAAAACCATAGAAGGGATTGCATCATTGTCAGCTAAAATATTTTTAAGAGCAAGCATAAAACGACTTGCTTCACCACCAGAGATTATTTCACTTAAAGATTTTAAACTTTGACCTGCATTAGCTGAAAATAAAAATTTAATTTCATCAAATCCATTGACTGTGAGTCTAGATTCTACCATTTCCTCACTAGGAACTTCTGAAAAATACACTTTAAAATCAGCATCTTTCATTCCCAAACTAAAAAGTTCATTTTTTACATCACTTTCGAATTTATAAGAGATTTCTCTTCTTAAATCGGAAATTCTATTTGCAAGTACAAATAATTCCTTTAATATATTTGCTTTATCGTTTAAACATTTTACTAAGTTTGATTTACTATTAACAATGGTATCATAATCTTGTTTTGACTTTTCCAAATAATTTAAAACATCTTCAATGGTAGCCCCATATTTTTTTTTAATTATTTTTATTTTATCTAATCTTCCATCTATTTCATTAAATTCGGTTTGATTGAATGTACATTCTTCTTTCTTATTTTTTAAAGTTTGTGCAATATCCATAAGTTCAAATTTAGCACTTTCAATTCTGGAAATTAAACCTTGAAGATTTTCATCAAACCTTGTTATATTATTTAAAGTATTTTGAGATTTTTTTATTGAATTGATTATTGAATTTTGACCGTCAATTTCCTCTAAGGATAAAGAAAGAGCATCATAAATTTTTTCAAAATTTAACATAGCAACTTTTTTTTGTAATAATTCATCATCTTCTCCAATAACTAAATTAGCTTGTTCTATTTCCTTTATTTGATAATTTAATAAGTCTAACATTCTTTCTTGATTTTCAGTTGAACCATTTAACTTTTTAATTTGAAGTTGTATATTTTTTAAGTTGTTTAATTTCTCCTCATATTCTCTAAATATGGTTTTATCTTTTATAAACATATCAATAATTTGTAAATGATACTTATCTTTTAATATTTGTTGATGCTCATGTTGTCCATGAATATCTATTAATAAAGATGTTAAATTTTTTAACATACTTTGAGTTATAGTTATTCCATTTAATTTTATATCGCTCTTCCCATCTAGTGTATATTTACGCATAATTAAAATTTCTTCTTCATCTTCGATATCAAATTCACGCAATAATTTTTTTACATCTTCACCAAATGGGCCAACAAACAAAGCTTGAACTTTCATAAATTCCTTACCTTGTTTTATTAATGTTTTGCATGGCTTTGCACCAATAACAAAATTAAGAGCATCAACAATAATACTCTTTCCTGCACCTGTTTCTCCACTTAAAACATTTAAATTAGGAGAAAATTCAATATTAAGATTTTCTATTAATGCAACATTCTGCATTTCTAAATTTTTTATCATATCTTTGTACCTAAAAATAAATTCCCTATTAATATATCAAAAAAAGGTTTTAAAACAAAATAAAATTAGAACATTTGTTTTAAGAATTAATAATATTTTCAAATTTATTTAAAGCATATAAAGCTTCATCATTTGTTGAAAAAATAATCATAACAGTATCATTACCATTTACACAGCCTAAAACATCATCTAAATTAAATTTATCAATCATTGTACAAACGGAACTTGCCATATCTTTAAGTGTTCTAAGTATAATAAAATTTTTTACACACTTAAAAGATATAACAGATTCTTTTAACAAAAAAATATACTTATTTGATGTTTGATTTATTGTTTCAGCAAACGCATATTTATACTTACCAGTTTCATTTGACAAAACTTTTAATAACCCCAATTCTTTTATATCTCTACTTATTGTGGCTTGAGTAACATCAAAATTTTGACTTTTTAACTTTTCAACCAATTCCTCTTGTTTTTCTATTTCATAAGTTGATATAATTTCTAAAATTTTAGATTGCCTTGTTGTTCTTGCCATTTGTAAAATTCCTTTTTTATTTTTCTTATGTAATTATACAATAATAAAAATAAATATGCAATTTTATATGCATATTTATACATATGATTAATTTATATTTATGCATTATGCATAATAAAAATAAAAAAATAATGAATAAATATAATTTTTTAAACATTTATTAAAAATCAAAATAAAATTGATAAAATGTAAAAAATTCAGTTGATTAATTTAAAATATTTATAAATTTATTTCATACTAAATTATTATTTAATTAATTATATCTTTTTCATTTTTATCACTTTTCTTTTTATGTCTTTTAAATCGTTTAAAAATTCTTTCTAATACTTCAATAAATTTGGCTGTAGATTTTACTAGTTTTAAAGAATTATTAACTGCATAATTCTTAGCTATTGCTTTAAATAATACTGTTAATCCAGCAATAATTGCACTAACTATAGAACCAAATAAAATATTTAAACTAATAATTTTAAATGTTGATGATATAATTATTGTAATTGTTGTTCCACTAACACCACATAATATGCCACTTATATCTCCCACAACATCACAAAGAATAGATGAAACTTTGTCCGAATTTTTAATTAATACTAAACATCTTCCTCTTAAATTCCTAGACATATCATCTTTTTTTAATTCTTCTATTTGACAAGATGTAATAGCAAGACCTAGCATATCCGAAAACACATTTAACATCATAAACGTAATTAAAAGTATTATAGCAAGAACTACATTACTTTTATTTAAAAATGTTTCAGAAAATAAACTAAGTAATAATGATAAAGAAAATGCTAAAATGCTAATTCTAGCAATCCAAAAAACTTTTTGTCTTTTACCACTATTTTTAGTTATAACTACTTTTACTTTGTTTGATGCACTTGTTCTAATTATTTGCACAATAAATAAATCACTCCATATTATATATATGAAGTGATTTTTATAATTATAATTAAATTTATTATTTATTTTATATATAAAAATTTTTACAAATTTGTATTTATATCTATAAAGTTTTGTACATAATTAACAGCATCATTTTTATTTATCATAATTGTTTCACCAGTTTTTCTAATTTTAACTTCATAACTTTCATTTTCTAAACTTCTAGGACTAATTACTATCCTTAGTGGCATACCAATAAGATCTGCATCTGCAAATTTTATTCCTGGTGCACAATTTCTATCATCAATTAAAGTCTCTATACCTAATTTCTTTAATTCATCATATAAATTAAATGCTGTTAAATTTACTTGCTCATCATCAACTCTAAGAGGAACAATATGGACTTTATACGGAGCAATGCTTACAGGCATACATATGCCTTTTTCATCACAATTTTCTTCAATAACACAAGCAAGATTTCTTCCGACCCCAATACCATAACAGCCCATAATAGGATTAATTTCTTCACCAGAACTATCTTTTATAAGCATATTCATAGATTTAGTATATTTTGTACCTAATTGAAAAATGTTTCCTATTTCTATACCATTAGAAAGTTTAACTGCATTATTTTTACAGTTAGGACAAGTTTGACCAGGTTGAACTTTTGAAATATCATAAAAATCTACATTGCCTAATTCTCTAGATATATTAAAATTAATTAAATGTTTATTATTTTTATTTGCTCCAGCAACCATATTATAAGTATTCTTTAAACTTAAATCAAAGTAAATTTGACAGTTAGTATTTTTAAGATTTAAAGGGCCTATATTACCTGCACAAAAATTTTTATCATTTTTAGCATCATAAGGTGCAATATCTTTTTTACATACTGCTTTTAATTTAGCTTCGTTAACTTCTTTATCACCTCTAACAAAGCAAACTATTGTTCCTTCTTCTTTTTTAATAGCATATACAACAGCTTTAATACATTTATTTTCATCTATTTTAAGAAGATTACATAAATCCTTTATTTCTTTTGCTTCGCCAGTGTCAACCTCTTTTAATTCCAAAAGTTTTTCGACTTTATTTTCTTCATAAATACATTCTGCTACTTCTTGATTAGCACTATAACCGCATTTATCGCATAAAACAAGTTCATCTTCCCCGTTTTCATTTAATGCCATAAATTCATGGGCTATGCTTCCGCCCATCATACCAGTATCACTTTTTACTGATATAAAATTTTTAAGACCGATTCTTTTATATATTCTATTATAAGCATCGTGTAATGTGTAATAATAATTTTCAAGACCTTCTTGAGTTGTATGAAAAGAATATGCATCTTTCATAACAAACTCTCTAACCCTAATTAATCCGCCTCTACTTCTAGGTTCATCACGGAACTTTGTTTGAATTTGATATATCATAAAAGGCAATTGATTATAACTATTTATCCAATTTTTTGCTAAATGAACAGCTGCTTCTTCATGGGTCATTCCTAATAACATTTGATGATTTGCTCTATCTTGAAATCTTACCATTTCACTACCTATGGAAGAATATCTACCGCTTAAATCCCATAACTCTTTTGGCATAACTACAGGGAATTTAACCTCTTGTCCATCACAATTATTCATTTCTTGTCTTATAATATTTTCTATATTTAAACTTGCCTTTTGACCTAATGATGTTAATGTATATATTCCATTAGCAACTTGTTTCATGTATCCTGCTCTAAGCATTAAAATATGACTTTTTAATTTTGCATCACTAGGTGTATCTTTGGTTCTTTCTGCAACTAATTTACTAAGCCTCATTTTTATTGTACTTCCTTTTATTAATTGTTTAATAATATTATATAATTTAAAAATTATAATTTATATTTCATCATCATCTAAGTCCGATAAATTATCTAATTCTTCTTTCAGAATTGTTACTTTACCCTTATTGGTTTTTAAAATATCATAGCAATCTTTTGCTATTTTAACGCCTTCTTCATAAAGTTTTGTTCCTTCTTCAATAGAAGTATCATTTTTTTCAAGTTTTTTTATAATTTCTTGTAATCTATTATTTTGTTCTTCAAAGTTCATGTTATAATCCACCTTTATTTTTACTTACAACTTTTGTTTCAATTAACCCATCTCTTAGTTCTATTGTTAGATTATCATTATATTCCACATGATTAATACTTTCTATGTTTTTCTTTTCTTTATAAACTTTAGCCCAACCTCTTTTCAATATATCTACTGGATTTAATAATATAAGTTTATTATTAAGTAAAATATAATTGTTTTCTTTTTCTAAGAAAAGGTTATTTCCTAGATTAGATAACTTAGATATATTCTGCAAAAATTGATTTTGTTTTTTATTAATGTTTTTAGTAGCCAAATAAGAAAACTTCTCTACAAAATTATCAAGTTTTTCATATTTTAAGTCAAACAAGTGATAAATTTGTCTAGTTAAATCTTGTAACTTAATTATTATGGTTTCTAATTCACTAAAAATGTTTTTTGACACTAACTCTCCAGCAACTGATGGTGTTGCCACTCTATAAGAAGAAGCAAAATCACATATTGTAAAATCTGTTTCATGTCCAACAGCTGAAATAACAGGTTTAGATGTTTTAATTATTTCTCTTGCTAAAATTTCTGTATTAAAAGGTTGTAAATCTTCAATAGACCCACCACCTCTTGCAATAATAATAACATCAATATCTTCCCTTTTATCAAGAGCTTTTAAGCCTTTTATAATTGTTTTTTCTGCTCCTACCCCTTGGACTTTTGCAGGATAAACAACAATATTTAAACTGGGGTTTCTTCTATGAGATACTGTTTCTATATCATGAATAACTGCTCCCGTACTGGAAGTAATTACGCCTATTGTATTAATATTATCAGGTAAAAGTTTTTTATATTTATCACTAAAAATGCCTTCGCTTTCTAGTCTGTTTTTTAGTTCCATAAATCTTTGATACAAAATGCCATTACCATTTAACATAGCAGATGTAACATAAAAATTTAGTTTACCACCTTTACCATAATATCTCATATTGCCAGTTGCTAATATTTGGTCACCTTCTTTAAAATTTATTGAACTTGCTCCAAACATTATACAAGGTACAATAGCATCTTCATCTTTTAGATTAAAATATAAATTTCCTCTTACATCTTTTAATCCTGAAACTTCTCCATAAACTTTCACATTTTGAAGTAGTTCTTCATTTTCAAATATTTTAGTTATATAAAATGAAAGTTGACTAACACTTAAAGGTTTTAACATTTTCTTATCCTAATTTTTTTTATAAATTGATGATAGTACTCCATTTACAAATGACGGGCTCTTATCAGTTGAATACCTCTTTGCAAGCCTTACAACCTCGTTTATGCAAATACCTAACTCCTCATTTAAATAATCTACTTCAGCAATACAAACAAGTAGCAAGGCATAGTCTAACTTATAAATATCTTTTAATTGTAGATTTTTTTTAAGATTATTAACTATTTTATCATTTATATTAATTAAATTATTTTTCACAGCATTAAAGATAGATTTTGAAAAATCTAACTCTTCTTCTGAAAGTTCATTCTCATTAAAAAGTTCTGCATCTAATATAACTTTCTCTTTATTATCAATTTCTTCATTTTCAATTAAGTTAATATTTTTAAAATTTGAAGAATTTTCTATATTTTCAATATTATTTAACTCTTGATTATATAAAAATTCAAAAACTCTTTTAAAAGCACAATCTCTTGCTAAACTTCTACTCATAACTATATTCCTTTATATTTTTTCCTCAATTTTAACAAAAAAGCCCTTGTTAAGAAATAACAAGGGGAAAATTATATTAGAATTTTGCTAATTCCTCTCTTGAAAAATCTACACCTAAAACATGTATATTTATAGAGTCAATTTTTGCACTTATCATATTTGATATACCATTTTTTACATTTTCTTGAACACGATAAGCTACATCAGCGACACTATAACCAAAGAATACATTTAGATATAAATCTATAATCAAGTTTTTATTTTTATTGTATGAAACTTTTACTCCTTCAAAATAATTTGAAGAAAAAAGTTTTTTCAAACGACTACCAAAATTTGTGCAAAGAGAAGAAACACCACTAATCTCCTTTGCAGACAAATTTATAATAGATAACATAATGTTTTTGCCACAATAAACTTTGCCATTTTCATTTTTTTCATATATATCGCCGTTATTGAACATTAATACACTCCTAAATGCATTTAATTATAACACAATAATATGGCGAATGCAATTAATTTGCAAGCAAAATGATTATTTTATTGAATAGGAATAATTTTAATATAATCAATATCTCTTTCAGTTCCAGATTGAATAATTTCTACTATTTGTGCAACCTCCATTTCTGTTAGTTCACTGCTTTGAATTATTACATTAATGTAAGTTGAAGAATAATTAACTAAAGCTTCACCAAAGCCTTTTGCTTTAATAAGCCCCTCAAGACTATATTCAATTGAAATAGCTTCAATAAGACTATTGATTTGTGCTTCTGCATTTGCTTTTGCTTCTTGTGAAGATGATTCATTATTTAATATTTGTTTATAGTAATCCATTGATTCATTTCTTGTTGCAGTTCTATCAGTTCTACAAGTTGCAAAGAAAGAACTTGAAGAATAGTCTACATTTAAATCAGATGAGGCTTCTTCTGTTGAATTATTTAGAATAATATTTAATGTTCCTGTTACAACAAGTAATAATAACATTGCTACTAAAACTATTATCTTTTTCTTTTTTGTTAGCATAATATTTAATTCCCCTTTTAATTCCCTGCAAAAATTTCTATGCTTGAACTAGGCAATTCAAACATTGCTTGTACAGCTCTTAATATTTCAAGTTTAACATTTGTATTTGAAGCCCCTGTTGCAACAACAACAATACTACATGGAGTTGGCATTATCTCTTGCAAAATAACTGTTTCCGTTTTTCCATTGTTTGTTATCAATACAGGACTTTTAATTTCTGTAACGGTACCATCACTTGATGTCTTAGTTTCTGTAGTATAAGCTATAACGGTTTCAATCCCTTTATTAAAAGTAAGTAAAATAGAAATATTCCCAGCACCTTTAATAGCACTTAAAGTTTGTTCAAGTTTATGTTCTAACTTATCGCTGTATTCTTCAAGAGTAATAGATGAGGAATAAGTCTTGTCCTGATTTTGAGTATTTTTATCATTTGAAGATTTTGAGTTAAAAAAGGTTGAAAAGTATATTAGCAAAATTATGGCAATAAATAGAACTGTAAGTATTATATCAAGATGTTTTATTTTTTTTAAATTTGTAAGTAAACCTTCAAAAATTTTTCTTTTAGGTTTGTCCATCTTATTTTTATTAATTTCTTTTTGTGTTACTTCTACTTCATTCATAAAAAATAATGCATTCCTCTTTTATTGTTACAATTTTTTTTATCACAGCCACAATATTGGTATATTTATCTATATTCAGTTTTTCATCTTTAAGAACTAATTCACATAAGTCGACAAAAACATTTGTTATATTTGGTTTTTCTGCTAAATATTCACCCTGTAACTGAACCTTTACACCACTATAACCGTTTTCATCAAGATTATTTTCAATCGATTTTTCTAAAGCTCTCATTTTTTCATTATTTCTATCTTCTACAAAACTGCTATCAATTTCTATATTTCCAAAAAATGATGAAAAATTAAAATTATTTAAATCTATACTTTTTAAAGGTGAAATAAACACAAAAATAGAAAAAATTGCTAGTACACTTTTTATTAATTTACTTGTTTTACCTACTGGCAAAAGAATATCAACTAACAAAGCAATAATTACAATGCCAACCACTGACAATAACCAACTAGAAACTTTTTCCAAGTTAAAAATTCTCCTTTAATTAATATTTCAAAATTAACAATAAACCACATTTATTAAATAATATGGATTAATAATAAAAGAAAAATTGAAATCATTATTAATCTAAATAACTTTATAGTTTATTATTAAATTATTAATTAGCAAAATTACAATATATTTGAACAACACATAAGAATTGAAACAGATATTAAATACATAAAACCTATAGCAATTAAACAAACATTTAACATATTTAAACTTTTAGAAACACTATATAAAAAATTAGAAATTTGTTCATTACACAAGGTTTCTATAATTGAAGATACTAATTTTAACAATAACATTAAAACTGCAATTTTAATTATAGGAGAAAAAATAGTTGCAAAAAGTAAAACAAGTCCTGTAGCCCCTACAGCATTTTTAATAAGAACTCCGCTTGCGATAATTAAACCTATCCCATCTGATAAATATGAACCTAGTGGTAAATAACTTTTAATAGCAAACTTTGCTGTCTTTAAAGAAATTGTATCTATAGTTGAAACTGTTAAACCTTGTAATGTTAAAAAAGCCATAAATATAGTAAAAATTATTCCTACTATCCAATTAAACAAACTTGAAAAAAACTTTGAGAATTTTTCCATTCTAACAGTTTTTGATATATTTCCTACTACTCCAAAAACAATACTAAAAATAAATATAGGTACTAAGATAGTTGTAAATATTTTAGTAATACCCACAGTTAAAACTGCTAAAACTGGTTGAAAGGAAGAAACAGTTACAACACTACCTATTGCAGTAATTAAGGTTAATATTATAGGAAAAATGATTTCCATTTGACCTTCTATTAAAGATATAGTACTAGACACATCAATTACAGTACTAGATACCATTTTCATAACTATAACCGCTATTGAACTAAAACAAACTATATGTACAAGATTTTCTATAGATTTACTTTGTCCTGAGGAAAATTGACCTATCATACTATAAATAACTGCTATGACAACAATTACTGCAAAATAAGGAACAAATTTTAAAATGTCATCAAATAAAACGCTTAAAGCATACGAAAAAAAGTTTGAATATAAATTTGAGTTTTCGCCATTAATAAATTTCTTAACAATATTTAAAAAAGATGATCCTGCAAAAAGTCCATCAGAATCTTCCAACCCATTTACTATGTTTTCAAGTCCACTAAAATCAATACCATCTAACTGATTGTCAATATTTTCTTTTAAATCTTCTTCTACACTATTATCTAATTTAACTTCTTTATTTATCAAATTAGAATGTTGATAACAATTATTAGAATTAAAATATACAAAAAAACACATTAAAATAAAAATTATTAATGCTAATAATATTTTTATGTATTTTTTAAAAAAAACTAAATAATACTTTATCACGGCAACATCTCTATAATTAAATCTATTAAATTTGTAACAATAGGTAGTGCTAAACAAAATATAATAATTTTGCCTGCAATAAGTATTTTTTCTCCAATACTTGCAGACCCCGAATCTACACAAATACTATTTGCAAACTCGGTTAAATATCCTACTCCCAAAACCTTAAGTACTGATACAAAAAGCGAATAATCCATATTCGTTTTTGAAAAAATAGTTAAAAAATAGTCGAACACATTCTTTAGTTGGTCTAAAACCATAAATAGAATAATAATTCCACCACAAAGTAAAATTATGATATTAAATTCTGGCTTTATTTGTTTTATAATAATTGATAAAACACAAGTTAAAAGCCCTACACCTATAATTTTAAATATTTCCATTTATTACCTAAAAGATTTACTTTTTCTTGTATCATTTTTTTTACTAAGAAATTTTATTTTTTGTATTCTTTTAATAAAATTAACTAAAAAATAAAAATAGTTAATAAATTAAAAACAGTTGCTTAATTGTTTCAAAAAGTTCATTTATCATATTCATAGCAAGAAGTAAAACTACCACAACTCCAACAAGTGTTGCAATTGTTGCTATTTCATCTTTACCTATATTTTTTAAAATTTGTGAAACTACCGCTGTTAAAATGCCTATTCCAGCAATTTTAAATATTATACTATAATCCATAATCTACCTTCTAAAAGACTAAATAAATATAATTACAAAAACAATTCCTAAAAATAAAAATAACTTAAAATATAATGAAGAAAATTTTTTGTTTTTTTCTATAGCATCAGTTTTTACAGGATTGATTAAATTGCTAAAATTTAATATTTTTTGTAATTCTTCGTCTTTTGCAAAAGCACCTAAATTTATAAAGAATTTGGCAATCTCTATTCTTTCTTTTTCATGTAAAAAATTTAAGTTTTTATATAAGTTATCTTTAAAGTTATCATCAGATAAATTTCCGTTTATATATTGCTTAAAAGCACAAAATAGCTGATTAATATCACTATTAAATAACTTCAAATTTTTATCAATAATTATGTCAAGTTTTTCACTATTATAGGAAATATCATTTGTTAAATTTTCACAAAAGGAACTTAAATCACAAAAAAAGTTTTGTCTTTTTTTATAGTATTTTTTTATTAAAATTCCTATTAGAACACAACAAACAAATATAGTAATAATTAAAAAAAGTTTCATTACAAACTTACAAACCTCAAATTTTCATCATAAATTGCCTCTATAGTGCCTGGACCATCTTTTGTTGATAAAATTACTATCCTAGAAAACACTTTATTTTTAAACAAAATTTCAAAGTCTTTTTTAGTTTTTAAATCTTCTAAACTCTTTGCATGAATAGATGCTAATACACTTACACCGCATGTAGAAGCATACATTATACTTTCATAATCTTGCAAATGAGATATCTCATCTGTGACAATAATATCTGGTCGTAAACTTCTTATACCTCGTTCAAATGCATAAGTTTTTGTTGTGCCACTTAATGTATCACAAAAGTTGCCAACATCTAAAGTAGGTTTACCATTAAAACAGTTGGCTACTTCAAATCTCTCATCACACAATAAAACATTATAACAATATCCTTTTTGAGAAATTTGATAAATAATATCCCTTATCATTGTTGTTTTTCCAGCACCTGGAGGAGACACTATTAGTGTGTTTAAAAAGTCCTGTTTAAACAAATATGGTAAAAGAGGAAGAGAACATCCTCGAACCTCATGCGGCAATCTTATAGCTAGTCCATTAATATTTTTAAGCGTTTTTATAGTTCCCTTTTCATATACTGCCTCTCCTGTTAAGCCTATTCTTATCCCACCTAAAACAGTTAAGTAAGCATTTTTTATTTGGTAATTAAATGCATATACAGAATTTTCACAAGCCTTCTTAACTATTTCATCTATTAAATCTTTATTAACCTCATAAGCTTTTTCAGCATTTCCAGTCAAACCATTTAAAGATAAATAATAAGACTTATTACCTATCATTACAACAGCCTTTTTATCAAGTCTTAACCTTATTTCATTGATTTTATCAATAGGTGTTTTATTTAAAATTTCAAAAAAATAATCTGGAACCAAATTTTTTAACATACAATACTTGCCTCTCTAGACTTATATTTACTAATAAAAAATTTAATTTAGTATTAATAGTCAAAATAAATAACGATACTACAAAAGTATCGCTATTTTTACATTTTATTTTATATGTAAAATAATTTGTTTCAATTTTTAAAAATAAAAAAATAATAATTATTTAAAGGCAAAAAAAATAGGTAAAATTATTTTACCTATTTTATAAAATTAAATTGATGTAATTTATAAAGTTATTAATTATAAATGTATTAATTTTAATTATTAAATTTATAATCTTTCCATATATGAACCAGTTCTAGTATCTACTCTTATTCTATCACCATTATTAACAAACAAAGGAACTTGAATAACTAAACCTGTTTCTAAAGTTGCAGGTTTATTTCCGGCTTTAGATGTGTCGCCTTGTATTCCTGGTTCACAATCTGTAATGTTAAGTTCTACAAACATAGGGGGTAAAACAGAGAATGCCTTTCCTTTATAAAATTGAATAGAAACCATCATATTTTCAATTACATATTTCATTGCTTCTTGAACTTGGTCATAATTAAGCGGTATTTGGTCATAACTTTCCATATCCATAAAATAGTAAATACCATCTTCATTATAAAGATATTGCATTTCTTTTCTTTCAATTTTTGCTTCTTCTACTTTTTCAGTTGGGTTAAAAGTTCTTTCTAAAACTTGACCAGTAACTATATTTTTGATTTTTGTTCTTACAAAAGCAGCTCCCTTACCTGGTTTAACATGTTGGAAATCTACAACAATGAATATATTTCCTTCGTATTCAAATGTTACACCTTTCCTAAAATCTCCTGCTGAAATCATATTAATTTCTCCCTTTAATTTATTTTAATTTAAGAGTTATAATAATTAATTTTTAAAATTATTTAAGTTTTTACAATAATTTATAAAAATTATAAATTATCCAAGTAATATATTATAATTGAACAACTTACACCTGCATTAAGCGATTCTAATCCATTTTTCATAGGTATTGAAATAAATTTATTACAAACTTCTTTCATTTGGTTAGAAACACCATTTCCTTCATTACCAATAACAATACCTAATTTACTAGGCTTTTCTTTTATATCAAATAAATTTTGACCCTTTAAATCAGCTACACATAAATCTAAGTTATTTTCTTTTGAAAATTGTATAAAATTATCTATAGATTTAAAATTATAAAGATTAACATCAAATAAATTACCCATTGCACTTCTTATAACCTTTTGGTTATAAAAACTAACACAATTAATAAGATAAATATCCTTAAAATTTGTTCCTCTACAACTTCTAATTATTGTCCCTAAATTTCCAGCATCTTGTAAATTTTCTAAAACTATAAAATTATTGTTTGGAACTTTTAACTCTTTTTCTTTAAATTCTACAATAGCTATAACACCCTGAGGAGTTTTTGTATCACTTAAACCTTCTATAATATTTTCGCCTACAATAAATAAGTTTAGATTTTTTAAAAAAGAATAATCTCGAATTAAATTTTCATATTTATTTTGAGAAATTAATACATAATTAATAACTAAATTAGATAAATATGCTTCTTTAATAAGTTTAGGATTTTCTAAAAAGAGTTTACCATTAGGTTCTAATTTTATTTTTTTAGTTTTAACAATAAGTTCGTTTTTTATTGATGTAATAATTTCCAAAAAATTTATACCTCAAAATATTTTTAATTTTTATTTGCACTAAATTTCAATAATTAAAATTAATCAATTAAACTTTTACTTGTTCTACTAATTTGGCAAAAGCATTTTTATCATTTACAGCCATATCAGCTAAAATCTTACGATTAAGGCTAATATTTTTAACTTTTAAACCATTAATAAATTTGCTATAACTCATTCCGTTAATTCTGCAAGCAGCATTGATTCTAGCAATCCAAAGTGACCTCATATCTCTTTTTTTAAGTCTTCTTCCAATATAAGCATATTTACCACTTTTCATTACTGCTTGATTTGCAACTCTAAATAATTTGCTTCTTGTTCCCCAAAAGCCTTTTGCTTGCTTTAATATTGCTCTTTTATGTTTGTTTTTATTAACTGCTCTCTTTATTCTCATAGTTTAAACTCCTTCTTATTAACCTTGAACCATTTGTTTAATAGTCTTGCTTTGTGTACTGCTAACATAAGCAGATTTTCTTAAATTTCTTTTTGTTCCTGTTGATTTTTTAGTTAAAATATGTCTTCTTCCTTGTTTAGACCTTTTTATAAGTCCTGACTTTTTAACAATAAATCTTTTCTTTGCTGCACTATTTGTTTTTTGTTTTGGCATATAATTAATCTCCTTAAAATTTATAAATTTATTTGGTTTTTATAGGTGCAAGAACCATAAAAATGTTTCTACCCATAATTTCAGGATTTTTTTCAATAACCCCAAATTCTTTTACAACTTCAAAAAAAGTGTTCATAACTTCAATACCAATTTCTGGTCTTGCTTGTTGTCGCCCTTTCATACGAATAGTAACTTTAACTTTATCTCCATTTAGTAGGAACTTTTGGGCATGTTTTGCTTTAACATCAATATCATGTTTTTCAATTGTCATTGAAAGTTGTATTTCTTTAATGTCAACAGTCTTTTGAGCTTTTCTTTGTTCCTTTAATTTCTTTGCCTGATCAAACTTAAATTTACCATAGTCTATAATTTTACAAACTGGTGGTTCTGCATTTGGGGACATTAAAACCAAATCTAAATTTTGTTCGCTAGCTATATCTAATGCTTCCCTACTTGACATAATACCCAATTGTTCGTTATTTGGACCTATAAGCCTAACTTTAGGCAAATTAATTTCTTCATTTAAAAGTTGATTTTTAATAGTAAATTACCTCCCACTTTATGAAACTGTTTTGCTCACAAATAAAAAAGTGAGCCAAAGAAAGCCCACTTTAACAATTTTATATAAAAATGCTAACAACCAATTAAGTAAACTTAAAAAGGTGAGAAGTGGCGACTTCTTCTTTGAATAGCATTATAATATCACATTTATTATGTGAAGTCAACAATAATTTTATTAATTCATAATAAATTTGTTAAAATAAAAACTAATAATTTTTATAAGCAATTTAATTTATAATAACGAATGTAAATTAATAATTAAAAATAAAAGTTAAAAAAATTAAAATATTTTTTTACTATCCCTTTCTTCAATAATTTCCTTAATAAAATCATCTAACTTTTGAGAACCTAAATCGCCTTGACTGCGAGAACGCACACAAATACAATTATTTGCTTTTTCATTTTCACCTAAAACTAACATATAAGGAGTTTTCTGAAGTTGTGCTTCCCTAATTTTCTTTCCTATTTTTTCATTTCTATCATCTATTTCTACTCTAAAACCTAAAGATTTTAATTTCTCTTGTATAGATATAGCATAATCTAATATAGAATCATTAATATTTAGAATTTTTATTTGTACAGGAGCAAGCCATAATGGAAATGCACCTGCATATTTTTCTATTAAATAAGCTAAAGTTCTTTCATAACAGCCTATGCTTGTTCTATGGATAATATAAGGATGTTTTTTAGCACCATCTTTATCTGTGTATTCCATGCCAAATTTTTCAGCAAGCATTTGATCTATTTGTATTGTTATTAAAGTATCTTCCTTTCCCCAAACATTTTTAATTTGGATATCAAGTTTAGGTCCATAGAAAGCAGCTTCTCCAATTCCAATATTATAAGGCACATTAAGATCATCTAAAATATTTTTCATTACATCTTGTGCTTCGTTCCATTGTTCTTCAGTTCCTATATATTTATCTTTATTATTAGGGTCCCATTGAGAAAATCTATAAGAAGAGTCTTCATATAAACCTAAAGTTTTTAACATAAATATAGCTAGTTCTAAGCAGTTTTTAAATTCATTTTCTAATTGTTCTGGAGTACACATTAAATGTCCTTCAGAAATTGTAAATTGCCTTACTCTTATAAGCCCATGCATTTCTCCGCTTGACTCATTTCTAAATAAAGTTGAAGTTTCATCATATCTTAGTGGTAAATCTTTATAAGAACGAGACCTATTTAAATAAGCTTGGTATTGAAATGGACAAGTCATTGGTCTTAATGCAAAAACTTCTTTATCCTTTGCTTCATCTCCTAAAACAAACATTCCGTCTTTATAATGGTCCCAATGACCAGAAATTTTATACAAATCACTTTTTGCCATAAATGGAGTTTTTGTTAATAGCCAACCTCTTTTTTCTTCCTCATCTTCTACAAATCTTTGTAAAAGTTGAACAACCTTAGCACCCTTAGGCAACAAAATTGGTAATCCTTGACCTATAACATCTACTGTGGTAAATAATTCAAGTTCTCTACCTAACTTATTATGGTCTCTTTTTAAAGCATCTTCAATCTTTAAAATATGATTATTTAAAGCCTCTACATTTTCAAAGCCATAAACATACACTCTTTGCAACATTTTGTTTTTTTCATCGCCATGCCAATAAGCTCCGCTTACTCGATTAATCTTAAAGGCAAAGTTTCTTAATTCTTTAGTATTTGATACATGAGGGCCTCGACATAAATCATACCAGTCATCACCTAAATAATAAATTGACACTTCTTCATTATCAGGAACAGCATCAATAAGTTCTTGTTTATATACATTATCCTTAAACATTTTTTTAGCTTCAGTTTTTGAAACTACTATCTTTTTAAAATCCTGATTTTGAGCAATTATGTGCTTCATTTCTTTTTCAATTTTATTAAAATGCTCTGGAGTAATTGATTCGTTTATATCAAAATCATAATAAAAACCATCCTCAATAGCTGGTCCTATGGTATTTTTAGCATCAGCAAAAATCTTATTTACTGCTTTTGCCAATACATGGCTACACCCATGCCTTAAAATTTCTAATTCTTTTTCTTCCATAATATTATCTCCCATTTTTAACAGAATTTGCTAAATAGTTTTTGGCTTTTTGAATAAAAAAAGCCCTTTAGCAAATTTAATGCCAAAGGACGAAAAATCATTAATTTCCCGTGGTTCCACCTTCGTTGCCATTATTTTAATAATAGCCTCTTTAAGTTTTTTTAACTAAAAAAACTATATAAAAAAGCATAGAATATAAGTGGTTTCATCATGATTTTGAACTTTTACGCAACTTCCACCAATATTTGTTGCCTTCTCTGGTAAAGCCTTAATCACATTACTTGTCTTATATTTCAACTATGATTACATTATTAGTATATTTATTAATTATAAAAATGTCAATATTTTTAAAGATTTTTATTTAATAAGATTAATAATTTTGTTTAAAAAACATAATTGAAAAACTATTGAATGGTTAAGATTATTATTCAAAACAAAATTTTAACACTTATATCTAAAATTTAAAACAAGAAATATTATTATTTACTAAGTTCTACTCTATTTGAAAAATATTCATATAAAGTAGAAAGTAACTTATCTTTTATAGAGTTATTGCAATGAACAATAATCTTTTCGGGATTTAATGCTACTAAATTAACAAGTAATTTACTATCATCGTACATAATATTTTTATCTATTAAAAAGTCTTTTACAACTTCTCCTTTCATATCACAAAGAAAATAACAATCCTGTTTAGAAAAAACATTTACTGCATAACACCTATATTCTAAATTGCTTATTAAGAATTTAATTAATTCATCAAACGAATCTTGACTTAAAAGGTACATGGCATTATCATTTGCAAGACTTACTAATTCATTCCATTTTTTTCTTAAAAATGATAATCTAAAGTTAACAAAAGATTTAACAACCAAATCGCTGTCAAAATTTAACCTTTCTACTATAATATCTTTATCGGTATCACTATCAAACACAATAAGAGCTTTTAAAAAAACTTGCATGCTTGGAGTGGTATTTGTTTCAAAATCTAATCGCGATAAAATATATTCACTTTTAATACAAAGTAATATTGTTTCAGCGATTTTTTCTTTTATTATATTATGAACTTTAAATCTTTCAATAATTGGAAGTGCTATTAAAACTTTATGAAAACAGTCATTATTTCGCGTGGTGATTATTCCCCCATGCGATTTTATATCATTATAAATACTGTTGCAAAAAATTTCTGCACTGTTTTTTTCTTCAAAAGAAATACAATATTCCCACATAACAAAAGTATTTTATGCATTAAAAATGTTAATACTCATATTTTTTACTACTAAATATTGTAAATTTTTAGCATATATTGTATAAAACACAAAATAAAAAGAGAAGAAATAAATTTACTTATAAATAAACTTGAAAATTAAATGAATTTTTTATAAAGGACCCAATAAAATTAAAAAAATTCACCTTATAGAAGATGAATTTTTTAAAATTTATTAAGTTTATTTCATTAAAGGAAATAATACAACATCCCTAACTGACTCTTGATTTGTTAATAAACACATTAATCTATCAACACCAAACCCTAACCCAGATATTGGAGGCATTCCATGTTCCATAGCATTTAGAAAGTCCTCATCAAGTTCCATAGCTTCATCATCACCTTGTTTTCTAGCATTTGCTTGTTCTTCTAGTGCTTCTCTTTGTACTATAGGGTCAACAAGTTCTGAATAAGCTTTACAAATTTCATCGCCACAAACAAGAACTTGGAACATATCAATTAATCTATTATCTTTATCATTTCTCCTAGCAAGAGGTACAAGGCAGGCAGGATAATTATAAAGAATTGTTGGTTGAACGATATTTTCCCTGATCTTTCTTTTATAAATTAAGTCAATAACACCGCCAATAGTTTTACATTGTTCAAAATCTTCCATAGTAAATAATTTTGTTTTAACCACTGCTTCTTTTAACTTTGCAACATCTGTAAAATCTAAAATATTAAAGCCCAAAATTTCATTAACTTTTTCAGTATAATTTATTCTTTCAAAGTCCTTTGAAAAATCAAGTTCTCTATCGCCATATGTTAAAACAAGATTATTATCATTTAATTCTTTTATAGCTTCTCTTATAAATTTAGTGAAAAAATTGATGTTATCCTCAAAATTCCAGTAAGAAGCATACCACTCTACCATTGTAAATTCTTGTAAATGACTTGGGTCCATACCTTCATTTCTAAAACACTTTGCCACTTCAAAAACTCTATCAAATCCGCCAGCAATTACTTCTTTTAAATATACTTCTGGTGCAATTCTTAAATTACATATTTTATTTAGTGCATTATGTTTAGTAAAAAAAGGTTTTGCACTTGCACCACAAACTGCACCTTGCAATATTGGGGTTTCTACTTCTAAGAAATCATTTTCAGTTAAAAATTTTCTTAAGAAAGATAAAAATTTGCTTCTTTTTAAAAATACTTGCCTACTTTCTTCATTACTTACAAGATCCATACATCTCTCACGATATCTTTGGTCTTGGTTTGCTAGTCCATGAAATTTTTCTGGTAAAGGTAAAATAGCCTTAGATAATAACTCAAATTCACTTGTCCTTACGGTTTTTTCTCCAGTATGAGTAGTATATAATTCACCTTTTACACCTATGAAATCACCAATATCAACCATGGTTTTAAAAAAGGCATACTTTTCTTCATCAATTTCATTTCTACCTATACTTATTTGTAACTTCGCATTTATATCTTCGATAGCAAAAAAGCTTAATTTACCCATTATTCTTCTGAATGTTATTCTTCCGCATACACTAACCTTTGAGCCATCATCCATTGATTTTGCTTGTTTAAGAGTGCAGGTTCTATCAAATTTTTCTTTATAAGGAATTACACCTTGTTCTTTTAATTTTTTAATTTTTTCTCGTCTTATATCTATTTCACTTGATAAATTTTGCACTTTTTCTTCCATAATATATTTTTTCCTTTTTAGTAATAAATTTTAAATAGTTAAAAAAATAAAAACAATTTTATATAAAATCATAAAAAATTTAAAATATATTTAAATTTACAGTTATTTTTAAAAAATATAGTTAAATATAAAAATAATTTTTATTAAATAAACTAAAAAATATTTTAAATAATTGATTATAAAAAACAACAAAAGAAAAACTAAATTTTATAATTTAGTTCTCCTTTTAATGGAAATTAAGAAAAATAAATTAATCATTTTTCTTTTTATCTATTTTTTGTTTTTCATCCTCTTCATCCATAAGTTTATTGTAAACATCAAATACCTTATCAATTACATCAAGGTCAGATACAAGATTTAGATATTCTTCTTCCTCATCATCTTCGCTTTCAACAATTTCAAAAACTAAGGCTTCATCTTCACCAACACCTTCCATAACTTCAATAGGTTTTAAAATTGCATAAATTTTATCATCTTCATCTTCAAGTGGAATAAGAGCAATTTGTTCAAATTCAACTTTTTCACCTTTTTCGTTAAATAAAGTTATAGGATCTGTATTATCTTCATCAAAAAGGCAATCTATAGGACTTAATTCCTCTTCTTGATTATTTTTTAATTCATCTTTTTTTTCTTCACTCATATTAATCTCTCCTTTATTTTGAATACATGTCTAAATAATTTTGCAAAATAATTGTTGCAGAAATTTTATCAATAACTTGTTTACGCTTTTCTCTGCGTACAGATGCTTCTATTAGCATCCTTTCGGCAGAAACACTTGTTAAACGTTCATCTAAAAACTTAATAGGTATATTAGTTTTTGAAGACAATAATTGTGCAAATTCTTTTGTTAATTTTGCTCTATCACCTTCAGTACCATCCATATTTAATGGAAGCCCCATTATGATAGTATCAACTTCTTTTTCAGCACAAAGGTTAGATAAATAAGTCAAATCTTCATCTAAATTTTTTCTTACATAAGTTTCATACCCATTTGCAATGATGTTCATAATATCACTAAAAGCAATACCTATTCTAACATCGCCATAATCAAGTGCCATTTTACGCATACAAGAAACCTTTAAATCCCCCCTTAAACTAGCAAAAACAAATTATCAATAATAAATATTAACATATTTAATAAAAAAATAAAAGTATTTTTATTTATTTTAATAAAATAGTTATATAAAAAGTATTTATTATTAAAAAATTTATTTCTTATTATTAAAGATAACAAAAAGAATTAAATAAAAAATAAATGAAGCACAAACAAATTATTTTTTATGTACTTCATTTAATTTCTTCCTTGTTAATTATTTTGCATTTACTTGGTCCATAACTTCTTTTGCAAAGTCATCATTTCTTTTTTCTAATCCTTCACCCATTTCATAACGAGTGAATCTTCTAATAGAAATCTTTTCACCAATTTTAAGTGTAGCTTCGGTAATTAAATCACTGATTGTTTTAGAAGGATCTTTTACAAATTCTTGTTCCATTAAACATACATCTTTATAATATTTTTTAATTCTTCCTTCAACCATTTTTTCAGCAATATTTTTTGGTTTACCCTCATTTTCTGCTTGAGCAATCAAAATTTCTTTTTCTTTTTCAACATTTTCTTGTGGAACTTCTTCAATTCTTACAAATTCAGGTTTTGCTGCAGCAATTTGCATAGCAACATCTTTAACTAAATTATTAAATTCTTCACTTTTTGCAACAAAGTCGGTTTCACAATTAATTTCTACTAAAACACCTATTTTTCCACCCATATGGATATAACTTCCAACAACTCCTTCTCCAGCAATACGAGAAGCTTTTTTGGCTACCGAAGCAATTCCTTTTTCTCTAAGATATGCAACTGCTTTTTCCATATCTCCATCACATGAAGCAAGTGCTTTTTGACAATCTTGAATACCTGCACCAGTTTTTGCTCTTAATTCTTTTATATCACTAGCATTAATCATAATAAGTTTTCCCCTTTTTTTACTTTATTTTAAGTATGATAAAGTTTTATTCTAATCTCAAACCATGTTTATTTAATGTTAAAAACTTAAAAAGTTTTAATTTAATTCATCTTTTATAAACCATAATTGAAACTTAAGTATATATAGAAACTATTTTGTTTCAGTATCTACAACAACTTCACTATTTATTGCTTCTGCTAAATTAATTTCTTCTTGTGCACCATTTTCTTCAGGTTCTTCAATATTTCTTAAAGTGACCCCTTCTTTTGCTTCAATAACAGCATCAGCCATAGCACTTACTATAAGTTTAACTGCTCTTATAGCATCATCATTTGCTGGAATTGGATAATCAACATCATCTGGGTCGCAATTTGTATCAACAATACCTACAATAGCAATACCTAATGCCCTTGCTTCTTTAACAGCAATGTGTTCTTTTTTAGGGTCTACAACAAACATAACACCTGGTAAGTCAGGCATATCTTTAATTCCACCAAGAGCTTTTTCAAGTTTTTCTTTTTCTTTTTTAAGACCTGCAACCTCTTTTTTAGGAAGTAAATCAAATTCTCCAACTTGTTCCATTTGATTTAATTTGTTTAATCTTGCAATTCTTGTTTTTATAGTTTTAAAGTTAGTTAAAGTTCCCCCCAACCAACGATTAACTATATAGAACATTCCACATCTTTTTGCTTCTTGTTCAATAGCTTCTTGAGCTTGTTTTTTTGTTCCTACAAACAAAACATTTTTGCCACTAGCAACTATATCTCTTAAAAAATAGTATGCTTTGTCGCATAATACCGAAGTATCTTCTAAGTTAATGATATGAATATCATTTCTTGTTGTAAAGATATACTTCTTCATTTTTGGGTTCCATTTATTTGATTGATGACCGAAATGAACCCCTGCCTCTAATAATTGTTTCATTGAAATTACTGGCATAAATAAAAATCCTCCTTCTTGTTAAACCCTCCTCATAATTTAGTAGTTTTTAAACTACTTAACACCCTTTAATGAAACTTAAAAAGGCACAAGAAAAATTATGAGTGCGAATTTCAAAACGACAAATTATATCATACAAAAAAAAATTATGCAATAGTTTTGCATAACTTTTAGTAATTAATTTAGTTTTTATTATAAACAAATGAAAATCATAATTATACGTTTTAAATCTTGTTATTAATTATAACTTTTTAGATTTCTTTTTTCTTTTGGTGGTAATTCCATTTTGTTCATCTTTTTCTCTTTGTTGTTTTTCTTTATAATCTTCTAAAGTTTGATGAAGAGCTTCAATAACTACACTTTGACATGATCGTTTATTATCATCTATCTCCCCTAATTCATTTACTATGTCTCTTGCAGAAATTTTAGCAGCATTATCTATAGTTTTATTTAAAATTAAATCTATAACCACATCAGCAGATGCAATAGCAATAACACAACCTAATGCTTTAAATTTAGCATCAATTATTTTATCGTTTTCGACTTTTAAAAACATTTTTACAACATCACTATTCGAATCCGGATTTCCAGCCATACCTGTTCCATCTGCATTTTTAATATATCCAGCATTTTTAGGGTTTGTAAATCTATTAATAATATTTGGTGAATACATTTTTAAACCTCTTACTTCCTTTTGTTCTTTATAGGGGAAAGTTCCCTTAATTTTTCAATATGTTTTTTAAGTTCATCTACAACAAATGATAATTGGTCCTTAGTATTGTTTATGCCAAAAGAAAATCTAATTGTTCCTTGAGCATCTGTCCCAGACAAACCTATAGCTCTTAATACATGAGATTTTGATGTTGAGCCTACTGAGC
Organism: uncultured Clostridia bacterium; assembly: GCA_947366895.1. Lineage (GTDB taxonomy): Bacteria > Bacillota > Clostridia > Christensenellales > UBA1242 > UBA7862. The sequence continues at coordinate 26,730 of CANBBP010000001.1, forward strand.
AAGCTGAACCAGTTGAAACTGCGATCCCAGACATATCAAGCAAAGTTGAAAGAGCATCACTATCAACATTATCAAAAGCTATGCTTACAATACCCGGAAGCCCTTGATACTTATGTCCATTAATTTTTACATTAGGTATTTCAGTTAAAATTTTAGTTACAAAAAATTCTCTTAAAAATCTAAGTCTTTTATTATTAATAATATAATCTCTTGAAGTAACTTCTAATGCTTTTCCAAAGCCAACTATTGAAGGTACATTCAATGTCCCTCCTCTTTTTCCTCTTTCTTGATTACCGCCAACTATATAACTATCAATTCTAACACCCTTTTTTACATATAAAGCACCAACACCTTTAGGAGCATGAACTTTATGCCCGCTTATACTCATGGCATCTACTTCAATATCTTGAACATCAATTTTGAAATTTCCTATTGCTTGAACAGCATCAGTATGAAATAAAACATCTCTTTCATGAGCAATTTTTGAAATTGTTTTGATATTTTGGATTGTTCCTATTTCATTATTTGCTGCCATTACACTTACTAAAATAGTTTTTTGATTAATGCAATGAATAAGTTCAGCTATATCAACAAGCCCTGTTTCATCAACTGGCAAATAAGTAACTTCAAAGCCCATAGTTTCTAATCGTTTGCAGGCTTCAAGTATACTATGATGTTCAATTTGAGATGTAATAATATGATTCCCTTTATTTCTATTTGCAAACGCAAGTCCTATAATTGCCCAGTTGTTAGCCTCTGTTCCTCCAGAAGTAAAATATATTTCTCCTCTTTCTGCATTGATACATTTTGCTATCCTATCTCTAGCTTTATCTACTAAATTTAAAGAATCTCTACCAAATGAATGAACATTATTAGGATTTCCAAAAGTAGCACTAAAAACAGGTAACATTTCTGCTATAACCTCATTAGAAACCGTTGTTGTTGATGCATTATCTAAATAAATTTTTTCCATGCTACTTTCTCCTAAACCTTTTTATTAATAATATCTTGCAATGAAATATTATTTAATGTGTCATTTATACTTTTATATATAAAGAAGAAAACTTCTTTGTTTGGACAATTTTTATTTTCACAATTTTTTTCAACGCATTCGCTAGTATATAAAGAACCTTCTAAGGTAGTAAGAATTTTTCCCACAGTTAATTTATCTGGAGATATACTAAGTTCATAGCCTCCATTTAAACCCTGTTTAGCACTTACAATATTTTCTTTTTTTAAAGTAGACATTATTTTTTCTAGATAGTTTTGAGATACTCTTGCTAAACTTGCCAATTTACTACTTGAAATAGGTTCATTAGAATTATAGTTTTTACCTAGTTCATAAATAACTCGCAATCCATATCTTGCTTTTGAAGAAAACTTCATTGTGTACCCCTTTATATTTAATTATGGAACAATCCATGAAATTTGCATTGTTATAACTATAATGACAAATAAAATATTATCATTTTAATTTAAAAAATTTTATAAATATAAAGAAATTAATCATCAAATATTTTATTAATTAAGAAGTATAAATCTTTATACACCATAAAATTTTAGCAAAGTTAAAAAATATTGTCAATGTACAAAATAACTATAAATATAAAAAAACACTTGTTTTAAAGTGTTTTTTTTATTAATAATTTATTTCTTTGCATTTAATATTATTTCTTTAATTTGAGATTTTTGTCTAAGACCAATAAGTCTTTCTATCTCTTCTCCATCTTTAAAAAGTATAACTGTAGGTACACTCATTACATTGTATTGTTTTGCAATATCTATATTATCATCTATATTTAATTTGTACATATCTACATCACTTTCTAATTCTTCATTTAAACTTTCTAAAACAGGGCTTAACATTCTACATGGTCCACACCATGAAGCAAAAAAATCTACCAAAACTAAATTATTGGTTTTTGTTACCTTCTCTTCAAAGTTTTTACTATTAACTTCTTTAAGTTCCATTATTATATCTCCTAAATTCTATTTAACCAAAAAATAAATATTTTAATATTATAAAACAAATTTTTAAAAACCATTTTAAATTTATAATATTATTTTATATATATTAACATTATTGATAATTATAATACATATTTTCTTAAATCATGTTCTTTATCAAAATTAGCAAATGCTTTTGTAACATAGGTTTTATCTATTTCTACATCAGTCATAGGATGGTCGCCACCAGCATTAAAACTAATATCCTCAAGCAACATTTCAAGAATAGTATGAAGTCTTCTAGCTCCTAAATTTTCTTTTGTTTCATTTTCCTCTTCAGCATATCTAGCAATTTCTTGAAGGGCTTCTTTTTTGAATTTTAAATTAATATTATCAACTTTTAATAATTCTTGATATTGTAAAGTAACAGCATTTTTAGGTTCGGTTAAAATTTTATAAAATTCTTTTGCTGTTAAATTATCTAATTCAACCCTAATCGGAAATCTTCCTTGTAACTCAGGTATTAAATCTTCAACCTTTGAAACATGAAAAGCCCCTGCTGCGATAAACAAAATGTAATCAGTTTTAACTATCCCGTACTTAGTATTAACAGTACAACCTTCCACAATAGGTAGGATATCTCTTTGAACACCTTCTCTACTAACTTCAGGACCATTTGACCTTCCTGTTCCACCTGCAATTTTATCTATTTCATCAATAAAAATAATGCCCTCTTGTTCTGCTCGCCTTATTGCCTCTGATTTAACAGTGTCAATATCAACCAATTTTTCGCATTCTTCAAGATTTAAAATTTCACGAGCTTCCCTAATTGTCAATTTTCTTTTTTTACGCTTTCCTGGAAAAATCCCCCCTAACATATCACCTATATTTATTTCCATACCAGCACCTGGCATCATTTCAAAGGACTTAGGAGCTTCCTTAACTTCCATTTCAACATATTCTTCTTCGTATTTTCCTGCAAGAAGATTATCTTTTATATGGTCTTTAAATTCATTTCCATTAACATCTACACCATCAGTAACACTTTTTTTAACAGGATAAATTAAATCAAACAATCTTTTATCTACTGTTGGTTTAACTTTTTCTATTACTTCATTGTATTTTTCATCTTTTACTAGTCTAACTGAAGCTTCTACTAAATCTCTTATCATGCTTTCTACATCTCTACCAACATAACCTACTTCAGTATATTTTGTTGCTTCTATTTTAATAAAAGGTGCTTTAACAAGTTTAGCAAGTCTTCTAGCAATTTCGGTTTTACCAACACCTGTTGGACCTTTCATTATAATATTTTTTGGAGTTATTTCTTCCTGCATGTTTTTTGGGAGCATTGCCCTTCTATAACGATTTCTAAGAGATATAGCAACTGCCTTTTTTGCTTTATCTTGACCTATAATATATTTATCAAGTTCTTCTACAATTTGTCTAGGTGTTAAATTCATAATTTATACCTCCTCAACAGTTACATGACCATTTGTAAATACACAAATATCACTAGTTATTTTTAATGCCTTAAGTGCTATTTCTTTTGCAGATAGTTTTGTATTTTCAATAAGAGCTCTTGAAGCTGCAAGTGCATAAAATTCTCCACTACCTATTGCAGCAACACCATATTCAGGCTCAAAAACATCTCCATTACCAGAGACATATAAAAGGTTATCTTTATCAGCAACAAGTAAAAGTGCATCAAGTTTTCTTGCATATTTGTCTTCTCTAAAACCAATAGCAAGTTCTACTGCACTACGCATCAAATTACCACTAAATTTTTGCAATAATTCCTCAAATTTATTTGACAAACTAAAAGCATCTGCTGCTGAACCAGCAAAACCTATTATAACTTTATCGTTGTATATTCTTCTAACTTTACAAGCATTGTTTTTAATAATAAATTTTTCTCCTACAGTTACTTGCCCATCACCTGCAATAGCAGTCTTGCCATCTCTTTTAACTGCAACTATAGTTGTGCTTCTTATACCTTCCATATAAATATCTCCTTTGAGTGTAATATTAGAATTGTTCCAATAATCTTTAACCTTTTATAAGTAAAAAATTAATAATTATTCTATTTATATAATTTCTTTAACAATTTTTGTAATTTCATCAATTGCTCTTGTTGATAATTCTTGTTTTTTTAATTTATTGTCTTTTATAATTTTTTCTAAAGGTTCAATAATTCCAAAATTTGCGTTCATAGGTTGAAAATTTTTTGAATTTGAATTTGATATATAATTTATTATAGCACCTGTCATTGTTTTTGGCGACAAATTTAACAAAGATTTATTTTCTATCATTAAAAATGCATTAATTCCCGCAATAAGTCCACTCATAGTACTTTCCATATATCCTTCAACACCACTTAATTGACCGGCAAAAAAAATATTATTATCTATTTTACTTCTTAAATAATTATCTATAACTTGAGGAGCATTAATGTATGTATTTCTATGCATTACACCATATTTGATGAAATTAGCATCTTTTAATGCTGGGATTAAACTAAAAACCCTCTTTTGTTCTGCAAATGTTAAATTAGTTTGAAACCCTACCATATTGTATAAAGAACCTATATTATCTTCTCTTCTTAATTGTACAACAGCATAGTATTTTTCTTTTGAAACAGGATTATCTAAACCAACCGGTTTTAAAGGACCATATCTCAAGGAATCTTCCCCTCTTTTAGCCATAACTTCAATAGGCATACAACCTTCAAAAATTTCTTTTTTCTCAAAGTTTTTTAATTCAACTTTTTTTGCAGAAATTAATTCATTAAAAAAATTTTTATATTCCTGTTTATTCATAGGACAATTTATGTAATCACCATTACCTTTATCATATCTATCTTTTATAAAAGCAGATGTCATATCAATACTATTGCCCTCTATAATAGGACTTGAGGCATCATAAAAATATAAATTAGAAAAATTGAACTTTTTTGCTATGAATTGTGATAATTTATCAGTCGTTAAAGGTCCTGTTGCAATTATAACAATACCATCAGGTAAAGTTTCAACTTCTTTACAAATTATATTTACATTTTTAAAACTTTTAATTTTATCAGTAATACTTTTAGAAAACATATCCCTATCAACAGCTAAAGCATTTCCAGCAGGTACACTAAATTTATATGCTTCTTTTAAAATTAAACTATCAAAAAGTTCTAATTCCTTTTTTAATAATCCTGATGCAGTTGTAATATCAGTTGACTTTAAACTATTACTACATACTATTTCTGCAAAATTAGGATTAGAATGTGCTGGTGAAAAGTTATTTGGCTTTATATCATATAAGTCAACTTTGATACCTCTTTTTGCTAACTGATAACATGCTTCACAACCTGCTAAACCTGCACCTATAATGGATACTTTTTTAATTTTTTTTACCTCTTTTATTTATCTAATAATATGAATGATTTTAAACCAATATATAATATATATTTATTTTATTCAGAAACTTGTTCTTCCTTATCTTCTTTATCTTCTTTTTTTGTAAAGTCACAAGTTTTATTTGAACATCTATAATTATAATTTGTTTTGGTTTCTCTAACTGTTAAAAAACTTTTACAATTTGGACATTTCAAGTTTGTAGGTTTTTCCCAACTAGCAAATTTACAATCAGGATAACCACTGCAACCATAGAAAATTTTTCCATATCTAGTTCTTTTTTCAAAGACATCTTTCCCACACTCAGGACAAGTGCAAACAGATTTTTGTTCTACCAAACTTTTAATATTTTTACAATTTGGAAAATTTGGACAAGCAAGGAATTTCCCTGTTCTTCCCTCTCTAACTACCATGTTAGCACCACATTTTTCACATACTACATCACTTACTTCAAGAGGAACACTTACTTTTTTAGAACCTTTAACGGCATATGTTACTTCCTTCTCAAAACTTCCGTAGAAATTTTTTATAACATCTTGCCATTTTGCTGATCCTTCTTCTATTTGGTCTAAATTATCTTCCATTTCTGCAGTAAAAGATACATTCATTATATCAGGGAAATATTCTTCTAAGAACTCAGTTACAGTAAAACCTAAATCTGTAGGAATTAAGCACTTTCCTTCTTTTTGTAAATAAATCCTATTAAGCAATACTAAAATAATAGGAGCATATGTTGCAGGTCTTCCTATTCCTTTTTCTTCCATAGTTTTAACAAGTGTGGCTTCTGTTAATCTAGCAGGAGGTTTAGTAAATTTTTGTTCTTTTAATAACTCAATAAGTTTTAAATTATCTCCTTCTACTAATTTAGGAAGTTTAGTTTCCTGAGAATTTTCTGCATCTTCATTTGCTTCTTCATACATTTTATAAGCTCTTGTAAAGCCTGCAAAAATAGGAGTTCTTCCAGTAACTTTAAACCCATAATCACCCGCAGAAATAATAACCGACATAGAATCATATGTTGCCTGTGACATTTGACTAGCAACAAATCGTTCATAAATAAGTTTATATAATTTATAGTTATCTGGAGTCATAAATGGCTTTACACTCTCAGGAGTACGATCCAAACTTATTGGTCTAATTGCTTCGTGAGCATCTTGAATATTCTTTTTTGATTTAAAGACATTATAATTTTCTGGAGCATAATCTTTACCATAGTTTTTAATTATAAAATCTTTTGCTTGTGCCTGTGCTTCAGGAGAAACACGTGTAGAATCTGTTCTTATATAAGTAATAAGAGCTGTTTTCCCCTCACTTCCTAATTCAACACCTTCATATAACACCTGTGCACTTTTTGATGTTTTTGCAATACTCATACCTATTTTATTTAGTGCATCTTGTTGCATAGTACTTGTAGTAAAAGGAGGTGGAGGATTAGATTTTGTAACTGACTTTTTAATTTCAGTAACAATATAATCTTTATCTTTTAAATAATCTAGGACCTGTAATGTTTCCTGTTCATTATTAGGAACAAACTTTTTATTTTTATAAGTAGCTAAACTGCTTTTAAAATTAATACTATCTTTATTTAAAATAGCATTAATAGTCCAGTATTCTTTAGGCTTAAAGTTTCTAATTTCTTTTTCCCTATCTACAATAAGTTTAAGGGCAACTGATTGAACTCTTCCTGCACTTAAATTAGATTTTATCTTCTTACATATAATAGGAGAAATTTTATAACCAACAAGTCTATCTAATATTCTTCTGCCTTGTTGTGCATGAACTAAATCCATATTAATTTTTCTAGGATTTAAGACAGCTTTATTAACTACTGATTTTGAAATTTCATTAAATTCAATTCTGCAAGGAGTGTCTTCATCTATATTCAAGATTTTTTCTATATGCCATGAAATTGCTTCTCCCTCTCTATCAGGGTCAGTTGCCAATAAAACTTTTTCTGCTTTAGCAGATTTGCTTTTAAGTTCTTTAATAATTGCTTCTTTCCCTGGCATAATTTCATAAACAGGTTCAAAATCTTTACTAACATCAACACCCATATTTTTTACAGGTAAGTCTCTTACATGACCTTTTGTTGCTATAACTTCATAATCCTGACCTAAATATTTTTTTAAAGTATCCCTTTTACCAGGTCCTTCAATAATTACTAATTTCATTTATACCTTCTTTTTTTCATTATTTATTATTAAAACTTTATAAAACAAATAATCAAATATAAAAGTTTAACTTGTCAAAACTATTTAAATATAAAGTAAAAGATAACTTAACAATGATTTTTTAAATATTTAAATACAATCCTACACTTTTAAATAATAAATATTTCCAGCAAGTTTTTTAATTATTCCACGAATTAAAAGGGTTGTCAACAAACTATTAAGGGTTTTTGCATCCATTTTAGATTTTATTAGCAATTCTTGATAACTTTTTTCACCATCTGCAAGTAAATCTAATACTATTTTTTCTTCAATAGATATATTTTGTGTTGTTGTTAATGCAGGATTTAATACAATATTATACTCACACAAAATATCATTTGAATCAATAACCGCTTTGGCATTACCATTAACTATAGCTCTATTTGCACCCATGCTATATATACTTGAAATATTTCCTGGAACAGCAAAAACATCTCGACCATAATCTAAAGCATAATTTTTTGTATGTAAAGCCCCAGATTTTTCTCCCGCTTCAGTAATTAAAACACCTTTACAAAGACCTGCAATAATACGATTTCTTATTGGGAACATATAAGTTTCTGCTCTTTTGTTAGGTCTAACCTCACTTAAAAGCAACCCGCCATTTAATACAATTTCTTTTGCTAAATTGCTATTTGTTGCTGGATATATATTATCAAGACCTCCAGCTAAAACTGCTACAGTTTTTCCACCATTTGCAAGTGTAATGGAATGTGCCACCGAATCAACTCCAATAGCAAGCCCACTAATAATATAAAAACCAGCATTAACTAAATCTTTTGTAAACTTTTCTGTTACAACCTTTCCATAGTTTGTAATATGTCTTGTTCCTACTATGGCAAAACCTTCATGTCTTATTAAGGATATATTTCCTTTATAATATAGCACAAAAGGAGGAGTATCTATATTTTTAAGAGCATAAGGATAATTTGCAGAAAATACAGTAATAAATTTAATATTTAGTTTATCTAAATTTTCTTTAATTCTTCCTATGCTAGTTTCATTCAAGGTACTAATAAGTAATTTTAATTCATCTTCTTCTATTACTTTAAGTATTTCATTTTTTAAAGTATATAATTTTCCTAAGGTAACATAATCTGTTGGATTCTCCACCAAACTTAAAAATTTTTCTTTCTTTTTATAAGTCATAAAATCAAAACTGTCTAACCACAACATTATATCATCTTCATTTATCATTCTACATTCTCAATTTAAATTTATATTTTAAGATTAAGTTAAATCTTTTTTTTATAGTTAAACATTTTCTTTTAAAAAATTTATTTACTATAATTATTTTAAATTTAATAAAAAAGATTTTATTAAAAACAACTATTATATCCAATATTTTTCATCTAAACTTCTATAGCCTATTGCTTCAAAAATATGTTCTCTTTTTATATTTTCGCTACCTTCTAAATCGGCTATTGTTCTTGCAACTTTTAATATTCTATTATAAGCTCTTGCACTTAATTTTAAAGCATCAAAGGCTATTTTTAACATTTCGTTACAAACAGCATCTAATTTACAATACTTTTTTAACATTGTAGTAGTCATTTTGCTATTACTATAAATTTTTTGACCATGAGCATTTGCAAACCTTTCTGTTTGAATTTGTCTAGCTTTATCTACTCTAACTTTAATATCTTTTGATGGTTCTTCCGAAATTTCTCCACTTATATCACCAAAAGTAACACTATCAACTTCTATATACATATCAATCCTATCCATTAATGGACCACTTAATTTTGATAGATATTTGTGAATTTGATTTGGACTACATTTACACTCTTTAGTAGTTGAGCCATAATTTCCACAAGGGCAAGGATTCATACTAGCAATTAAAATAAAATTTGCTGGATACTCAACAGTTTGAGCATTTCTTGAAACTGTAATTGTTCCATCTTCTAATGATTGTCTTAATGCTTCTATGGTTTGTCTTGAATATTCAGGCATCTCATCTAAAAATAATACCCCATTATGTGCAAGACTAACCTCACCTGGTTTTGCTTTCATACCTCCACCTGTTAACGCAACTGTTGTTGTCGTATGATGAGGCGATCTAAAAGGTCTTTCAGTTAATATACCTTGGCTTTTATCTAATGTTCCAGCAATACTATGTATTTTTGTAACTTCCAAGGCTTCATCAAATGTCATATCAGGTAAAATGCTAGGAAAAGCTCTTGCTAGCATTGTTTTACCACTTCCTGGCGGTCCTATCATTAAAACATTATGACCACCTGCTGCTGATATTTCAAGTGCTCTTTTTGCACTAGCTTGTCCTTTAATTTGGCTAAAATCTCCTGTTAAAACTGAGTTAGCCTTTACAAACTCATAAGACACATTTTCAATTGGATTTATAATTTTTTCATTATTAAGAAACAATATTAATTCTTCAAGAGTTTTTACACCATAGACATCAAGCCCTTCTAAATATCCTGCTTCATTTGCATTGTCAAAAGGTACCACAACCTTTTTAATACCTAAATTTCTTGCAGTTATTAGCATTGGTAAAACACCCTTAACTTGTCTAAGCGAACCATCTAGAGATAATTCTCCTATAAAAGCAAATTCACTTATTTTTTCTTTTGGCATGGTAACTTGATTTGTAGCACTTAGAATACCTATGGAAATTGGCAAATCATAATAAGAGCCTTCTTTTTTTATATCTGCAGGTGCTAGGTTAATAGTTAATTTATCAATAGGAAAATTATAATGTTGGTTTTTTATGGCAGAAAGTACTCTTTGTTTTGATTCTTTTATAGAAGCATCACCTAACCCAACAATGTCATAAGTTGGCAACCCTCTATTAATATCAATTTCAACTTTAACTAAATATCCATTTAAACCAACAAGTCCTAATGAATTAATAATAGATAACATAATATTAATTTTTCCTTTAGTTTTATTATATTAATTTTAATTACAATTACAAACAAAATTAAACAATAAATTTATAAAATAAAAACCTATCCTTATATAAAAGAATAGGTATAAATTAAAATTAATATTTAATCATAATGTTTTACTAAATAATATTATTTAAGTCTAAATAAAAAACTTTAATAATAATTTAATTTATTATAATCTTTTTATACTAAAAAATAAGCACAACAAAAAACTAACAAAAAAATTATTATTTTTGTTCTTTAATTTTTGTAGCTTTACCAGTAAGGTCACGAAGATAGAATAATTTTGCTCTTCTAACTTTACCTTTCTTTAACACTTCTATCTTATCTATTTTAGGGCTATTTAGAGGGAATGTTCTTTCAACACCTATACCAAAAGAAATTCTTCTAACAGTAAATGTTTCTCTGATACTGCCATTCTTTTTAGCAATAACAGTTCCTTCATAACCTTGAACTCTCTCTTTATTGCCTTCTTTAATTTTATAATATACTTTAACAGTATCCCCTACATTAAATTCTGTAATATTTTCTCTAACAGCTTCTTTTTCAATAACATCTATAAGGTTCATCTATAGTGCCTCCTTCAAAATTGCAAGTAATGATAACATATTGTGATCAAAAATGCAAGTATTTTTTTATATTCATTTACAATTTGTAAGGTTTTATTCTTATTGACATAAGAGTAAAGCCTTTTTTTTATTACTTTTTTATCACTCTTAACAAAAATTTATGTTAAAAGGGGGTAAATTGTCTTTTATGCCTAGAATATTTACAAGTGGGTTTAAGCCTAAATCTACTACCAAAGAAGCAAAGTCTATTATTCGTAAAGAAATGTTAAGTTACTTTCCTGCAAAAGAATATGGTGTAAAAACTAATTTAGATGCAATGAAAAGAGACGCAGAAGCGTGTTCTGCTGGACGTGGCACTAGCGACTGGAATAAGGGCAAAGAACTTGTTAATGCTGGTTGTTGTGCTTGTTACTATAACGACCAAAAGATAATGCTTTCAAAGATATATGGTAAGAAGAACGTAGATAATTGGACTGACAAAAAATACATAATACGTATGGCAATTTAATTGGTCGTGAATATGCGTCTATGTTAAAAGAACGAAAAAATAAGAAAAAATAAAAAGGTTGTTTATGAAATACATAGCAAGTTGTTCGTTTGGTAAAGATAGTCTAGCAATGTTAATAAAAATAAAGGAACTTGGTTTGCCACTAGATGAAGTTATATATTGTGATATAAGATTTGACGATACTTCTTTAAGTGGCGAAACACCTGAAATGGCAAAATTTATACCAAAAGCAGAAAAAATACTTAAAGAAAAATTTAATATTGAAGTTAAACGTATAACTTCAAAATGGACTTTTAAAGACCATTTTTATAGAGTTAAACAAAGGGGCAATCGTATCGGTGATAATTATGGTTTTCCTTATGTCGTAGGTTCTTGGTGTAATTCTAGATTAAAAATTGAACCCATTAGAGATTATTTAAAGTCAATAAAAGAACCTGTAATTCAATATGTTGGAATTGCTTATGACGAACCTGTGCGTTATGAAAGATTAAATCATAAAACACATATTGCCCCACTTTATGATTTGAAAATTACTGAAAGTGAAGCAATGGAACTATGTAGAAAATATGATTTGTTAAGTCCTATTTATGAAACAAGTTTTCGTGGTGGTTGTTGGTTTTGTTGTAAACAAAGTTTAAAACAACTTAAATGGCTTTATGAAAAGCACCCTGAACTTTGGAAAAAAACTTAAAAAAATGGAAAAAGATAGTCATAACTCATTTAAACCTAATCAAACACTTGAAAATTTAGAATTTAGGTTTTTAAACAATTTAATATAACTATAAGTCCTATGAACATAGTAGTAGGCATATAAGCAATAGTTTAAGTTGCTTTGCAGTATGGGTAACCTGCATTAAAAACCCTTTTGTAGAGAACTCATTATTGAGTTCTGTATTAAAAAAAATAATTTAAAAAGGAATTAATTGAAATGAAAAATAATGTAAACGAAAATGTAAATGTAAATGAAGAAGTTAAAAATTTAGAAGAAAAACCTGTTATAAATCAAGAAGAAATACAAGAACTTAAAATCTTTTTGGAACGTGAAAAATATACAGGTAGTGATGGAAAACCTTATTGGAATTATGTTGTTAAGGGTATGCTCCGTGAAAGACCTATTAAAGCAGACTTTATACCAAAAGATAAAGGTGGCTATGAAGTTTTAGATTTAATCTTTGGTGTAACTGATAAAGCAGAATTGTTAATGGTTAATGAAAAAATGGTTGACGCATTAGGAAATGTTACAAGATATGTTTCCTATCGTGCTAGGGCTATTGACGAAGAATTAAATATCAATTTAGTAGTTGACGTTAAACCACGTGAAAAAAGTGATAAGTCTTTCCTAGATATTATTATTCAATTAAGTGCAGTTTCTAAAAAATAAGGTGGTGCGATATGGTTAGTTTTTTAGAAGTTACGGAAAAACAAGATAACATTAAGGTTATACTACCCCTTTCAGAAATTCGTTCAATTACACAATGTAATGATTTATCTGCATTTATAGAAACAGGTCTTGATAGTAAAGGTAATTCTACTGGTTTTTATACAAAAGAATTGTTTGCAGAAATTAAACTGCAATTAAAAGGGGAAAACGTTAATTGAGGGTTTTAGCAAATTAAGGTGTTTTAAATGAAAAAAATATTATTGATTATTTTAATAATTGCTTTGGTGGTTTTAATTGGAACTTATCCTTTGTCAATTTTAGGTTACATATTTAACTGGTTAGGTATTGCTTTTAATTGGCTTGCAGGTATTTTAAATTTTTTTGGGTGGAATGGAATTTTATAATTAAAAGTCGTAAATTCAAAAAACACTAACTAGGTTTTTACTTATTTAGTGTTTTTTTAAATTTAATTAAAAGGAAAAAGAAAATGGTCTTAAAAAGAATTTTAGATGTAGCATTGTGTATATTTGCTTTTATTTCGGTTATGTTTATAGGTTGTTATGCTACTTATGTTTATCGTGATAAAGGCTTATATGAACACTCTACTTCTACTTATGTCGCTAAATATAAGGACCCACAAACTAATAAAGAAATTAACCCATTTGAAATTAATTATTATGAAAATTATAACGGAACTGGTAAAGAAGTTATTGAGTGGCGAATTAATGGTTATAGCGACCAAAGTATGCAAGCAATATATGGTCGTGGTTATCAATTAGTTATCAATGGCGAAAATAAAGAATTGTATTATTGTGATACTTATAACGGCAATAGTTGGGAAAGTATGCACAAATATAATGAAACTACTGATAGTGGTGCAAATAAAAATTTCTTTTATGTAAGTATTAACAATAAAATTTACGCTATACGTGTTGATGGTTATACTACTCGCGAAGGAACAACTGTTAACGCAGGTAATATTGTAGGTAATGTTTTACTAGGTCCTGCTTGGTGGATTTTTAATGGTTTTTACTCTGATTTAACAACAACAGAAATTGTAAAAGATTATTATACATATGAAGATTTATTATTACATTTTAGAAAACTTGTTAAAAGTTGTTCAGCAGGAACTGGCGACTTTGAGTTATCTGTTGTTGATTTAGGGGCTTTTATACATGTTTATAATTGTGAAGATACTGGAAAGGCTGACCCACAACCTATTGGAATAGGTGGACAAATTAATAGTTATTTCAGTATTGATGTTCATTACGATAAACGTGGAATGAGTTATGCTGAACAATCAATTTTTGGTAGTGTTGCAGGCGATAATAATTTTAATATTACAGGAATTGATTTTGATGTTAATTATTGGAAAGCAACAACACAATTTAATATTACTGAAAAAGATTTTGTGGCTAGATATTCAAATGCCGATTTGGGTTATTATTATTCTTTATCTTCTAACTTTATAAATGAATTAAAGAATTATAAAAATTTAGATATTTATATTAATTTTGATATTTCAAAAATTAAAAATGTAAATGTTCTAGGTTTTGATTATTATGCATTGAATGGCATTAATATTGCAGAACTTACAATAACTAGTGATATTCAAAGGGATTTTACATTGCTTTCAGGAGCATTGCGAGATACAGGAATATCAAAAATAAATTCTATAAATGTTAATGTTATTAATCTTAGTGGAACGGAGGTAAATGCTTATGAAATGGTATAGTTATTTGATTTGCGTTGTTCTTATTATAGGTGGTTTTTTCTCTTCCCTATTTATGTTTAATGTTTGGTCGCAAACAAGTGGTGTCGTAGGAACTGCAACAACTATTGAAACTAAAAGCGATTACACTCTTACTGCAAAATTTGATATAGGCACTATTGCTTTTGAAACTAATGATAATGTTAATTATGTTTTTACTGAAAGTCGTGCGTGTGAAGAATTTGATGGAACTAAAAGCAACTATGCCCTACTCTTTAATGATACGCTTGTTTCAAATACAACAATAAGTGCAGGTAAAGTAATAGCAGTATGTTCTATTAATTTTTATGATAATGATGGAGATATTACAAGTGTTGCAACATTAAATATTTCAATTTTATTTTATGAAAAACAAGCAACTATTAATATCACAATGCAAAATGAAAATGATAGTTATGCGTATTTAACAAGGTATATAAACAATAATGGTGCAATTTTAAAAATCGTTGAAAGAGGTGCCACATTATGAAAATGAAAGCATTTATAGTTTCAATCATTATTTGTGCAGTTATAGTCGTAGGTAGTATTGGTGTTTATTGTTCTTGGAATGCAATCGTAGGCACAATCAACGGCAATAAATATTATACTTCACAAGATATACAAAGTGCTTATGATAATGGCTATAATGACGGCATAAAAAATAAAACTGAATTAACTGCACAGGTTGAATATTATAAAGGTCTTGTTGATAGTCAATATACTTCTATTGCAGGTTTTCAAAAAGATATTGCTGATTATAAAAAAGCAAATGAGAAATTAAGTAATGGAATAGAAGAAAAACAACAACAAGTTATAATATTAGAAAATCAAGTTAAAACTTTACAAAGTTTGAATAATGGTCAGCAAGAAACTAATGAACAAAATTTAAAAACTATTGAAACGTTAAACAATCAAATTAAAACATTAAATAGTCAAATTAAAGATATGAGTTCGCAAATACAAAATAATTCTTCTAATGTTTCTGCCCTTAATAGTAAAATTGCTGATTTAGAAAAATCGGTTGCTTATTACGAACAATATATCGCTAATTTGGAAAATGGCGAACAGGTTGTTGCAACATTTGAATTTGACGGAAGTGTCTACAATATACAAATTGTTGCTAAAAATAGCCTTGTAAGTGTAGTTACTCCACCTACTAATGATTATACTATTTTTAACTACTGGGCTGTGAATGGGGAACAAGTAGATTTAACAACATATCACGTAACAACAAATACAAAATTTGTTGCTAATGTTACATATAAGTATGACGTTAAATTTATGGTAGATAGTGAAGAACATAACACTCAAATTGTTATCGCAAATGAATTTGCAACACTTCCTACTACCCCTGTAAAAAATGGTTATGAGTTTGATGGCTGGACTACTAATGGTGTTGATATTGTTGATATATCTAGTATTTCAATAACTCAAAATACCACTTTCATTGCTAAGTTTACAAAACTTCATAATGTAACATTTATAGTTAATGACGAAGTTTTAGAAACTAAACAAGTTAGAAATGGCGAATGTATAGAAAATACTAATTGTGATTATATTTGGACTTTAAACGGCAATGTTATAGATTTTGCAGAATATCCTATTTTTGCCGATGTTATTTTTATCGCTAAAACTGAAATAAGTTCTTTAAAAGCACAATCTTGGAATGGATTATCTAATTTTTCTGGTCCTGGTGTTTGGTATTTTGAAGATAATGTATTTTATTCTAGTGGTTCTCAACAATATCGTTTAAATAAGGAAACTTTGACTTGGGAACTAAAAACTTGGACTGGCTTTTCTCCCGTTTATGGTTCTAATGTGTTTCATTTGGGTGAAAATGTTTATTATTTACGAAATAGAGATCACTATATTTTAAATAAGGAAACTTTAATTTGGGAGCCAAAAGTTTGGACAGGGCTATCTTCTAGCTTTGAATATTATTCTATACTTTCTGATGGAAATGTAGCATATTTAATTGATATGTCTACAATTTATAAATTAGATGAAGAAAATTCTTGTTGTAATTATCTTACAACCTTTCCTTCTTCTTATATTCATTCAATGTTTTCTTCTTCTGATTTCTTTGTTAAAGACGGCTTACTTTATTATTCGTATAAGCCTGAAAATATAGATATATATTTTGATTTAGAAAAAGTAGAATGGTTAAATTCTAGTTGGAATACACCTTCTTATTTTCGTGGATATGGTATTTGGAGAGATAACGATAATAATTTATATTATTCGTATTCCAATAGACACTTATATTATGATATTGCGACAAATAGTTGGTTAAATAAAGATTGGGGCGTAACTGATTTTGAGTCTTATTATATTTGGAATGATGGCTTTAATTATTATTATTCTAAATCTACCACTCATTATATTTTTGTTTAAAAAGTTGGTGCTAGATTATGGGAATAACAATTATATTTGGTGTTCCACGTGTTGGTAAAACTTGTTTAATGACTTTCTTCTTATCTCAATATATGTTTGACAGACAACGTAATAGGTCAATGCAATTAGAACTAATGCAAAAACAACAAAGTGGTTTTAAAAGCATAAAGACTATTCCACAACATTGTGTTAGTTCTAATTACAATATTATTGGTAAGAAGTTTAGATACTCGCCTAGGGTTAATCGTGTGATTAACCCTTATAGGCTTGGCTTTGCTAATAAGTTTGTTAAAACTCATTTTAACTTGCCTTATGAAGTTATAGGAATAACGGAAGCACAAATTTATTTAGATAGTCATATGGTGTCGTTATACCCACGTTGGCAGTCCTCTTGGTATGAACAACACGGTCACGATTATTTAGATATATTTTTAGATACGCAAAGACCTATGCTTATAAATGCTAATGTTAGAGAATTGGCAAGTTTTATTGAAGTTATTAAATTAACTATTAATACTGATAAACACGGCAAGTTTAAATCAATGACGTGGAAAGTTAGAAGAATTGAAAATAGCAAACTATATGATAGATATGTTGCTACTGGTGGCAAAGATAAAGAGTGCTATGTAGAAGAAGAAATAACGGCAGGTTATAACGTTTTTGAGTGCTATGATAGTCGTTCCTGTAAACCTAAATTTTATGAAGGACATTTTGACGAAGATATTGACTATCAAAAAATGCAACTTACGGAAGAAAGTTTGGACGGCTATTTAGAATATTTAAAAACACACGACGAAGAATTGCCTAAAGAATTCTATGTTAAAAGGGGAAAAAGTGCGTAATGCAGTTTTATGAAAATGAACTTATAGAAGAAGTAATTGATAGTTATGTAGAAACTTGGCGACACACCCTTGATACTGGGGAATTTGTTGATGAAAAGTTTTTAAAGCATATTGATAATTTTATTTTTAAAAAAATGCAATTAAAATTTAAAGAAGTAGAAATTTATAAACTACTCTACTTAAAAGAACGTGGCTATAAACTTGGTTTATTTAAAAGATTAAAAATCTACTTCTCTGGTTTAAAACCTTTGTATCTTGCTGATAAAAAAGATTATGAAGAATATTTATCACGTGAAAGGGAGAAACAACAAAATGCAAAACAATAATGAACTAATAAATAAAATACCTATTGTAATGGTTAAAAATGAAAAAGGACCTAGTTATTGTCCTTTAAATATATCAACAAAAGTTATTGATAAAACGTTTCCTCTTTCTATTGAACTTGACTGCTTGCATTGTATTTATTGCAAAGGTATAAAAGATAATTTCGTTTATTGTTCAAAGGAAGATAAAAAGAAATGAAAATTAAAAACAAGGAATTGTTTGTATGTAAACAATGCAAGAATAAAATAGAAAATATTTATAACTTTAATGAATATGCTTACAAGATTAACGGCAAATTATTTTGCTGTTATTCTTGTATGCAAAATTATAAAAAATCAAAAACAAATAGAAAATATAACAAACCTAGTTTTGTTTAAAAGGAATAAAAAAAATGGCAAGATTAAAAGAAATTGAATATTTAAGAAAAATCAAAACTGAATTTGGAAATGCTATTGAAATTGATAAAAGAACTAATAAGCATTTAATTGATAACGAAAAAGAATATGGCAATGGTTGTTGGGTATATTTAAAAGATAAATACATAAGTAAAGACACGCAATGTCATATAGTCCACGAAGATAGTTTTATGCAATGTTATAAGTCCTTAAAATATGGTGGTATTGCTAAAAAACCTAAAAATTGGAGATAGAAAGTTATGGCATTTAGATATAGTAAAAAACAAAAACAAATAGCATTACAAAATGATGAATTAGCATTAAGATACGCATATAAATTAACTGAAAGAAAATTAAATGATTATGCAAGATTTGGCACAAAAAAAGAAATGTCAAAAGCAATGCAAGACCATCAAGATATTGAGTATGCACTACTCTTTAAACAAAGTCCTGAATACTTAAAAATAAAAAATAAAAAACATATTAAAAGGCTAGGAAAAAATAATTGAGTGAGAAAAAATATTTAAGGAAAAATGAGTTTAGATTTGATTTAAACCCTGAACATTTGAATAAGAAAGGTGAACCACACCCTGCATATATTTCTGCAAAATATAAGCATATGTTAAAGGCAAATAGTATAACTCACGCAAGATATACTACTGACGGAAAGCAAACATTTGACATAAGCGAAAACCCTAACAAATTAAGCAAAGATAAAAGGCAGACTAGAATTAGTCCACCTTTTTGGCAAAATGAAAAGAAATTTAGTAAAGATAAATCATCTAATTTTAGGTTTTCTAATAAAACTAGAAAACAAATAAAGAAGTATAATAAAAAGTTCAATAAATAAAAAAAAATCAACCCGTGCTGTGTTACCACAATAAAATTGCCTTTTGGGCTTGGTTGATTTCTATATGTATTATATGCTATTAAAATTTAAAAATCAAGTATTATTTTTATAAGTTTAAATATTTTTTTTAAAAGTAGGTGTTATATGAAAGAAAAAACAAAATGGCATATAACATTTGATTTATTGCAACTTATTTTAAGTGTAGTTTTTCACTTGCTGTTAGAATATTCAGTTATTCCCCTATGGTTAAAAGTAATTGTATATATTGTAATATTAATAAATCTTTCAATTTTTTATACTAGGTTTTTAGTTTATATTACTGATAATAAAAACCGTGATATTAATAGTTAAAAATAGGTGTTATATGAAAGAAATTATTTTAAGGGTTTTATTAAATTTTATTCAAGTGTTAATAATGGTCATTTTCGTTGGTTTAGTTGTTTTTGTTAATATGCCTTTATGGCTGTTTATTATGTTATCTATTGTATTTGCTTTTGACCTTGTAACATTTGCTTATAGAATTGCAGGAGAATAAAAATGGTTTCAAATGATTTAATAAAAAGTATAAGTTATGACCAACAAGAGATTATAAATAATATATTAAAACTTTATAATAAAGGACAACCTATTCATTTTGACCCTTGTTATAATCTTGGTGGTTTTTATAGAAATGGTGTTGTTTCAGATCCAGTATTAAAAAGTGATATTAACCCACAATTAGAATCAGTATTAAAATTGGATGTTAGAGATTTGCCGTTTAACGCCGGCAGTATTAAATCTGTTATATTTGACCCACCTTTTATAGTTAGTGGAAATAATAAGTGTAAAATGGCTCAAAGGTATGGCAGTTTTAGTTCTTTGGAAGAATTAAAAACATTTTATAAAGATAGTTTAATCTCTCTGCAGAGAGTATTAAAACACGGTGGTCTTTTAATAATGAAGTTTCAAGATTTTATTATTGGGAGAAAACAACATTTAATTTTACCATATATTTATGATACGGCCAGAGAATTAAATTTTGCAGTTCGTGATTTGTTTATACTTCTTGCTAAAAATAGAATTGGTTATCAGCAAAATCAAAATCACGCACGAAAATTTCATTGTTATTTTTTAGTTTTAAAATGTAATAAAAGATTTTATTAAAAATTTTAAAGTTATGTTTATATTTTATTAAATAAAAGTAGGTTTTATTATGCGTTGGAAAAATAAAAGTGAATTAGAAGAAATTAGACCTTATGAATTAGTGTCTTCAAACGGTCATATTAAAATGATTAAAACAAAGGTTAAAGACCCTTTTTCTCTTAATTGTAAAGTATATAATGACGGAAGTCATTTTGTTGCTATACAAAAAACTAATGCAAAAGCAGTTTATTTTAGAAATGAAAAAACGGAACTACAAAAGTTATTTGACAATATATATAAAAGTTTTTTAATGCAGGGTGTTAAACCTAAAAAGATATTTAAAGCAATGAAAGAAGCAATGACTGATAACTGCCCTGAATTAGAAAATGTAAATGACTTTGTAAAAGAAAACATTAAACGTCAAAGACAAAATTATTTTTCTAGAATGAAACGTTTTGAACGTAAAGTAAATTTGAATGTTTGGAATAAATTTGTAACAATTACATATAACCCTGCATTACATACTGAATTAACATTTCGTAAAAAATTAAAAAGGTGTTTATCTAATTTACATACAAGACGTGGTTGGAATTATATAGGGGTATTTGAACTTGCACCTGAAACAAAACGTTTACACTTCCATGCAATAATGTATATTCCTAATAATGAAATGATAGGAACAATAGAAGAAAAACAGGATTATTCTACCAAAGACCATAAAATGCAAGTTACTCATAGTAATAGTTTTTTTCTTGAAAAATTTGGTCGTAATGATTTTGAAGAACTTACTGAAATAGATTTAAAAAGTGGCAGAACTCTTGAATATTTAACAAAGTATATTTCAAAGACTGGCGAAAAGTTAATTTATAGTCGTGGAATTCCTAGCGAATTAAACATAACTATTGAAAGAAGTGATATAGCAACTTCTTTTATTGACTATGTTGAGAAATTTGTTTTGTTTGACGACTGCATAAGTAAAAAGCACGTTTATAAACCTTTCCGTTATATATCAAGTTTATTTGATAGTCGGCTTTGTTGTAGTCAATAGCATTTAAGAAAAACATTAGTTTTTCGCTTTTATTAAAATAGTAGTAGCCGAATTAGTAATACAATTAAAGGCACTACGGAAATTAATGGTTAATGTGGTATTGTGGTAAACTTCATTTCTGCTAACTTGCTTGAAGTTTTCCATAATTCCACAAGAGTTATCAATATATGCACAGACTAATCTATCTTGATGGCTGTGTATATGTTGATTACTCGTTTAACCAAACGTAATATATTTATTCAGCACATACTTATTAAGTAGGTGTTTTTTGCTATAAAAAAATATATTCCTTTTTATGAAACATATAAATAAAGGCATATTCACGTAAGGCTCGCCCACCGTGAATATGCCTTTATTGGTATAAAAATAACGTAAAACTAACGTATTAGACGACACCTTGCTATGCCGTGCGAAGCACGGCACTTGTATTATAGCAAGGTGTCGTCTAATACTCTCAACAACTAATTTTATTGATTTTTTATTGAAAATGAATAAAAGTTTTAATATAATGCTATAAAAATAAAATGTATTAAAAAAACTAGGGGTTTTATTCCTAGTTTTTTTATTTGCTATATTCTAGTCCCCCATAATTTTAAAACATATAATTGTTCTTCAACTATTTGATAATCTCTTTTTGTGTATGTTTCGTCAAAGAACATTTTTAAATGAATAGTTTTTGCTTCGCCTGTATTTAGTTCAATATGATAAATTGGGTCGGTTTCGTTACTTTCATACATTATTATTCTATAAGTTACATTTGGTATTGTTAAATAAAAATCAAACTCTTTTAGTTTTATTGAAAACGAATTAGGCAAATCTATGTTTTTAACTTGAATGGTTATGTCTAAATATTGACTTCCCGCAAAAGAATAATTGTTTAGTTGAAACCATTGTTCTTCATTTGTTACTTCTGCTGATATATTATATTTTTCATATTCAACAAAATTAGTTAATTTATGTTCAAATTTATTTTCTCCACAACCACTTAAAATAAATGGTATAAAACAAATAATTAAAGAAACAATATAAAAAAACTTTTTCATTTCTAATACTTCCTTTTTTTAAAAAAAAAAATTGATTTATTTTAGCACATTTTTTTTATTGATTATTGTCATTTGTCAATTTTAGCAATAAAAAGACAAAATAAATTTTAATAAAAAATAAATGTCAAAAAAAATAGTGCCAACCGAATAGGAAGACACTATCCTACATAGCAATTCTTCCATTGTTGCGACACAATTTTTCCAAAAAAGGAGGAAGTATTGCTATTATAGGCAAAACTATTATTTTTCCTTTTTTGGAAAAATTGTGTCGCATAGTTAATTTATCATAATGATAAATCTTTTGTCAAATAATAGAATTTGGTGTTTTTTGATTATTGCTATTGATTTTTAATATATGTATGATATAATTAAGCAAATTAAAAAAAAGGAAGTGTGAATTAAAAAAGTATAAGTTAAATTTTCAATATATGTAATTACAATTAAATAAAAAGGAATAATACGTATGAAAAAGAAAGGTATAAAAAATTTAACTTATACGCAACGCACTCAAATTGAAACATTGAATAATGCAGGCCACTCTAAAAGTGAAATTGCAAAATATATTGGTGTTAGTATAAGAACTATATTTAGAGAATTTAATCGTGGTGCTTATAGACGACTTAATGGAGATACTTGGACTTACTTTAAAAGTTATAGTGCAAATATTGCTCATGAAAGATATAAACTTGCTTGCACTTCAAAAGGGCGACCTTTAAAAATTGGAAATGACTTTGAATTTGTTAGATATATGGAACATA
Organism: uncultured Clostridia bacterium; assembly: GCA_947366895.1. Classification (GTDB taxonomy): domain Bacteria; phylum Bacillota; class Clostridia; order Christensenellales; family UBA1242; genus UBA7862. The sequence goes on from CANBBP010000001.1 coordinate 50,178, forward strand.
GAGTGAATAAAGATAAGATTTCGCCCTGTGCCGTTCTCGGTCAAATAAAACGTGATAAAATACGTTTTAAAACTCAAATATCAAAAACTACTTTGTATAGATATATTGAACAAAATATCTTTACTGGAATAAGGTTAAATAAGAAACAAAAGAATTCTTATCGTAAAGTAATGAAAAAAGCGCCAAAAGGCACTAGTATAGAAAAAAGACCACTTGAAATAAAATGTCGTAATACTTTCGGGCATTGGGAAATGGACTGCCTTTGTGGTAGTAGTCGTGCAACTTGGCTTATGTTGACTGAACGTTTAACACGTAAAGAAATAATATTTAAAATGCCTAATCAAAAGGCTGAAAGTGTAATAAAGTGTTTAAACTCACTTGAAAAGAAATTTGGTAAGAAGTTTAAACAAGTGTTTAAAACTATCACGGTTGATAATGGTGTAGAGTTTTCAAACTTTGTTGGTATGGAAAAATCTATTTATGGACGTAGTAGTAAAAGAACAAGTGTTTATTACTGCCACCCTTATTGTAGTTGTGAACGTGGAAGTAATGAACGTCTTAATCGTGAAGTTAGACGACTTGTTCCGAAAGGAAGTGACTTGTCAAAATATACTGACGAAGAAGTAAAGCAAATAGAAAATTGGGTAAATAACTACCCTAGACAAGTATTAGGCTTTGCAACTTCAAAAGAACTTTTTGATAATCATTTAAGGTTAATAGTCTAGTATAAAAACTAAATATAATAACTTTTTAAGCATAAGTTACTTATGCTTTGTTTTGTTGCAATAAAGACTTTGAAAATGAATATACCCCCTTTGCAAAGGGGGTATATTGTTATGATTTAATATATTTATACTACTTTTTCAAAGTTTTTTTATTCTTTTTAAAAAAAATGACTAAATTTTGTTGACTTTTCATATTCATTTACAATTTTTATATAATAAATAATTAGATTTGATAAATATTGTTAAATAGTTAATATAAAAACGAAAATATAATAACTTTTATTGTATACATAAAGTTATATACTACATATTAAATTCTCCACCATAAGCAAAATTATTAAAATCAGGGAATTGAATATTATCATTAAATAAAGTCATAATTAAACTTACCTTTGAAGACTCTACTTCTTCCCCTGTGTTATAAGAGGATAGCATTTCCAAAGATATACCTTGAAAATACATCTTATCCTCAACTTCTTTTACTACTAAGTATAAATCTAAACTTACATTACTTTCGTTAGAATTTATAATTTCTTCTCCAGAATTACCTTCATTTAAACTAGGTCTAACTGATAATTTATAATTAATAATTCCACTTGTATTTTTTTCTGTTTTTGAATAAAAAATATTTGCATTGTTGTCATTAATCAAACTTTTAATCATTTCACTAAAATTAGAAGGATCAAATTCTAAATCAGGAGAATTTCCTCCACCAATAGAACCTAAATACGAATCTAAATTAAAGTTAGTCATATACACTTTTTGAGATTCTTTACCATATTTTACATCCATGTATACTTTATTTTCACTACAATTATTTACATACATGGAAGTTTCTATTTCATCTATTCCTACCCCTACTGAATAACCTGACATTTTAATTTTAGCAGCAAACTGTGTAGGCATAATTTGATTTTGAGCAATTTCATTAAAATCAAATTTCATAATCATATTTAAATCCATAACCAAATCTTTTTGTTCTGACTTTAAATAATATCTTATTCCATTAACATCATTTGTATATGATTCATTATTAATAATAGAATTAAATTCTTCTTCATTTGATTCGATATAATTTCCCGAAGTATTTAAACTAGGTTTAAGATCTAATTGATTAATCGGAGGATTACCCCCACAAGCAGTTAAAAAAAGAAAAGAAAAAACTAAACTTAAAGAAATTAGAAATGGTTTTAGTTTTTTCATACACTTATAAATCCTTTTTTTCAATATTATTTTTTATGTATATATAAGAATTATAACAAAATAATAAATAAAATGCAAATTACTATAAAATATTTACAAATATAGATAAGTACATCTAAATTACTAATAAGATTTTATTTAATTGTTGTTAAAATAATCATTCCCATTAAATACTTTAAAGTATTATATAACCCAAATAAAATTAAAGTTACAAGTTTTATTTTAAAAATATCAAATTAAATTTTAATAATTTAACAATTTATTAATTTAAAAAATATTTTCTAAATGTTCAATTTCATAATTTAATTTATCACCTACAATTTCAATACAATCAAATCTAATGGAAACTTTATCATATAATTTATTTTGCTTTAAATAACATAGTGCAACGTTTTTAATTTTATTAATTTTATAAAAGTTAATTCTTTCCTTTGGTCGTCCAAATCTTAGTGAACTACTAGTTTTAACTTCAATAAAAACTATTATATTTTTATCTTGTGCAATAATATCAATTTCGCCTATAGAATTTCTATAATTACTTTCAATTATTCTATAACCCTTATTAACTAAATAATTAATAGTTATATTTTCCCCTATTTTACCAGTAATAATGTGATTATCCACAAACTTTTCCTTTTGTAAAAAAATTAAACAATAAAAGATCCTTTATATAAAAAAAGTTAATTAAAAAAATAAAACTCACCAAAAATAATTATAAGAAATGTTTTATAAAACTTTCCCTATGAATTTCACACTTCCCATATTTTTTTATAGCTTCTATATGAGCTTTAGTGCCATATCCTTTATGTTTTTCAAAATTATAATTAGGATATTTATTTGACAAGTTAATCATAAGTTTATCTCTAAATACTTTAGCTAAAATAGAAGCAGAGGCTATATTATAAGATAAAGCATCTCCCTTTATGATATTTTCCTGTTTAATTTGTGTGTCAATTTTAACAGCATCTATTAAAACTACACAAGGTTTTGTTTTCAACCCCTCTAAAGCCCTTTTCATACCTAATTTTGTTGCCTGTAAAATATTTATTTCATCAATTGTCTTTTCATCAATTTGGATAATGCAATAATCTATAGCAGAAGATATAATTTTATCAAATAATTCTTCTCTTTTTTTTGAAGAAAGTTTTTTGCTGTCGTTTATTCCCTGAATAATTTTATCTTCCTCTAGAGGCATAATTACACATGCACATACTACAGGTCCTGCAAGTGGACCTCTACCTGCTTCATCTATACCTGCTATTAAGCCATTATTTTTATATTTATTTTCATAATCAAACATTTTATTTGCCTTTAGATTTATTTCTTAGAATAAAAATTTATATCTATTTAAATAAAAAATATAAATCAATTTAACTAATCTAAGATTATTTTTCCTAATCTTCCCTTTCTAAAATCATCTAAAATTATTCCAGCACATTTATCATAATCTAATTCATTTCCTCTTGAAATGCATTTCCTTGATTTGCAAATTTTATCAAAAATATCAAGGGTTGTATCTTCTTGATTAATCTCAATATTGTATCTACTTTGTAATAAATTTTTATCTAATTTAACTATATCTTTTATGAAGTCAAATGCTAAATTTGTAGTGTCTAAAACTTCATCTTTTATTGAGCCTATGTATGCTAAATTTCTAGCTATTTTATCATTTTCAAAACTAGGCCATAAGGTCCCTGGGGTATCAAGTAAAATTAATCCTTCATCAACAGTAACCCATTGTTTTCCCCTTGTAACACCAGGTTTATTACCTGTGATAGTTTTTGCCTTTCTACAAAAATTGTTAATTAAGGTGCTTTTCCCTGCGTTAGGAATGCCTACTACCATTGCTTTAATAGAAAAATTTAATCCTTTTTGTTTTTTTTGCTCAATCTTATTTTCTAATAAATTTTTTGCTTTATCATATAAAATTTTTGTAGAATTGCTCTCTATGCCGTTTAATGCTATAGCAACTGAATTATTTGTTGTAAGTTGTTTTCTTAAAGGTTCTAATTTTTTATAATCTACCATATCACATTTTGTTAAAACATAAATTATTTTCTTATTACCCGCTAGTTTTGTCAACTTAGGATTTATACAAGAAATAGGAGCACGAGCATCTAAACAATAAAAAATTAAATCAACATTTTTAATTTCTTTTTCCATCTCTCTAAGAGCTTTTGTCATATGACCTGGAAACCAATTAATATTGGATTTTGTAGAGTTATGTTCCATATTAAAAATTCCTTTATTTTGTCAGCAATTTAAAATACTTATTTAAAGTTTTATAATATAAATCTTTATTCTTAATATAATAATCAATAATTTGATTTGCTACTTTAAATGCTAAGTTATATTCATTTTTTGTAATTATATTTTGTGCTAAAGCAACGTTTAATTCTTCTTGATCTACAATAATTGGATTACTATTTTTTTGTATAATAACATCTAATTTCATATCTATAAAATAAGGATTATCATCAAAAACATTTTCCTTTGTAATATCAAAATAACTTTCTATAAGTTGATTTTTTTCATTATACATAACTGTCAACCACCAATTAGCATTTTTAGGAGCAAATTGTAACCATTTATAATTTGTATCTGCAATACAAATTTTACCAGTTGGATTCATAACAAATAAAGGGCTAGAAATTTCATCAAAGGTCAATAAAGAAATAAAACCATTAAACTCATTTTTACTTACTTCCATTGTTTTAATAGTTTTTTTAATAATTCTGGACATTTCTACTCTATTTAAACTTTTAATAACTAAATCCAAAAAATCACTTCCCCTTTATAGTTTTTATACAAATAATCTAATTTATTTCATAATGGAATTTAGTTTGTATAAATCTTTTATTTTCGTTATCGATATCTTTATCTTGGTAAATAATTTTTCCGCCCATCTTTTCATAAAAACCTAAAGCATTCAAATTATATTTATTACAAGAAACAAAAAAAGAATTATATCCGTTATTTTTAATTTCCTGCCTTGCTAAATTAAATAATGCTTTTCCAATGCCCATTTTTTGAAAAGCCTTTCTTATGTAAAGTAAACCAATTTCTTGCTCATAATTTTTAAATTTATGTATAGGTTTTCCCACACTCATAAAAGCAACTATTTTATTTTCACTTTCAATAACATATAGAGATATATCTTTATTATAAAATATTTTAATAAAAGTTTCTTCTGCTTCTTTATAATTAAAATTATCTATAATTTCATTGTTATAAATGCCTCGATATGACTCATTCCACATCTTTTGTTTAACTATAGATAATGTCTTACAATCTTCCAATGATGCTAACCTAATTTTATAATCCATTTAATTTTCTTTTTATTATTATTTAATTATCTTACCATTAGCAAAATTAAAAGTAATAAAGAATACCACAAGTCTAAAAACTAAAAAGTTACTTTTGTGTTAACTTATTTTTTATACCTTGTTCCATTCCTATTTTAGTTGGTATTGTATATTTAGCATTAATTTTATGTGATATTAAGTTAGTAATTACTTTCATAGATCTAACATCATCAAACCATGCACTATTCGTTGTATTATATCTAATTTCATCTAGTGACCTTGAAATAGTTTTTCTATCATATTCATCACACATTTCAGATGTTAACATATAGGGTTGTTCTTTTGCATCATAAAGTGAATTTTGTAATAACTTATATTTTGCACTTTCATACCAAAATAAATGGTCTCCTCCCGCTAATATTAATAACTCCGCTGATTCCTTTATTTCTCCAACCAAACTATCAATATATTTATAAACTTCCTCAAAAGTGCAATGAGCAATATCTTCTTTTAAGCTTTCAAATTTTGATGTTATTTTAACTACTCCAAAATCAAAATAAATTTTGTTAATTACTTCTTTATTTTCAACAAAAATAAGTTCTATTGAACCACCGCCACCAATGAAAACGCATATTTTGCCATTATAATCAATATTTCCATAACAACCTAATGCTGTATACAATGCTTCATCTTCTTGTGATACAACTTGTAACTTTATATTAAATTTATTAAATATTAAATTGTTTACTTCATTTAATTCTTTTTCTTTTAAACTTCTAAAAATGCTACAACCATATATATTTACATTTTTTGTGTAATCATAAGCTTTTTTAATTACTGACATTAATAAATCTAAATCATCTATATTTAATTTATTTTCTTCTAAATAATGTTTTTTGAATTTAATTGTAGTCGTATTTTCATAAACTAAGCTATTATCACGATAAACATGTGTTTTAGTATTTGTACTACCAACCTCAATTATGGCAAAATCTTTCATTTTATACCTCTTTAAAAATTATATATTTTAGTAAACTCATTAAAGTATTTAAAACATAATATTAAAAAATTTATTTTTTATCTTTAAAAAGATCCGGCCTTCTTTTTAAAGTTATTTTTTTAGATTGTTCATCTCGCCATTTTTTTACTTCGCCATGATTGCCATTTAATAAAACTTCTGGGACTTCTAAGCCCATAAAATTACTAGGTCTTGTATATTGAGGATATTCTAATAACCCATTATTTGAAAAACTTTCTTCACCAGTAGTTTCATCGTTGCCTAATACATTTGGGACATATCTTGCTACAGCATCTACAAGCACCATAGCTGGCAATTCTCCACCAGTTAAAACATAATCACCAATGGATATTTCCTCATCAACACATAATTCAATAATTCTTTCATCTATACCTTCATAATGACCACAAACTAATATTAGATGATTATGTTGTTTTGCCATTTCTTCAACTTTATTTTGTTTTAATAAGTTTCCTTTAGGTGATAAATATACAACATAATTATCTTTATTATTTTGTTTTATAAAATTTATAGCATCATAAAGTGGTTGAGGTGTCATAATCATTCCCGCTCCACCTCCATAGGAATAATCGTCACATCTTTTATTTTTGTTCTTTGTAAAATCTCTTATATTAATTACATTTATCTCTAATAAATTATTTTTTTGAGCACGTGCCAAAATGCTATGATTTAATGCATCAAACATTTCAGGGAATAAGGTTAAAATATCAATTTTCATACTAAAACCTCATCTAACTTTTCTTTATAAATAATAATGCTCTTATTAATTATATCAATTTCTTTAAAGATATTTTTTAAAAACGGAAAACTTTTTATTCCTCCGCCTAATTTTACATTAATTATATCAGCCGAACCATACTTTTCTATGCTATCAATATACCCAATAATATTACCTTGCTCATCTTTTATACAACAATCTTCTAAATCATTAATATAAAACTCAAAATTTTCTTTACTAGGCTCATTATTTGGTTTTGGAGCTAATAATATTTTACCTCTTAATGTTTCTGCTTCATTCATAGAATTAATTTCTTGAGTTTTAATAAAAGCAAATTTCCCCATTATCCTAATATTAGTTATATTATAAATAGTTTCACCAATATAAAAGTTTTTAAGTGACATGAAAAAATCAAGGTCTGAAGTATAACATTCAACCTTAATTTCTCCCTTTATACCTTGTGGTTTTAAAACCTTTGCTATTTCTAAATTTGACATTTTTCTCTCTTGAATAAAGATATAAAATCAAAAGCAAGTTACTAGAAAATTTTCTAGCAACTTACAAAAATTATAATTTTCTTAAAAAAATATGTATATTATTATAAAAAATTTTATTTACAATAAATTATTTTATTTTTAGAATATACTTTTTCGTATCCTTATAAGATGCAGAATGTAAAATAGATCTAAGTGCTTGTGCAACTTTTCCATTTTTACCTATAACTTTGCCCACATCTTCACTTGCGACAGAAAGTTCTAGAATAACAGCATTCCCTTCATCTTTTGAAGTAACTTTAACTGCATTTTTATCTTCTACAAGGTTCTGCACAATATATTTTATTAAATCTTCCATATCATTTACCCCTTTTAAAAGAAATTATTTTTTTGCATCTTTCTTTTTAGGTGTAACCTTTTTGCTTGTATATGGTTTAGCATCTTGAACAATACCTGCTTTTACAAGCAATGTTCTTGCAGTTTCTGTTGGTTGTGCTCCGTTTTTAATCCATGTTAAAGTTTTTTCTTTATCTAATTTAATATTATCCTTTTCAATAAGTGGATTAAAATAACCTAAATTATCAATAACCTTTCCATCTCTTGATGTTCTTGAATCTGCAACTACTACCCTATAAAATGGGCTTTTTTTGTCTCCTAATCTTGTAAGTCTTATTTTTACTGCCATTTTTTTTAATTCTCCTTTAATTTTATCTATTTTTGTATTATTAATTTTTTTTAAAAAACTTTTAAAAGCTTATAAAAAAAACATAAAAAACTATTTTTAATTTAGAATTCGTATCTTTATTAAATTTTAATTATTAAAAGAATCTAATTAAAATTTAAAATTTTTAAAATTACCATTTTTCATTTGTTTCATCATTAATTTTGATTGTTCAAATTGTTTAATTAATCTATTAACATCTTGAATTTGAGTACCACTTCCGCTAGCAATTCTCTTCTTTTGATTACCCTTAATTAAATCTGGATTAAGTCTTTCTTTTTTTGTCATACTTTGAATTATAGCCTTATTTTTTTGTAAGTCTCTTTCATCTACAGTTGCCCCTTTTAGCCTATTGCTTAAACCAGGTATCATGCCTAAAATATCATTAATATTTCCCATCTTATTGATATTTTCCATTTGAGATAGATAATCTTCAAAAGTAAAAGTGTTTTCTTTAAATTTTTTTTCTAATTTTTTTGCTTCTTCTTCAGTAACCGCATTTTGTGCTTTTTCTATAAGAGTTAAAACATCTCCCATTCCCAAAATTCTAGAAGCCATTCTATCAGGATAAAAAGGTTCAATATCACCTAATTTTTCACCTGTACCACAGAATTTTATAGGTTTTTTAACAACTTCACTTATTGAAAGAGCTGCACCACCACGAGTATCACCATCTAGTTTTGTTAAAATTACTCCTGTTAAATCTAAAGCATCATTAAATTGACTTGCAACATTTACTGACTCTTGCCCATTCATAGAGTCAACAACTAGCAAAATTTCGGTAGGCTTAATTTCCTTTTTTAAGTCTTTAAGTTCATTCATAAGTTCTTCATTAATTGATAGCCTACCTGCTGTATCAACAATTAATGTATCGTACATTTTTTTATTTGCATATTCAATAGCCTGTTTACAAGTTTTAGTAGGATTTTGTGTACCCTTTTCAAAAACTTCAGTATTTGCAGTTTTACCTACAACTTGTAATTGATTAATTGCCGCTGGTCTATAAATATCACAAGCAACAAGCATAGGTTTTTTACCCTGACTTTTTAAAAGTGAAGCTAGTTTACCACTCATTGTAGTTTTTCCAGAACCTTGCAAACCACATAACATTATTATTGTAGGTGGAGATGATGAAACAGCCAATTTAGAATTAGTACTTCCCATTAATGAAACTAATTCTTCATTAACAATCTTAATAACTTGTTGGCCAGGGGTTAAACTAGTTAAAACACCTTGACCAATGGCTTTTTCAGAAACTCTACTTATAAATTGTTTAGCAACCAAAAAATTAACATCTGCTTCAAGCAATGCTACTCTAACTTCCCTCATTGCTTCCTTAATTTCAAGTTCTGTTAATTTTCCTCTTTTGGTAAGGTGAGAAAAAATATGATTTAATCTAAGTGATAGATTAGAAAACATTGCCATATCTCTACATTACCTCCAAAATATTATTTAATTGAATTATAATTTTGTTTTTTATTTGTTCTTCAATTTCTAAACAATTAGAACTATTTTGATTAAACTCAGTTTCAAAAATATTTAAACAAAAAGATACATTTTTCCTAATTATTTCAAATTTTTTCAATAACCCTAATTTATTTTCGTAATCTTCAAGTAATTTAAAGGTTCTTTTTAATAAATCATTAACTGCTTGTCTTGATGTTTTATAAACTTCAGCAAGTTCAGATATTGATAGATTATCATCAAGAAATTCTTTTAACATTTTTTGTTGTTTAGGAGTTAAAAGATTTTTATAAATTTCAGTTAATAAACTAAGTCTTAAATTTGTTTCTAATTCCATAACATCTCAATTTAAAAAAATGTATGTAAAGCAAAAATACTTTACATACTTATTATAAATATTATTAGGTTATTGTCAATACTTTTTTTAAAAAAAGAATTATAAAAATTTTACAAAATATTTTAATAAAATTAAAAAAATAATAAAATTATTGTTAAACTATAAAATTCCTTCAACAAAACTTTCGGCATCAAATTCTTCTAAATCATTAACACCTTCTCCAACACCAACAAAATAAACAGGTATTTTAAGTTCCTTTAAAATAGGGAAAATTATGCCACCTCTACTTGTACCATCTAATTTAGTTAATATAATGCCATCAATACCTATAGCATCTTTAAAAGCATTTACTTGAACTAATGAATTTTGTCCTATTGTAGCATCTACTACTATAAGATTTAATTTCATAGCTTCTGGCCATTCTCTATCTTCAATTCTAAAAATCTTTTTAAGTTCTTCCATCAGATTAACTTTAGTGTGTAATCTGCCCGCTGTATCAACAATTAAAACATCCGTTTTCTTTGCCTTTGCACTTGCTATGCCATCAAAAACAACAGCTGAAGCATCTGCTCCCTCTTGTTGCTTAACAATTTTAACATCCGTTTTCTTTGCCCATTCAGTAAGTTGGTCTGCAGCCGCTGCTCTAAAAGTATCTGCAGCAACTAAAGTTACACTTTTACCTTTATTTTTAAAATAATTAGCAAGTTTACCTATAGTTGTGGTTTTACCTACTCCATTAACACCAACAATAGTTATTATTAGCGGATAATTATATTCCTGTGTTTTACAATCTTGCAAAACTTCTTTAAGAATATTTTTTAATTCTCCTCTTGCTTCATCTTGTTTAACAATATGTTTTGCTAAAAGAGTTTCCTTAAGTCTTTTTATAATTTCTGCTGATGTTATTGTTCCCATATCAGAATTAATTAAGACAAACTCTAATTCTTCATAAAATCCATCATCTATATCTCCACCACGAAATACAGCATTAAGTTTTGATATAAATGAATCTTTTGTTTTTTTAAGCCCATTTTTAATTTTTGCGAATAACCCCATAATTTTACCCTTATAAAATATAATTAATTTTTAATTAAAATTTGATAAAAGATTATAATAATCTTATAATATTTAGCATTTGTAAAATTTTATTTTATAATTATCAATATTATTATAAATCTTTTACCTAATAATAAATTTTTAAGCACTTACTGTGTCATTATCTTCATCAAGTTGTTCTTCTTTAGAATTTTTAATAGCTTCGCTAAGTTTAACTGAAACAATCTTACTTACACCCTTTTCCTCCATAGTTACACCATAAAGAGAATCTGCAAGCATCATAGTAGGTTTTCTGTGAGTAATAACAATGAATTGTGTTTCTTTAGAGAAATTCTTAAGATATTGAGCAAATCTTGAAACGTTGGTATCATCCAAAGCAGCCTCTATTTCATCCAATAGACAAAAAGGCATAGGACGAAGTTTTAAAATTGCAAATAGAATTGCTATAGCGGTTAATGCTTTTTCTCCACCACTTAATAAAGTTATGCTTTGTAACTTTTTGCCTGGTGGTTCTGCATGAATTTCAACACCTGCTTGTAATGGATCCTCTGCTTCAGTAAGAAGTAATTTTGCGTTTCCACCGCCAAATAATTCCCTAAATACTTTAGAAAAGTTTGCCTGAATTTTTGTAAATTCAGTTTCAAATCTAGTAATCATTTCTGTAGAAAGTTCTTTAATAATAGCTATTAAATCTTCTTTTGCAGTTGTTAGGTCATCTGCCTGTGCTTTAAGGTTTTCATATCTTTCTAATAAATCTTTGCAATCTTCAATAGCATTAACATTAATATAACCTAATTTTGATATATCTCTTTTAATTTTATTGATTTGTGTCATGCCCTCTTTAATATCAAAATCTTCCTGTTTTAAAGGTAAACACAATTCATATGTAAGTTCATAATCTTCAAAAATCTTTTCTTGCATTGCTTCAATATCGGTATCAACTTTCGCAAGAGCCATTTCTTGTTGATATTTTCTTTCCTGCACAAAATTTATTTCAGTCATTAATCTTGATTTATCTTCATCTAAAACTTTAATTGCCTCTTGTAAATTTTGTTTTGTATTATCAAGATTATTAAGTTTAGATTTTGCTTCATCAATACCTAATTTTGTTTCTTTATCATCACTTTCTTCTACTGTTGCTTCAACCATTTTTTTGATTTCTTCAACATTATTTGTAGCTTTATCATAATTCTCTCTTATATCAATAATAGTGAAGTTGGTTTGGTTAATAGAAGTGTTTAATCTCTCTATTTCTGCATCTATGGCAGCAATTTCGCTGTCTAGAGAGGTCTTTCTAATTTTATTTTCAGTAATTTCATTCTGAAGCTCATCTCTTTTGCTACGTAAAGAGGCAAAAATCTTTTGATTATTTTCTATCTCGGTAGAGCCATCAAGTTGTACATTTTCATCGATTCCAGAATTATTTATAGCATTTGTAATAACTTCTATCTTGGAAGAAAAATCAATTCTTTCTTGACTTAAATTAATTCTTTCTTTATTTAATTCATCAACATAAATATTTAACTGTTCCAAATTTTGAGATTGTTTTGCACTTTCAATTTGAGCAACAATAATTTTTTCATTTAATTGTTCAGATTGAGAGTTAAGTGATGAAAGTGTATTTTCTAAATTTAACTTAGAATTTTTAAGTTCATTAAATATTGCTGATAATTTTGTTATTTGAGTAGATAAATTTTCAATTTCATTATCTCTCATTAATAAGTTTGATGTATTAGCTTTTTTGCTTCCACCTGACATAGAGCCTTGAGGATTAATAACATCACCATCTAAAGTAACAATTTTGAATGAAAAACTAGATTGCTTTGCTAAATTTACAGCTAGATCAATATTAGTTACAATAACAGTTCTACCTAATAAAGCTTCAAAGATTGTTCTAAGAGAGTTATCATATTTAATAATGTTAGATGCTACACCATATGTATTATTTCTTCTTACAATTTGTTGTTCAATATCATTTAAAAGACGAACTTTCATAGATGATATTGGCAAAAAAGTAGCCCTACCAAAATTATTTCTTTTTAAATAATTAATTAAAAATTTAGTATCTTCTTCATTTCTAGTAATAACATCTTGAACTGCCCCACCTAAAGCTGTTTCTATTGCAGTTTCAAAACCATTAGGTATTGTCATACAAGAAGCAACAAGACCCACTATTTTTTGTTGCAATACAATTTGAGTTTTACTATCCTGCATTAATCTTTTAACGGAATAATTATATCCATCAAAATCTTTTTGCATATCTTCTAAAACTTTTTTTCTATTTTGTAAAATTTGAATATTAGAAGTAGATTGATTTATTCTATCATTTATATCTTTTAAAGAATTTTTAGTATTAGCAATGTTATTTTGTAAAATTTCATTTTCCTTTACAAGTTTTGCATGAACTTCTTCTGCATTTCTTGCAGTAGTTGTAGCATGCTGCAAAGCACCCTCTTTTTCTTTAATTCTTGTTTGTAAAGAATAAATTCTACCTTCTAAATCAGTAATATTATTTTGATAAGCCTCTTTTTGTGCATTCAATGCTGAAATATTAGATTTTATATCTGTCATTTTAGATAATTCATCTATCATTTCTTTTTGTTTTCTAGTAGCCTCATCTTCACTAGTTGTTAATTCATCAACTATTTTTAAATATTTTTCGGTTAAATCTACAAGTTTGTAATTTACTTCTTTTAACTCATTTTGTCTTTCCAATTTAACTGCTTCATTATTTTCAATAAGCTTTAAACAATTTTCTTTGTTTAAATTTTCTTTTTGAAGTTGATTTGATAAATTTTCACATTCATCACTTAAAAATTTTAATCTTTCTTTTAAAACATTTGTTTCGCCAGCTCGCTTTTCAAGTTTAACTGTCATAGCAAGAATATTATCGTTTAAATCTTGGAGAGTTTTATCAATTCTAGAAATCTCCACCATTTTACTATTATATTCATTATTAGCATTATCAAGAAGTTGTTGTTTATTAGCAAGTTCTTCTGCAAAGCCATCTATTTTAGTTTGAATAGCCTGTTTCGTATCGCTAGCAGAGTTATATTGATAAATGTATGCATTTACCTCAAGTGATTTTAATTGTTCTTTATATTCTAAAAATAATTTAGCATTTTCTGCTTGTTTTTTTAAAGGACCTAGTTGTCTTTCTTGTTCTGCAATAACATCTAATGCACGATTTAAGTTTTCCTGAGTTCTTTCTAATTTTCTTTCAGCTTCAACTTTTCTTTGTTTAAATTTAGATATTCCTGCTGCATCTTCAAATATTGTTCTACGATTTTCAGGTTTAGCACTTATAATTTCCTCAACCTTACCTTGTCCGATAATAGAATAGCCTTCTTTACCTATCCCAGAATCTTGTAAAGCAGTTGTTATATCTTTTAGCCTACAAGGAGTATTATTTATCATGTACTCACTTTCGCCTGATCTATATAGTTTACGTGTAAAAGAAACATCATCAAAATCCAAATTAAAAAATCTCTTTGAATTATCAAAAACAAGAGATACTTCACAATAAGATAAACTCTTGCGTTTTTCCGTTCCATTAAAAATAACATCTTGCATGCTATTTCCACGCAAGTTTTTAGAACTTTGTTCACCTAGAACCCATCTTATAGCATCTGAAACATTTGATTTGCCACAACCATTAGGTCCAACAATACCTGTTACACCTGGTTCAAATTTTATTTCTATACGGTCTGCAAACGACTTAAAGCCTACTAATTCAATCTTCTTGAAATTCAATTTTGGTATTTCCTTTTAGTAATATTTTTTATATTGTAAATAAATTAATTTAAATATTTTTAAAAAATCTCTAAAAAACATTTTAATAAAAATTTAAGTTAAAATTTAAAATTAATTTTTTAAAGCACTTTTTAATACTGATTTGTTTTTAAGAGCTTTTTCTGCACATTCAATTTGTGCTTGTTTTTTTGTTGTTGCTTCACTCTTTGCAATAAAGACATCATTGACATAAACTTCCGCACAGAATGTTCCAACACTATTTGGCAACTCATAAGTAAAGTAAACTAAATTACCACCTTTAATTTTTTGAACTTCTTCTTGTAAAGCTGTTTTAAAATCTAAATTTTTTTTCTTCACAGATTTTTTAACATCAATAAATCTAAAAATAAATCTTTTTGCTTTTTCTATACTGGTATCAAGATAAATCGCACCTACAAGACTTTCAAATAAATCTTCTTTCAAAGATTTTGCAACTTCTTGTGATCCAAAACTTCTTCCTAGAAGTAAGTATTTATCAAGTCCTAAATTTTCTATTATTGAACTTAAATTATCACTATTTACCATTTTAGAACGCCATTTACTCATTTGCCCTTCTTCAACATCAAAGTTATTATATAAATAATCTGCAACAACAAAATTTAATATAGCATCTCCAAGATATTCTAATCTCTGATTGCTTTTTACATTATTTTGGTTTGCATAGGACGAATGAGTAAATGCCGTTTTAAGGAGTTCTTTATTTTTAAAGCCATAATGAATAATTTTTTCTATTTTACTAGTTTCAAAATTTTCCATTACTTATCAGCCTCCACTTTAGCAAGTTCTTCTTCAATATTTTTACAAAATTGATTTATGTGCAAAGTTCTAACTTGTTCTATAGATTTTAAAAATGCTAAAGCATCACTTGCTCCATGCCCTTTAATAACTAATTTTTTTGCACCTAAAAAAGCAGCCCCACCATAAGCATTATAATTTAAAGTATCTTTAACTTTTTTCAAAGATTTTTTCATTAAAACAGCACCAATTTTGCTTTTAAAACTACTCTTAATATTTTCTTTTAAAACACTCATAACAAAAAGAGCTGTGCCTTCAACTGATTTTAAAAGAATGTTGCCATAAAAACCATCGGTAACAACTACATCATAATTGCCGCTTAAAAAATCTCTTGCTTCCATATTACCTACAAAATTTATTGGCATTTTTTTAAGTTCACTAAAACATTCATGACAAAATTCATTACCTTTTTTATCTTCAGTTCCTATATTAAGCAAGGCAACACGAGGCTTTTCTATATTAAACATTGCTTTTGCATAACCTGAGCCTAGTAGTGCAAAGTGGCAAATATTAATAGGTTTACAATCAATATTTGCTCCAGAATCGATTAATAATACTCTACCTCCATTTTTTGTTGGAAGAATAGGACATAATGCTGGGCGAGAAATCCCCTTTATTCTACCTATTTTTAAAAAAGCTGCAGTTAAAACAGCACCTGTACTTCCACAAGAAACCAAACCTGCTACTTCATCATCTTGCTTTAATTTATCAAAAGCCCTTACTAAACTAGAATTAGGCTTTCCCTTTACTGCTTCCGTAGGTACTTCTTCATTGGTTATAACATCTTTTGCATCTATTATTTCTATACGATTTTTATCATAGGAAAATTTGTTTAAGTTAGTTTCAAGTTCATTTTTCTTTCCACATAAAACAATAGAAATATCATCATATAATTTAATAGCATTTATGCTTGCTTCAACTGGTGCAATAGGACCTAAATCGTTTCCAAAAGCATCTACTACAATTTTCATAAAATCCCCCATTTAAAACTAAAATATTATACATTAAAAATTATTTTTCAACAAATAAAAAAACAACATAAATTAAAAAAATTATGTTGTTTTTAATTTTTTTTAAGTACATTTACATTATTGAATAAGATTACATTAATAACTATCAAAAATAATAAAAAATATAGTTAACAAATACTTATTAAATTTTAAAATCAATTAACTAAAAAGCATATTATATAAAACACTTATAGTTTTATCAAAACTTTTTTCAGGAACACCAAAAATAACTGATATTCCATCTGCTCCTTTATTTAAAGTTATTATTTTTGTATTAGATGAAAATAAAGCATCAAAAACTTTTTTTTCTATATTTCTATCATCTCTTAAAATATTACCCACCACACTAATAAGAGCGACATTATCTATTATTTCTAGTCTATCTGGTTTAATTTCAATGTTAATATCATCTATCATATTTTTTCTTATTTCATCACTTAAAAATAAGGTTTTAACAATAACAGAAACTGTATCTATTCCTGTTGGAATATGTTCTATTGAAATATTATATTTTTTAATGATATTTGCGATTTTTTCTATAATTCCCAGACTTTCGTTAATATCAAATTTATCAATATGTATAATTGTAAAACCTTTTTGTCCTGCAATGCCTGTAAGTTTGCTTTGTAATAATTTCTTATTATCTGGCATAATTAGACTTCCTTTACAGGAAGGGTTAAAGGTATTTCTTAAATTTAAAATGATATTATTTTCTCTTAAAAATTTTACACAATCAGGGTGTAAAACATTTGCCCCCATATAAGAAAGTTCTCTTAATTCATGATAACTTAATTTATCAATTAAATTTGCACCTTTACATAATTTAGGGTCTGCTGATAGAAAGCCATCAACATCTGTCCAGTTTTCATAAACTTTTGCATTAGCCACAACAGATACTATTGCTCCACTTATATCTGAGCCACCTCTTGAAAAAGTTACAATATTTCCCTTAGCATCTGCTCCATAAAAACCTGATATTACATAGTTTTGATTTGGTTTAATAATAGCATTAAACTTTTGTCTTGTTTGATTTAAATCAACTTTTTTATTATCTAAAAAAGTAATAAAACTCCTTGCATCTAAGAATGTGTAACCTAAAACAAGTGCGATAAGTTTAGCAGAGAAAAATTCTCCTCTAGATACTACATAATCAAAATCTTTATGTTCTAAAATTTTATTATGTAAATCCTGGAAGCTACTGGATAAATCAACATCTAAATTAAATTCTTTTGAAATTTCTTCAAAACGATTTTTAAAAAAACTAAACTCTGTTTCAAAAGTTTCCCCATTTTTACTTTTATTAAAACTATTAATAAGACAATCAGTAATTTTAATATCATCTTTAAATCTTTTCCCTGGAGCAGAAACAACTACAAATCGTTTTTTCCCTGAAATTACAATTTCCTTTACTTTCTTAATATTTTCACTATTTGCAAGAGAGGTTCCACCAAACTTACAAACAATATCATTTTTCATTTTAGTATTTCCCTTTTATTTTCTATCCCTTTTTTATTCCCTACAAATTAATTTATTAATTTTTTCTAAAAAAGGTTTTTCATATTATAAAGACCTGCTTGTTTATCTTTTAAAAATAAACTAGCTTTTAGAGCCCCATCAGCAAAAACTTCTTTTGAAAATGCTTCATGGGTAATTTTTATAACTTCGCTATCGCTAATAAATTCTATTTCATGTTCTCCTACGTATCCACCACCTCTAATAGAATGAACTGTTACTTCATTAGGTTGTCTTTTTGAATAGCCTTCATTTCTACCAATAACAACATTAATATCTTTTTTAACATCTTTAACACTTTCTAACATCATTCTTGCTGTACCACTAGGAGCATCAGCTTTCATATTATGATGTTTTTCAATAATTTCTATATCCCAATCATAAAGTCTCTTAGTAGCCTCTCTAATTAGTTCATTTAATATATGTACACCAACACTCATATTATTTGATTTAAATATGGCCACTTTTTTTGAAGCCTCAGATATAAATTTTAATTCTTCTTCAGTGTGTCCTGTAGTTCCTAAAACAAGAGGTATTTTTTTAGCTACACAAAAATCTAGTACTTCTTTTGTAACTGTGTGAAAAGAAAAATCTATTACACAATCAGCATTTTTACTTTCATTAATATTACTAATAATACTAACTCCCTCATATTTATCTTTATAATCATTTAACATTTCAGGTAAAACTAACCCTTCGGTTACAGTAAGATTTTTATACCTTTTTGATAAATTATAAATTGTTTGCCCCATTTTTCCTGCAAAGCCACAAATTAAAATATTCATTTTTATTTTTTACCTTTTATTAAAATATTTGAAATTTTTAAGAATTAAAAATAATTATTATAAACTTTAAAAAATTAAGTTTTTAACAAATTGTTACTTTAAAATAAATATTTATCTTAAGCAAAGATGCTATATAACATGTATTTTTTATATCTTTATTAATTTAAAGTTATTTAAATTTTTAAACCAAAGTTCTTTAGGCTTGATAAAATTATTTCCTTATTTTTTTCTTCTAATTCTGTTAGAGGCATTCTTATTTCACCATCACATAATTTTAACACTGAAGAAGCATATTTTACAGGTATTGGATTAACTTCTACAAATAAATTTTTATTAATCTCAAGAAGTTTTTCATGCATAGATAAAGCGGAATTATAATTATTTTTAAGACATTCATCTAAAACAAATTTTACTTCTTTTGGTAAAATATTGGCAGTAACACTTATTGCCCCATAACCCCCAAGAGTCATAAACAAATAATTTAAACTATCATCACCCGAATAAATTGCCATTTTATCTTTTAATTCTTTAAATAATGTTATAATTTGACTAATATTTCCACTTGCTTCTTTTATTCCACAAAGTTCAGGAATTTCTGATAATTTTTTTGCAGTATCGGGAGTTATATTAACGCCAGTTCTTCCTGGTACATTATAACAAATAATAGGCATTTTAACTTCATCAGCAATCATTTTATAATGTTTAATTAGTCCGTTTTGGGTACATTTATTATAGTATGGTGTAACTATGAGTAATGCATCGGCTCCGCATTTTTTTGCATATAAACTATCTTCTATTACTTTAACTGTATTATTTCCACCAGTTCCTATAATTAACTTAGATTTTCCTGCTATTCTATTTTTTGCAAAATCAATAACCGAATGTTTTTCTTCGTTAGTCATTGTAGCAGGTTCTCCTGTAGTCCCTAAAATTAAAATAGCATCAGTATTATTTGCTAATTGAAAATCAATTAATTTTCCTAGACTATCAAAATCTACTTTTCCCTCTTTAAAAGGAGTAATCAAAGCAACACAACTACCTTTAAATACACTTTTAGTCATTACATTTTACCTTCTTTTTTATATTCTATAATTTGTTCTAATATTTGAATAGCATTTGTAGCAGCACCCTTCCTAATGTTATCTGCAACTACCCATAAATTTAAACCATTTTCAACACTAAAATCTCGTCTTATTCTACCAACATATACTTCATCTTTATCTTTAGCAAGAATAGGCATTGGGTAAATATTATTTTTTATATCATCTAATACTACTATATTTTTGAAATTTTTAAAAATATTAAATACATCTTTAATGTCAAAAGGATCTTCAAATTCAACATTAATACTTTCACTATGGCAATCAAACACTGGAACTCTAACTGCGGTTGCTGTGATTTTCAAATCTTTATTATGCAAAATTTTTCTAGTTTCAAAAATCATTTTTTCTTCTTCTTTGGTATAACCATTATCTAAAAAGTCATCAATATGAGGTAAAGTATTTGAAAATATAGGGTATAAAAACTTTTGAGGTTCTAGACCATTAACTCCATTTTTGAGGTCATTATATCCCTTTTGCCCTGCTCCTGACACTGCTTGATATGTAGAATAAACAATCCTTTTAATTTTGTATTTATCACTTAAAGCTTTTAAAGGTAATATTGCTTGAATAGTTGAACAATTTGGATTTGCAATAATTCCATTATGCTTTAATATATCTTCAGGATTAACTTCAGGTACTACTAGTGGGACATCTTCATCTTGCCTCCATGCACTAGAATTATCAATTACTATGGCTCCATTCTTAGAAAATATTGGAGCAAATTCTTTAGAAATACTTCCTCCAGCAGAAAACAATGCATAATCAATTTTTTTATCAATTATGTTTTCTTTTTTTAGTTCAATTACTTTATAATCATTATTAAATAGAGAAATAATTTTTCCTTCACTTTTTTTACTTGCATATAAATAAAAACTATCTGCTTTAATATTTCTTTCTTGCAAAACTTGTATAAACTTTTGTCCTACCATACCAGTTGCACCAACAATTGCTATATTCATTATGCTATTCCCCTTTAAATAAAAACTTTATTAATATTAATAATACAATATAATTAATATTTTTAAAAATTGTTTTATGTTAATTTAATAAAAAAATATTATTTTTAAATAATAAAGAAAACAAAAAAACCACAGTTTTTGAGTTCTCAAAACCGTGGTTATAAAATTAACCATTCAATTTTGATAGCCCTCCACAGAAAAAAAACTGTGACAGTTCAAGACATATTTTATCTTAAACCAACCGAAAAATGTTACAGATATAATTTTTTCGATTTCGGCGAATTTCCCTTTTATAATAAAGCAATATCTGATAACTTTATTATTACTTATTAAATTCGCACCTCTATCTAGATTATAAAAAATTTAATTAACATTAAATCTTTAATTAATAATTTAATACAACTTTTTCGATACTAAAATTATTAATTAGGTATACAAAAAATTGTAAAAATAAAACTAATAGTTTTAATTTTTTAAAACTATTTAGCTTCTTTTTCTTTATTTTTAATAGCTACAACTTCTTTCCCATTATAATAACCACATTCACCACATACAGTATGGGGTTTAATTTGAGCTTTACAATGAGAACATTCAACTAAGGTTGGTGCTGTTGCTGTCCATGTTGCTTTTCTGCTGTTTCTTCTTGCTTTACTTACTTTTCTTTTTGGAACTGCCATTTTTGTATCTCTCCTATTTTTTTAATTGATTAAAGGGATTTTCTAGTTTTTCTAGTTCGTCCTCTAAACTTTTGCAATTACAAGAATAAAAATTTTTATTCTTACCACAAATTGAACATAACCCTTTGCAACTATCTTTACATAACATTTTTGTAGGAATGTTTAAAAGTAAGTTATCAATAACAGGTTTATCAATTTCAACACTAGTTTGATTTATAAGATAATCCTCTTCATTATGAGAATTAAAATTTTCTACAAAATTTTCTTCAAAATCAAAATTAATGTTTTTTTCAAAGTTTTCGCTACAATTATCACAAATTGCTAATATTTTAAAATTCACATTAGCAATAATCAAAAGTTTTTCATTCTGATAATTCATTTTCCCTTTAACTATTGCAGGAGTTAAAAATTTATAACCTTTATAAGAAATTAAATTATCATCTAACTGAAAACTAATTTCAAAAGGTATATCTTCTCCACTTTGTGCTTTTGCTTTAACAATATTTAATAACATAGCCTAAGTATTATAATAACTAATAAGTAATTTGTCAATGTTTTTAGTCAATTTTATTTAAATAAAATAAGGAAAACCAACTATTATTATTTGAATTATAAAAAAGCTTTAAATTATATTTGTTCATTTTTATCATTATCTTTAATATCATTTTTAAATTTAAACACTTCTCCTATAGTTCCAGCAATTCCACAAAAAACAACCCCTAAAATTATAATTATCCAATAAGGATGCCAAAGATTAAATAATGCTCCCAAAATTAAATAAGAAATAATACATAATAACATTACCAAGCCACAAAAAGAACCTAAATAAATATTTTCCCCTCTATTAATTTTTTGTTTTTTCTTTTCACTATTAAATAAATCAAATATTATTCCTATTATACCACATAGTAACGCACTTACAAGAATTATAACCCAAGTTGGAGTCCAAACATTTATTAAAATGCCAATAAAAAAATAAATTGTTAAACTAACTAAAAAAACACTAACACAAATTGCCCCAGAAATTTTCTCCAATAAAGTTTTTTTATTTCCATTTACTTCATTAAAAATATGACTTTTAATATCTTCCCTAAAACTTTTATTATTCCTATTATCTAGATTAGAATTACAATCTTTATTTTGCTTATTATTATCGTAATAAATGTAATTATTATTTTCATTACCCTTATTACTATTTTTCTTTCCTTCTAATAATTCATCAACTGTAACACCTAATATCTTTGATAATGGCAATAATAAACTTGTTTCTGGCATTGCTTCACCTGTTTCCCATTTAGAAACAGCTTTATTCGTTACTTTTAAAGCATTAGCGAGTTCAACCTGTGTTAAACCCTTTTCTTTACGCAAACTATATAAAAAATTTCCAAACTCATTCATTTATATTCTCCTATATTTATAAGTTTATATAAATTTTACAATTTATTTAAATAGTATTCAATAGAATTAAGTCTAATATAAGTAGAACTTAAAATTTATCAGTAGAATTTTTAAAAATATTAAACAATAAAAGCATTTATAATAATTTTATTAACATATTTACAAATTATATGTTTCTAAATTAAATATTACTAAAACAAAATGATAATAAAAAATTCTATCCTTAAATAGAATAGAACTTTTTAAAAAATTTTAATATAAGGCATAATCTTTAAATATTAAACTAAACCTAAGATAATGCCAACAAGAATAACTAAAAGACAAACAACAAATAAAACTATCCAAATAGTTTGTTTGTTTCTAACAAATTTCCAAGCATGAATTGCAACGATAGTTGTCATTACAACAATAATAATAGATTGAGCAATACCAACTAACATTCCAAGGCTTGGAACTAATTTGCCAAGAACTACACCTAGTAAATAAATAATAGAAGCAACAACTATAGTCCAAAATGAAATTTTATTCATGCTCCACATTCTGCTACCATTAGAACTAGAACTGCTAGAACTTGATTTTTTGCTATTATTAGCCATAATACTTGATTATCCTCCTTAATTATTAATATTTTTTATTTTTTAAAAAAATTACTAGTTTTTCACTAGTGGTGGAGATAACCGGGTTCGAACCGGTGGCCTTTTGAATGCCATTCAAACGCGCTACCAACTGCGCCATACCCCCAAAAAGCAAATAATTATCTTACTTTATACATGAAGTACGCAAAACAATGTTTTATAAATAATCCACTATACTTTTATGATAAGTTTATAATTAAAAATTATTCTTAGTTATTATATATGAATAAATTTAATATGTAAAAAATATTTAATAACTTATATATGGATTTTAAACCCTAATATTATATAATACATAAAAATAAAATGCAACAAAATTTTATTTGTTGCACACAATTTAATATGATAATTTATTTTTCATTTTAGCAAGAATTTTATTCTCTAATCTACTTACTTGTACCTGTGAAACATTTAGCATGTTTGCAACTTCGCTTTGGGTTTTATCTCTAAAGTATCTTAAAATTATTAATTTTCTATCATTTTCATCAAGAGACTTTAGAGTATCTATTAAAACCATTTTATCAATCATATTATTTGCTTCATCAAAATTTGCTAGTTTATCTAATATAACCTGACCGCCATCATCTTCTTTATCTAAACTTTCATAAATAGAAACAGGCATTCTAGCAGATTCCAAAATAAACATTACTTCAGGTTCTTCTAAATTAAACTTTTTAGCAAGTTTGTTTACTGCTGGGGGTTCCCCATTTTTTAATCTATAACTATCAATATATTTTTGCATTAAATAGTATTGACCTTTAATTGAACGAGAAACTTTTACCGAGCCATCATCTCTTAAAAATCGTTTAATTTCACCTGCTATCATAGGCACCGCGTAGGTAGAAAATTTAACATTATAAGTTTCATCAAAGTTATTAATGGCCTTTACAAAACCCACACAGCCTAATTGATACAAATCATCATATTCTACACCTTTATTTTTATATCGCCTTACAACACTTTTTACTAGGGGAGAATTATTTTCAATAAGTTCATTTTTTGCTCTTTCATTGCCCGATTTTGCTTGCTTTAATAATTCAAGTGTATCTTCATAATTTAACAAATTCTATCCCTCCCTATTAAAAATTTAAGGTAAAATAAAAGATTAATTTTATGGTTTACTAATCTCTTTTTTATTTATCATGATTATTTACATATTTATTTTTTTTATTTATTCATATACATAACTAGACAAAAAATTTTAAATAATTTCATCAGCAACCTTTTTAACACTTTGTTCTTTAATATTTTTAATTAGAACAACTTTTAGTCCACCTTCTTTATTATTAAAAACTTCTACTTTATCCATAAAACTTTCCATAACAGTAAAGCCCATTCCACTTCTTTCTTGGTCTGGTTTAGTAGTAAAAAAAGGCTTTTTAGCTTCTTCTAAATTTTTTATTCCTACACCAAAATCTATAATTTCGATTGTTGCTTGATTTTTGCATAAAGTAACATTTATAAGAATTTCTCCTGATTCATTAGGATATGCATGAACTATACTATTAGTAACAGCTTCACTAACAGCTGTCTTAATATCGGTTAATTCATCTAAACTAGGATTTAATTGCAAACAAAAACCAGAAACACTTGCTCTAGCAAAACTTTCGTTTATAGACAATGCTGAAAATTTAAGCTCCATTTTGTTTAGAATATTGTTATTACTTATCATAATTTCCCCCTAAGATATTTTTGGCATAATTTCATATAAGCCCGTAAGTTTAAATATTTTTTCTGCATGATATGATGGATTAGATATAAATATGCTAACACCTCTATCCTTCATTTTTTTATATCTACCAATTAATACTCCTATACCAGTGCTATCCATAAACTTCATTTGTGATAGGTCAATAATTATTTGTTTTGAAATTGTAGAAAAAAATATCTCATCAAGTTTTTTACTGGTAAATTTTGCTGTATGTTCATCAAGTTCGCCGTCTAGCATTACATAAAGAATGTTATTATAATTTCTATACTTAATCTCCATTTCTTTGTTGCCTTCCCCTCCCTTTTACATAACAAGTTTAATATTTTGATAAAAATATAAATTATAAGAAAATGTAAAAAGATGTCTTATTTTGTTTATTAAATTTTTTGTATTAATAAAATTTCTCAACAACTAAAGTAACAAAAAAAAGATAATTAAAATAAATATAAATATATAAATAGATAAACAATAAGAAAGATAAATTTAAATTAATAATGTTAATTAATATTTAATATAATTAAATAATTAACAATTACAAAAAACACAAAAATAAAATATTGTATAAAAAGAAAATAAATAATAGGTTTTTTAAAAATTTTTGTTGACAATATTATAAAGATATTGTAATATTTAAGAGTTATCGGGGTGTAGCGCAGTTGGTAGCGCACGTGGTTTGGGACCATGGGGCCGGGAGTTCGAGTCTCTTCACCCCGACCACAAAACTTTAATTATAAAGATACTAAAAAAATTTATAAAATTTTAATAAAAAAATATAATATTTAAATTTTTAGTTGCTTTTTAATAAAAGTTTTGATATAAATTTCTAGTAAGATGTTTTAAAAACACTTACGGGCCTTTAGCTCAGTTGGTTAGAGCAACCGGCTCATAACCGGTCGGTCCGCGGTTCAAGTCCGTGAAGGCCCACCAATTCTTTTGTTACTCTTCCCCCCTTTATGGAAAAATAACAAAGAATTAATAATTTCGTATGGCTTGGTAGTTCAGTTGGTTAGAACGCCGCCCTGTCACGGCGGAGGTCGAGAGTTCGAGTCTCTTCCAAGTCGCCATTACGATTTAAAATCGTAAACCCGCAAGCCTTGGTAGCTCAGTCGGTAGAGCAGAGGACTGAAAATCCTCGTGTCGGTGGTTCGATTCCGCCCCAAGGCACCAAAAGTATGGTTTGTGGGATTTTTATTTTTAATATGCTGGTGTGGCTCAATGGTAGAGCAATTGATTTGTAATCAATCGGTTGTTGGTTCGATTCCGACCACCAGCTCCAGTCACGGTAATATTCCACCCAAAATATTATTAGCAATAATAATATTACCACCAGTATTATCGTGGCGTACGGGTAGGTTGCAGAGCGGTCAAATGCAACGGACTGTAAATCCGTCGGCTTCGCCTTCGATGGTTCGAATCCATCTCTGCCCACCAAATAAAACCTAAAACTAACTTCCCTACTATGGTGATTAGTTTTAGGTTTTTTTGTTAGAATTAAATTTCAATTAAAATAATATAAATAAAGATTATTTAATTATTATTGATTTAAAAAATATTAAAAATTTGATAAAGCTTTATAACTCATATCAAAAATTAATCATTTTTAATTTTAAATAATACTAAAAGGCAAAAATAAATGAAGGAAAAATTTAATATCAAAAAATATATTACAGTTTGCAATTTAATTATTTTAGTTATTACACTTATTTATTTACTAGACCGTTATATTCCATTACCTGATGGATACACTGGTTTTACATGGTGGATGGAGGACACCTCCCCTGCTATCAACTATATTTTTGGTAATTGTGGAGGTATTATTACAAACAAAATGGCATTAGGTCCTACCTTACAAAATGGTACCGCTATATATAGACATTTAACTTCAATTTTTATTCATGGTGGTCTGCTACATTTAATAGCAAATATAATAGGATTATATTATGCAGGAAATTACGTAGAAAAAAAATTTGGTTTTTTACTTGCTTTAGTATCCTTTTTTTTAATAGCCTTTGCAGAAAGTTTTATTACAGACCCTCTATTCATGGCAATAGCTCCTGATAAAGCAATTGAAACATCAAATTATATTACTTGTGGATCATCTGGTGGAATATTTGGTTTAATGGGCATGGGTTTAGCAAGTTTATTTTTTAATACTAAGTCTTTTAAAGAAATTGATAAATCGACCTTAACAATGTCTTTATTTTATGGGATAACAACCACATATATTGTAGATTTTGGTTGGACCACTGTTTGCCATAATGTAGCATTAATATTAGGATTAATTTTTGGAACAATTATAATACTTCCCTTTTATATTTTAAAAAAAGGAAAATTTTATACAAAAGATAATCAAGAATTAAACAAAGATGATAAATTATAATTTATCATCTTTATTTTTATTATTAAACTTTTTTTCAGATGAAAATAATTCGCTCATGCTCACATTCATAACTTTTGATATTCTTTCCAACTGAGATATGGTAAAATCTCCATATTTTATAATATTATTAAAAACCCAAAGACTTATATTACACTTTTTACAAAAACTAGTTTTTGTAAAATTGTTTTCTTTTATAAAGTCCTTTATTAATTTTATATTAACATATTCACTTAAATCTATCTTCATTTTTTCTCCTTCGTATTAAATAAAAGTTTGTATATTACATTAGCTTTAAATTCTTTTTTTAAAACTTAAAGTTTAATTTATATTACATTAAAAAATATTTTGCTTGCAATTTAATATTTTTATAGTTTTATTCAAAAAAATTGCTAACTTTAATTTCCATTACTCTTGCAATTTTAATAAGCGAATTTATTATAAAGTTTTTTCCATTATATATTTTTCTTAGAGTAGAATAATTAATTTTACATAACTTACAAAATTGTTTTTTTGTTATTTTATGACTAATAATAAAATTATCTATTAAGGTTATATTTACAACATCAAATTTTTTCATATTATATCTCCATTTTTATATTAAATATAATTATTTAATTTTCACTTAAGAAATCGACTAAGTTATAAATTAATAATTTTTAAATAAATTACCATTCGGTAATTATTATATGTCTACCATTTGGTAGATGTCAAGTTTTTTTTATTATAAAATGATATAATAAAAAATATGGAAACTAAAAAAAATAAATTTGCTGAAAGATTACATGAATTAAGAGAAGAAAGACACCTATCAAAAATTGAATTAGCAAAAGAACTTAATATAAGTGATGCGTGTATTAGTCGATGGGAAAATGGATTAAGAATACCTAATATCGACAGCATATTACTTTTATGCCAATATTTTGGTTGTTCCGCTGACTATTTAATAGGTTTATCTGACTTTTATTATGAATAATAAAGTTTGTTTTTTTATAAATAATAAAACATGTGATTTTATAAATAATAAAATTAAAAACTATTTAATAATTTATAAAAAATCCTAAATAAAATAAAAAAGATATTTTGAATACAAAATATCTTTTTTTAATAATACAATTAAGATTAAATTAAAAATACAATCTATAAATTTATTTTTTCAAAATTAATTTATGGAATATCTTTTTACCTTTTTTAACAATGACACCTTTTTCTAATTCTTCTTTTGAAAGTTTTTGATTAAAATTAGAAACTTTTTCATTATTTATAGACAAACCACCTTGTTCAATTAATCTTCTTGCTTCGCTTTTACTGGTTGTTAATTTTGCTAATTGTAAAGTATCAGTAATTAAAATACTTCCATCTATTAAGGAACTTTCTTCAATTTCTGTCTTTGGCATATTTTCATCATCAATATTACCTGAAAATAAATTATTTGCTGTTTCCTTTGCTTTTAATGCTTTTTCTTTACCATGGATAAGAGTTGTAAGTTCTAAAGCTAAGATTTCTTTTTTCTCATTAATTCTACTACTATCCCATTTTTCCATTTCTTTAATTTCTTCAATAGGAATAAATGTAAGCATTTTGATGCACTTCATAACATCATTATCATCTACATTTCTCCAGTATTGATAAAATTCAAATGGAGTTGTTTTATTTTCATCAAGCCATACTGCCCCTTTTGCAGTCTTACCCATTTTTTTGCCTTCACTATTTAGCAATAAGGTAATAGTCATAGCATAAGCATCATCACCTGTTTTTTTTCTAATAAGTTCAGTACCAGCTAACATATTACTCCATTGGTCATCACCTCCAAATTGCATGTTACAACCTAAGGTATTGTGCAAGTGTAAAAAGTCATAGGATTGCATTATCATATAATTAAATTCAAGAAAACTTAGTCCTCTTTCCATTCTTTGCTTATAGCACTCTGCTCTTAGCATAGTATTAACTGAAAAACAGGCTCCAACTTCTCTTAACAAATCTACATATTTTAAATTTACTAACCAATCTGCATTATTAACAACAACTGCTCCATTTTCGCCAAAATCTATAAATTTTTCCATTTGTTTTTTAAAACAATTGCAATTGTGTGAAACTACTTCAGGTGTTAGCATTGCTCTTAAATCTGTTCTTCCTGTAGGGTCACCAATTAATCCTGTTCCACCTCCTAAAAGCACTATTGGTTTATTTCCTGCCATTTGCAATCTTTTCATTAAACACAAAGCCATAAAATGACCTACATGTAAAGAATCGGCTGTGGGGTCAAATCCAATATAAAATTTAGCACCACCATTATTAATTAAATCTCTTATTTCTTTTTCATCTGTTACTTGTGCTATTAAGCCCCTTTCTTGAAGTTCTTCAAAAATTTTCATAATTTTCTCCTTTTTAAATTGTTTATAATTTAATATTTTTTTAGTTTTAATTTAATATAAATAAAAAAAATTAAATATTTTTTTTTACAAATTATTAAAATAAAACATATAAAAAAGTCCTCCGTTTTTCTAATGAAAAACAGAGGACGAATGGACTTTATTCGTGGTACCACCTCATATTCAAACTAAATTTTTTAAATAAAAAATTTAGTTCCTTTTTTGTGCAAAAAACACATATATACTATATCGGGTATAAACCGTCTTACCCTACTAAAATAAGTTGTTCAGGAAGCAACTCGGGAATGTATTCAATTTAAGTAATTTTTGCTCTTTCACCAACCGAGCACTCTCTAAAAAATTAAAACTAAATTTACTTGTTTCCTTCATAGTCTTAAATATTTAAAATAGAAATAATTTTTAATAACAAAAACAAAGTATTAAAATTATTACTATTTAATGTTATCAATATTTTTTACAAAAGTCAATATTTTTAAAAATTTTTTTATACATTCAATAGAATTCATTTTATAAAACTTAAAATCAAAAATTAATTATTTGCTAAAATATATATCTTTATATAAATTTTTAATTATAAAATAATTATTTATTAGAAAAAATATTGTTTTTTAATATTATTATTCTTCTTCTGGTAAATTAACATTATGATAAACATCTTGAACATCATCTAATGCTTCTAAAGTATCTACCATTTTCATAAATGTACTTAATTGATTTTGGTCTAAGTCTACATAGTTTTGAGGGATTTTAGTAACTTCAGTAGAAAGAAAGTTTAATCCTTTGCCTTCTAATATTTCTTTTGCACTTGTAAAATTAGAAGGAGAAGTTAAAATTTGAAAAACATCACCATCATTAATTACATCTTCTGCTTCAGCCTCTAAACACATTTCGATTAAATTTTCTTCATCTATACTTGAATTATTTTCTAAAACTAAAATACCTTTGTTATCAAATAAATAAGATACGCAGCCTAAGGAACCCAAACTACCATTATGTTTATCAAAAGCATGACGGACATCACCAGCTGTTCTATTTTTATTATCTGTTAAGCATTTAACAATAACAGCACTACCACCAACACCATATCCTTCATAGGTTATTTCTTCATAGTTTACTGCATTAAGTTCACCACTTGCCTTTTTAATGCTTCTTTGAATGTTATCATTTGGCATATTATTTTGTTTTGCTTTTGAAATTACATCTCTTAGTTTTGCATTACTTGCAGGGTCTGGGCCACCTTGCTTAACAGCAACAACAATTTCTCTACCTATTTTTGTAAAGATTTTACCTCTTGCTGCATCAGCTTTATTTTTTGTTGCTTGAATATTGTGCCATTTTGAATGTCCTGACATAGTTACTCTCCTTATTTAATTTACTTTTTTTATAACTTTTAATTATAAGACTTATTTGTTTATTTATAATATTTATGAAAAATAAATATTTTTTAGTTTATTTGCATCTTCTGCCTGACAACCACGAGATTCACAAATAATAACAGGTTCAATTTCATATTTTTTTAATACCTTAGCCAATGGTTCAAATTCTGGGCCATAAATATCATCTTCTAAAGTTAAATGTTTTATTTCACCTTTATCACCATACATAATTTTTGAAAAATGTATATGTATTTTTTTTACTTTATCTTTACCTATTTTGTCAATTAAAAACTTAATAATTTCTTCAAAATCTTTTTCAGTTTTTAATTTTCCTTGTGACAATGAATTAATATGACCAAAATCAAGAGTAGGAACAAGATAGTCAGCATATGTGCAAATTTCAGCGATTTCCTCATAGGTTCCTAATTGAGCACTTTTCCCCATTGTTTCTGGGCATAATAAAATATCCGACATATCTAAACCAGATTTTTCAATTCTATTTACCAACTCTTTCATTCTTTTTTTAAGAAGATTAAAAGAATCTTCACGAGATAATTTACCACAAGTTCCAGGATGAAAAACACATCTATGTCCGCCCATTAACTTAAGGAACTTTATACTTGTAAAAATATAATTATAAGATTTTTCAATAAAGTCATCATCAGGATTAGCAAGATTTATATAATATGGTGCATGTACACTTAATTCAATATTATTTTCTTTACATTTTTCACCAAGTTCTTTTGCTACAAATTCGCTAACAGTAAAGCCACGTGAAAATGAATATTCGTATGCCTCTAAATTTCTATTTTTTAGCCACTTAGGAGCATCAAGACTACTTTTAAAGCCTTGTGCGTAAAATAATTCGCTATTCCCTGATGGTCCAAATTTTATCATATTACTCCCTTTTTTACATGACTATATTAATTTTTTAAATTAAATAAAACTATAAATTAAAGAAAACTAATTATCATCTAAATAGGTTTTCATTTTTAAAATTCCATTAGATAGATAACCTATTCCTTTAATTTCTTCTTCAACGACTATAACATAGTTTAAATTTTCGTTTAAAGATTTTTCTTGCGAAGTACAACCAATTTTTACAAGTTGTCCATTTAATAATTTTTGAAAATCTTGATTAGTTAATAAAATTTTTTCAAAATCTGCAAGCACTAAATTTAAAGGTATTAAATTATTTATCAAAATTTCTTTTGTTAAATTATCAAAATCTACTGAATCTTTAATATCAAAATTTCCTGACTTTATTCTTATTAAGTTTATCATTGTAGCACAAGATTTAACACCATTCCCTAAATCTCTTGCTAAAGCTCTGATATAAGTTCCTGCAGAACAAGTAATTAGAAATTCAAAAGTTTTATTATCTATTTGTTTTAGTAATTTATAATTATAAATGCAAACTTTACAAGGTTTTAATTCTAATTTTTTACCTGCTCTAGCTAAATCGTAAGCTTTCTTACCGTCAATTTTTTTTGAGGAATAAATGGGAGGTATTTGATTTATTTCACCTAAAAAGGTTTTTATTGTTCTCTCTAATTGTTCTACACTTGGAATAATATCACTAGTTTTAACAATTTCACCTTCTGAATCAAGAGTTGTTGTTTCTTCTCCAAATTTAAAAGTAGCAATATATGTTTTTTGTTTTTTTAAAAAATAATCAAAAAGTCTTGTTGCTTTTCCAACACAAATTGGTAATACTCCACTAGCCAAAGGGTCTAGAGTTCCCATATGGCCAGCTTTTTTTATTCCTAAAAGTTTTTTTATCTTAACAACAACTTGCGAAGAAGTTATTCCCCTCGGTTTGTTTATATTTAAAACACCTATCAATTTTTTTACCTATTTATTATAAATATCACTTTATTTTTTTATAAAATAATAATCTTTAATTATTTTTCATATTTATCAAGT
The DNA here is from genome assembly GCA_947366895.1 of uncultured Clostridia bacterium. Taxonomy (GTDB): domain Bacteria; phylum Bacillota; class Clostridia; order Christensenellales; family UBA1242; genus UBA7862. Next base: position 83,689 of record CANBBP010000001.1, read on the forward strand.
TCTTCTTTACAAACTGAAATTATTTTAGACAAAAGTTCTTTATAATTTCCTGTTGCTTTTCCACCTGAAGCCATTTTATGACCACCACCATCAAACTTCTTTGCTATTTCACAAACATTTGCATATTTATTAGCACGAAAACTAAGGGTATAAAAACCTTTTTGTTTTTCAATTATTTTTACTCTTATTTCATTTCCATCTATACCATCTAAAAATTGAAAAGAGGCAGAATTATCACAAATATGTTCAAATCTTTTATATGCTCTATGATTAAAGAAGATTATGTAAAGTTTTTCATTAAGATATGATTTTGTATTTCTAAGTACGCTTTTATAAAAATACAAATAATTACTTGGTTTTTCTTTAAACATTTTATAATTTACATCACGCAAATCAAAATTATAATTAATAAGTTCGTATGCATGCTTATGACTTAATTGATTTGTACCAGGATGTTGAAAACAACCTGTATCTGAAGCAAGACCTGCATATAAATTTAGAGCTATATCACTATTAATTTTAACATCTAAGTTTTTAATAAGTTCATAAACTAAGTCTGCAGTACTAGGCGATTGTCTATTTACATATTCATAATCAAATTGATAATTCATAGATTGATGATGGTCAATATTAACTTTAATTTGAGCCTTATCAAAATATTGTCCATACTTACCAACTCTATCAAGAGAGTTACAATCCATCATAATACAAACATCACATTTTGCTATATTAGATACCTTTGTGTCAAGTTGTACTTTTAAAAAAGATAAAACTTTTGGAACTTTACCATCACAGTATATATATACTTTTTTATCCATTTTCTTTAAAGCAAGTCTCAAAGCATTCATAGACCCTAAAGCATCAGCATCTGGGCTTAAATGACAAAACAAAGCAAAAGATTTATATTTATTTAATACTTCTATAACTTCTTCCATACATTCCTCTTAAATTTTTTTCTTTAAATTTTTGATTATTGTAATGTTTTTTGGAATTTATTAGATTAAAATTGTCTTAATTATTTAATCTTCTTTAATATCAAGTTTATTTAATATATTATTAATTTTTTCGCTATATTCTGCACTTGTATCAAGTTCAAAGATAAGGTTAGGTACACATCTAAATTCAACTTCTGAAGCTAGTTCATGTCTAATAAAGCCACTGGCACTTTTAATTGCTGACAATATTTCATTTTTATCATTAGTTGAAAATATACTTAAACTGATTTTTGCATGTTTTAAATCTGGTGTAGTTGAAACATTACTAACTGAAATAATGCCCTGTATTCTTGGGTCATTAATCTTTTGATTAATAATTTCAGAAATATATCTTTTTAATAACGAATTAACTTTGTCTATTCTATTGCTCATAATTAAAGTTCCTTTTAAACTTAAAAAATAATATTTTTATTTTTAAAAATTTTAAGTAAAAAACACTAAATTTAAAAAATCAAATAATATAGTTATTTACTAGTAGATTTTAAAATTTTACTAATAAATCTTAAATAATTAAAAATATTTCTATTTTACAAATTAAATTATAGCAAAAAAACTGATAAAAGTTAAACAAATCATATAAAGATTTTTAAAATGCATTATAAGTTAATTTGTTGTTTAACGATACACTCTATTATATCACCTTCAGCAATTTCGTTAAATCCATCAATTTTAATACCGCATTCAAAACCGCTTGCAACTTCTTTTACATCATCTTTATTGCGTTTTAAAGTTGCTATTTTACCTGTAAATACTACTTCCCCAGCACGAGAGATTTTTGTTTCTGCTCCCCTAACAATTTTGCCATCTAAAACGTAACAACCAGCAATAGTACCTACACTACTAATTTTAAACAATGCTCTTACTTCTGCATGACCAACTACTTTTTCTTCATATTTAGGGGACATCATTGTTTTTAATAATTTTTCTATATCTTCAATAGCTTTATATATAATATTGTATTCTTTAATATCAACTTTATTTTGTTTAGCAAAGTTTGAAATTTTTGTTAAGACTTTTGTATCAAAAGTAACGATTGTAGCATTTGATACTTTAGCAAGTTGAATATCATTTTCATTAACATTACCTACACCGCTTGAAACTATATCTATTTTTACTTCTTCATTAACTATTTCAAGTAAAGATTGTTTTAATGCTTCGACAGAACCTTGACTATTTGCTTTTAATAATAAATTTAAGGTTTTCTTATCTTCATGTTGTGTAGTTGCTAAGAAAGCATCTAAATTATTTTTTGCACCACTTTCAATTTTTTCTTTTGCTATTCTTTCATTTCTTTCTTTAACAACATTCTTACTAAATCTTTCATCAACAACTTGAATAGAATCTCCAGCATTAGGAACATTATCAAAACCAAGTACTGATACTGGAGTTGATGGACCTGCTTTAGAAATGCTTTTGCCTTTACTATCTATCATAGCCCTTACCTTTCCAATAGCAAAACCTGAGACAATACTATCACCCAATTTTAAAGTACCGTTTTGAACTATAATATTTGCAATAGGTCCACGATTTTTGTCAAGTTCGGCTTCTATAACAACACCTACTGCCTGTCGCTTTTTATTACATTTAAGGTCTTGCATTTCTGCTACTAAAAGAATTGTTTCAAGTAATTTATCAATACCTTCACCAGTTACTGAAGAAATAGGAACTATAATAGTATCTCCTCCCCATTCTTCTGGTAATATATCGTGTTCGGTTAATTGTTGTTTAATTCTATCAATGTTTACATCTTGTTTATCTATTTTTGTTATTGCCACAACCATAGGGACTTTAGCATCTTTAATGTGATGAATAGCCTCAACTGTTTGTGGTTTTATTCCATCATCACCTGCAACTGTTAATACAGCCACATCAGTAATTTCTGTTCCTCTTTTACGCATATTGATAAAAGCCTCGTGTCCTGGGGTATCAACAAAAGTTATATCTTCCCCATTCCAATTAATAGAATAAGCACCTATAGATTGGGTTATTCCACCAGCTTCTTTTGATGAAATATGGGTTTTTCTTATATAGTCAAGCAATGTTGTTTTACCATGGTCAACATGGCCAACAATAGTTACAATAGGAGCTCTCTTTTCGTTATTTGTACCATCATCTATTTTTGCATTTTCTTTAAGTTTTTCTTCAAATGACTTTTCAACTTTTAATTCTAAAGTTACACCCAATTCACTAGCTACAAGTTCGGCTGTTGTAAAATCTATATTACTATTGATTGTAGTCATAATTCCTAAAACCATAAGTTGTTTAATAATGTCTGTTACTGGTTTACCAATTTTTTCAGAAAGAATTTTAACAGTTAAATTTGAAGTTGTTATTACTGCATTTGTAATAGGAGCACAAACAACAGGAGTGTTTTCTACCTTTTGTTTTTTTAATCTTAACTTTCTAGTTACCATTCTTTCTTCAATATTTTGTTCCTCTAAAAGGCCTCTACGAAGAAGTGATTTTTTATTTATTTTTCTTTCTTCATCACTTGATCTTTCATTAGACTTTTTCTTGTTGCCAAAGGCTCTTTCCTTATTTGCAAAAACAGCACTTGCAGAGGTCAATGTGTTATTCTTTTTAGGTATAATGCCCATTAAAGACTTATTTTGGCTCCTTACAGCACTATTTGTTGTTGAAGCACCTTTATTATACCCTGTATGAGTATTTGTATTTGAGCCATTATTTTGAGTTCTATTGAATGGTCTTTGAGTGTTATTATAAGGTCTTTGCCCTTGTTGAAAGTTATTATTATAGTTGTTATTATGTCTATTTGGGTCGTATGGTCTTTGTTGTTGATAGCCATTTCTATTATAATTATTTTGATGAGAATATGACCCTTGATTATTATAACCACCTTGATTGTTACGATAATTATTTTGTGGTCTTGTGCTATCCTGATACCTTGGAGTGTAAGGCTTTAAATTATCATTATTTGAATGAGAATTTTGTTTATAAGATGAAGAAGAATTAATACGAGGATTGTCGTTAATAGTAGACTTTTCCTGAACAGGTTTAATAGGTTCCTTCTTTATAGAATTATTAACTATAGGGGCACTTTCAACTTCAACTTTTTTAGGTTCACTTACTACCTCTTTAGTTGTTTCTTTTTTGTTTTCATGGCCTTCAAACAATTCAGCAAAACTTACATTTTCTTTTTCAACAGCTATTGAACTTGATTCATTTAAAGCCTTTTCCTCTTGTTCCCTAACTTGTTTTAAAAGTTCTTGTTTCAACTTAGTTTCTTTTTCTTTTTTAATTTCTGCAAGTTTATCTTTATAACTATTTACCAAAGCAAAAGTTTGTTGTTTTGCTTTTTTTACTTCATGAAACAATGCAGGGATAACATTATCTGCATTTATTTTATAAAGTAATTTAATGTTGTTTATATTTTGTTTTTCTTCGTTGTTAATCTCACTCAAAGTTTAATACTCCTAAAATTTTTGTTATTATTTTATTTTTATTTTTGCATATCTAAAATATTATTATTTTAAAAATATTTTAAAATTATAATTTTAATAACCATTTAAATTTTTTAAAATTAATTATTCATATTTTGTTTTAATTCTTCTAATAATTCAACAGGTATTTCACATTTAAAGGCTCTATTTAAAGATTTACTTTTTATACATTTATCAAAACAATTACCATTGTTGCAAATATAAGCACCTCTACCATTTGCTTTAAATGATTTATCAATAAATATTTCACCTTGCTTATTTTTAACAATTCTAAGAAGTTCATTTTTTTCTTTCATTGTTCTACAAGCAATACACATTCTTAAAGGAATTTTTTTAGACATAAGCTTCTCTTTTTATAAATCTATATCATCAAACAAGTTATCATTTTCTTTATCAAAATTTTGTTCATCAAAATCGCTTAAATTATTATTTTCAATAGAACTTTCTAATGTTTCTTCTAGGATAGATTCTTCCCCATAATTTTCTTCATTTAAACTTGCAACACTATCAATAGGGGTTTCTTTGTCAATATTATAGAATAATTCCCCATCTATTTGTCTTGCAACACTTTCAGATTTAACATCAATCTTCCAGCCAGTTAATTTAACCGCTAATCTTACATTTTGACCACTTTTACCAATAGCTAAAGAAAGTTTATCATCTGGGACTACTGCTCTTGCATAATTACTTCCATCAAGTGCATAAACTGTAGTTACTTTTGCTGGACTTAATGCTCTTGCAATATATTCAAGTGGATTATCTGAATATTCTATTATATCAATTTTTTCACCATTAAGTTCATTAACGATAGCATTAATTCGCATTCCCTTGTTACCTACGCAAGCTCCAACAACATCTATATTTGGGTTTTTGCAATACACAGACATTTTTGTTCTATAACCAGCTTCACGAGTAATATTTTTAACTTCAATTTCACCAGTTTTAATTTCTGGAACTTCAAGTTCAAAAAGTCTTTTAACAAAGCCTACATTACTTCTTGAAACTTGAACATATGTTGACTTAACTGAATCTTTAATATTTTTTACATATACTTTAATTCTATCACCTATGGCATAGTTTTCACCTGGGATTTGATCCCCTTCTTGCATAACGCCTTCAGTTTTAGAACCAGGTATTTCAACATAAACAATACCAGCATCAATTCTTCTAATTAAACCAGTGACTAGTTCATTTTGTTTTTCACTAAGTTCAGTCATAGCAACTTGGTGTTCTGCCTCTCTTAATTTTTGTAAAACAACTTGTTTAGCAATTTGTGCAGCGATTCTACCAAATTCTTTTGGAGTAACTTCCTCCATTATAACATCGCCTATTTTATAAGATTTTTTTATTTTTTTAGCATCGGCTAAACTAACCTCTTTATCAGGGTCATTCACTTCTTCTACAATAGTTTTATACCCATAAACTTTTATTGTGTTTTTATCAGGGTTAAGTTTAACACTTGCAGATTTTGCTTCACCAAAATTCTTTTTATATGCTGAAGTTAAAGCACTTTCAAGAGCTTCAATAAAAAACTCTTTATTTATTTTCTTTTCCTTTTCCAAATCTTCTAATGCTATAAAAAAATCTTTATTAACCATTTTTATTAATTCCTCTTTTTACCTTTTATCTATTTTTTGTTTTAAGTTATTAATTTTATTTAAATTATTTTTAATTTAAAATTTTATGTTTTGTTTGCACAAAGCAATATTTTGTCTATCTAAAATTACTTCCCCATTTTTGGTTTCGAGAATTATTTCTTTATCACTAAAATTTTTAATATTCCCAATAATTTCTTTTTCCTTACCAGCATACAACTTAACAATGACTTCACTATTCAAACATCTATTGAAGTCCTTATCTGATTTTAATGGTCTATCTAATCCTATAGATGAAACATTTAAATAATAACTTGCATCACTAGTAGGATTTAATTCATCTAATATTGGGTCGACAGTTCTATGAACTAATTCACAATCTTCTATAGTAACTGGTCTATCCTTATTAGTTATAAATAATGTAAGGTTCATTCCGTTTTGCTTTTTGACATATTCAACTTCGTAAAGTTCAAAACCCAATGTTTCAATAACATTAGTAAGTTCTCTTTCTACCATACTTGCTACTTTACCTTGCATAAAACTCCTTATCTAACAATTAAGAGTGGAACAAAAGCCCCACTCTTAAAATATTTATTTTTAAGATATAAACATTTTAGCATACTAATCAAAAAATATCAAGTACTTTTTTAAACTAGTAAAATAAATTAGTAATAATATATTATATTAAATTATTTACCATTATATTAATTTTAAAATAATATTAGATAAACACTAAATATTTTATAAACAAATTTCTAAATATAACAACTAATAATTTGTTTACCCAATAACTAATGGTATTTTAATATAATTTTAAAAAACATTCGGCAGTAGCAATAACATCATTTAAAGCTCTATGGGCATCTATTAAATTTACATCTAAATATTTAGAAACTGTACTTAACTTATAATTTTTTAATCCTGTTAATTTTTCTCGTGCAAGTAAAAAGGCATCTATTTGGTTATTCAAAAAGTTCAGACCAACTTTCTTTCCTGCATTAATTAAAAAAAGTTTATCAAAAGCAATATTATTATAGCCAACCATTTGACAATCCTTACAAAATAAATAAAAATCACATATTACTTGATTTATAGTATAAGCATTAGCAACCATTTCATCAGTAATTCTATTTACTTTAGTGGATTGTGGTGGTATAGGTCTTTTAGGATTTACAAGAGTAGTAAATACTTCACTAAATTCTCCATTTATAATTTTCAATGCTCCTATTTCAATAATTTCATCTGATACAGGATTTAATCCAGTTGTTTCAAAATCATAAACTACAAAAGAATTATTTAGAATTTCCTTTGATAAATTTTTAGAACTTTCAAATAAATTAGATTGTTTAAAACTATTATACTTTACGGGTTTTATATACCTATATTCTGTTAATTCACTTTCAATTACATTACTTGATTGTTCATATTTATTTGGCAATTTACATAAACTTATATCTCTTATAGACATTTCTAATTTGTCGTTATATTTAATTACTTTTCCTCTTACAAGAACTTCATTTCCATCAGAAAGTAAATTCATTTTGTGATACTTAGTTTTACTAGGAAAAATAACAGCAGTCATACTAGCAGAGCTATCTTTAATTGTTAAACTAAAGTATGGTTTCTGAATTGCCTCTTCTGTTCCATCTTTATTTTTTTTCTTTCTTTTAGAAGTAAAACTTCTTTCAGTCAAAAAATTAATTTTACCAGCAATAACACAATCCTCACAAGGGTCTTTTATGCTTGAGATATGCTTTGGTTGGAATTTAATTTCATTCCCTACAATTGTTTTAATATCTTTAACCATGTATTTATCTTTTGATAAACCTATAATTGCATCAAGGTCACTTTTTCTTTTTAAGTTTTCCATTCTATCTTGTAAATACTTTTCTTCAACTTTTGACTTTTCATAACAAACTGCATTTATTTCAAAACTTGAGCAAAAATTCTTTTCAAGATATTCTATCATATTTTTATCTATATTAAAGTTAATAAAGTGATTATATAAACCTTCCTCTAAACTAAATCTTATTCTTACTTTATCAATACTATCTATGTAAATATTAATTTTATCAACTGAAATAGTATTAAAAATAATAGGATAATGCTTCGATAAAAATTTTAAAATTTCCTTTTGAATTAGGTCCTCTTCAATAAAACTTTTATTGATTTTAACTATCACTTTTCCGCCATCAAGATTAATAAAGTCTGAAACAAATTTTTTAACCTTTTCCCTATTTTCATCTGATAAATTTTGCGAACTAGGATAAATTAAAGATATTTCACACGTATTAGTTGAAATAAAATAAAAAACCTGCCTTAATCTAAAAAAATTAAGGTCGGTTTTATCTTTTATTTCTTGAATTAATTTATTCTCTACTATCATTATTCTATTTTATTTTCTTTTGATTTTTAATTTTTAAACCTTTTAAATATTTATCAAAATCTTTTAAATACAAAAAGCTGTAATATATCCATTATTATAACAAAGGCAAATATAATTATTAAGCCAGCAAAATGGATAGTTCCCTCTAATTTACGATTAACAGGTTTTTTTCTAATCCATTCAATTAATACAAAAACCATTCTAGCACCATCCAATGCAGGGAAAGGTAATAAATTAAATACCGCCAAATTTATTGATATAACAGGAATCAACAACATTAAGTTTGCAATATTAGCTTGTGAAGAAGAAGCCATTAATTTTACAGTTGTAATTGTTCCTCCCATTTCAGCAAGAGCAGTTTGACCTGTGACCAATTGAAATAGTGCTTTTAATATTTTCCAAGCCCAACCAAAACAAAATTCAAAAGCTTTTCCTATTGCTTCAAAAAAGCCATAAACATAATTTTTTGTAGTGACACCAACCTTAGCACTTGTTAAAATAGGATTATTTTCTTCATCAAACTCAAGTTTAAAAGTTTTCTCATATTTTTCATTTCCCGTACCAAAAGAAATTGTTACAAGTCCAGTTTCTTCATCAATAGTATTTGTGACATCATGATTGATATTATGAACTTTATACTTACCATTTTCACTTTGTTCAACGAAATATTCAAATTTATCAATTTCATTTAAAGCATATAATTTTTTGCCACGAACTTCATCAAATTTACTTTCTATTTCAAACCAAGATTTATGGATTGTAATATCAACGTTCTCGCAATTTCTATAAACAGAAACTACAAAATCTTGCTCAGCATCATATTTTTCTATCATATTAAAAAAATATTCATCATTAATAAAATTAGTTTCTTTTCCATCAACAGCATGAATAATATCTCCTTCCATTAACCATTCGGTATTTTCTTCTACAACCGAAGGAGGAATTATAACACTATTTATTTGAACTTTATCTGCATATCCAAAAGACATAAGTAGGATTGCTGCAAAAATAATAGCAGAAAGAAAATTAAAAAAGGCTCCCATAAAAAGCACTATTAATCTTTTCCATGGTTTTTGACTATTAAAAGCACCTATTGAATCGGGTTTATCTTCATCTTCTCCTTCAAACGCACAAAAACCACCCAAAGGAAAAATTCTCAAAGAGAATACTTCCCCATTCTTTTTTGTTTTCTTAAATATTGCTTTGCCAAAACCTACAGAAAATTCATTTATTTTAAACTTTAATAATTTTCCTGCAGTATAATGACCAAATTCGTGTATTAAAATCATAAAAAGAAGTACTACAATAGCAAGAATAATATAAAGAATAGATGTAAAAACACTACCTATTGATAATAACATATTATTCATTATTTTGTCCTACCTCCTTTTTTAATTTTTAATAATAAAAAAACAACTTAAAATTGAAAATCAACTAAAGATAAATAATAATCTTTAAATATCAAAAATCACTTTAGTCTACAAAAATATATTTAGTTATTAATAGTAACAATTATAACCATTAAATTATTTATAACCAAAAATATATTTTGTAATCCAAAGTTAAATTAATTTTAACCAAACATAAATAGTAAGCAAATAAATACAAATGGTGCAACAAACATAATAGAATCTAATCTATCTATTACTCCACCATGACTTCTAAATAATTCACCAGCATCTTTAACTTGAGCTTTACGTTTACAATAAGATTCAAAGAAATCACCAAATTCGGCAAAAACAGCCCCAGCTAATCCTACAAGGGCAATTGCCCACCAAGGTGCAATAATAATTACACTTGGGAAAATTAAATAAAAAACTAAATAAGTAAGCAATGCTCCAACTACTCCACCTAGTAAACCAAAGGCACAACCTGCAATTGTCTTTTTAGGACTTATTTTAGGGAAAATAACTTTTCCTCCTATTAACAAACCAAATAACATTGCAAATGTATCGGTTAAACAACATATAGCAAATAACATTACAAGACCAAATAAACCCATTGGTACACCTTTAGTATTTAATTCAAGAGTGGTTAATCCAAGGGATGAAATATGATTTATAAAATACATAAAAAACATAGGGATTGTTGGATATATCATACAAGCAAGAGTATTATTTGCTTTAAAAAGTGAAAATTGTTTAACTGACATATTAGAAATTTTTCTAAATTCATCATTTTCATATTCATTTTTAAAGAATAAAAATCCACCTAAATAAATAACCAAATATGTTGTTATTATTACTAAAAATATAATAAGTAAAATCCAGCCTGCATTAAGACCACATAAACAACTAGTAAAGGTTATAACAAATACTAAGAAACAGGCTATTTCTGGGCAATAATCTACTTGTGGATTTCCTGCTTTTAATTGAAGTTTTTTAAACTCTGTTACAGCAATAATAGATAAACCAAAAATAATAAAGTCAAAAACATAACTTGATAAATATTCTATAAAAAGGCACAATAACAAACAAAATGTAAGAATTAAGCCCATTTTTACTTTGTCTTTCATTAATTTTTCTCCTACATAAATATTTAAAGCAACAAACATAAAATGTCAATAGTTAAATACAAATTAACTATTTTTAATTGCTCCAAATCTTCTATCTCTATTTTGATAACTTATTAAACAATCTTTTAAATCTTCAACTGTAAACGCCGGCCAATATATTTTTGGGAATATAAATTCTGCATATGCACATTGCCATAAAAGAAAATTGCTTAATCTCAATTCTCCACTAGTTCTTATAATAAAGTCTGGATCAGGCTGTCCTTTAGTATATAAATAATTACTTATTGTTTCTATACTAAATTCTTTAATACCATCTTTAATAGCATTATTTACTGCATTAACTATTTCACTTCGTCCTCCATAATTCATGCATAAATTTAATACTATATCGTTGTTATCTTTTGTCTCCTCCATTCTTAATTTAATTAGTTCTTGAATATCTTTATCAAATCTTTTTGGGTCACCACAAATATTAAGTTTAGGTTTAAAATTTAAATCTTGAAAATAATTAGAACTTAACATTTTTCTAAATGTATCCATAAGATAATCTACTTCTTCTTTTGGTCTATTCCAATTTTCAGTAGAAAAGCAATAAATCGTTAAATGTTTTATACCTAATTCATATACAGCTTTAAAAATGGTTTTAACATTTTCAAAACCTGCTTTATGCCCCATACTGCGAGTTAATCCTCTTTGTTTTGCCCATCTACCATTTCCATCTATAATGATACCTATATGTTTAGGCAACCTAGTTAAATCTAACTCTTGTTTAGTTTGTTTATTTTTCTTTAAATTCATTAATAATCTCTCTTTTAACTATTTTTATATCCCTATTAAAACTACTAAACATATAAAGTTTACTAGATTTTCTATAATTTGATTTTATTCAAGAAGATTTAATTGGATTATTAAACTTCCATAACCTCTTTTTCTTTTTGGTTAGATAAATTATCTGCTAAATCATTAAATTTATCAACAAGTTTTTGAACATCTTCATTAGCACTTTCTAATTCATCTTTTGTTAATTTTTTATCTTTCTCAGCATTTTTAAAGATTTCTAAAACATCTTTTCTTTCATTTCTAATGCCTATTTTAGTTTCCTCACAAATTTTTTTAACTTCTTTAACGATCTCTTTTCTTCTATCTTCAGTTAAACTAGGAAAAACTAATCTTATTATTCTACCATCATCAGTAGGAGTAACACCTATATCGCTTGCAAGAATAGCCTTATTTATTTCTTTTACTGTTGAGATGTCCCAAGGTGAAATTAAAATCATTCTAGCTTCAGGTACCGAAACATTAGCCATTTGTGTAACTGGGGTCATTGTTCCATAATAATTTACAAGAACTTTTTCTAAAATCTTTGCATTTGCTCTACCAGCACGGATTATAGAATATTCATATTTTAATCTATCAATTTTTTTATTTAATGCATCTTCAAAATTAAGCATAATTTCATCGAAATTTTCTAACTGCATACTAAACCTACCTTAATTATATAATTTTACAAATCAATATTACTAAAAAACCAAAAATTAATCAAATAATTTTAAGCACAATATATAGAAATATAAAAAAGGTTTTTTAAAAAATAATTACAAAATTTGACATTATAAAAAATAAGACTTTTAGCAATACTATACATAGGAGGGAAAAATTTATATGAAAAATGCACTTTTTGTAAGTATGGCTCTAGGAATGATGATAGGTGCTGTAGGGGTTAGTTTATACAAACCTGCACAAAAATTTGTGCAAAACAGTACAGAAGCCATTAAAGAAGAAGCCCAAACCTTTATGAAAAAGAACATGGAAAATTAATATTTCCTTCTTCTCATAAAAAAAATGTAACTACTATCATAGTCGTTACATTTTTTTATTTTTGTTTAAAATTCATTTTAAATTCTCAATTAGTTAATTAGTTCAAAAGTTAATAATTTAATTATAAACTTCCAATAAAAATACTAAATCATTTTATTTTTTTCATTAATTTATCTAAATTAATAAGTTTTATAAAAGTAAAAATAAATACTCTTTTTTTAAAAGTTAAACTTTTAAATTATTAGATATCCTCTGATATCCTCAAATAATATAAAGCCTCTAATAAAAAATATAAACCAACGGATATTTCACAAAATGCTTTTAAGTATACTATACTTTAATTTAATGATGCGATAAATAGTCTTCTATTTTTTTACTTAAATTTTGAGGTGTAAAACCAAAATAAGAATAAATTTCTTCTCCCTTTCCAGAAATTCCAAAAGAATTTATTTGTAATAGGGTTTCTTTACTTGTAGCATATTTATAAAAACTTCTATCAGAACTTGCTTCCACACAAAAAATTGGTTTATTTTTATCTAAAACCTTTTCTTGATAATTTTTAGGTTGTTCATCAAACAATTCCATACAAGGCATGCTAACTACATTAACATTAATACTCTTTTCTTTAAGTAACTTTTGAGCATTAAGAGCAAGATTAACTTCACTACCAGTTGCTATAATTGTTGCAACCGAACGATTAGTCGAACTTAGTATATAAGCACCACACATTGCCCCCTCAAAACTATCATTTATAAAACCCATTGTTTGGCGTGGAAGAATTATACTAACTGGCATATTTTTTTTAAAATACGTTTGAAATCCTGCTAAAAGTTCATTACGACCACAAGGTCTAAACACATCAATATTAGGCATACATCTAAGTGTTGCTATTTGTTCTATGGCTTGATGAGTTGGACCATCTTCCCCCACCATTAAACTATCATGTGTAAAAAGATAAAGCACAGGATTATTCATAAGAGCAGACATTCTAATTGCTGGTGTTAAATAATTTGCAAAACAAAAGAAAGTAGAACAAAATGCTCTTAAACCTTTATGCAAAGTTATACCATTAGAAATTGCTCCCATTGCATGCTCTCTTATTCCATATGGAATATTTCTACCACTTCTATCAAGATAACTAAAATAAGGTGAATTATCATAAAACATTTGAGTTGAAGGAGCAACATCTCCACATCCACCTAAAAAGTTTGGTATTGCTTCTCCTATTATATTTAATATTTTATGTGCTTCACTTCTTGCATCAAAATCATTTAAATTACTATCATTAACTAAAGAAGAAACATCAAAATTAAAATTATCTTCAAGTTGACAAAAATCTTTAAATTCTTTTGGAAATTTCTTTCTATATTCTTCTAAATTATCTTTTTGAACATTTAAAATTTTTTGTTTTTCGTTATTAATTTCATTTATATAATTATTTAATTCTTGAGGCACAACAAAGTCTGGCACAAAATAATTTAATTTTTGTCTTAAATAATTAATTTGTTCATTATTTAATGGTCTGCCATGTATTTTATTAGAACCTTCAAATTCACAACCATGGCCAATTTTGGTTTTAATAATAATTACACTTGGCTTTGTGCTATTTTTTGCTTCTTTTATTGCATTATCGATGTCTGAAACCGAATTTCCATTTTGAACATTTATAACATTCCAGCCCATGGACTCAAATTTTGCACGAACATCTTCTCTATTTGCTAAACTTATTTCGCCTTCAATAGTTATATCATTTCTATCATAAAGTAAAATTAATTTACTTAACTTTAAATTGCCTGCGATACTAATGGCTTCTTGTGCTACTCCTTCCATTAAACAGCCATCCCCAGTAAAGCAATAGGTATAGTGGTCTATAGGAGATAAATTTCCCTTAGCAAATTTATTACGAAGAAATTCTTCAGCTATTGCAAAGCCTACAGCATTTGCTATGCCTTGACCTAAAGGGCCTGTAGAAACATCAATTCCTGGTGCTATATTAACTTCAGGATGACCTGTTGTTTTACTATCAAATTGTCTAAATTTTTTTAAATCATCAACTGATATATCAAATCCAAAAAGATTTAAACAAGCATATATTAATGCACTTGCGTGCCCTGCTGAGAAGACAATTCTATCTCTATTTAAAAAGTAAGGATTTTTGCCATCAATTAAGGCATTTTTATACATAGAAAACATGATAGGTGCAGCACCCAAACTGGTACCAGTATGACCTGAATTTGCAAGATTTATTTCTAATGCTGAAGTAACTCTTAAATAATTTGTTGCAAGGGTATCTTTCATATTTCTAGTTCCTTTTAATTAATTAATAATTATGTTAAAAAAATTTAATTGGTATATATTAATAAATTTTAAAATTTGATTTTATTAAAAATATTTACAAAAACATTTTATAAATAATATTTATCTAAACATTTCTTAATTTTTTTATAGGAATTATCAAGGTCAGATTGTGTTATATTTATTGATATATCACTATTATCTATACAAAATTTTGTGCGTTCTTCATATGCAAGTAAAAAAACATTACCATCATTTTTAATTGTTTTATCTTGGCTTTTATTTATTTCTTCTTTTATAAAATCTCTAGAAAAATTTAAAAAAACTATTGTGCAATATGATTTAAACATATCATAATTTTTATTAGTAATAAACATATTGTATGGTATTGTAATTAAAGTATTTTCATAACAGGATAAGTCTTTTATTATTTTATTTTTTAAATTATTTAAATAATCTACACCACATAATTCTTCAATTTCTTTTTCATTCATTAGGTTATATTCTATCATTTCTTCAACATCTGCATAATATAAGCCAAAATCTAAAGCTAGTTTTTTACCTATTTGTTTTGTAAATTCTTTGAAAAATCCTATAAGCACTATATTTGTTTTCACAATACTCTCTCCGTAATATTAAGTTACAAAATCATAATATTTTTTTGATTCTATTTTTTTACCAAGCAAAATTAAATTTTAAAAACTTTCTTCTTTACTATGATTAATCATATAATTAAATAAATATTGTTGAGCATAACCTGAATATGTGCCATAAATATTAACAAAATAATTTGAAATATCTTTATCGCTTAATTTTTTTTGTTCAAACAAATAATAGGTTTTTCTAATCCATGTATCAACAGGGAAAACATCTGTTCGCCCAAAACCAAAAAGTAAAATACAATCAGCAACTTTAGGTCCTACCCCAGATAAACTTAAAAGTTTTTCTCTTAATTTTATAGTTGACAATGATTTTAAAAAATTAATATCATATTCAGTAGTTTTTAAACTATTAATAGTTTTAACTAAATAATCACTTCTATACCCTGCCCCTAATCTAGCATAATCTTCACTTGTAACCTTTGATAATTGTTCTAAAGTAGGAAAAGCATAAATTCCTTCACTAATTTTACTTCCATACTCACTTGATAATCTGAATAAAATACCTTTTATTCTTTTTATATTATTATTAGCGGAAACTATAAAACTGATAATAGTTTGATA
This sequence comes from uncultured Clostridia bacterium, assembly GCA_947366895.1. Taxonomy (GTDB): domain Bacteria; phylum Bacillota; class Clostridia; order Christensenellales; family UBA1242; genus UBA7862. Next base: position 99,977 of record CANBBP010000001.1, read on the forward strand.
TATATCTTGCTTTAAAATTCTAATACCATCACCAAAACCCAAATATTTTGAAACATTTGGGTTAATTGAAATAATTTCTTTCTTTATTTTATTATAATCGGTATTCAAATCAAAATAGTTATAAAAGTAATCAATATCATTACTTTCTATAATTGTAGTGCTATCATCATATGTTATATTTGCTATTTTATTTGTGCTTATAACTACATAACTATTATCACTAGGTTTTATAAAACTAAATACTTGCCCACATTCTAGTGTTTGGATAATATTAAAATCTAAATCATTAGTAATTACTATTTTATTTTTTTCTTTTTGTAATTTCATACAAAATATTTTAACATAAATAATAAATTAACACAAATTATTAAGTTATTTTTTTAAATCTAACTTTGTACATTTTTCAAAGTTATTTAATACATTACTACTAAAATTTGTTACTTTGCTACTTTGATTTTGCTTTTCTTTTATAGCATAATCCATAACTTTATCAAGCAATCTACTAAATGTATATCCCTTATCTACCCATAAATAATTACTTAATGAACCTGGTATTGTATTTACCTCATTTAAAAATACTTCCCCTGTTTTGTCATTAATTAAAAAATCAATTCTAACAATTCCTTTACAATCTAAAAGATTATAGGCTATTTCCCCATATTCATTTATCTTATTTTTTATGTCATCTTCTAATTTAGCTGGTATTGTTCTTCCTGTGTTCTCCATACCCTTTGCTGAACTTTCGTTATTTAAATATTTATTTTCAAAGGTTAAAAAATCATTTTTAATATTTACTTCTTCAATTACCGAAAGTTCTTTTTCTATATTACTTCCCATTATGGATAAATTAACTTCTCTTAAATTTTCCACTGCTTCTTCTACAAGTACGCAACTATCAAATAAAAACGCAAATGAAACAGCATCTTTTAACTTTTCTTTTGTTTTACAAAATGTTATTCCAACACTACTTCCTAAATTGCATGGCTTTACTATTAGTGGGAACTTTAGTTTTAATATTTTATCTTCTATTCCTTTATAGCCATTTTTAGTGAATTCTTCTTGTTGTAAACTTACATAATTTGTAACATTTATTTTTGAACAACTAAGTAAATTTTTAGTGGCTAACTTATTCATACAAATCGCACTACTAAAAACATTAGGAGAAGAATAACTTATACCGCATATCTCTAAAAAGCCCTGTAATGCCCCATTTTCGCCCAAATTACCATGTGTGGATAAAAATGCGAAATCTATCTTAATGTTTTTTATATACTTATTTTTTTTCAAAAAACATAGCATGCCATCATTTGAAATATTAACTACACTATATTTATTTTTATTTAAAAAATCATTTTTTGAAAAAGTTTTTATGTCAAAAAATTCCTCTGAAGTATACCAAATACCAGTTTTAGATATGTAAATTGGATAAATATTATATTTGTTTTTATCTAAAGCATTGGTGGTTTGAACACCTGTAATAATTGAAATATCATGTTCAACACTTTTACCACCAAAAATAACTATTATATTTTTTTTATTATTATCTATTTTTTTCATAAAAAAACTAACCTCTTTTAAATAGAATTGTTAGTTTTTTATATGTTAAATAAATATTATTTGTTATTATTTTTTAATTGAAATTTTTAAAATAAAATTTTTAAAATTTTAATATTAAATATTAAGATTAAATCTATAAAACTTATAAATTAATTTACTAAATATAATTATCAGGCAAATCGTTTTCAAAAAGTATGGCATCATCTTTTTTGATAAAATCTTTCATCAAAATTTTTGCTTGTTCTAAACTTTCAGCTTGATAAATATCTTCATCATTAAAGCCTTTTTCGTTTAAACCTTTTTTTATAGCCTCAAAATTTTGCTTATTAACAATAATTACTTTTTGTGCTACTTCTGATATTTTTTTACCAAAATTTATGTTTTCTTCTTCTTCCTTATCACCTAATTCAACAAGACCAGGAGTAATTACTATCCTGCGTTTTCCATAATGTTTTAAGGTTTGCAAGGCCATTGTGCTACCATCAACACTTGCATTATAACTATCATCTAAAATGATGTTTGTTTCAGTTTTAATAAGCTCCAATCTATGAGGGATAGGTTTTAATTCAGATATACCAAATACAATTTGTTCATCACTCACATTCAATATTTTTGCAAATTGTACACAAACTAAAATATTTTCTATATTGTGATTACCTATAAGTGAGGTTTTACATTTATAAGTATTTTTACCAATAATTAAATCAAAAGATGTACCATTCTCATCAAAAATTAAATTATCAGCCTTAATTAGGCTATTTTTATAATTTGAACCAACTGCAAACTTTTGAAGGTCACATTTATCAAATAATGATAAAGCTCCTTTATTATTTCCATTAAAAACGGCAATACCATTTTCTTTAGGTAAACTTTCAATCAATTCATATTTTGTTTTTAAAATATTTTCTTCAGATTTAAAGTTTTGTAGATGTTGATTGCCTATACCTGTAATGATAGCATATTTAGGATTAATTATATTACAAAGTTTCTTAATATCACCTACTCTCCTTGCCCCCATTTCAGCAATAAGAATTTCATCATTTGGTTCAAGATAATTATTAACAACTTTAGATAGACCAGTAGGAGTATTAAAACTATGTGGACTCATGCAAACTTTATATTTTTGAGAAAGTAAAGTATTTAAAATATATTTAGTACTTGTTTTGCCAAAACTACCAGTAATACCTATTTTTATAAGATTATCATAGGTTTTTAATTTTTTCTTAGCTCTTACAATGTAGGAATATATTATTAATTTTTCTAGAGGAATAAGAATAATATGAACAATAGGAACAACTATAGGCATAAAAATAGGAACAATACATAAAGCCCCAAATTTTATAAATCCTAAAAATTCAACTGAAAAAGCCATAATTATAAACGACAAAGCGGAAGTAAAAATTCCTAAAGCAATATTAAGTCTTGTCATTCTTGTTGTAAGTTTTAAAGGTACTTTTTTAGGTGCTGAATATAAGTTTTTTATAAAAACTATAGTAAAATAAAAATAGAATATTAAACCTATATATGAATATATTGTATCTATTAAAAAAATATTAAATAAAGCATTAGTAACAAGTACACAAAATAAACTTAATACACTAAGTAAAACTATTCTAGAAACATATCTAGCCTTAGTATCTTTTAGCCATGTAAAATAGCCCTTTAACTTATATCCTGATAGTTGTATTATTTGAAAAAACTTATAACTAGCAAAACACATTAATACACCATTAATAATAGCTAAAACAATTGCAAAATATAAGTCTATATTATCTAAAGAAAAAAATTTCATTTAATTTTCCTTTTTTATTTATAATTTAAATCATGGTCACAATTTATAACTTTTAAATATAATATCTAGAATTATAATATTATATCATAAATTATTTTACTTTTACTATTTATTTATTGAAAATAAAAAAATTATTTTTTATCATTTGAATTAAAATATGAAAATAATATATCTAAAAATAACTTAGGTTTTTCTAAGTATGCAAAATGCGAACAATTTTCAAACTTTATTACTTCACAATCTTTTATATTCCTTTTAAAAATTTTTGTAAAGTAAAATGGAGTTGCTTGGTCATTTGTCCCCCAAACCAATAAAGTAGGTACTTCTATTTTTTTTAATAAATTTATTTGATTATAATTAACAATATTTTTAAAAGTCTGCTTCATAATAGGATTTAATTTTTTATATTCGGGGCTACCAAAATTATTTAATTTACTTTTTGGATAAATTTTTATTTTTGTTAAAAATTTTAAAAATTTATAATTGTATATTTTAATTTTTTTCTTAACGCTATTTTTTTTAATACCAGCACAACCCGTAAGTAATAAACTTTTAACTATCTTTGTTTTAGCTGCTAAGTTAATAGCTACTCTACCACCAAAAGAATGAGCAACAATATTTACTTTTTCTATCTTTAAGGCTTTTAATAATTCAAAGACCATATTGCTATAATCATCAACTGTTAATGGATATGTAGGCATACTCGAATTTTCAAATGGCGGAAAATCTAAATTAATACATCTATGTACCGAACTTAACTTGTCACTAAAAAACTTAAAACTTAAGTGACTTCCTTCCCAACCATGCAAAAATAAAATAGGTTCTTTTGATTTAATTCCATAATCTTCATAATAAATATCAATATCTTTAAATTTAAATATCATAAATAATACCACATAATTAATGCGTCATTATTCTTATAGTATTTTTTTCTGATATTTGTTAATACAAATCCCATTTTTTTATAAAAATTTATTGCTGGAATATTTGTTTCATCAACTTCAAGTGAAATTGTTAAGACATTATTATCTTTTGCTGTATCTTTTAAATGTCGAATTAGTTTAGTTGCTACACCTTGCCTAAAACATTCCTTTTTTACTGCTATCCCCATAATGTTATAATCGGTATTTGTATCTAAAACACCAACATATCCCACAACTTTATTATATTCATTAATAGCAACAAAGTATTTTCTTGTGTCTCTATTAAACTCATCATAAAAATTATTTTTTGTCATTTTGTCTTGTTCTGGCATAACATTATTATGAATAATATATAATTCATTATAATATTTTTCATTATTATCAACTATTTTTATTTTCATTTGCAAGCCTCTTATTTAATTCTTCTTCAGCTTGTGATAATGCAAGATATACTGGTTTAATATCCTTAAATAAGGTATACATCTTTTTATTCTTTTTATAATTGTTATATTTTATATAATCTTGTGTTTCGAGATTAATTTTACTTGCTTTTAAATTTTTTATATCAATATTAAAATTATAACAAAATAAAGGAAGATTGTTATTATTCATAATAGATATTAATTCCTCAGTTGTTATAAGCGACATCTCTTTTACTTCGCCTTTTGAATTACATAATGCATAATAATATTTTGTGGAAGTGCTTTTAATTATAATGCAAAAATCTGATTTTATAGTAATTTTGTTAACTATTGTAAATGCTAAAAGTTCTAACATATTTATTGTTATATAGTTTTTATTTTTTAACACACATCCAAAAGCTTTTATTGTAGAAACACCAATCCTAACACCAGTAAATGAACCAGGTCCTACTACAATACTAAAGGTATTAATATCATCTAAGTTTTTAGATGATTTTTGTAAAAGTTTTTCAATTTCTGGTAAAAGATGTTTAAGATGTTTTGAGTTAGTTTCTTCACTTTCTAATAAAACTTTATCAGTATTCAAAATAAGTTTTAACTTTTCACTACTTGTATCAATAATTAAATTCATTTTATTTTTCACCTTTCTATATTGAATAATTTAATAAAATTAATTTTTTGAAATTTATTTTTCATAAAATTATTCTTATTATTATCCCAACTAAGCCTTTAGATAACCTTTTTTTGTGCCAAAAGCAATAAAAAAGGCTTAAAACTATTTTGCATAGTACTATTTAATATTGCATAGTATTATTTAAAATTTTTTATTTATTTTTGTTATTTGTAGTATTATTAATATTTTTTGTTTTATTGCTTACTTCTATTGTTTTATTCGTATAATCCTCAAATATTATATTTCTACATTTTTTTCCTAATTTAACAATAGTTATTTTTTTATAATCTTTAGGTAAAAATCTTTCAACTTTTTCGGGCCATTCAATAAACTTAATGGCATCTTCTTTATCAATAATTTCAGGAAAATCTATATTAATTACTTCTTGTTCATCATCTATTCTATACATATCAAAATGATAAAAATGATTATTTTGTGTATTATATTCATTAACAAGTGTAAAAGTAGGACTTGTTATTTCTTTTTTTACACCTTTATGTGTTAGTATACCTCTAACCAATTCACTTTTACCTGCCCCTAAGTCTCCACTAAGCAAAACGACATCTCCTGATGACAAAAAAGCACATATTTTTTTAGCTACTTTTTTTGTACTTTTAGTTGATATAGAAATTGAAGATAATAAAATATTTTTTTCGCTAACTTCGTTTGAAAAAACATAAAAATATTTTTCTAATTTACTAAAAATTAATGGTAAAAGTAATGTAACTATTAATCCTAAAATAAAATATTTAACAAAACTTAATATTACTATTCCAGGAAGCAATTTACAAATATAAAAATATGCTATTAAAAAAATTATTGTAATTAATACCTTAAATGAAGTAAAAAATAAATTATTTTTTTTCTCATTAAATTTAATAAATCTTTCTTCAATAAAGGTTCCTAAAATTATAGAACTTGAAATTCCTACAAATTCAAATACAGCAGAATTTGCAAAATTGTTAGTAAACCACTCTAATACAAAAATAAGCAATAAAATTAAAAGCAATGGCAAACAAATAATTACCATATATTTTTTATTTATATTTACTTTTGCTAACAATTTAATTATTAACATAGAAATAATAAATCCTATAGCAAGACCCAATATACAATCTAACAAATAATTATTAGCAAAGTAAATTTGGCTAAATGAAACAAACCCACAAATTATAACTAAAAATAAAATTAATAATCCCTTTAAAAAATTTTTATTAATTTTTTTATGCAAACTAGCATATAAAAAAACTGAATTTTCGGCAATTAAAGTACTTTTTGCACTAGGTAAAGAACCACTATAAACATCTCTATTTGCTTTTAAATTAATATTTACTTCATAAGGTCTTGCTCTTCTAATAACATTTTTTAAAAAAAGTGAACCTATTATAAACCCACTTGCATAAGTTAAAAAATAATTATATGCAAATTTTTTATTATATACTAAATAAAATAATGCAAATAAAATTACAAAGATAGGCAAACAACCCAACATTTCAAATACTGTTGCAAATGAAGATAGTGTTATTGATGCTAAACTTTGCAAACTTTCAATCAAATTCATAAAATAAATCCTTCTAAAAATCTTCAATAGTTTTAATAAATTTATCTAAAATAATTGTTTATTGGTCCCCTATGACTTTTTATAATTTTTTTTATTTGATTTATTATTTCTATTTTCTTTCTTTTTTTCTTGATTAGATTTTTCTATTTTATTTTCTTTTTTTTCATATTCTTTTTTAAATTTATCATAAGTTTTTATGTTATTACCTTCATTTAGTAATTTTTCTAAACTATAATAATCTCTTTTGGTTTTTGTTAAAATATGAACAAATATATTGTTAAAATCTAAAACTACCCATTCACTTAAATTAAAGCCTTCCCTATTAACATAGTTAAAGCCTTTAAATTTAAGAGCCTCAATTTCCAAAAAATCTGCTATACCTTTTGTGTGGGTATTACTTGTTGATGTTGAAATTATATAAAAATCTGCCACATTACTCATTTTTCTAGCATCAATTATTAATATATCTTCTGCTTTTTTATCTTCTAATAATTTGCAAATAGTTAGCAAATTTTGAGAAATTTCCATACTAACTTTCTCCCTTTAGTAATATTAACATATCATAAAAATTCTAGCAATTAAAAAAAGTTTTTGTAGAAAATAATTTAATAAATTTTTATTTCATTGTTAATAATTACACTATGAAAAAAATAAATATAGCAGAAATTATAGATTTGATTTTTATAAATATATTAATGTTTTTAATTATTTTTGTTTGGGCAAAATATTTTAATAGAAACATTTTATATTCAGTACTTATAAGTATAATTGTACTTATTGCCTTTAATTTAATAAGAAGTTTTTTAAGATTTAATAAAAAAAATAAACAAGTTCTATCTAAAAATTTAGAAGCAGATATTGAGCAATATATGCTTACTTTACTTTCTAATAGTCAAGAAAACAATGCTTTGTTTTTTATAAAACTTTTTGAGACAAAACAACCTAAATATTATAAAAAAGATAATTTTATTTTTTTACAAGGAACAAATATTATAATATGTCCTATGTTTAACACGCAAGAATTAAAATTAGAACCATGTTTAAAAATTTTAAATAAACTTTCTAAACAAGATTTAACACAAATAATTTTTTTGTGTGTAAAATGCGATTTAAAACTTAAAATGTTACTTGAAAAATTAAAAAATCAAAATGTTAAAGTTTACCAAAAAAACGATATATACTTTAATTTTCTTAAACCAAACAATTATTATCCTGCTATTATGTTTGAATATAAGCAAAGTAACAAATTAAAATTTAGAGAGTTAATAAATATAAGTTTTAACAAGAAAAGAGCAAAAGGATATTTTTTAAGTGGAATACTTATTTTCTTTTGTAGTTTTATAGTACGTCATAATTTTTATTATGTTTTTATGAGTTCCCTTCTATTTTTATTTACATTATTTTGTCTAACAAAAAAAGAAGTCTCTACACAAAAAGACTTCTTTAGTTAACATCTTTTCTTTGTTATTTATTTAAAATTAAAATTTTAGTTTGAAAATTGTAAACTATAATTAAAAATTTTTAACCAAAACATGTTTTTCCTTTTTAGGATTAAACTTATATAAAATAACTTTTCTGCCTATAACACCTACTATATCGCAATCAAGTTCTAAAGCTAATTTATCTGCTACCACCCTTGCTGCCTCATCACAATTTTGTAAAATATTAATTTTAATAAGTTCTCTTGATATTAAGCAATCTTTAATACCCTCTATATTAGCTGGTGACAAACAATCCTTTCCTACTTGATAAACAGAAGGTTGACTTGATATAATTTTTTTAAGTTCTGCTCTTTCTTTTGATGTAATCATTTTTTTCCCTTTTATATTAAACTTTTTATAACCAAATTATTAGTATCTTTCTATGTTTATTAACTAAATAAAAACTTATAATAATTTATTTTGAAAATTTAAAAATGAATTTTTAAAATATTTATTAAAAAACACTTAATTTTAAAAAATATTATTATTCTACATATTCAAAATCAACTTTTCCTATTCTTATGGTGTCTCCATCTTTTACACCATTTTCTCTTAACATATCAACAATACCATCGTTTTTAAGACGCTTCCAGAAGTATGAAAGCGATTCATAATCATTAACAACAATTCCTCTAGCAATATTTTCAATAAAGCCTCCACTAATTTCGTAGGTAGACTTATCTATTTTTGTTATTTCTATACCAGTCTTGTCTTTTTTACCAAAACCAAATTCTTCAACATCAACAGGTATTTGAGGAGGTAGTTTTTCTAATTCTTGCCATATAGTTTTAATTAATTCTTCAATATTTTCTCTACAAGCAGCAGAAATACAAACTACTTTATATTTGTTATTCAATCTATGTTTAAATTCTTCAACTACAAAAAAATCTCTTACTTGGTCTATTTTATTTAAAACAATAATTTGATTTAACGCTCCTAAAGTTTTATTAAAATTATTAAGTTCTTTATTAATAACTAAAAAGTCATTGTATGGTTCTCTGCCATCAGCAGAAGAAATATCTATAACATGAACTAAAAGTCTTGTTCTTTCTATATGTTTTAAAAATTCATGACCTAAGCCTTGTCCCTCACTTGCTCCATCTATAAGACCTGGAATATCAGCAACAACAAAACTATGTTCATAATATTTAACAACCCCTAAATTAGGGCTTAAAGTTGTAAAATGATAATTTGCAATTTTAGGTCTAGCATTAGAAACAACTGATAAAAGTGTACTTTTACCAACATTAGGATAACCAATTAATCCTACATCTGCAAGTGTTTTAAGTTCTAAGATTACAGAAAACTCTTTTGTAACTTCGCCTGTTTGAGAAAAATGAGGAGCTTGTCTTGTTGGGCTTTTGAAAAATGCATTTCCTTTGCCACCCTCTCCGCCAGATAATAGTATATAATCTCTATCTAAATAAAATAAGTCTGCTATAATTTTTTTTGTTTCAAAATCTCTAATTATGGTACCTTGAGGGACTGAAATAATTAAATCTTTTCCCCCTTTACCATTTCTATTATTTTTTTGTCCAGGTTCACCATTTTCTGCCTTAAAATGAGTTGAAAATTTAAATGAAACTAAATTATTAAGATCTTTATTAACCCTAAAAATAATATCTCCGCCTTTTCCACCATTCCCACCATCTGGGCCTCCATTAGCAATACCTTTTTCTCTTCTAAAAGAAATTGCTCCTCTACCACCATTACCTGCTTTTATATAAATTCTAGCTGTATCAACAAACATATCAGCAAGTCCTCCTTTTATATAATTATTATAATATGATATCAAAAATATAAAGAATTTAAAATACTTTTTTAATTTCTGCTAAAAATTTTTTTTAATCTTATTATTTATTTAAATTATCGCTTTAATAAAACTATTTATTAATAGTATTAACATATTTACAATGTTCTTTTAACTCACAATTTTTACAACTTGGATTTTGAGATTTACAAACATATCTTCCAAATAAAACCAAATAATGATGAAACGTTGCCCATTTATCTTTATCTACCTCTTGCTGCAATCCCATTTCACAATCATAAGGAGTTTTAGCATCAACTATTCCTAACCTATTTGACACTCTAAATACATGAGTATCTACAGCTATTGCCTGTTTTGAAAAACCCACTGCTAATACAACATTAGCTGTTTTTCTTCCTACTCCAGATAAAGATATTAAATCTTCAAATTCACTAGGAACATTACCATTAAACCTTTCTACTACATCTTTAGCCATACCTATTAAGTTTTTTGCTTTATTTTTATAAAATCCACAAGAATAAATTGCTTTTTCTAATTCTTCAATATTAGCATTGGCTAAACTTTCTACTGTTGGATATTTTTTAAATAAATCCTTTGAAATAATATTTACTCTTTTATCAGTACATCTTGCAGAAAGTATAACCGCAACGATTAATTCATAATTATTATTAAAATTTAACTCACAACCTGCTTGTCCAAATTTTTCATAAAGTATTTGATATATATCATTAGTATTTTTTTTCATCTTTTTAATTTTATAAATTTCTCCACTTTTAATATAAGATAAATAATATAACAAAAAACAAATTTTTTCAATTAAAACTATAAACTATTTTAATAAAAAATTTTTTAATAATCTACATATATTTACATGCTAAGAAAATCAAAACAAAACAACAAAATTATTAGTTTTCAGTAAGAAATTAATTAAAATACTCTTGAATACTGATCATTACTATAACTATAAATACCTGCAAAAGTATAAAACTGGCGTCTACCTAAAATTTGTTTGGCAATTTCAACAGCTCTACCATCAATTTTTGCTGAAATTCCACATGAAACTGAAATTTGCCTTGGTGTTGTAACAGCACTTGCTAGATAATTATAGGAATTCATAATATTTACAAATTTAATTGTTTCATTTCTTGACCTAAAAACCACTAAATAATATTTCATAAATCAATCCTCTACACAAAAATACTTTCATTACAATATATTATTACAAGAGGCATTTTGACTTTAAAAAGTAAAAATTTGTCTAAAAATTTGATAAATGGAAGAAAAACAAATGTTGACAAAAAAAGTTATATACTTAGATAATGCTGCAACAAGTAATTTTAAACCTAAAAGTGTAATAAAAATACTTAATAAATCTCTTAAAAATAGTGCAAATCCCGGAAGAAGTGGACATAGACTAAGTTTAAAAAATTCTATGTTGGTTTACAATACTAGAGAAATAGTAGCAAATCATTTTGGCTTAAATGAGCCTGAAAATGTAATATTTACTAAAAATTGTACAGAGGCACTTAATATAGCTATTTTAGGCACAATTGTTAAAGGTGGAAATGTAATATGCTCTTGTTTTGAACACAATTCTGTTTTACGACCTCTTAACGAATTAAAAAATAGAGGAGAAATAACACTTACAATTATTGAACCAGTTAATAAAAAGTATATTATTAAGGAAGATGTTGAAAAACATTTAACTTCTAAAACTTATTTGGTTATTATAACTGCCATTTCTAATGTAACTGGGAATAAAAATGATATATTAGAGATAGGAAAACTATGTAAAGAAAAAGGTATTTTATTTTTAGTTGATGCTGCACAATCTTGTGGACACATTAAATATAATATGAAAAATGATAACATTAACTTTTTAACTTTTGCAGGTCATAAAGGATTTTTAGCTCCACAAGGCATAGGAGGACTTTGTATTAATACTAAAAAAATTCCTTCTCCACTTATGTTTGGTGGAACTGGAACGGAATCTATTAATTTAAACCAACCACAAAATTTACCTGAAAAACTAGAAAGTGGAACTTTACAAACTCCAATTATATCTGCTCTTGCGGAGGGGGTAAAGTATGTTGAAAAATACTTTGAAATCAACAATTATAAAACAAAAAAATTAACGCACTATCTCCTTTCAAAGTTAAAAGAAATTAATAATTTAACTATTTATACCTTGCCAAGCTCTTCCTATGGAGTTATAAGTTTTAATATAAAAGGTTATAATTCAGCAGAAGTTAGTGACTTTTTAGATAGCAAATATAATATTGCAACACGAGGTGGATTACATTGTGCCCCACTAACTCATAAATTTTTAGGTACTACACAAGATGGTGCTGTTAGGGTAAGCTTAAATTTTAGGAACTCAAAAAAAGAAATAGATACTCTTTTACTTGCTATAAATGAATTAACATCATATAAAAAAAATTAATTAAATTTATATAATTCAAATTTTAATTGCTTGATATATGATTAACCTTATTAATAATATTAAAATGCTAAAAAATATGATTTATTAAAATAAGTTTTATATTTAATTATAAAAAAAACTAATAGTGGCGGAAACTATTAGTTTTTTTATAATTAGCATTAAAAAATTTATTTCTATTATATTATAAAGACCTTATTTAAATAAGATTTTTATAATCTATGAACAAACTTTTATAAAATTAATTTCTTGGATTTTTAATGTTTGCTTGTGCTGCTGCAAGTCTTGCAATAGGAACTCTATAAGGAGAACAAGAAACATAACTTAAACCTATTCTATGGCAGAAATCAATACTTGAAGGGTCACCACCATGTTCGCCACAAATACCTAATTTAATATCAGAGCGGGTTTCTTTTCCTAGTTTAACAGCAGTTTCCATAAGTTTACCAACACCATTTTGGTCTAGTCTTGCAAATGGGTCTGATTCATAAATTTTGCTTTCATAGTAAGATGTTAAGAATTTTCCAGCATCATCACGGCTGAAACCAAATGTCATTTGAGTTAAATCGTTTGTACCAAATGAGAAAAATTCTGCTTCTTTTGCAATTTCATCTGCTAATATTGTAGCACGAGGAATTTCAATCATAGTACCAACTTTATAGTGCATTTCAACACCTGATTTTTTAATAAGTTCATCTGCAGTATCACAAACAAGTTTTTTAACAAATGCAAGTTCTTTAACTTCACCTACAAGAGGAATCATAATTTCAGGAACAGTATTCCATTCAGGGTGTTTTTTAGTTACTTTAATTGCAGCTTTAATAACTGCTCTAGTTTGCATTTTTGCAATTTCAGGAAATGTAACTGCAAGTCTGCAACCACGATGGCCCATCATAGGATTAAATTCATGTAAAGAAGCAATAATTTGTTTTACTTCTTCTACAGTTTTGCCTTGTGCATCTGCAAGAGTTTTAATATCTTCTTCCTCTGTTGGAACAAATTCATGTAGAGGTGGATCTAAGAATCTTATATTAACTGGATCGCCTTGAAGTGCTTCATATAATTTTTCAAAGTCACCTTGTTGCATTGGTTCAAGTTTTGCAAGAGCTTTTTCTCTTTGTTCTACATTATCAGCACAAATCATTTCTCTAATTGCAGCAATTCTATCTGGTTCAAAGAACATATGCTCAGTTCTGCATAAACCTATACCTTCTGCTCCAAAAGTTTTTGCTTGTTTTGCATCTGCTGGAGTATCAGCATTGGTTCTAACTGCCATTGCTTTGTATTTATTGCTTAATTCCATAATTCTACCAAAGTCTCCATCATTGGTATTAGCAGGAATAGTTTTTATTTCTTCACCATAAATTTTACCTGTAGAACCATCAAGAGAAATTACATCTCCTTCTTTATATACTCTACCATTTAAAGTGAAACATTTATTTGCTTCATCCATTTTAATATCGCCACAACCAGAAACACAGCATGTACCCATACCACGAGCAACAACAGCAGCATGAGAGGTCATACCACCACGAACTGTTAAAATACCTTGTGAATAGTGCATACCTTCGATATCTTCAGGAGAGGTTTCAAGACGAACTAATATAACTTTTTCTTTTTTCTTGCCTCTTTCTACAGCATCTTCAGCTGTGAAAACTATTGCACCACATGCAGCACCTGGAGAAGCTGCTAAAGCTTGAGCAACTGGAGTTGCTTGCTTTAATGCTTTAGGGTCAAATTGAGGGTGAAGAAGTGAATCTAAACTCTTAGGATCTATTTGCATTAATGCTTCTTGTTCGGTAATCATACCTTCATCAACTAAATCACAAGCAATTTTGATAGCAGCTCTTGCTGTTCTTTTACCATTTCTAGTTTGAAGCATATATAATTTTTTATCTTCAATAGTAAATTCCATATCTTGCATATCTCTATAATGATTTTCAAGTGTTTTGCAAATATCTTGGAATTGTGCATATACTTCAGGCATTACTTCTGCCATTTTTGCTATAGGCATAGGAGTTCTAACACCAGCAACAACGTCTTCGCCTTGTGCATTCATTAAGAACTCACCCATTAATTTCTTTTCACCAGTAGCAGGGTCACGAGTAAAAGCAACACCTGTACCAGAGGTTTCGCCCATATTACCAAATGCCATCATTTGAACATTAACAGCAGTTCCCCAACTGTAAGGAATATCATTTTGCATTCTATAGTAATTTGCACGAGGATTATCCCATGAACGGAAAACAGCTTTAATAGCACCCATAAGTTGTTCTTTTGGATCTGTTGGGAAATCAGCACCTATTTTGTTCCTATATTCTTTCTTAAATTGATTTGCTAATTCTTTTAAATCATCAGCAGTAAGTTCTACGTCTTGAGTAACACCTTTTTTCTCTTTCATTTCATCAATGAGTTCTTCAAAGTATTTTTTGCCAACTTCCATAACAACATCACTATACATTTGAATAAATCTTCTATAGCAATCCCATGCCCAACGAGGATTACCGCTTTTATTTGCGATAACTTCAACAACTTCTTCATTTAAACCTAAGTTTAAGATTGTATCCATCATACCTGGCATACTTGCTCTAGCACCACTTCTTACAGAAACAAGTAATGGGTTTTCTTTATCACCAAATTTCTTTCCAGTGATACTTTCCATCTTGCCTATGTATTCCATAATTTGTGCTTGAATTTCATCATTAATTTGTTTGCCATCCTCATAATATTGAGTACAAGCTTCAGTAGAAATTGTAAACCCTTGTGGAACAGGAAGACCTAAATTTGTCATTTCTGCAAGGTTAGCACCTTTTCCTCCTAGGATTTCTCTCATTTTGGCATTGCCTTCGCTAAATAAATATAAATACTTTTTTGCCATATAAAAAATTAACTCTCCTTTAACTAATTTAGTTTACCTAAAAATTGTATAACACTTAAAAAAATAATGCAAATACTTTTTATAATTTTGAAAATATTTTTGCTGTAGTTTTTAAAATTAATAACTATAATTTTTAAAAGTAATAAGAAAGGTAATAGATAATAAATTAATTTAATAATTAAAAATTATAGTTTAAAATTTTAATCTAAAATATTAATTTTTGCATGCCATAAAAACAAGTGCTATTTCATTACTCATAACTCTTTCATCTAAATCTTTAAGTGCTTTTGCTTCAGTTTTATTTAAGTTATAAATTTTTCCATTTTTAATAAGTTTATTTAAATCGTAAAATCTAATTCTAGAAACAGTAGTGCTTCTACTTCCCTCTTGACCTAAAACTACACTATCAAATTCAACCGATATTAATAAATTTAAATTTTTAATTTCTCTTACAAGTGTTGAATATTCATTTTTTAAATTTAGGTCATTTATTCTATATTTTAATTTTTGCAATCTTGTGATAAATAATTGTGCATTACAAAAAATTCCGCTAAGAGCCTCAACCGATGTAGCATTTGGTGATAAATCGTTTATTTTAAAGGCTGGAAAATCTAACTGATTAAATAATAGTGGAAAATCTAATTTCTCCTTAATTAAGTGTGCATTACTCTCACAATCAACAGGTTGCAATAATGCTATCCTATAATCATCAAAATTTTCATATATAACATTACCTAAAACATGAACAAGAGTATTATCTTTTAATATACAAGCTTCTGCAAACCTATTTTTTTTGTACCTTGCCCAAACTAACCCCTGAGCTAAATAATTTAGTAAATTATTTGATAATATACATTCTTCAAAAGTTTTATTATCATAAGTTCTAAATTCAAGGAAGGCGGAATAAAGTCTTTTCTTTTGTTTTTTAATTTCTTTTTCAAGAAGTTTTAAATAACTTTTTAAATTGCAATCAAGATATAAAGTATCCTTTTTAATTCTTGCTGGTTTACCAGATTTTTCATTGGTTAAAGTTAATGAGCAATCTCTATTAATTTTAATTTTAACATTTCTATTGTCTAGTTCAATAACCTTTTCACCATTTCTATTAAACCCAAAATCTTCTGTTATCTTATCTTTAACTTCTTCTAAATTCTTTTTATTAACTTGAGAAAACTTACTTAATTTATCTTCTAAAAATTTAACTTGCTTTTTATCTAAATTAGCAAGTAGTAATAACCTAATTATTTCAATAAGTTCTTCTCTGCCACATTCTGCAAGCAAATCTAAAAAGTATCTACCAGCATATACGGTTTTTTCATCTAAGAACCATGAACGCAAATCTTTAACCATTTTCATTAAAAGGTTAGTATCCCCAAACATTGCTATTTGTCTTAAAGCCCATTTACTACCTAATAGTCTATTTCTATAAACTGCCACTTCATAGATTACACGACAAAGAGATGTTAGAATATTTTTATCAACAAATTTTAAATATTCTTTTAAATATATAAACTGACTATCGGTTTCTCTACTCTTAAAAGTATCCATAACAAAGGTCAATATTTTACCTTCGATATCGCTATTTTTTAAACATTCATTTTCATAATATTTTTTTAGTCTTGCTCCATATAATCTCTCTTGGATTTGTGATACATTACAATCAACGTAGGCAACAAATTCTCCATATGAACCAAATTTTTTAAGAGCATTAAATCCGCATTCTTTTTCTAGAAATGCTTTTAACTTTGTACTATCAGTATTTTCATACATATATTTAAGTCTATCTCTTACATTTCTATCCTCTTGCATAAGAAGTAATAATTGAGTTGCTCTAAATCGAATATCTTCACTATCGCTTTTTAAAAGGGTTTCTATAATATTAAACCCTTCTCTTTTATGTTTTGTTAATGCAGGCTTAATTATTGCGGTGCTATTTATTTCACCATCTACATAACCTTGAAGTAAAGTTGATAAGGTTTTAATTGTATTAATTCTCGCTATTTCATTTAAACCATTTTTACTATCACTTGATAATAATTTTGAAATAAATTCATTATCTTCACCTTCTTTGAAAAAAATATCTAAATATTCTTTAAGAGGTTCTTTATAATCATACATTCTAGATTTTGCTTCACTATTAAAAATAGCAACAAAGAAAGGGATAAATAAATCTTTATCTATATTACAATAGATAGTAATTTCTACAAATCTATCAAAATATCTTTCATTAATAGAATAATCCTTTCTACTACTTTTGTATTTTGCATCCCCTATTTGTTGTAAAAAGATGCTGTTTAAAAAAACACATATAGCCTCATACCCTTCGGCCTTTAATAAAAATTCTATATATTTTTTTAGTAAATCTTTATAATCATTAATTTGTAATATTACTTGTCCATATTCACTAACAATATCAATACTAGGACTAGATGATTTAAAATAGTTGACTGCAACAGGTAAAATATTCCCTGCCTCGCCCAAGTTTAGTAAAAAATAGTTTACCATTTTATCGGCTAAATCTTGTGGTAAAAAACTATCAAAAAACTCAAATGTATATCTTTTTAAATCATCAATATTTCTTACATATTTCATTTGTAAACCCCACTTAACGCATTAAAAGCCAAAAAATATAAATTTTATATTAATATAATAATATTTTTTATAAATTTTGTTAAACATTTTTTTACATTTGTTTTTAATATTTTGGCATTTTAGGGCTAAAAAGTGACTTTAATGCATATTATTGTTCTTTAATACTAAATTAAAAGGCGTACTTGCTCCATATTTTTCCAGTAAATCTAAAAATTCACTTTCATTAAAGGTAGCTATTACCTTTTTATCATTATCTATCACACTAACCGATATGTATGAAAAGTTATCTATATATTTACATAACTTGTACATTTTAACATCACTTGAAACAACAAGGGGTTTTGTTTTAATTACCTTGCCTAATTTTTTTAGTACACCATAATTTATTAAAGTATATTTTTGCATTTTATTATTATCTAATACACCACTTAGTAGACAAAGAACAACTAATAAATAAGTTATATTTATTGTATAAAAACATGATAAAATAAATATGCCAATAAGACAAATAATAATTATTATATTTACTATTTTACAAAATTTAATTGCCGTCCGACTGGTTGTTCGTTGTTTTAATAATGAAAGCAATACTCTTCCTCCATCTAAAGGAAAAGCTGGTATTAAATTAAAAATGCCAGTTATAAAATTTGCATAACAAAAAAAGCAAGTGTAATTATAAGTCGATGGAAAAATCCACCATAATGCCATAGTAAAAAGCATTAATATAAAATTCATAATTGGACCAGCTAATGCAATTTTAATTTCATCTTTAGGAACAAGGTCATATGAATTCATATTAAGGCAAATTCCAAAAGGAATTAATTTTATATTTTTAATGTTATATCCTAATCTCCTAGCTACAAATGCATGAGCAAATTCATGCAAAAACATAACTAGACAATAATTGAAAAATAGAATTGACTTACCAAAATAAATTAAAACGCAAGCAAAAATAATAAATGTAGGATGAATATTAATTTTTAGTTTTTCCATTAATATAATAATTCCAAATAATTTGATTCAATTTTTAATTGTTCCATTTGATATCACTAGGTTTAATAAGATTGCCATTTTGTTGAATTAATACTTTAACTTGACTTTTAGCATTAATCATAGCAATAGGATTTTTAGCATTTACTTTTTCACCAGTACTAACACCTACAGATTGGACTCCTATATATCTTGAAATATATCCTTTTGAATGTTCTATTTCGATATATTTTTCATTATCCTTTGTATAGCCAACAGCACTTACTCTACCTTTAGCAACTGCATTTAAAACACCATCATAATTATAAACTAAATATTCTTCACTTGAACTTGAGGAATTTAAAGAACTGCTTGGTTTATAAAACACAACATTTTCTTCTTGTTTTACTGAACTAATGCCTAAAAAATATGAAACAAATGATACCTCACTACCATCATCAAATAAATCCGTTGTTGGAGTAAAACTAGTTGCTATTGCTTTTAAATTATCCATAATAACATTACCTACTCTTAAGGTAGAATTATCACAAATAAATAAAAATAAAAAAATAAATAGAATTATAACTAAAGTAGCATTCTTTTTAAAAATGTTGAATGCTTTTTTAAAAAAATCTTTCATATTGTAAATTTATGTTGATTGTTAGTAAATAATGAAAACTTTTTTAAAATTTTAAAAATATATTTTAAATAATATTTTTTGTATTCTTAATTTTTTAATAAAAGAAATAAAATAAAGTATCGCTTTTTATTTATTAAAAAAATTGATTTTTTTAATTCTATTACATTTAATACCAATATCAAGAGCATAGTAACCATTCTCATCAATAAAGTATTTTAAATTAATATCTTCTGGGTGGATATCAAAATAGCTATTTAAAGACATATAAATATCACTTTTAATCATATTAAGCATAGGAACTGACAATCTTTCTTTATCCTGTTTTAAAATATTTTTTAATCTATTTATACATTTTTGTTCAAATCTCATTGAATAGATTTCCCCCTTTTACTTAATATAAAAATATTAAAGAAATAATTTAATATAAAAGTTATTTACATAATCATTATTAATTAAGTTAATATAAATAATAAAATTTAATAGATATAAAATAAATTTTATATTAAATAATATTTACTAAACTTTTTTTCTTAAACTACGTTTAAAATAGCCTAAAAACCCTTTATATTTTGTTGTGCAATCATACAATTTCTTTTTATCTTCAAACATATTATTTGCTAAAATTGTAAAAGCTGAATATGCTTCACACCCTTTATTAACAGTTCTTCCTAAACTCAATAAAACAGATATGTTATCATCTTCTGGAATTATTCCACAAAGTTTAACATTCAATATTTCTGCTATTTTATTAGCATCAATCATTTCTTTATCAAGAATCATGTCTCCTCTTACTCTATTAACTATTAATGAAATATCAGTAATATTATAACTATTTAATATCATTAAAACTTTATCAGCATCTCTTAGACTTGATAAATGAGGTGTTACAACAACTAAAGCTTCATCGGCACCACACACTGCCCGTTTAAAAGGTTCATCTATTCCTGCGGGACAATCTATTAAAACAAAATCAAAATAATCATTTAATTGATTAATCACTTTTTTAACATTTTCCGCTGTAACTAAAGAACAATTATAAGAATGGGCTGATGGCATTATGTACAAATTAGGATAATTTAAGTCTTGAATAAGGGCTTGTTTGATTCTACATTTATTTTCAATAACATCTACTATATCAAAAACAATTTTGTTTTCTATTCCTGTTACCACATCTAAATTATTTAATCCTATGTCAACATCTACAAGAACAACCCTTTTATTTAACTTTGCTAACATTACACCTAAGTTAGCACATATAGTGGTTTTACCAACACCACCTTTACCACTTGTTATTACAATTTTTCTAGCCAACTTACTTACCCCTTTATCTTTTTAGATTTTAAAATCTTTATATAAATGTAAAAAAATATTAATTTAGTCTACAAAAGATTTTAAAAAAATAATAGAAAAAAGTAAACGTCATTATCGCTTACTTTTTTGTTATCTACAAAATTAGTAAAAAAAACTAAATTTTATTAAATCTCACATTTAAACTTACAAAAAGATATTTATTAGCCTTTATTTAAACTATATTTATATATAAAAATATAAATTATTTTTAATTTTCTTCAACCACATTTTGCAATAGACTATAATTACTAAAAAGTTTTTCACTACCTATAACCCCTAGTACTTCGGGTTTATCTACAACAAAAACTGAAAGTTGTAAAATTTTTTTAAAAAACTTTTCAAGACCAGTAATTAAACTTCCTCCACCATAAAGTACAATACCATCATTTCTTATATCTTGTGCAGCCTCTGGACTACATTGATTTAAAAAGGCTTGTATAGTTTGCAAAATTTTAAAATAGTTTTCATATATGGGTTTTATAAGTTCTTGTGCTGTAATTATAGCTGAAATAGGACTATTTGTATCTCCATTTTGAACCATAATTTCTAAATTGCTTTTATCAGTTTCATATAAAGAACCTATTTCCTGCTTAACCTTACAAGCAATATTAGTGCTTATAATATAATTTTTTGTTTTTTGCAAATGTTCGGCTATACATTTATCTATAAGGTTGCCCCCGACATTTAATGAACAAGCACTTATAATTTTATTGTTTATAATAGAAGAAATTTCAGTTTTACCCGCACCTATATTAACAAGTAAATTTGCCTTACCCATACTAAAGTAAGGTAAGTCTGCAAGACTAGCACAAACACAATTATATACAAAATCAATACTTGCAAAGCCTATAGAATAAAATACTGTTTTATAATCTTCATATTGTTCTGATGTTAAACTTGTAGGAATACTCACAATAATTTTAATAGTGGGTTTAATAAATTTATATTTAACAACTTTATTAATAAAATACATTACCATTTTTTTTGTTAAATCAATATTTTTAATTACACCCTCTATAACAGGTTTAACAAAAGTTTGACTAGCCGAATTTTTACCATTAATTTTTTCGGCTTCTATACCTATTTTATCAACTTTCATTGCTTTAATAGAATTATCTATTAAAATTAAACTAGGTTCTCTTAAAACTATTCCACTACCTCGTTTATAGATTGTTGTAAAATTGCTACCGATATCAATGCAAAGTTCGTATACCGACATAACTCTTTCCTTTTATCTTAAATTAATTATTTGATATAAATTACTTTTATAAAATTTTAATATTTAATTTGCTATGTAAAAAAAATGTAACTATAAAAAAATTATAACAAAAATTTAAATGTAAAAAAAGTAATTTTCATTACTTTATATGTTAATATAAAAAAATTACATAAAAAAACAATTTACTATAGTTACTTTTAGTAAATTGTTTTAAAATTTAAATTTATAAAACTTCAAGAGTTTTTTTGTAAACCTTTTTAAAGTCTTGTGAAGATTTTAATGCTTCTCTTATTTCAATAGAAGCATCAATAGTAACAATAGTTTTCATTATTACTGAGTCTCCTAAAATATCACAACTTATATCTTGTACAACTCCTCTATGAGTTTTATCAAGAGCTTCTGCAAGTTTTACAATAAGAGCAAGTTTTCTTACTGCATCTAAATCTTCTTCAAGGAGAACATCTTTATATTTAATCCAATCGGTTAAACTAAAATCACTTAATGTTTGACTAGAACTAACAAAAGCTGCAAGGATAATTTCCCTATGACTAGCACCTAAAATATCACTATTCAAAATAATATTAAAACTATTTTTTTCATGGTCATAAAATTTTATTCTTTGTCCTGAATCATGCATAACAGATGCAATTCTTAAAACCTTAATATATCCTCTAGGAAGTTTATGTAATACCTTTAATTGTCTAAATAATATTAAAGATAAATCTCCTACTTGTGTAGAATTATTATATTCTCCATCATAAAATGTTTTAATATTATCTAAACTAAAACCTAATAAATCTGATATAGGTTTTTCATTAGTTCCTGGAACAACAGAAGAATATATAATACCTTCTTTCATGCCTTTTGTAGATATGGTCATATTTTCAAATGTATTTGTTTCAAATATAGCTTTAACCATACATACACCACTTGCAAAAACATCACTTCTATCAGAAGATATTCCTTTGATTTTTTTAGTTTTATCTAAGTCCAAAGTTTTTACAAGATTGTAAACATCATCAATATCTTTACCACACATAACAAAATTATGAGCAGAATCAAGGGGATATTTTTTTAATTTTCTTGAAAGTAGTCCTACTCCATTAACAGCCCCGCCAACTCCAACACAAGCATATTCAGGTTCTATATTTTTTAGCCAATCTATCTTTTGCAATTCTTCTTTAAAAGATTGTGTCATTTTTTGACATGCTTTTTCAGGATTTTTTTCTTCTTCCATTATTTTAGCTATTGTATATGTACCAAATGGAATAATAATTTCATTTAAAATATTTCTTCTATTATATTGAACAATTTTAGTAGAACCACCACTAACATTAAATATTACACCTTTAGGAACATCTATTGAATTAACTACTCCTGTATATAGTGAATTTAATTCTTCTTCCTCAGTCATAATTTTAAACTTAAAACCACAAGAATTATATATTTCATCTAAAAAACTTCTATAATTCTTTAAGTTTTTAATATTATGAGAGCATACAGCAATAATATTTTGAACTCTATTAACATCACAAACCATTTTATACATTCTAAGAATAGTTAAGGCTTCATTACTTCTTGCTATTCTGAGTAATCCTTCACCATCAAAATCGTTTACAATTTTAACAGTTTCAGTCATTTCTTCAAATACCGCAAAATTGCCTTCTGGCGTAACATATGCAAGAACTAAATCTATTTTACTGCTACCTAAATCTACTATTGCTATTTTATCCAACTTTATGCCTCTCCTTCAAGTTTCTTAATTATGGCTTGATTATAACTTAATTTATTAAGCAAGTCAACCTATTTTTATTTTTAAAATTTGATTATAAATCCCTTTAAAAATAAAAATTTAATAACTAATTTTACACCAAAATTAAGATAAAATCATGCCAAATAAAACTAAAATACTATGCAAACTTTTATTTTAATTGATTTTTTTAGAAACAAAAAATTACCTATTAAAATTTTAATAAGCAAAATACAAATACTATTTTTTTAATTATTTTTAGTTATAAAAAATTTATTAAAGAATAAATCTTATAAATATACATTTTTTTACAAATTAATTATATTAGGTAAAAAACGTAGAAAATTATTTATTAATAGTTATAGCTTCTACTGGACAAATACCTTCACAACTACAACATTTTATACAAATATCTTCATCTATATGAGATTTACCATTTTCAACTTTAATAGCACCCACTGGGCAAACTCCCTCACAAGCACCACAACCTATACATTTATTTTCATCAACCATACAAATACCTCCGTAAGATTTCACTTTTGCATTATAGCAATAAATGTAATCTTTGTAAAGGATTTATCTAATTTTGAAAAATTTTAAATTATTTTAATTATATTATAAACTTTGCAAAAAATTTTATCTTTTTTGATTTTTCTTAATCAAATATGCTACAAACTGAATTATGCTAAGTATTATTAAAAATATGCCAAACATAATTCTTAAAACTGAGTTTTCAACTTGTTTTACAAGCAAGGCGGAACAAATTGCAGACCCTACCCCAAATACTGAAAACATAACTGCTGGATAAACATCCACCAGTTTGTTTTTTATATGAAAAAAAATTACTATTGATGCCATGATTATAAAAGAAAAAATATTTAAAAACTGTGCTTCCTTTTGTGCAACATTTAAAAATAAGGTAACAAGAGGAATTAAAATTGTTCCTCCTCCCATTCCCATCCCTCCTGCTACACCACTTAGTAATCCTAATACTATAAATAAAAAATTTGACATTTATTTTCCTTTTAATGTTTCACTTCAATATGAACTTAATAAAATTAATATAAAAAATATTTTTTTAAAAATAAATCAATATTTAATAAATATAATTCTAAATTTTAAAATGTTTTTATTAAAAAATCATTTTAATTCCTGCTACAAACATAATAATTATAAAAATTATATTAATAACATCATTTTTCATCTTTTTAAGTAATGCTCCACCTATTATTCCTCCAATAACCACTCCTATAGTTAAAAATATTGCACTTGCCCAGTTTATTGGAATAGTTGTTATATAAATAATGAGTGTGGGTATACTTATTATTGCCATAACAAGTACTGCAGATGCATGTGCTTTTTTATCATCTAAATTTAAAAACATTTTTAACAATGGTACACAAAGCATTCCGCCTCCTCCACCGAACATACCATTGATAAATCCCACTGCTACCGCAGATATTATAAATAAAATAAGTTTTAAGTTTTTATTCATAACTTTATTATGCTTAAAAAGTTATTTTTTTATTTAAGTTATTAAAATTAAACTAAAATTATTTTATAATTAACTGCTATTTGAAATAAAAAACATACAAAAATTATTGAAAAAATATGAGGTGAATAAAATTATAACTTTTAATAATAAAAAATTGATAATTTAGTGTATTACAATATAAAAAATCAATTGCAATTTATTTATATTTAATATATAATACATTAGTTATTATCTGACATTAAATATTGGTAAAAAATATAATAAATTAATCTTAATAAATAATTTAAAAATTTGTTATCTAATTTAAATTTTATCAAAAAATTTGAGATAAAAAATAATGTCAATATCAAGAATAAAGGGTATGCTATGAAGAAACTTAATTTAACAAAAAAAATATTACTTATTTTAGTGCTTGTAGTTTCAGCAGTTTTTATTAATTCTTATGCTTTAATTATTAATCTAACAAGCTATGCTGCAAAAACCGAATATGCTGCTAATAATTATGGGTCAACATCTATTCAAATAAAAAATGGCAAGTTTACAAGTCACCAAACTGCAGGTAATGGTTTACCTGATAAAGTTGATGACTGGACTGTTGCTGAAAATGTTAATGAAGTAAAAACACTTAAAGGTATAATAAGTGTTGATAATGAAGCATTCAAAAAATATGGTGGCTTATCTTCTATTTCAAATCCACATAAGCCAGAAGGTATAGAAGATGACTATATTTTAGTTATGCACTCAATAGGTAACCAACAAACAAAATATGGTTACAAGAGTTCGGCAATCAAACTTGAAAGTGATAAATTTTATGCAATATCACTACATTGCAAAACAATAGACAATGCAAGTGCATCTATTTATGTTTCTTCAAAATCTAATTATTTAGAAAATTCATTTGAAAATATTTCTACTAATGGTAGATGGGAACAATATTATTTCCTAATAGCAACCGATTCATTTAGTTCTACTGATGATTTTCAAGTTGAACTTCGTTTGGGTTCTTCCCTTACCACAGAATCAAAAGGCACAGTATTTTTTGACCAAGTAGAAATTACTGAAGTTGCTAATAGAGATTTTTATACAGCAGATGAAGTTAATTTTAATATTAGAAAAATAAATCTTGATAATGATTATATAGAAAATTTTCTAGTAAATCCTAGTTTTGAAAATGATTTAACAGGCTATGTGGTTGAAAACGATAATTCCGTTGCAAAAGCTAATGCAGAAGTTATGATTGCAGATGCTATTAATCAAAAATTGGTTGATAACTTCTCTCTTTCTCCTCGTGAAAATTATGCTAATAATAATATAGGTGAAGAAAGAACCAACAAAGAATTATTAATAATGAATGTTGATAAAGCTTCTACTATTGTAAAAACAGCAGAAAATAATAAAATTCAAATTCAACAACATGGTTTTTATAGACTTTCAATGTTCATTAAAACAAGTGAATTTACTTCTGGCGGACTTGATATTAAATTAACTAATACTACTCAAATAATAAACAAAGATGAAGAAGTTATTTCAAAATCACAAACTGGTCTTAAATCTTCTACAGGCGGTGCATACAATGGTTTTACAAGAGTAGATTTTTACATTCGTGGTAATGCATGGAGAAACTGTGAAATTGCATTATCTATAGCTTTAGGAACTGAAGAATCTAAATTAACAGGCTGGGCTATTATTGATAATATAATTTTACAAAGAATAAATAGTGAAGAATATGCTAAGGGAACTGAAAGCAATCAACTTGATTTATCTAAAAATGTAAAAAATACGAGTGATATTACTAATGGCTTATTCAACTTTGTTAAATCAAATAGTTCTCAAATTTCTTACCCTGCTCTACCTCAAGATTGGACTGCTTCTTCAAATATGGAAAATTTAGAAGCAAAAAGTGGAATTATAAGAGTTAATCAAACACACTTTGACGCAGACTCATTAAACTATGGCTTATACTCGAATAAAAATCCAGGACCAAATGATGCAAATACTTCTACTCCACTTCCTTCAAACACTCTTGAAAATGTTTTAATGATAAGAAATACCTCTGATGAAGATATTTATTTTAAATCAACACCTACAAGCAATATTTCACTTTCTCCAAATTCAACATCATCTGCAACAATTGTTAAAATTGATGTTAGTGTTAAAACCTTAGGAGATTCAAAAGCATTTATTCAAGTTGCAAGTGGCAATGATATAATAGCAAGCTTAGATGAAATTTCTTCTCCTAACTGGACAACCTATACCATTTATATTAAAAATGGTATGTCATCAAAAAACATTAACTTAATTTTAGGTACACATGGAAATGGCAAAAACAACTACTCTTTCTTTGATGATGTAGTTTATAAAAGTGGTGATGATACTTTTAATCTTGATTCATACTTAAAACCACAAACTCAAGAAGAAATTAAAAAATACAAAAATTCTATTTATGTTGATTTACTTGAAAATGGTTTTTACTCACATTCTAATCAAATAGTAAGCGGAAATATTTATAAACAAAATGCTATGGTAATTCATAAGAATGAACAAGCAATTCAATATAATGGTATAATAAATACCGCTGGTAATGATAGTTTAAAAGTACACAAAGATGCAAAAGGTACAAATGTTCTTGTTATTAGAAATGAAACTAAAAGTTGTCAAGTATTAAAAACCATAGACACTTATGACTTAATTAAAGACTCATATTATGAATTTTCAGTTTGGATTAAAACCTCTAACCTTTCAGGTCTAAACGAAAATTTTGGAGCATATTTTGAACTTGTTAATGTAGATGAAGATGGCAATATTATTGAAGATAGCACTAATAAAAATAAATTTACAAGAATTATAGAAACTGGAAATGATGAAGAAAATAATGGTTGGGTAAAATACTCAATGTATGTTTTAGCTGAATCAAATCAAAATGTTAAGGTTTTATTAGGATTAGGTTATGAAGATAATGCTACACAAGGAGATGTTTATTTTGATGACTTGAGAATAGTTGAAATCGATCAAAATGAATATGTTTCTCAAAAAGCAGATAGAACAACTTTAGTATCAAAAGTTATAGAAACTCCACAAGAAGAAACTGATAATGATAATTCTTCCAGTGAAGAAAATAATAATCAAGATAATAATTTGAATATATGGGCACTTCTCTCTTCTATTATTCTTGTTATAGCTTTAATTCTTGCTATCGCAGGTTACTCATTTAGAAAAATACCAAAACGTAAGATTGCAAAGATAAAAGCCTCAGATTATGAAAAATCTCCATTTGCTGTAGATGAAGATGAAATAAGAAGAGAATTAAAATTAAAAAGAGAAGAAAACATTGTTGAACTTAACAAACAAATTGAAGAACTTGAAGCATCAAAAGTAGAAATGACTAATAAACACGAAGAAGAAATTGCTAAAATTGATAACGATAAAGAAAAGAATAATTTATATATTAAACATACAAAAGAAATAAATAAAATAGATAAAAAAATAAATTATTTACAATCTGCTCTAACCCATATTTCAGACTTAGTTAATATTAAAAATTCAGAACAACACGAAATTAATGAACGCAAAAAACAAGCAAAAGAAGAATTTATTAAGTTAAAACAAGCTGAATTAGAAAAAGAGCAAGAACAATTAAATGCTCAAGAAAATCAAGATGATTCACCAAAAAAGAATAAAAAAAGAAAATACAAAAAAACTTCTTCAAAAAAAGATAGTAATAAATAGTATTTCTATAAATAATAAAAAGTCATGATTAATTCATGGCTTTTTATTTATTATAAATTATATATTATTTAGATAATAAGTAAAATTTTATTAATTAAATTTTTATAATTGTATTTTATATTTAAAGAATATTAATTTTTAAAAGATTATAAAATATTATCAATAAAAAAAATTACTATCTTAAAAGTAATTTTTTTTAAAATATATTAAATTAATCAATTGATTTTACATAACATCTACGTTTTTTATGTTCAACATAATCAAACACATTCCATTGAGTTTGTATTCTATTATTATATTCTAACATTAAATTTGTTTCGGCATATTTTACACCCTTTTCAATCATTCCTTTTATTAAAGCAGAAAGAATTAAAGTGTTTACACCTTTATTTTGATATTCTGGTCTTATTGCTATAAGACCCAAATCTATAGCAGTAGGATTTTTAATTTGTCTCATCATTCTAAAAATGCCTAAAGGTAATATTTTTCCTTTACTTTTATTTACTGCTTCAGAAAAAGAAGGAAAAGCCAAGCCAAAAGCTACAATTGCACCAAACTCATTTTTTATACAAACAATAAAGTCTTTATTTAAAATTAACTTAAATTGAGCAATAACTGCATCTTTAACCTTATCTGACATAGGTACAACACCATATAATGGCGAATATGCAGCATCAAGAACTTGAAAAAGTTCCTGTTTATTGTCGCTAATAAACTTTTTGAGATTATCAGGTTTTATTAATTTTAATTTATATCTCTTGGATACCACTTCTGCAATATGATTAATTCTTTCATTTTCTTCTTTTGGTGTAAATATTCTGTATTCAACCCAATCTACTTCTTTTTTAAAACCATAAGCTTCAATAAGCTTTTGGTAATAATCATAATTATATTGTTCTTCAAAAGTAGACAATTGGTCAAAGCCATCAATTAATAATCCCTCTCTATCAAGGTCATTATATCCCATAGGGCCATGAATTATCTCCATGCCCTGCTCTTTTGCCCATTTTTCAACAGACATAAATAAGGCTTTTGATACTTCTTCATCATTTATACAATCAAATCTTGAAAATCTAACTCTTTTTTGTCCAGTTTTTTCATTATATAATTTTTGTATAATTCCAGCAATTCTTCCTACTAATTGTTTATCCCTATATGCCAAAAAGCATTTAATAATACAATCATCATAAGATTCGTTTTTATCTTTATCAAATTTATTTTTTTCATCGATGCTTAAAAAGGGAACATAAAATTCATTCTTTTTATATAACTTATTTGGATATTCAACAAACTTCTTTATATCCCCTTTTGAAATAACTTCTTTTATCTCTACCATATATTTATCCTTGTTTTTATTTGTTGAAAATATTAAATTATAGTTTGTCCAACTAAAATTTAATTAAATTATCTTTCAAAATTTATTTTTAAAAATATCTTTTGATTTTTACATATTTTATACAAGTTATTTTTAAAAAAATTATATTACAATCTTTAAACAAAATCAAAATTACACATTTTATTATATAATCTTTTTTATTTTAAATCAACTAAATATATAATTGTTGCCCATTAAAAATAATTTTTATATTATTTTTTCTTTTAATTTCTTCAATACCTACCCCAAACCTATTACTTATGCTTTCTAAAGTATCGTTAGGTTTAACTATATAAATATAATCTATTTTATT
This sequence comes from uncultured Clostridia bacterium, assembly GCA_947366895.1. Taxonomy (GTDB): domain Bacteria; phylum Bacillota; class Clostridia; order Christensenellales; family UBA1242; genus UBA7862. The sequence continues at coordinate 130,904 of CANBBP010000001.1, forward strand.
ATTAATTAAGGCAAAGTCCCCTTCTTTTAACTCTTCACCTTCACATAATATATTTTTACTATTTACTTTCATTTCATTAATTATTTCATTTTTAGTTTTAGATTCATCAAGTATTATTAATTCTTTTTCCAAATAGTTATTTAAAAAAATAATATTTTCATTCATTTTTTTCAAACCTCCTACAAATTTAGCATTAATTAATTAGTCCTATAATAAATATATATTAATTTTATAAAAATATTGATTTAAATATTTAAGGAGAAATTTTTTGAAAAAACTTTTTAAAGCAATAGCTCTTTTAACTTCTTTTTCTGTATTGACCCGTGCCTTAGGTTTTTTATTTAGAATATTATTATCAAGAAGCATAGGAGCCGAAGGACTAGGAGCATATCAAATAGCCTTTTCCATCTATATGGTATTAGAAACATTTATATCTAGTGGTCTTCCACTTGTTATTAGTAAAATAACTTCAGTAAGTATTGCTACAAACAACAAAAAAAAGGAATTTTCATCAGTAACAGCAGCCCTTATCATAGGACTTATAACAGCAATTTTGTTATGTTCGGTTGTTCTAATTTTTAGAAATGTATTTTCACTTTTATTTACAGATAAAAGATGTTTAAATATTTTAATAACTTTATTACCTGCACTAGTGTTTTCAAGTGTATATAGTATCCTAAGAGGCAACATTTGGGGACATAAAAAATATTTTTGGGTTAGTTTAACAGAATTTTTAGAACAACTAATTAGGGCTGTATTTTGTGTTATAATATTTGCATTCTTTTATACTGCATGTGATGCCGTTATGGTTGCAACCTATTCTATGGTTGTTGCATGTTTAATTTCTTCGATTTTAGTATTTATTGTTTATATTAAGATAGGAGGAAAATTTAAAAATCCAAAAGGTCAATTTAAACCTTTATTAAAAGAAAGCATTCCTGTTACTTTAGTAAAAATTGTATCCAGTTTACTTATGCCTATAATTTCTATTATTATCCCTATAAAACTGGTTTCTATAGGCTATACTAATGAACAAGCTTTAAGTATATTTGGTGTTGCAATGGGAATGACTTTCCCACTTCTTTATATTCCTTCAACAATAATAGGTTCCTTATCGATGACTCTTATACCTGACTTATCTTCTGCGTTAGGAACTGAAAATTATAGTGAGATTAAATCTAAAATAAATTTCTCTATGAAATTTGCCCTATTTGTGGCATTTATTTTTGTTCCAATCTTTTTTGCACTAGGAACACCTATTGGAATATTTCTATATAACAATACACAATCAGGAGTATTCTTATCTTATGCCAGCTGGCTTGTAATTCCTATTTGCATTACAGGCATAACAACTTCATGTCTAAATGCATTAAATCTAGAAGTTAAAAGTTTTAGAAATTACCTAATAAGTTCATTCTTTTTATTTTTCTCAATAATCTTTCTTACTAGAAGTTTAGGTATTTTATCTTTAGTTTGGGGAATGGGAGCAAGTTTAGTAGTTGCAATTATTTTAAATATTAGATTATTAAACAAAAAATTAGGGTCAAACTTTTTTAATTATACTTATTTATTAAAACTTGTAATTTGCTCTATCCCAAGCATACTAATATCAAAATTTACTTATCCTCTTTTATCTAGAATATTTCCACTGTTTTTTAGTTTAGCTTTCACCTGTGTTATAGCAGAAATATTCTTCTTAGTTCTTGCTCTTATATTTAATTTATATAATTTATCATTCTTAAATTTAAAAAACTTAGTTCCTAAAAAGCCTAGTTTTAATACAAAATTATTTAGTAAAAAACTTAAAAGAAAAAAAGGATAATTTTCCTTTTTTTTCTTTTATCAAAAAATTAAAAATAAAAATGCATAAATAGTAAAAAATTAAAAAAAATAAAAATATGATAACATTAATTTTAAGATCATTAATTGTATATTGTATTGTATTATTTGCAGTAAGGATTATGGGGAAACGACAAATAGGAGACATGCAACCTTTTGAGTTAGTAATTACCTTAATCATAGCCGATCTAGCCTGTATACCAATGTCGGATAGTACTATCCCTATTGTATTTGGTGTAGTTCCATTATTTACATTAGTAATTCTTCATTATCTATTCACACTTTTAAACAGAAAAAGTATTTTCTTCCGTAAAGTGTTAAATGGTAGACCCATAATAGTAATTGATAGTAATGGAATAAATTATAATGCTTTAAAAAAATTAAACATGACTTTAAATGATTTAACCGAAGGTCTAAGAGTTGCCCAATGTTTTAACCTAAATGATGTTGCCTATGCTATTGTTGAAACAAATGGGAACATCAGTGTATTACTTAAAAATTCTGCTCAACCAGTAAGCAATGAAGGAATGGGTATTGATGGGCAACAAAGTTCATTAAACATTATTTTAATTAATGATGGAAAACTTCTTAAAGAAAATCTTGATTATCTAGGGTTAACACCAGAATACATTAAAAGTATATTGAATGAAGAAAAAATAAAATCTGTAACTGATGTTTTAATTTTGTCTATTGATAAAGGCGGTGAAATATTTCTTCAAGAAAAATATAAACCTTGTAAGACAATAAAGAAAGAATTGGAGTTAAATGTAAAATGAGAAGATTAATTGCAGTTTTATTTTTATTGGCAATTCTTATTGCTGTAGCAACTTTAGAACAGGTTTATGTAAATCATTTTTTATATAATTTAGATACAAAATCTCAACAGGTTTCTGCTGCAATAGAATTAGATGACAAAAATCTAGAACGAGAAGATGTAAAAAATTCCTTTAATGACTTAAATAAGTTTTGGGAAGATGCCAAAACAAAATTATGTTATTTTACTAATTATGAAAAAGTTAAATCTGTAGATGAAAGTTTTGTAAAATTATCAACTGCTATCGAAAATAATGATAGTTCTCTTGCTATTGAAAATATAGCAGTTATCAAGGAATATAGTAAATTCTTCACCTACTTTATGGGATTTAATATAAATAATTTATTTTAAAAATCAACCTAAAAAAATCACATAGCATTAAACTATGTGATTTTATATCAATTAATATTTTAATCTTTTTTTATAAAAAATTTTATCTTGGATAAAGAAGAATTATTATAAGTACTTCCAAACCAACTACAAATAAAATACATAAAAAGAACTTAGATTTTAAAAACTTACCTAGTGCTTTTTTCCTCTTTGGTTTCTTTCTTTCTGCATTTTTAAAATACATCATAGAAATTTCTTGTTCATAATTTTTTCTAGGCATTCGTTTTTCAGTTTTCTTATCTTTTTTGATGTTTCTATCTTCTCTCCACAATTCCCGTTTGGTTGGAGTTATATTAATGTTATGCTGCTCATTATATATTTTTCTTTTTTCCGGATCCTTTAAAACTGAATATGCTTCTGTCAATACAGCAGTATATCGTTCGGCATAAACTTTATCACCCAAATATCTATCAGGATGATATCTTTTTATTAATTCTAAATATGCTTTCTTAATTTGTTCTTGACTAGCAGTAGTCCTTACTCTTAATACTTCATATAAATTTTTCACAATTTAATTATACACTTTTTAATATAATTTTGCAATAAATTATTTTAAATTGTATTTAAATTAATCTTAAAATAATAATTTAGCAAAAAATGATTATTTATTGATTTTCTAAAATCCTTTTAATAAACATACCTGTTTTACTATTGGATACTTTTGCAACTTCTTCAGGTGTACCAACAGCGATTATTTCTCCCCCTTTATCTCCACCATCAGGACCTAAATCTATAATTTGATCTGCAACCTTTATAACATCTAAATTATGTTCTATCACTACAATACTATTGCCCTTATCCACCAAACTTTTTAAAATACTTATCAATTTTTTAATATCGTATGAATGCAAACCTGTTGTAGGCTCATCTAAAATATACAAGGTTTTGCCTGTACTACGTTTGCACAATTCACTGGCTAATTTTACTCTTTGTGCTTCTCCTCCACTAAGAGTTGTTGCACTTTGTCCTAAGCGAATATATCCTAACCCAACATCGTACAATGATTGAATTTTATTTTTAATTGAACTAATATTTTCAAAAAAAGATAATGCTTCTTCAACTGTCATATCAAGAACATCACTAATACTTTTCCCTTTATATTTTACTTGCAAGGTTTCTTTATTATATCTTTTCCCTTTACATTCTGAGCAAGGCACAAAAACATCTGGCAAGAAAAACATTTCAATCTTTTTTTCTCCATCACCTTCACAACTTTCACACCTGCCACCTTTAACATTAAAACTAAATCTTCCGCTAGTATATCCTCTTTCTTTAGCTTCTTTTGTGGAAGCAAATAAATCTCTTATTAAAGTAAACAATCCTATATATGTTGCTGGGTTACTTCTAGGGGTTCTTCCTATTGGTGATTGGTCAATATTTATTACCTTATCAATTTGTTCATACCCTTCAATTCGCTTGTATTTGCCCTCAGGAAGCGAAGTCTTATTAGTTCTATTAGAAACAGCAGGAAATAATATCTCGTTTACTAGACTACTTTTACCGCTACCAGATAACCCTGTAACTACTGTTAAAACACCTAATGGAATTTTAATATTTATCTTTTTTAAGTTGTTTTGACTTGCTCCAAAAATACTAATAAACCCTTTTGGAGTCAGTCTATTATTAGGTATATCTATCTTAATTTCACCGGATAGAAATTTACCTGTAAGAGAATTTTTATTATTTATAATATCTTCTAAACATCCTTGTGCAACAACATTTCCTCCTTGTTCACCTGCATACATTCCTATATCAACAATATGGTCTGCACATCTTATGGTATCCTCATCATGTTCTACTACAATTAAAGTATTTCCTAAATCTCTTAATTTTTTTAATGATGCTAAAAGTTTATCATTATCGTATTGATGAAGTCCAATACTAGGTTCATCTAATATATATATTACACCAACAAGTCCACTACCTATTTGAGTTGCTAATCTAATTCTTTGTGCTTCCCCTCCACTTAAAGTTCTTGCTGTACGAGATAAAGTTAAATAATCTAAGCCAACATCACAAAGAAAATTTAGTCTTGCATTTATCTCTTTAAATATAGGCTCTGCAATAGTCTTATCACTTTCTTTAATTTTTAAATTATTTATAAAATCTTTTAATTCCAAAATACTCATGTTTGTAAGTTCTGCAATAGTTTTTTTGCCAATATAAACTGAAAGAGCTTGTTCGTTAAGTCTTTTTCCATGACAAGTTTTACAATCACTTTCTCTCATTAATTTTGAAATTTCTTGTTTGGCATAATCACTTTTTGTTTCACTAAATCTTCTTCGTAAGTTAGGAATAATTCCCTCCCAACTACCAGTATAACTACCAGCAAATTTTGCACTATTATAACTTAACTCTAAAGTTTCGCCATTATTTCCATATAAAAGAATATCAATAACCTCTTTAGATAATTCTTTAAGAGGAACATCTAAGCTAAAGCCATACTTTTTTGATAAAGCATTTAGATAAACATCACTTATTGCACTAACATCCATGGTCCATGTACATATTCGTAAAGCCCCTTCTCTTAAAGTTTTATCACTTTTTTTCAAAATCATGTTTTCATCAATATCAGTTGTAAATCCTAAACCATCACATTCCTTACATGCCCCAAAAGGACTATTGAAACTAAATAAACGAGGAGATATTTCTTCAAAAGAAAAACCACATTCACTACAAGCATAAGAATTATTATAAATATGATCCTCCCCTTCAATATTTATTTTTACTAAACCCTTAGATAGTTTTAAAGATAATTCAATACTTTGAGTAAGTCTGCTTCTATTTTCTTCTCTTAATTTTAATCGATCAATAACAAGATTTATATCATGCTTATAATTTTTATCTATTTTTATTTCTTCCATAAGCTCATAAATCTGACCATCTACTTCAACCCTTGAATATCCTTCTTTTTTAAAATCTTCAAATAATTTTTGAAAAGAACCTTTTTGTCCCCTAACAATAGGAGCAATAATAATTATTTTACTATCTTCTTTGTTTTCAAAAACATTATCTACAATACTATCAATTGTCATTGTTGAAATTGGTTTTTTACAGTTAGGACAATAAGGCACTCCTAAACGAGCATATAATAATCTAAGATAATCATAAATTTCAGTAACTGTACCAACTGTAGAACGAGGATTGTGAGAAGTAGTTTTTTGGTCAATTGAAATCGCAGGGGACAATCCCTCAACTTTTTCAACATTTGGTTTTCCCATTTGTCCTAAAAATTGTCTAGCATAAGAGGATAACGATTCTATAAATTTTCTTTGACATTCAGCATAAATTGTATCAAAAACAATAGTGGATTTTCCACTACCACTAACACCGCTAAAAACAATAAACTTATTTCTAGGTAAAATAAGGTCTACATTTTTTAAATTATTTTCTTTTGCACCTTTAACTATAATATTTTCTTCCATACAAAACACCTTTATTAAAAAGAATTTAATTATTAGATTATTATCTTTTTTATTTTATTTATATATTTAAATAAAACTTAAATTAATCATTTAACATTAATCTTAATTCGCTTATTCTATCTCTTAATTTAATTGCACTCTCAAAATCCAAACTTCTTACAGACATATTCATTAAACTTTGAAGTTTTTCTATTTCCTGCATAATATCTTTTCTTGTAATTTTTTTATCAGCTAATTCTTTTTTAGTAATCTTATCATCACTCACTTTAGTTGTTAATAATTCAAAATTAGATGCTAAACTTTTAATTATTGTTTTAGGAATAATGTTATGTTCTTTATTAAATTTTTCCTGTAACTGTCTTCTCTCGTTTGTAATATCAATAGCCTTTTGCATAGATTTTGTCATAGAATCGGCGTACATTATAACCTTTGCCTCACTATTTCTTGCTGCCCTACCTATGGTTTGTATAAGTGATGTTTCACTACGCAAAAATCCTTCCTTATCAGCATCTAATATAGCCACAAGCATTACTTCAGGTATATCCAACCCTTCCCTTAGCAAATTGATACCTACAAGAACATCAAAACTACCCCTTCTTAGTCCATTTATTATTTCCATTCTTTCTAAAGTATCAATGCTTGAGTGCATATATCTAACTTTTATTTTATAATCAGTTAGATACTCAGTTAAGTTTTCAGCCATCTTTTTTGTCAATGTGGTTATTAATACTCTACCATTTTTTTCAACAACTCTATGAATTTCCTCAATAATATCATCAACTTGATATTTACTAGGTCTTATTTCAACAACAGGGTCTAATAATCCTGTTGGTCTTATTATTTGAACAGCCACATTTTCTGCCCTAGACATTTCATATGGACTAGGTGTAGCAGAAACATAAACAACTTGATTAAGTCTTTTATTAAACTCTTCAAAATTTAATGGCCTATTATCAAATGCTGATTGAAGTCTAAATCCATACTTTACTAAACTTTCTTTTCTTGCCCTGTCACCATTATACATTCCTCTAACTTGAGGTAAGGTTATGTGACTTTCATCAATAAATAATAAAAAATCATCTTTAAAATAGTCTAAAAGTGTGAAAGGTGCTTCTTTTGGTTTTCTACCATCAAAATACCTTGAATAATTTTCAATACCACTACAATAGCCTATTTCTCGCATCATTTCAATATCATAACTTGTTTTTTCTTTAAGCCTTTGAGCTTCCAAAAATTTACCATTATCCAAAAAATGTTTTACTTCTTTATCTCTATCTTGTTCAATTTGCTTTAAAGCATTTAAAAGTTTTTCGCTATCAACAGCATAGTGAGTAGCTGGAAATATTGCAATATGCTTTAACTCATTTATAAGTTTATTACTTATAATATCAAATTCATAAATTCGTTCTATTTCATCATCAAAAAACTCAATTTTTATTGCTTTCTCGTTTGTATTTGAAGGAATGATATCTATAGTATCACCTTTTATTCTAAAGGTTGAACGTTTAAAATCAATATCATTTCTTTCATATCTTATTTCAATAAGTCTTTTAATTAAATCTTCCCTTTTAAAAATTTGCCCTTGTCTAATAGAAATACTCATATCATAATACTCTTGTGGACCACCTAGAGCATAGATACAAGAAACTGATGCTACAACTATTACATTATTACTTTCAAGCAAAGAACAAGTTGCTGAATGTCTTAATTTATCTATTTCTTCATTGACCGAAGAATCCTTTTCTATATAAGTATCGCTTTTTGCTATATATGCTTCTGGTTGATAATAATCATAATAAGAAACAAAGTACTCTACTCTATTATTAGGAAAGAATTCTTTAAATTCATTACACAACTGACCAGCAAGTGTTTTATTGTGGGCAAGAACTAAAGTTGGCTTATTACATCTTTTAATAATATTAGCCATGGTAAAAGTTTTACCACTACCAGTAACCCCTTGCAATACTTGTTCCTTTAAACCCTGATTAATACCAGAAACAATACTTTCGACTGCTTGTTCTTGGTCGCCTGCTAAACTATAATTACTTTTTAATTCATACATAAAGTGTCTAATTTTTCCTCTTTACAATATTAATAATAAATTTATCAAACTTTTGTTCTATAATATTCTATCACTCTTAAATAAATTTAACAATAGATTTATTTACTTTTTTAAATATATTAATGCCTATTTTTAGTACAAATTTTTAAAAAAATTGTGCCAAATAAAAAAAATCATTTGATATTAGTCAAATGATTTTTTATTTAATTATTTATTATTCTTGTGATTTAGTTGGGGTCTCATTTTTTTCTTTTTTATCTGCACCTTTTTTCTTTCTTTTTGGTAAGAACTTGGTACCTTTAGCAAAGTAAATAACTACTCCACCTAAGATTAATACTGATACTACAATTAAGACAATGCCAACGATTTTTGTTGTATCTAAAGTTGAAGGTTTATCCTTTGAAACTACAAACTTTCTATTATAAGTTCCTGTATTTCCACATTCATCAGTTACAGTAAATGTAATAGTATAAGTTCCAGCAGTATCAAATTTATATCTTACTAATCCATCATTTTTACTATCTTGTTGTTTAATAGTTGAATTATTTTCATTAGTAACAGATATTGAAACATTAACATAGTTATATTTGTTTTCATCTGTTCCTTCTTCACGTTTATTAAATCCATGATTGTCATAAACATAAAGATCAGCTATTGTATAATTTGGGTCACCTTCTATTCTTGCTTGTGGATTAATAACTAATTCGTTATTTTCATTAACAACAAAACCTTTATCAAGTCTACTAATTAAACTTTCAGTAAGTTTAATTTCAGGGACTTCAGTATCTCCGATACGAATATCAATAACTTCATTCTTTTCTGATTTATTTCCATTACGATCTTCAGCAGAATAAACAGCTTGATAATGACCTCTCTTAGTAGGAACAAATGTGAAATAATATACCCCATTTTCAGAATTTCTTCTTAATTTTATTTCATTTTGTCCACCAGTTACATTGCCTTCTTTATCAATTGTATAACTAACATTATCATCAGGAGTTTTGATTGTTAATAAACCATCTGCACCTAAAGATGAAAATCCCATTTCTTGATATTTATCTTTTGCAGAAAAACCTGGTAAATTTACTGATGGCAATTTAGCATCTTCCCATTTTATAGCAACACCATTATTATCAGTTTGGCCATCGCCAACTTTTTCATCAATAATAATTTCTGTTCTAGAATAATCTCCATATGTTGCTGCTGGGAATTGACTTTCTAATTGTATTGTAGGTTTAGAAGTATCTTTAACAGTTACAACAAAAGATTTTGAAGAAGAATTAAATCTATCATCTACAGCAGTAACAGTTATAGTATAAACATCTACTTCTTGAGGAGTAAAGACAAATGTTCCATCATCTAATTTATTGAACCAGTTATTTTTATAACCTGTTTTTGCACCTTTAACTTCCCAAGTTAATTGAACATCACTTGTACTGTTATCAGTAGCTTTAATATCACCTATATAATAAGTTTCACCTAATTCAAGAGTGTTTGTAGCATTTGTTACACCATCTATAACTGGTGCTTCAGTGTCTCCTGCCTTTACAGTAACAAAAGAAAATACTGTAACATTGTTTGTACCTGTATCACATACTTCATATGTGATTGTATAATTTTCAGCTTCAGTTGCTACAAAAGAAATACCTGGGAAATAATGTTCATAAACATATTCTGTAGTATCAAGACCTGTTATTGTTGGAGGTGTTGTAATCTTATTAACATAAGAAGATAATTTTCCTTTAATCTCTTTTTCTAATTCTTTCTTTTCTTGTTCAGTTTTTGCATTTTCTTCGATATAAGTTTTAAAATCATTTATGCTTAAAGTATTATAATTGCAAACATTACCCTTTGAATCTACTACTTTAATACTCTTAATATAAGCATTTTGAGTATTATCATAATATTTAATACCATTAATTAGAACTCTATCACCTTGGTCAAAGTTAGTTTCTAGTACACCTGGTATAGATGTTTTTTCATATATTATAGGAGCTAAAGTATCTTTTATATATTTAATTGAAATAGGATAAACAGCATAACCGATGTGAGCACCCATTTTGCCTTCATCTTTTTCTTTTAATAATTCAAGGTCAAAAGCAGGAATTTCAGCTGTTGCTGTATTATTTGGATAAAATCCATATTCTGCAAAATCATCATAAGCAAGAGCAATAACATTAAATTTCTTGTCAGGACTCTTAACAGCAAGATTATAAATTGTATCTTCTCCACCAGCTTTAAGAGTTACATTATCACCTGTATTGAAAGTTAATTTATTATTTTCATCTAATTTAATTTCATGGTATTCGCCATTAACTTCAACATAGTATTTAACATATATTCTATTATCAACATCATCAGTGATTTTTGGTTTAGCAATTGAAATTTCTTCATCATCACCAACATTACCTAATGTGGTTGCTGTAGAGAATTTAACTTCAGGAGCTTCAGTATCTATTTTTTCTCCGCCTTCAACTAAAGTGAAAGTAAACTTATCACCTGTATTATTTGCATAAACACCATCAGTTACTCTAAATTCTATTGTATAATCTCCAGGAGCAAAAAGTCTTGGGTCTATAGTTAAAGTAGCAGTTAAAGAAGTTTTTAATTTTTTAACGATATCACTATCAATTGATTTTGTTGTTTTTCTTATTTTTGAATTATCATCACTTAAGAAAAATTCTCCTGGTACTATTTTATCTTTATCTTCAACTTTTTCTGTTGTACCATCTTCTTTTTCTACTATCTTATAAACAACTATTCTTGAATCACTGCCTTCTGTTACAATCATTAACTTATTACTGCTTATTTCAGTTTCAGTAGCATCTACAGCATCAGTTTTGTCATAGAAATTACCATTTTTATAATAATAGTTTTCTGGAACATTAGCTGTACTATTATCGATATCAAATTGTATTATTTCATCAATATTTAAACCAGTTAATGTTGATGAAAAACTTGTGCTATTTCCTGAACTACCATCTTGAACTTTAATACTAAAGTTATTTAATGTTTCATTATCAAATACAAAACCATTAGTAGAACTAATTGTTTTAAATATTCTTAGGTCATTAAAGTTCTTAAAATTATCTTCAGTGTAAATTGCAGGTATTTTAATTTTGGTTAAATTATCAATATCTTTACTAATAGCATATTTAGTAGGGATTGTATAAGATAAATCATTTTCCTTTAAACTTTCTTTAAGTTTATCACCATTTGTTTCATCACTAAGTTCATCAAAATTATAGGTATCAACTAAATAAAGTTCAGGAGATGTTCTATCCATAACATTAACATCATAGTCATAATCTTCTGCAAGATTATCAGTGTGTCCCTTATTTGCACTAGCTTGAATATTTGCATCAAAACTACCATCTACTGCATTATAATTAAAATAGAAATCTACTGCATTATAATAAATGTTGAATTTTCCTTGAACCTTAGGAATAAAGTATACTCCACCATCATCAACACCCATAACAAGTTTAGAACTATCATCATAAATTAATTTATCTTTATTGTCGCTATCAACAAAAGCGATTTTATAGAAATAATAAGCTGGTAATGCATTTCTATTTGCATTTTTATTAACAGAGTTTACAGTTGGTAAATAAGTTTTCTTACCTATACTTGTTGCTGAACTTCTTATATTAGAAGAAACAGAAACACCTAAATCAATGTCACCTTTTCTATGAGTATTGCTTCCATTTAAACTTTTATTAATAGAAGAAAGAGGCATATCTACGTTGCTTGTATTGTCCTCGCTATCAGTTTCAAATAATCTATAATCAATAGAATTTAGACCTACTCCTGCTACAAAATGGTAAGGACAATCAACATAATTGTAAGTTTCATTCTCATCAAGATTATATTTATCTAAAGTTAAGGTATAATCACTTGAAGTTATATCTGCATTATTACCATTTGCTTTTTGGTTAGAAACTTTTGTATTAATAGCAACGGAATAAGGATATTCAGAAGCATCAAAATTTGTTTCTGATATTTTTTTAATTTGGTAGGTAGAATATGTTTCATAAACATTTTTACCTGCAGCATCAGGATTAGTAATACCCTCTTTAATTTCTACAGGGCTATTGTATTTATCTAAGAAAACATTTTTTAATGTTACATATTCAGCAACATATCTAAAATTATTTTCATTAGTTTCTAAAACAAATTTTTTAATTAGTTCACCTTTACCATTATAAAATAAAGGTAATGCGATATCAACAGTTCTTTCTTCTTCACTTAGACCTGTATCAATAGTATTTGGCATAACTATAGAATCATTAGAAACAAACTCAATAGAAAATTTTTCTGCAGAGACTTCAATACCATAAATATTAGAACTTGTCCAAACTCCATTAGTATCTTGTACTGCATATTGTACAGTATAGGTGCCAATTTGGGCAGGAGTAAACTCATAATGATTTGGATATTCACTATTTGTTGAATCTTTAAGTTCTATAGTATTACCAGTAGAAGCATCATCAACAGGAGTCCCATCTTCTTTTAAAAGAGAAACTCCATAAGGATTTTTTATAATAATTCTTGTTGGGTCTTTAAGTTCAGCATTTGAAATAGTTCCAGAACTATTTAAAGTAGAAACCATTACTTTTTTAGGGATATAAACAGGATTTTTTGTTCCCTTTTGTGCAGAATTTGGTATATTAGAAACACTTATAATTTTACCATTTACTGTTGATGAATTATCAAGAGTGTTGTTAAAATTAGAGTCTTCTGAAGTTGTAGCAGTTTCTGCATTTACTTTCACTTTTGCAAAGAGTGATGAAATGTTGAGTAAACTTGAACTAAGCGATACACAACATGTTACAACTGCCATTGAGCCTGCTAAAAGCAATTTTTTAATTCTAGTCATAAAAAAATCTCTCCTATTTTTGCTAAAAATTAAAAATGACCAACATTTTATAATTTTTTGTTGAAAATAATCTTATATTATAGAATTTTATCACCTAAAATGTACAAAATTCCATTAAATATAGCGATATGATTTTACAACATATACATAGCATTGTCAATCATAATTACAAAATTTGTTAATTCAATTTTTTAAACTTATTTTTATTGTAAAAATTATTAAGAGTGTAAAAAAATTTACAATTAACTTTAATTTATATCTCTTTTTTTACTGCTATGACAAACCTATCTTTTGATAATTTTATTTATTTTATGTGTTAGGTTTTTTAATAAGACAAAAAACTACAAACAAACAACTTTTATTTATTTATTTTTTAATTTTATCTATTTATATACAAAAAATGGAGAAACTAAATTAAATTTAGTTTCTCCGTATGTTAAAAGTTCAAAAATATAAAGATATAATAAGTATAATTTTTTAAAGGTCCAATGTTTGTTGTAAATGTATCTTTTGTTTATTAAAGATTCTTTTGCTTATTAAAAAAATTTATCGTTTTGTTTTTTAGTTTTTTTTAGCAGTTTTGATTGCAATTGTTACCACAGCAGCAGTTTAAGATTAAAAGAAGTAAAATTAATGTGCAACAATCACAGCCCCCACCAAAACCATTGCCACATGAGCAAAGTAATAAAAGCATTATGATGCAGCAACAATTATTGCCTCCACCAAAACCACAAGAGCCGTTTCCTCCACAGCCGTTACCGAAAAAGCCGTTCATAGTGTACCTCCATAAATAAATTTTCCTTAAAGTGTTTCATTTTTTCTTCTTTTTCTTTTTTATGTTATACCGAAAATATGTAAAACTTTCTTTTGCATTTTAACTAATTTATCTTTTGTTTTCTATTTCATAGTATTAAAAAATAAAAAAAAATGTTAATAAATTTTGAAAAACAAATTTTAACATTTTTTCTTTTAATATTTAACAAATCAAAATATGCACAATTAAGCATATAAAAGCAAATTAATTTTCAAACTAAATAAATTTTTTGATTTTAGATTTTAGAGTATTTTTATTTTTTTAATAAACTTAACTATTAAAAATAAATAATTAAAATAATAGGGTTTTAATTTTTTCTTTAATATTTTCTATACCATTATTATTTTTAGCACTTATAATTACTGCATTATTAGGAACCACGAAAGGCTTATTTAATTTATCTATCTTATTAAAAACAATAATTCGAGGTATTTTATCTGCATGTAATTGTTTTAATACATCTTCTACTACTTCCATTTGCTCTTTATAATTTGGGTCAGAAATATCAACTACATGTAATAATAAATCGGCATCAACCGTTTCTTCAAGAGTTGCATTAAAAGCTTCTATAAAAGCATGAGGTAATTTATCTATAAAACCAACAGTATCTACTAATACAATTTGTTTACCTTCTTCTAGAAACAAATTTCGTGTTGTAGTATCAAGTGTAGCAAATAAAAGGTCATCTGCATAGATACCTGCTTTAGTTATTGTATTCATAAGAGTACTTTTACCTGCATTTGTATAACCTATAATTGCTACTTGTTTAACTTGATTTTTTTGTCTTTTACTTTTTCTTATAAGTCTTTGTTCTTTTAATTTTATAATTTCTTTTTCAAGTTTATTAATATTTTCTCTTATAGTTCTTTTATCAGTTTCTAATTTAGTTTCTCCGGGACCTCTCATACCTACCCCTGCACTACCAAATCTGCCTGAAGAATTAGTAATACTATTTATTCGAGGTAAAGAATATTTCAACTGAGCAAGTTTAACCTGAAGTCTACCTTCGTTTGTTGTTGCTCTTCCTGCAAAGATATCCAAAATTAACATTGACCTATCTATAACTTTAACACCAACAATATCACTAATATTATTAAGTTGTGAACCAGTTAATTCACAATCAACAACAACTACATTTGCATTTAATTCTTCAACTAGCAACTTAATTTCATCAACTTTGCCAGAACCTAATAAAGTTGAAGGATTTTGCTCTTTTATATTTTGATATGTGCTACCTACAACTTCAAGTCCTGCTGTAAAACAAAGGCTTGCAAGTTCTTCTAAAGCATTTTCAAATTTATATTGTATCTTATTAAATGCTACACCAACAATTATAGCCCTTTCCTTTTCTTTTGCTGTTTCTTTTAATAAATCTTTTTTCATAATAAAATTATTATAATAAATTTTAATTAATATGCAAAATAAATAATTTGTCTTTTAACTTTTTTATAAGAAAGTTTCATATACAACTTAAAAAAGTTATATGATAAAACATATAACTTTTAAATATTTATTTAAATTATAGTTATTTTTTATTAACTATTTTGTAAAATTTGACCTGTTTTAACTGAAATTAAACTTGCAAACATTTCACCATTTTGACCTACTAATAAACAATACCAGTAAATATCATTTAAATTGCTATCTTCTGCTACGGTTTTAATAAAAATTTCACCTTGCAAATTATTATCTTTCATACAGGCATCAATTTGCTCTTTATGTTTTTCTACAAAAACCTTTAAAGCATCTTTATAACTATACTCCCATTCACTAGACCAACATTTTAAATCTAAAGTTTCATCAAAATCCACTAAATATAATGTAAGCTTACTATCATCACTAACTTGTTTACCTATGTCATAAACAAAAGTATTATCGTAAGGATTTCTTTCAAACTCTCCTGCATAAGTGTCATCATCAATTTTTAATTCAAATTGTAATTTACTACCTGCAAAAGATTTTTCAAACTTTAAGGTTAAAACACCAAAATCAACAAGGCTAGAAACTTTACCATCCATAATGTAATTACTTTCCCTCTCACCAGAAGTAAAAGTAACTAGATAATTTGAATTTTTATTTACAAAAAGATTCTTCCTATACTCACTTAAAAAACTTTCATAAGTTCCATCTTGTCCAGGATTATTATTTCCACAACCATATAAAAAGAACAAGCAAAAACAAAGGCAAAAACTAATTAATACATATTTAAACTTTTTCATACCTTATATGCTTATTCTATTAATTAAAGTTTAATGTCAATTTTACTAAAATAACATTAAATTATTTTATATTCTTTAAAATAACATTAAATACTTATTTTAAAATTTAACTTTATTAAATAAATAATTTTAATTTTTTAATTAAAAATTATAATTTAATCTTTGATTTCTATAGCTATCATTCTTTTAAGATGTTTCCCTCCTAAATGACTAGTGTTCAAAAAAGTATTAATCATCTTTTTAGCATCTTCAAAATTTGTAGTTTTCCCACCTAGAGTTAAAGCATTTATATTGTTATGTTCTCTAGCAACTTTAATTTCTTCCTCAGAATGTCCCACTGTACTAAAAATACCCTTATGTTTATTAAGACCTATGCTCATGCCTACACCTGAACTACATACTGCGATAATTTTTGCATTAGGATTAATATCAAAAGCTTTTGTCATTAAATGCACAAAAGTACTAAAATCATCTTCACTATCAACTTCATATGCACCCACATCTACAATATTTTCATTAATTTCTTGTAAATATTCTTTAATCTTTTCTTTTAATTCTAATCCCCCATGATCTGCACCTAATATAATCATTACTTATATCTCCTATTAAATAATTTTAGTTTTTTATATCCAAAAAATTTAAAAATTTAACTATATAATTATATCTTTTAATATCAATTAAGTTACTTGCATATATATATTTTATAATTTCCTTAATTACTATAACAATTATACATAAAAATTTTTTTTTACAATCAAAAACAAAAATATAAAATTACCCATATATAATTAATAATAGTGATAATATTATTATATATACATTATTATATTGTCAAACAAAAATAAAATAATATTTATTTACTATTTAACATTTTTTTGAAGGAAATATTTATGAATAGTAAAAAACCAAAAGAAAAAAATGAATTTAATATTTTGCATCTTAATCAAAAATATAAAATTTTAGATATAAACCACCCCAATAAGGCTTTAAACCGTAGATTATTGGATATGGGCTTAACAAAAAATACTATTATAACTATAAAAAAGATTGCCCCATTTGGTGATCCCATTGATATAGAATTACGTGGGTATGAATTATGTCTTAGATATAACGATTTAAATAAAATTAAATTAGAGGTTATAGAATGAAAATTGCTCTCGTTGGTAATCAAAATTGTGGAAAAACTACCCTTTTTAATGCCTTAACAGGTTCAAACCAAAAAGTTGGAAACTGGGCAGGTGTGACTGTTGAGAAAAAAACAGGAATTATTAAAGGGACAAGCCATGAATTAATAGATTTACCAGGAATTTACTCTATGACCCCTTATACATCTGAAGAAGCAATTTCTTGCAACTACATTTTAAATGAAAGTCCAGATTTAATAATTAATTTAGTAGATACTACTTGCCTAGAAAGAAGTTTATATTTAACAACACAACTTATAAATCTTAATAACAAAATAATTTTGGCATTAAACATGAACGAAATTTTAGAGAAAAAAGGACAAGTTTTAGATGAAATTTTATTATCAAAACTATTATCAATACCTTGCATAAAAATTTCAGCTATAAAAAATGAAAACTTAGACAAATTAATAAAAAGTATAAATAATAACAACTTTTACATTTCAAATGTTAATATCTTTCCACAAGATATTGAAAATATTATTGAAAAAGTAAGTAATAGTTTTAGCCCAAAAATAAACAAATTTAGTGCCATCACGGAAATAGAAAAATTTTCAGTTGATATTAATGAAGTAAATAATCATACTTTCAATATAAACAAAAAAGGTAAAAAAATAAAATATAAATTTAAAAAATTAATAAAAAAAAATGATTCCAATAAAATTAATACAGAAATTAAAAATCAAATAAAATCAAACATTCTTCAAGAAAATATTAAAAGTGATATAATTAATTTACAACAAAATTATAACTTAAATTTAGAACATATATTTGCCTACGAAAGATATAATTTTATTTCTAAAGTTGTATCAAAATGTATTAACAAGAATAAAATTACAAAACCTCAAAAAACTATAACCGAAAAATTAGATAAAATTTTTTTAAACAAATTTCTTGCAATACCTATTTTTATTTGTATTATGGCTTTAATATATTTCTTGTCAGTTGGTGTAGTTGGTAAATATTCTTCTAGTTTTATTAATGATGGAATAACTTCCCTTTCAAATTTGATAGAAAATAAACTAACTAAATTAAACGCAAGTTCATGGATTATAAGTTTACTTTGTGATGGCATAATTACAGGTGTTGGTTCAGTTTTAAATTTTGTACCACAACTAATAATACTATTTTTATGCATTGCTTTACTTGAAACAACTGGTTATATGAGTAGAATTTCTTTTATTTTAGATAAACTTTTTGTTCGTATAGGTCTTAGTGGAAAGTCTCTTATTCCATTTATTGTAGGTTCTGGGTGCTCCGTTCCAGCAATTATGTCTACAAGAACCATTGAAAACCAACATGAAAAACAAACAACTATTATGTTAACACCTTTCATCCCATGTTCTGCTAAGTTACCTATTATTGCACTTTTTAGCAGTTACTTCTTTGCAAGGTCATGGCTTATTACATCAATAATTTATTTGTTTGCCATAGTACTTATTATAGTTAGTGCATTTATTATTAGAAAATTTATTTTAACAGAAGCAATTAATTCATTTATATTTGAACTACCTGAATACAAAAAACCTAGTTTAAAATATGTTTTTAAAGATGTTCTACAAAAAACATCTTCTTTTATAAAACGAGCAGGCACAATTATTTTATTATGTTCTATTATAATATGGGTTCTTGTTTCATTTAATTTATCTTTTACATATGGTGTAAATATAGAAGATAGTATTCTTGCAAAAATAGGAGGTTTATTTTCTTGGATATTTTACCCTATTTTAAATACTAATAGTTGGGCCGCAACTGTAAGTGCCATTCAAGGATTAGTAGCAAAAGAACAAGTAGTTTCAAGTATGGCTGTTATTGCTGGACTTTCAAGTGAAGTTTCTAGTGCTTCCATTATATTTAACCCAAATGGAGTTTTTTCATTTTTTACACCTGTAACTGCAATTTCATTTATCGTTTTTAATTTATTTTCTGCTCCATGTTTTGGTGCAATTGGTGCTATGCGTAAAGAATTAGGAAGCACTAAAAAAACTTTAATTGCGATAGCCTTTCAAACATTTACAGCCTTATTGCTTGCTACCCTTATAACCTTTTTTGGAAATCTTATTATGATATTTTTATAAAAATAAAACTAACAAAGTAAATTATTAAGTTCGTTTTTTATAATTTTAAAATAAGGATAAACTATGAAAATTATAGATTTTGTAATACTTTCTATTTTATTAATTATTATAACTTTAATTATTTATTATAATTTAAAGAGTAAATCTTCAAAAAAAAATAAATGTTCCTCTTGTCCATATAAAAATAATTGCAATAAAAAAAGTAAGCACGAAAATCATACACTCTAATTTTAATAAAATTTTTATTGCTGTGTTGGACCATTATCAGGCTGAATTTCACAACAATCATTTAATAAGTCTTTAAAATTATCTTCTTCAGTATGAGATTGTTTATTTTGTAGTCTATTACTAATTAGATTATTTTTGATTATATCAAAACAACTATCATTTTGATTATCTTCATGTTCTTCGCCATATTGTGTGGTTAAAGAATAAACTTCTTCTAAAGAATCATCTCTTATTATAGATGTAACTTTAGAATTTCTAATTATTTGACCTTCTTCTTGCCCAGATAAATTAAAATCAACATTTTCATCTTGTTCAGGTTGTACTTGCTCTAACCCTAAAATAGAAAGTTCTTCTTTATCTATTAATTTGCCTTGGTTATCATATCTTGCATATTCAGGGTCTTTAAAATATCTATTATAATTAAATGGAAAAAATGTTCCAAAAAAGTTTTGAGAAACATGTCTTTTTGCACCATGTTCTTGAGCATAACCTTTAAATAATTTTATACCAGATAATATTGTATCCTTTCTTGTCTTAAAGGCATCAGGATTTCTTTCAATTACTTGTAATGCTTGTGTAGTACTAAAAAAATACATTTCATCATCAATTTGCCCTACTTTTTCTGCAAATGTTGCTTTTGATTGGTCTTTAGGTTTAGTATGTAATCTATTAAAAGGCAAACTACTAATTAAGGCTTTTGAGTGCCCTTGATTATTTATTTTACGTGAATCTTCATTTAATTTTAATAATTGTTGAGCTAAATCAGGATTCGTTGACTTTAATATTCCCTCCTTAAAAACTTTTGCCATATTACTATAAGCAGAATTATCAGCTTCTATTTCATTTAAACTTGCTTCATGAGAAGCATAAGAATATCCCGATTTAGAATTTTTGTAAAAGCAAGCTTTATTGATAAGATTAAAAGGTTTCATTAAAGTCATGGTAACCAAACTAGCAGGTTGCAAAATAGTGTCAACTGCCTTAAATATAGGCTTAGGCAATTTTCTTGATATTGAATGAGACTCTAAAACAAGCCCCATAGGATAAGGGCTTTCAGCCTTTGATTATGAAGCATTAAAGTGCCAAATGTGTCTAAATTCATGAAACATTGCTTTATAAACAGCCATAGGATTATTAATAAGTAATGCATGACCTATATCGTAACCTATAGCTCTCTCAACATTAAAAGCAACAGCTTGATTATTGCTACCTGTCATAAATCCAAACTTTGTATTGTTTGGATCTAAACCAAAAAAGATATTACTATAATATTCATTTACATTATTAAATGCTCTTTCTATAAATTGTAATCTTTCGGCTGGAGAAAATGATGAAAAACTTTCAAGGTTCTCGGTAATTTCACTTGAGATAATGCTTCTTTTCTATCTTTCATAATTTTCCTCTAAATATTTTGTTTTTTTAATAAAACAAAATTTTAATAACTGGCACAAAATTTTATATTTTTACATCTATTTTTATTATTAATAATTTTTATAATACTTTTAAGTGTAGTTTTTTTCAATATTTAAAGAGATTTTAACTCTTTAATTTCATTATTTTCACCATACAATGCATAATGCTTATAGCCCATTTCTACTAATTTATTTAAAAATTTACCTAATTTATTTGGTAATTCAAATAATGCTATATTAAATTCTTCCTTTAAAGATTGTGCAAAATTATATGCACTAACAAAATCTTCATCTTTATAAATTATAGCACACTTTTCCTTGCTATTTTCTAAAGTATTATTTTTATTATTTAAAATTGAAAAAATTCTTTCAAACCCTATAGAAAAACCAACAGCTGGAACGTTATCCCCAGTAAATTTACCAACAAGATTGTCATATCTTCCACCGCCACCTATTGAACAAGAATATTCTTCGCTTTCTATTTCAAACACAGCACCTGTGTAATAACCTTGTCCCCTAACTAGTGATATATCAAAAACTATATCATATTTACCATTTGCAATAGATTTTACACTATTCATAATATACTTAATTTGTTCTATCTCTGGAATATTTCCACAATTAGCAGATATTTCATCTATATTTTTAGGCAAGGATTTTACTAAATTACATAGTTTTATTATGCTATCATTATTAAATCCTTTTTCAGTTAATTCTTTTTCTATTCCTTCTGAACCAATTTTATCCATTTTATCAAAAGAAATGCAAACTGAATCTAGATCTTCTTCCTTAAACCCAAAAGATAAAAGTAAACTTTTTAATATTCTTCTATCATTAATTCTTATTTTAAATTTAGATAAGCCTATATTTAATAAAGCAGAAGCTGTAGTATCTATTAACTCTATTTCACAATTAGGACTTGATGAACCTAAGATATCAATATCACATTGAACAAATTCCCTATTTCTTCCTTTTTGAGGTCTTTCAGCACGATACACTCTATCTATTTGTATAACTTTAAATACAGAAGGTAAATTTTGTTTATTGTTAGCATAAAATCTTGTTAACGGTAAAGTTAAATCATATCTTAAACCTAAATCTGCTAAATTATTAAAATTACCGTTTTCCAAAATGGAACTTAGTTTATCACCTCTTTTCAAGATTTTAAAAATAAGGTTTAAATTATCTCCTCCATCACTTTTTTCTAGATTTTCAATATCCTCAATTATTGGAGTATAAATTCTACTAAACCCTTGTGCTATGTAAGTTTTTAAAATTTTATTTTGCAAATAGTCTCTTAATTCAGCTTCTTTTGGCAAATAATCATTAGTACCCTTAACAGATGTAGTTTTCATAAATAAATCCTTTATTTTTTTATTAAATAATATTTTATCATAATTTGCTTATTTATTCAACTAAAAGTTATTTAAAGAATATTATATAATAAAGAAATATATTATTTAAATTACTTTCACAAAATTTGATAAAAAAATTAATAAAAATTTTAAAAAAATATTATATTTTTTATTGACAATTATTACCTGTTTTGATAATATTACAAAGGATTAATTGTTATAGATTAAAAATCAATGGCAATAATTCATAAATAAGCATATTCCTCAATAGCTCAACGGTAGAGCACTCGGCTGTTAACCGATAGGTTGCTGGTTCGAATCCGGCTTGGGGAGCCAAAATTTTAAGTTTAAGTAATAACTTTTGTTATTACTTTTTTTATATCTATATATTAATATTTTTAATGATAATAAATTTCTTTTTATTTTTAAATTACTTCATAAAATTTTTAACTAAAAAAATAATAATATTGTTTGCTTTAAATATCAAAAAATAAAAGTAAGATAAATATAACTTCTTACTTTTATTTTTTACTAAAACAATTTAAATATTAATAATATCTACCCTACCAACTTTGCTAAGTCCTTTAAATATTTATCAAGAACTTTAAAAGCTTTTATAAAAGGTTCTGGAGTTGATAAATCTACTTTTACTATTTTTAAAGTTGATATAGGGTCTAAGGTACAACCTGAACTCAAGAATTTTTTATAATCATCTACCGATATAATATTTTCTTTTAAATTTTCAACAATATTTATTGCACTAATAAGACCTGTTGCATATTTGTAAACATAAAAAGCTGTATAAAAATGAGGTATTCTACTCCATTCATATTTAACACAATCAAAAATTTTTGTTTTCTTACCAAAATATTTTTTTACTAAATTTAAATAAGTTTCATTTAAAACTTCACTTGAAACAGGTTCATTGTCTTCTACTAACTTATGAATTTTATCTTCAAAATCTGCAAACATAGTTTGACGGAAAACTGTAGCATGAAAACGGGAAACAAATTCATTAATGTAAAACATTTTTTCATCTTTTTTTGTTGTATTATTTAACATAAAATTATTTAAAATTGTTTCATTTACGGTGCTAGCAATTTCTGCTAAAAATATAGGATAATTAGAATTATACATACTTTGGGAATTGTTAGAGTATACAGAATGCATTGCATGACCTAATTCATGAGCAAGAGTAGATATATCATCAAAGTTACCATTAAAGTTTGTTAACACAACTGGAGGTTTTCCATATGCTCCAGTTTTGTAAGCTCCATTATACTTATTTTCATTTGGGAAAACATCTATCTTTCTATTTTCCTTCATGTTTTTAATTTCGTTAATATAGTCATCTCCTAATATACTTAAAGCTTGGCAAACTATATCAAATCCTTCTTCAAAGGTATATTTTTTATTAGATTTTAATTTATTATAATAAACGTCACTAAGTTTAAATGATTTTAGTCCTAAAATTTTTTGTTTTAATGAGAAATATTTATGTTCTAAATTTAAATTTTCATCCACCATTTTTGTTAGCATACTATAAACTTCTTTAGATACTTGTTCATAAAATAAAGCACTTTCTATAGCTGAAGAAAACTTTCTATTTTTAGCATAAAAAATATCTTTTTTTACACTTCCCAAATAATTTGATGATAAGAAGTTATTAAATTTTCCAAAAGTAGAATGAAGTTCAATATATGCATTTTGTCTTAAAACTTCATCATTTTGTCTTAAATAAACATTATATAAACTTTGACTCATAGGCAAACTTTTTTTGGAATTATTTAAAATATTATTAAACTTTAAATCACCATTTTCAAAATTAGAAAAATTAGCATCAAAATCTCTTGAAAAACTTGAAACA
The DNA here is from genome assembly GCA_947366895.1 of uncultured Clostridia bacterium. Classification (GTDB taxonomy): domain Bacteria; phylum Bacillota; class Clostridia; order Christensenellales; family UBA1242; genus UBA7862. Next base: position 155,470 of record CANBBP010000001.1, read on the forward strand.
CTAGACATTATTTTTTCACATTCTTCACTTAAGGTATGCTCTTTTTCTCTTATAATATCCTTTAATATTTTTGAGTAATTTTTAAAATCTTTATCGTTACTAATTTTTTCAAGAAATTTTTGTGGCAAGTGTGAAAGTTGAGGCACTATAAAAGAACTTGCTACTGATTGTTCAGTTAATTTATTTTCAATTTTATTTAATAATTGTTGATAATTAGTATTTGTAACTTCAACATCTTTTTGACAATTTGCATAAATATAAAGTGGCTCTGCCATTAAGTCTAATTCTTCTAATAATTTAAAACATTTTAAAATAGATTTTTTGTCTTTTAATTTTCCATTAAAATTTTTAATATTTAAAATTTTGTTTGAATACTCATTAAAACAATTATTCCATTCGTTATCATCTTTAAAATATTCACTGAAATCCCACTTATATTTATCTTCTATTTCTTTTCTTTTTTTCATATTTTTTTAACTCCTTACTAAAAAATTAAAACAAATTTATAATAATACCTAAAGTACAACTAAGCACATAAAGACCTATTAAAATTAAAATATTTTCCTTTATATTCTTATTCATTTTAAACAACATAATGATTGCTAGCCCTGAATTTACACAAAGCCCTGCTATACATGAACCTATTGAAATCCCCCCCATAATGAACACTTCAGTTAGTATGACTGATGCAGCACAATTAGGTATTAAGCCCACTAGAGTGGCAATAAATGGCTCAAAAAAGCCTGTGCCAGATAAAAAATCTACTATAGCAGTTTCTCCAACAAATTCTACAATTAAACCAAACACCATATTTATAATAAAAATATAAGCAAAAATAATTAATGAATGTTTAAGTGGATGAATAAAGATTTCTTTAAATTTATTCGACTCATGTTCAAGTTTATGTTTACAACAACCATGAATTTCTTCATTATCAAAAACTACAATTTGGTCTTGATTTTGCTCTTTTAAATTATGTGTTTTAATTGCGTTTTTAACATGAGAATGATTTTCTTTTTCAGTTTTTTTATTATCTATTTTTTTACTAATATCATCAGTGTTATCAATATCATTATTTTTCACTTTTTTATTATTATCGTGATGATGGTCTATTTCAATAGCATTTTTGTTTAAAAATACTTGAGCATCTTGTTTATTTTTCTTAGTAAAAATTGCATCTATAATTAAACCAACCAATACTGCATAACAAAATTTTATTAATAAAATAATAGCAAGATTTGCATAGTTATTGGGGTTAGCAAGCATAATAGGCAAGGCTTCATCACTTGTAGCAATAAAAATTGCAAATAATGTACCTATAGTAATAACCCTTTTACTATACAAATCACTTGCAACAATAGAAAAGCCACATTGTGGTATTAACCCAATTCCTGCACTAATAATGGGTGCGGCTCTACTTCTTAGCACTTTTGAAGACTGATACTTATGCAATAATTTTTCTTCTAATAACTCTATTAAAAGATAACAAATAAATAAAATAGGAAAAGTTATTGCAGAATCTTTTAGTGCATCTAAAAAAACTTCTAAAATTCTTTCAAACATAAGAAAATATTATCACATAAGTTATAATTTGAAAAGGTATTTTTTGCAAGAATTTGTTATACAACTTACTCTTTACAAAAAAGTTAAAAATGATATAATAAATTTGCTATGTTAAATTTATGTAAATATAGTTTTTTTACTGAGTTAGAAAAGAAATATCAAGGATATTTTAAATTAGCAAAAAATGTTTATTTACTTCCTCCTATATTAAAAAAAGTTGGAATAATAAATTATTTAGCTTTTTTAGTTGTTGAAAATAATGAAGAAAAAAACATTAAAAGACCTATAGGTATTATTTTAATAAATAGAATAACAGGACAAGAAAAAATTTATGATATGAGTGAATATGATTTTTGCCCTACCCTAAGTGACTTTGATTATATATATTATAATTTAAACCTAGAAAATATTTTTTTCCCTAATAAAAGTTTAGAAATGCAAGAATATTTTAAAGTATCCTTAGATTATCTAGCAAGGTCTACTAGTTCCAAATTTTTTAATATTGATAATAACATATATCAAAAATATTTAGAAAGAATTAAAAAAATATTTCCCAAAAATTATTTTATTTTTTTTGAAGAATTACAAAAAAATCAAATTAGTCCTATTAATAATGATAATAAAATAAAAAGAAAAATTTCAAATATAGATGACCCTTTAATTGATAATAAATCTATAAAACAAAGAATTATAAAAAATACAATTCTTAAAAAACAATTTAAAATTCAAATTAGAAATTTAATAACTAATTATATTAAAGATGATATTTTGCCCGAATTAAAAAACAATGGTAGTTTTGGAAAAATATGTTTTTACTATGAATTTGGTAAATATTATAAGCAATTTGAAAAAAATATTACAAATAACTACAATTGTTATGGTGAAGAAATTGATGAAAAAATAAAAAATATAAATATTGAAATTCTTTTAAAAAGAGAAAAATTAGCAATAAGAAAAATTCTTATTGAATATAAAGATAATCCTAAAAACAAAATAGACTTAGTTGATGCGTTAAGTAAAGTTTTAATTGTTTTTTTAAATGCTCTTTTAGTAGAAGAAATTCACAATTCCATAATAAAGAATTTTGAGGATGAAATTAAAGAATGTATAGATATATTTAAAGAAAATGAAAATAAATCCTATGATGTTGAAGCAAAACAATATTTATATAACATATTTAATGAGCTATTAAATGATTATAAAACAGTTAATAATGAAAATTTATCAAATACTTATTTTGCCTATCTTGTAATTCACTTCCCTTTTAATCTATAGTTCATTTTAATTATTTTATTATTTACTTTATTAAACATATAATAAATTTATAACTCATAAATTAAATGATAATTATAAAATAAAGTTTTTTAAAAATTTCCCTAAAAAATATCTAATTTTAATAAAATAAAAAAACCACATATTATTATGTGATTTTTTTATAAAAAATTATTTGTTATTTTTTCTTTTTATTATCGTTAAAGAAATCAAATGCTTTCATAATTTCATCTAAATCTTCTTTAGGATTAACAGCTTCTTTTAGGTCGAAGCCTGTTTCATTTGGAGAATAATCCCCAAATCGCCCACCTGTAACATAGGAATTATTACTTGATTTTTTTGATGTTGATGAACTTGAATAAGTTGCAGAATAAGAAGACTGAGTAGATTTAGAAGAAACCTTAATACTTGAAGAATTTGATTTATTATTTTCCATTTCTTCAGCCTCTAAATCACCTAAATATGCCCTTAAAAATTCTTCATCACTTAGTTCATCATTAGGGTTACTTGTTGAAGAAGTAGATTTTGAATAACTTGATGTTTTATAACTGGAAGTTGCAGTAAAACTAGTATTCCCAGATGAACCTGTAACACTCATCTCTCCAGTTTCAGATTTATAATTACCATTTAAACTATCTTCTTTTTTTGTCTTACTGGTTGCAAAAATAGAAGCACCAATTCCCAAAGCCGATAAATCATTTTCTTTTGTGGAACTTTTCTTTGATGAAATTTCAATATCATCATTTGCCCTTGATTGAATTTTATAATCTTGATTTGATGATAATATTTTTTCACTATGAGATTTAGATGAAGAATTTGAAACTCTTTGTGAAACACTACTATCACTTATTGAATCTTTTGAGGAACGACTTGATTGTATAGTAGAGTTAATTGAACTTTTACTTAAATTATTATAAGTTTCATGTTCTTTAGAATAAGTTGATGATCTTGACTTTTCTTCTTTATTTGCAGATATTTTTGTTGATTCAGAATTTTTAGAAATATATTCATTACCTATATTATTACTTTCTCTTTGCGAAATTTTTGATAATGCTTTGTTTTCTCGAATGCGTTCTCTCCTTCTAGCTAAAGTTGAGTTTGATATTCTACTTCCGCTAGAACTTTTAGTAAACATAATACTTTCAAAATTAGCACCATTAATATCACTATTATTAGATAAAAATTTATTAAATTCGTTAGTTGTAGCATTATTTGATAAAACATTTTGTGCCTGTTGATTTTGTTTTTCTTTAGTATCTTGTCGTCTTACTTGTACAACTTTAACTGAACTAGGAACTTCTTTTCTTATAACCTCATTAGTAGGAATAATTTTTATTGTTTTTTTATTATTTTCCTCAATTAATTTTTCTTCTTTTTTAGTTAGCATATAATCTGCTGTAACTTTATTGAAATCTATCATTTTAGATAAAAGACTTTTTACTGGATCCCCAGAAGTTGTTTCTCTTATATTTTCTCGTTGAGCAGTAATATTTTTTTCTAGAGAATGCCTACAATCTTGAATCAACATTAATAATTCTTGTTTAATATTTTTATCATTGCAAATATTTTCATCTTGTAATAAATTTTCCATTTTAGTATAAAGCAAGCTTAATTTTTTTGTTTCTAACTCATAAATATTTTTAGAACTAGTTTCAATTTGTCTTGCTCTTTCTACTGCCCCAACAAGAGAAGTTACAAGTTCATTATCACTTGAATTGGTAATTTTATCTAGTTGGTCTTTTAAATAAAAGATTCTATCTTTTTGTTCTGCTAATCTAGCCTCATAGTCGCCTTTTAGTTTTTCAATATAACTATCTACTTCTAATTGACTATATCCTTTTTTAATAATTTTAAAATTACTCATTTATCTTTGCCTCTTTATTTCTCTTATTATTTAATAAAGTAGTTACTAAAATAACAATACCTAACACTATTAATATTATACTAAGTACTTGAGATACTTTTATACCACTACCCTTTATTAATTCTAAACTTTCTTTAGGGTCTCTAAATTGTTCTAAAAATGCTCTAATTATTCCATAACCAATAAGATAGCCTGAAGTTATAATTCCCCTTTTATTTGAACGATATGTTAAAATCATAAGAATAGCATAAACTATTAAATTTAGTATACTTTCATAAAAGAAAGTTGCATAATGCCATAGTCCATCATCTTGTATGGTGCTAATAGGAAAAACTTGAAGTGATTCTATAGTTGTTTCTATGCCATAACAACAGCCAGAAAAATAGCAACCAATTCTTCCTATTGCCTGCCCTAAAATTAAACTAGGAGCAGCAATATCACAAGCTTGTAAAATAGAATATTTATTTATTAAACAACATACAACTAAGCCTAAAAAGCCTCCAATAACTCCACCATATATTGCCATTCCACCTTTTGCAATATCAAAAAAATGAGCAAAAGTATTTGTATCTGTAAATATACAATAATAAAGTCTTGCACCTAATATAGCAAAAGGTATTGCAAATAAAGCAATGTTTATAGGCATATTTTTGTCATAACCTTTATTTTTACATACTACACAGGCACTTGTTAAACCAAAAACCATACCTAATGCAATAAGTATGCCATACCAAGCAATAAACCTATCAAAAATATAAAATCCCTTAACTTCTAAAAGCAAATTACTCATAATATTATTATACCAAATTATATATTAATTTCAAATAGTTTTTTTATTGTAAAATAAATCAAAATACATTAAAAATTCATTATAATATATATTTTAATTCTTATTTCTATTATATTCTTATAACAGTTTTTTAGTTTATTCTTTCAATATAGGCAAACACTTCCATATGAAAAGTTTGCGGAAACATATCAAATATTTGCAATTCTTTTATTTTATAGTTTTGACCTAAAAAAACAATATTTTGTTTTAATGAATATGGATTGCAAGAAATATAAATTATCTTGTTAACATTTGATTGTTTTAATGCAGTTAAAGTTTTAATATCACAGCCACTTCTTGCAGGGTCAATAACAAAAGTTGCATCAGGATATTCTTGTAAAATTTTAGGAATTATATCTTTACAGTCGCCATTTATATTTTCTAAATTATAAAGATTGTTTGCTTCTTTTACTTTATTTGCATCTATAGTCGAATTTTTATTTATCTCTACAGCAAAAACTTTTTTTGCTTTTGTTGACATTAAAGCTGAAAGTAATCCAGAACCACTATATCCTTCTATAACAATTTCGTTATCTTTTATATTTTCTAAAATAGTTAAATATAATTGATTTTTAATTTCATCATTAACCTGCATAAATGAATTTGGGTGAATATAATATTTTAATTTTTCAAACGAAGTTTCTAACAATTTTAGTCCATAAATATATATAAAATTATTGCTCATTATTTTATTTTTATCATTATTTATATTTAAATAAACCCCAAAATTACCCTCAAATAATTCATTTTTTAAGCCATTTACTAAATCATTAATATTTTTAACTCTTTTTTTACAAACAACAACAATAGTTAATTTTTGTTCTATAGTTCTAACAACAATATAATTAATTTGTTCATTAATATTATTTTGTACCCAAGCTTTTAAAATTTTTAAAGTTCTATTAATTAAAGGATTTAAAATTAAACATTCATTAATTTCTACAATTTCATTTGTATTTTCTTTTTGAAAACCTATTTTACCATTTTTTACATAAAATGAAGCTTTATTTCTATAATTAAAACAATTTTTACTACTATTTATTTTAATATCTTTATCATATAAGTCTTTAAAATAATTTTGTAAAATTTGTTTTTTAATTTGCAAGGAATTATCGTAGTTTACAAATTGAAAATTACAACCTCCGCATTTACCATAATATTTACAAGGAGGTAGTATTCTTTGTGAACTATTAGATATAATTTTATTTATACTGCCTCTAACAAAATTATTTTTTTTATGTTCTATGTTGATTTTAACTTCTTCGCCAGGTAAAACACCATTTATACAATATTTTATATTTTCTAATATTGTAATTCCTTCACCATTAATATTTAAAGAATCAATCTTTATTGTCTTAGTTTCATTTTGATTTTGATTGTTATTCATAATAACAATTATATTATCACAATTTAATATAAATTTCCATAGAAAGTATAAAAAATTTATAAACTTATTTATTAAAATATTTAATTTATATGCATTAAAATTTATATTAAATAAATTAATAAATAACTTTAATATAAAAAATATTAATAAAAAAGATATGCATACATGAGCATATCTTATATATTTTTATAGATTACAGATTACAACTTTTTTATAGATTACTTTATTATATAACACCTAAACTTATCATCATGGCCCTATTAACTTGATTCATTTTTAATGGGGAGAGTTCACCTATTTTTTCTTTAAGTCTAACTTTATCTATTGTTCTAATTTGTTCTAAAAGTACAACAGAATCTTTTTCCAAACCATACTCTTTACTTGACAATTCAATATGAGTTGGGAGTTTTGCTTTATTTAACTTACTAGTAATTGCTGCTGCAATAACTGTAGGACTATATTTATTACCTATATCATTCTGCACTACTAAAACAGGTCTTATCCCTCCCTGTTCACTTCCTACTACTGGGCTTAAGTCTGCAAAATATAGTTCTCCCCTTTTAACCATTTCACTCCTTTAAAATCCACTTTTCATAATTAAACGGATTTTTGTTTTCTAAACAAATACTTTCAAAAAATAAACACTTTTGAACTTTTATATAACTATTAGCACTTTTAGATTTTAGATGTTCACTTATAATATGAGAATTTTGACAATAATTGTTACCACTAACTAGTTTGTTTTTATCTCCCTTCATAATTTTACCCCCAAAAATAAGATTCTATACAAAAAAAAGAACATACTAAATTATGTTCTTTATATTATCCTTTTATAATTATTTTTTGTTTTTTAAATATATTTATTCTTTACTTTGATAAATAAACTTAAACCATTTATAATAATTTTAAAATTTTTAAATTAATAGTCTAAATTAAGAATAAATAATACAAATTGCTGTAGAAATAGTATCACTATGACTAATATTAATATCTATTTTATCTTCTTTATTTATAAGCTTTTTAATTTTTAAATTGTCTATATTAACATAAGGTATACCACTTTCAGTATGTAATATCTCAACATCTATTGGGGTTAATTCCTTTGTAAAACCCGTTTTTAAAGCCTTAACAAAAGCCTCCTTGGCACAAAAAGCACCGCAAATATGACTAATTTTATCGCTAAACTTATTAAAGTATGCTATTTCTTTAACTGTAAATATCTTAGACATTCTTTTTTCATCATTATAAATATTTATAATTCTATTGTTTTCTAAAATATCAATCCCAACTCTCATTATCTTCCTCACTTTCTAAAAATAATTTATTTAAAGTTGTGTTTATATCTTCATAATTATATCCTCTTGAAAGTAAATGCCTATATGCTTTTTGTTTAGTTTTAATATCTCTTTCTTTATTCTTAAGATATTTTTGAGCAACTTCCTCAATGCTATTTTTATCATTTGCATATTCTTCTATTGCATTTTTAACTAATGAATCCTCTAAACCTTTTTGTTTAAGTTCTAGTTTAATTTTTTTACTACCATTAGATTTATTTTTATACTTAATATAGTTTTTAGCAAATAATTCATCATCTACAAAATGATATTCTTCTAATTTTACTAAAGCATAATTTATTGTTTCTTCATCATATCCTTTTTTAAATAGATAATCTTGAACCTGTTTTTTTGATTTTTGAGATTTAGATATGTAATTAACAGCTTTAGATAAGGCATTTTCTTTTTCAGTTTGAGTAAGTAAATATTTAATTCTTTCCTCTGTAACTTCTTGTCCTTCTTTTAAATGATTTTTCATTATTGTTTCAAGTGATAAACCACAATAAAATTCGTTATCTAAATAGATATTTACTCTTTGTTTGTTTTTTTTCTGAATTTCAATTTTTGTTATTTGCAAAATATATTTTACCTCTAACTTTTTAGCTTTAATATTTAATGAAATAAATTTATTTAACTGAATAAAATTATTATTAATTTTTACAATTTTATAATTTAACTAAATTTTTATATTATTAATTAACAATACATGCTATTTTCTAACAATTTAATATCCACAAATGATTTCAAGTTACTTTGTTGAATACTATCTAAATAAGCATAAAACTGTACTTTATCATCATATTGTATTTGTAATAATTCAATGTTATTTTGTATTAAATATGGTTTAATTTTATTAAAATCATTGTAGTCACAATTTATTAGGCATTTATTTTTTAACGAGACTTCTTTTTTATTATCTAATAGTCCACTAAGAGCAGTTTCTTTATATGCTCTACCTAAACCCGCAACTCCTAATTTAATGCCACCAAAATATCTTACTACAATACAAAGAGTATTAATCATATCCTGTTCTTTCAAGGCCTGCAGTATTTGTACTCCTGCGGTGCCTGAAGGTTCTCTATCATCTGTTGAATAAGATAAAAGTTGATTTTTATCAAATATTAAACTTGCAAAACAAATATGAGTGGCTGAGGAATGTTTGCGTCTTACTTCTTTTAAAATATCGTTTTGTTGTTCATGTGATAAACATTCAAACACTAAACAAATAAATTTAGATTTTTCTATTATGAATTTTGTTTCAACCTGTTTTATAATCTTATACATCTTTTAATATTTTATTATAGTTATGTTTTTAATGCAAGTATATTTTAAATTTTATATTTTAATAAAATTTACAAAAAAATATCTTTTAAGATTAACACTAATTTATTATAAAAACAGTTCAACATAAGAAAGACAAAGAAATATGAATCCAGATACAAATGATGTATGTTGTTCAATACGATTAACTAATTTTTTACCAATATTAAAACCTAGTAAAAAAAACATAAAATGAAAAACAAAATTTGATAAAACAAATAATAATGCATTGTTAAAATTAGAATAAAATACAAAAGTTGAAAAGGCATTTTCAAATATAAAAACCAAAAACAAAACTGATAAATCTAAGGGTCTTAAAAAGTTTTCAGAGGGGTGATTAAAAGTTAACATTACGTTACTTTTTTTTCTTTCAATTTTACAATTGTATTTAGAAAATTTTTCAATAATTAAAGGTTTAATTTTAGAAAAAAAAGCATTAAATACATAACAAGCACCAAATATGGCTAACAAAATAGGGCTTATTTTAGCAATTGTAGGATTTTCGAAGAAATATTTGAAACTAGAGAAACTCCATAAAAAAAGCGATAATATAAGGCTATTTATAAGATTTAAAACAAAAAATTGTGACACTTTTAATGTTACATTTCTACTGCCAAAACCTATAGAATATCCTAAAGCATCAATGCTAATAGAGAACGAAAAAAGTAAGATTTCTATCATATTTCATAATATGTTAAAAATCTTACTTTGTTCAAAAATTAATGTTTCATTAATATAAATTTTATTATTTTTACTTTTAAAATAAAATATTTTAGTTGAAAATTACCTTGTCAATTACTCCTCCACCTAAACAATTTTCTTCTTCATCATATAATACAACATACTGACCTTCGGTTACTGCTCGTTGTTTTTCATAAAAAATTACTTTTACTGTATCATCATCATTAATTTCAACAGTAACTTTTTGGTCTGGTTGATGATATCTAAATTTAGCATAACAATCAAATTTTTTAATTTCAGGTTTAAATGGAATCCAGTTAAATTCTATTGCTATTAAAGAAGAACTAAATAATTTATCATCCTCTCCCTGACTTACAACTAATATATTGTTTTTAACATCCTTTTGTAAAACAAACCACCTTTCACCATTCCCACCTGATTTTCCACCTATATTTAACCCTTTTCGTTGTCCTAAAGTATAATATAAAACTCCATCATGTTTACCAACAATATTCCCTTCTAAATCAACAATATCTCCTGATTTTGCTGGTATGTAACTTTTTAAAAAGTTTTTAAAGTTGCGTTCACCTATAAAGCAAATGCCTGTACTATCTTTCTTTTTAGCATTAACAAGACCATACTCACTTGCTATCTTCCTTATTTCAGTTTTTTCAATATCAGCAAGTGGAAAAATTACTTGAGATAATTGCTCTTGTGATAATTGATTTAAAAAGTATGTTTGGTCTTTAGATTTATCTTTTGATTTTTTAAGATAAAAAAAGTCACCCTTTTTATCTATTTTACAATAATGTCCTGTAGCTATATAATCTGCTCCCAGTTTTTTAGCATATTGTAAAAAAGGCCCGAACTTTATTTCACGATTGCATAATACATCTGGATTAGGAGTTCTTCCTCTTTTGTATTCTTCTAAAAAATTTGAAAAAACTTTATCTAGATATTCTTTTGCAAAATTAACTGAGTAATAAGGTATGTCTATCTTGTCACAAACACGCCTTACATCTTCATAATCTTCGGTTGCTGTGCAAGTACCACAATCATCTTTCTCCTCCCAGTTGTTCATAAATAACCCGATAACATTATATCCTTGTTGTTTAAGCAAAAGTGCGGAAACAGAGCTATCAACTCCCCCACTCATTCCAACAACTACTGTTTTTTTATTTTCCATAGTTCTCTCTTCTTTGTTATTTTATAATTTTATTTTTTTAAAAAGGTTTTGACTATATTTTAAAATTATTTATTAATAAAAACACTAAATTAATAAAAATAATTTAGTTATTCCTCTTTTAAAGGTTCATCACATTTTGGACATATTGTTTCATCACTATAAACTTTTACAAATGCTCCACAAGAAGCACAAACTACACGAATTTTTTCTGCTTTCATTTTCTTTTTTGACTTAGGATTTTCTTTATTATCATTGTGTTGTTTCTTTCTATCTTGTTTAACTTCATTCAAAATTTCTTTTACTGTATTATAGTCTAAATCCTGTTTTACCAAAGTTTCATCTATAGCAACGGGAACTTTAAATTTACCAAATAAAATTTGAAAGGTAGTAACAACCCATATAATTGTGCCAATAGAGGCTGGCAATACACAACCCCATGCAAACAAAAACAAATATTGATGATCAAACCATGAAAGTGGAATTACTGAAGTAACTACTAACATAATTAAAAGTAAAGAAACTAACATATAAACAAAAGTTTTATATTTACCAACTTTAACAAAATGTGCACCAAACCAACCAAAAAATAAAGCAATAAAAAATAATTTCCATTTATTAATATCAACTGGTAAAACATTATAATTAATAATTTTGTTATACTCTTTTTTTGATATTGCCTTTTTTGCCGCACGATTTGTTACCTTAGATAATCTATCAAAAACTAAGCCACATTCTTCACATCTATCAGCATATATATTGTTTTTTTTATCACATCTAGGACATCTTTTAAATTTTTTTTCTCTCATTATGAATATATAATATCAAAATAATTTTATAAAGTCAAAATAATTAATAAATGCAAAAATCTGCGAGTAAAATACTCACAGATTTATTTATTAACCAATCTATTTTAATGAAGCGATAAATCAAGACCTAATTTTAAAATTAGTTTTATTATATTTATAATATTACATAAATCTAATAAATCAAAATTAAAAAGTTTTATTAATTGTCATATGAAGATAAAATGCTTATAATTTCATTCATTTCATCAAAACTTAATGTTTTAAGTTTTCTATATGCTTCTTTATAAGAATCTTTAATATTTTGAGAATAAGATTTATTATTATTTGCTATTCTTTGCATAATTTCAGCTACGGCTATAACTTCATCTTTAGTTTTATATTTTTTTAACATTAAAATTTCTTCTAAAATTTTAAAACTAAAATCAACTACTTTTGTTGCCATTTTTTATCTCCTTTATGACTAATATAATTATAATAAATTATAAAAATTATTGTTCAAGTTCAATTTCTTGTGCACTAAATTCAGGTTGCATATTTTGTTGAGGTTGTTGATAATCTACTTGCGGTTCAACTACCCTATCTGATTGCATAGGAGTAGGTAGTGGATGTTCTTTAAAATATGGGTCCCAACCTATAACATCAAAAACCATTTGATCTAAAATTGCCCTTTCTTCTGGAGTATATTCTTTTTTTGTTAAAAAATCAGGACCTACATTATAAAACTCATCATCTTGTTTATCTTCTATCATAACTTTATTCCTTTATCCATTTATTATTGTTCTATACCATCATCTTGTTGTATAGGTGGTTGATTTTGAGCATCTAATTTATTATCTTGCCCACTTTGTTGTTCTTTTAACATTTCACTTACAATTTCCTCAGGAGTTAAAGTTTTATATTTATCTATAACACTTTGGTCCCTATCTATTTCTTCATAAAATTCATCCTTTGACATCTCATCAACAGGATTAGGAGGTAATAATGTTGGAACACCATCATATTCTTCTTCATCAACTTGCTCATCAGAAGTTTGTGCTTTATCATTACCAAATCTTCCAAATATTCTACTAAAAATTGAAGGTTTTGGTTCTACATAACTATCTTCTTGATCTGAATCAGGTTCAGGTCCAGGTGCTAGTGTTACTGGAGTTGATCCAGTAATTGGTGTTGCAGGTGAAACTGGTCTAGGTGTTGGTGGTACTGGAGGCTGAGCAGCTGGAGTTTCTGGAGCTAATCCAGGAGCTGGCGAAGTTGGTTCAGATGTTGATAATGGATTAGGCTCAGGTGCAGGTGTTACTGGAGTTGCTGGAGCTGGTCTAGGTGATGGTTGTGGATTAGGCCCAGGTGCTGGTGTTACTGGAGTTGATCCAGGTGCTGGAGCTGGTCCAGGCAATGAACCTCCAAGAGATGGTGGAGTCTGATGTGTCTGCTGCTGCTGTTGTTGTGTAGGAGTTGATCTTCTACTTTGTTGAGTTGGTATAACTAAATACTTTAGTATACTTTTTTGTGCCTCTTGTTTATACTGTTGATATTGAATTAAATTTCTATATAAACAAGGTTTGCTTTCTGATTTATTGCGTCTTGAACCTATTGTGTCTCCATTTTCTCCGGTTGCTCCTATGCCTAATTCGTTTGTTCTATTTTTTTCTCTTTCATTATAAGAATATAATACCTGAGCAGAAATAGGGTTCATACCTAATACTAAATTATCACTACCTACATATCTTAAATTTGCAGAAGGATCCTTCTCAGAAATTTGACTAACAGCAAATCCTATTAATTCATCATATCTCCTAGTTTCAATTTGATCAAATAATCTAGGAGACATTTTAACATTTGTTGAATATAAACCATTTTCAGTAACAATAGATACAGGAAGATATGCTCCTTCAATTCTAGTTCTATCTAATTCATCAGTTGTTGCAAAATATCTTCCTTCCTCATCTACAAGTTCTCTTACCCAACTTTGTTCACTATTGAACTGAGCAGAAGCAATAAATGCTGACTTTAAAAATTTTAAATCTGATTTTTCAGCATATGCACCTTGCTGTTTGCAATAAGCATTAAGTTTTACAGCAATGTCACCTTCAGTAAGCCCATTATCTCGCATCCATGCAGCAAGTCTTTGACTCGCAGCATCTGCAACTTCTTGTGATTGTACTTGAAGCTCTGGATTTTCACTTGGATGAGTAATATCATATAAGTAATTTCCATATTTTTCTACTCTTTTTGTAATAGTTGATAAGTTGTCTTTCTTATCTATCGACAAAATATCTTCAAGTATTTTAATATCTTTGGCTGTTAAACTTTGAGTGTCAAACCCACGACTTCCTTCAGGTAAAATTCCTAAAATACCCTCTACCATAGATGCTACCATTACAGAATATGTTTGCTTACCTGCCATAGCTGTTGCCTGTAAAGCACCATTTGAAAAATGTCCTAAAATTTTATTTTTTAAATTATATGAAACATGATCAATATTATCTATTTTTTCTAAATATGCACTATTAACTATGCTACCAGTAATTGCAGATTCTAAACATACATCATCTGAACCTTGAAGGTCTTGTGGAGTAATTTTAATTCCAACTTTTTCTAAAGTATTTTTTACTTTTTCATGAATTTTGATTTCTTTATTATGTTCTATATCCTGAGGACTTAATCCGCTTGAACCTACAATCAAACTTCTTTGAGCTTTTATTAGGGCCTCAATATAAGGTTGTCCCTCTTGACGAAGGTGTTCAGTATAATTTGCTTCTGTCATCAAAGTCCAAAAATCTCTTTGGGCAACACTATCACCACCTTTAATCATTCTAGGAAGTTTGCCTGAAGTAAACAATTTTGTGTTAACCATTGATTGTAAAGCAAAAGCTTTTTCATTATAATTATCTATTTTCTTTTTAGTTCCAGTTATTTTTCTATAAGTATCCCTAAAATCATCTTCTGACCTTTTATCTTTATCCTCTTCCTTATGGGCAACAATACTTAAAAATTCACTAAAATCTTTTGATGTTAGTCCTCTATTGTATGCTTGTACCATAGCAAGTCTTGCTTCTGGAGTATATAAAACCTCTCCATTTGGCAATGTTGGAAGAAAACCTAATTTATCTAAATCATTTTCAGTTATACGACCATTAACTCCAACTGTTCTTCCATAACTTCTTATCATATTATGAATACTTAAAGCCAAACATTTTGTTTTTGCCATGTGCTATTCCTCACTCTTTTATTTTATTTATGCTAATACTAGCATATTTTTAAAATTTTTTCAATACAAAAATATATATTTGTTAGTTTCGCCTAAAAATAAATTTTAATTATAAAAATTTAATACTATAAAAAATAAATAAAGACTTATTTTTATAAATAAGCCTTCATTTAAATCAACCAAATTATTATCATTCAATTAATTTAATTACAAATAATAAACTAATTTAGCTATTTATTAATAAAATATTGTGCCAAACATAAATACATATTTAAAATGATATTTTTATGAAAAAAGTTTAATAACTGCCGAATTAGCCTCTATCTTAACTGAAGTTCTTGACAAAGCACCAGTAATTAAGAAACATTGACCAACCCCTGCAGTAACAATACTATCCTGTTCTTCCTGATTAATTTCACCAGCATTACGATATAATTCAATAAGGTCGGTAACATCATTAGGAGCAAGTGAGAAAATAAAAGAATATTGACTTGCGTTAATAATAGCAGTTGACTGCCTTTGTATTTCTGGCGAACCGACGAAGTCTTTAATATTTTGAGTAATAACAATTTGCATTCCGCCATATTTACGAATACGTTTTGCCATTTGTGCCATAAACTCAAGAGCTATAGGGTGTTTAGGGTTAATAAAAACGTGGGCTTCATCAACAACAACAATAATGTGCCTATTTGCAGAATATTTATCATTAAAGTCTTTATTTTTAATAATTTCATTATCTAGGTATTTAAAAACCAAAAGCATTTGAGCATTTGCTATAACTTGGTTACGGTTAGCAAGTAATGAACGGAAGTTAAAAGTAAAGAAATTTTCTTTTGTTTCTATTGATGTTGGTCCATTCCATAAGTTACTATTTCTACCTCCAGTAGCAAACTTTGAGATATAAGTTACAACTGTTTGTAGATTTTTCTTAAAGTATTCATCTGTACTTTCATTTAATTTTTTTCTTGCAAGATTATAAAGATCATCAAATATAGGAAAATCTGTTGCTTTTAATTTTGAAACAGCAGTTTGAGAATTTATCCCCTTTAAGGTATAAATCTCAATAACTAAAGAGTTTAAAAGTTCAAATGCTTCAGAAGGCATACCTGGAAGAATTGTTGATAAAAATTCTTCTAAGAATTGAAGGTGAACTGAATAAGAATCATCCTCTCCTCCCTCATCCGACTGTAAGGTCGTAAATATATGGAAAGGATTAAATCTTCCACTTTGTGAAGAACCTACATCCATAACTTTACCTTTCATATTATAAGATAAAGGAGTGTATTCATCTTCTGGGTCAAGAACAAAAACTTTTGTATTATCACAAGCAAGGTTTGTAAGAAGTGTTTTAGTCGCATAAGACTTACCACCACCAGATTTACCAATAATCATAACATTACTATTTGCTCTTTCTCTATCTCTTTTAAAGAAATCTACAAATACAGGATATTCATTATAACCTATATAAAAACCCTTTTCATCTTGCAACGCACCTGAAATAAAAGGGAAAACTGAAGCTAAGGTTGTGGTTGGTATATCTCTAACTGTTTGTCTAATAGTATCAAGAGCTGATATATTTCTACTAACAAAAGCATCAACTTGTCTACCAAACATTTCTGAATATTTATAACCATTTTGTCTTAATATAGCACGAACTTCTTTTTTAGAACCTTCTTCACAAAATAAGTGAGTATTAACTTCATACAATTCTTCATTATTACTTTTTAACATTTTTAAAAGTTCTTTCATTGTATTAAGTTGGGTTTGACTTTCAATTTTTTTACTGCTCTTAAATGTGTTTGCGGCTTTTGCTTCCATTTCAACAATAGAACGGTCAATTCTTCTTTCAGCCAATTCTTTTTTAACTGGTTTTATGTTCATAATAACATTTGTTCCACCTATCATGAAGAAATGTGCACCCCAAGCATTTGGAACTTCTAACGGATAATCTGTAATAACAAAACTACGATATGCTTGTTTATCTATAACAGTCTTTGTAGGTTTAAAAGAAATGCTTTCAGGCATAGACCAATTTGTAAATTGGTCTACTGGAGTACTTTCTAAGTCTCTTTCATCAAAACCTTTACCATAACTAGATCTTAAAAAAGCAGCCAAGTTCTTACCTGTTACTTTATGTGAAACAAGAGGCACAACACTATTACCTAAGGTATTTACAATACCATCAACTGTTGATTCTAGGGTTTCTTTATCTTTATCATAAACAACAATATAAAAATAATCTCTATATATTTTATCTTGCCTATTCATGTGTTCAATTTGACTAACTCTAGCTTCAAAAACATCAGAACGAGCCATAACTTCTTCATCGCTCATTTCACCTTCATATTGAAGTTCCATAAGACTATCATATTTTTTATCTTCTGCTGTAACATAATCATCAAAAATAATAGCTTTGTTAGTTTTAATAATACTTGCTGACTGGTCATTCGTTAATCTTCTTATAGCATTGGCAAAAGCCCTTACTGCAAGTTCTTGCTTATGTTCTCCTAATAAACCAAATTCAATTGGTTTTATTTCTATAACCATACCAAAATAAGTAGTATAATCTAAAAACTTTTCTTTAATTATTCCTTCATATGGAATAATTTCTCTCATTTTTAATTTTGCGGTTTTCTTATCAATATCATTTTTATTATATTTCTTTTTAAATGCAATAAACCTTATTAATAATCCTAAACATGCATATAGTCTAAGTTCGCTATCAACAGGTATAAAAAGCATAGCATCTAGAGAAAAAAATGCTAAGGCTAGATACCAATTATAAGGTAAAGTTGATAAGGCAAAAAGAATAAATCCTATTACACCTATAGCAGCTACCCCTATATCTGAAAGAGTAACACCTTTAAAAAATTCCATTTTGACTTTTGTCTTTCTAGGAATAATTCTCATTTGATTATGCTCCCTTTAAATCTCTTTTAATTTTTATGCAAATCTAGTTTTTTGTTAAAAATATGTAAAAATAAAATAAGTATTAAATTTCAACAAAATTTGTTTAATATATATTAGTATTTTACAATAAACAAGAAAAAATCGCAAATTAATAAAAGGATTTTATAATCTTTTTAACTTTATTTTTATAAATTATAAATTAATTTTTTTAATAGATAATATGCATCTTATAAATTTATACTTTATTTTAAAAACTTAAAAAAAGAATGAAAATTATCATTCTTTTTTTAAGTTAAATTGCTTATATTTTATGTTTTATTCTGACCACCATTTCCATTATTGTTTCCGTTTAGTTGCTTTAAGGCTTCAGATAGTCCAACTATTGCCTCTTGAATAGAAGTAATACCTGTTATAAGAGCTTCCGACTCAACTTTAATTTTTTGGTCATTAGCCATTTTAAGGCCCTTACCTGCATGCAATGCATTTGCAATTGCTTTTGCAAGTTGTTCTGCAGATTGCTCTGCAACTTTAATTTCAGGATTTTCTCCATTATCAATAGCGGCTTGTTCTATTCTTCGCTTGTCTGCTTTTTCTTTTGCATAAGAACTTTTAGCTGCATCTCTTTGCATTTCTTCTTTAAATTTATTTATTTCATTTAAAGTGCTAGAACCAGGCCCCATTTCATCATACATTTTTGCCCCTCTATTCTTATAACTTAATGCACCACCTTCTAGTTCCATTTTAGCTATTTTTGCTTCAAGTTTTGCTACTTCAGCTTTGTTTAAACCCCCTTGATCAAGTTTATTAAGTGTCTTTAGATATTCTCTACCAAATGCTGTATCATCTTTTGAAGCTATATATCTTCTTAAAAGTTTTTCTTCGCTTTCACGTTCTTTTTTCTTAGTATCATCTTCCTGATATTTATCTCTAGCACCCATTGTCATACTATTATCAATGTTTGCTTGTCTTTTTTTACTTTCAGGAACGTTTTCAAAGAGTTTAGCTCTTTGATTGGCATTAAACCAATACTTATGAAGTTCGCCACCAACTTCACCAAAAATAGATGATATACCATCATTTAATCTACGCCATTTGAATTTATTATCCACAGCCATCATTTCTTTGAAAGATCCCGAAAACTCTGAAAGTTTTTTAATACCAGGTATATCTGATAATTTAACACCAATAAAAGGTATCTTTACATTTGCAGCAGAATCTATTGCTCCTGCAACTTTTGCTCCAACAGAGTCTGTTTTTGAATCTTCCCCCATTTCTGACCTAACTGCAGCTTGCATATTTCTAAATATGTTTCGCCCACGAGATGCTGAAATAAAAGAAGTTTCGCTTTTTGTAAGAGCTTTATCGTACGCACCTTTGCCCGCCGCTTCTACAGCTGCTGCATCTTTTTCTTTATCAATAGTATCTCCTTCTCCAAGGGCTACTTTTTTAAAATTTTCAACAGCATTTTCTGCTCTTTTAAATGCTCTTGCTCTATCAATTTTCTTTTGAGCTTTAGCTTCAAGTTTTGCTTGTCTTTTGGCAGATATTCCTTCTCTTCTAAAATCGGCTGTTCTTATAGCATTATCTAAAGCACTTTTAGCATCATTTCTTCTACTTTCTAAGGCAGCAAAAGCAGAATCTGAATGCTGCTGTTTAAGGTTTGATAATTCTGCACTTTCTTCATTAGATAGAGACCCTTTTTTGCTTAATTCATCTATTCTATCTTTTCTTGCCTTAGCTGCTTGATAGTCGTTTTCAACGGCATCAAAATCTGCTTGAGCACTTTCTTGAGCAGCTTCTGCTCCAGCTAACTGATCTTTCGCCTCATTTCTACTTGCTTGTGTTCTAGCGGTATTAATAAGAGATGCAGCAGGAGAAGTAAACAACTTAGCGGCCATTGCAGTCCCACTTACTGCAGTAACATAAGCACCAGTTGCAAATTTAGCTACTTTTTGAGATGTTTCTAAACCTTTTTTTGCTGCTTCTCCACCACTCTTTACAAGATCTTCTATTCCCAATAAATTTGATAGAAGTGCAGAGGCAGATTTAACAATAGATAGACCAACAAAAACACATATAATTTGAAAGAAAATATCAAAAACAAAAAGTATATGATTAGTTATATGTAGTGTTTCAGACAAAGCTTTATTGGTTATATCAAAAATAGTTATACTTTCGAATAAAGGCACTAATAAGAAATACATATTATAAGCAAAAATAGTGGCTAGTATTGAAAGTAATCGTTTCATGAATTCCTGTCGCCATTTTTTCTCTGCTTGTCCACCATCCAATGGAGCAATTGCTATCATAGGAGGAGCTAACAGGAACAAAATAGTAAGTTCAAATACTCTCTTTATAAGAACTAAACAAACTGTCAGCATTATCCACGCAATACCAATCGCTGACCCTATAGCTAAAAAGAACTGAAATTCTGCTAAATCATAAAAATAATTAACCATTTTAAGGTCATATCTAGAAAATGTTGAATTAGCCTTTGGATAACCTTGTATAAGAGTAAACCAATCTGGATAATCTTGTAAACCTTTATCAAAAACTGGAATATCTGTAAAAACTATACTACTTTCATGGTCTTCTAAAAAATATTCATCTATAGTTTCGGCCATAGTTTCGGCACTCATACCAGCAAAAGGATTTCCGCTTTCTGCCCATTCGCCACTTGATATATATTTTACAAAATCAGGATCTGTCCGAGCTCGGTTTGCGGTATATGCTCCTACCCTAAAACATTTTACGGATAGAGATTGCCCTGAAATATCAAATAAATTATAAATGGTTTTAGTTAAAAAATTAGTACCAAAAATCGCTAAGATTGATATTGTAGGTATAGCAATTAAATTAACTAACGATTTTAAAGCTCTACTTATTATTGGCCCTTTAGCATTGGCTTTTAAATCAAGAGTAAACTCTGATTTAATCATAGCGATAATGGAAAAAACTAATAATAAAACAAGTGACAAAGCAATAATTGACCAAAAAACATTTTGAACAGCTTCGTTTGTTATAAAAGCATAAACTAAATCACTACTTCTAGTATCGCCAGTAGTAGAATCAACTCCGCCTATCTCCACTCCATTAAATTTTAAGGATTCAATTCCTGATATACTTTTAAATACAATTTCAGCAAAGTCTATTATTGTAATAATACCACTAAAAACCCAATAAATAAATACGAAAAACATTCTTAATGCTTGAATTAAGTACTGAAATAGCGTAAAAAATATATTACTTATAAAATCAAGAGGGTTTACACCTAACATATGTATCAAAGTATTCATTATGTTAATATAACCCCCTTTTAATAAAATTTATAAGAAAAAAGTTGTATATAAGTATTATGTTACGATTATAACAATATAATTAATTTTTACCAAACATTTTGAAGAAATTTGTAAAAAGTCTTCAACGAATTTATAGATATTTACAATTTTTATTATCACTTACATAATAAATTTTTAGTATTAAAACATTAGTAAACTTAAATTCATTTGTTGATTTGTACATAAAGAATTATAGCCAAAAGTAATTTCAATAAAATTACTATCTTCATCATTAAAGCACCAACTCATACCATCAGTATTTTTGGTACTAGTTGAATAAATAAATTTATTTTTGTATTCTTCTGCTTTTTCAACAATACTTGTTACTTTAGACAATAGCCCTGCTTTAATAGGATCGCTACATTTAGAAATTCTTATACTTTCTTTATTATTATTTAAAACTTCTGACATATCAACAAATAGGCATCCATCTTTTAAATCATTTTCATCTACAGCAATGGGATATTCAACAACATCACCTTTTTCCTGATGTCTGACTGTTATATCATAAGGTATAATTTCTTGATTTTCATTAGTTTCAAAAAAAGCATACATTAATGAAAAATCATAACTATCATCTTCTCTTAACATAATAATAGATTGAATATAACCATCAATTTTTATGTCATTTAATTCACTACCCTTATAAGATAAAACTTCAAGTAAAGGGGTTGTTCCCACATCATTTAATGTTTCAGTCAATAATTTTTTACAACTTTCTGCTAATAGTTCATTTCTATCACTAATGGTAGTGCCTATAGCTGTGTTTAAAAAGAATTTAGATAAACTTTCTATTTCTTCTTCTATTAATCCTAAATGGTCGATATAATTACATGCACTATCTATAAAATTTTCTCTTTCTGTATTAGAAGAATTACTTCTTGTTGCTTTTTCATATAAATTTTGTAAATCTTCACTCAATTTACTTTCACTGCGAGTAAGGATAGCATTTGCAAGTTCTACTGCAAAATGATAATTATATTTTTCTTTATAAGCATTTAAATATTCTTCTGCATTTTGAATGCCTACAAGTTCATTATCTTCTAGAGAAAATTTCCATTTTGCTGCAGTTACACTAACATCTACTCCATCATACATATCAACTCTACTTACTGTTTGTTGAATATTATTATAATTTGTTGATAATATTTTTGTAACATATATTCTAGCATTAGATAAGACATTGAAACTATTAGATGAACTATATGCATAATCTCCAACAAATACAAAAGAAAAATCATCACCACTATTATACATATATATAGAATTTATATTTAAACTTTCTCCATATGAATATGAACGATTATTAGATAATTCAGTTAAACCTGTTTGTGCAATAAATTCTTTATCTTCTTCATTGTAAGAAACAAAATTAGAAATCATTGAACTAGTAACCTGATAATTTGAAAGGACTAAAATATTATTAGAACCACTTCCTGATAGGTAAATAATGTTAGTAGTTCTTGTTATAGTAGAAACAACTTCTTCATAATTTCTGCTTGTATCACTTACTCCCAATAAATTAGTATAATAATTATCATCTAACTCTGGTTTAAGAGTTATAATACTTCCATCGGCTTGTTCAAATTCTAATTCCCCAATACCAAATGCTCCAACAGTTCTTGTTAGAATATTTTCAGATACATTCATTATATTTTCTTTTATAACTGTTTTATAGGTTTTAAAAGTT
Source organism: uncultured Clostridia bacterium (assembly GCA_947366895.1). Taxonomy (GTDB): domain Bacteria; phylum Bacillota; class Clostridia; order Christensenellales; family UBA1242; genus UBA7862. The sequence continues at coordinate 178,858 of CANBBP010000001.1, forward strand.
TCACCAGGACAAAAACTAGATGCATAAGGACGATAAACTATTTTAAATAAAATTTTTTCATCTTCTTCACCACAAGCAGAAAAAAAGAACAATGATACTATCATAATCATTGTAAGCAAAAAAGTATGTATTTTTTTTGACTTAAAAAGATTTTTCATCAAAGTCCTCTTTTTTTATAAAAATTCAATCAGCAAGATTAACTTTTTATTAAACTATTTAAAAAAATTTTTAATCTTCTAAATTAATTTGATATTCATAAAACTTACATATGTAAAAAATTTATATAATCTTTTTTAATTTACTTTTATTATAGTTTTTGCAAATAAACAAATTAAATACAAATCTCACATAAACATTATTGTGGTAACTGTATTCCCCTAAACCTATCTATTATACTTGTCATAGTATCACCAGACAATAATATACCTAATAACCACACTCCACCAACAACACAAATAACAGTAATTATTAATCCCCAAAGGCGTTTTTTCATCTCTTTTGCTTTATCACTAGATTCTGCTTTCATTATACAAAAACCTATAACTACACTTAATACACTTGCAGCAACTGTTAACACTATGGTTATAGGCAATACTGCTTGATTCAAAAAAGTAACTATTTCAGCTAAAAACTTATAATCTCCACTAGGAACTTGAAAATAATCCCCTAGTAAGTTAAACAAATTCATAAAATAACTCCTTAAAAGACACAAATCTATTTATTATAAATAGTTTAACACTAAAAACTCATTTAAACAAATAATTTAACAAATTTTTTAATTTATTAATTTAATTTTATTTCTAATTCAAAATATTCAAATAAACTTGATAAATATTTTAATTTCAATTTTGTTTCATTTTTTTTGTTTTTTTAAAAAAGGCAAAAAGCCTAACCAAATTTTGGCTAGGCTATTTTTATTTTTTAATTGAATAATTATTAGATTAAATTGGACTTTGAGTAAAAATTGTACCAACATTTGAAGCAAACCATGTCAACAACCAAATAAAGATAATAACTGCAACCATTGCTACTGCTACATTTATAAGTCTCTTTTTTGCTTCTTGAGCTTTATCAGCAGTTTCTGCTCTTGCAAGACCAACACCTAAAACAACAACCCATATTGCTCCAGCAACTGCTATAAGAATTGTTAAAGGAACTAATAAGCCATTTAAAAATTCTGCAATAGGCTTTAACCATGCATAATCGCCATCTAGACTAGAAATAGCACCATCAAAAACGCCACCTAATAAATTCATAGGATACCTCCGAAAAATTTTGATTCACAAAGACTATATCACAAAAAAACATAAAAAACAAACAAATTTTGATATTTTTTTAATAATTTTTTAAAATTTATTTGTTTTATTTTTGTTATCGTTTTATACTACAAAAGTATTAACTTTATTTATTAATTTAAAACATAATTTTAGTTATATTTTAATTTATTTAATAAAAATAATTAAATTTATTGTAAATAATCATAATATTATAAATGTTAAATCTAAAAATTAAATGAGGTAAGAAAAATTGTCTAAATTAATAGGTAGATTACTTATTTTGTTGGTAGTAATTATTGGTGGATTTATTGCTGGAATAATTATTAGTTATTTCCAAACAGGTACAATTCAAAGTTTTTGGACTCCTATGCCTGCAGTTGTTTGTGGTGGATGTTATTTGATTTATATTATGAACAAGTTAGTTGATGGCGAAGGCGGAAGTGGCGGAAAAGGCAAAAAAGGCAAATTGGGAGCAAAAGACAAACAAGGTAAAGAAGTTTCTCAATTCTTTGATTCAAGATGGGTTACCCAAAAAGAATTAAAAAATGAAAAAAAATTTATGTATTGCACCTGGCACTCTTTAAGAGATTCTAAAGATGGAATACTTCTTAGAAGTGAATTAAAAAATGGCAACCTTGATATTAATATGTATAGTCCTATTCATGCAATGATTATTGGTACTACTGGTACTGGTAAAACCCAAAAATATATTGAACCTAGTATTCAAATATTATCTTCTACAAAAACAAAACCAAGTTTTGTTATTGCCGACCCTAAAGGTGAAATTTACGAAAAGCATTATCATAAATTAAAAACTGAAGGTTATGATGTAAAAGTTTTTAATTTGCGTCAACCTTATGCTTCTACTAGATGGAACCCTCTTGATAATGCATTTATGATGTACCATAAGGCTTTTCATTTATATGATAAAGTAGAAACTCATGTAGGAGTCAACCCAGCAGACCTTGATTTAAAAATTATCGCAAGAGAATATGAAAATCAGTGGTATGAATTTGATGGAGTTGCCTACCCTAACAAAAGTTCATTAGATGCTGATTTAAGTTCTAAAAAAGCAGAACTTATTGACCTTGCTGAAAATGAGTTAAGAGAAATCGCTGGCATTCTTTGTCCTATAGAAAATAAAAACGATTCAAGTTGGGATAGAGGTGCTCAAGAATTTGTTTATGGTACCATGATGGCTATGCTTGAAGATAGTTTAAATGAAGAGTTAGGCATGACACGTGATAGATATAACTTTTATAACCTTGCTAGAATTGCTAACTTTAAAGACCCTGACCCAGATAATCCTTATAAAACATTAAGACAATACTTTTTAGGTAGAGATAGTTTCAGCAAAGTTCTACAACTTGTTACAACAGCAATTAACAATGCTCCTAGCACTACAAAATCTTACATGGGTATTGTATCTGCTAGATTAGGCTTATTTAATGATAGTGGTATGTGTTTTGCTACAAGTAGCAATGAAATGAATTTTGACAGTTTTGCAGATAAACCTACTGCCCTATTCATTATTATCCCAGATGAAAAAGAATCTAGACATGGTATTGCGACTATGATGATTTCCCAACTATATAAAAAATTAGTCGACCTTGCTAACGGATATCCTAATAGTAAATTACCAAGAGCTGTTTATTTCTTACTAGATGAGTTTGCTAACTTACCTAAGATTGAAAAAATAGACACTATGATTACTGTTTCTCGTAGTAGAAATATCTTCTTCTCTCTTGTTATTCAGTCATTCAGTCAGCTAAATGCCAAATATGGAGATGATGTTGCTGCAACTTTAAAAGGCAACTGTCCTATTAAAATATTCATTGGAACAGATGATGCTAAAACTTGTGAAGAATTTAGTAAATTATGTGGTGACATTACTCTTGAAACAACTTCAACTAGTGAAAGCAAGCAAAAAGATGATAAAGGCAAAGAAAATCCTAGCAAAACAACAAGCTTATCAACTACTTCTAGACCTCTTATATACCCTGATGAATTAGGTCACTTAGGTAACAAAGATGGTACTGGAGAAATTATTATAAAAATTCTTAATGAATTTCCTATAAGAATAAATTCAACAATGGCATGGGCTACACCTATGTTCGACCATACTAAAGCCTCTAGCGACTATGTTCCTTCTCGTGCTTTAGATGAAAGAAGTGTATCCTACAGTATTGCAAGAAGAAATAGCATTATATTTAAACAAGCACCAAATTCAACTGGTGGCACGCAAAACGGTATTAATATGGATACATTTTAATAAATTATTTAAATACAAATACAAAAAAGACTTTAATTACAAAGTCTTTTTTTATTCAATTTTTTAAAAAAAATAATCATTTATTAAACATAAATAAATAGAAAATAAAGAAAATATAAGAAGTGGAAACATAAATTTTCTTTATTTTTCTGTTGCCTAATTTTTATAATAATAAATTATTTTTTCTCATACATTAAAAATTAATTGGCATAAAATTTATGTAAAAATAGGGTAAAATATGCTTTAATTTGTTTTGTGTTTATGGGGTATTATGTTAATATATATAATATATTATATAAATACAAAATAATAAGGCTAAAAAGGGAGATAATATATACATACACACACTTATGTATTTATTATTTTTTATGTTTTTATGGGGCTTTTGCTAATAATATTTTGTATTAAGGCTTGCTTATGTAGTTTTAAAAAAAATCTCACAAAACTAAAAAAGAAAAGGTGTAAAAATGAGAAACTTTAAGACTAAAAGTATATTTTTAAATATATTACTTGCAATGCTTTGCGTTTGTGCAATTTTTGTATTTTCTACCCCTATACAAATAGATAGGGTTCTTTCTGCTGCTTCATGCGTTAAAGGCGATACTATAGAAAAAGGACAAGATGTCGCAAATGATTATATGGATACTGGTGAAGATTATGGTGGTAAAATACCATTCTCACTATTTTTAAGTAGAGCCGATGGTAATTCAAGATTTATTACCGACTACTACCCTTCTTTTACAGCAACTGAGCCTGCAGACAAGGAAAAAGATATTTATTATTACATAATGGATGAAAGTTCAAGACCTTCTTTCCTTTTATCTTCAAAAGAAGATAGTGGAAAAGATGAACTTTATAACACAACAATTTTCTTTAAGTTTAACGATTCAACTGCTAAAGGTATAATAAATAATAATGGTAATACTATTCCTAATGAATCAGGATTCCTATCTGTTACAGCTACAGTAAATGGCGAGCCTATAATTGCAGAAATTGATACTTCTACAAATTCTACAACTAAAGAAGCATCTTACCTATTTGCTGTTAATCTTCAAAGTTTGATTAATGATGATGGTTCTAATAATTTAAATGCTCAATGTCCTGAAGTTAGAAACACAACCGACAGCAATACTTCCTATTTAGGTGGAAATGGTGAAGAAAATGATGTCTCAAGACGTACAGGTTTATATAATTTTCATATTGAATATAGTTATCGTGAAGTTACTAGTTACACATCAAACAAATGTGTTTTTGAAATGTCCTTTTATGTTTTAGATTATGATGATTATGTAAAAGATGACAATCCTTTTAATTTTTCAAACACCGACACGGTAAGAAATAATCAAGGAGTAGATTTAAACTACGAGATTTATAACTATAATTATTTAGACACTCCAAAAGTAGAATTTGATGCTACAAAATTTGGAATTAATTTTGTTTACACTGCAGGTTTTTCAAATTATTCAATGGTTTATAACGATAAATCATTTAGTTACAACTACACTCCTAATACTTTAGATACTATATTAAATAGTACAAGCGGAGGTAATCTTGAAACTACAAAACAACAAATTTTAAATGGCACACTTGCTACAGGCCAAATTAATATATTACTTAAAAATTCTACCGATATTGCATATACAATTAAGACTTATTATAAAGAAGACCAATACGGTATTCACTATTACATTGCTAAATTTGACTTAAAAGATTTTGAGAACTTTTTAGTAAGAAATAAATCAACATTTAATAGTGCTACCACAATGCAAGGAACATATCATTTTGATTTAGACTTTTTAGGGCAAACTGATGTTGGCTATAGTGTTATAGATAAAAGTTTATTTACTGACATTCCAAGCAAAATTTCAGGTCAAAAACTTGTAATTTTTGGTTATGAATTAAAATATTATGACCAAAATCCAAATTCAAACACATATCATCAAGATGTTACCCTTATAAATGAAAATACTCACACTAATTTTGTTTCATATAATAGTATGACAGATAAAACTAAAAGTATGGGTTTAGATACTGGCTTCTTAGTTAATATTCCTTCTTATATAGCTATAACCGACCAGGCTCCCCTTCGCTTTCATAGTTTTGGTAATTTAACAGGTGGAAGTGGTAATTATAGTGCAGACTATCGCTGTCTTGATTATCTTTCTACAACTGAAGATGATGTATTAAAATATTTCATTTTTGATAGTGATGCAACATTTGATAGCATAGAAAAAGAAAATAAGGCTTATATTGATAGCATTATTAATAAAGCTTTTCAAGATAAAAAAACTTATACTCAAGGTGCTTCTATTTCTGGTGATGGTATTTGGGTTATGAAACTTGAATATAAGGTTTCTCTCCCACTAACAGCAGATGATGGTACCTACCTTGAACCTGTTGATGTAGCAGGATATCAGTTTGTAGTTTTTGAAATTAATAATACTGTTCAAAATTTATATATTCAGGGATTTGATGGATCTTCTAATACCTCTTATGATTTTGATACTTACACAAATAAGGATGTAAGAGTAAACTTAGAACAAAAACCAAACACTTTCTTTGCTCCTGTTAATGTAACTTATTATTACTCAAATGATTTTAAAAGAGAAAACATAACAGCATCTGGTAAATTAAATTTAAAATTAAGCAATAACAATATTTATACATACATCATTTCTGATAATAAAGAATATGGTTATTATGTAACAGACCAAAATAATAATTATACTTTTAGAGATAGTGGCTATTATAAAATTGTTATAAGAAGTGTTGTCTCTAATGTACCAAAAACCTATTCATTTATAATTGATAAAGAAAGTTTTACAAATGTTTCTCTTAATCAAGTTAAATTTCAAGATGATAACTATATTAAGAGTGCTACGGTTTTGCAAGATAAATATTTAAGTAATTCTAGCAATTATTTAAATTATGACTTATATGTAACAAATACAGGTTTTACTTTAGGTTGGAAAGAAAAACGCAGTGGTGCTAGTTCTTATAACTTTGTTTATTACATGGAAATTACTGATGATACCTTAAATAATGAAACTTCATTATTTGACATCAAAAATGGTGAATTTTGGCTTACAAATGGACTTAAAACAAAAAATCTATCAAGTGCTATTGATACTTATCGTAATAGTATAAATGTACCTGTTAAAGATGATGCAAGATTAGAATATAATCAATATTTTAATAAAGATGGTTTATATTTCTTTTATGTTTTTGATGATGCTGGAAATTATTTTACAAGAATTATTTTAATAGATAGTTCAAGTTCCTCTACTCTACAAGGTTACTGGGACAAAGTTGATAATAATGATGTTTGGGTAGATACCTTTGACCCTGTAGATAACCCAGCAAATTATGTAAATCATGATACAACTATTTATTTTGGAACTCATAAAGCAATACTCTTGCCTGACTTATCACAAAATGTAAATCTTTCTATTGAAGACATTAGTTTTACTAGAGCATATGATTTAAAATTAGGGGAATTAATTGCTGAAAAACCAAAAATTAATATTGACTTTAATAATCAAGTTTTATTAAAGCTTACTGATTACATAAAAACAACTACTTTTAATTCTATTATTGGAACTTCAAAAGCTGGCAATTATTTAACACTTCGTAATAATATAGTTGAATACGAAAAAACTCCTACTACTGTTGACCTTGAAACTGAAGAAGTAATAGGAGAAATAAAAGTTGGTAATATAACTGAAATTTATCAAGCAGAAATATTTACCTTGCATGATGAATCAAATTATGATTTTGTTGGTGAAGCCGAATATATGTTTAGAGTAACCAATCTTAACGGTGCTGTAACTGGTAAATATATTTGTATGAACTTTGATGTAGTACAAGGAACATTTTATGGATATGGCAATAATCAAGGTGAAAATACAGAACATATAATTAGAAAAAATGGTGCTACAAATTTAAAAAATATGAAATTTGAGTACAAAAAAATAACTGATGAAACAGCTAATTATTATAAACTTGCTAAATTATCATATGATTTTTACGAATTTGTTTTAGATGAAAGCAGTAAAAACTCTTCAAAAAATAGTTATCCTTTTGCTAGTTCCCCAACAGCTTCGAGTGTAGATATGTTAAGTAGCCAACTACTTGATAGTAATAGAAATATATATATGATAGACCCTATTAATATTGATACTTCTGGTTTAACTCGTGCAGGCAAATATATTGTTACTAGAACTTATGTAGGTGGAACCCACAATTACGATGCTGTTAATGATATATATGTCCCTACTCCTGATGGAACTGGTGGTAAATACTACCAGAATGAAGAAGGAGCATTTATTGATCTATTTGAACTAGATACTATTACTAGAAAATATATTGTTTATGTTGACCACAATGGAATTATAACATCAACTTATATGGTTCGTAACGACAAACAAGAAGGAATAAGAGAAGTTGGTGATAAAATTTCAATAACTCTTAGTTCTAAATATGATGATGAATGGAATTTTAAAGAATTTTTCTTAACTTCTACTGCAACTTTATCACTTGATACAAATAAAGTTCCTATTCAAATAAATATTCCTTTAAGTAAATATTTTGTTTATTATAATACCATTAATGATAGTTTATATAGCAAACTTAATTTTGCTAAGTTAGATATAACTATTTATTATCAAGCAACTAAATATACTGAAAGACTAAGTTATAAAATTGATGGTTATGACAACACAACAGGTTTATGTACTTGCTCAAAGCTTATTTCAAGTTCTAATACAAAAGGATATCTAATATTTAGAGCATCAGGACAATATACAATAGAAATTAATGATAGAACTGGTTATATAGACATTACTTCTACTAGTGCAAACTCGAATAACTTATTCCCTACTACTTATAGTTATAGTTTTGAAATTTCTCATTCATCACCTTATGCAAATATGTATACTGAAACATATAACACTCAAAAAAATACATTTGAAACAAATCTTTTATATAACAATGACAACTCAAATAATTTTGCTACAAATATCAAAAAGTCAAATGAAAACAACTTACATGATAATAGTGTTACAATAAATTGGAATGATGCAGTTACTCCTTATAGTGCAAAAGTTAATCAAATAAACATAGAAGTTCTAAACGGAACATCAAGACAAAGAATAGAGATAGACCTTAAAAACTATGATTTACTCAGCACTGCAAAAGGTTCTAATTTCCTCTCACTTACAAATATACCTAATTCTAATTATATAATACATTTAAAAGTAAGTTTCTTTGAAGGGGTTAGCGAACCTGTAATTTATGATAATACGGAATATTATAGATTTGCTTATGAACTTTCTCTTGATATCACAGAAGAATATCGCTATAACATTACATTCTCTTATGTATCTAAATCATCTAAAAATCAATCCTATTTAGATGAAAATGGTAATAGTTATGCTGAAAGTTTATATACTCTTACAATTGATAGAACAAAGCCTAATACAAATATTGATGCACTATTAAGTTTAAGTAGTGAAGAATTTTTAAACAATTATTATACAAATGATAATATTAATAATTTTAAAGAAGAAAACTTTAATCCATTTAATATTGAAAAATCACCTTCTGCCTTTACTTATACTTTTGGAGTAAATAATAATTATACCTTAAATTATAATGAAGAAGATACAATGTCTTATTTCTTTGTAAGAAGTTATGATAAGTATGATAGTGGTTATATTAGTATTACTCCAGACATGGTTGATACAGTATACCCTACTAGTAAGGCTTATTACACAAGATTCAGTTCTGATGAAAACAATTATGGGTTTGGAATTGAATATCCAAGATTTGCAGAAGTTGGTTTAGAAAATGATGAAATAAACATATCTAACTACAAATGGCATAAGGTTAATTATGATACTAAAACTCCTCTTTACACCTTAATTGCAAATGCAACCAAAAACGCAAATCCTACTGGCTTCTATGAAGTTATTGAAAGAGACTTTGCAGGAAATTATAGAGCATATACTGTTTATTTTACAGAGTTTGCAAATAATAAAAATTTCTTAACTCTTAATATTGATGGCTATAATGAACAAGGTTATTCAAAAGTAGACAATGAAAGTGATAGTAATATTACTGCAAGACTTATGTTTGAAATAACTGAACTCTCATCAAGTTTAGGTTGGGGAAAGGTCACTGTTAAGAATGAAACTTTAGATGCTGTATTTGATGAAACTATATTTTTTAATCCTTATGATAGTAGTGATAGAATACAAACAAGACTTGACAAATTAAACAATTTCTTTAAGTGTGAATTTGATTCAAGATATAGCATAACTTTAGCAAAATATAATTCATCCTTCCCTGCCATTACAAGATATATAAATATTATTACCAACGAAAGCACTGCAAAATTACCAGCCCCTACAATAGAAGAACGATTTGATGCTTCTACTAACTCAACTGTCTATAATTTAGTATTCCCTGCTTATACTACAAAATCGGTATTATACTTAGAAAAATTAAGTTTACATGTTCTTCAAGGTACAAATTGGAATATTGTAGGCTCCTATGAAGGTAAAACCTCAATTCCAGAAAAAATAACTAATCTTTCTAAAGGCATTTATAAAGCAACCTATAATGACAACTACAATAAAGAAAATAGTTATTCTTATATCATATATGTTGGTGAGTATTATATTAACGATTTTAATAAAGAATACACTTTTGAACATGATAGTTATGTTTATGATGAAACTGAAAATATTTATTATAGTGGTGGAGATATAAATGTTACTTATGAAGGTAATATTTACTCAGTATGGGTAAATGGTATAAATTATTCAGGAACATCTTATGAAAAAGATTCCCCTACCCTTTCAAATCATAACTGTAAAACATTTACATTAAGTAGCGACTATATTTATGATGATATTGCCGCTAATGAAAAAGTTGGAGGCTCTACTTATTACAACATTGTATATAGAGATATAACCGATAACAGCATTCAAAAGGTTTATAATTTTACAGTATTTAATGAGTTACCTAATATTGTTCTTCTTAATGCTTATGGTGGAGAAATAACTTCTACTTTGGAAGAAAGCACTTCACAAGTAACAAGTTCAATAGTAACAATCAATTGGGGAAATATTGAAAATTGTGACTTTGATTTATTGAATGATTCAGCTGATAATCAAGTTTCAGTTGCAAGATTATTTACAAAAAATCAAAATGGCGAATATAAGAATAGTGTTTCAATAAATAAAGGTCAAACTATATCTGAAGAAGGATATTACAAACTACAAATAATAAATAGTAAACTTGGTAATTATAGAGAAATATATTTTGTAATATTATTAGGAGACTTCCCTCTTTATACAGTAACGGTTGACAAACAAGAGATTGAACCATCAAAACTTGAAACATTAGATTTAACAACAGCTAAAACAAGTTCAGGGGAAATTTTAATAAATACTCTTTACTCTGCATTAAAAATGGTAATGGAAAATGAGGGACAAATTAGTGATTTTAATTCATTAAAAAATCAATTAGGATTTAAAGATGACATCTTTAACATATCTAATGTAGGTATTTGTTCTCTTAATGATATTCCTCACTACTACTCCATCAAGGACCCTAAAATTGTTTATAATAGCAATATGGAACTTAATATCGTAGAATTTGTATTTATGAACGATATTATTCAAACTTCTTATATGACTGGCGAAAATCCTACTCCTAACAATGTTGGTAGAGACTACTGGACAACTTTCTATTTAGTATATAATCTTAAAGGCCCTATAAGAATAGAATTTTTTGCAATAACTAAAACACCTAAAAATAATACTTTACTAACGCAAGACTTATCATATCTTAACGAAAATGATAACATTCAATCTACTATTTCTATTAAAAATAACAAATCAGGTTATCAATTATATTATCCACAAATAAAATCAGGTGCTGTAACTCTTAGTTGGAATAAACTATCAACTGCATCAACTGCTTGGTATAATCAAGGAAATATAATAAGAGTTTTTGATAAATATGGTGTAGCTAAAGATTTCAGTGAAGTTGATTACAAAATTTCAAGTTATGACAATAATTTATTAACTTCATCTTTAATTGGTTCTGGTTCACATCAAATTAAATTCCAAGATATTGCTGGTAACGTACAATTGTTTGATATAGTTGGTTCTTATCAACAAATAGAATATTACACTTTAGATTTAATAGATTCCGTTATATATCACGTTAATTATAACGAACAGGATTATAATCCTATTCAATATGGTGTATTTAATGATGAACTTAATATTGTAATTGATAAACAATATCTCCAATATTACTTAAATAACAAACCTAATGTAAGTGTAACTAGAAATGGTGTTTACTATAATGGTTATGAAATTGAAGATAATATTTATAAATTTAAACGTTCAGGTAGATATGTTATTGAATTTAGTGGTGCTTACGAAAAAACTTCTGGTATGCTAAAAACAACAACCTATAGTTTTACTATCCTAGATAGTAATTCTGCAAGACTAGCTTATGAATTTGTTGAAGTTATGGGTTATGAAATTGTTAATGTAACTAGAAATGGTGAGGACATTACTGACAACTTTAGAGATAAGAATGGAAAAATTTTATCGTTATTTATATCATCTGCTTCTAGTTCTAGTGGAAATGGAAACTATTCTATTACCCTCAAATATGGCAAAAATGAAAATGATATATTAACTTTTACCTTTACCATTAACGATTATATTCCAACTATTTCATGTAATGTTGAATATGGCGGAGCTACTACAGGAAGCATTTTAATTAGTTTTAATCCTAGCATAATATATGAACAACTTGGTGAATGTTACATTAAAGTTTTAACTTATAACAATGATAGTAAAACTTTCTATCAATATACAACATTTACTATAGATGAAAACAGCTTTGTTGATGCTTCTGCTAGAACAATAGAAATTACTCGTTCAAATTCCTATTTTGTACAAGTTGAAACTAAAAATGGAAATATTCTTTCTAGTTTCCGTGTAAATAGAAATGAGCCACTTAACACGTTTGCTATAATTATTATTGTTATTGCAGTTTTAGCTGTTATAGCATTGATTATAATTATTGTTAAATTAAGAACAAAAATGAAAATTAAATAATTTCTATAATCACTTAATTAGTAAATTATAAATTAAAAGAATAGGCTTCTTGCCTATTCTTTTTTTAATTAAAGAAATAGTGCAAAGTAAAGTACCCATAAAATTAATAAATCATTATTCTTTAGATAATTTAAGATAATTAATCCATGTCAAAAACATCGCAAGATAAAGTATTAAATTCTTCTAAAACATATCTTTCAAAACTTGTTGGTTCTTTATCTTTTTTGAAGAACAAAAATGATGTTATTTCTCCACCATTAGTTAGTCTTCTTGATAATGTTAGTAACTGATAACATAAATCTAGAGATTTATATTTTATATCATCAACATTGTAATCTAAGGAAAAATTCTTATGTCTAATTAGTTTTTTAGCTTCGCTAGCAATAATTATCACTTTCTTCCCATTCTCTGTAAGTCTTTTAGCACGTTCTATGGCTAGAGTTATAGTTTGAATATTTTGACGATTACTTTCCCCTACAGTAGTATAAAAATTTTCAACTTGAAAACTACTTCCTAAACTAGCAATATCTTCAGGCAAAATATCCATTAATAAATTTATTATATGAAATTCATCTTTTAAAGATTGAAATTTCTTTACAATATTTCTTACTAAACTCATATCCTTAATGCAAATGATGTTTCTAGAACCTCTTTTTGCCGAAAATAAGTTCTTTTCTTTATCATTAGTAATTACTGGGGCTAATGATAAATCACTAGGATTATCCATTACATCTAACTTAGCAAAGTTTGGTCTTTCTAAAGGAGGTTTCTTTAAATTATTAACGCTTAAAATTTCATAAACAAATTTTGCATTTGAGTTTTGCATATATGTTGATTTATATTCCACTACATCACCCGATTTTAACGCATACGAATTAATTAGGTTATGAGGTACAAAAACAACTTCATCAACATCACTACCACCACCTAAGTCGAAAACAAATCCAAATTCATCATCAACAATATTAAAATACCCCATATTGAATTCTTTAGATTGATTAGAATATGAATTTGATTCCATGTTATAACTAAAATCATTATTTGCTAGAACTTCCGTATAATTTCTTGCCCTCTCTAGATAATATCTCTTTGGTGAAGGCTCTGATTTCATAATTATATCTTTATAACTAATATATTTCTCAGTAGGTGGCAAAGTAGGATTTGGGGTTGGAACAAAAACACTTTTTGGAGGTCTTCCCTGCCTGCTTTTAGGCATTTGCGGTTTTTCTTCACCATTTTGAATTCTTAATACCTTAGATATTAATTCTTCTTTTTTATAAATAGTTGGAGACAAAACTCCCATCTCTCTTGCTATATTTCTAAGTTCAAAAATACTTGCTTGACGCAAGAAGTATTCATCAATACTCATACAAAAAAACACCTTTTTCTTTTTTTTTCTACATTATTATAAATTACTTTTTATAAAATGTAAAGTGAAAAAGGTGTTTTTTAATTATTTTTTAAAAAAATATTAAAAATTATTTTAATTTAACTTCTATGAATTATAATTATTATTAATATATTTTGTTTTATATTTTAAACAATAAATATTAATTAATACTACAATATCAATTCGCCTGATTGAGTTTGAACAATTCTTAATACTCTTACTTGCGAACCAGTATATGCATCAATATATAAATAATAGGTATAATCATTAAATTTTCCTTCAAATTCATAAGCTAATGTTTCGCCAACATAATCTAGTGGAATAACACATAATCTTACATTATCAACTTCTAAGTTGCTACTTACAAGGTTCTTTGCTTCATTTTCTGTTAATTGTGGAATTAAATCTTCCCTTTCAATATGATTATAAGCATAAGCAGATGCTTCCCAACCTATAACTTTGTAATTATTTAAATCAACTTTTACTTTAACTATATCTGGATACATAATAATATCATCTACTATAGGTGCTAAATTTACATAACATATTTCTTGAGATGATGCACTCCAAACACATTCCATACTATCTAATTTTAACTTATTAGCAAAGTTTAAAGCTTCCTCTACTGCCTTTTGAGTTTTAGGAGTAACATTATTTATTGATTTAGCTTTTACTACTTCGCTTTCTTCTTTTGTTGAATTGTCATTATCTTTCATTTCACTTTGTAAATCTGCTTGTAAATTTTCAGTAGCCATTTCACTATTCAATAAATTAGAATTGATTGTTAGTAAAAATCCACCTCGTTTTGTAATTTGTACAAAGTAATTTCTACCATCATGAGTATTCAAACCAAAATCATAAGTTTCAAATGCCCCTTCGGTATTACCTAAATAAGATAAATTTGCAATATCATCACCAAAAATGTTAGTTAATTTCTTTTCAGCATCTTCTCTAGTTACCTCTGTTTTTGGTAAACCTTTAATATCTTTTGTCACAACACTATCTGCAAAAGGTCCATCATAGATAAGAGATGGATATTCTATAGTATCATTTGATAGCCCAGAAAAACTTAATGAGAAATCAGCACTTTCGCCACCATTGTCAAGATTATCGCTAATTCTATAGCCATTCATTATTTTTTCCATAATAGCATTTAATTCTTCTTTAATAGTTGCTATACTTGAATGTATTTGACCTATTGTTTCAAAATCTTTTGTGTCAATTTTTCCATCTTTATAAGATATTAAGGTAGTGCAATAACCATTAAATTGATTCATAAATCTTGTAGTCTTTTCCAAAACATTCATATTAATTGGCAATAAACTTAAATCATTTTCTGCATCACTAGATTGTTGTTTTAATTTTGATAAAGATTTTTGTTGAGAAGTACTATCATTAGTTACCATAAGTTTACTAACTTCTACTTCCATATTGTTAACATTATTAACTAAATCATAAAAAGACCTTTGATAAAGATTTTCTAATCTTAAATTAGAATCATTTAATGTTGTTACTGTAGATATTAAAAATCCACTTAAAACTATTATGGCACAACTTAACAATGAAACTGTTATAATAAATGCTTTTTTCATATTTTCTCTCCCCCTCTACTTATAAAGCAAAAACATGCTTTCCTATAGTAACTGTTTTTTGTCGAGAATAAATCCATCTACTAGTAGCTGTTGCTGGATTATAATAATACAAACTACCATAAGTTGGATCCCAACCATTCATAGCATCTCTTGCTGCATTATAAGCGGATTGATTAGGTTCAAGATTAATTTGTCCATCATTTACAGCTGTAAAAGCCCAAGGTTGATAAATTACTCCTGCTATAGTATTTGGGAAATCAGGACTTTTTACTCTATTTAAAATAACTGCTGCTACAGCTACTTGTCCTGTATAACTTTCCCCTCTTGCCTCTGCATGAACGCATTTAGCTAACAAATATAAATCGCTTGATGTTTGAGTTTTATTACTTGAAGAAGATGTATTACCTAAAGAAATGCCTATTTTTGCTGCTGTTTTTGGGCCAACAATACCATCAGCTACCAATCCATTATTCCTTTGAAATTTTTTTATTGCTGCTACACTTTTAGGACCTAATATACCATCTACAGCTCCTGTATAATAGCCCCAGTTTTTAAGCCTTTGTTGAATAACCTTATTTTGTGAAGTGGTTGCAGTATAAGTAACATTTGTTTCAGGCATTAATACTACACTTGTTACAAGATAAGACACCCCTACAATAAGACATAAACAAACACTTAAAATTACAAAAAATTTTTTCATTTTATCCCCCAAAATACTTTTTAATTACTTCCAAAATTCTACTTTGGTAAAGATAATTTGCATTAGAATTTAAAAAGCATAGAGGCGGATAAACAACGCACCACCAATTATTACCTTCTCCACTGCCTAAATTTACAATAAGAGCATCATAATAACCACTTTCTAATGTTAAATTATCATAGGTTCGTGTAGGAAAATATTCATTATTTACCTTTGCACTAGCCTTGTAATTAAAATTATTTTGTGCAAGAATATTGTTAGATATACATTCTATATTAATTAAATTTTCATTTAATGCTTTTTCAAATTCTTGTTTAGTTTTACAAGAAGATATAACAGGAGTTAAAAACTCAACAATTTTATCTTTAATTAAATATTTTATGTCTTGATCTATATCTAGGTTGCTATTTGCTCTAATATGTATTCTTAAATATTCTTCATGATAATTTGGTTTACTAAAACTTATTCCTACAACTGTGGCTATAACAATACTTATACACAAAAAAAATATGGCAACAAATCTTTTCATAACTTAAACTCCTTTAAGATAGAAAAATTATTGCCATATAAATTGGTTTTAATCTTTTTTTAATTTAAAAATATTAAATTTAATAAATTAATTTTTTATACAGTTCTATTTTATATCATATATTTAATAAATTCAATAAGTTTTAATAGTATTTTATTTAATGAATAAATTAAGTTTTTAAATATTTAATATTATTATTTATTTTTATTAATACAAAATAAATTAAATTATAAAACTAATATTAGTCAAACTCGGCTTGCCTACCATTGTATGCTACAATTTTCTCACCTTCTTTTATAGGTAAGGTTAAATTAGCATTTTGTTTTATAAGGTCTGCAGTTGAAATATTTAATTCTTTTGCAATATCCCACAAGGTTTGACCTTCCTTTGCAAGATATAATTCCATTGCAAAATCTTTTGGTAATTTTTCATCACCCAAAGTAAGTTCTGTTGTTATTGCGGAAACATTTTCCTTTACATAGTCAAAATTAATTTTTGCTTCTGCAAGAATTTCAAGTTCTTTACCTCTTTTATTTTTAATATTTATATCGCCTAAAGTAATAAAAGAAGAAACATCATCAGATTCTTTAATTTCTGGTACACTTAATGATAATGAATATGGAACTTCAACATCTATGGAATTTAAAATATTATTACTATCATCATCTTCAAAATAATAAATAATATTTATAGTTGCTAATCCTTCTAGTAAAATTTCGCCATCTTTAACTATTTGATTTGCAAGAGATATATTTATTGGAGTTATTGCCAAAATTTTATCTATAGGTTGCATACTATCATTTAAAGTAAAGTTAGTAAGTATATTTTCTTCTGCCGAACGAGTGGAAAAGAACTCATTATCTTGAAAAGAAGTTGTAGTTAAATTAACTTCGTTTTGCAAACTATATGCATCAACTACACAATTTAGGGTATTTTTTGTAAAAATCTGTGCCACTATTCTAATAGGGATATCAAAGGTAAAAACATTTTTATCAGTATTTTCTACAATGGTTGCTTCTTTAGTTATTACTCTAGCTTGTATATTTGAATCCTTATTTATTCCTTTAAATTCAACTTCTTCAGCAAATGATGTCTCCTTTGTACAACTTTTAATTAGTCCATCTTCATCTTGGAATACTATACATGAAATTACATCTCCACTGGCTACAAAATAATCTGTTGAAGGAATAACACTTTTTATATGAGCAGTGTTAGTAGCATATAAAATCTTACTGATTTTATTATCTTTTTGCAATTCAAAATTTACATTTGCATCATAACAAACTTTACCTAAAAGAGAATTGTATGTAATTTCGCTTTCTTTAACAAAAATATCTTCTCTTTTTTCAGCACAAGTTAAATCGCTATTAGTTTTAACGATATAAATATCAAAATTAGTAAGTGTAGAATAAGTAATATCCCCAGTATTAGATACATTATTACATTCTAATAAGTTACTACAAATAATTACTAAACTATCTGGGGTAATTGTGGAATTTTCAAAACTATGTGAAAAATTTGATTTTTGAGTTAGTGGAACTATCTCATTATTTTCTAAAACAACAAGTAAATCATATTCTACCACACCATCAAATTTTACCTCAGCATTTAAAGGAGTAATATTATCTACTACCACTTTTGCACTTGCTGTTAGGACTTTTGCAATTTTTAAATTACCTACATCATTTATGGTTGCAGTATTTTTTAAGGTTACTGAACCAATTTTTGTTTTAGTTGCTACATTAAGTTTTTCTTTTTCTAAATTATCCAAATTTTACCCCCTTTAAACACAACAAAAAAAAGAGTTGTGTTTGTTTCAATGATATATTCATATATTGCAACTTTATAATTTATGACTTTTTTTTAAAAATTGTTTATTTTTTTTTAAAATTAAATTTTTAAACTTTTGTTTAAATTTTTATATAAAAAAATAAAAACAAAATAGAAATTTTTCTATTTTGCTTTATTTATTAATTTATATATTTTTGTAATTAACTTTAATCGGATATAGCTTCTTCTATTAGTTTAACATCACCACATAAAACATCACTATATGAACAAGTGACATTTTTTAGTTTAACATCATTAAGAATTTTTACTGTAAATACAGAAGGATAAATATTTTCTACTATTCCATTATAGTTATCTATTTTCTTTCTTCCTCTGTTAATAGAGATTGCAACATTTTTGCCTTTAATACTTAACACTCTATTTTTTATATCATCTAAATTTAAAAGATTTTTTCGCATACTACTTCCTTTCTTTCTTATTATTTACATATTTTACTAATTTAATCATAATTTTCCATATTTTAGTAAATTTATATTTTAAATTAAAAAAAGGACAAAAAAAAGATTTAAAATTAATAAACAAACTTTAAATCTTTTATATAACTAAATGTACTTTTTTATATATATTAACTACGATTTATTTCTTAATATCATCATCTTCATCATCGTCATCATCAAAATCATCATCGTTATCATCTTCATCCATATCTTCAAAGGTGTCATCAAAATCACTATCAAAAGTCTCATCCTCATCCACAGGTTCATCATCATCGTCAGCAAGCCCTAAATCCATATCATCGTCATCATCTAGTGGAGCATCATCTAAACCTGTTATAGATGCCATATCACCTGTTTCTTCATCTTCAAAGTTAATGTCTTCATCTTCATTAGAAGCATATCCATTCCAGTCGCTATCATTATTAAACTTAACTTCGCCATCTTCACCTTCTCTTTCCTTAGCACAAGAAAAGCAAATACCCTCATCTGGATTTATATAATTAACTTTACATATAGGACACAACTCCATATCCATATTATCTTCTGCACCCAAAGTACCTAATGCTTTCATTTCTTGCTTACAAACATTACAAAATTTATCTTTTTTTAAAATATAGTTTAGTTCACATCTAGGGCATCTTATATAAGTTTCGTTTTTCATATTTATCTCCGTATAATAATTTCTTGAATTATATATCATATTTTTTTATATATAACAAGTAAATTAAAGCGATTTTTAAAAAAATTTTAACTATTTTTTTGCCTTTATTTTTTTCAAATAAATAAAAGTATATTCCATATTACTAGGAATATACTTTAATAATATTTATGATATGATTATTCATTTATAATATGTAAATAAAAGTAAAAAAATTAAGCACCTTCTATTAACATTTTATCAGCAACTAAAGCAATAAATTCACCATTTGTAGGTTTTTCGTTACTACTATAAACTTTAATTCCAAATAAAGCATTAATATTTTCTATTCTACCTCTATTCCATGCAACTTCTATAGCATGTCTAATTGCTCTTTCAACTTTACTTGCTGTAGTGCTATATTTTTCTGCTATTGATGGATAGAGTTGTTTAGTTATTGAATTTATTACTTCAGGTTCGCTAACAGCCATTTTAACAGCTTCTCTTAAGAATTGATAACCTTTAATATGAGCAGGAATACCAACTGTTAAAAACACATTTGTAATTTTTTCATCTAAAGCACGATTTTGTGTTCTTTGAGGAGTAACAGTTTTTTTAATTGGTTCTTCAGAATTCATAGTTGCTTTTACTCTTTTTATAAGAACTTCATCCATTATAGGTTTTACCATATAATAATTTGCTCCTAATTCTATAGCTTTACTTGCAAAGTCTTCGCCTTTAAGAGATGATACAACTAAAATTTTTGGATGGTCTTCTCCACAACCATTTTTTATTTTTTCTAATAACTCAAAACCATCATAATTTTGTAAAACCATATCCATAATAACCAAATCAGGTTTTAAATCAAGAATAAGTTTTAAACCTTCAAATCCATCATTAGAACTACCAACTATTTCTATCCCCTCTTGATTTGAAAAGAGGTTTTCAAATTTTGACCTTTGTAAATCATTATCATCAAGAATTAATATTTTTGTCTTTTCCATTTATATTTCCTCCATATTTGCTAAAAAAATTTTAGCATATATTTGATATATAGTTACAATTTATTTAGTTAATTTTTTGTCTTGTTTTAAAATATTTTTTAAAAAATTATCGATAATTATCGAATTTCATTATTATTTTAATTTTTGCAAGGTAATTTATTGAAATTAAAATTATTATCAATTCAATTTAAGAAAAAATTTTAAAAAAACAAAAAACATAAAATATTTGTGAAAATATATCTAAAAAAGCCATAAGAAAAATTTCTTATGACTTTTTAAAAGTTAAATATATTTATTTGGTATAAAGTAATTATTCCTCTTCTTCTTGTTTTATATCACTTTGTTCTAATAAACCAATATAATTAGCTATAGATTTTCCCTCATCATTTTTATAGATATTTCCTTCTAAAAGTGCCATTTGTAAATAATTAAACTTTTGGTTAGAATTATCTACTTTTGCAAAGAAAAATATTCTATCACAATCATAATCAAAAGTTACATTAGTATCATCTACACTACTACTAAAGTTATACATAACAATATTATGATTTTCTTTTTCATCTGGTAAAACTAAATCGTAAGAATATAAAATTTTATCTTCATCTTCTTCGATAGTATAAAAAACTTGACCACCTTTTGCAAAAACAATATTAATTTTCTTTTTATTATCTTCATGTTTTAAAGCAAAAGAATTTTTTACATCATAATAGCTTCCATTATAATGGATAACTGAGTATGAACTATCATCACTACGAACAGCAACTATACCTCTATCAATAGGAGCACTACCTATAGTGTCATCTAAAATAAAATAATCTACAATGCCAGTAGTTGCATCATCTTGTATTTTATCAACTGTATACACTTTTTTATCTGAAGCTCTAAATGTAACTGATGAACATAAAATATTATCTTCTTTATAATAAACTCTATTATTTTTTACTGCTACTAATTTAATTTCTTTATCACTATTTATAATTAAAGGTTCTTCATTTCCATTTGATAAAGATTTACGATATAAAGAATATTCACTATTATTATTTTTTGTATAATAAACATATTTATTTACATTATCTATACTTCTATTATAATAGATATCTTCTTGAAGATAAGTTGCAAATGAAGAAGTTCCTGTAATTTTTTCATATCTTCCATGATTACCATCTTTTGCCCAAATTACTTCAATATCTTTAGTTTCTTTACCATCTTGATTTTCATCATTGTTATTTTTTGCACCTTTATTGCCAAATATGGTTATATAGGTAGTTCCATCAATATAATTGATATTATAATCGCAATCAACAGTATATTCACCTTCAGATAATACTTCCCTATTTGTTCCATCAAGTTTTACTCTTTCAAATCTTAAATAACCTGTTGTAATTGAACTTTGTCCTGATAGGTTTACTGAATAAGGAGTTGTATAAAATAAATAATCACCGCAAATATATAAACTTGATTTTGAATAACCACATATTAAAGGCATTAAAAGTTCAGCACCTAGAGGAGTACCTTCCTCATTAACATCAACAGCACCAGAACCATTTAATTTTACACGATATATACCATAAGTTTTTGTGTCACCTTCATTGTATTTATTATCGTTTATACCAAGTTCCTCATAATTTTTATAGGCATTAGCAAAATATAAATAATCACCTTTAACAACTGCAGGTCCACCGTTACCATAAACAGTATCAGCAAGGTTTGGTCCACCATTTAATTTTAAAGGTGAACATGCAAACAAACATGATGTACAAATAAGAACAAGGGCTAATAGCCAAAAGAATTTCTTTTTCAATTTTTTAACCTCTTAGATTATGTTTTACAATACAAAAAATGATAACAAAAAAACACCTTTTTGTCAATCTAAAATACATATTATATTGATGCTTTCTTTTTATTAATTTTATCCTTTTTTTAATATTTAAAACAAAAAAACATACTGAAATATGAGTATGTTTTTTTATGTTTTACCTATTATACAAAACTTACTTTTATTGTCTCTCCTGATTTTGCATCTTGATATACAATCCAATATCCTTTGGTTTTTGTTTCTGAATCCTCTAAAGGTAACCATTGAGCAAATTCTTTTAAATCTTCTGGAGGATTACTACTATCATTAGAAGGCATTCCATAAGAGATGTATTCTACTTCATTAAAGTTATCATCATAAATTAAACCTAAAACATAATAATTATTTTCTTTATCGTAATCAATTCTAGCCCATTTAGAATTTGCTATTATATTTTGTAAATTTTGTTCCTGAGGATATTTATTAAATAAACTATCTAATTGAGATTTAATTTGTTGATAAAATGTTTCAGAATCATTTTGTGAATTAAAATTATTTTCTTGTTCCATTAAATTTGTTGAACTGTTATTTGAATTAATTCTGATATTATTAGAATTATCATTTGTATTGTAACTATTTACATATTGATTTGGAACATTAGAAAAGTTTTGATTATTTTGTTCGTAGTTTGTTTGATAATTAGAAAATAAATTAATATTATTATTTACAAACTTATTAGCATTTTCTTTATAAATATTATTTCTTGAAACATTATTGGTAGCATTCCCATTAATAATATTTTGTGATTCATTCCGTTGAGAAAAACTATAATTTGATGGAGTTCTTAAATTAGAATTTTGAATATTATTTGAAGATTTTTCTACATTATCAAGTTTGCTTGAATTACTACATCCACAATTTCCACTTTCATAAAAAGCTTGTCGATACTTACAGTTTGAACAATTATCATAATAAGTTGATGAAGCATCTTCCTCAAGGTTTTTATCTATTAAAGCTTCTATTTGTTCTGTGTTATCTTCTTCATATAATACTGAATTATCTTCTGGCTTAGTTGGTACAAATGCACTTTCGATTTTTGTATTTTCTATTTCACTATTTAAACTACCAGATAAAACAATTTCAGGGCAAAAAGCATTAGTTACATCAACAACCGCACAAAACATTTTTTCATCTAAGTTTACATTATTAGGCAAAATAAATTCACAATTATTTTCACTTACTTGTAGTGGCACCTTTACTACATTTTGGCTTTGTTTAATACCTAATGCTAAACTTCTTCTTGATTGTGCTAGATTGTAGAATTTAATTAAACTAGGACTATCCAACTTCAAATTTAATACTGCCTTAAAACTTTTGTCTTGTTTATTGTTTAGTATCAGCATCTTTGCATTTTCCATTTTTAACCTCTCTTAAAAAGTTTTTATTTCAATTACATATAACTTTATTATAAAAAGATTTGTCTAAATAAATTATTCACTATAAAAATGTAAAATATAATCTTTATATTAAAAATCTTTATAGCAATTAATAATATATATAGTTAATCAAAATTATAAAATGCTTTAATTATAGATTTTTTAATAATATTGCTTAATCTATACTAACATACTTATTTTTGCAAAATTTGTAATAAAAAATAAAAACATATATATTTTTAATATATATATGCTTTTGTTTTTTAAAAAATTGATTAATTTTAAAATACTTTAATATTTTTTGCTGAAATTCTAAAACAAAATATAACAATTATGAGTATTGAAGGATTAATGAAAATTTTATATTTTTATATATTTTATTACACTAATAATTTAAAGATTTAAAAAGAGAAACAAATTGTTCAGCCTCTAAATTCTCTGGTCTTGATGTAACTGACAGTGATAAATTTGATATTTCATCAAGACATTTTTGCTTATTATAACCAGCACTTGTTAAATTGTTATATAAGGTTTTCCTTTTCATTTTAA
Source organism: uncultured Clostridia bacterium (assembly GCA_947366895.1). Lineage (GTDB taxonomy): Bacteria > Bacillota > Clostridia > Christensenellales > UBA1242 > UBA7862. Next base: position 203,473 of record CANBBP010000001.1, read on the forward strand.
AACAATTTGATACAAATTCTAAATATTTATTTTGATTAATTACATCAAACTTGGTTCTATCTAATTTTATACAAATTACACAAGAATCAACATTTGGAACAGGAGTAAATACTGTTCTAGGAACATTCTTTACTATTTCACAACTACCAAAAGTATTTATCGTTACAGTAGGAATGCCATAAGCTTTAGTAGATTTTTTAGCACAAAATCTCTCCCCCACTTCTTTTTGAACCATAACATACATAGAATTTATTTTTTTGCTCTCAAATAAAAATTTAAAAATAATTTGAGAAGTTATATAATAAGGTAAATTCGCAATAAGAATAAATTCTTTATCAAACATGTTATCAATTTTAGAAGTTTCCACTTTTAAAATATCTTCATAAATAAAATTTAAATTATCATGACCTTCTTTGATATTTTCAAGATGTGAAATTAAGGTTTTATCAATTTCAAAACTTATAACCTTGCTAAAATTATCAGCCAAAACTTCTGTTAAAACTCCTGCTCCTGCTCCTATTTCTAAAATTTGACATTTTTTGTTTAAATTTAAATTTGTAATAATAGAAGAAATATAGTTTTTATCAAAAATAAAGTTTTGACCAAATTGCTTTTTAAAATGAAAATTATTTAGTTCCATCTTATTATCCTTTTAAACAACAAAAAAATCTCAATTTTAAAATTATAAGAACTTATTTTTTATTATTTATAATAAGTAGTTATATTTTTAATATTTATTTAATACTAAAAAATTTTTTTGCGTTTTGTGTTGTTATTTCTTTTACTTTTTCTATATCAATATTTTTAATTTCTGCTATCTTTTTAGCCACTAATTCTACATATTCAGGTCTATTTGGTGCACCTCTATAAGGCACAGGGGTTAAATAAGGGCTGTCGGTTTCTATTAAAATATTTTCTAATGGTATAAATTTTACGACATCTAACATTTTATTTGCGTTTTTAAAAGTAATAATACCATTTATACCTATATAAAAATTATATTTTAAGTATATCTTAGCAGTTTCTATACTTCCACTAAAACTATGAATATACCCTTTAATTTTATATTTTTTATATAATTCTTTTATTAAGTTAAGAAAGTCTTTTGTTGCATCTCGCACATGGAATACACAAGGCAAGTTAACTTCACTTGCCAAAATAATTTGCTTTGATAATGCATTAATTTGTTCACTTTTTTCAGTAAAATTATAATAATAGTCTAGCCCTATTTCTCCTATAGCAACTATCTTTGGAGAATTTAAAAGCAATTTAAGTTCTTTTATTGAATTATCATTAAAATTTTTCGCTTCGTGTGGATGAATACCTACTGTCGCATAAACATTTTTATTTTGATTTGCTAAAAGTATACTTAGTTCTGAAGTTTCTATATTATCTCCATTACAAATTGCAATTTGATTATCTTTTTGTAAATTTTTTAATATATCATCTCTTAATTCGTTTAATTTTTTATCATATAAATGACAATGTGAATCTACTATCATAGACTTATTTTAACATAATTATATTAGAATTGCATACTTTTTTTACCTTATTCATAAACATTTATATATGAATAAAATTTGGTTTTGGCTTATTATAACAAGTATATGTATTTTGTTATACTTAAATCCTGAAATTGTATTACCTACAATGATGCAAGCAAGTGAAGATACACTAAAGCTTTGCCTTAGTTTATGTGCAATTTATTCTGTTTGGATGGGTATTTTACAAGTTATGGAAGATAGTGGGATTAATAAAAAATTGTCCAAATTGCTTTCTCCTTTTACTAAAAAAATATTTGGTAATGTAGATGAAGTTACAAATGAATTACTTTGTATGAATATTTCATGCAATATTTTAGGTATGGGAGGTGCTGCTACTCCACTAGGAATGAAAGCAATGCAAAGACTTGATGATGGCAGTGGCAAAGCTAATAGACCAATGATTATGCTTATAATATTTGCTTCAACTTCTATGCAAATTCTTCCTACAACAGTTATAGGTTTAAGAATAACCGCAGGAAGCGAAAGTGCTAGCAATATAATACTACCAACAATTATAGTTGCAATACTTACTACCTTTATTGGTATTGGACTAGCTTTAATAATTGAAAAACTTAAAAAAGGAAAGAAAAAAACCAAATGAGTGTTTATCTTCTACCTGTATTAATTCTTTTAATTTTTGTTTATGCAAAAAGTAAAAAGGTGAATGTTTATAATAGTTTTATTAATGGTGCTAAACAAAGTGTAGGTATTGTTGTTAGCATATTTCCTTATTTAGTTACCATAATGATTATGGTGCAATTTATTAAAATAAGTGGACTAGCTTCTCTACTTGCAAAATTAGTTTCTCCATTATTTAATTTAATTGGCATACCAACAGAGTTATGTGAATTAGTATTATTAAAGCCTTTTAGTGGAAACGGAAGTTTAGCAATATTAAATGATATTTTTACTACTTATGGTGTTGATAGTTACATAGGCAGAAGTGCTAGTGTTATAGTTGGAAGTTGTGATACAGTGTTTTATGTTACAACATTATATTGTTCTCAAACCAAAGTTAAAAAATTATTATATGCCATTCCTGTAGCTCTTATAGCAACTTTAGCAGGTGCTATTCTAAGTTGTTTATTTTGTAGAATAATGTAATAAGCTTATTTAATACAGTAATTTAGCCAAAAAATTATTAAATTTTATGCCAACAAAAATAGTACTATGTTTAAAAATTTGCATAGTACTATTTATATTAAAAATAAATTAAAAGATTTTTTTAATGCAACAACTAATAAATATTTTTAAAACTATTTATTTTTAATCCTTATTTTTATTATTATTTAATATTATTGGCTTTAAAATATTTGACCCCTTATTGCCACCTTTTGTAAACTTCATTAATATTAAATGACTTAATTCCTTTTGAGAGTTAGGATATACAAATTGAATTTCTTTACATACAAAATTATATTTATTTGCAATAGATAAAATATCTTGTAATCTATCAGGTACATGAACCATATAAAACTTGCCGCCAAATTTTAAAATATCACAAGCGGTTTTAAAAATTTCATTTATGTTTGTTGCTACTTCATACTTTGTTAATTTATATTTTGGATTAATTGGTTTTGTTTCATCAAAAGGATAATATGGTGGATTACAAACAACAACATCAACTTTTCCATAACCTATCCAAGAAGTTGCAGATGCTAATGGTAAATTTAAAAAATCTATATTAGTAATATTATTATACTTTAAAGATTTTAAAGACATATCACATAATTGCTTTTGAATTTCAAAACCTATTATTTTTTTAGGATTATATATTTCGTTAAGTAAAATAGAAATTACTCCACAGCCTGAACAAAACTCTACTATAAAATCTTTCTTTCCACATTTTATAAAATTAGAAAGTAATATGCTATCACTAGAGAATCTGTAATCGTTTTTATTTTGAACAATTTTCAAATTATTAAGTTGTAAATCATCTAAAACTTCATCTTTGTCTAAAAAGTTTTCTATCATAATTTACCTTTATGCTTTTGCTTTGTCATTATTTTGTTGGTTATTCTTAGAATTTTTATGCTTTTGTTTCTTATAAAAATTACTATTTGAATTCTGATTTACATTTACTTTATTTTTATTATTATTTTCTTTATTATTTATTTGTTTTTTATTTACTTCTTTTTTTGCTTTTTCGTTATTATTTTGATGATTTTTTTTATTATTAAAAGTTATGTCTTTTTTGTTAGGATTGTTGTTCTTTTTATGTTCTTGACTTTTTTGTGAATTTAGGTTTTCATTTTGTTTTATATCGTTATTAATTTTTGCACTTTTAACTTTATCCTGCTTATCCAATAATTTATTATTTTCGCTATCTTTGATTTGTTTATTTTCCTGTGCAAAATTTTTATAGTCTTTTATGCTGGAGTTAGAATTATTGCCTTCTATACTTTGCAAGACATCTAAAGAATAGTCTTTAACGGTAAAACTTCCATCTTTAGAAGTAATTTTAACTGATGCTATTTGTTTAAGAGCATTAGTATATAAAACAACTCCTATACCATCGGGTGTTTTAATATCTTTATTTAATTTAGGCATTTTAGGATAAACTTCACTATAATAATTATCTTCATAAGCAAGACAACACATTAGTCTACCACAAGAACCACTAATTTTAGTTGGGTTTAATGCAAGTCCTTGATATTTTGCCATCTTTATAGATACTTTTTCAAAATCTTTTAAGTGTGCTGCACAACAACATACTCTACCACAAATTCCTATTCCACCAACCATTTTTGCTTGGTCTCTAATACCAATTTGTCTTAATTCTATTCTAGATTTTAATTTTGTAGCTAATTCTTTAACTAAATCTCTAAAGTCAACCCTATCTTCAGCTATAAAATCAATAACTACTTTTGAACCATCTAAAGAATATTCAGCATTAACAACATTCATATCTAGTTTTAATTTTGTAGCAAGAGATTTAGTTTCTTGAATTGCTATGCGTTCTTTTTCAAGCATTTTTTCATATTGTTCTTTATCTTCATTTGTTGCAATTCTTATAACTTTTTTAAGTTCTCTATTTTCTTTAGCTGGATTATACTCTTCAATATTATCTACTTTACCATAGCCCAGTCCCAAAGATGTTTCTACAATAACAAAATCACCCACAGTTAAATTTAAATCTTCATTTAAAAAAGAATAAGCCTTAGCCCCTATTTTAAATTTAATGCCTATTTTTTGTTGCATAAAAATTTGACCTCCAAATAATATAATAAAAAGTTATCAACTAATAAAACATAATTACAATTAAATTCAAGTTGCTTTTTAATTTCATTTATTTTTTTTATTAATTTGTATGAAGCATCTGCTGTAAGAGCATTTGCATACAATTTAATTTGTGGTAATAAAAAAGAATTTTTTAATAAACTCTCCTTCCCCACTCTTACAAGTAATACATCTCTAAAAATACATTCAAAAATTTCTAGAGCATATTCAAAGGATTTTTTTGATTTATTAAATTTAGTAGAATATTTAAGCAATTGTTTACTATCTTTTAAATTCGAAAGTGTGTCAACTACTTCCTTAGAGATTTGTAAAAAATCAGGATTAGATGAATAATTTTCTGCTTTTTCAAGGTTTCCATCTGCAATATTTAAAATAATGCTTTTACTATTCTCATCTAAACTCTTCCATTCTAAATTACTAATTAGTTCTTTATTATTTAATTTATTAAGTCTTAATCTTTTACATCTAGAAAGAATGGTTGGCAAAACTTTATTAATATTATTTACATTTAGGATAATATATGTATTTTTTGGTGGTTCTTCTAAAATCTTAAGAAGTTTATTTTGTACTTGAATGCTTGCAGTTGAAAAATTATTAAATATAAAAACTTTTTTATCACTTTCTATCGGCATTAAATTTGCATTATCTATAAAGTCTTTAACATCTTCAACTAAAATATTTTTATTTGTTTTAGGATATACAATTAAATCCGCTAAAACTAATCTTTCTACTTTTTGGCAATATAAGCAATTATTACAAGGTTTTTTATTATTAACACAAAATAAATATTTAGCAAAACAATAAGAAAAATTTTCTAGAAATAAATTATCTTCACTTTCAAATAAAAAAGAATTGCAATTAAGTGTTTGATTGCATATGTTTATAAATTGATTATTATTTAGTATTAAATTTTGATATTGTATCATAGAAATTCTTTTTATTTAATGTAATTATAGTTTTTATTAATTCATTAATATTTTTTATATATTTTTAATTATTAATATAATAATTTTAATAACTAATAATAGCTTTATTTTATCATATCATTAAAAAATAAACAACAAAAAAATATTTAGTAAAAATGTTTACCAAATATTCTTTTAAATTTAAAATGATTATTATAAAATTAATTAATATGCTTTTTTAAATAATGATTTATTTATTCTGAATGCTTTATTTAAGCCCTGATACCTAATATTTTTAATCTTATTGTAGCATTATTATTTTGTGGTAAAATAACTTGAACAGTTTCACCAACTTTTTTGCCTAAAAGAGCCTGCCCTACAGGACTAGTATTAGAAATTAATCCTTTTGCTGGGTCACTTTCAGTTGCCCCCACAATTTGATATTCAAATTCATCATCAAAATCTAAATCTTTTAATTTTACAAAGCAACCTGCATTTACACTGCTTGTATCTATTTTTTTCTGATTAATTATTTTGCCAAAACGCAATTTATTTTCTATTTCTGCAATTTCAGCTTCAACTTGTGCTTGTTCTTCTTTAGCAGCATCATATTCAGAATTTTCACTTAGGTCACCAAATTCTCTTGCTACACCTATTTTCTTTGAAATTTCTTCTCTTTTTGTTGATTTTAAATAATCTAATTTTTCTTGTAAAGCTTTATAGCCTTCTTTAGTCAAGTATATTTCATTTTCCATAATTATTTTACCTCTCGTATTAGTTTTCTGTATTTATTGTAATCTTAACTTTTATGGCAAGTAAAGACCACTAGCAAGTAATAAAATTTACTTGCAAAATATAATCAATATTTAAAATATTATCAAAATACTTTTTTTGTGTATAGTTGATTATAATGATTATAATATTTTATGTCAACAAATTTTTTTTATTACAAAATTATTATAAATTATGCTTGCACAAAATTGATTTTTTAATTAAACTTTTAAATATAATTTAGCAGGAGAATATAAAATGGTAAGAATTTGGGCAAAAGTATTAAAAGAAGAAAAAATATTAAAAGATACTATCTATGAAGACACTTCAAATTTTGATAGTGATAATTTCTTTAACTACATTGCAGACATTTGCCAAACCCTAGATATTGCTACTCCTGTAATACTATCTAAACATCTTTTGCATTATGTAGAATTTAATACAGCAATCTTTCTACCACAAGACTTTCCTGAAGATGTTGAATTTGATAAATTTATAATAGAAGAAGCTTCTAACTATTAATATCTTTTCTATTCCTAATAATAATTTTTTGATAAATAATTAAATTATTAATTTAATTATTTTTTTATTTCTATATAATATATTTACATTTATGCTTTTGTATTTAATAAATAAAATAAATTTAATAGTTCATAATTATAATTATATTCACAGTGTAAGGCATCATCAATATTTATTTCAAAGATGTTATTTCCCTTTATACCTATTGCTTTATTAAAAATTCCCTTTGTAATAAGTTCTACTGCTCTTACTCCAAATTGCATAGCAAGAATTTTGTCATAAACTGAAGGAGCCCCTCCTCTTTGAACATAACCCACTACTGAATATTTAAATTCAATATTTGTTTCTTGATTTAATCTTTCAGTTATATGTTTAACATCATAAAGTTTTTCTGCAATAACAATAACTGGTGGTCTTTTATTAATAGCTATACTTTCTTTAACCTTTGCAACAAATTCATCTTCACCAGTTGGTTTTTCTGGAACTATTAATATATCACAAGCAGTTGCAGCTGCTGTATAAAGAGCAATATCTCCACAATATCTGCCCATAACTTCTATAATAACTCCCCTATCAAGAGCACTCATTGTTTGTTTTATATTTTGAACATAATTGCTTGCGTTATTAACTGCAGTATCAAACCCTAAACATTTATCGGTATATCTTAAATCATTATCAATAGTACCTGGTATTGCAATTACATTAACACCTTTGTTCATAAGTGCCTTAGCTCCTTTAAATGAGCCATCACCACCTATAACAATTAAAGCATCAATATTGTGATCTTGTAAATTTTTAGCACATTTTTCAACAATTGCATTTTCCTTAAACTCAGGGAATCTAGCAGTTTTAAGAATTGTGCCACCTAATGAAGAAATGTTTTCTACATTTGCATTATTTAATTTTACAAAACTACTATCATATAACCCCTTATAGCCTTGTTTAACACCATAAACATTTAAACCTTTCATTGTGGCAATTCTTACAACAATATTCAAAGTTGTATTCATTCCTTGACAATCACCACCACTTGTTAATATCGCAATATTTTTAACTTCCATTAATTAGTTCTCCTTAAAAAGCATACTAAGTTTAAAATTATTAAATTCCAAATTTTTATATTTTTATCATACTAAACAAATTTAGTAAACTATTTATAGATATCTTATATTATCTTCTTCTAAAACAGCATATAGTTCATTGAATAAATAATTACTTCCATTTACCTTATAACTTAATTTAAACGTTTTATCTAGCCCAGTACATTTAATAATTATAGGACTATAACCTGGATAACTTTTTACAATAGATAAGATATTTTGATGTAAGATACTATTTGTTGTGTCATATTTTAGATACAAAGTTTTAACTATATTTTCAGGCTTTTTTTCCTCAAATTTAATTTCTTCCGAATTTTCTGTTCCTAAATTATCTAAATATTCTGCAATTATTAAAATAGAATTATCATCTTTAATACTTGCCTTACCTCTAATTTTTATAAGATTATCTTCTTGTAATTTATCTTTATATTTTTCATAAACATTTGGCACAACCATAACATCAAAAGTACCATACAAATCTTCTACCTTTATTATTGCCATTTCCTTATTGCCAACTTTGGTAAAGATTTTTCTTATTTCTTCTATACAACCCCCACAATCAACTCTATCGCCATCTTTAACTTGATCAATGTTTTCTTCTTCAACATTTTCAAAACTTTCTTCATCTTCATTACTTTCCATTCTTTCTTTTGGCATTAAAGAAGAATTAAATGAAAATTTGTTAAACTCAACCATGTAATTATCCAATGGATGACCTGATAAATAAATGCCAAGAACTTGTTTTTCAAACTTTAGTTTAGCTTGTTTTGCATACTCTTTTATATCTGGCATTTTTGAATAATTCTTATCGGTTGTTGAAAAACTTGCATCATCAAATAAACTAAACTGACCGCTAGCCTTATTTTTTTGATCCTTAGAAACTGTTTCAACTACAGATTCATATACACTCATCATTTGTGACCTTGTTGCATTAAAGCAATCAAAGGCTCCACTTAAAATCATGCTTTCAAGGCATCTTTTATTTATTGCCCCTCCTTGCATTCTTTCAATAAAATCATATAAATCCTTAAAGTCACCAAATTCTGTTCTATTTGCAATTATTTCTTCTACTACCCCAATACCTACATTTTTAAGTGCTGCTAATCCAAAACGAATTTTATTATTCTCTACACTAAAATAGGTTTCACTTTTATTAATATTAGGTGGTAAAACTTCTATATTTTGTTGTTTAGCATATATAGTATATTTTTTAATTTCATCAATATTTGTAATTCTATTATTTAAAACAGCAACTAAAAATTCAACAGGATAATAACACTTTACATATGCTGTTTGATAACTTAAATAAGCATACGCAGCAGCATGAGATTTGTTAAAAGCATATTTAGCAAAGTCTTCCATATCACCAAAAACTTTTCTAGCAACTTCTTCGGAAACTCCCCTTTTTAATGCACCATCTATACTTTTAACACCTTTAGGGTCTTGCCAACCAAAAATAAACTTTTCTTTTTCGGCAGCCATTTTTTCTACTTTCTTTTTACCCATAATACGGCGAACCATATCCGCCTGACCTAAAGTATAACCTGCCATAGCTTGAACAATCTGCATAACTTGCTCTTGATAAACTATAATACCATATGTTGCTTTTAGAATAGGCTCTAAGCAAGGATGGTCGTAAACGATTTTAGAAGGGTTATGTTTGTTATTAACATACTGGTCGATATATTTCATAGGGCCAGGTCTATAAAGTGAAATACCAGCAATAATATCTTCCAAATTGTCTGGTTTTAATTTCTTCATGAAACTTTTCATTCCACCACTTTCCAATTGGAAAATAGCATCTGTATTGCCAGATGAAATTAATTTAAATACATTAACATCGTTATATTCCATATTATAAAAGTCAATATCAATATTATGTATTTTCTTTATTAACTTCAAAGTTTTATCAATATCAGTTAAAGTTCTAAGCCCTAAAAAGTCCATTTTAAGAAGTCCTAAATCTTCAAGTTCTACCATGGAATATTGCGTAGCAATTTCATCGCCATTTCTTGCAAGGGGAACATAATTATCAACTGGTTCAGGTGCTATTAAAATCCCGCAAGCATGAGTTGAAGTTTGCCTAGGCATACCCTCTAATTTAATACTTAAATCAAGTACTCTTCTTATTCTTTCATCTTCATCATAAAGTTTTCTTAAACTAGGAATAATAAACTTATCATTTTCTGGTTTTCCAGTTGTTCCAAAATAATATTTTAAAACAGGTGGTTTTTTAATTCCATCAGGTAATTTGAAAGGAATGTCTTTACAAATCTTATTAACATCAGGTAATGGCAATCTTAAAACTCTGCCAACATCTCTAATGGCATTCTTTGCAGCCATAGTACCAAAAGTACCTATATAAGCTACATTATCTTTACCATATTTTTGTTTTGCATACTCAATAACTTCATTTCGCCTATCATAACAAAAGTCTACATCGAAGTCTGGCATAGAAACTCTTTCACGATGAATAAATCTTTCAAAAAGCAAATTATATTTAATTGGGTCAACTCTTGTAATTCCTGAGGTATATGCAACAATACTACCTGCTCCGCTACCTCTACCTGGGCCAACAGGAATACCATTTTGTCGAGCAAAATTTATATAATCCCAAACAACAAGGAAATATTCAACAAAACCTTGTTCTTTAATAATAGAAAGTTCATAATCAGCCCTTTCTTGTATTTCTGGTGTAATAATAGGATATCTATCCTTTAATCCATCATAACATAATTTCTTAAGGAATTGATAAGAACTCATTCCATCTGGCTCATATTTAGGAATAAAATTTTCATTATCTCTAAGAGAACAATTATCTGGGATATTAGGAACTTCTTTATGACTTTTAGCTTTTATGGTAACAAAACATTTGTCTGCTATTTCATTAGTAGTGTCAAGAGCTTCAGGATAAGCACCCAAAAATTGTTCCATTTCTTCACGAGTTTTTACATAAAATTCATCAGTAGAAAATTTTAGTCTATTTGTATCATCTAAAAATTTACCCATTTGAATACACATTAAAATATCTTGCATTTCCGCATCTTCTTTATTAATGTAATGAGCATCGTTCGTTGCTACAGTTTTAACACCTAATTTACGAGCAAGTTCACATAGTGGTTCTAAAATTTCTATTTGTTCAGATAGTCCATGATTTTGTAACTCAATATAAAAATCACCCTCATCAAACATAGCTTTTAATTTTTTACCCATTTCATAGGCTTCATCATATCTTCTATTTAAAAGTAAAGAAGGAATATGTCCAGCTAAGCATGCACTTAAGCATATTAGACCTTTTGAATGTTTTGCTAATACATCATAATCTATTCTAGGTTTATAATAAAAGCCCTCTTTACAAGCAATGGCATTTAATTTTAATAAATTTAAATATCCTTCATTATTTTTTGCAAGTAATATTAAGTGAGCATTATCGGGTTTACCCTGTTTATAAAACCTATCATGTGCCACATAAAACTCACAACCTATAATAGGTTTAATACCATTTTTATAGCATTCAGCAAAAAAAACAAGAGCCCCAGCCATTGTCCCGTGGTCAGTCATAGCAACTGCTTTTCCCCCACACTCTTTGACTTTTTGAACAAGGTTTTTAACCTTTGCTACTCCATCTAATAAACTATATTCAGTATGAACATGCAAATGCACAAAATTTTTCATAAGTTAATCCTATTAATGCGACTTTTTATTTTTTTAACTAAAAATAATTTATTCATTATTTTCAGTTTCATTTTCCTTTTCATTATTAGCAAGTTCTTCTTTTACTAATCTTTCTGAAATTTTAATTAATCTTCTGAACTGATGACTAATACCACTCTTAGTTATAGAGGTTGATAATAATTTTGTCAAGTTGTCTAATGATTCTTCTGGATTGGCAAGACGAACAAGACATAATTCTCGTAAATTCTTAGGCAACTTTTCAAAGCCCATTAATCTATCAATATTATTAATAGCATTTATTTGATTTATACTAGCATTTACGGTTTTAGTGATATTAGCATTTAAACAGTTTGTTTGTCTATTTATATTATTTCTAACATCTCTTAATGCCATTTCATTTTGTAGTTTTAATAAACCTTTAAAAGCCCCTACAATAGCAAAAAGGTCGCTAACTATTTCAGCTTCTTTTATATATAAAACAAATAAATTTTTTCGTCTGCTTTTTTTATTTGCAATACCTTGTGAAAATAATAAATTAGAAAAATCATCAGCAAAAGCTTCACTTACAAAAACAAATTCCCAATGATAACCACTAAAAGAACGATTTGAAATTTTTTCGCCATTTAGAACAATGTTAGAAGTTGATGTTGTAGCAAAAACACCTCTTATATAATTTTTTGCACAACATTCGTTTTCAATAATATGTTCATCAATGCCTTGTATAATGGTAAATTCGTTATTCAAACTTAATTTTGCTATGCCACAATCAAACAATATTTGATTAGTGCAAGACTTAGGCAAACTAATAATATATCTAACTGCCTTATTTATATTAGTGTCATCATCAAGTCTAACTTCAGCATATTCACCATATAGAGTTTTTAAACAATCATTTACTATATCATAAACCTTATCTATATCTGTTTTAAGTTCCAAAAAGAACTCTTTACCACTCTTAGTTAATTCTCCGCATGAGTGAATTACAGCCGATAAAAAAGCAAGTTTGCAACATTCATTTTGAATATTGTTTTCTAAGACTTCTAGTTTTACATCATGTGCAAAAGACATATTTTATTTATATTACTCCTTTGTAAATTTATAATGGTATATATTTAAATATATAAAATATTTACTTATTATTAATTTTTCTTTTTAAATTTAAAAATTCAGGAAATTTATTTAAGTTTACAATTCTTTCTTCTGGAATGTTATATTTTTCAATTAAACTTTCCATTCGTTTAAACTTTCCAACTTTTTCAGGTCTATGAGCATCACTATCTACTAAAAACATACCACCTACATTAAGAATGTCTCTAACCTCTTTTTCTGTAAATGTACAATGTTTCTCATTTAATTCAATTAAGGTTCCTTTCTCAACTGCTTTTTTTGCTACTTCCAAAACATCACATTTCATTTTATTATTTAAATGAGTAATAACATCTATAGAATTTTTCTCTATAGCATTTATAATCATTTGAGTATTTCTTTCTTTTAATTTTTTGCTTGTCCCAAAATAGTTGGCAAAAAAATTAGGAACAAATATTTTAAACTTGTCCGATAATCTTTTAGGTTTTGCAAGTTTATGATATCCACATAAAACGATATCAAGATATTCCATATCTTTAGGAATAACATCAATAGTCCCATCTTGTGATAGAAAGTTTGCCTCAACTCCTAAATAAACTTTTACATCATATTTTTGAGATAGTCTTAAAATTTCTTGTTTTGTAGAAAGCATTTTTTTTCTACTACAAGAAAAATATTTATGATTAAAACCATGGTCAGTTATAGCAAGTTCTTTCAACCCCATTTGTTTTGCAGCCTTAATATTATCTTCTAAAGTTCCTTTCGCATGATTAAATGGTAAAAAAGGTTTTCTAGAAAATATTGTATGAGTATGATAGTCACCAAAAAAATTCATTATTATCACCTTAATATAATTATTTCTTCTTCTAGTATTATATCAAACTTTTTTGAAACTGTCTTTTTAATTTTAGTAATTATTTTAAAAACTTGATTAAATGTTGCTTGATTATTTATATTAACAATAAAACCACAATGTTTTGTTGATATTTGTGCCCCTCCACACTTAAAACCCTTTAGACTGCATCTTTCTATTAAAACGGGGGCAAACTCATTCTTAGGCCTTTTAAACACGCTACCAGCACTTGGCAAATTATAAGGTTGCGTTTCTTGTCGCTTTTTAAAGTTTTGTAAACATAGTTTTTTTACCTGTTCTCCATCCCCTTTTTTTAAAGATATAATAACTTTTAAAATAACAAAATTATTGTTAGAAAAAAAACTTTTTCGATAAGAAAATTTAAGTCCTTTATTTGTTTTTTTGTATATTTTATTTCCATCCGTATAATAAACACATTCGGTCACAAAACTCATTTCCCCACCAAAAGAGCCAGCATTCATTTTTACTGCCCCGCCTAAACTTCCAGGGATACCAAAACTCCACTCCAGTCCAGTTAAGTTATTTTTAATTGCTATTTGATTAAGTTTAAATAAGCCAACACCAGCACCACAAATTATTTTATTTCCTCTTACAGTTATAGAATTTAACATTATTTTTAATACTAAAAAATTACATGGTTTATCACTAACAAGTAAGTTACTTCCCTTGCCTAAGATAAAATATTCAATATCATAATCCTTAATTAAATTTAACACTTTAAGTAAAATATCAATTTGCGTAATTTCAATTAATGCTTTTATTTTTCCACCTATTTTAAAGGTTGTTAAATCTTTAAAAGTGTAGTTTGTTTTTACTTGTATTTCAGGATATTTCTTATTTAGTATTTTTACAAAATTTGCTAATGTTACCTTTTGTTTATTCATACTTTTATATATGAGTTTATGTAAAATTAAGTTAATGAATTTTACTATTATTTTTAATCTTAGTTAGTTAAATAAACTATTAAAACTTTTATTTTTTTCTCTTTCAATTTGTTCTAAATTACTAAAAACATTGATGCTTGATAAGTTTCCACTTAAAGCATTTTCAAAATCACTCATATAATCACTTTCATAAATTTTATTATTCGTAGTAGAAAATAACCCATAATTTTTTAATGCATTTTGACAAACATTTGAGGTTAAATAAGATGCAAAATCTTTAGCATATTTTTCTTTTATTCCATCTAAATTTTTTGATACACCTACATATTGTATTAAATCGCTATAATTAGAAAAATAATTATAATTGCATTCGCCAATTGAACCATTTAATTCTCTATTTTTAATTCTTGCTACATCTCTAGCAGTACCTAAAAGAGAGATAAATTTGTTTGATAAAAAATTTGTATAAGCATTGTAAGTAGATGAACATTCAAAATAGTTATTTAAACTTTGATTGGAAATTGAATTTTCAATAAGAACTTTACTAGGATTAATACTACTTGTAGAAGAAAAACCTACACCTTTAACTTCTTTTTTGTTTATCGTTTTTGACTGAATCAAATTAATAATTTGGCTATTATCACTTACCATATTAGCATGACTTATTAAAGCATAACCTGATAAAATATATGGATAAGCATATATCTTATTAATTAACTTTGAATACTCTTGTAAATCTTTACGAACTTCATTATTTTTAGGTAACTCATTTAATTCATTTGTTAACATATATCCCGAACCTATTCCAAAGGAATAAACATCAGCAAAATTATTGGATTGCAAGTTTAAATATAGTTGTTCTTCAGTTAAACTTTTAACCGAAACAAAACAATTATTATTTTGTTTATTAAATTTGATAGCTTGATTTTCCAAATACATTTTCCTACTATTGGTGCCACCTTCAAAGGTTTCAATGTGCCACAATTCCAAAACTATCTTTTCTTTATTTGTTAAATTCATATATTCATCTAAAGAAATTTGATAATTTGATTTGTTAAAAATAAAACCTGGTGCAAAAATCAAAAATAAAATACTAGCAACACATAAAGTTGCTTTAAATACTTTTTTATTAAATATTTTTTCATTTAATTTAATTAAGAAATTTTTAAATTTTAATGAAAGACTATTATTATGAAAATTTCTCATAATTATTTATATGACAGTATAACTATTATTTAGGACAACTTTATTTGTCTAAATATAAAAAAATCATTTTTATTTTTTTATTAAATTTTTAAAACCTTATTTAATTTAATAATGTTTAAATAAAAATATGACTAGAATAAATCCAGTCATATTTTTTATTAGTGTTTTTAAAATCTATTTATTCAATTTCTTCTAGTTTTTTCATAATATCACTTGCTAGTTTAGGAGTTATACCACTTACCTGCATAAGTTCTTCAGCACTTGCCTTTTTCATTCGTTTTACACTCTTAAATTTTGAAATTAAATTTTCTCTTTTAACCTTACCTAGTCCTTCTATTTCATCAAGTATACTTTTAACTTGCTTTTTCTTTCTTAATTTTCTATGAAAAGTTATAGCAAATCTATGTGCTTCATCTCTTACTTTTTGTAATAATTTTAGTTCATCATCATCTTTTGATAATTTTATAGATAATGGACTTTCCTCAACAAAAATCTCTTCTTGTTTTTTTGCTAAACTTATAACATCTATATTTTGATTATAGCTTTTAATGATATCACGACAAGTATTTATTTGCCCCTTTCCACCATCTATTAATATAACATCTGGCACAGAAGAAAAACTTATATCATCACTATTGATTTTTTCAAGTCTACGAATAATACTTTCTTTTAAGCTCTCAAAATCATTAGGACCTACAACTTCTTTAATCTTAAATTTACGATAATGCTTTGATGCCTTAGCACCATTTATAAAAACAACCATACTGCAAACACTGCTTGTTCCAGAAATATTAGAAATATCATATCCTTCAATTCTAAGAGGTAAATTCTTAAGCCCTAATTTTTGTTGTATTCCTAATAAAACATCTAATTTTTTAGATTTCTTTTTCATCTCAAATTCACAATTTTTAGTTAAATATTCATTAGCATTTGCATTAGCTTGGTCAATTAATTTTTTATTAAGGGCTTTATTAGGTATTAAAACCTCTAATTTCTTGCCAAGTTGATTGGAAAGGGATTTAAATAAAGCATCTTCTAAATCCACTTCAAAAGGTAAAAATATCTTTTCAGGAAGCATAATATTTTGTGCATAGTACTGTGTCATAAAAGAAATTAACATTTGTTCATCATCAATTAAAACATTATCAAAACTATAATTTTTAGCCCCCATCATTTTGCCTTGTCTAATAATTAGAACTGAAAACACTACAAAATTATCACTTTTTGCAAAACCAAAAACATCAATATTTGCAGTGTTTGGTAATGCTGCGATTGTTTTTTCCCTTAATTTCAAAAGCATAAATCTTAAGTCTCTTAATTTTATCGCTAATTCAAAATTTTCTATTGATACCGCTTGTTCCATTTTTTTAGAGATTATTTCATATACCGCACTATCTTTACCATTAAGGAACTCATAAACCTTTGGTAATAAACTAGCATAATCTTCTTTAGTAACTTTACACATACAAGGTGCTGAACATAATCCTAATGAATAATTTAAACAACCTTTTGACATTTTATTATTTGCCTTAATTTTCTTATCACAAGTTCTTATAGGATATGCATAATTTACTGCATTAACTATTTCATATGCATTAGTACCAAAAAAATAAGGTCCAAAATATTTTGCTCCATCTTTTTTTACTTTTCTAACAATTTCTAGTTTTGGAAAATCCTCTTTAACATTGATTTTAATATAAGGATAGGCTTTTCCATCTTTTAATAAAATATTATAAAAAGGTTGGTGTTTTTTTATTAAATTACTTTCCAAAACTAAAGCATCTAATTCAGAGTTAGTTAAAATATAGTCAAAATCAGCAACTTGAGAAACCATACTTTTAACTTTATCAGGATGATTTTTATTTAAAAAATATTGACTTACCCTATTTTTTAGTTTTCTTGCCTTGCCTATATAAATAATGTTACCAAAACGGTCTTTCATTATATATACACCTGGTGTAAGTGGTAAAGTTGTTAACTTTTCTTTAATATCCATTAAATTTTACCTTTTAATATATATATTATAGTTAATAAATATTATAATTCTTTTATAATTTTATTTAACTATAGCAAAAAAGTGATAAATCTATATTATAAATTTACCACTTTTTTTAATTTTAATCAAACATATAAATAACATTAACCTAAAATGTAGTCAACCCCATTTGTCATTATGTCGTTTATTTTATTATTTCCTAAACTATAAACAACTACCTTTCCCATTCTTCTATCAGTTACAGCATTAAAGTTTTTAAGAAGCCTTAATTGATGACTTAAAGTTGTTTGGTTAATATTCAAATATTTTGACAAATCATTAACACACATTTCACTTAAAGCTAAAGCAGATAATATTTTAAGTCTAGTAAAATCAGCAAAAATACTAAAAGTATCTGCAAGTTGTCGCAAAGTTTCTGCTTCTGGCATATAATACTGCATATTTGATAAGGTGTTATTATCAATATTTACATAATGTGAACTCATTTGTTTCCCCCTTTTTAATATTAAAATCTATTTATTAATAGTTTAAATTAAAAAGATGAAATTACAAAACATATGAATTTACGAATTTTTGATAAAAAGATTACAAAAAAATTAATTTTGGAAAATTAAGGAGGTTTTATGAATAACACTTTATATATCTTGATAGTTTTGTTCCTATCAATTTTTGCTTCTGCTACCGATACAAATCTTAACACAAATACTAACTTTTTACTTTTGTTATTGCTAGCATTAGGCGGAACAAATTCAAACCATTCATGTTGTCACAATAATTGTCCAAACATGATATTTTAGATAAAAAAAATAAAACACTTTTTTGATAAAATTAATTTATTATAATAAAAAGACCTTTTAGCAGTTTCTAAGAGGTCTTTTAAAATAATATTTCTAATTATAAATTATATATTAGCTTTATTTAGATAGTGGGGTTACTAGTCCTATTTTTTTATAAACTTTTTCAAGAGTTTCTTTTGCAATTTTAGAAGCCCTTTCTGCTCCCTTTTGCATTAATTCATCTAGATAAGAACGGTTGTTTTTTAATTCCTGCATTTTGTCCCTTATAGGTCCTATAACATCAATAACAGCTTGTGCTGTTTTAACTTTAAGGTCACCATACCCACAGCCTTCAAAATCCTTTTCCGCTTGTTCTATAGTAACTTTTTTCATGGCAGAATATATAGTAAGTAAATTTGATACTCCAGGTTGTTCATCACAAAATTTAATTCTATTTAAACTATCTGTTACTGCTCTTTTAAATTTACGCATAATTGTATCATTATCATCATCTAAATAAATTACATCATTATCATTGTCACCTGACTTAGCCATTTTTTTTGTAGGATTTAATAATCCATAAATTTTGGCTCCTGTTTTTGAAATAACACCTTTAGGTAAAACAAAAGTTTCTCCATATTTTGAATTAAATCGGCTTGCAATATCACGACAAATTTCAACATGTTGCATTTGATCCACACCTACTGGAACAACCTTTGTATTGTATAATAAAATATCTGCCGACATAAGCATAGGATAGGCAAATAGACCTACTGATATATTTTTATTTTTAGCATTTGCATCTTTAAATTGAGTCATTCTACTTGCTTCACCAAAATAGGTATTACAATTCATTATCCAAGCAAGTTCACTATGTTCCTTTACATGAGACTGGCAATAAATAATACTTTTATCAGGGTCAAGACCTGCAGCCAAAAAAGTTGCAAACTGACTATAAGTATTATCCGTTAATTCTTTACTATCAATATCAATAGTAAGTGAATGTAAATCAGCAATACCAAAAATACAATCATAGTTTTCTTGCATTTCTTGCCAGTTTTTAATTGCTCCTATATAATTGCCTAGTGTTAGTTTTCCAGTTGGCTTTGTAGCACTATATAAAATTTCTTTTGACATTGTAATCTTCCTCCCTTAAAATATTATTTTTTAAAATAAATTTGCTGTTGAGAATTCTCTCTACAGCAAATTTATTATACTACCTTTATTTATAAAATCAAAATGAAAATAAATATTATTTTTGCATAGTAGTTTTAAACATTTTTATTGTAATTTATTTATCTTTATTGTCCTTTTTATCTTCATTAGACAATTTTTTAGCCACTTTTTTTGAAGTTTTTGTGCCAAAGGCATTTTTTTCTTTTACTAAATTATCCTCTTTTTGTTTTGTCTCTTTCTTATCTTGTGTTTCTTTTTCCAACTCATCTTTATTATTTAAATCTTTATTATCTTCAGTAATATTTTCTTTTTTACCCTCGTTATTTTCTTCCTTTTTATTTGATAAATCCTCTTTATCTTTACTATCAGGTAATTTATTATTATTTACACTTTGAACTTCTCCTAAAGGCATAATGCCCAGTTGTTCTTTTTCATCTTGCATATTCTTCTCTCTTGCCTTATTAAGTTCCATTACATATTTCATATGATTTTCTTTTAATTCTATGTTACCTGAAATAACTACACTGATAAGAGCAAATATAGGAGGTGCAAACAACATACCCACTATACCAAACATTGCTCCACCAATTATAATTGAACTTATAACAATTAACGCACTAACTTTTAATCTTGAACTAGTAATAATTGGAATAATAATATTAAATTCTATTGTCGTTATTATTACCGTTGCAATTAGCATATACAAAGTTAAATTTACTGAATTAAATATTAAGGTTATAAGTGCTGCCACTGCTGCACCAATATAAATACCAAAGTAAGGAATAAAGTTAAACATACCTATTAATAAAGCAAGTTCCCAGGTAAACTCTAACCCTAAAATCATATAAATAATACCTAATGAAACAAATATAATTGCAAATTCAATAATTTTACAAATTACATAATTATATAAAATTTTACTAGCATTATTTGTAATAACACATATTTCATCAGCTCTTTCTTTCTTAAAATGAGTATATGAATATCTTCTACAAAATCTTGAAATCTTTTCCTTATCTTTAAGTAATAATATAGCAATTAGCATTCCTAATAGAACATTTAACAAACCTGATATAACATTAAGAGATAATGCAAATACATCATTAAGTTGACCTACAGTGGCCATAAAAGATTCAAACACATTATTTAAAACATCTTTTATGCTTTCTTGAGATACTTCTGCACCAAACCATCTTTGAGCAATATTACAAATTTCATTTACAACATTATTATATATTTGAGTTCCACCATCACCACTGCCTGCTGTTAATCTTTGAACAACTTCAATAACCTTAGGAATCAAAATAGATAATACTATAGTTAAAATCCCCACTATAACTAAAAGGACAATAAAAATAGATATACTTCTTTTTATTGCAAATTTATAAGGACTATTTACAAATAAATTTTTTAATACTACTCTTTCAATAAAGTCTACCAAACGATAAAATATAAAGGCTACAACCATACCTATTAATAGTGGTGTAATACCTGATAATAAACCGCTAATAATTTGTGAAAAATAAGGACTTAAAACATTACTAATAGCCATAGCAAAGAAAAAAGCCCAAAACATAGCAACAAAAAGTCCGAACGACCTTCCCCTAGGAACAAAGTTTTTTGAGCCATTTACATTAAAATCATATTTATCGTTTTTATCTAATTTCTCCATATAAAGTATTATATCTTTTTTATATTTTTTTAGCAAACAAAACTAGATTAATAAATAAAAAAGATGTAATATATTTATTACATCTTTTAAAAGATTACTTATTTTTTTTAATTATTCAATAATAGAAGCAACAACACCTGAGCCAACTGTTCTGCCACCTTCACGGATAGCAAATCTTAAACCTTGTTCAATAGCAATAGGAGTTATAAGAGAAATTGTCATGCTAACATTGTCGCCAGGCATAACCATTTCAACACCTTTAGCAAGTTCAATTGAACCTGTAACATCAGTTGTTCTGAAGTAGAATTGTGGACGATAACCATTAAAGAATGGAGTATGTCTTCCGCCTTCTTCTTTCTTTAATACATAAACTTCAGCTGTAAATTTTGTATGTGGGTGAATTGAACCTGGTTTGCAAAGAACTTGACCTCTTTCAATATCTGTTCTTTGGATACCACGAAGAAGAACACCAATATTATCACCAGCTTGTGCTTCATCAAGAAGTTTTCTAAACATTTCAACACCAGTAACAACACTTTGTTTGTCTGAACCCATACCAACGATAGCAACGTTGTCGTTAAGTTTAACAACACCTCTTTCAACTCTACCAGTAGCAACTGTTCCACGACCTGTGATTGTGAATACATCTTCAACAGGCATTAAGAATGGTTGATCGGTTGCTCTTGTAGGTTGTGGAATAAATGTATCAACAGCTTCAAGAAGTTCTTGAATACATTTGCATGCTGGATCTTCTGGTTTTCCTGCTTGTGCAGCTTCTAAAGCTTTTAATGCAGAACCTTTAATAATTGGGGTGTCATCTCCTGGGAAACCATATTCACTAAGAAGATCACGAATATCCATTTCAACAAGTTCAAGTAATTCTGGATCATCAACTTGATCTACTTTGTTCATGAATACTACGATATAAGGAACACCAACTTGACGAGCAAGAAGAATATGTTCTCTTGTTTGAGGCATAGGACCATCAGTTGCAGCAACAACAAGGATAGCACCATCCATTTGTGCAGCACCTGTAATCATATTTTTAACATAATCTGCGTGTCCTGGGCAGTCTACGTGTGCATAGTGTCTTTTTTCAGTTTGATATTCAACGTGTGAAGTATTAATTGTAATACCTCTAGCTCTTTCTTCTGGAGCTTTGTCAATATCCTCATATTTCATTTTTTCAGCATAACCTTTTGCAGCACTCCACATTGTGATAGCAGCTGTTAAAGTTGTTTTACCATGATCAACGTGTCCGATAGTACCGATGTTGATATGTGGCTTAGACCTGTCAAATTTTGCTTTTGCCATAATATAAAAATCCTCCTAAAAATTACAAATATATATTATAAATTTTTGATATAATTGTCAAACGCATTTTACAATTTTTTTTTGTTAATGTCAAACAAAAATCATTAATTGTTAATTTGCTGTTTTACCTAATTAGTCTTGCCAATTGGCAAGTTTTAGTTTATTTTTAGTTAAAACTAACAATAAACTAAAGTATTTCTTATATAATAGAATTATTTACTATTATATAGAACTTTATATAATTATTAATACAATAAATTAAATACTAATAATTATTTATTTTTTTCTCTTTCACCAACAATTTTTTCAGCAATGCTCTTTGGAACTTCTGAATAATGAGAAAATTCCATATTGAAAGAACCTCTGCCTTGTGTTGAAGAACGAAGTGCAGTAGCATAACCAAACATTTCAGCTAGTGGCACTTCTGCATTGATAATAACTGAGCCATTTCTTGATTCAGTACCTTGTAAAACACCACGGCGACTTGTTAAGTTACCCATAACAGTACCTAAATAATCATCAGGTAATTCAACTTGAACTTTCATGATAGGTTCAAGTAAAACCGGATTTGCTTTTTTAGCAGCTTCTTTAAATGCCATTGAACCTGCAATTTTGTAAGCCATTTCAGAAGAGTCAACATCATGGTATGAACCATCAAAAACAGTTATTCTAAAATCAACTGTTTCATATCCTGCTACAACACCATTTTGTTTTGCTTCTTGGATACCTGCATCAATTGCTGGAATATATTCTTTTGGAATAACACCTCCAACAATTTGGTCTACGAATTCATAACCCTTTCCTGCTTCAAGTGGTTCAATCTTAATCCAGCAATGTCCGTATTGTCCATGGCCGCCAGTTTGGCGAATGTATTTTCCTTCAGCTTCTACAGTACCTTTAATAGTTTCTCTATAACTAACTTGTGGACGTCCTACATTAACATCAACTTTAAATTCTCTTTTTAATCTATCAACAATAATATCTAAGTGAAGTTCACCCATTCCAGCAATAATTGTTTGACCAGATTCTTTATCAGTCCATGTTTTAAAAGTTGGGTCTTCTTCTGCTAATTTAATTAAAGCATTAACCATTTTTTCTTGAGCTTGTTTTGTTGTAGGTTCTATAGCTATATTAATAACTGGTTCTGGGAATTCCATACTTTCAAGTATGATAGCATGGTCAGGGTCGCAAAGAGTATTTCCTGTAGTAGTATCTTTAAGACCTACAATAGCAACAATATCACCTGCAAATGCTTCTTCTACATCTTCTCTATGATTTGCATGCATGCGAAGTAGTCTTCCAATTCTTTCCTTACTATCCTTTGTAGAATTATAAACGTAAGAACCTGCTTTTAAAACACCTGAATATATTCTAAAGAAAGTGATTTTACCAACAAATGGGTCAGTTGCAACCTTAAAAGCAAGACCAGCAAGAGGTTCTTTATCATCAGCTTTTCTATCTTCTTCAGTTACTCCATCCATTTTTGTACCACGAATAGCTTCAATATCAGTTGGAGAAGGCATATAATCAACAACAGCATCTAATAATTTTTGAACACCTTTATTTTTGAAAGAACTTCCACAAACTACAGGAGTCATTGCAAGACCTAAAGTTGCTTTTCTTATACCTTTTTTAATTTCTTCAATGCTAAGTTCTTCACCAGCAAAGAATTTTTCAAGAAGTGCATCATCAGTTTCAGCAACAGCTTCAATTAATTGGTCATGATATTTTTGTGCATCTGCTTTCATATCCTCAGGGATATCAGTTTCTTCCATATCTTTACCCAAATCATCTTTATAAATTGTTGCCTTCATTTCAACTAAGTCAACAATACCCCTAAAACTAGCATCTTGACCAATTGGTAATTGAATAGGAACAGGATTTGCTTTTAATCTATCTCTCATCATTTGGATAGTTCTAAAAAAGTTTGCATCATCTCTATCCATTTTATTAATATATGCAATTCTTGGAACTTTGTACTTATTGGCTTGACGCCAAACTGTTTCTGATTGAGGTTGTACACCACCTCTTGCACAAAATACTGCAACAGCTCCATCTAATACTTTCAAACTTCTTTCAACTTCAACAGTAAAGTCAACGTGTCCTGGAGTATCAATAATATTGATACAATGGTTTTTCCATGAAGCAGTAGTACAAGCACTGGTAATTGTAATACCTCTTTCTTGTTCTTGTTCCATCCAGTCCATTGTGGCAGAACCATCGTGAACTTCACCTATTTTGTGAGTTTTGCCAGTATAGAAAAGAATTCTTTCAGTAGTTGTTGTTTTACCAGCATCAATGTGAGCCATAATACCTATGTTTCTATATTTATCTAATGTAAAACTTCTTGGCATAATTTCTCCTTTTTATTTTTATATTTATAAATTAAAAATTACCACTTAAAATGGGCAAATGCTTTATTTGCTTCTGCCATTCTGTGCATTTCATCTTTTTTCTTAATTGCTCCACCAGCATTGTTGTAAGCATCTATAATTTCACCAGCAAGTTTTTTATCCATTTCTTTTTCAGAGCCACGTTTTCTTGCATAAGTAACTAACCATCTTATAGCTAATGTTTGACGGCGGTCTGGTCTTATTTCCATAGGTACTTGATATGTTGCACCACCTACTCTTCTTGACTTTGTTTCAAGCACAGGTTTAATGTTTTCTAATGCTTGAGTAAAAATAGTCATTGGTTCTTCATTCATTTTTTCTTTTATAATATTAAATGCATCATAAACGATACCAAAAGCTATGCCTTTTTTACCATCTAACATAACTTGATTAACTAATTTTGTTACAACAGTTGAGTTATACATAGGGTCTGGCAATACTTCTCTTTTTGTTGCACGATTTCTTCTAGACATAATTTCCTCCTTGACTAAAATTTTTATTTATTAATTTATTACCTTTATATATTTCTTAATAACTAATATAAAAATTCACTATTAAAATATAAAAATAAAAGTAATAACAAATTTATTATTAAGACAACTTTTTACTTTCCACAATTTATAAACAAATTGTAAATATAAATAATATATTAAAAATTTATTTTAATTACATAAAAAAAGAAAAGCAAAAAGAGTGCCAAAATTTTTCAATTATAAGATAATCTAAATATATTAAAAAATTCTAACTAATTATTTTGCTTTTTTAGCACCATACTTAGAACGAGCTTGTTTTCTCTTTGCTACACCAGCAGCATCAAGAGTACCTCTAATAATATGGTATCTTACACCTGGTAAATCTTTAACTTTTCCACCACGAATTAAAACAACACTATGTTCTTGTAAATTATGACCTTCACCAGGAATATATGTTGTACCTTCTTGACCGTTTGATAATTTAACCCTTGCAATTTTTCTTAAAGCAGAGTTAGGTTTTTTAGGTGAAGTTGTGGTAACTGAAAGACAAACACCTCTTTTTTGTGGATTTTGTTCCAAAATAGGTGCTTGAGATTTTCTTGTTTGTTGTGTTCTACCGTGCCTTACTAGTTGATTAATTGTAGGCATATCTTCCTCCTTAAAATTAGGTTGATTAGTTAATTCTTAAAATTGCAACCGATAAAGAATTAACAAAAAGTTAATTTTTATTTATTTATATAAAAACTGGAATGTATTTTTATAAAAACAATAAAAACTGAACTTATGGCAAGCAAAATGCTTGTGCTAGAATTTAATTTATTTTGCGTTCCAAACAAATAAATTTTAGTTATAAAGCAAAAAAATCCTTTAATTTTATTTAAAGACAGCATTTAGCAATATAACAAAAATATTCTACCAAACCCAATATAAAAAGTCAATGATTATTTTTAATTTACCTTATAATTTTTAATAGATATATTTATTAAAAAAATATAAAACAAAATAAAATTTATCAAAATTTAAATATTAAAAAAAGTAAAATAAAAAAATAAAAATGAAAATAAATTTATTTTTGAGATATAATTAATAGGTATAAACACACCATATAAGAAATTTAGATTATTAAGTAAAATTATGGTAAATTCTTTTGAATTTTTTTTTAATTGTGGTAAAATTCATTTATTAAATATGTATTTATTTTAAGGAGATTCAACTAAAAATGGCAAAAAAATCTAATTATGTTTTTCCGATAGAACGCAATACAGCCCTTGAAGTATTAAAGATAATAAAAAACTTCTATTTACTTGAAGGAGCAAGTGGTGAAGAATTATTAGAAAAAAGAAAAGGTCTTTCTACAAAACTTTTATTAGGGGGGTTAGCAGAAGATGTTTTCACACAAGAATTATTAAATGAAATTTATGCTAACATAAATAATGAAGAAGTTTTAATAAGTTTAATAAAAGATAAGTTTCAATCAGTAGACTATGAGAGTGCATTATTTTTATTAAGATGGACAAAAGATAGTCAAAGCCCATACTACCCTCGTATGCAAGGCGACAAACCTGTTGAACAATTTAACGAAGATTATGAATTTGCTAAAAATTTGCTTATAGCATATATCAATGACCATGGCTTAACATCAATTAAAAACCTACCTGGTAGAGTTATAAGAGTGCAAAAGGATTTAATTAAAGAAATGGCAAATGGATTTAGGTCAGTTGCTATAGATGAAGCAAGAAAAACATTAACCTCAAATCAAGAAGCACTTGTAGAACTTAGAGCATCTATTAAAGAACAAAAACAAAAAATAGCCGATTTAAAGGCAGCAAATCCTGATGCACAAACTCAAGAACTAGAATTAAAATTAAAAGAAGATAGACAATCTGCAATAGAAAAATATAAGGTAGTTAAAGGTCAAAGAAGAAGTTTAAGAGATACTCTTGAAGAAAGAGCAATTTTAAATAGAGACTTTTCTGAAGTTGTAGGTGGAAGAACTATTTCTAAAGCTCAATTTGATGCTGAACGAGAAGAACATGATGAAAAATTATCACTATTAAAAAAGGTATTGGATATTGTTAAAAAAGCTCCTAATACTTTTGCTGATATTACTCAAACAATGGCAACCGTTACACTTAATATTAAGGGCAAATTCAATGAAAAAGAAATTAAAGAACTTTTAGGTGAAGATACTGAAGATAATACTTATACATCCCCTACTCAAAATCAATATGTTCAAAATGATGAAATAGAAAATAATTTAGAAAACAATCAGGATTATACATCTAATGGAAATTATATAAATGACAATAATGATACAAATCAAGAACAAATAAATAATAATTCTGATATTCAAGAAGCAAACACATCAAATGAAGTTACTAATGCTATTCAAACTGAAGCATTAGATAATACAACAACTACTAACAATATGGTTGACAATAATTCTGATAGTAACACCGACAACATAACAAGTACTACAACTACTGATACTTCAGATAATACTGGAGATAATGGACAAGAAATGTTTAATCAGATTTATAATGAAGCCTTAGAAGAAACCGAATCACAAGAACAACAAAATCAAGAAAATAACATACAAAATGAATATAATCAACAACAAAATTTTCAGCAAGTTGAACAACAACCTACTGAACAAATAAATCAAACTATTCAAAATAATATTCCAAATGCACAATATCAACAAACTATAGTTCCTAATGCTACATCTAATAATGATGATACAACAAATAATAACTAATTTAAAATAAGGAGAGATATAAATATGGAAGAATTAACTGCAGAAGAAATCTTCGAAAAAGAATATGAAGATGTAATGTTAGCAAATGAACAAGAACAAAATGAATTTGAAGCATTCTATTCTAAAAATGAAGAAGATTATAAAAGAAATGTTTTAGAAACTATAGAGGATTATTGTAATGATTTAGATAGATTATATAGGTCAGATGATAAAAAATTAGATGATCTACTTGCTAAAATTAATAAAAGAATAGGTTAAATAATTAAATTTGAAAAAAATAAAAAGCACTAATTAATTTAGTGCTTTTTTATATATATTTTTTTGTTATTTGATAAAGAAAATTTAATTAATCTTCTTCACCTTTTTTAGGATTTTTAACCTCTGCATCTATTAATAATACGATGTCATTTTTATGTATTTCTCTAGCTTCTAAATAAGTACGAGGTTTTTCTTGTACTTGCCCAAACATTTTTATCGATAATCTACAAAAATCTTTTAAATATTTTTTTGCAGTCCAATAAGCTTCTTCAATGGTTTTACCTAAACAATAAACTTGAACATCATCAAATGCTACTATATAATTATCATTTTCTTCATCTCTATAAAAAGTTGCAGGAAAAATATATTGCTCCATAGCCTAAACACTCTCCAATATAATCTTATGTCAATCATTTTAACATAAAAATAAATTCATGTAAAACAATTTTATATAAAAATTACTACAATAATATTAATTTAATGCTCCAGACATAATTCTAAATTTAGAATTATTATTCCATATTTCCAATATTTTATCAAAGTTTCTATCTGGATCTAACAATAAGTTTGCTAATTCATCCAATTCCTTATACTCTTCTTCTGATAATTCAAAATTCTTTTCTTTTATAAATTTTGGTAAATGAAGAAAGATTGTTTCATTATTCATAAGACAATGAAAATCATAAAACAACGAACGCAAACTTGCTTTTATCCCAAATACTGGCGGAGCTGATGAATAAATAATTTCATCCTCTTTATATTTACCCTGTCTTATGCCTAAATATGCCTCTGCACCAAAAATAAATTTATCTCTAGGAATATCATTAATATCAAAATTTAATTCATGATCTGGACAATGTTCATCAGCATCAACTAATATCCATCTATTTTTATTTTCATCAAAATATTCTGTTATCCAATGGTCATAATTTTTTCCATCAGTTTTAATATATGTTCCATAACCACTTCTTACTCTTGCAGAATAACCCTTTGCCTTTAGAATACTTGTCAATAAAATAGCTTGTCCTCTACAAGTAATATGAATTTTATCTTCAGCCTTCCTATTTATATTATAATTAATATCTTTCCTTAACAATTCATTTAACATGGCTGAAGCAGTAGGAAATAAATCATCTTCATAATTTAATCTTGTAATTGGAACTTTTGTCATGTCTCCCCAAAAACACTTATTTTGTTTTCTGATTTCAGAATTTTTATAAGCAATTGGGTGAATTATTTGCTTTCTTTGGAGAATACATAATTCATCAATATCATCAGTTAATTTTTTTGCAAAATAACTATACAAACCTAAATGGGTATAAATACTTGTTTGCTTGTAAAAATCTTTAATTTTTTTATTCACCACATTAATCATATTTTCTCCTAAGTATTGCTTGTTTTATCTAAAACTTTATAGCAAATTAAATTTTTAACTTTGTAATCTTCGCATGAAAAATAAAAATTAATATTATTTTTTATTTATAAACCTTAATAAATAATAATAGTAATTTTACTATATATTTATATATTATAAAAAATTAATTTTTATGAATTGTTTGATATTTTTTATTAAAACTTATTATTTAAAATAAAGCCAAAAATACAAAAAACACCCAAAAATTTAGGTGTTTTTTATACTATTTTTGTTAACAAAAAGCAGGTTCCATTCCCCCATCCCCTTCCTGCAAAGCAGTGAATGTAGCTTCTGAAGTGTTTTGTTTTTCTGATAATAAACTTATACTTTCTTCTTCTCTAGAATGTAAAATTTCTTGTAATCTATTAAAAGCATCAGGGTCACCAAAGCAACCAGTACCAAATTCAACAGGCTCAACACATGTAAATTCTTGTACACTAGGAGCTTGAGTATTTGCTGCCGCAACCTTAAATTTTTCTAAATCAAAACCCATAGGATTAATTACTAATTTATTACTTTCATCAATATTGATAGCCTTCATTGTATTATACCTCCTCGTAGTTTTTATCTTTACTGACACTAAAAGTTTATCATAATAAATACTTTTTGTCAATAGAAGTTTACTATTAAATAAACTTCACCATTAAAAAATTACATAAACACCAATAATATTTTTAACAAAAAACAAACTACAAAAACATAAAATAATGGCAGTTAGAATTTGATTATCTAACTACCATTAGTATAGCATAATTTAAATATTTAAGCAAGTGACATTTGATTAATTTTGAATGTTTTATACAAAATATACAAAGAAAAATATTTATTAAAATTTATATTTTATTTAAAATAATCGTTATTAAGACTATAAAATATTTAATAACTTATAAATTATACCATAGGATTAACTTCTTGATTTTCTTTTTCTTGCCATGCTTTTGAAATAGATGGATAACTATCTCTATATTGTCTCATACCAGTTCCAGCAGGTATTAGTTTTCCTATCATAACATTTTCTTTTAATCCTAATAAATTATCAACCTTACCCTTAATAGCAGCTTCTGTTAATACACTTGAAGTTTCTTGGAAGGATGCAGCAGATAAGAATGATTCTGTAGATAAAGAAGCTTTTGTTATGCCTAATAAAATTCTCTTTGCTGTTGCTGGTCTACCACCATTCATTAATATTTCATTATTAATTTCTTCATATTGTTGTAAATCTAAAATATTTCCTGGAAGTAAATCAGAATCACCCGGTTCTTCAATTTTAACTTTTCTTAACATTTGGCGAATAATAATCTCAACGTGTTTAGCATTTATTCTAACATCTTGTAAACGATATACACCTAGAACTTCTTTAAGTAAATACTCTTGAACTCCTTTAAGACCAATAACCCTTAAAATATCGTTAGGATAAATTGAACCTGATGTTAAGCATTGACCTACCTCTACTACATCACCAGTTTTAACAGCTAAAACTGCTTTGTTTTTTGGAGGGGTCATATATTCTACATCGCCTTCACTTGTTGAAGAAACAGTAATTTTATATCTTTCTCCAGATTCTTCAACTTTAACTTTACCTGCAACTTCAGATATAATTGCTTCGCCTTTAGGTCTACGAGCTTCAAAAATTTCTTCTACACGTGGAAGACCTTTTGTAATATCAGCTTCGGCAGTAACACCACCAGTGTGGAAAGTTCTCATTGTAAGCTGAGTACCAGGTTCACCAATACTTTGTGCAGCAATTACACCAACAGCTTCACCAACATTGACCATTTGATTACCAGCCATATTTCTACCATAACATTTAGCACATACACCATGTTTTGATTTACAAGTAAGTAATGTACGAATATTAACATGAGTAATACCACAATCAACTATTGCTTTTGCTTGAGTAGGAGTAATCATTTCATTTGATTTTACTATTAGTTCACCAGTCTTAGGATTAATAATCTCATCAACTGCTACTCTACCTGAAATTCTATCTTCAAGTTTTTCTACAACTGTTTTATCTTCAATAAGGTCACTTACAACCATTCCTTTTGGTTTTTCACCTAAAGTTGCAAAGCAATCTTCTTCATTAACAACAACTTCTTGAGCAACATCAACAAGTCTTCTTGTTAAATAACCTGAGTCAGCAGTTTTAAGAGCTGTATCAGCAAGACCTTTACGACCACCACGAGAAGATAAGAAATAGTCAATAGGAGTTAACCCTGTTCTAAAACATGATTTAACAGGAATATCAATTTTAATACCTGATGCACTAGCCATAACACCACGCATTCCACATAACTGGTTAATTTGTCCTGGGTTACCACGAGCTCCGGAAACAGCCATCATTTTAACAGGATTTAACTTATCTAAACTATCCATAACAGCTTGTTTAACTTTTTCTGTTGTTTCATTCCAAATAGAAATATTTTTTGAAATTTTTTCATCAAAAGCAATAAGTCCACGGCGGTAAGCTTTTTCATTTTCTAAAACTTTTGCATCTGCTTCTGCAACTAATTCTTTCTTTTCTTTTGGTTCTTTCATATCAAAAACATTGATAGTTAAAGCACCAATTGTTGAATATTTATATCCTAATTCTTTAACTTTATCAAGCATTATAACTGTTGGAGTTGAACCTAAAGTATTAAATGTTTGGAAAACAATTTTACCTAATAACTTTTTATCTACAGTTCCTTCAACTTCGTATCTTAAAGCATTTTCTTTCTTAGATCTATCAATAAATCCGATATTTTGAGGGATACAACGATTAAATAAAATTCTACCGACAGTTGTACTTACTCTACCAGTAATTTCTTCTCCATTAAATTCTACAGTTCTTCTAACAGTAATTTTAGATTGAAGTTCTATATTTTTTGTTTGATAAGCCATAATTGCTTCATCTTCATCTTTAAAGTTTGCACCTTCATTTAAAGCATTTGGTTTATCAATTGTCATATAATAACAACCTATAACAATATCTTGTGCAGGAGTCATAACAGGTTGACCATCTGCAGGTTTTAAAACATTGTTTGAAGAAAGCATAATCATTCTTGCTTCTGCTCTTGCTTCAAGAGAAAGAGGAACGTGAACAGGCATTTGGTCACCATCGAAGTCTGCGTTAAAGCCTACGCAAACAAGCGGATGTAATCTAATAGCTCTACCTTCACATAATACTGGTTCAAAAGCTTGAATACCTAATCTATGCAAAGTAGGAGCACGGTTTAATAATACAGGATGGTCTTTAATAACTTCATCTAATACATCCCAAACAATTGGTTTTTCTCTTTCAATAATTCTTTTTGCACTTTTTATGTTATGAGATTCATTCATCTCAACAAGTCTCTTCATAATAAATGGTTTAAATAATTCAAGAGCCATTTCTTTTGGTAAGCCACATTGATAAATTTTAAGTTCTGGGCCAACAACAATAACGGAACGACCTGAATAGTCTACCCTCTTACCTAACAAGTTTTGACGGAAACGACCTTGTTTACCTCTTAACATTGCTGTTAAACTCTTTAAATCTCTTGCCTTAGGTCCTTGAACTGCTTTACCTCTTTTTCCATTTTCAATTAAAGCATCAACAGATTCCTGTAACATACGTTTTTCATTTCTAATGATAACTTCAGGAGCACCTAATTCTATTAACTTTTTAAGACGATTATTACGATTAATAACTCTACGATATAAATCATTTAAATCACTAGTAGCAAATCTTCCTCCATCAAGTTGAACCATAGGTCTTAAATCTGGTGGTAAAACAGGAATAACATCCATTACCATCCATTCAGGTTTATTGCCACTTTTAATAAAATCATCAACTATTTCTATTCTTTTAATAGCTTTTAGTTTCTTTTGACCTTTACTTGTTTTAACTATTTCTTTAAGTTCTGCATAATCTTTTTGAAGGTCAATTTCAGTTAGAAGTTGTTTAATAGCTTCAGCACCCATACCAGCCTTAAAAGAATTTTCGCCATACATATCAATAGCATCACGATATTCTTTATCGCTTATAATTTGTTTATATGTGAAAGGAGTATTTTTAGGGTCTAAAACAATATAATTAACATAATATAAAACTTGTTCTAGAGCTTTTGGAGTAATATCTAATATAACACCTATACGAGAAGGAATGCCTCTAAAAAACCAAATATGACTTACTGGAGTAGCAAGTTCAATATGCCCCATTCTTTCACGTCTTACTTTAGAGTGAGTTACCTCAACACCACATTTATCGCAGATAACACCTTTATAGCGAATCCTTTTATATTTTCCGCAATGACACTCCCAGTTTTTTCTAGGTCCAAAAATGCGTTCACAAAAAAGGCCATCTCTCTCTGGTTTTAATGTCCTATAATTTATAGTTTCTGGTTTTGTTACTTCGCCATAACTCCATTCCCTAATTTTTTCTGGGGAAGCAATACCAATACGCATAGAGTCAAAATTGTTTAGTTCAAACATAAAAATCTCCTTAAAATTTTTACATGCTGTCTTTACATTTGCTAGTTAATTGTTAGTACTTATTAATTAATAAACTAACAAGTACTTAAACAAGCTTAGTTTAAAAAACTATTATTCAAAATCATCAAAAAGTGAATTTTCATCAAATTCAAAAATATCATTTTCAGGTTGTTCTTGAGAATCTGATTCAGTTTCTACTCCATTATCCAAATCTAATTCAATGTCTTGAACTGCATCTTTTGGTTTAATAACAAATGGAGTTGTTTCAGTTTCATCATTAGTTAATTCACTAATTGAAACTTCTTGTTTTTCCTCTGTTAAAATCTTTACATCAAGACCTAAACTTTGGAATTCTTTAATAGTAACTTTAAATGATTCTGGAATACCTGGTTCTTGAATTGGAGCACCTTTAACAATAGCTTCATAAGTTTTATTTCTACCTACAACATCATCAGACTTAACGGTTAACATTTCTTGTAATAATCTTGAAACACCATAAGCTTCTAAAGCCCAAACTTCCATTTCACCAAATCTTTGTCCACCAAACATAGCTTTACCGCCAAGAGGTTGTTGAGTAACTAATGAATAAGGTCCAGTAGAACGAGCATGCATTTTGCTATCTACCATGTGGTCAAGTTTTAACATATACATAGTACCAACTGTTACACGATTTTCAAAAGGCTCACCTGTTCTGCCATCATATAATACCATTTTTCCATCTTCTTCAAGATCATTATCTTTGAATAGTTGGAAAATTTCAGTTTCATTAATACAATCAAATACAGGAACAGCTACTTTCCAGTTTAATGCTCTTGCAACTTTACCTAATAAAACTTCTAGCACCTGTCCTACATTCATACGACTTGGAATACCAAGAGGATTTAAAACAATATCAACTGGTTTACCATTTTCCATATAAGGTAAATCTGCCATAGGAAGTACACGACTAACAACACCTTTGTTACCATGACGACCAGCCATTTTATCACCAACGGAAAGTTTTCTTTTTTGAGCAACATAAACTTTAACCATTGTATTAACACCTGGTTCTAGTTCATCTTTGTTCTTTCTTGTGAAAACTTGAACATCAACAACTATACCACCTCTACCATGTTGAACACGAAGTGAAGTGTCTCTAACTTCTCTAGCTTTTTCACCAAAAATTGCACGAAGAAGTCTTTCTTCTGGAGTAAGTTCAGTTTCTCCTTTTGGAGTAACCTTACCAACTAAAATATCTCCTGGACGAACTTCTGCACCAACTCTTACGATGCCATTTTCATCTAAGTTCTTTAATGCATCATCACCCAAGTTTGGTATATCACGAGTAATTTCCTCATCACCTAATTTTGTGCTACGAGCCTTGCTTTCTTCAACTTTCAAAGTAATAGAAGTGAAAACATCTTCTCTTACAAGTCTTTCAGAAATAAGTATAGCATCTTCGTAGTTATAACCTTCCCAGTTCATGTAAGCGATAGTCATGTTTTTACCTAATGCTAACTCTCCATCTTTAGTAGAGAAACCATCTGCTAAAACATCACCTTTTTCAACTCTTTGATTTTTAATTACTGCTGGCTTTTGGTTAATACATGTATCTTGATTTGTTTTTGTAAATTTTGTTAAGAAATAACTATCAGTTTGTCCGTTATCATTTTTAACTCTAATTTCAGTTGCTGAAACATAAGTTACATATCCTGCATTTTTGCAAAGTATCATAGCACCACTATCAACTGCTATTTTATGTTCGATACCTGTACCTATAATAGGTGCTTCAGTAGTTAAAAGAGGAACTGCTTGTCGTTGCATGTTCGAGCCCATAAGAGCACGAGATGTATCATCATTAGCAAGGAATGGAATAAGAGATGTTGCAGCAGAAATTAATTGTCTAGGAGAAACATCAACATAATCAACATCACTTGATGGGACCTCAATTACACTTTCTTTACGTCTAACAATAACTCTAGAATTTACAAATTTTCCTTCTGATGTTAATGGTTCAATGGCTTGAGCAATACAGCAATTCTCTTCTTCATCAGCCATTAGATAAACAACTTCGTTTGTAACAACACCATTCTTTTTATCAACAACTTTTAAAGGAGAAAGTAAGAAACCATATTCGTTAATTCTTCCATATGTTGCAAGTGAGTTAATAAGACCAATGCCTTGACCTTCTGGGGTTTCAATAGCACAAATTCTGCCATAATGTGAATAGTGAATATCACGAACTTCTGCAGTTGCTCTTTCTTTCTTTACACCGCCAGGTCCAACAGCAGAAATTTTACGTTTTTGAGTAAGTTCACTTACAGGATTTACTTGATCCATTAATTGTGATAATTGTGAACTTGCTAAGAAATCTTTTAAAGCTTTATTAATAGGTCTAGCATTTATAACACTTGAAGGATTAACAGTTGTTAAATCTTGAGCCTGCAAAGTTTCACGAATAACACCAGCAAGTTTATTAACACCACTTCTAAATGCTCCTGCCATAAGTTCACCAACAGTTGCAATTCTTCTATTTGCTAAATGGTCTATATTATCAATTTCACCTATTCCATTATTAAGGTCTAAATGATAACTGATTGTAGCTATGATATCATCCATTGTTAATTGGAAGTTCATAAGTTGTTTTGCGTTTTCTCTTATTGCTTGAAGTTTGTCTTCTTTTGTTTTGTTTTCATTTAAAATTTTCATTAATGTTGGATAATGAACTTTTTCTAATATACCAAGTTCTGCCTCATCACATGGGAAAATAGCAGATAAATCAACAGTGTTATTTCCAACAACTTTATGACCAACAAATTTGTCATTTACAACTTTAAAATCACCTCTTAAAGTTTTTGCTCTAAGCCAAACTTCGTTGATACCAGCATTGCCTATTTCTTTTGCAATTTCTCTATCTATTATTTCGCCATCTTTTACAACAACTTTATCATTAATTTTAATATCACCAAAAGCAGTTTGTCCTGTAATACGAGAAGCAATACTTAATTTTTTGTTTAGTTTATATCTACCTACCCTTGCCAAGTTATAATATTGATGAGTAAAGAAAAGGGAATTTATAAAATTATATGTGGCTTCAGCACTAGGAACTTCAGTAGGACGCATTTTTTTACTTAATTCAATCAATGCTTCTTCCTGAGTTTCTTGCATTTCTTTTTCAAGAGTACTTTTTATAATAGGATTATTTCCAAATACTTCTATAATTTGATCTGAAGTAAAGCCAAAACACTTTAGGAAAATACCTAAAGTTACTTTACTACTTCTATCTATAACAACCCTTAAAACATCATTTACATTTTGTTCAACTTCTATCCATGTTCCACGAGTTGGAATAATTGTTCCATTAAAAAGCCATTTACCAGTTTTATCTTGTTCTTTCGCAAAATAAGCACTAGGAGAACGAACAATTTGACTTACAACTACCCTTTCAATACCATTGAATATAAAAGAACCTTCTTCAGTCATAAGAGGAACATCACCTAAGAAAACTTCCTGTTGAATAACTTCACCATCTTCTTTTCTTACAAGTCTTGCTTTTGCCCTTAAACTTACAGCATAGGTAATACCTTTTCTTTTACACTCACTTTTAGAATACTTTGTAGTGGCGTCTAGAGTATAATCATCAAAGTATATTTCTGCCTTACCACTATAGTCGGTAATTGGCGAAAATTCTTCTAAAATTTCTCCAATACCTTTTTCTAAAAATTGCTTGTATGAATCCTTCTGAATAGCAAGAAGATAAGGCATTTCAATAGGTTCTTCAATTTTTGAAAAATTAACTCTTTCAACCTTGCCATATTTAGTTTTCTTAAATGTAGGATAAGATTGTGTCATATAAAGGCTCTCCCATAACAATTAAATTTTTTGTTTTTCTCTAGCACTTTTTATTGAAAAATTGATAACTTTTTTTTGCAAATTTAAATTTTTTTACTATTTAATTTTATAAAATTTTAAGAGTTTTTTAATAATTGAAACTTAATTTTAAAAATAAAAGCAAAAAAACATTATGCTAATAACCCTTTAATCTTTTTTAATCACATTAACTAAGAATAAACAATTATGTAACATAATTTCTCTCAACTATTCTACCCTCTTTTTACAAAAAAAACAAAACGCATAATTTAACAACATAAAGTATTTTAAATATTATCACAAGCCATTTTTTAAGTCAATACTTTTTGAAAAAAATTTTTTATAATTTTTTAAAACTAGTTAAAAAAATGCAAAATTAGACACTAAAAAGATTTTAAAAAATAAAAACTTAATATATTAATTAAAGTTAAATTCTATTTAAACATAATTCTTAATAAAATATAATTTAAATATATAAATATAATAACATTTTTAATTAAAAAAATAAATAGGCAATTTAAACAATTTAATAAAAAATTTAACCTTAAAACTGATACAAGCGATTATAGGCAAACTAACTATTGTGAAACCTTTGCAGAAACTTTTGCAGAATAAAATGGCAATAAAACACCTAGCACTTTTACAAAAGCAATAGGTATTTTACTTAATAAAAAATTAAAAAAAACATTGACAATTAATTTTTTAAAATTTAAAGTTAAAATAAGAGGTAATTAATATGCTATTAGATAGACCATATTTTATGGAAAATGAAGATTGGTATAAAATTGTTGACATTGGGCATTGGGAATTAACGGAACTAGGGGAATCTATTCCAGAGGTTGCTAAAAGTTTTGAAGAATATCAAAAACAACTTAATGATTACGACCCATTCCCAGATATGACTAGACAAATGATAAAGGATGCCGAAAGTTCTTTGCGTGAAGACTACACAAAACAAGGTTTAACACTAGAAGAAATAGAGAAAAAAGTTCAAGAATGGAAATACAAAATAACTCATAATTAAACTACTTGCTAAAAAGCTCTCACATAGAACTTTTATTTTAAACTGAATAATTCCTTTAAAAAAATAAATAAATTATAATAAAAAAACAAATCCCAAAAAATAGGATTTGTTTTTTTTAAAATAAATTTATAACTTTTATTAAGTTACTTGAATTAATTCTACAAAACAATATAAAATTTTGTTTGCATTAATGTCATTATCAATTAAAGCAGAACTAATTACACTTTTTAAATTAAATGTATTAGATGTTATAGAAACCTTTTTGTAGAAATAGTCTCCGTTTACATCTCGACCTGCAATAACAAGTTCATCACCTTGAACGTTGGAGCCATTGGCATAACCTAAAGTTACAGAACTAAAATCACGAACAGTTATTCCATCTTCAGATAATTCTTTATTTACATTAACCCCATCTGCAGAAATAACAATAAGATTAGAGCCATTTCCTTTAATTAAAATAGAATTACTAATTAGTTCACCATTTTTCCAAATTAAAGGTTTAAATCCGTTTGAAGCAGAAATATTTGAAAATTGGGAAGAATAAGCTCTATTAATTTCTTCTTCAGGGTTTTCTGCAATACCGCTTGTTTCATAATAGCCTATAGCATCACAAATATAATTTTGACTATTATATATTAGATATTCATCTTTACTAAAGCCTCTACCACGAGAGAAACCTATAATACCGCCAACATGAGCATTGTTTTCGTACTTACTATTAGCAGTCATTCTACCATTATTAACACAACGAGATAAAATACCATTAGTTTCAATCATAGCAACTATTCCGCCTAGTCTACTAATTATATGATTATCAAAATCCTGACAAGGTTCTAGGTATCCATTAAAGTAAGCATTTGAAATATAAGAATTATTCATATAACCTACAATTCCACCTACAAAATCATATTGATTTGTAAATGTCTTAACAATTCCACTGCTTTTAACACTTTCAAACTTAACTGTTTCAAGTGCATATCCAACAACACCACCTGCATAACTTCTTGAAGCATTTGATTTTGTTACACCTGCAATATTAACATCACTAAAAGCACATTCAATTGTGTTTGGAATATTGTCTATATTAATATTGCCATCATCATTAATAGTTTTCCCTGCAACATAACCTGCCACGCCACCTATATAAACATTTCCACCTTCTGAGAATGCACCTAAACCTATCTTTGATTTATCATCACTATCAATAACTCCTTCCGGTTTGCCTTCGGCATTTCGTTTTTCAACAACTTGATTATAATAAGGTTTTATATCTATATATCTTGCATATTTTGTAGATGTTGAACCTTCTTTTTTGTTATATGTTTTTTCTACATATACATTATTTAATATATAATCTTGACCTGTCATAGAGCCTATAGCTCCACCAACAAATATAGCAGAATTTGAAGTTACTGATATTGCTGTAGAAACATAAACATTTTCAATAGAAGTGTTAATACCTCTACCTACTATTGCTCCTGCATAAACATTAGTTTGATTACTACTTGAAACAATTTTAATAAATGAATCAGTAATATCACCATTTACAATTTTTGCACCATTAGTATAACCAAATAATCCACCATAATTAAGCACTGAACTATCTATTGTTAAGCCCTTAATTCTATGGCCATTCATATTAAATATTCCTTGGAATTGATATACTGAAGTTGAGCCTATAGGTGTCCAATATTTTCCGCTTAAATCTAAATCATTTAATAAAATAAATTCAGCATTTGCAGTTAATAAACTTCCATTATTTACATTTGAAGATACCCATGCAAGTTCTTCTTCAGTAGCAACAAGATAATAAGTTTTTTTATAGCCTATACTATCGGAATTTTTATCTTTATAAAGACTTACCATCGTTTCAGTTATAATGCCATCATCTATATATCTTTGAACATAAATTGCGATATCTTCAACATTTTCATAATTAATAGCAACAAGTGCTTCGCTTTCAGTGTTTTTCCAGTTGCCACCTAATCCACGAATTGAAGGATAATAAACTCCCTTAACAGGCTTGTTTAATGTATATTCATTCTCTTGAGTCCAAATTGAACTAAGATTATTATTATCATCAATCAAGTTTTCAAAAAGAGGTTTGTCTTCTTCAGCATTTCCTGTTGGTAAAATAATTCGTAAATATTCACCATTTTCCTTTACGCAATAAATTCTAGGATCTATTTCAGCAGTAGCACCAGAACCATCTACAAAATTAGATGCTAAATTAAATACATTTATTAATGAACAATTTCCTTTTGCAATACCTGCAATCACATTTCCGCAATCTCTAGGATTGCTACCTTCATATAAGGCAGTAGTAAAGATATTACCATTAACATTATTATAACTGTTACTAATTGAAGAATTTTCTAAATTACCTACTAGTCCACCAGTTGCCACTACTTCACTTGATACTCCTGTTGTTTTAATAGGTAGATTATTAAAACTATAATATATACCTTTTGTTATGTCATCAGTTTCAACCGAAGAACAATTTAAAGCATTATAAACAATTCCACCTGCTCCTTTGATACCAGAAATAACAGCATCTAAACTTTCTTCTGCTCCATCGGTATATATTCTTGAAATTCTAGTATTTTTAGCTTGATAAACAAGACCTGAAGCATAAGAGACATTTTGAACGATAGTATTTTCTAATCCAACATCATTAATAGTTGCATTTTCACAAACACCAAATAAGCCACCGAATTCTTTATTTTCTATAAATGCTCCATCTATAGTTAAATTTCTAATAACATATCCATTACCATCAAATGTACCTTTAAAAGGATTGTCAAGAGTACCTATAGGTGTCCAATATCTATTTGATAAATCAATAAAGTTAATTAAACGAATAGTAATGTTTGTAGTATCTAATTCACCTGAATTTATTGCACTTGATAGATATGCTAACTCTTCTGCAGATTTAACAACAAAACTTCCATTTTCTTGTGCAACTTCTTCCTGTTTATCACTCCACATTGAAGAAGCATTATTATCTTTTAATGAAGGATACCATGTATCATAGAATTGTTGCCAAACACCTTCGCCTGTTTCTTCATTAACAAAATTCCATTCGCTATCATAAGTATTTTTATTTTTTAAACTAGTTATTAATTTAGGATAATTAGAATCTCCATCCTCAGTATAAAAATCTTTACCTTCTTCATCAGTTTTATTTTCATCAAGTAAACAATAAGCTTTATAAATAGTATTACCACTATAAGCAGAATCTCTTAAATAATAGTTTGATGTAAATTGCATATTAAAGTTTGCATAACCTGCTATTGCTCCTAATCCATTATAGAATTTTTCAATAGCAACAATACTTATGTATCCTACATTTAAACTTGTATTAACAGATAATTTATTTTCGGTTCTAATATTTCTAAATATAATTTCTCTACCTGAAGAAACATCTTCATAATAAGAAGCCCCAACAATACCACCAACGTATAACCAACTGCTACTTGTAACTTGAATATCACCTGAATTATAGCAATCGTTAATTTCTCTACTTCCTCTAGTAATATTTGTTCCGCCTGCAACACCACCTACTATAACACTTGCAGTTCTTCTAGTAATTGTATAAACCTCTATATTATTTGCATTATAACTACGTTCTATATTAGCACTTGTAGAACCTACTACACCACCAATTGATATAAATGAACTGGAAGTTGTACTTAGGTTGAAGTCTATTTTACCTTCATTTCCACAATTTATAATATCATCTTTTGCCCAACCCACAATTCCACCAACAAAGGCCGAAGCAGTATTTATGTTACTTAAACCAACACTATATATATTGTTATATACAATACTTATAGTTGCATAATTTTTGGAATCTACAACTTGAGTTTGTTTTTGAGTTATACCTACTATTCCACCGACATTTAATAAATGAGCATTAGAATTTATGGTTATATTTCCATAATTATTTAAGTTAATAAAGTTATTACCAATTAAATCTATATCACCAACAATTCCAGAAACATTAAGTTCAATTTTAATAGAACTTGAAGAATAGTTAGTACTTGTATTTACTGCACTAATATCTCCAAAGTTAGTTAAACCACTAAACATATAATTAGTAACATCACTTTCGATATGTCCTATTACTCCACCTAAATTAATTTGTTGATTTTGATTAAAATCAATATTTAAGTGGTCAATATCACCATAGTTTACACTATCTATAATATTTATAGTTTGAACCCTATTTGTAGTAA
This sequence comes from uncultured Clostridia bacterium, assembly GCA_947366895.1. Lineage (GTDB taxonomy): Bacteria > Bacillota > Clostridia > Christensenellales > UBA1242 > UBA7862. Next base: position 247,076 of record CANBBP010000001.1, read on the forward strand.
TTATTTTACCTATTATTCCACCGCCAGTTTCTTCAGCAGTTACATTATTACGATTTAGCACATTTTCAACGTTTGTTGTTCCTTCTGCTATTGCAATAATTCCACCTGCAGTTACACCATAAATATCTCCACCGAAAGTTGATAAATTAATAATAGATGCATTTCTTACATATCCAAATAATCCGCCTATTGAACCTGTTAATTCGTTAGATATTTCATTAACTGTTGTATATTTAATAGTGTGACCATTACCATTGAAAGTTCCTTCAAATGCATTTTCTTCACTACCAATAGGTACCCAGAACTTACCACTTAAATCAACATCATTTTCTAGAGTAATAGTTTTACCAACAAACCCATTACCAGCATTAACCATATTAGCAAACATGGCAAGTTGTTCAGGAGTTGATATTGTTAAATTGCCTGAATTAATTTCTTCTTCAGTCCACTCTTCACTTGCAAAAGTATTCCATAAATAAACATCAGCATATTCTAAGTTTATTAAATATTTATCAGCTTCATCGTATGCGGCATTTTTAAAGAAATTATCAGGTACTTTCCAATATCCATTACCAATAAAACTATTATAAATAACTTGTTTACTACTTAAGTCTAAAAGATAAGTATAATTTAAATTACTACCATTTGGAGTTCTTACACTAATATAATTTTTAGATGTATCGTATTCATAGGTAATATCTATTGAAGAAACTTCCCAACATCTTTGAGTGTTTTCAGTATTATCTAAATGTAATTCTTTTTGTGTAACATTTATTGATAGTTTTATTATTCTAGTATTGTTTGGTAAAGAAAAATCAATATTGCCATAAACCATACGATAATCAATAGTATCTGCATTACCTGTTGATTCAGTAATATCACCTAAATTGTTTATTTCTAAACCATTTATATAAACACTTGTAATATTTTGTAAATCTTCAAAACTCTTAAACGTATACTCATTATTTACTTTACTACCTGTAGAACGAGAAGTATTTATTACAACATCGTTTATACCATTTGTAGGATATTGAGTAGTTTTTACAAACTTTTGTAATCTTCTATAACGAATATAATATAAATCTCTATTTTCTTGTTCATAATAAATTTTAAATTGAGATTCACTTCCTATTTTTTCAAAAACACCAATATCATTTTTAATATAAATTATTCCAAAATGTTGAATATATTCATCATAGTCTTTTGGTATATTGCTAATAGTCCACTCTATACCATTATCTATCCAGAAAGTATCTGTAAAATCTATTTTAACATAAAAGTCTTCAGGATTTTCAACATTCCATTTTATCAAATCAAAAATATAATCAACGCAAGGAGTTCCTATTTTATCGCCACCCTTATTTTCAGTTTCCTTCATTGTATAACTTATATTAGTGTTAGTATCTTCATAATAAGCTTCTCTAGTTGAATATGGGAAAACTGCTTGACTTCCATCAGTACCTGTTAAAATACTTTTAATACCAGTTCTAACATCTGCAATAATATCCATTGTATTTGAAAAATATGCAACTTTAAGATATTTTTGGGGAGTTACAGCATTAGTTGAAGTATAAAGAGTGTTTGTATAAAAATTAAAATTATCAAATTCAATAAAATTATCTTTTGAAGCTGAATTTGCAATTAAACCTATAAATCCACCAATAGGATTATTATTAATTAATAAATATTCATATTGCCAATAATCAATAGCTAACCAGTTATTTGCAGCTACGCAATTTCTAATTATGGTTTTTTCTTCACCATCAACTGAAGTTGTTGCAATGGCTTCTTCACTATAACCCGATTTTATAACAAGCATGCTATCATTAGCTGTTCCTATAAGTCCACCTATAATGCCTTTAGACATTACAGAACCTGTAGCAATAACATTTTCTAATGTGCCTGTAATCATTCTTCCTACGGCACCACCAGAAATTTTAGTATTATTATCTCTTACATCAACTGTAGAAATTGAATTGGATAATAATCCACCATTGTTAAGTCCTACAAGGCCACCACTTGCAACAGCACTATCGCTACCTGCACTAGAACGGAATAATAAATTTTCAATTAAATTTGATGAAGCAACTTTAACTGATGAATAACTTTCTAATTCTCTATAACTTACTGAACTACTATAAATCTTGCCTCTATTTTCGCCAACAAGACCACCTGCATAAACACTGGCTTCAATATAATTATTTGGAGTATTTGCAATGTCGACATTAGCATAATTTACTATACTATCTCTACCAACAAGACCAAATACCATACCAACAACACCACCAGTAATATGAACATTACCATAGGTGTGAATATTACTTGCGTTATATTTTCGTTGAGTAGAATCATCTATAACTTCGTTACAATCTAATATACCCGCTACTCCGCCTGCATAAGCAATATTTTTTATATCTTTATTTTCAGTATAAAGAACATTTTTTACATTTCCACTTGATACATCTTTTGTAGCATTAACATTTGCAGAAACAGTAATATCTTTAATTATAACGTCACCAAGAATAATACCAGCAAGGCCACCAGCCACATTTTTGCCTTGAATATAAGCATTCCTTGAATCCATACCATTAATATTAATATTGTTTAGTATAAGTTTGGTGCCTGTATTTTTTGTTTTATCTGTATGAATTATACCAGCTAATGCTCCTACTCTTTCATGTGTATTAGATAAAACTTCCACAATATTTAAAGAAAGGTTTGAAATAACAGTATTAAAGTTTTTAATATCAGGTACAGTACTTATTGAACTAAATAATCCAAAGGCTTCTTGGTCATCTACAATAAAATCATCACCTGGAGTTATATTTCCATTTAGGTAATTTACATAAGAAATTGATATTTCATTTAATGACATGTAATTTCCTTGTAAGCAACCTTGGAAATTTGAATAAACTGTTTTAGGTAAGAAATATCCTTCTTTACCAATAAAGTCAATATCTTTAATAATTCTATAAAAATTACCTGCTGTATTTTCTTTTAAGTAATATTCAAAAGACTTATAATCGTTAATAATTTTAGGATTTGTTCTTGCACCTTTAGGAGCAGTATTTTGAGAACTACTACTATAATAATAAGATGCGTTTTCCAACTCTTTATAATCTATATGACTAATAATGCCTTTATCATTAAACTCTAATTCAATAGTATCATTTGCTCTAAAATTATTATCTTCAATATGAGATGAGCCTTCTTGATAACTAACATCTAACACTTCAGTACCATATTGAGCTGAAATAAGTTTTTTACTTTTTATTTCACCATTTTCTAAATCTATTTTAAATACAATGGTTATAGCCTCATTTTTTTCGGTTGTATTTGCTTTTTCTATTGTTTCGCTATTTTCATTAGAACCTTTTTTCTTAGAGAAATAATAAGTAAAAGTATTTTTTCTATTATCTTGAATTGTATAGAAAATCAATTCATTTTCTGTTAAATATGGAATATCTAAGCCTTTTGGATTTGAATAATAATTTGTTCTTATTCTATCTAAACCAATATTAACCGGAGTTGAAGAAACAAAATTAACAACTTGTTTTTCATCATAATATGTGTATATATCTTTTTTGTAATTTTTGGTTTTACCTAAGTATTCACATTGACTAATAGTTTTAATTAAAGTTGAAACTATAACAGGCTTACCTTCTATAATAACCCATGTATATCCATCAACATAACTATAAGTTTCTTCACTATCAGCATAAGTTAAATCATCATTATAAACAAGAGATAAATCAAAACTTACAAAATTAGTATGAGTAGAAAATTCATCAAGAGTTAATTTTTTTGCTGTCTTTTGTTCATTTGTACTTGCCCATTGAACATTAGTCCAAGTTTCACCAGTCAAGTAATAGCAATTATTTAACACCCCATTTATGGTTATTTTATAATCTGCAGAATTAGTACCAGCAAATGGTGAAGCAATTCTACTATTATCCGAACTTGATTTGTAACTTATTGAATAACATCTTGAGATTTCACTTGATGAAGTTTCTCCATACACAAAGCCAGCTAAGGTACTTGATGATTGTAAAGATATGTTTGAATAACAATCAGAAATTTTTCCACTATTATTATAAGCAAAGCCACCCACATCACCTTTTGCAACTATACCTAAACCTGTATTTCTTATATCATTGTCATTATTTGCCCTATAACCTTGAACATAGCACTCATTTATTGTAGCACTATTGTTATAAACAAAGCCTGCAGTAACATCACTTGATTCATTTATTATAGAACTTTCATTTAAGAAAGTAGAAACTATCTTTCCGTTATTAATTCCAACTACACCGCCTGTTATACCATAACAAGAAAAATCAAAATTAAATATAGAAGAATTTGTAATATATCCTGTAACACTATTTGTAGCAACTAAGCCACCATTTAAAGCTTGAGGTATTGTTCCTACATTAACATTATTATTAAGAACAATATTTAATTTTCCAGTTACTTTACAATTTGTTAAAACACCATCATTTGTCCCCGCTATTCCTCCAAATGTCATTGATTTTACATACAATTGTGTAACATTTAAAGGTGAGGAACTAGGCACTAGTCTTGTTGCTCCATTTGTATTTATAATCCTATCGGTGAAATAAACTGTAACATTGCATAGTAAGGATTTTTCACTAACATTATCAAATAATCCTAATACACATTTATCATCATAGCTACTATCATATCCAAAACTTGTAATATAGATATTATAATTATTACCATCTAAACTAGCAATAGCAGTTGATATAGGTGTGTAGTTGCTTAACTCGATATCGTTTACTAATCTATAATCAAAGCCTTCTTGCATATTTAAAAATTCTTCAGGAGTAGAAATAGGAATAGCATTTATTAAATCTGATTTATAAATAAAGTTTAAAATAAAATTATCTTCAAATTTAAATGTAGTATCAAAGGTTGAATCTATCATTGAAATAGAATAATGATAAACATTTGGTATACCATTAACTTCTACTAACTTATTACCGCCACCCTCATTGTTTGTATAAGAAATGTTAGTACGCAATGAAATTTTAGAATTTCTATCTATTTGATAGCCATACACAGCAATATATTCATTATATTGTTCTACACCAAAAGTAGAATTGTTGTAATCTTTGCTAACTTGTAAGTAACCTGAATCATTATTATTTGAATCGTAGAACCATACACCAGAAACTTTAGTTGAAGCACTATTTTCTTTATAGTTATAACTTGCCTTTGCTATAGCATTTGATAACTGAATAAAATATCTTGAGAAGTATCTTTCAATTTCATAACCGCAAGCTGTAAGATATTTATATAACATATCACTTGCATCGTTAGTTTCTCCATGATATTTATACCATCTTGAATACCAGTTATCGCCATCTGCTGTATTTACTAAAGATTCATCATATAATACATCTAAATTTACTAATAATGGAGTTGTTGTAGACATAGGAATTGTCATATAACCGTTTGATACATTCTGAGCTGTTACACCAGTTACAGTAAATAAAGTAACCACAAAAGTTTGACTAAATGAATATGTCCTTTCATTATCTCTTATAGTAGCAGTTATAGTAAAATGCTTTCCTATACAATTAGTAGAAAGAACATTGTCAGCCGACATATTACCATCATATTTAAATACTCTTAATTCGTATTCACCTTCATCATTTTTATAAGGTGTTAAAACATCTTTTTCATTTTGAGTTAAAATATGGTCTTTAGAAGAAACATTCCATGTAATATCCCCTTCATAATTAACTAAATTTATTTTCATATTTTGTTTAGTATTTATAGGTAGATAATATAAATCATTAGAACCTTTTAATTTTTCATCAAAAGTGTAAGTAATTGAAGGTTGAACAATAGTTGTAAAATTATAAGTGTATGTTTCAATTATTGTGCCATCACGATTTAAGAATTCTACATAAAAAGTAAAATTAGTTTTATCAGGAACATCAGTACCAGCAAGCAAACTAAAGAAATATATTTTGCTATAAGAATAGGTACCATTTGTATTTAATAAGTAACTATCTTGACCACTTGACTTTTCAACTTTCATAATATCAGACATGTCAAGGATAGAACCTGAATCTGGATAATTTGTTAAGAATTGACCAGATGCTCCAGTAATATCATAACTAAGTTGAGTTACCAAGAGAGGATATGAACTAGGATTTCTATAATAAACCCTCATACTATTATAATTACTAAAATATGGATAAACTTCTATAGAAAGCACTCCAACCTGACCATTATAAATAACGGAATTTTTATTTGGATTTTGTGGGAAATCGCTAATCTTAGTATACATAGTGCCATAAACTTGATTAATTTTATCCTGACTAACGATAACAAACTTTAATGAAGTTTTTATTGTTGGGTCGCTAACAGCCCAAAATTCAAACATATATAATAAATCATTTTCCACAGCATTAAGTTTATCTTTATAATTAATAGTATATGTAGCAGAGATACTTTCTAGAGTTTTATTTGTATCATCAGTGTAATTATAAGTAATGTTACTTTTTACTATAGATAATAAATTATCAGCATTTGCTATTGAAAAATTATCTAAAATTTCATCAAACTCATAATCTGTAAATAATGTTACAGTAAAAGTATGAGTTTCTAACTGAGAAATTTCCACTGATTGAGAAACATCAATATTATTTTCTAAAATAATATCTGTAGCCCCTTTAATTAAAGAAAGGGTGAAGCTACCAGAAAATTTTTCTAACATTATTGTAGACTCTATAGTATTAAAAATAGATTTTATATATGGTATATATTCTATCTTTAATTTATGATTTTCTGCCATTGCAATTAAAGGAGTTATAACAGGATTTCTACCGCTTGATATATCAACATACCAGTATTCACCATCATATAGCCAAGTATCACCATTAAATTTAAATAAACTATTAATATCTACTTCATCTAAGTCTTCTAAAATTTTATCTAAACTAGTAATGCCATTATTAGCATCTTCTTCACTAACTCCAGAAGCAACTCTAAATCTTATTCCCACATCATTGGAAGATTTTAATTTAGCATCTTTTTCATGCTCTAAGTCACGATAATAATCTACTTCAACAAATAAAGTTTGAGTACGAGATTTTAATAATTCAATATCTCTTCCATTTAAACTAATGTTAGCGGAAATATTGTCATAAACATTAACTTCTCTAACTCCGTATTTAACAACAATAAAAATTTCAGCTTTATAATTTGCATTTAACTTAGAAGATATTGTTAATGTAACCTTACCCTCACCCATTATTTTTAATGTTCCATTAGAGTTAATAGATATAACCTTAGAATTACTTGTTGCGATATCAAGCCTTGCACTTTTACTTGTGGTAGGTAAAACATACAAATTAATAAAATCTAAGAAACTAACAATATTAAGTTTATTAATATCTTCAGCAAGATATCTAGTTAAATAATCATAGTTAAAGAACATAATTAAGGAATTGTCTTTATCTCTTATATAACTAATAAACTCTTTTTCATCACTTTTAACAATAGCAGAAACATTAATAGGAGTGGTTGCAAATAAAGGTTCTATTCTACCAGAAGAAAAGGTTATTGTTAAATAAGGTAATCCGCTGTTTGTTCTTGAATCAATCTCCCAGCCATTAGTTGCAGTAAAATTAGAAATAATTTGTTCTGCTGTTATGTTTTGATTAGGACTAATACTATCCCTAATAGTAACAGCATTTGCTTTTGTGTCACTAGCAATATAGTAATAATAACCTTGAATATTAGGATTAATTAAATTATGACTTATTCCATTATTTGCATAGCCATATCCTATAACAAATACATCACTTATATTCATGGTTGAGTTATTAGGTTGTAGTATAAATAAATCGGCTGTTTCTTCTCCACGAACATTTACAAAACTTGAACTATTTTTTATAGATGTATTACTTGATAGTCCAATAAAACCGCCAACATTATTTCCAACAATATCATAACCAACTTCTTCAACTTTTGTATCTACTAATGGCATACAATCAAAGTAACTAACTACATAACAATATTGAATATTTGCAAATGCCGAGTTGCCTGCAAAGCCACCAACATTATCTCGACCATTAACAAAAATTCTAGCATAATTTGAAGATGTTGCATAATTTTCGGCACTAACATAATTTAAATTTATTGTAGAAGTTGAATTAACCCCATTAATGCTTCCAATAGCACCCCCAACAAAATCATTACCTGATACATTAGCAATTGAATATGAACTATCTATACTATAAACATCTTCCGCATTATAATCTTTATCATATTCAGCACTACCAACAAGACCACCTACATAATTGTATTTTGGAGCATTAATACTACCTTTTATTGAAACATTTTTTAATAGACCATAATTTGTTCCAACTGCTCCACCTATACTTGAATTTGTTATATAGCCTTGAACATCTACATCTATATCTGCAATAATATTTAAATTAGAATTAAACCCTGCATCATTAAAAGTAAATTCTACATCTTTATCGGTAACAACACTACCTAAAATTTCACCGCGATTTATACCAACAAGACCACCAATAACATAATTGGAATTAATATTTTGAGCAACTAATCTTACTGTTCCACTAAGTCCAACATTGGATAATTTATCATTTACAATTCTGCCTTTGTTTTCACCAACTAGCCCGCCTATTGTAGTTTTATAACTTGTAGTAATAGTAAAATTATCAAAAGAAGTTATACAATTTTCAATATAGCCATTATTAGTTACACTAATACCACCAAAGGTATAAGTATCGTTTATAGAAGGTCTAAACACACCATAACCTACAGTCATATCTAAAACTCTTCCAGCAAGACCAATATTTGAGATAAATCCAGAATAATTTTTATTTTCTATGCCTTCAAAAGATATTCCTGAAACTTTGTAAAAGCTATCAACAATTTGATTTGTTTTAACATTTTCATAAGAATACTTTCCAGATAACTCTCCGTTAAATCCATAAGCATAGTAAACTTCTTCACTTGAATATGTGGTAGCTTCTAAATATGTTTGACCATCATAAATATATAGGTTGCTATTAGAAAATTCATCTTGAGACACCTTGCCTACTAAGTAATAGTTCCCAATAGATTCCCAGTTTTCAGTTGAATTAACTAAAATGTCTTTAGTTAAAACATATCTTTTAATTACACTATCTTCATTTAAAGATATTTCTTTTAATTCATCATAAGAAGATATTTGATAAGGTATTTTAACTCCATCTGCTACAGTCATATAAAATACTAAACAATGAGTCCAAAGTTCTATAACTTTATTTAAATTTGTTGTATAAGCATAATAATTTGTTCCTTCAACAAATTCTGTTGCTAAAATATAATCTGCACCATGTTTAGTATAAAATATACCATCAATAAATTCTTCTTTAGAAATTGCTACTTGCTTATAAACTTTTTGAGTAAATATATCATAATCATTTTTTGTAATTATTTTATCTTCAGGCATGACAATAATTACAGATTTTCCAGCCACATTAGGAGCAACCTTTAAATTAAATTGAGAAGATGTTTTACCTGGCTCAATTATTGCTTCAGAAACACTACTTATATTATTGCTATCATTACCAACTAAATCATAATAAAAATTTCTGCCATCTATAGTAAACATGTCATAAGTTTTTACTAATAAATTTTTATTAAAAGAAGTATCTTTAACAACTTGTATGTCAATTTGTTTATCTTGTGAATAACCTTGTTTGTAATAAAGTTGTTCATCTGTGTAAGTAACAAGAGTGGAAACATTTTCGGCATCTACAGTCCTAAAAGAATTAGTTTGAGTAAACCACATTCCTAATTGTTCTATTTGAATTGAATAGAATATTGAACCCACTACATTACTAAAATCATAATTTTCGTTTAATTTAAACCAGTAATATCCTTCCCCATCAGGATACTCATTAATAAGATTTAATAAACTATTTTCATCACTTGAATTTGTAACAAGTCTACCATTAGAACAATTAAAAACCATTTGTTGAATATTATTAACAAAAATAAGTATTCTTCCATTGTTTTTAAAAGTATATGTTGGTTCACTATCTTTGCTATCTGCCAATGTTTGTATTTTTAAACCAAACACTGATGGGTCATTTATATCTTGTGATTTTGATAAATAAGATATTGTATTTGGATTATAAACTAATCTGCTTGTCACATCAGTTTTAATAGTTTTTATAGGAACATAACTTTCTATTTCAAAAGACTTAGTTATAACAGAACCATCTAAATTAGTTAATTTTATTACAATAGTATAAAGTTTTCCAACAGAGTTATCCGTTCTAAAAATAAACGAGCATGCATTCTTATTACCATCACTAGCACAAGTAAACATAAGATCGGCATCTCCGATAATATTTACAGAAGAAGATGCTTCACCCTTATAATCAATAGAATAACTTCTTAAAAGAGTGCCACCATTTAAAGAACCCAAATATGCAGAAAACTCAATAGAAAATTGATTTGATGTTACAGGAGTGGTAGATAAATTTAAATATATTTGTTTACGAACTTGAACAACACTAGAAACTATATCGTTTTCCTCATTAACAGTATATTTACCTATACCTGCAGAAACTGAGGTTGAATTTAATCTTATATTAAAATTTGATATAGGATTGTAAACATTAACAGCTATTGCATACTTAACATCTTTTAAATGGGAAACGGTAATATAAACAAACTCTTGACCTATACCATGAGCAGTAATATAAAAAACATTTTTTTCATTTTCGTTTCTCTTTATTTCAAGAACTTTTTCATTACTACTTGTAATAGTTATATTATTTAAACTTGCTCCAGCAGGTAAATAATTTAAAATAACAGTTGCATTAAAACCACTTGATAAATCAAGATTAATGTTATCTTTACTTACTAGCGAATCATCAAAACTCATTTTACCACTAAATGATTCTACAACTTTTTCACCCGTTACAGGGTCAATAACATATTCACCAGTAGTACTATCAACTTTATATTGTGAATAGGAATAATCAAAATTATTAAATGCTTCAACTCCTTGCACAACATTCATTTTAATACTTGCTTTTGCTTGCTTGTCCTCTCTATCAAAAGGTTTTTCAGCAGTTACTACAAGATAAAATATATCGCCTAATTTAACATTATCCTCTTGAATTACATTAGGAACAAAATAAAAGGTTGAATTGCAATCATAAACTCCAGCAAAGTTATCAATAACATTTACTAAATTAGTGCTTTGACCAACACCTTTTTTAACTGTAAAGTATCTAGATAAACTTGATGTTATTTCTTCACATTGTAATGTAATAGGATTATATTTAAATAAAGATAAAGTAAATTTTTTATTTGCTTGTAAAATAGAATCGGTATTACCTACATTAATATTAAATGGAGTTCCATCAACATCACCAGAAGAATTAATATAAACTTCACTATCATATGGAGTTTTATTAGGATTTTCTACAATAGAAAAGTTTTCTACAACATCGCCATTTATTGAAAAACTAGTAATTAAATTATCATTTTTAACAACAAAATCATTTATTAAAGGATAATTATCAACTTTATAATTATTATATTCGCAAGAAAACTTAACTGCATATGTACCTGATGGATATCTATCATTTAGAGTAGTTTTTGTTGATGAGCAAACTTTTATAAAACATAAACAATAGGTAGCATTTTTATAATACCCATTAGTTTCTGCATCATATATAGAAAGAGTTTCTCCATCTTGTGCAAAATATTGTGTTGTGAAATTACTATTAGGAAAATAAACTGGTAAATCGCTATCTCTTAAATAATTAAAATTAACTTCTTCACCATTTGACCTTACTTTTAAAATAATATCTTTATCACTAAGACCTTCTATATTAACAATTAAATCATTAATATCTCCGCTTGTAATCAAGTTTTCAGGCACCTTTGCATCTTTTGCACTTGTTCCGTTATAAATTTCAAAATTTGTTAAAGCATTAACCACATTTACTTTTGTTATTGCAGTTAAATTGTCCCCCACAGGATTATCATAAGTTGCCATAACATAAAAGTTTTTCTTATTTAAATTACGGATATCAAAAACATCTAATACAGAAGTTCTTCTATTAAATCTTAAACCATTAGCAAGTAACTGGCTATCACTCCATGAAATAAAGATATTATCTTTATCTAATTCTCCAATACTATAACTTATGTTTGTTAAAGAACTTGTTTCAGGAGTAAGCAAAATAACTTCATTATTTAAAGTTAAAGTACTACCTTCTGCACCAACAATAGCAAGACTTTTATCTATAAAAGCCATACTTGAAGCAACTTCAACTACATCAATTACAACTTTATCTCTTTTTCCACTTTCTACATTAATAAAAGTTAATTCCGTTCTACCCTTCGAATTTGCAGTTATTTCTCTCTTTAACCCTGATGAAGTAGGAATTACATTATTTGAAACACTTAAAATTTCCGTACTTAAACTATGAGTTACTTGATAATTAAAATCATTAGGAGTACCTTCAAAAGTTGCTTGTACAGTTGCTGTTGTTTTTGTGTTTGTATCACTTACTATATAAAATGTATAAGAACCATCTAAGTGGTCATCAAAAGCACCACCATTTTTTAATGTTACTCGCTTGTAACCATTATCTAAATCTTCAACCTTTGTTGCTCCATCATAACTAACTTCAATAGAAAAAGTTAGGTTGGCATATTTATCTCCACAACCATAAAAAAGACCACAACACACAAGGCATGTTAATATAAAAAATATACTAAAAAATCTTTTCATATTCCCTCGCTTTTATAAAGCCAAATTCTAATCAAGCCAACAAATCTTTTTCCAAAATATTATTTTTTCTCTTCTTATGTATTTAAAATCTTAAGTAATTTTAATTAAATAAATTAACTAAAAATTTTGTAAAATTATGTAATAAGTAATTATACAATATAAAGCATGTTTTGTTAAACTTTTAACCAACTTTTGAGAATAGTTTTTAACTTATTTTTTATTAATCTAATAATTAATAAAAACACAATTTCTTTAAAATAAACAAAATAATAATTTATTAAAAAAATATTTATTTAACATAATTGTTAATAAAAAACTACTCTCAAAAAGTGGTTTAGGTTTCGGTTAGAATTAAATTTTTTTAATTCTAACCTACTATCTTCTCCACTAAAAACTAAAATTAGTTTTTAATTTTTAAGATGTTTATTAAATTGATTTTTGTAAAAAAAACATTATACAAATCTTACTCATAATCAATTTAAAAATTCTTAATTTCTTTTCCAGTTCATTAAACCATAACCCTTAATAGTTTTATCATTAACACTATAGGATTTGTCATAGCAATAGCCTGGATAAGCCCAGCCTTTCCCTGGTTGGCTTGTGTTTCCTTCAATTGTGTATACTCTACCATTTTCAACCTTAACGACAATACCTACATGGGAAGCCGTAGCCCCTGCTATAGTAGGCATAAAGAATATAGTATCGCCAGGTGCAACATATTTATAATGCTCACGAGTAACAACTTGACCAGCAGGAGCAAAGTAACTCTTCCAAAGATGTCCTGCCCCTAACGTATTGCCAGGTGTAGAATTAGCCTTTTGAGCTTTAATTTCAGGGACCCCATTATAACACCATGAAACAAAGGCTGCACACCAATATTGATATTCATTTCCGAAAACTCTCCAAAATTTTTCTCCACCCTTATTACCAATATACTTTCTAGCTTCAGCAACAACAGCTGGATTACCATATCTTATGCCTTCTCCAGTTTCTTCATCAACTTCATCAAATGTAACATTTGCCATTGAAGATGGTACATTAATCGCAGAACCTGATCCTGTTGAGCCACCTATTTCTCCACCATTACCTTCTTCTCCACCATAACCTGTTTCTGTTTCATATATTATGGATCCTATACCAGATTCGCTACCATCACAAGGTCCACAAATTTCGTACAATGAAACTACTGCTAACATTTTGCTTACTTTTCTTCGTGCACTTGTATCTAGATTACCACTAGTTTTAGTAACAGTTCCTCCGCAATCTTGAAGATCTAAACCTCTTATATCCCTAGTATCGTCAGTAGCATCTATTATTGTTACATTTGTGGTTGTAACTTTGAACACAACTACAACTGAAGCAAAGTTACCCTCGCCACCAAACATTCCATTAGTATCATCATCAAAGAAAACAAGCATTCCAGCATTATTAACAGTAATTTTCTTTGTTTCAGTACTTTGACCTATCTTATCTGCAATATGTTTTTTGGCTTCGTTATATGTTGCTTGAGAAACAGTTGTAGATGTTTCCGACCCTTTCCAAACACCCATAATACTATTATCACCACCTGCTAATACTCCACCACCCCAGAAGTGACGAGGATTCCAATATGAACGAGTGTCATAACTAATAAGTTCAGCAAAAGAACGAACATTACTACTTACTTTAGATTGCGATAATTTAGTAAATTTCTTAACTTCCTCTCTATATCTGTGTGTGCCATATCCTTTAGAGCCATCTTCTTGTCTATTATCTAAATGTTGAAGGTCAAACCCTTCATAACTCATTTCAAATGGATTTCTTTCTCCATAATCGCGATAGTTAACACTAAAAACAGCATCTTCATTTATATAATATTTTTCTTTTAAAACCATATCCCAAAGAACATGATCAGGGTTAGTACTAACAAATGCTACTGCATGATATTTTGTACCAGCATCGTCTTCTGTTGAAGAGCCTGGAGTCCCTGCTACACCTGATATTGTATAACCTAAGGTATGTCCATCTAAATTTTCAACCTTTACACTATCATTACCTTTACTTCCAAGAATCTTACCCCTATTATCAGTAATAGTTGCAGAACTTTCACTTGAAACATAACTAACATCATTAGAAACATTTCTATTTGCTCTACCAGTTACTTCACCTGACGTTGCTCTACCTACAATACCACCTGCAGAAGATTGAACACTAGAAGATGAATTTGCTTTTTCAAATAAATTTCCTACCTGATTTGTTTTTGTACTTGATGCTGTTGATATTGCACCTGTATTATCACAATTAGTAACATTACCACTGGATAAGCCTGCAATACCTCCAACATAAACAATTGTACCATCAGCAGTTATACTTCCAGTATTTGAACAATCACTAATTTTATTAGAATTGTTTCCAACTATACCACCAACATTTGTTGCTTTAACATTTACTGAAATATTATTAGAACAATCTTCAATAGTTCCACTATTAACAAAAGCTATAACACCAAAACTATCTCTAAATGGATTACCACTTTCTGCAATTTTTATAGTGCCTCTAACTTTAAAGCCCTGTATTGTTCCTCTATTTTCTTGTACAAGTCCTACTCCATTTACATTTAATGTTACTTGAATACTACTACCAGTTATTGTTCCATTGTCTAATTTATAAATAAATGCTCCATATTGTGTAGTATTTTTAAAATCGATAGTTAAAGCAATATCATTTATAATTTCTAATTCACTTCCAACAAATTCTCCTACAAGTCCACCTGCAAGCCCTGTGGTATCTATTGTACAAGTAACCCTATTACAATTAACAATTACCGATCCTCTACCTATAATTCCGCCAACAGCAGTTCCTGCTCTTGCTTGAGGTGTTTGTTCTTCTGGAGCCCCAGTCTTAATTGTTCCCCCAGTACGATTTATAGAAACTTCTACATCTGAAATTTTACTTTCTCCAATAACTCCACCTACATAAGTAGCACCATACACATCATTATTAATTGATGAATCATTACTAAATGTTAATGAACTTCTTCCTGTAATTTGTCCTACAACACCGCCTGCTATACCACCTTTAGAATGAACTACTTTATGTGGTCGGCAACTTCCTGAAACAGTAGTATCAGACATTATTCCCACTAAACCACCTACTTGGTTACTACCTTCAACTTTTTCTCCTGCAGATGAGCCTCCAGATATAGTTGATTCTTCAATTTCTCCAGTTTCTTCGTTTTTATAAACTCTAGATGTTCCTACATAACCACCAGTGGAGGCATTGCCACCATACACCTCTTTTGAACCTGAACTTGAACTAATTGAACTGCCAACTAAAACACCCACAATACCACCACAAGAATTTCCTCTACCTGTTACTTTTCCCCCAGCAATGCAATTTTCTATTTTTGATCTTTCTGCCCATGCGACAATTCCTCCAGCATATCCTTGTTCAGCTTCAACCTCTTTAGCACCTCGACAATTTGAATTTACAGTTGAACCAAATGTTCCTCCAGCAACACCACCAGCTTGATAAGTTGATGTTACCTTTGCTCCAGCGATACAAGTTGAAATAGTACTTCCTACATCATAACCAACAATACCACCTGCACATCTATAAGCATTTACATTATCAGCTCCTGTAACATTAGAAATAGAACAAATAGCTTTTACATCTTCTGTTTTACCAGCATATCCAACAACACCACCAGTTGAAAATCCATCTATCTTTTTAACAACTTTTGCAGAGCCTCCACTAATTTGACATCCATCTAATATAACTCCAGCAATTCCTCCGGCACAACCAAATGCCTTAAATATTGTATCGCTTCCAGTAATGCCAATGTTTCTTTCTGATATAACTTCCTCTGCCTTTCCAGTACAGTCAGAGATATATGTATTCTCATTAGAAAATCCTATAACACCACCTGCTGCAATGGAACCATTTATTTTACCAGCTGAACCATTAGCTCTGGAAATATTTCCTCCGTCATTATAACCTATAGCTCCACCACTATAACTACCTATTACTATTTTTGATGCAGTTCCACCAGAGAAAGTTGCCCTAGTGAAATAGCCCACAATTCCCCCTGCACATTCTTTTTTAGGGAATGTTTTTAATTCATCAAGATTTTCTCCATCTTTAGGTACAGTTTGAGATGTTACTACTTTAACGTTTTGTTCTCCACCGCTCTCAACTGTTCCGCCTTCCATCCAACCAATTACTCCACCTGCAGCAATACTAGCATTTACAACAATTTTAGGCTCAGGATTTTCTTCCGGTTGCTCATCTGCTGTAGTAGTAGGATTCTTTTCTATAAATATAGGTTTTCCACCTTGAACATATCCACCACTCATCCAACCAACAACACCACCAGCATAATTAGCAGTACCTTCTAATCCACCTTGACCACCTTTTACATAACCATCTAGCATTTCTCCAACTAAACCACCTAACTTTTCACCACAACTTGCTGAGCCACCAGAACCAGATTTAACAGTTCCTTGTAGTAGTTGTCCTACCAATCCACCAGCAGCTTTTCCACCTTTAATAGTAATTGAGCCTGAACCACCATTTATACCATTTTCAATGGAAGAATTCATTATTCCAACAAGTCCACCTGCATATTTTTTACCATCAATATTTTTACCTGCTACTGGGCTACTTGATAGTTCACTACTATCATCCATTTTACCAATTACTCCACCGGCACTGCCTTCTGAAGTAACTTCTAATGCTCTATTATCACCAGAAGTACTTCCACCCCCAGTAACTCTAGAATCTTCTGTAGTATGTCCAGCGATTCCTCCTGCAAGTTCACTACCTGTAACAGTCTTTGCAGGTTCACCTCCAGATACATTAGAATCCCCTTCCATAAACCCTGCAATACCACCTGCAATTGTACCATCAACTGTAATATTTTCGACCTGAACTTCTTCATCACCTTCTTCAGTTTTAACTATTTCAGTCTTGCGGAGAAATCCACTTATATTTGTTTCATCACCTGTCATGAATCCAGCTGCACCACCTGCATAGTATCCTGAGACCTCTGGTGCTGCTGTTGCTCCACTTATATCTCCACCAGCCATATAACCTACTACTCCGCCTGCGTTATAAGCACTATATACTTTTGATGCTCTACCACCACTTGATATTTTACCGCCTTCCATGTATCCCACAACACCACCTGCAGAAGTTGTATCACTTTTATTTTCAGTTGTAATTTCACCAGATGAGCCATGATTAAGTTTTTGTGCGTTAATTGTTCCTGCTATCATTTGTCCTACAAAGCCACCTGCATACATTACTGCAGTTACATTACTTTCGGTTATTCCACCTGTTATACTACTATTACTTGCAGATGTTTCATCACTCATATAACCAGCAATACCACCGGAAGCAAATGCTGAATTTATAGTGCCCTTAGTTTCACCACCTGTTACTGAACCTCCTGTCATATAACCTACAATACCACCAGTATAATAGGCATATTTATTAGAACCATCAACCCAACCCTTTACCAAAGTAGAAATAGTTCCTGCTTCCATATGTCCAACAATTCCACCTAGTTTTGCAGCTATTTCTTTTTGAGCACCTTGAGGATTTTCTATAATAGCAGGAGCTAATGTTTCACCAGCCTTAACCGTTCCATCAAGCATATATCCAACAATTCCACCAGCATTACCCCAACCGGAGGTTGCTCCTTCTTTACAAGTTGGCATTACACTCTCAGTTCCGCCAATAGTTCCTATAATCATTTTACCAATAATGCCACCAGCATTACCTTTTTCGGTTGCTATTGCTTTTACAACCTCACCAGCAGTTACAGTACCATTACCCATATAGCCAACAACACCACCAGCATTTCCTGTTCTAGTAATTGCTATCCCACCTGTAGGAATAGCAGTATTACTATTTATTGTTAAATTACCACCATTTTCTTCATCTTCAACTCTACCTACAATTCCACCTGCATCATTTTCGTCACAAGAAGCACTTATGCCATTTCCACCACTTATAGTGCCTTCTTCTCTTACATGCCCAACTATTCCTCCAGCAGCCTTAATCCCAACAACAGTATCTCCTAATGCTTGTCCACCACTTACAGTTCCACTATCAAATATTTCTCCTACTATACCTCCTATATATTCAGCCACTCCTTCAGCTTCACCACTTGGAACAATATTTTTATTTGGGTCATCTTTATCAACATAATTCTCTACGGTACCATTAATCTCAATTCTTCCTACAACTCCACCAACAACATAGTCACCTTTTGCATAACCTTCTGTTCCGCCACGAACTTTAGCATATTCTTTTAATAACCCAACAATACCTCCTACTTTTTGATTTTTTTGTTCGTTATAATAAGCCCTACCGGATATACCACCATAAACTATAGCTCTACTACCTGTTGCAATTCCTACTAATCCACCTACAGTACCATTGCCTCTAACTTCTAATCTATTAACTGATACTCCATCATAAATACTATCATCTTTTGAAGATTCATTATTACCTATAGTAGAGTTTTCTAAGAAACCAACAGCCCCCCCTGTTGCTCCTTCGTAGACACCATCTTTATCTACTTCACCACCACCACCAATAACTTCGCAGTTAACATTTCCTAATAGATATCCACTGTTTTTTTTATATCCTACAAGACCACCAACATACTTGGTATCAAAATCAAAAGATATTTTAGTTAGGTCTGCAGCTGATTTTCCTTTTAGCATAAACCCAACTATTCCACCTGCTGCACTATCTTTTTTAGAAGTTGTAAATAAAGTTCCATTAGTATTTACACTAATACCATTTGTAACCATACCACCATCCATATAACCTACAGCACCACCAGCATAAGTTACAGCTGTAATATTGCTACTTCCTGTAAATGTGCCAGATTTTAAGTTACAACCAGTCATATATCCTACAAGACCACCAGCACTATTTGCATCTTTTACTTCAGCAATGTTTTTATTTCCATATACATTACCTGATAAAGCCCAACCTATAAGTCCGCCAGCATATCCATTTTCGTTATTTACATCAGATTGAATTATTCCAGTATTCACACCAGTTGGTTCTTCAATACTTCCAACTTCACCAGATTCTAATAAACCTATAATTCCACCAGCATAATAAACACCTTTTACATTACCTTCGTTTCTAATATCTCCTAATATACTTATTTTTTTACTACTATCTGTTGCTCCATTAAATTTTGCTACGATACCTCCAGCAAATTTATTAGAAGTAACTTTACCTGTATTCAATATAGGACCATATTCAATATTTAATGGATTTTCTTGTTCAGGGTCTTGATTGATTGTAGTTAAAATTGTGGATTTTTCAACTCTAGCAATTATCCCTCCTGCATAACAATCATCTTCTTCACCTTCTGCCATAGCAATAACAGGTTTAATATTTGTTACACTGGTTAATGTTAAAACTTTTGAACTTTGAGATATTATACCACCTGCATATTTCATGCCTTTAACAGCTCTTTCTTCATCATAGTTTTGAGATGAATGAATGGTTAATTCCTTTGTAGCACAACCAACTATACCACCTGCACCATTAAGTTTTAGACTTGAAGCTAAACTATTATTTTGTTCAGCAAAACTTATGTCATAAATACTTTTAATATTTACAGAATATCCTTTAATTTCTTCAACATCTTCTGCATCTAATGCATAAACCCAACCATGATTAATAAGACCTTTTATAACATTATCAACAACACCATTAAATACACCAATATTTCCACCTGCAATTTTTGATAAAACAATTTTATCAGAATTAGATTCGTTTAATTCTCCGCCAATATTTCCTGTATTTATAACTTTTTCTGCTGCCATTTTTGAAGTTTTACCAGAAAGCACCCCTATATTTCCACCTGCAATTTGAGCAGTAACAACTGAACTATTAGAAATTTCTTCGCCTCTTAATGTTAAGTTACTTTCAGCTATACCTACTGTTCCTCCTGCAACATAATCAGCAGAAACAAATTTTGATGTGTTAGAACTATCAACTATAGTGCCACCTGCAACATAACCAGCAATACCGCCTGCAACATAAGTTTTTAAACTTCCAATAGATGCATCACTTACATTACAATCAATTATTTGACCATTTTTTAGATAACCAACAATACCACCAGTAAAACTGCCACTATTGCTATTTGATAGTTCAGGAGCGGAAACAATAGTTCCATTTCTATAAGTACAACCAACAATTTTAATAAGTTTAACATTATTATTTGCACTAGAGAATATGCTACCTACAATTCCACCAGAGAAGTTTTCAAAGTTATTTCCAATTCTAGCAACCGAAGTACTATTTAAAATATTAATGTAATTTGATTTTAAATCATCTTCATCATCTTCTGATGAATCTTTAGCACTTACTTTTGCTCTTATTGTTCCAACAATACCACCTGCAGAACTAAACTTATCATGTTCTGTAACAATAATACCTTCTGAATAAACATTTTTAACTATAACACTATCTGTTAAATCAGTATTACCACCAAATCCACTTTCATCGTAAATATCAATTTCTCCAATAATACCACCTGCAGCATTTGTAGCACTAATATGGTTTTTGGAAATTATTAGACAATCTTCATTATCTTCTCCACCATCAACCACACCTTTTTTAACAAGACCTATTATACCGCCTGCAACAGCATAAGCATTTGAACTATTCTTATCTGTTACCGATGCAATTACCCTTGTATCTGAAACATTTTTACCTTCTAGCGTTCCGCCATTTAAGAAACCTACAATTCCGCCAACATAAGCATTACCAGATTTAATGCTAATATTAGTTTGACCTGTAGCTTCATTATTAGTTAATACACCACCTGTCATATATCCAACAATACCACCAAGGTTACCATTTCCTTCGGTATTATTTGAACTTCCTAACATTATTTCTAATACAGATAAGGAAGAACTCTTTTTACAACTATCAACAATAGCCTCTCCAGTAAGTTCACCAACAATACCACCAAAACTAAAGTTAGAAAGAATGCCTAAATCTTTTATAGGTTTAGTAGTTTTTTCTCCGGTGTTTTCATCTAAAACAAACGTAGTATTTTCAATAGATACATTTGGATTATCACAAACACAACCAATAATTGTACCTCTTTCAGCATATCCTGCGACTGAACCTATTGTGTAATAACCATGAATACCATTTGAAACTTGAATATTTTTAATTGTGCCACCTTCTGTTGCTTCTTCAAAAGCCAAGTATCCAACTACACCTCCTACATATGCTCTTGAAGTTAAAGCAGTTGAACTTGCATAAATTGACACACCACCTAAATTCCATTTTACATCAACATCACTATCAGAACCAATAGTTCCACCAGACATGCAACCAACAAGCCCGCCTATAAAACTGATATCACTTGTTCTTGTATCTCTAACATAAACATTTAGGTTATTAAATCTAATTTGGTTCTTATTAGAACTTGTTACAATCTCGCCACCTTTCATATAACCTATTAATCCACCTGCAAACTTACTCTTTTTATCTTCGCTAGGTGAGAAAGTTATTTTATCATTTAAACCAAATTTAATATCAATATAAGTTTTATTAGTAATGTTATATTTTTCTTCCAATTCTATAGGGAAAATTTCGGTATTTACAAGTAAGTCTGAGAATGGACCATTATAAACATGATTTGGTTTATTTTGGTTACCACCAATATTAAGATTTTCTAATACGCAACCATTTGCCATATAACCAGCAATCAAGCCTGTTTTTGAATAACTGTTTTCAAAAACAATATTTTTAACAACTGTTTTCTTATCCCCTGTATTAATTCCAGGAATTTCAGGTAAAGCTCTTAATAAACCATAAGTAGAATACATATCAACAACTGAGAAACCACAACCATCTAAGTTGCCAACAAAACTTACTAGTCTATTATCCCAATCTTGTGACCACCAAGTTGTTTTTGAATATTTTCTAAAGTTAATATTTTTAACAAATATATAATACTTATAACTGCAACCTGAACTATTATTATTTGCTCTTACCAAAATATCTAATATTCCTGCATGTTTAATTTCGTAAGGTCTATTATGGAAATGATTTGTATAAGTTTTAGGTTCTTCATCTTTTTCGGCAAGACCATTACCTGTATAAATCATTTTAAGGTAATCCATAACATTTTCGCCAATAATAATATTTTTAAGGTTATTAGTCATGTATCCATAGTTAAACCATGAAGTATCTAATTTAATATCTTCCCTCTTTTCATTGCTGTTTTTAAATTCTTCGGTCTTCATATACATTTCAGCAAATTCACTTTCATCTCCTGGTATTAACCAGTTGCCCTTTAATACTGCTGCAATATCTATTTCAATACCTACTGAAGAGTCACCAGCCAATGTTGCTGACCATACATACCAACCTGTGGAATTTGGAATTATCTTTTCATCAGAATTATAAGGTCTTCCTTCATTATCACCAGTATAAGCAATATAATCATAGAAAGAATTATATATATTATTTTTGTAATTTGTAGAACCAGCAGGAGCAGTAGATGCGATAGGGTAAGTACTTATAACTAAATCTTTAGTTGTATCAATATCGCCCATTGTGTAACTATTTGAGATAACACCATTTGGACTGAAACTTGCTATACCAGCAATAGTTACATTATCTCCAACTGGAGTTATGCTACCTGTAAAGTAAGAACCAAATATATTGCCTACATAATCGTTACTACCATTGTTTAAAACTAATCCACCAGCTGAACCAGTATTAGCTGATCCTACTTGAATATTGCTAACACTAAAGCAAGCATTAACAACACCATAATTGTTACGAACTATACTTGCTACACTTTGAGATGTTATATTTCCACCTGTACCACAAGAGAAAATAAATCCATAGTTATTTGTAGCAATAGCACTATTACATGTCATATTTCCTTCAGATAATAATCCTACAATAGCACTATCTTCTGTTATTGTATTTATTGCAGCCCTGTTTAATATTTTTGCAGAATAACCTTGAGCATTAATTACCCAGCCTTTAACTGAAGTTGTATCTATATAACTAGTTAAATCGGTTGTTTGTACATAATAATTGCCCTCGGTAAGTAAACTCTTAAATTGACCTTCGCTATTTATCATAGGTCTCATTTTAGTACCTAATACAATTTCAGAAGTTTCCCTATTAGCATATTTTGTAAAGTAATAAGAATAATTATTAGCATTAAACTTATCCATACCATCTATAAACACATAATTAAATACTTGGTTATAAACTTCGAGTAATTCTAATTGTTCAACACCAGTAATATAAGGATTGTAACCATTGTCGGCCACTAAAGAAATAGGTTCGCAGAAATATATAAAGTCTAATTTTTCATTTAACTTGCGATTTGAGCCTATAACAGCACCTATGTTTATGTCTATTTTTTGAGCAATAGCATAATCTCTAATGGTACTTAAAGTCATAACACCTTGGTTAATATCTTTGTTGGTTGTAAAACCTCTTGTTGCTCCTACTAAACCACCTATATTATGAGGGTTATTATAGAAGTAACCATTTTCACCATCACCATTACCTCTATTTAATTTAATATCGCCTAAAGTAATAGAATTTGAAGCAGAAACTCTATCAGCACAACCAATAGAACCTCCAATATTCATTTCTTTTTCTTGAGCAAGATTAATATCCATAGTAGTAAAGCAATGTATTAAAGTTATTAAACAACCAGAACCTGCATAACCAACAATACCACCTGCATTAAGTTTATTACCTAAATCAGATCTTTCTTTATCAACCTTAATAATTTTACCATCATTAATAACATGATCAAAAGTACAATCACTATCTGCTTGGCCTACAATACCACCCATACTTATTGTGTTAAATCCTTCACCTTTAACTTTAACAAGAATAGAAGAATTATTATAAGAATTTTCAAGTAAAGATGAACTATTGTTTGCAATTAATCCTCCAACTTTTGTAATGCTATCAGAACCAATAGTATCAACAACAATTGCTGAAGTATCTGTTGTTTGAATAAAGTTGATATTTCCTGTTCTATATCTATTTTGACCTATAATACCACCTACTATTGATGTTCCCTCAACAAATGCATTTATCTTAACATCTGTTGCATACAAATTATATGCCCCACCAATAGCAGCTTGGCTAACTGCAGTATACATATCAGCAGAGCCAACAACACCACCTACATATGTACCTGAATTATAACATTTAGATCTTATACTTTCAGAACCAACACTAACAGTAATATTTTTAACATAAATATTTCTTACAGTTCCTTGAATGTTTCCTACAACACCACCTACATACATAGCATCATAATAACTATCTTCAGTATCATAAAGGTGATTAACTGTAACATTTGCTTTAGAAACAGAGTCTCTAACTTCACCCATATTTCTACCAACTAAACTGCCTATAAACTTAAGGTTATATGGTGAAGGTTGAGAATACTCTACTAAAAGATTTACATTTGTTGAGCAGTTTGAAACATATGACAATGAACCTGCACCTAAAATTAACCCTATAGTAGTAGCATTTGTTTTTGCATTTTGTAATTGAGTTACCTTAAATCCATCAGTATAAGGTTCTTTATCTCTATCCTCAACAATTTGATTTTTATCTAAAATCAAACCTTCTTTTAATTCAATAGCATAACTTAATTCAAATACATTTTTAGTATTTCTCTTAAATACATATCTTGTATTAAATAAATTAGGATCTTTTTCTTTTGTTGTACTGTCTAAAGTTGCAGTAACAAGATAAGGTTCACTAAATCCTGTAATTTGTTTATCTTCATTAATTGACAAGCCTTGAGTTACAAGATAAGACCTATTTTGTAAAGTATCGCTAAATTGAGTACTATCAATAATTTCTGTACTTACAGCATCTAAAAGAGAACTATAAATATGAACATTATTAACAACACTATTTTTATCATTACCAAGTAATACTGATGCAATAGTTTGACTTGTTATATCTTCACTGAATTGAACATCAAAATTTCTAAGTACTATATTAAAGTTAGAGAATGTAGCACCTGAACTTTCACGAATTATAGAGAACATATTGCTTTCTAAATAATCATTATCATAATCAGTAGTAACTAAATCAATATTAAATAAAATAGGTTTACGAGAATAAGTTCTATCATTTTTTGTATATGTTACATTGTTACCTAATAACTGTCCTTGAAATTGATTTCTTATAGGAGTAATTTTAGTACCATTAAAATCAATATCATTCATAATAACATACAATTTTCCAGCAGAGTTATCATTAAGTTTTTCTAGGAATTGATTAGCAGTATAAATTCTAATTATACTTGTTTCATATCCATATTTTAGAACTGGTAATTTAATATCATCATCATAATTCCATGTAACTCTAGACCACTTTGAACTTGAGAAATAAGTTTCTCTTAAAGTAGAAGGTTTACCATAAATTGTACCAGAGAAGAAAGCCATATAGTCGTTAGGATAAATAATAAACTCACTAGATTGGTCACTATTACCTCTTAACTGACCATATAGATATTCATCGCATCTCTTTCCAAATCCACCATTACCTTTATCTTGAGCTCCCCATAATTCAATATAATCGCAAGCTAAATTTGAAATATCAAAAATTTGGCCTTCTGTTATAGTTGGTATGTAAGGATCTTCAAAATTAGGTAGTATATAATTTTGAACATAAACGCCACCATTAAGACGAACAATACCATCTTGTTCCATAGTGCTAGTTGAACCTATATTTGCATATTTGCCATATAAAGAGCCTATTTCACCAGTCTTGCCATTTTCATTAGGACGATGAACAAATGCATATAAATCATTAAAGTCATCACTATCCCAAAGATTTGCAGCAACAACATTGAATATAGATAAAATATTATAATCAACATTTCCTTGATAGAAATTCGCAAAATAAGGAACACCTACACTAGCATCAAATATCTCACCTATTATTGCTCCCATTTTGGTATCTAGGTTAGATAAATTACCCATTAAGCTACCTGTGGTATATACATTAGATATTTGACCTATAAATGAACCACCTGCTATACCACCTACACCAATAGCATTTACATTTTTAACATCTAATCTGCTATAACAATCAATTATATAACCTGTACCAAAAGTGCAATTACCAGCATTAACACCAGCAATACCACCAATATATTTTGGTGTACCTTCAGAGAATAATGTTCTATTTACTTTTAAACTAGAAGTATTTTCTCCAAGTTCTCTATTAACATATCTTTCTATATTATCATCTAAATTTTTAATAGTAGTTGTATCAAAAGATACATAACATTGACTAATTAAACCTAAATTTATAGCAGCTATACCACCAGCAACTTCATCACCACGAATGTAATGTTCACTATTTTCATTAGTTGCTAAAAATTCTGAACCTTCTAAATAAGTTTGTGAACCAATAAAGCCAAATAATCCGCCTGAGTAATCACTAGCGATACTAACAATATGATTATAATTAACCAAACTACCATCAAGAATTGTATTAGGAATAAATCTACCTACATGGATATTACTTGCATTTACATCAGTAATTTCTGCTTCACTTCCTACAAGAGTAGTTTGATGTAAGTCAATAACTCCAGCAATACCACCAGCATAATAAACCCCTCTTGGTAAATGATGTAATCTTAAATTATTATTATATTCAGTTAATCCGCTAGAAGTTGATGTAGGTTTAATCTTATCCCAAATTATGAAAGATGAAGGGATAGAAGTTATAATACCTGTATTATTTTTACCACCAACTACTGATAAATTGGATTTAATTTTTGATAATTTATATAAGGAATTATTATCTTTTGAAGTTATAACTCCAGCTAAAGCACCTACATAGTTATTACCTGTTACTCTACCAGTAGCATTATTAGCAGAGATAATAGTAATGTTTGAAACACTAGTATTTGCTATAACACCTGCTAAAGCACCTACACTCATTGTATTACCAGCATTAATTTTATCAACAACTAAAGTTAGATTTTTTACTCCGGCATAATAAATGTCTTTGAATAATCCAAACGAACTATTACCATCTGACCTATCAGATAAACTAATGTTATACATTGCTAAATAGTTGCCATCAAAAATTGATGTTTGATTAATTAATGAAGTAAATTCAACTGAAGTAGAATAAACCTCCTCACTACTTGAAAAGTTAATATGATTTATTAATCTTATATTACCTGTAAATTTAGTAGTAATAGTATCATTCTGAGTTTCTTGTCCAACAGCATCTTTAAATATATTGTTATATTGTCTAAAACTAGAAACTATATGAGGGTTTTTGTAAGAACCTACTTCATATCCATCAACATAAGTATAATAATATTTATTTGTTTCACTATTATTAGTTTTTGTAACATTTATAACTCTGCAACTAGTTGCTATTGTATTTGCAGAAATTAAGTCTGGATAACCATTAATACCATTTTCATGTTTATATAATGCCCAAACTCCACCCATAGATAAGCCATTATAATTGCTAAAATTCTTTATAGAACTATCAAAACTAAAATTATTAAAACTTTCAGCATTTAAAAATTCATTAGTACCACTAGCACTTTCTAAACCATCCATATCAATTACAGGGTCATCAGAAAGCATTCTTGCTCTTTCATGCTCGTATTTAAAACTTTCGCTTTTTTCACGCATAAAGTAACAATCTTCTATAGTACCTTCCATACTTTGATTATCAGTTGAAGCTCTTGCACATTCAAAAGCACCATAAGTATTTAAGTTATCTACTGAAATTTTACTTAATGAATAACTAGTAATAATATGACTTCCACTAGTGCTAGAGAAAACAAAACCTCCAGCAGCCGGTTGAATAAAGTCGGTTGTACTATGAGAATCTTCCCATAAACCAACAAAAGGAGTTTTTGCGGCAAATGCTAAGTTACCACTAATATTAATATTTGAATAACAGTCTTCAATATAATTTTGATTTTCATAAATAAAGCCACCAACAAATCCTGAACTGAATATTCCACCACCTAGTTTTCTATTTGCAGAGAAACTTTTAAGATAACGAATAGGACCGTTTTCTTCTTCCCAACCTGCAGAATAAGAACCATAAATATATCCTGAATTAGTTACAGCAAAACCACCTGTTTTAATTAAAGTAGTAGATGTTGCAAAAACTTCCAATTGTAAATTTTTTGCATAACTAGTTGAAATTGTACCATTATTTGTTGCAACAAAACCACCTACATTTCCTCTACCATATAGTTTCATAACTGTAACTGGTGCAGTATTATAATAATTAGCCGGATAAACAACTGTTGCTTCTTGGTCATAAACATATAGTTTTTCTACTTTATCTCTACCTACACGGCTATTTGTTATAACACCAGTAGAATTATTAATTCCTACTAGTCCTCCTATATTTGCAACAACTTCTTTTCCACTTACAAGAGTACTTGTTTCAATATTTACTGTATATAAAACATCTGTATAATACTCTAATTTTGTAGGAGGATTTTCTAAAACAGATATAACATCACAGTTAGTTATAATACCATTATTTATTGCACATAATCCACCAAAAGTAATTGTTGTATAATTTTTTAAATCCATAGGTTTTTCAAAGTTAGCAGGAATAGCAACTATTAAGTTTTTAATAATTGTATCCTTTTTAACAGTATTAAATAAACCCATATTAATATTATAGTTAGAATTTGTACCAGCAATGTCAGTACTATAAGTAAAGTTATTTATAGTAATTACTTTATTATTTCCATCAAAAGAATCAAAATTAGCAGCAAGTGCAGTATGGTCAGAAATTGTTATATCATTCATCAATATAAAATGACCTTCTGTTGCTTTTGACATATTTATTAAATCTTCCTCATCATAAATAGGATAAGGATTATCTTCATTACTATCTTCAGTTACAACAACTGTAAAATATTTTTCTGCATGATAAATAGTGTTGCAACTTTCATTAGGAACAAAAGCAATCTCACTTTTTTTATCGTATACATATGATACAGCAAGTTGCATATTTACACTGCCAGCTTCAGTTGAACCTTCAAGAACTATGATTTTTGAAAGTGACCTAAATTCTTTACTTTCTTGACCACTAACACCTAAGCAATCATTATCTACATTAACTATTGTTTCTTCATTGGAAATAGATACCTTAGTTACAATAAAAGGTAGACTATCTCTTATATCAATGTCCTCAACTGGAACATAGAACTTAGAACTTTTATCGGTATAAGCTTTCCAGTAGTAATTTGTGTTATCTTCACTTGTAACTGTTCTTGATATTCTATTTTCAGCATCTTCAAGATTTTCTTCAGTACCAAAGCCAACTATTTGTGCTTTTAATTGGCGAGAGGTAGAAACAGTAATTTTAAAGTTTCCATATACATCAACATCTTTTATTTCTAACCTATCTATAACTACATCAACAACTCTTACTTCAGTTGTATGAACTCTTTGTTGTGTAAATCCATCAACTGATACTCTAATGGTAGTATATAGTTTTATGACATATCCAGCCTTATCTATTCTATTACTTAGATACAATCTAAATCTATCTCTACCATTATTTGTTTTACCCTTATCAATTCTAAAGTATCCATCTGCTTGTGTACCACTTGCAACAACATTACCATCATAAATCATATCAGCTCTGATATCATCATATGAATAACCTGGGTCAACAGTAGGAATAACATCTAACCAGTCTGGGTCATTTGCACCAGTATAAGCAATAATATTTCTATTTACACCTTCATGTTCAACTTGCATATTAAACCCTGGCATAGATTCAACAACAATACTATGATTGTAAGTATAGGTATATTCTTGCATTTCATTATTTTCATTAATAGCAGAATATCTAATTGTTACAGTTACAACAAAGCTTTCAGCTTCACGTAAATTTGTAGGAGCAACTGTTTTAATATATAATCTTCCACTATCAAGATATTCAGTAAGACTCTTATCTTCTTCACCAAAAGCATAAGAAAGTTTATCTGCTTTCATAAATAATTCAGAAGTATCTTCACTCTTAAAATCTAAGAAGGCGACATCACTTGGAATATAAGAATATAAATTTAAATAAATACCATTTGTACCAGTAGTTTGAGTAAGAGGAGCATATATATAATAATTTTTTCCATCTACTCCACTACCACTTCCACCAGTTATTTTAACTAACTGAACAAATTGTAAAGCATTACCACTTTCTGCCCCTAAACTTGATTCTATTTTAACATCTTTAATATTTGCGTAGAAAGGATTGATGTCTATAACAAATAATCCTTCGCTACCTGCAATAATTGTATTTTTTGGTTCACTTGTGAATGAATAAGAATAATTATCTTCTTTACTTTCTTCATCACCATTATTTGTATTGCCTACATTTATTAATTTAGAAACTGTTTGAGTATATGCATAGTGGATACCTGAAACACCTTTTATTCCTTGTGGAGCAATAACTAAATTTATAGTAGCAGGGTTATTTTCAAGTTTGCCATTTGCATCATAAACTTTTAATTTATAAGTTAATACATCTTTTATATTACGGTATTCGCGTTTAACTTTTATAACAAAATTATAATAATAAACATCGTTTTGAGATGAAGATTGACTAATTGTAAAATCAAAAGGAATTTTACTATATTCATCACTATCAACAAATTCTTCATTAGTATAATCATAGTTATATTCTTTCCCAGCACTATCTTCTACAATAACTTTTAAATCTTCAAAATCACCTTTATCGGTGTTTAACATAACAACAAGTTTATCGTAAATTTCATTACCTTGTAACCAAATATCCTGAGTATTGTTAAAGGTTACACTCTTTGCTCCCCAGAAAACATTAAAATACATTACCCAATCAGGATTTTTAATTACAAAATCTTTACCATCTATACTAAATACAACACTTATATTAATTCTATAAGTTCCTATCATAAAGAACTTTATAGCCCCATTAATAATTTCGTATTGTCCGTTTAATTCATCAATTAAAGTATATTCGGTATCTTCTAATCCTTTATATTCAACTTCATAATTAAGAGTATAACTATTTGAATTAATAATTTCAACAAGAGATAAATCGATATCTAAGTTAGTATTGTAGTTATGTTTATTTCCAGCATCTTGTTTCTTTACATATTCAGTAAATAAACTAAAGATATTTTGAGGTTCTGCACTAACAGCAACTTCATAAGGTTGTTCTTCGCTTGTTGCAAAATAAGAATTAATAAAGTTTGTATCATTACTTGCCAATAGTTCATCAAAGTTTTTAATAACATAAACTTTAACTACTTTCTTAGCAGAAACATTTTCCTTTACTACAAAGGTTAAAGTAAATACACCAGTACCTTTAACTATTAATTTGCCATCGTTTGTGATTTGTAAATTATTATTGTTTGAATTAACAAGTATATTAAGAATACCATTTATGCTAGGGTTAGGAATTACATTAAATAAATCACTTAATTCAAAGTTATCTTTTAATAGTGCATAATTAAGTACTAAGATATATTCTCCGTTAACTTCTCTTAAACTATAGAAATAATTTTTAAGTCCATCTTTTTTGAAATTTAAAACAAAATTTCCATTATCATTTAATACATTATCCCCCTTAGTTTCTACATCTATAGAACTAGGAACAGTTTTGATAAAGTTATATAATTTGTTTATGTTATTTGTTGTATAACATGGAACTCTTAAATTAATTTCTCGTCTTTCATATTCATCATTTGCATTCTTTTCATAATATACAAGACTTAAAACTTCATTAAATGTACTACTGCTACCGCTTAAAACATTTTCAGGATTAAATGAACCTGAAGGAGTTCCTCCAACATTAAATCTTTCAACTACAAAGCAATTGTAATTTGATGTTGCTTCAAAATTATTGCTATTTGCATATTTCAATAAATAATAATAATTATAACCGTTTACAAGAGGAGCATTACTATTATCACTATTGTATAGCCAATTGGTATTATCTTCTCCATCCTCTATAGTGTTAATGTTTGTAAGAACACCAACATAGAATACATCACTAATTCTTATAGTAGAACTATTATAAGCTGAGTTTTCATCGTTAACTTTACCAATAATACCGCCAACATTAAGATTTTCACCTATTGCTGTAATATTAAATGTTGAATAAGAAGAACTAATTGTTAATCTATTATCAGATGTGATATTAAATAAACCAACAATACCACCAAACGAAGCGGATTGTGAATTAATTGAGTATATATCACCATAGCCAACATAATCAGGATTAAATTTATTAACAAAACTATAAGCATAAGCAAAATCAATTTGACAATCTTCAGCCTTACCTATAACACCGCCAATATTATCGCTACCTATAAGCATTGTTTGATTTGTTAAAGTTAAACTTTCTAAAGCTTCTGACCTTGCAAAATTTATAGTAGAATTTTTTGCATATCCTGCAATACCACCTAAATTATTTCTACCGCGGATTCTTATGCTTGAAACAACATTTTCTATTTTTGCACCATCAATAGTTCCTGCTATACCACCAACATTATCAAGAGCACCTATAAGTTTATTGGTTGCTAAGTCATACTCACCTATTTGTCCTTCAGCACTAACATTAAGTACTTTAGCACTTTCAAGGGCATCCCCAACAATCCCACCTATAACAGTGTTTTCGTTAACAATGTTTCCTGCTTCACTACCAACATTAACATATACCGTTACATCAATTCCTTGACTTTGATAATTTGTAACATAATTAACACCATAACCAGATTGTCCAGCTTGATTTGAATATAAACCAAATAGACCATTTATTAATCCGTTACTTGAACCAGCAATACCACCAAATTTAATGTAGTTATTTGAAGTATCATTTAACATAACATTTGCGTTTACTGGATTTTTAGAAACAACATTATCTAAGCACTGGCTTGCTGAAGGTATAGTTATAATATTATTAATTCCACTAGATAAATTTAAATCAAAACTTATAGTAGAATTACCACTACTATTTGCAAAATTATAAATTGCACCACCATTTTGACCAACCATGCTACCAATATCAGCATTAATTGGTAATCCTACAACTTTTAAATTATCAATAGAAACTGAACAATTATAAATTATACCATTATTAACACCAGCAATAGCCCCAATGTTTACTTTAGAAATATCGTTTACAATAGGGTTTGCAATATTTATAGCACTTACACCTAAAGATAGGTTTAGTACAGCACCAAAACTTGTATCACTTAAACCAATACCCTTAAATAAACCTACATTTTCACTTTCAATATTTGATATTCTTAATCCTGTTATAGCAAAGAAAGTACCATTCTCAGCAATATTTAAATTGAAACCATTTAATGTTCCTGTAAGCATTTCTAATGGGCTCCAGTTAGAATCCGAAGCTAAACTAATATTATTTGCTAAAACATAATGTTTAGAAGGTGCTTCATTGATACCTCTTAAATCCTGCATAGTTTCTATTGCATAAGGATTTTCAATAGTTCCATCTGTAACTTGTAATCTTAATTTATAATAAAGATTACCATTATTTTTGTTAGTCATACTATCACGAGCATAAATAACTAAATAAAAATATCCTGCTTTAAGTTCACCTATATTTAGATAGAAGAAACCTTCACCATTAACAATTAATCTTTGTTGATCATTTAAAACATTATTACTTAAACTTGCAATTTGTTTAGCATCACTATTTTTATTAATATCCCATGGTTTTTCTTGACTACATGAATACAAAGCAATAACTAAATCATCAACATAAACATTTCTTTCAGTAGGAATTATTGATGTAGCAAATCTCAACCTCTTACCATTTTTAGTTGAAACATAATAAACGGTATGATTATCATTATCTCTACTACTTTCTGAAATGTTTTTTTCTAATTCATTATCAACATCAAAAACACTAACATTAATTTTTTCTACCTGAGGAGCACGTCTTATTGTAACAGTACAAGTCAAAAATGTCTCAATACCAAATTCATATATAGTTACAATTACTTCAATATCTTTCCTATATTCATTTTTATTTAAAAATGCATCATAAATACCATCTGGCCCTATTAAATTTGCATTATTATTTTCTAAACGATATGAAGTTACTTCCTCTAAATTTTTATTAATAGTTGCATTTTCATTTTTAACAATAGGATAAATAACTACTCTAGAACTATCTTTATACTCATAGCCTAAGGAGTTATAATCATAAACATTAAAAGTTGTATCATTCAAAAAAGCTTTAGTTAAAGGTACAAAAACTTCTAATTTAAAACTTTTTAATTCAGTTGCCTTTACCCATTGAGTAAAGCCATCTTTACTTTCAAACTTGTAATAAGAAATTTCTACACCTACTTGTGTAATACCTTCTGTAACAGTTCTTACTATTGCAACATTAGAAGTATCTTTTGATATTGATACAATTCCACTTATACTGGTTGGATAATTAACATTGTAAATTCCTGAAGTTCCACTTGCTGAATTAAATAAAAGATTAAAAGCCCCTGCAACTTTTGCATATGCATAATAATTATTTCCAACTTCATTTATATTTTTGTTTAAATTATTTTCGGTAATAATTTTTGCACTACCTTGTCTTTCTTCAACTGATATATCAAAGTTTGTAAAAGCATTTACAACTTCTATATTAACCTCTGCTCTATATCCATTAGCTGCAGACAATATTAATTTTGTTTTACCTATTTTTATGCCAACAACACTAATAGCACCTTTAAGGTCTAATTTAGTATCATCATAACCACCAAGATATCTATCTTGATAATCCAAAATATCTAAAATAAATAATTGTGCTATATCTGGGTTTTCAATACTCACAGAAACATCTTCAGCATCAATATTTTTGTTTGTTAAAAAACTTAATAAAGTACCATGTGCGTATGTGTTATTATCTGCTCCTCTTTGTTGCAAAACAAGTTTATTGTAAAAACTATTTTCTTCTACATGTTTATTATCAAGTTCAAAAAATTCTTCTTCACTATCGGTTAATATTTTGGTAAGAACAAGAATATCATTAACTCCAACAAGAGTTCTTGCATTTATAGATGTTGACTTATTACGCAAATCATTTGTGTTACCTGCAACTTCAGAGAAAGCAGGTAAAGAATTAATTATTGTACCATCATAAGTTTTAATTGTTGAATTTATTAAATTTTCAAATTCTAATTTGATTTCTGCATTTACAACACTTCCATTTGCATCCTTTAGTGCTTTAACATAAAAGAAACTTCCTAAAGAGGTAGTGTTTAAATCAAAATAATATTTATTAATATCGCTATCATGTCTTAAATTAAATCTTTGATAAGCACTATCATAAAATGCAAGATGTCCTCTAATATCTACATTACTTTGAGCATCACTAACATAAACCCTTATTGTCTTGTTTTCTTCTTTAATTGTAGAATCTTGAGAGCCTGGAGATAAATATAAATTAGCATTTATTTTTGTACCATAATCTGCATAAAGTTTATTAGCATAGGTATCATAAATTTTTATTGTAGAACCTTTTTCTACTTGTTTATCATCTTGAAATAAAATAATATCTTTTGCTATTGCAGAAGATTCAACTACAAGTTTTGTAAATCTAGCATCTTCGCCTATTGCTTCATATTCAGCAAGTTGCAAACTATCAAGATATTTTTTATATAAACTAGAAAAGCTAAATTCTAATTTATTTGCAAATTCACTAAATGAAATAACAATATCAACATAATTTTTGCCTGTATTTCTTGCATGTAATTGTAATTTTGCTAAATAGCCTGTTACTTTTCCTTCGCTTGTTATTTCCTGATACTTTGTAGGGTTATTAATACTTAAAACATTACTATCACTTACATATGTTTTTCCATCAAAAACCATATCTCCAATAATAGCTTCTATTTTGATTTTTGTTTCAGTTTTAACATTAACTGAAAGTTGTTCATAGTAATAGTAAAATTCTTCTGCCCCATTTTTATAAGAGTTATCAACATTAGAAAATAAACTAGCAGTTAATTTTGCATTATTTTTTGTTCCATCACTATCATAATCACCAAAAGCAATTTGACCACCTCTAAAATAGATATCATCTAAAGTTATTGGTTTTACAATAGAAACGTTAGTACTATCTTTTAATTTTTCATTCTTTTTAATTTGTTCAAGTTGTTCGTCTGTTGCTTGATCTTCTTCTAAAGATGCAATATCCTCATTATACTTTGTAGACTTAGCTACAACATTTACAACACCATTTATTTTTTCATTGCAAACTTCTATTAAATCATTTACAACTTTAAAAGCATGCACTTCTTTATCACCATCGGCATAATAAAAGTTTTGACTATCTCCTTCTTTAGAGTACAAATTGTATTCAATGTTATTTGAAGTAACATAATTTTTTAATTCTATTTTAATATCAGTTTCATTTGTTTTATAATCTTGAGAAGAAGAAATAAAATTTATTTGGTCTTTAACATTTAATGTTAATCCATAAGTTATTGCTAGAGGTTTATCAGGAAATTTAATTTCTTCAACAGGTAAAATAACTTTTATAAAAATATCTTTACTATTTGCATTAGTTTCTACTGACTTAATATGAATTTTAAAAAGTTCATCATAGGAAGGTTGATTTGCATGGAATAATGCTTGAGTTCCATTAGATGTATCGGTTGTTCCTTTTTTATCAATTGAGTTATTAAAGGTGGTGTATTCAAGGGAAGTATTAATATCCCCTGGGCATGAAACACTAGCATCAATAGAAAACTCTTGATTCCAATTTACTATGTAAAAATTGCCTTCTTGGTTATATTTTAACCCTTCACCAGTTTTAACATCTACAACAGAATTAATGCTGATATTTAAACCAGCATATTTATCTTCATTGCAAGCAAACATAAATCCTGTTAAAGCAAACATAATTATCGATAAAAATAGAAAAACCTTTTTCATAAATTACACCTAACCCTATTATGTCAAATTTTGCATTAAATATTAATCTAGTGTTATATTATAATTTATTATAATTAATTATTAGTGTTAGTGTCAAACAAATACGATAAATAAAGCCACATTTTTAACGATATTTAGGCTGTTTTTTTATACAATTTTTTTAATTTTTTTAAAGCATTTTTTACTATTTTTTTAATAAAAAAGCATAAAATTTTTAGTAAATTTTTTAGCATTTTTTATTGATTTTTTGTTGTTTTTTTAATAGAATCAACAAACTAATAAATAATAAAAAAACCTTTTATTTGCTAGGAAATAAAAGGAAAATAACTGTATTAAAATTATAAAATCAATATAATATTTTTTAGTTTTTTTGTTATAATTTTTAATAGAAAATATATAAAGTTTAATTTAAAAAATTGTTAATTTATTTTACTTTTTTTAAAAATAACTTTTATAAAAAAATTTAATTATTTTTTTGAGTTGCATACTTAATCTTTGTTGCTTCTCCCCCTCTTATATGGCGAACAGAAAGATTAAATTTTAACACCTCATCAACTTGCAAAAATAGGGCATTATTTAGTTTTTTTAGTCTATAACTTAAGTCATAGTGTATAGTACTTTTGGATAAATTAAAAACCTTTGCCATTTGTCTAACTGTAGTTTTTTCTTTTAAAATATAACTAGCTTCACTATATACCCTATCTTCAATATCTTTGTTCATATCTTTACCTACCTTATAATAAACAAGATATGAACTGTAATTGCGATTTATGTTATTTTTTGTAAAAATTTAGTAATTTTTTTGCGATTTTTTTATAAAAATTAACTATTTTTTTCTTAGAAATGCATGTTAAAATGATAAATTTTTGTCATTAATTACATAAAAAAAAAGTAAATTTTTACAGCAATTTTTATTAAAATATATAAAAAAAATAGCAATTTTTATAGATTTTTTTTGCTAAATTTAATAATAAAAACATCATATTTTTATAGATTTTTAAAGTGTTTTTTATTATTTTCTTTAAAAAATTTCACTAATTTTTAATTAAAAAGTTATAAAAAATAGAGTAAACTTTAGTTAAATTTACTCTATTTTAATAACTATTTATTAATAAAAAATTTAGTCTACTAATATTTAAGAAACAAAAAAATTTAATTATTTTTATAATTTTTATTTTTTATCTGCATTCTTTTTTGTTTCTTTATCAATAAAATCTGCTACATTACCAACAGTTTTTAATCCTTCAGCTTGATCATCAGGAACACTTATATTAAATTCTTCTTCTAATGCCATAAGCATTTCTATCATATCTAAAGAATCTGCACCTAAATCTTCTATTATTCTTGAATTTTCATTAATTTTATTAACTTCAACGTTAAGTTGATTTGCTAATAATTCTTTAACTCTATCAATTGTCATTTATTTAATCCTCCCCAAAAAAATAGGTATGGCTAATTATATAACAATTTATAAATTAAGTAAAGCAAATATAAACAAAATATATGTTACATTTTCTCAACTTTTATATTTTAAAAAACTATTAATAACGCTATATTTATTTATACTTGAAGTTTAAAAATATTTATTATTTATCACCAGTAACAATATATAATAATGGATCAACTTTTTTATTATCTAAAAGCACTTCTAAGTGAATGTGGTCACCTTCTGCTGATTCACCTTTTGCTGATGTTGAGGCAGAGCCTATTTTATCTCCTTGTTTAACAACATCTCCAACTTTTACTGTTACATTATCAAGTGATGAATATTCTGTTTTTAAGTTATTAGTATGAGTAATTGTAACTATTGTACCTTTAAGATAATTACTTTCTACATTAGTAATTTTGCCACCATAAACTGCAAGTACATCTGCCTTGTCTGCACCTTTTATGTCTATTGCTTTATGAGCTTCCCATTGTTTTAAAGTTTTATTATATTTTAAGGCTGTGTTAGAAAACTCTTTTGTTATAGTTCCGTCCTTTATAGGCATGATAAAAGTAATTGCTGAAGGAGCAGAAACTTGTACATTATCATCTCTTAGCGCTGCATTTTGTGAAGTTTTAACAGCTACAACACTAATTATTGCTATAGCAATCAAACACAAAAATGATGCTAAGAAAACTCTTCTAAATCGTGAAAAAAAATATTTAATGCTTTGTTTGTTCATTATATAACCTCCTACAAAGATTTTTGACCTAAAAAATTTTTTTAATCATTTTTATTTTCAAAAATATAATAAAAGATTAATAAAAATTGATATTGCTTTTATAAAATAAATTAAAAAAATAAAAAATAAATTTAATAATAAATTAAAATATTAAAATGCACCATAAATCATAGGATATCCAATTGTTACAACATCAGCTATTGCAATTTGTAAATTTATTTTTACATTATTTAATAATTTATAGTTTTGCCATACAGTAGTAAAACAATAAAGGATTTTAATACCACATACCGTTTCTTGCCTAACAATTTTTGCGTTTAATTTTTCTAGTAAATTTTCAATTTCTTTATAGGTTAATTCGCCTTCTACTTGCATATATTCTGGCGAAACACCACAAGGTAAAGCATTTATATCATTAAAGTAAATAAATTGTTTAGAACCATTGTTAACGGGCTTAATTGCGGTATTATTTAATAATAAAGACTTATCTATAAATTCTAAATCCTCATTATTATATATAAAACAAAAAGTATTTTCCTTTACATTTTTAAATAGCTCATAAAAATCATATGTATTAATATTAAAAATAAAAGCCAAAGGTATTATAAAAATAAAAACAAAATAAATTAATTTCTTCATGTTTAAATTATTAACTATGCATTTATTTTTAAACAAAAAAAATCAACATTTTAAATGTTGATTTTTTATTATTTATTTTTTCTTAAAAAAGCATCTTTTTTAACTTTACATCTTTCTTTAAAAGGTAAAAGCCAATAGTCTTTATATTTTGCTAGTTTTTTATTTCCAATTGCATAATCATAGGTGATAACTCCTAGACCTTGTATAATGAAAATATAATAGGCTAAAACTCTCCAAATAATATAAGCCCAAACAAAAGCTGTTGATACACCTGATAAAGCAAATAAAGTACCATATAATACTTTAAAACCTAAATCCGCTGTTCCAATACCCATAGGTATAGGATTAAATGCAGAAGATAATTCTACGATAACAGCCATTGTAACAATTATAATCCAAGCATCAGGTTGCCAACCTGCAAAAGCACAATAAATAAAGAAAGGAACTGTATAATTTGCAAACATTGTAACTAAAGCAAAAACTACGTTTATTAAAATAGTTAAAGGTGAATGAAAATATTTTTTAGTTGTTACTTGCCATGAATTTACTGTTTTCATTGTATTAATAAAAGATTTATTATAGTCTTTAATTACTCTAAATTTACCTATTCTTATTTTGCTAAGTAACTTAAAAGTGCCTGCAACAAATTTAGAACCCATTCTTTTATTCAAAGCCATAAATATAATAACAAATAAAAGAGCTGCTGTTGCAGCATATCCTATCCAACTAAATGTTGAAACAATGCTATCTTGAATACCACCTTCTATTATTCCTGCATTTATTAAAGTGTTTTTTATAAGGTTACGGAATAATATGTAGGATACAACAATAAAATACGTAATTTGTTGAAAAACATACTTAGCAGTAATAATGGATATACCATCTCCTGCTTTTACCCCATATTTATTTGCGTAAAATATTTGAAAAGGCTGTCCTCCTACACTAAGAGGAGTAATAACATCATAATATCTACCTATTGCAACTATTTTATAACTCAAAAGAGTTCTAAATCTTCCTGTTGCTTTACGTAGTAAAAACGAGCATCTAACTTGGTCACCTATAATACTTAGTAAAAACATTCCAAAAGCACAAAGCAAAAACCACCAATTAGCAGCAAATATTACAGTTATTGAATCTTGCGGATTTGGTTCACTAGATAATTGTATGCCTAAAACAATAGCTATAACTAAAACATTTAAAAAGAAATATAAAAAGTTTAAAAGATTTTTCTTTTTATTTTCTTTTTTATCTTTTTTTCTACCATGTTTTTTAACAGCAGTTTCGTTTTCTTCAGCCTTTCTTTGTGCATAATTATTAGCCAAAACTAGCGACTTTGAATACCTTGCAAAGTCGCTGAAGTTAGCTCCATAATTTTTACGCAATTTACTAATTTTATTTTTCTTATAAAATACCTTAATAAGTATAGGATTATTTAACTTATGGTGTTTTCTATTTTTAGGAAGAATATTATTTGAAGTATCTTGATTTTTTTGCAAAACATCACTAGCCTTATCTTTATTTAGGCTTTTAGTTGTTTTTTTACTTCTAGGCTTTGATAAATTTGCATTATTTGTACTTTCATTGGTTTTGTTTAAAGACTTAGATTTTATTAAATCTTTAGCTTTTGTATCTTTATTAACTGTAACATTTTCTTGAAATTTATCATCTTGAGTTTTTTTAAAAGCCATTATTCCTCCTTTTAAAAGTTATTTTGAGGTTATTAAAGTGGCAAAATAAATATTATTTTTAATAAAATTAACCATTTAACAAATCAGAATAGTTACTTGAATTTAATTTTGTTTCTTTATCCATAATAGAATTAACAAGATTGGTTTGATATGAATTATAAGTTTCTTTTTGAACTTTATCATAAATAAATTCAAAAATAGATTGTCCATAAGCATAAGATGTTTTTGAATTACCTAATTTAGAAAAAACATTTGAAACTGTAAGCAAATTAGCATCTATATTCTTTAAGGTGCCTGTATATAAAACTATGTGATAACCACTATAGTTACTTGCTTCTTCAAGGAAAGGAGCACTCATAGCACCTTTAAAGCCCACACCATTAGGGAAAATTAACTTAACATTTTCTTTATAATCTGCATCTGATTCAGTTTTTCTAGTGTCAATATTTCCTTCATTATGAAGTTTTCTTACAACCTCAGTAAAACTTTGAACCATAGCACTTGTTTTTGTACCAACAATATAATCAAATTTAGCATTCAAAATACCAGTATCTTGATTATAAGTATAAATATATTCATCAAAAATTTTAACAACTTTTTCTACATATTCATCAGAACCAGGTAATGCACCAACACCTACTACCTCGTTATTTATTCTTGAAAGTATTTCATTGTAGATTTGTGTTACGCTTGCCTCTTCACCTTCAGTTGGATTGCCTTCTTCATCATATGTTCTATATTTTCCATAGGTATTATCAGCAGACTTTTCTCTTGCTTTTTCATAATCAGCCCAACTTATACCAGAATCTTCATCATAAGGTCTTTGATATATAGGATTTTCATCATATTCTTTAATCTTATTTGTTTGTTCTTCACTAAACTTAATTAGGATATGAATGCAGGTAAGCAATTCTTCACCTTCATCTGGATTGCCATAATATAAGTAGTCTTCTCTTGATGAAGTTGTTGTTAATAACTTATAGAAGGTATTTTGTACATCTTCTTCAGAAACAATATTGCTATTCTTATTACTTAAGTTATATAGTTCTTTATTACTATTGTAAATAGATTTATATTTATCAATTATATCTTGTAAAGTTTTGTCATTTAAATAATAGTATTCTTCTAATTCATCATGGTCAAGACCAAAATTAGAATATACACTTTCAAATTTTTTTAATAAAGCATTATCATAATTAGTATCATATACTTTTTTTAACTCTCTATGAAATACTGCTTCATCAGTCATTTCTTCATCTTTATATTTATAACTTTCTTGATTTTTCTTGAGTAATGTTATATATCTACTCCAAACTGCTCTTTTATAGTCCTCTTTTGAACTTTTTAAGTTCAATTGATAATCATAAACTTCTGGTAATTTTCCAGGAACAAAATCATCATTAGAATTATCAAAAACTCTTACAACTCTATCCCCTATTGCAACAAATTTAGGTTTATAAACTTCTTTTGCTTTATATTCAGAGCTACTGCTTGAACTATCCTCACTTTCAGTAGATAAATCTTTATTTGTTAATCCTAGTTGTTTACGAACTTGTTCTACAATACTATTTATTGTATTATCAACATAATCCCAGGTTTCTTTAATAACTGAATATTCTTCTGCTTTTGATAATACTAATCTTTTATCTGTTTTAGCCTGGTCTTTTATAAAATTTAATAAATATTGACGACTAATTAAACTTTCAATTGTTTTTTCTATAGCTTCTTTTTTTGTATATCCATAGTATTGGTCATAATAATATCCTGAATTATTATAAGCAGTAATAAGTTCTTCCCTGGTTATAGATATATCTCCATTAGTTGCAACTATTGCATTTAAATTAGCATATCCATCACTACGCCATAAATTGCAACCTGTGAAAATGCTTAAACATAAAAAAATAAACATAAGTAAAGTAGATAGTTTCTTTTTCACTTTAAAATAACTCCTATTTAACTATTTAAAACTTGTTTTTATTAAAACTAAGTTTAGATTTTTAAAAGAT
Organism: uncultured Clostridia bacterium; assembly: GCA_947366895.1. GTDB lineage: Bacteria > Bacillota > Clostridia > Christensenellales > UBA1242 > UBA7862. Next base: position 291,398 of record CANBBP010000001.1, read on the forward strand.
TATTGTCAATTTTTAAAAGGTTATAACTTAGCAAGTTAAATTATACATTAAATAATACAATAATGCAATTATTTATTTTTAATTTGAGCAAATTTACTTAAGAAATTTATTAAACTTTCTTGAGTTTTTTCAATACTCTGACCATTTGGCAGTTTAATTATAGGCAAATTTTCGCAAGTTAAAACATAATATACCGAAGGCTTGGATAATTCAGCAAATAAAGGTGTTGAAAGTATATCATTATAAAACATTATCTTGCACTCAAATTCATTTAATATAACTCGTTTTGCTTGAATTTTTTGAGATAAATTTTTTATTAGTCCAACTATACATAACTGGGTTACTGACTTTGGCAAATCACCATATACATTGCGAGTTTCCTCTAATAAATTATGATAATCTTGTAAGGAATTTATTTTGCTTACTTTTGTATAAAAAGATATTCTCTGTTCGTTAGTTTTAATATAAGTTTCAGGTAAAAAGGCATTAAGAGAAATATCAATTTTTACTTCTTTTATTTCCTCTATCTTCTCACCTTTTAGTTCGCTAACTGCTTCATTTAAAAGCTTAATATACATATCATAACCAACTTGTTGAATATGACCATGTTGCATTTTACCTAAAACATCGCCAGCCCCTCTAATTTCTAAATCTCGCATAGCAATTTTATAGCCACTACCAAAATCACTAAATTCCATAATAGCATCAAGTCTTTTATAGGAGTCTTGTGTAAGTGTTTTATTATTAGCAAAACTAAAATAGGCATTAGCTTCTATATTACTTCTCCCAATTCTGCCTCTTAATTGATAAAGTTGACTAAGTCCTAATTTGTCGGCATCTATTACAAACAAAGTGTTTGCATAAGGTAAATCAATACCATTTTCTATTAAAATGGTACTTATTAATATTTGGGTTTTTCGTGAGTATAAATTGTAAATAGCATCTTCTAATTGTTTAGGACTCATTTGTCCATGTGCTACCCCTATATTAACACCAGGAAGAAGAGAACTTACTTTAGCATAAAAATTTAAAATAGTTTCTACCCTATTATAAACAATTAAAACTTGCCCGCCTCTATCTAGTTCTTTTTTACAAGCAGAAACAAGAAGGTTATCTGAATAATCTATAACCATTGTTCTAATAGGCTTACGCATCTTTGGAGGTGTAGATAAAAAACTAACATCTCTAATTCCAACTAGAGACATATAAAGAGTTCTAGGAATAGGAGTTGCAGATAATGATAAAACATCAACTGTCTTTTTTAAATTTTTAAGTCTTTCCTTGTCTTCTACTCCAAAACGTTGTTCTTCATCAAGTATAATAAGCCCTAAATCTTTAAACTTTACATCTTTACTAAATAATCTATGAGTACCACATATAAGGTCTATTTTACCTTCCTGTAATTCTTGTAAAAGCTTTGTTTGTTCTTTTTTTGTTTTAAAACGATTTAAACAAGCTATTTCAACCATAAAATTTTTTAGTCTACCTAAAGCAGTATTATAATGTTGTTCACATAATATGGTTGTTGGACAAATAATTGCAACTTGTTTGCCATCTTGTATTGCTTTAAAAGCAGCAACGAGAGCAACTTCTGTCTTGCCAAAGCCAACATCACCACATAAAAGCCTGTCCATAATTTTATTGCTTTCCATGTCTGACTTAATATCTTTTATTGCAGTTATTTGGTCTTGTGTGTAGTTATATGGAAAAGCATTTTCAAATTCAGTTTGTAAGTAAGTATCTTTTGAATATTTAAAACCTTTAGAATTTAATCTTGAAGAATAAACTTGTTTCAAATCAAAAGCCATTTCTTTAATAGAATTTTTGACTTTTTGTTTTACTTTAAAAAATTCAGTACCACCTATTTTATTACATTTAGGATTTGCTTCCCCCACAAAAGCTGAAAGCATGTCAGAATTTTCAGGTGGTAGATATAAAATATCACCATCTCTATATTCAATTACTATATAATCACGATATACATTTGTAAGTTTTAAATTTTTTATTCCTAAACATTTACCCACCCCATGTACTTGATGAACTACATAATCATCAATTTTAGGAACAAATCTAGGTTTTGATTCCAAAACTTTATTACTTTGTTTTTCAAGTTCCTGACGATTATTTAAAGCATTACTACCTATTAAGATAAAATGTTCCATTTCAAAATTAGCTGAAAATGGAAGGTTTTGAAGTGATAAATTAATTTTATTATGTTGGAGTTGTTCAATAGATGAAATTTCAACATAGTCTAAATGCTCATCATCAAAAAAACTTTTAACTTTATTTAAAGTTAAAGGTAAAACACAACTTAAAAAAAGTGTATGATGATTGCGTATTAAATTTTTACAGGTGGCAGTTAATTCTACAAAATGATTTTGATATTTCAAATTTTGATAACATATGAAATTAAGGCAAAATTCACTACTAAATATTTTATTTTGAGAAATAAGTCTTGAAAAAGCTATAAGTTTAAAATTTTTAACATCTTCTAAAAGGTCTTTCTTTTTTTGATAAAAAAACATAGTTTTAGGTAGAAATTCGCCTTTTAATGATAACTCCAAAAAACTTGAAATGTTACTATCTTCTATTTCAGTAAGTTTATCTGTAATTAACTTTGGTTCATCAATTAATATTTTTACCTTTTCATTTAAGTAATTAAAAATATTACTATTAAAATAATCACAAAATGGTAAGAAAAACACACTAGATATTTTAGAGATATTATTTTCTAAATACTCAAATTGAGTATCTATTATTTCAGTAAGCCTCAATAAACTATTGCTATCTAATTTAAGATTTGAAAAATCTAAATCAACTTTTTTTCTTAGTTCCTTAGAGTCTACTTTAGTTCTATCAAATAAAGTTTGACTATATATAGTAACTTCTTCTATTTCTTCTTCTAATTTAAAATTAATTTCATCAAAAAAATTAATTTGTTCTAATTCATCATCAAAAAAACTAAGTCTTAGAGGTTTATTATAATTTGAAGAAAAAATATCAATTGTATCGCCTCTTATAGAGTAATCGCCTTCCTTTGAAATCACTTCTTGAGGTAAATACCCCATGCTTAAAAGTATAGAAATTAATTCATTTTGTTTATAAGAATTATTTTTTTTAAAAACAAGAGAACTTGTTATCATAAATTCTTTATTTGGTAAAGTTTGAAACATTGAATGCGGAGTAACTAGAAGAATATCAAAATCCTCGTTTGCTAGTTGAGAAAGTACCTTACAATAATTTCTTAAAGTTTTAGAATTGCTTTCATTTAATGAAATTACAAGAGGCAAACAATCTTCAAGTGATAAAACTTTTTTATTCAGTGCTAATAATTGAATTTTATAATTGTTTAAACTTTCAATGCTGTTACATATTATTACTATTTTTTCATTAAAAAGACTAGGTAAAAAATATTTTTCACCATCGTTTAAACCGCTTATTGTACAATATTTATAATTGTTAAGTTCTTTTAGTCTTTCTTTTAGTTCTTCCATATTTTTTAACTAGAATTTTCATCTATTATTTTTTATTTTTCATTTAATATTATTAGAATAAATAAAATTAACGTTTCCTTTTAACTTCATTTAAAATCTTTTCTATAGCAATTTCAAAACAAGGTTCTATTAATGCTCTACTTTCTTCATCTATTTTACCTAAGACATAGTCTTTTAAATCAATAGAGTGGTCATATCCAGCCCCTATTTTTACTCTACGAAAATCTTGAGATTTCAATTCAAAAACTATATTTTTAAGTCCATTATGAGTGCCACCACTGCCATTTTCTCTAAATTTAGCAGTACCTTTTGGCAAGTCAATATCATCACAAATAACTATAATATCTTGAGGATATATTTTATAAAAATTTGAAAAATATTTAACTGCTTGTCCGCTTAAATTCATATAAGTTAAAGGCTTAATTAAAAACAGTATTTCATCTTGATATTTTGCCTGAGTATACATAGCATTACCTTTAGACTTATTTATTGAAACACCTAATTTTGTTGCTAATTTTTCAATAACTTCAAAACCCAAATTATGATAAGTGTTTGTAAATTCTTTACCAGGATTTCCTAATCCTACAATAAGTTTCATTTTTAGTTTTCCTCTCCTGAATTATCTTCGCTATCATTGTCATCTTGAATATTAGTATTTCTACTTTGCCCTTTAAAAGTAGAAAATGGGGCTATGTTTGAATTTTCTTCTAAAATAGTATTTTCTATATAACTTGCTACTAAGGTTGAATTTTTTCCTATTGTGCTATCTATAATTATGTTATTTTCATATAATATAACATTTTCTTCAATAATAGAATGTCCTCTTAAACTATTGTTAGGATAAATTTCTACTAAAGGAGATATTTCCACACAATCTTCAATATAAGTAGAACTTTTATCATGAATTATAACTTTATTTTTTAAGTGGAAATCAATAATTCTTTCTTTTAAAATTTGTTTACAAGTACACAATGTTTTTGCATCAAAGAAAGTAAAATAATCATCTTTATTTATAAAGGCTGGTTCTGCACTATATTCTAATTTATTCTTCTTAAAATTCTGAGATTTTAAAATAAAACCTCGTGGCAATTTACAATAATCAAGATTTTTTGTTGTTGCATAATCAAGCACTTCTAACACAGAGTTTTCAGTAAGGGTTGGAGTATCAGAAAATAAAACGATAGTATAATCCTCATCTCTTATAAATGGTTTTATAACTTCAAGAGGATTATCATTTTCACCTAAACTCACAAACCTATTTTCAAAATTTTTCACAGTGTTTCTAACCCATTCTTTCATAGGTTTACCTAATAGCTTTATATCATAGGCTTCTTTAAATCTTTTATTTTCTACAAGTAAAACAATGGCCCTAACATTATAAGTCGTTGGGTTTTCTAGTTCAAACTCTGTTAAAATTTCCGTTGATAATACAAAATTATTCATAAATATATGATAGTTTTTTAAATAAAGTTTGTCAATGTTTTAAATTTTTTTAGAAATATTTTTTTTATTTTTATTTTTATTTTTATTTTCTTTTTTCAATTTTCTTAAATTCTCAAAAAACTTTTTTAAAATACTACTACAATCTTCCTCCAAAATTCCGCCTTCTACTTCTACCAAATGCTCAAAATTCTTATCTTGCAAAAAGTTATATTTGCTTCCACAACAACCATAGTTAGCATCATAACAACCAAAAAACACTTTTTTTAGTCTTGCATTAATAATGGCACCGCTACACATAGGACAAGGTTCTAAGGTAACAAACATCTCACAATCATCAAGTCTAAAAGATTTTAATTTTTTACATGCTTTATTTATTGCAAGAATTTCTGCATGATATAATGCATTTTGACATTTCTCTCTTTTGTTATATGCACAAGCAATTATTTTACCATTTCTAACTATTATTGCACCTACTGGCACCTCTTTTCTTTTATAAGCTTTTTGTGCTTGCTTCAAAGCTAAGTACATTAAATTTTCTTTATCCATGATTATATTTTACACTTTTAAAAGTAATAAAACAAGGTCTTTATGCTTTAAAAACAAGTTTTTTAGTTCTTTTAATGGTACAGGATGAGGAACATTATCATTTGCAACTTCAATAGTAAATCCCACGATATTTAATTTTATTAAACAGTAATCTTTATATCCTCCTCCACTATTTTTAGTGAAGATAGGCTTGTAGCCTGTTTCTTTGACAATTTGCTTTAAATATTTTTTTTGTTCATAATCAGTTTCTTTACTTTGATTGTCAAATCCCCAATATATTACTTCACCCTTTGAATGATAACTTAAAGTTAAATTAGGATTTAATTGTTTTGTAAAATTTATTAATGCCTTAGTTTCACTTTCACTATTAGGTGAATATCCCACAAAATTTTGTGTTGCAGGATAAAGTAAATTATTAAATTTTCCAGTACCCCAACCTGCATCAAAATTAGTATTCAAATCTACGCCATTAGCATTGGCTTTATAATATTTTTTATCTTCATACTTTAATAATGTTTCTACAAACTTTTTTTTGTTTTTATTTTTAATATTCTTTGTTCCATTAATACAAATATCAACTCCATCTGGATTAGCAAGTGGTACTATATATATCTGCCCATTAATTTGAAATAATTTTAAATACTTTATAATTTCTATTAATAAAAATGATGTTATATATTCTCTAGCATGAATACCTGCTTGTATAAAGATTTTCTTTCCTGAGTCACTCCCTAGCTTAAAACAAATTATATCCCTATGTAATGCAGTTTTACCTATACTAAACCACTCTGTTGTTTTTTGTAAAGCTTTTATTTCTTTTACTAATTTATTATAAATATTCATATATATGGTATATGAAAAATAATAAAAAATAGCCAATAATTTTTATTGGCTAAAAATATTATTAATAACTTAAACAAAAAATCAATTTTTTATAAAAAAATTTTTCAGGGTTAAAATTATTTATGATAAGCAATATTATTATTAATGCAAAAGGCTCTATAAATTTGTTCTTCCAAAAATATACGCATTAAATGATGAGGAAAAGTCATTTTTGAAAAACTTATTAAAGTATTATTTTCTTTAATTTTTTGACTTAAACCATAGGAACTACCTATTACAAAAGTAACTATATTAGAGGTATCGAAATATTTTATTAAATCTTTACTAAATTCCTCACTACTAAATTGTTTGCCCCTAAAATCACATACAAGCACCTTGCCCTTTAATAGAGGTAAAATTTGAAGATATTCTTTATCAAGAGCAATTTTGATTTCATTTTGAGTAGGATTTTGTGGTAGAGGTTGTTCTTGTAATTCTACAATATTTATAGAACAAAATCTTGATAACCTTTTAATATATTCGTTTTGTGCAGATATAAAATGTTTTTCTTTTAATGAACCTACACAAATGATATTAATTTTATACATAAATTACTCCTAGAAAAAAAGGAAATATTAATATTAATTATGATTTTAAAAAATAATTATTAATGTTTAATTAAACCATTAAACAAAGTTGATTAAAATATTATATAATCCCCCAAATAAAAGTACAAATTGTAATAAGCACTCCTGTTACAATACATGCTGTTATCATTGTAATTTGATAGGCATTTGGTTTTACTCTCTTAATTTCTGCCTCAGGCAAAACCATACTATTTATATTTTTAATATTATATTGCTGCATAAGATTATTTAAAAATTGTAAGTTCATTAAATTTTGATTATTTTGTAAATAAGGGTTATTAGGATTAAATTCTTTATTAATATTAGCAATATCGGTAAGCATTTTATTTACTTTCTTAATTCTTGTTTCCTTTAATAATAATGAAATTAAAAATACTATTGAAAAGATTAATGCCATTAAAAATAAAAAGTTCTTTAAAAAGAATACAAAAAAGTTGTTTCCTGATGACATGAATTCTAAATAAAAAGAATAAAATTTGCTACCAAATAAATTATTTGTTCTTGCAAAACTAAAATAAACATTTAAAAAGTTATTCATAAAATGAATTATAATAGCTGGAATAATATTTTTACTAGTAATTGCAACAACACCTATTATAAACCCTAGTATAGTAGCATAAAAAAATTGGTTTATATTTAAATGCATTAATCCAAATAAAACTGAAGATAAAATTAATGCTCTTGATATTCCTAAACTCATTGAACCTTTTAATAATAGTCCTCTATGAGCTGTTTCTTCACAAATAGCAGGAAGAATGGCTGTTGTTAATACATTCATTAAAAAAACTGGTAAAGGATATGTAGCACTTTGGGTAGTGCTTGAAACTGAAGGCAGCCCTTCATATCCAGCCATATTTATAATATTATTAAAAAAAGAAGCTATAGAATTATTTAAAAAATAACATAAGAAACCTATTATAATAGCAATAATTATTGGCTGATAACCTATTTTAGTAAAGCCAAAATTATTAAAAGTTGTTTTTAGTTTTTGCTTTTGTAAAAGAGATAATAACAATACAGGCAATAAAAACATTATTCCAACTTGGGAAATAATATTAAATATTAAATCAAGTGTATCATCAATATAAATGTTATAAACTCTTGTTAGCACTTGGGTTATTATTCTTAACAAAATAAATCCTAGCATACACAAAAAAAATATTAGAGTACTGTCAAACAATAAACTGCGTTTCTTCATTAATTCACCCCACAAGACGACATTATCCAAAAAAATATAAATCCAACTATAGAAAGGATAAACCATATTTTATAATTTGAATTTGTATCTTTAAAAATCATTTTTTTAGAAACTTCAATATTTTCATCTATTTCAAAATTTAATGGTTCACTAGTTTGCTCTAAATTAAAATAATTTTTATGTTTAAAAGTAAATTTTTTTATAAAATAAAAAATCAATATTACTGCCCCTATACCTAAGGCAAAAAATAATATAGAAAGAATAATATCCCCCACTCCCCATGAACTTGTTAATAATTCTCCTTTTTTAACTAACTCAAAAATAGAACCATCAGGAGAAATATAATTTAATAAAATAATTATAAAATTATTTGTAAAGTGAAAAATCATTCCATAAATTATAGAGCCTGTATAATAAACTAAAAGAGCCAATACTATACCTAAAATTATTTGATAAAAACTTTTATATATTGATAAATGTATTAACATGAAAAAACTTGCACTAATAATTATGCTTGCAACCGCCGAAAACTTTTGTCTTAATCCGTTATAGATTATTCCTCTAAAAACTAATTCCTCAAAAATTGCAGGTAATATAGCCAAAAGTAAAACCTGTAAAATAAAAACTCCAAAATTGCTTGTTGCAATTACATTTGTAGCATCTTGTTGAGGAAAAACATGTGCAAATAAATGGTTATATAAAGAGGTTATATTAAGTCCACCTAAAAATACAACAATTCCCAATAAAATAGCAACCAAACATAACCTATAATCAACTTTAGTTTTTAAACGACTTGCAACTAAATAATCTTTTTTAAACTTTGCATTTATGCCAATAAACACTAACAAAAATATAAAAGCCGATAAAAACATATTAACATACAAAATCCAATCATATCTTTGAACCTCGTTTATAGGAACTCCTGTAGAAGATGATATGATTGAAACTATTATTGATAAAACAAGTCCAGCACCTAACATAGCTACTAGACAAAAAAAATAAGTTATAGAACTTTCCTTTAAGGTATAAAAACTTTTGTTCATAAAAACTTGTTTCCTTGCTTTATTATAATCTATTTAATAAAAATTTTCAATCTTAATAATAAACTTTTATTTATGTTATAATTTAAATTAAAGATAATTTTAAATTAAAAACAAATTATAAAATTAAAATTATTATAATATTAAAAATTAAATATTGTACCTATTTGATGTTGAAAAGCAACATCAACGCAAATGTGTTCACCCTCTACAATATTATGCCTTCCTAAAATCGTTTTTACGGTATTATAGGCAAGCATAGGAGTATTATTTTCTTCGCTTAAGTGCGACAAAACAACCTGTTTAACTCCTGTTTTAACTAAACTTGAAAGTGCTTCTCCGCAAGCTGTATTTGATAAATGACCATGATTAGAAAGTATTCTCTTTTTTAATTGTGCAGAATATTTTACATTTTTTCTTAGCAATTCTTCATCATGATTACTTTCTAAAAATAATATATCACTACCAGCAAGATTATTAAGAGTTTCGTTTGAAATAAATCCTAAGTCTGTTGCTATAGTTATTTTAACATCATTAATAAAAAGACTATAACCTACGCAGAATCTACTATCATGAGGTAAAATAAAAGAAGAAACGGTAATATCTTTTATAAAGAAATCTGAATTAGAATACCATTCTATTTGATTTAATGGTAAACTTATTATTGATGAAATGTAATAATTTTCAACAAAACTAGGAATATAAACTTTAGCATTTTTATATTTTTTCAAAAAAGATTTTATACCATACAAGTGGTCACTATGTTCATGAGTTAAAAGAATGGCATCAACCTCATTTGGATTAACATCAACAAGTTTAAGTCTTTCTTCTAATTGTTTAACTGAAAGCCCTTCATCTATGAGTATAGTTGCCAAACTTGATTTTACAAGAGTACAATTCCCTTTACTTCCGCTTGCTATATTTACAACTTTCATTTGTATATCCTTTATTGTAACTTAATTAATAAATTTGAATAATTAATTATATCATAAAAATAATTAAAAAGCCACTAACACAAAACAATTTTGTTAATGGCTTTTAATAATAATTTTTAATAAAAATTACTTATAGTTTTGTAACACTACTTTCCCAGATGTCCATGAATCAAAGAAACCTTTAATATTTGTTTTACAAATTCGTTCAAATGAAGAAATCATATCAAGAGGGCTTGCATTTTTAAAACAATTTTCATTAAAGTAATGTTTCAAAGATTTTTCAAATTTTTTATCACCTACTAATTCATTTAAATTATCAAAGAACAATACTCCCTTTACATAAGTAGCATAAACATATTCCATATCACCTCTAAAAGAGTTTACATTTCTTGTCATACTACTATCATAAGAACCATAAACACTGGTACATATTTCGCTGAATAATAGGTAACTTGATAATGATGCATTTAAACTTTCTTTTACATCAACTTCATAACTAGGGTTTTTCTTATAAAACATAAGTGTTGAATATTCTGTAAGCCCCTCATCTTGCCATGCATACTCAACAGCATTGCTACCTACTAATCCATACCACCATTGATGAGCAGTCTCATGAATAATTACATTTAAATAGTCTTTTTTACTTTCTACACTATCACTAATATAAACCAAATTTGGATATTCCATTCCACCATGAATAAAATTAGCTTTTACAACACTAAAAGTTTCATAAGGATATTCACCAAATAAACTATTAAAAGTATTTATCGAATCTATACCTGCTTTTAAACTATCATTTGCATATTCATCATCATAATAGTAATAATAAACTGTTGTTTTTCCTGCTTTTCCACTAATAACTTGAAATCGTTTACTTAAAACAAAAGCAAAATCTCTAACTACATTGGCCTTGATTTGAGTTTTCTTTTTACCTGTTTCGGTTAATGTAGTTTCACTTTGTTTGCCGCTACTAGCTAATGTAAAGATACTATCATAAGTTATTGTCACATCATAATTAGCCATATCACTATAAAATGGATCTCCATTATTGCCATAAGCATCATGCTGGAAAGTTCCATTTTCATAAATACTTGCTATAGGATAAAAGTTACCAAAATTATAAGTATTATCACCATATCCAAACCTATGTAAGCAATTTGGTAATAAAATTTCATAATCTATTTGTATATCTACTCTATCCTCTGGATAAAGTTCGCTATTTAATTTAACTACTAAAATTTCATTATCCGGTTCAGTAATTTTTATTTCTTGAGACTTCCCTTCCACTAAAACAGAATTTACTTTAATGTAACCATAGTCCTCACCATTAGGATAAGCTTTTTGTTTATACAAATTACTAACTGGCTTTATTTTAGCATCTTTACTAAAAGCATTTGCGTATAAATGAAACCATACTTCATTTAAGGCAATTTCAGTAGGATTTATATAATTTACTTTTTGACTACCTTTTAATATTTTAGTACTATCATCAAAGTCTAAAGATAAACTATAGTTGGATACATTTTTAGTTTGAGATTTTATATTAGCTTTACAAGCAGTAACTCCAAAGATTATACAAGATAATAATAAGAACAAAAAAACTATACTAACAATTTTTTTTGTTTGTTTACTTTTTTTATAGGTATTTTTAATTTTTTGCATAGGCTACCTCATTTTAGATTAATACAAAATATGTTTATGAGTTTGTCCTAGCAATTATGAAAAAACTAGTAAATCTATTATTAGTAGACTTACTAGTTCTTAATATTTTTAATTTTTCAAATAATAATTTTTAAAGTAAAACATTTTTTATAAATTAAATTTTAAATAATACTATTGAATAACAAGCCAAGGCACATATCGAAAGTAAACAAAAAGGAATAAATATAAATAATGAACGTCTACAAGCAAAGCCTAAACCACAAACTGTAATAGTAAGAATAACAGCATAATCTTTTATAGCTTCAAGTTGAGTTGCAAAATCTCCTAGGAACTTAACAGGTAGTGCTTGGTTTAAGTAAATTAGTCCCAACATAATAATTGTTAAGAAAGCCATTATTTGCCCTAAATATGTAAAGAACTTAGAAAAATTTTTTAATATTATCATTTTTATACTTACTCCTATGTTTTATTTTTATATTATGGGCTAATAACTAAATAAAGAAACTCATGTTAAAAATATTATTTACTTAATAAAGAAATTAAATAATCGATTCTTTTAATTACTTCTTCTTTTCCTAACAATTTCATTATCTCATATAAGTCAGGGGTATTTTTCTTTGTAGTAACTGCAACTCTAATAATTCCACTAACATCAGCAACACTACCCTTATATGCTGTTGGATTTTTTTTGTACTCTTTTATATTATCACAAAAGTTTTGTTTTTGACAAATATCTTTTATTCTTTCAAACCATTTTTGTTTATCATCACTTGGAGAATACTCATTCTTATATGCATTTAATAAACTAATTGTATCTTCTTTAGAAATTTGTTCGTAAATTTCATAGTCTTTTAATTTTAACTTAGTTAAGCTCTCAAACATATAAAAATATAAAGAACTTATATCACTCCATTTTGAAATATCCTTACGAGGATTATTATTGTTACGGTCTATAGAGAAAAGACTTATACAAAATTCTTTTTTATCTTTAATAATATCAAAAAATTTTTTATCGTATTCTTTTGCCCATGATAAAGTGTTTCCATAAATATCCTCTGCTGAGAAATGGCTAATTACTTGTTTTGAACAATCATCTAACTTATTAAAATCAAACATAGGATTATTTGAACCTATCTTAGAAACCTTAAATGGAAAGTCATAATAAGATGCTGTTGGGTTTTGCTTACGCCAGTCTTCAAAATCACTATTAATTAAATTTAATAAATATTCCATAATGCTTGCTACAGGATACCCTTGTTCTACAAAGTACCTAGCATCAGCCTCTTTATCTTTACGTTTGCTTAATTTACGTTTATTTCCACTTTCATCTAACTTACATATTACAGGAGTATGAGCATATTTTGGATATGGTAGTCCTAATTTATTAAATAACTCTATATGACTTGATAAAGATGGATACCATTCTTCCCCACGGACAACAGTTGTTGTTCCCATTAAAGTATCATCAACAGCATGAGCAAGAGCATAAGGAGGAGTTTTATTACTTTTTAATATAATAATATCTTTAGTATTTTCCCTTACTTCCCTTTCACCTTTTATTTCATCTTTAATTTTAAAGGTTTTATTACTATCGCCTGTTGATTTTAATCTTATTGCAAAAGGCTTGCCTTGCTTTAAATTTTCTTCTATTTCTTCAAAAGTTAAATCTCTACAAACATCTTTTTCTTCAATATCATTATTTTGTTCTAATTGTTCTTGTCTGCGTTTTAATATTTCTTCTTTATTGTTTGCACTATTGCAAAAACAAGGATAGGCATGCCCTAATTCAACAAGATGTTTTGCAAATGCACAATAGATTTTTGACCTTTCAGATTGAATGTAACTACCATAATTTCCTATTTGTTCTCTTTTGGCTCCCATATAACCTTCATCAGCTCTAAGACCAAAATGAGAAAGCATGCTATAGGCAATTTCGCCAGAATTTTCAACTTCTCTTTTTGCATCAGTATCTTCTAATCTTAAATAAAAAACCCCGCTAGAATGATAGGCTATAAGTTTATCTATAAAAGCACCATAAACATGACCTATATGCAAATAACCCGTAGGACTAGGAGCAATACGGGTCACTTCAGCCCCTATAGGTAAAATTCTTTTTGGATAAACTCTCATTATTTCTTCAACTGTTACATCTATTTCTGGAAATAACATTTCAGCTAATTTAATTGTGTCCATATAAGTAATTCCTTTTTTTAATTTTTATAATTCTATAACTACTTCAGTTAAGCATTTTGTAAAAGCACTATAACGACCATTTAAAAAGTATTGCATAATATTGAAACTTGATTTTTCAAGAGCAGTACAATTTTCAAGGTAAACTTCTTTATTACTTGAAGCAAAATATGCTTTTACATCAAAATTTTCTAATGCTTTATCAAATTTATTACATTCAAAATTATATTTTTCTGCATTGTTTTGAATATTTGTAAAAAGTGTTGTTATTGTTACGGCATTTGCTCCATTAGGAGTTAAATCGTTATTACTATCTAATTTATTTAAACACATATTAGCAAGAGTAATAAAGTCATTTAATTGTGTTGTTGAATTATACCATGTCATTATTTCTCCTAAAGGATTAGATAATTTAAAAGAAACAAGTTCATAGTTAAACGAAACTTTTGAAACAATCATTAATTGATAACTTAACATATCTCGAATATTGCTATCAGTTAAATTGCTTTGTGAAAAATCTACTTTTCCAACTCCAAAGAAATAAGCATTTGCAAAGGTTGTATTAAAATTATAAAGTGATGAAATTAAATTATTATAATCATTTAATGTATCTTTATAATATAAATTCCCCTCAGATTGTTCATATATAGTTTTACTTTCTGCAAACTTATAAAGTTTATTTTTAACATCTTGTAAACTATTATATATGTTTGTAACTTCCTTCTCGCTAAAATTTCTTATTACAAAAGAAGGATTAGTTACCCGTTTCATAACTTCACTAAATAATCGTGAAGAACTAGCTAAATAATATCTATATACTTTATTAAAAATATAACTCTTATCTCTTGTATTATTAATATCTACTTTTGTTGCATCAAAATTAACGACTATTGTTTCACCATTAAAAAATTGACTTGTAACTTTATCTGTTTTTAAAGAAGAATAAAGTGTATCAATTTCATCTGGTGAATGCACTGGTTCATTACAACCAGTAAGCAATAGAGGAAACATACAAATTATAAGAATACATAATAAACTTGTAAAAAACTTCTTCAATGTGTTTACCTTTTAACAATTTTTTGTTTTGTAAAATTAATTTATTTTATTTATTATCTATAGTTATTGTTATAATAAGTTTTTGTAGATGAAGCCTTTGCTTTTAAATCATTATTAAGAGTAGTTATATAATTATTATAATTGCCTGCCCATTCAAAAACATTTAAGTAATTTAAGTTTTCAGTGAAATTTCTAAAATTAGTGTTTGTTAAATAATCTTTATCACTTAACTTATTGCAACTTACTAAATAACTTAAAAACAATCTCGCATTTTCATTATTACTAGGATTATAATGACTTGTATTACTATACTCAGGATAACGAAGTTTTTCATTTAAGATGTCATCTACATTATCTAAAGAATAGTCTACTAAACCAACTTTTATCATATAACTTTGTGCTTTATATGTTTGATAAGATATATTAGGTAACATATATTTGTTTGCTATAACAACTAAGTCCTTAAAAAATGTGCTACCCTTTTTAAGGCATTGAATATAGGTTTTAATTAAATATACACATTTTGCATTTACATCAGTTACAGCATAATCGGAATTTTCATGGTCATAATTCCATTTATAATCAGCTACACTATATGCTTCCATATAAGTATCATAAGCCTTGTTTACTTCAGAAAAATTAATTGCATAATCTCTATACCCTGTAATTAATTTATCTTGTTCACCCTTATTTAATTTATCTTCTACAGACAAATAATCAACAAAAAAATCTATTCCATTATTAAGTTCAATTACT
This sequence comes from uncultured Clostridia bacterium, assembly GCA_947366895.1. Taxonomy (GTDB): domain Bacteria; phylum Bacillota; class Clostridia; order Christensenellales; family UBA1242; genus UBA7862. The sequence goes on from CANBBP010000001.1 coordinate 307,187, forward strand.
GCTTTATTTATGTAATTAATGTAAGGGTCTTTTTTACCTTTATATATTGTTAAAACATTTTGTTCTATACCCGTTTGCACTTGTTTAAAATTTGTTTTATCACGCATGGCAACTATATAATTGTATCCTTCGTATGCTATGCTTTGATTATTAATTATTGCAACGCATACAAACACAATTATACACACAAAAGAAACTATAATTACTATCCTTAACAATATTTCTAGAAACTTGTTCATATTAAAAATATTTTAACATCTCAATAACTAAATTGTCAAATTAAATTAAAATTAAAACTTAGTTATAAATATTTTCCTTAAAATTATTTTTTGTAAAAATAACTTTATTATGCTTTATTATAAAATCTTTAAATTTAGTAAATTGATTATTGTTATTTTATAATAAAAATATAATTTTTAATATTTAATTTTAAAAGTTTTAATTAAAAAATAAATAGTTATTTCCTTTAAGCAAAATAAAAAGTCACTTTATTTTAGTGACTTTTTTTGTTTATTATTTATTTTCAAAGGTTTTAAAATAAAGTTCTTTTGCTTTTGCAATTACTTCTCTAGCTTCTTTTGCTCCACTTATGTTTTTAACTTCTACTTTTTTATTTTCTAATTGTTTATATACACCCAAAAAGTGTTTTAATTCATCAAATATGTGATAAGGTAATTCTTCTATATCACTAAAACCATTAAATTGAGGGTCACCAAAAGGTATAGCAATTATTTTATCATCATTTTTATCACCATCTGTCATAACAACAACACCTATAGGGTAACATCTAACCAAACTCATTTTTTCTATAGGTTGAGAGCAAAGAACAAAAACATCTAAAGGGTCGCCATCATCACAAAATGTTCTAGGAACAAAACCATAGTTCATAGGATAGTGAGTAGATGTATAAAGTATTCTATCTAATATTATAAGTCCTGTTTCTTTATCTATCTCATATTTATTTTTACTGCCTTGCTCTATTTCTATAAATGCAATAAAATCTTCTGGTTTAATTCTTTCTTCACTTATTGTTTCATTTATATTCATAATTTTTCCCTCGTATATTTTTATATTTATTTATTAAATAATTTGCTATTTAAAATAAACATATCAGTTATTAAGGTTAATAACTGATATATATATTATAGCAATATCATATTTATTTTCAAAGTTAATTATTGTAATTTTAAAAAATTATAAATTAGATTATATGTTTTATCAATAGAAGGTATGTAAACTCTTTCCTTTGTAGAATGTGCATCAAATATATCAGGAGAAACAACAGCAATATCTAAATCGCTTTTTTTCTGTTTAAATATAGGGCCTTCAAAAGATATATGTTTTGTTCCAACTTGTAATTCGTAATTATTAACGCATTTATTAATTTCACATAAATCGCTTGTGAGTGTGGAATCCTTTTCAGGAATTAAACCCTCTTGCTTATCAAAAATAGAAAAAGTAAAACCATTTGTTTTTGCTAATGTTTGTAAAAATTGAATTTGCAAATTTTCTTTATCTTTGTTATGAGCTCTTTCGCTAATTTTTATTAAGCCTTCTTCTAGAGATATACTTGAAAGATTTTGAGAAATAATAATGTTTCCATTTTCATCTTTCTCTAATACTCCTGTTTTTATTTGCACCAAAGTATTTAAAATTTTAGTTGTCAATTCTTGTGTCAAAAATTTAGTTAACCTAATTTCCTTAATTTCTATCTTTATATCTTTATATTGATTTTTATATTCCTTAGTAATACTTTCAATTTCTTCCAAATCAATTTTACCTACAAAAGTAGCAAAAGCATAATTAGGAATAAAATTAAATTGATTTCCACCCTGCATATTACCTAATTTAATATCTTTTACTTTTAATAATATATTAGTTAATATTTCAATAGCATTGCCTATATTTTTATGGATATCCGCTCCTGAATGTCCACCTTTCAAGCCTGAAATTGTAATTGAATATCCTTGTTCGTTTTGATTAAGAAATTGTGGATTAAAATTAATTTTCATGTCACAAATGCTTGCACAACCATTCACAAGGTGATTAGAACCAAAACCATCTAAACTTATTAACTTATTACTTGATAAAAGAGTATAATCAAAATTTGTTGCTCCTATCATCGTACTTTCTTCATCAGTAGTAAATAATGCTTCTATATTAAAATCATTATTATCATCTAATAGCGATAAAATCATAGCAACACCTATACCATTATCTGCACCTAATGAAGTTTTATAAGCTGATAGATATCCATCCTTTTCCACAAGTTTTAATGGCATTGTAGCAAAATCAAAATCATAACCTGGCTCTTTTACACAAACCATATCTAGGTGTGATTGCAATATAATAGGTTTTCTTTTATTGTTTGTTTTTTTTATAAGTACATTATTAAAATTATCTCTATAAAAACTAAAGTTATGTTCTTTACAAAAAGTTTCTAAATAGTCTGCCATACATTTTTCGTTTTTAGATTCACGAGGAATAGAACTAATAATTTTAAAATAATTTAAGGTATTATTATTCATAAGTTACACTTCGCTTTTATTCTTATTGTTCTATTTCTAATTGTGGTGGATATGTAGCAGAATAATTTTGATCATATTTAATTACTTCATTAATAGGAGCATGAACATAACTTGTAAATGTTGCTATATTATGACCATCAACATTTTTAATGTCCACTCCTTCAGATTGTTCTGCAATATCATCCATAGCATCATTTAACTTATCAAATGCTTCACTTTGACTACCATCAAGAGTTATTTGTGGTAATAAAAGTCCTGTTGTTTCATCTTTTTCAAAAGATGTATAACCTAAAACGGTTAAGTCGTTGTCTTTTGTTTCTGGATTTGCCAAATAATGAATACCAGTAAAGTTAAATACATTATTTTGTTGCTCATCTTTTACTGCACCTAATGCACGCAATGAACCAAAGTTTTCACAACTAACTTCAATTCCTGCTCCGCAAATAGATTTATCAGTTTGAGCATATTCTTTTACACCTTCCACTGCGGCGGTTGCGATTTTTGAAACAACACCATTTCCACGATATAAAGGATTTACAACAAGACCACCTATTGCATAAGTAGTTTTATCGCCTTCAAAAGAAGGAGTTTGGAAGAATGGTGAATTTTTACTAAATGGCTTAGCATATAAAGTACCAGCTAAATGTTTGCCTTCTTTAAAATATCCTACTAAAGCTGAATCTTTAGTTGCTAACAATTCTTCTATGTCTTCTGCTTCCATATTATGAATAAATTTATCACAATTTGCTTGTGTTAGTTCTGAATAAACAGAACGATATAATTCTACTACACTAGGGATATCATCAAGTGTTATTAATTTAACTTGATCTCCTGTGCCTGAAAGTTTAATATTTATTTTATCATTTGCGTTATATACGCAATCTATAAGATTACTCATTGTCTAATATTCCCCTTTTTACTTTTTTTTATTGAGTGATATAGGGTTAAAAAAAATCTAACCACATTTATTTAGAATGTCGTTAGACCAGTATTAGTAAGTTAATTTTAATTGATATAACGACACAAAAACTAAAACCACTCGTGTCTTACAAGTGATTATTAGAACCTGTGCCTTGTTTCAAAATTAAAATTAACTGATTTCATAATCTTTACTTCCTTTTTTTAGTTTAACGAATGATACCACCAAAATATAATAATGTCAATAGTAAAAACAAAGTTTTTTATTTTTTTGTACATTTTGCTTAATTTAATAATTTGTTTTTAAATTTTTATATTTTCTTGTATAATTAAATTATGCTAGAAGAACATTTATTAATATTAAGTGAAATTTTTAGAACTTCTTCACCTTTATATGTTGTTGGAGGATATATTAGAGATAAACTTTTAAATAAAAGTGCTACAGATGTTGACTTATGCTCTGCCTTAAGTTTAAAGGAAGTTGAAGAACTATTAATTAATACTCCTTATAATTTAAAAATAAAAAATAAGTCGTTTGGTACTGCAATTATATACAATAAAGAAATTAACTTTGAGTATTCAGTATTTAGAAAAGAAATATATTCTCAAAATAAACAAGGTAAGCATAGTCCAAAAATAGTGGAATTTGTTAAAGATATTAATATTGATGCTATGCGTAGAGATTTTACTATAAACAGTATTTACTATAATCTTGATACAGGAGAAACTATTGATATATTTAATGGGAAAAACGATATAAAAAATCAAACCTTAAAAATGGTTACCCCAACAACCCTAGATTATGATGGAGAAAGAATATTAAGACTAGCAAGATTTATGACAGAATTAAATTTTAATATAGATGATGTCACCTATAAAAGTGCTAAAAATAATGCTAAAAATGTTTTGCTTCTTAGTGAAGCTTCTATATTAAAATTTACAAACAGCATAAAACATTATTCAACTAGCAAAAAAAATAAAATCAAAAATTTTCTTAAATCGTTAAATCTTGACACCATTTCAAAACAAATTTAAAAAATATAATACACAAAAAAAGGAATAAATAAATGGATATATTTGGTATTATAAGTATTGCTTTATTAGTTATTACAATTTTTTTATTAGTATTTATACTTTTAAAAAAGAGTCATTCTAGTATTACTACCGATTTTACTGAAATAATTAAGGAAACAAAAAAACAAAATGAATTTTTAGAAAAGACTATTAAAAATTTATTTGAAAATCAATTTAATGCAACCAAACAATTTAATGAATTTGTTATATCAACAATAAAAAATTACAATGACAATGTAACAAATTATTTATCTAATTTATCTAAAGCACAAATACAACAACTAACAAATATAGAAAATAGATTAAATGAAATATTAAAAGAAAACGATTTAAAGTTAGATAGAATTACCGATATAATTTCTGGAAACTTAAAAATAATGCAAGATAATAACGAAAAGAAACTTGAACAAATGAGGCAAACTGTTGATGAAAAATTAAGTGCAACTCTTGAAACTAGATTAAGTGAATCTGTAAAACTTATTACACAAGGGCTTGAAAATGTTTCAAAAGGCTTAGGAGAAATGCAAAGTCTTGCAACAGGTGTAGGAGACTTAAAAAGAGTTTTAACTAATGTAAAAACTCGTGGTGGCTGGGGTGAAGTTCAACTTGCAACTTTACTAGAACAAATTCTCTCCCCTACTCAATATGAACAGCAAGTACGAATTAAACAAAATTCAAGTGAACGAGTTGATTTTGCAGTTATTTTACCGGGTAAAAATGAAGAAACCTTATATTTACCTATAGATGCTAAATTTCCTCTCGAAGATTATTCTAGACTTTGTACAGCAAGCGAAAATAATGACATAACTGAAATGGAAGTACAAATGAAAAAACTTGAAGATAGGATTAAAGAAGAAGCTAAAAGCATTTGTGAAAAATATATTAATCCACCAACAACCACCGACTTTGCCGTTATGTATTTACCTATAGAAGGGTTATATGCCGAAGTAATGCGTAGACCTGCTTTATGTGAAACTTTACAACATAAATTCAAAATAATGGTATGTGGACCAACCACCCTTACCGCATTGTTAAATAGTTTACAGATGGGCTTTAAAACTCTTGCTATTGAAAAAAGAAGTAGCGAGATATGGAATACTCTTAGTGTATTTAAACTAGAGTTTAATAAGTTTGTTGATTTATTATCTAAAACTCAAAAGAAAATTGATGAAGCCTCTAACACTTTAGAATTTGCAACTAAAAAAACCAAAACCATTCAACGCAAATTAAAAGATGTTGCAGATATTGACCCTGAAAACACCTTAATACAGTCAACTTATGATGACCTTATTGATTTTAATTAATTTAACTATAAATATAATAAAAAATTAAGTTAAAAATTTTTGAATTAAAGATTAAAAGAATAGTTTAATTATTAAATTAAGCTATTTTTTTAAACATCTTTTCTAGTAGAAAATTAAATATATTTTAAAAAATATTTTTTTAATAACTACTTATACTAGTAACATGGGAGATTATTTAACAATGCGTTTTTTAAAAAAAATAAAAGGTACATTTTTTTGTTTTCTTTTTTGTTTTATCGTTCCATTCGCATTATTTATAGTGTTAAATCAATTTGTCTTTAATAACGACTTATCTACCTTTAATTCAGATTTTACACTATGTGGGGTTAATTTAGGAGGATTAACACAAGAACAAGCCGAAACGAAACTAAAAAATGAATTACTATTTAATTCTGAAGGCATTAAATTAAAACTATGTTTTAATAATAAAAGTTGGTTATTTACAGATAGTGATTTCAATATTGAAAGTAATATACATACCATTTTAGATAGTGCCTATAAAACCAATAGAAAGGGTAACTATTTAACAAAAATAAAAAGACTTAGAAAAATTAAAAAAATGGGATTTGATTCACAAATAGCTGTTAGATATGTATTAACTGATATTGATAAAAAGATAGATGAGATATGCCAAGATATAGAAACAAAACCCGTAGATAGTAAAGCTATTTATAATTCAAATAGTGATAGTTTTAAAATAACTGAAAGCAAAAAAGGAAGTATTGTTGATAGAGATAAACTTTTAAATGATATAGATATTGCTTTACAAAAAAATAATGATGTAACAATAGATATTTCTACACTTCCAGTTGAACCTACACTTACAGAAAAAGACCTAAAACAAGCAACTAAGTTACAATCAAAATTTACAACAAATTACTCGAAATCAACTTTAGACCGCAAAAATAATATAAAACTTGCAAGTAATGCTTTAAATGGTCTTATGATAAATAGCGGTGAAGAATTTTCTTTTAATAACACAATAGGCAAAAGAACCGCCGAAAAAGGATATAAAGAAGCAAATATAATAAAAGATGGAACATTTGTTAAAGGTATAGGCGGAGGCATTTGTCAAGTTTCAACAACATTATATAATGCATTAATACTTGCTAATATTGATGTTACCGAATCTCACCCTCATTCATTACCTGTTAGTTATGTACAACCTGCTATGGATGCTATGGTAAGTTGGGGAAATGCAGATTTAAAATTCAAAAATACTTCTTCTTTACCTATGTTTATAGTTTCAAGTGCAAATGGCTCAGAACTTACTTTTAAAATATATGGCGATACAAAAGAAAATAATGTAGAAATTAAAACATCAACTGAAATAGTTAAAACAATTCCTCATAAAAAAGATAAAATAATTCCTGATACTGATGGAATATATAGTGATAAAATCATGTTTAAAGGTGAATTTCACCGAGTAAAATATTCAAAAGATGGATATGAAGCAAAAGCCTTTAGAGAAAGTTATGTAGATGGAAAATTACAAAATAAAAAACAAATTAGACATGCAACATATAATTCACAACAAGGTATTGTTTATGAAGGAGTTGACACTTTACCTGAAGGAATGACCTTACCAGATAATTCAACTAATTAAAAATTTATTTAAAATAATAATTATAATTATCATAATAAAATTTTAATTATAATCTTTAAAATTAAATTAAATATTTCTATATAATAAAAAGTCATGAATTAATTCATGACTTTTTTAGGTTTTACTAATAATATATTTTATAAACTATACCATTTAGGTAACTTGCTTATATTTACAAGTATAATATCATTTAAATAAAGTACTTCATAGAAATATTTATTAGTTTCTAGATTTATTCCTTTATCTTCTAACCAACCAAAATAATCTTCATAACTACCTGTATTTATGTTTGTCCTTAATTTTATATTAGGAATATTTTTACTAAAACTAATATTATTTCTTGCAACTTTAAATTCAATAACAAAGTTTGACTCAGAAGAATTTAATAAAGATTGTTTTGCATAATTAAATAAATCAATAAGTTCTGCATTATTTTCTATATAAAAATCACTTCTCTTGTTATTATACTCATAACCTGCCACTTTATAATAATCTGCTTTTGAAGTAATTCTTATTGGGTCAAAAGATATATTTCTTATTTCATCACCTAGTTGTAGAAAATATGAATGAGTAAGAACTTCATTTTTTCCATCACTTGATACTCCCCAAGTAGTATCTACTGAATACCAGCCATCAAGATTGTAAATATTGTCAGTTATCTTAATTTTGTTCCAAGCATGACCAACTCCATTTACATCACCATTTACTTTTATGCAGTCCACTCCTTCCATATTTGTTAATATACAAAAGGTCTTTGCAAGGCCATCACAAACTGCATATTGATTATTTAGGTCATACAAAGCTCCTTCCAAATAAAAGCAACTTAAATTTCCAAATTCTGAAACTAAAGAATTACCTTTTTGTTTCATATAAGAAACCGTGACATTATCATATATTATATTTTCACAAACATATCTATAAATATTTAAGGCTTTTTCATAATCAGTTAAATCATTACTATTATTAATTTCTAAAAGAATATTCTTTGCATTTTGATAAACAATACTTGCTATACAATTTTTTTCAAAAACGGGTTTAGCTCCATATTGCAAAACCATAAATAATTGTTCCGTATTATAAACTACTACTTCATCTTTATCTGAACTATCAATATTTAAAACTCTATTTTGTTCATCATTATCTGAAGTAATATAATCTGAATCAAAAGTATTATCTTTTTTAGTTAAATGAGATAATGCCTCTTCACTATAACTTGGGTAATCAATTTGTAGTTGTTTATATGTTTTTGTATGATCCTGAGTTAAATAAAATTTAAAATTAACAAGAGTGGCTACAGAGCCCTCTAATTTAACATAAAGATTTTCATTGTTACCATATATACCTGTATATTCAGGATAACTATCAAGAGCATTTATTACTAAATCATTAATATTAAATTTATTAATTTGATCAGTCTTTATAAAAAATCTAACATCATTTTCACGATAAAGAATAGAATGCCAAACAAACTTTTCTAATTCATCATGACTTGTAATAACATAATCATACCAAGTTCCATTCATAAAAAAGTTATCTCGTTTTTTAAATTCATTTTCACATACAGCAACATAATCAAATTCGTGTTCTTTTTTTGTATTTTCTATATCTTGTCCATTTTCATCAACTGCTATAAAAATAATATAATATTCCCCATCACAATCAAAAAGAGACCCAAAGTATTCACTAATTAAACACCAAACAGTATTTTGGTTTATATCCTTTAATTCTTTTTCAACCTCAGGACATTTATAAGACAATTCCTTTGTTCCATCATCTGCAAATAAGGTAACTTCGTAGTTATAAATTTTGCAATCAATGGTGTTTTTTTCTTCATTAATATTAGTTACTGTTTGATTATAAACTTCTTCAACAAGTTTTTTACCCTCATCATCAGTAACCACATTATGAAAAATAAATTCATTAGAATCTTCAACATCTTGCTGTTTTGAAACTTTACAATTTGCAACATAAGGAGTATCCGTTTTATTTTTACTTGCCATTAAGGTATAAGATTCTGCCCCTTCTACTTCAACAAATGTAAAATACCTTGGGGCAATCATAACATTGTCATTATATCTTCCTAGAATAAAATACCCTACAATACCTAAGGCACAAAAGGCACAAACTAAAAATATATAAAAGCATATTCTTGCTCTTTTATTCACTCCGTTACTTTCCCCCTTTATTAAAAATATTATTTTATAACAAAAAATTAAAATAATATTATTAGTTTTAGCAATTTGAATATAGTTTAAACATGTTCATATAATTATTTATTTTTATAATATAATATTATAAGTTATTCGTATTAAGTATACTATATATATTAAGAATTTGCAAAGATTTTTTAATTTTGAAAAAATAATTGTAAATAATAAATCTTAAACTTGCTGTAAATATAAATTAAATTTGAAACAAAAAATATGTAATTAAAATAAAATTTTTAATTTAGTATAAAATATTAATATGTATTTTAATTATCACGCAAAGGCAAAAATGCTTATTACTTCAGGCCATTTACAAGAATATAAAATATTAGAAAATTGGAATAATATCGCACCTGCTTTAGTATTATTTTTTGATAATAATAAACCCATGCCTATACGAAAAGAGAAATGGGAAGAATATTTTAAAATAATTAATGAATACAATGAAAATAAAAAATAATTTATTTAACTTACTTACATTATAAATTTATAAAAATGATGTAATTTAAAAGTATAAAGAATAAGATTATTAATCTATTAAATAAGTACATAAATTACAAATTACTTGTTGCAATAATAGTTTCATTTCTAATATACATTTTTTACTCTTATCTTTTGCTAAAGTCTTAGCTATTATAAGTGCTAATGCGTTTATTTCATCTGGTGTCATATCATTATCATTATATTTAAAAAATAAAATTTTGTTTAAAAAAAGATATACACATTATTAATTAAAATTGTGTATATCTTTTCTTTATTAAAATAATTAACTTATATCAAAAACTTTTTCTAATTATTTTTTTGAATTTTCACCTTTTGGTGCAGATTTCTTTTCTGAATCTTTTTTATTAGATTTATCTTTTGATGTGCTTGCTATTTCACCTAAAGATGCAACTAAACTAGATAAATCAGCTATATTACTTGGAACAATAAGTTTTGTACTATTTCCATCTGCAACAGCTTTTAATGCTTCATATGATTCTAATGTTAAATAAGCTTTATCAGGTCTTGCTTCAACTATGCGTTTAATAGCAGTTGCTTTACCTTCAGCCTCAGCAATAAGAGCTGCTTTTTGAGCTTCTGCTCTTAAGATAGTTGCTTCTTTTTCACCTTCTGCAATAAGAATATTACTTTTCTTTTCACCTTCTGCAAGTAAGATAGCCTCACGTCTTTCACGTTCTGCACGCATTTGCTTTTCCATCGCTTCTCTAATAGCTCTAGGTGGGTCAATATTTTTAAGTTCAACACGATTAATTTTAATCCCCCAAGGGTCAGTAGCTTCATCTAAGATAGCTCTCATCTTTGAATTAACTGTATCACGACTTGTTAAAGTCTCATCAAGTTCAAGTTCACCTACTATATTTCTAAGTGTTGTAGCTGTTAAATTTTCAATTGCAGCAATAGGTCTTTCAACTCCATAACAATACATTTTAGGGTCAGTAATTTGATAATATACAACAGTATCTATTTGCATTGTAACATTATCTTTTGTAATAATAGGTTGTGGTGGAAAATCTGCTACTTTTTCTTTTAAACTAATTTCAGGTAAACATCTATCAAAGAATGGTAAAATAAAATGTACTCCTGTAGTTAAAATTTTATTAAACTTTCCTAGCCTTTCCACTACTCTAGCAGTTGATTGTTTTACAACCTTTATACTTGTACTTAAAATTACTATAGCAAGTACAATTAAAACAATTAAAACTATAAAAATTGGTGCCATTTAAAAATTTTCTCCTTTAAAAATATATTTAATAATTGTGTATTTTGTTACACAATAATTAACTAAATGAATTTTCTAATTATCAAAATTTATTTATTATTTTCTTTATTGTTTTTATTTTTAGTTTTTGACTTTTTATTTGATTCTTTTAAATTATTAGTATTTTCAGTAGCTTTATTTTCTACATTTTCTAATTGTTTATTGTTATTATCTTTGTCATCATTCGAAGCCACTTGTGTTTTATCTATTTTTTTTGAATTAATAGAAGCTTTTTTAACTACAAATTTATTTCCATCAATAGATACAATTTCAACAAAATTTCCTACTTCTATTTCTTCATCATCTAAACTTTTCACTGACCATTCAACACCATTTATTTTAATGGCTCCTAACTCTTCTGAATTTACTTTTTTAATTAATTTATGATTTGTACCAATAATGGCATCTAAATTTGTTTTGCCTTTGTTACGGAAGAAAAATTTTAAAGCAACTCTTCTTAATCCTAATATACATGCAATAGTCACAACTCCAAAAACAATAAGTTGAGCAATAACTGGAACATTACAAAATGCAAGTATCATTGCTATCAAACTTCCTACTGAAACCCAAATGGATACAAGTTCCATAGAAAGAAATTCAACCACCAAGGAAACTGCTAAAATTCCCAACCATATATAAACCCATTCCATAAGAACCCCTCCTTTTTAACTATATCAAATTAATATTAATCAATATGAAAATATTAATATATTTTATTACAATAATATTATATAAAATGTCAAAAATTTTGTAAACAAAAATAAATTAATATAATTTAATATTTAAATATTTTTAATAAACTCTTTACCAATTTATTTATAAATTAGAATTCAAAATCAGATTATAATTCATAATAAATAAAAACCTATCAAAAAAAATGATTAATATTAAATATAACTAATTTTTAAGTTAGAATATATAAGATAATTTAGTAAATATATATTTAATAATATTATTTTATAAACAAAAAAACCACCTCATGCGGTGGTTTTAATGATGCGATGGCGATGTCCTGATTTCCCGGGCCATTTCTAGCCAAGTATATTTGGCGATGAGAATCTTAACTTCCGTGTTCGGTATGGGAACGGGTGGAACCTTCTCTCTATCTTCACCATCACTGGTATTATAATAGTTTTCACTATAATAATCAATTAAAATTTAACTCTTTTTAAAATTTATATAAAAAGAGGGGTGTAGCACCATCACAACTGCACATTTAATATATACTAAATTTAAACAAAAATCAAATTTAAGTAAAATCAAGCAAGTCAAGATTTTTCTTGATCAAGCCCTCGACCTATTAGTATCAGTCAACTACACACATTGCTGTGCTTCCATCTCTGACCTATCAACCTTGTTGTCTGCAAGGGGTCTTACTATCTTATGATATGGGATATCTAATCTTAAGGCGAGTTTCACGCTTAGATGCTTTCAGCGTTTATCTCTTCCGTACTTCGCTACCCAGCTATGCATCTTGGCGATACAACTGGTGCACAATAGGTACGTCCACTCTGGTCCTCTCGTACTAGGAGCAGCTCCTTTCAAATATCCTACGCCCACGATGGATAGGGACCAAACTGTCTCACGACGTTTTGAACCCAGCTCGCGTGCCACTTTAATCGGCGAACAGCCGAACCCTTGGGACCTACTACAGCCCCAGGATGTGACGAGCCGACATCGAGGTGCCAAACCCCTCCGTCGATGTGAACTCTTGGGAGGGATAAGCCTGTTATCCCCAAGGTAACTTTTATCCGATAAGCGACGGCAATTCCATTCTCTACCGCCGGATCACTAAGCCCTACTTTCGTATCTGCTCCACTTGTAGGTGTCGCAGTTAAGCTCCCTTATGCCTTTATACTCTATAAATGGTTTCCAACCATTCTGAGGGAACCTTTGGACGCCTCCGTTACTCTTTAGGAGGCGACCGCCCCAGTCAAACTGTCCATCAGGCACTGTCCATTGTCCAGATAATGGAGTCAATGTTAGAAACTCAAAATTCAAAGGGTGGTATCCCAAGGTTGACTCCACACAGGCTAACGCCCGTGCTTCAAAGTCTCCCACCTATCCTGTACATTAAATTCCGAATTCCAATACCAAATTACAGTAAAGCTCTATGGGGTCTTTCCGTCCAGTCGCGGGTAATACGCATCTTCACGCATAGTTCAACTTCGCCGGGTCCCTTGTTGAGACAGTGCCCAAATCATTACACCATTCATGCGGGTCGGAACTTACCCGACAAGGAATTTCGCTACCTTAGGACGATTATAGTTATCGCCGCCGTTCACTGGGGCTTAAATTCAATGCTTCGGATTACTCCTAACAAATCCTCTTAACCTTCCAGCACCGGGCAGGTGTCAGCTCCTATACTTCAGCTTACGCTTTAGCAGAAACCTGTGTTTTTGATAAACAGTTGCTTGGGCCGATTCTCTGCGGCCAATAGATTATATTTCAACCTACTGGCACCCCTTATCCCGAAGTTACGGGGTCATTTTGCCGAGTTCCTTAACAAGGGTTATCCCGCTCATCTTATGATTCTCTCATCGTCTACCTGTGGCGGTTTGCGGTACGGGTACCTTAATACTATCTAGCAGCTTTTCTCGTCAGTGTGAATTCGCATAGCTTCGTTACTAAATTTCACTCCCCATCATCACCTAGGAATTTTGATACAATCGTACTTAACTAATTGTTTCCCTCATGATTTGGCCGTACTTCTCCATCCGTACGGTCTCGCTATCCTTCTGCGTCCCTGCGTCGACTCTTTATCGTATTACGGTAGTACTGGAATATCTACCAGTTGTCCATCACCTACGGCGTTAGCCCTCGGCTTAGGTCCCGACTTAGCCTGGGAGGACAAGCCTTCCCCAGGAAACCTTAGACTTTCGATGGTGGAGATTCTCACTCCACTTTCGCTACTCATGCCGGCATTCTCTCTTGTATACAGTCCACCACCCCTTTCGATATGGCTTCTGCCCGTATACATTGCTCCTCTACCAATACCTGTTACGGTATTCCTAAACTTCGGTGGTAAGTTTTAGCCCCGTGAATTTTCGGCGCCCTATCACTCGACCAGTGAGCTATTACGCACTCTTTAAATGAATGGCTGCTTCTGAGCCAACATCCTGGTTGTTTTAGCAATAAGACATCCTTTACCACTTAACTTACACTTTGGGACCTTAGTTGTAGGTCTGGGCTGTTTCCCTTTTGACGACGAAACTTAGCTCACGCCGTCTGACTCCCTACTATCAATACGTTGGTATTCGGAGTTTGATAAGGTTCGGTACACTTTGACGCGCCCTAGCCTATTCAGTGCTCTACCCCCAACTATCTTTACATAGAGGCTAGCCCTAAAGCTATTTCGAGGAGAACCAGCTATCTCCTGGCTCGATTGGAATTTCTCCGCTATCCACAAGTCATCACCGGCTATTTCAACAGACGTGTGTTCGGTCCTCCACAAGGTGTTACCCCTGCTTCAACCTGCTCAAGGATAGATCGCCAGGTTTCGGGTCTACAACATGCAACTTAAAGCGCCCTATTCAGACTCGCTTTCGCTACGGCTCCGTGACTTAATCACTTAACCTTGCTACATATCGTAACTCGCCGGCCCGTTCTACAAAAAGTACGAGATCACACTATATAGTAGTGCTTTCTCTGCTTGTAAGCATACAGTTTCAGTTTCTATTTCACTCCCCTTTCGGGGTTCTTTTCACCTTTCCCTCACGGTACTATTCCACTATCGGTCACTAGGTCGTATTTAGCCTTAGGAGATGGTCCTCCCGCATTCACACCGGATTTCTCGTGTCCTGTGCTACTCTGGATACCTTCATGCGTTTATTGTTTTCGCCTACGGGACTGTCACCCTGTTTCGTCCAACTTTCCAAAAATGTTCGGCTAACAATATTCGTCAATTATAAGGTCCTAACCCCACTCAAATTTCTTCAAATGGTTTGGGCTCTTACCCTTTCGCTCACCACTACTTAGGTAATCGTTTGTTTACTTTCTCTTCCTCCGGGTACTTAGATGTTTCAGTTCTCCGGGTTCCCCTCATTACAGTATGAATTCCTGTAATGATACTAAGGTACTACCCTTAGTGTGTTTACACATTCGGACATCTACGGATCAAAGTTTATGTGCAACTCCCCGTAGCTTTTCGCAGCTTGTCGCGTCCTTCATCGGCGCCTAGTGCCAAGGCATCCACTATATGCTCTTTGTAGCTTGATCTAAAAAACTATTACTAGTTTTTCTTCTCTAATCAATAATCATGAATTCTTTCGAATTTGCTTCAAAAAGTCTATGATAAATAATCTTGACATATTTCTTGTTATTTTACTCAGCGTAATTGAATTTTTTGTTCAAATCGGTTTAATTATTTGAAATTGAAAATACATATTACACGTTTAAACGAAAAAACTTTTAAACTAAATTAAATTAGTTTGTTTTTTGTTTATAATAAGCGTTTTAAAGTTTTTCTTTAATAAATAAAGACAAAACTTCAAACTCGATATTTGTCTAACTCTAATATATAATAAATATGCAGTTGTGATGGTGCTATTTGTTACGCCGTAGCGCAGTCACTTTGTTTCAGCGACATGGCAAGAATATCATATACAAATATAGGTGTCAACAACTTTTTTTCAAAAATGCTAATATTTTTCATGTTTTTTACTTGTTTTTACGAACACGTTTCCGTGTGTTTACAAATTATGTCCAATTTTCTCCTTTTTAACCCAAAAAATAAGGCTAAAAATGACTTTTTGTATATATATTTTTAACAAAAATAATAAGAATTTTGCTTTTTTATTTGTTTACTTTCAAATATTTAAGTAAAAAAATGCTTTGTTTATATTACTAATTTTCTAGTCCTACTAAATAATCTATAGATACTTTAAAGAATTTAGCTAAAGTGATTAAAGAAAACATATTAGGTTCTCTAAGTCCATTTTCCCACAAACTTATTATACCCTTACTAACACCTAGTTCTCTAGCGAGTTCAACTTGTCCAAGTTGTTTTTCTAATCTTAATAATTTTAGATTATCTTTAAACTTATTTTCCATGGTTTTATTTTCTCACAGATGTGAGAAAATATCTTGACATCTTACAATTGTAAGAATATAATGATAAAAAAATAACTTTCTTTTAAAAGGTATATGATGTTAATTAAAAAAAGTAAGAAAAATTTTTTACTAATAATATTAAATACTATTATATGTTTTTATTTTTGTGGCTGTTCAAATATCACACCAAGTCAAAACTTGCCTATTAAAGAAATGTGGTGGGTAGGAATTTACAATTTTGTTGATTACTATATAGTTGGCAAACCTAATAATAATGAATCTATACTTATCTATGCCTATCAATATGAATGTCCTAAAAATACATTCAATAATAGACTTACTTTAAATGATGATTATATATTAATTAATACCCAATGGGGTTGTCAAACAGAAACAAATAATAAAACTGAATACGCTGAATACATAATAGAAAATTCATTTAATCAATCACTTCATTATGGAAATGCTGAACAAATTTTAATAATAGTGTTCCCAAAAAATGAGCAAGAAAAACCTATATACTACACTGCAACTAGAGAGGGAGATTTAATTTATTGGATTATGGGTAGTGACAATTTTTTATTTGGATTCAAATTAAAAAAGTTGCAATAAAAACTAAGAGGATAAAGATTATATGAATAAAAAAATAACAGCTAGTACTAAAAGAATAATTATTTGCTCATTAATAATTATTATTTGTTTTTCAATTAAGCTTATAACCATGAAAGACAGTGATTTTACTACTGTTAGTGGAACCATTTTTCCTGTTGCAAACAGTTTAGGTTTTGCAATTGGTTTTGCATTCATTCCCTGCTTAATAACTTGCCTTGTTATAAAAACACCTGAGTCAGAGAAAAAAGAAAAAATGGATAAAAAATCAAGAAAATTAAAAGAGCAAGAAAACCTTAAAAAAAATGGTAAACAAAATTACCTTTATAACAAATTTAATAAGATATTATTAATATCTGCAATAATATCTCTTAGTATGTTAATTATAACTGTTATATTATTTGCTATAATTAATCCAATACAAGCAAATAAACAAATAGAAAAAGGAAAAAACGAGGCAACAACAATTACTGTTACTGGCACTAATGCTTTTTTACTAAATTCAATAAACAAAAATTATGAAATATATTTGCTTAATGATAATAATAAATTTTATTTATTTCAAATTATTGGAAACAATAAAATTAGTGTATACGAGGTAAAACATTCTGGGTCTAATCAAGAAAAACAATTTAAAGCAAAAATTTTAGAATATTTTGATGTTGTAAAAGAAGAAACTCCCCCTAAAAATATTCTTATAAAAAATTTAGTGATAGCAAGTTATGTTATATCTTTTACGATATTATTTTTCTCTATTGCTTTATGGACATGTTACTTTGTTTTAAAAATCAAAAAAATTAAAAGTTATAAAAATGCTTAAAAATCACAAAACATATCTTTTATTATCAATATTATATTTAATAACCAAAATAAACTATTATAAATTAAACCTTAATTTTATAGTCTTTTTAAATTTTTAATTAAATTTCTGCTTTTTTATTTCTTATTTTATATGATATTTTACCTATAGTAATAGTTAAAATATAGAAATATAAACATAAGCCTATAATACCAAAAATAGTCGTAAGTAAAATTTGACTATTTTGAATTATATAATCTATAAAAGGAATCCCACTAATTTCTATTATTAATAATGGCATACAAAATCCCATAATTAAAAAGATACCACTTATGATAATGCCTTGTACTAAATGATATATGTAAAGATAAGAAGATAAAAAAACTATAAGAGAAGTAACAAGTAAAATAACACTAGAGATTATTAAAGCTAAACTATTAAAATTAAGAATGCTAGGGATTACTACTAATAAAATTGAAATTATAAAAACAACTAAAGCGATAAAAAAATACTTAACCTTGTTTTCATTTTTTATAGTTTCTCCCCTATCCTTTATTGATTTTCCATCTATAAATAATTTGTCTAATAATATTGAAAATCTACTTTTAAACAATTTTTCAATCTCTGAAAGATTTGTAAATCTTATTATATGAATAACAGTATAATCTAACACTTTAAAAGTAAAAGTTACACTACCAAAGATTTGTTGTTTTTTAAGTTTATGAATTAAAAATTCTATTTTTTGAATGCTATCATAAGGCAAAGAATAAAAAAGGGTTGGAGTTTCTACTATGCCATCTCTAAAATTAAAAATAAAATTATTATCTTTTATATATATAATGTTTTGTTCTTTCTTCTTTTTTGTATTAATGTTATTAAAAATTGCAAATATAATAAAACAAATTATAAATACTGCAACAATTGTTTCTATAGGGTTTATCAGGTTATATGAATTATAAACTATAGATAATATAATACCTATCAAATTAATAACAGCATAAAGTCCAAGACTAATAAACAAAAAGAATTTAATTAAAATATTAGATAAAGTTACAATTTCAAAATATTTTACATCATAATCCTTTACTTTTTTAATTTCAAAAATTGTACCTTGGGTTATTAATGTTTCTTTAACTTTATCAAATTCCTTTTCTGGTAATTCTGATAACTCCATATTACTCCTAAATTAATTTAATAGATTAATATAATATGATATTATTTAATAATTAAGTTTTTATCAATAAAAATTATAATCATAACTTATTATAAGGTCAAATGTTATTAATTTAGGTTTAGTTTAAAATAGTAGTAATAAAGATTAGCAATTATAAAAAATATATACTATTATATATAAAACTAATTTATAAATTTATTGATAAAAAAATTATTGTTTAATAAAAATTTATTTTATAATTTTAATTAAATATGCTACAATATTTTGTAAAAAACTTTAGGAGAACAAAAAAAAATGAAAAACGACATTAAGGATATAAAAGAATTACATTTAAGTCATAAAGAATTAGAAGGCAAAAAAGTAACTATCGGTGGCTGGGTGCGTAGTGTTAGAGATAGTAAAAATTTTGGCTTTATAGATTTAAATGATGGAACCACTTTTAAAGGAGCACAAATAGTAATAACTCCTACTGAAATAAAAAACTATCAGGAAGTAGCAAAATTAAATGCTGGTAGCAGTATTATTTGTGAAGGAGTTCTTGTAAATACTCCAGAAAATAAACAACCTTTTGAAGTTAAGGCAAGCAAAATTAACATAGTTTGTGCAACAGGAACAGACTATCCTCTACAAAAGAAAGGACACTCTTTAGAATTTTTAAGAGAACAAGCATATCTAAGACCTAGAACAAATTTATTTAATGCTGTTTTCCGTGTAAGAAGTGAAATTGCTTTTGCTATTCATTCGTTTTTTAAAGGCAAAGGTTTTGTATATGTTCACACTCCTATTATAACAGGTGCTGACTGTGAAGGAGGCAGCGATGTTTTTAGAGTAACAACTCACAAATTTTATGATAAAGAATATATGAAAACCGCTACCCCACAAAACGACTTTTTTGGTAAAAATGTTTTTTTAACACCAACAGGTCAATTAGAGGGTGAAGCATTTGCTCTTGCACTATCAAGAGTTTATACCTTTGGACCTACCTTCCGTTCTGAAAATAGCAACACTACAAGACATGCTAGCGAGTTTTGGATGATAGAGCCTGAAATGGCATTTTACGATTTAACAGACAATATGGAACTTATTGAAGAAATGGTTAAGTTTTTAATTAAATGGATGTTTGATAATTGTAGTGCCGAATTAGAATTTTTCAATAACTTTGTTGATAAAGGATTAATTGAAAGATTAAAACTTGTAAAAGATAGTGAATTTGCAAGAGTAACATATACTGAAGCTGTAGAAATTTTAAAGAAACATAATGATAAATTTGAATATAAAATTGAATGGGGTGCAGACTTACAAAGCGAACACGAAAGATTTTTAACCGAAACAATTTATAACAAACCTGTATTTGTTACTGATTATCCAAAAGACTTTAAAGCTTTTTATATGAGATTAAATGATGATAATAAAACAGTAGCCGCTTGTGACCTTCTTGTTCCAGGAGTAGGAGAAATTGTAGGCGGTAGCCAAAGAGAAGAAAGACTTGAAAAACTTCTTGAAATGATGGCACATAAAGGCTTAAAGGAAGAAGATTACTGGTGGTATATTAACCTTAGAAAATTTGGCGGTGTTGTTCATAGCGGTTTTGGTTTAGGCTTTGAAAGAATACTTATGTATTTAACTGGAGTATCAAACATTCGTGATGTTGAACTTTTCCCTAGAACACCAAAAAATTGTGAATATTAATATTAAGTTTTAAAATCTAATTTAAAAAGAACCTATTAAATAGGTTCTTTTTTTTTATATTTTTTTCACAGCAAATAACTTCTATTTAATTAAAAAATATTTATTATGTTTTTTCTTTTTTGTTTAGCAAATTCGTAAGCTAATTTAGTTCCACTTCTTGGCTGATAGTAACACACACTTCGTTTTGAAAATTTTCGTTCTTGAGGCATATAATTTTCATCATAATAAAATATACAAAAATCGCTTTCCTTTATCATTGCCCTATTTCTTTCAATATAACTTGCTCTACCTGATGTATATTTTGTTTTATGTTCTATTTCTTCTTCCACTCCAAGTAAATGAACTTCCTTTCCTCTAAAATAAGAATATACTTCTTCTAAACTTTGCCTTTCACTTTCTAATACACAAGTTTCACTTTTACAAGTAAAAGATATCCTCTTTATTTTAGGATATTTTTCCTTTAGTTCACTAACAATTAAATGACATAAAGAATCAAAATTACTCTTACTTCCAAACAAAAAAATTAATACATTTTCTTTTATTATCAATTTTTCAATTATATCTTTAACCCTTTGTTTAAGTTCATCGGTTATTTTAATTTTTCTATGACCAAAGAAAGAACAACTTAAATTTTCCATTTCATTCTCCTTTTTCGTAATATATTCAAACTTTTATTACTAAATCCGTTAATAACATTAACATAATTTGATATAAATAGCAAATAATATACGTAATACGAGAATATATTGGAATTTTACTTTGTTAAACTTATTAATAAGGTAGTATTATGGAAAATATTAATTTATCAAAGAAAGAAATTCTTGAAAGAATAGGTTATTTTAGAGACATTAAGAAAATATCCGCATATAAATTAGGTATGGAATTAGGACATTCAAAAACTTATTTTTATAGGATTGAAAGTGGAGAAATTCAACTTACTCTTGATATACTTTTAGATGTCTTAGAAATTCTACAAGTAACTACAACAGAGTTCTTTTGCCCCACTTTAAAAGAAGATGATAAAATATTGCTAGATATGATTAAAAACCTATCTTCAGAAAATAAAAAAACGATACTAGACCTTATTAAAAAATTAAGATAATTTAAAGACTTATCAAAATACTGATAAGTCTTTTTATAATTGCTAAAAGTAAACCACAAGCAGTACTTGTGGTTTACTTTTACCAAGAAAAAATAGCACTAGATAATTTCTAATGCTATTTTTTTATTTAATTATATAGTTTAAATATTAATCTAGTTTTCTTTAAATTTAAAAAACTATTAACTAAGAATTTATTGCTGTAAATAACTCTTGCATTAAACTTGTAAAGTAGGTTGTGCCACCACTAGTAATATAATCACAACTAAAGTCATCATTATTATAATTTTCAAAATTATATTTAGGACCATTTAATAAAGTTTTTAATGCCAAAGTTAATTCAGTTTCTTCTTCTCCATTCATTGTAAAACCAAGCAATTTATTATTTACAATAGTAGCCATTTGATAAGTTAAATCTCTATCACAAATAGTAGTCATCTTTTCCATACTATCTAAAGCTTCGCCTATAATAGTAGCACTGGAATTTAAACATAAACTTATATCACTTATGCTTGATAATTCTCTAAATGCTCCTGTTATTATATTAAGGTCATCAAACACTTTAGAATATTCTGAAACAGGATTATTCTTCATAGCTTTAAGTTTTAAACGCATTGAAGAAAGTATATCTGAATAATCACTTTCATATTTACTTGCCTCTTTATCAAAGTAATGGGCAATTAAATAGTTAATATTTTCCTTGCTGATTAATACACTATGCCCGTTTATCATATCTAGTTCTTTAGCAATTTCACTATTACTACTTAGTTTTACAATATCAAATAACTTTTCTAAATAAGCAAGTTCATCTTTATAGCTAGAATTTGAAGAAATAAGCGAAACATTTTGTTTTATGCCTCCTGTTCTTATGCCTTCATCATTTTCAACACCATTAATTATATCTAATAATTTAGCATCTTCTTCTGCAAAATTTGCATTCTTTACAAATTCATCTAAATAATAAACAATAAAATTATTAACTATATCGGTTGTAATAATTCGGCTAGGAACTGCCCCACTCTTTTTACCACGAATAGTATCTAATAAGTCCCCTACTTCAGTATAATTAATGCTTTCTTGTAAAATTTTATCAGTTAAATCTCTTAAATAAGTAAATTCAAGATGATAACTACTAATAGGCTTTTCTTTTACACTTTCTTTAATTTGATTAATTAAAGCATATAATCCATCTTCTTCAGTTATAGATGATGTGGATTCTGAAATAAAATAAGTTATTAACTCATTTATGACATTAGAATTAATTAAATCAGATGAACCTTTAACCTCATCTTTATTCATTATTTCATTATCTAAAGTAAAACCTACATCAACAAAGTCTACCTTTCCATCACCATTTTTGTCAGTTGCGTTATCACTCAAAGATTTTACAAGATTTAAAATATTTCCAATTTCAGATTTATAGTTTCTTATATTAGATAAATTATCTTTAATCATATTTACAACATTAATTAGACCAATATCTTCACCAGCTAAATTTGAATTGATATATTCATCAAAGAAGTGTTCCATAAATATATTAAGAACTTCTTTCTTTAAAATTTTGCTACCGCCATCAGATGATTGTTGAGTTATGTTACTAACTTCATTAAATATTTTTCCGATTGCTCTAAGTTTTGCTTCATCGCTAGCATAATCACCAGGATTTTCAGATACAGGTTTAGAAACAACATCTAATAAATCTAAAATATAATCAAACTCTTTTTCATAACTAGTAACAAATTTTAAGTTTTTCTTCATTTCATCAATGCCACTCTTTAAATAATCAAAATCTTTAACTTCTTCATCAATATAATAACTAACAATAGAGTTTAGTACATCTTGAGAAAAAATTCTACTTTCTAATACTCCATCAAGAATTTTTCCAAACTTTGTAAGTTCTTTAACTTCAAAATCTTCATTAATATTTGCTAAAAGAGATTTAATTTTTATAAATTCATTTTCCCAAGCTTCAACTTTTGTTTCAGCATGTTCGGCACTATAAATATTAGATAAAATTTGATTTTCTACAGTTATACTTGCACTACCCTCACAAAAGATATTTAATATTTTTTCTATTTCAGAATTTTCAGGAAGGTTTTCTTTAAAATTGTTTAATACATATTCTACAAATCCACGCATTGTAGCATTTGTAATAATAAGTTTAGTTTTATTTTTAATAGCCTTATCAATGCTTTCTCCTATTTCTTGCAATACAGTATTTTCTGGTTTTGTTAAATCCTCAGTTGAAATTTGATTTGTAACTACTTTATATGCTTTTTTAATTACTCCAACATTATATTTAAATTCTTTTGTCCATTCATTTGCTTTTATATATCCATTGCCACCAACACTATAAATATAAATATTATCTAAAATATTATTCTTAAGATGTTTTGTTTCAGTTTTTTGTTCAGTACTATTATAAACTTGTATAGGCATTGTAAGAATATCTTTAATAGTTTCATCTCCAGAACTTTCTATTTTAGAAATTAAAACCTCTAATATCCTTCTAATATTTTGATTAGTTATTATTTTAGAAGACCAGTTCATGGCACTTTCAATACCTTCGCCAACTTCTTCTAAAAGAGTGTTATCGCTATTTAAAAGAACTTCATTTGAAGCTTTATTATTTACTATCTTAATTATTTTAGAATAAAGTGTATTAACTGAATATAGTTCTTCTTCCCAACTTTCTATTTTGCTAAGTGTTTTAGTTATTTCTTTTATATTTTCCACTGCCTTAGTATCAAATTCACCTGTCTCAATAAGTGCTTTATCGATAGTATCAATTAAATATTGATTTAATGATTCATAGTTATTTGTAGTTAAAATATTATTTTTTAATACATCTATTGTGCTACCTAAGCTTTTAAAAGCATTATGTGTTTCTTGTCCAAAGTCTAAATCAGTTGATTTTGAAAAATATATAGCAAAGTCCACAAAATTTGTAAGAATAGTTTTTAAACTTTCTTTTAAAGTTTCTGGCTTAACAATATTTGTATTATAATTTATATTTAATGTAGAAGTATACAAATTTTCAATGCATCTTTCTACTAACTCTGGATAAGAATTTGTAAGCATAGAAACTTCATACAATTTATTTACTATAGTATTTGTAAAGTTATAAGGAGTAACAACATTAGTTCCAACTAAAGAAATAACATCTTCAAGTGAAGAAACACTACCATTTGCAAAAGGTACTATTAAGTTAGAATTATTTAAAACTGAAACAACATCTACTAAGTTTTCTAATTGATTTTCTAAATCTCTAGTATTAAATCTTGAAGAATATGCATGATAACAATCAATAATAAGTTCATCAAACTCAGCCCCATCAATAATGAATAAATCTTCTTTGGCTAAATAATCATCTATAACTAAAGGAATAAGGTCATCCCCTAAAACATTAATAAGAGTACTATCTTTTACTTTTACTAAAATTTCTTTTACCGCGGTTAAAGATTTATCTAATTTTTGTTGAGTTAGTTCTCCGGCATCAGCATTCATAAGAGTAGAAACATTATCATAAATTTTTGACACTGTAGAAACTTCATTTGTTAAAGATATTTTCTGTTCATTAACTTCTGCAGTGGTTAAATATCCAAACATAGCATTTGATACAAATCCAACGCCTGTATAAGTTAGTATTTTACTTGCAAAACTATCTTCGTAAGAAGAAAGATATTCTAATATTGTATTATCTTCTATTTGACTTTCAATCAAAGAAACCTGAGAGCCATCTTCTTCAGTAACCTTTATAGATGCTACATTTTGAAAAATAGTATTTAAACCAACAACAGGCATAAAGGTAATTATACACATTACAAAGCCTGTTAGTAAGCCTACAACTGCACCACCTAAACCATTTTTCTTTTTCTTAATAGTTAATTCTAGTGGCATTTCTTCTGGTTGAGAACCGTTCTCTTTACTTAACTTAGCCTGTTCTTTTTTAAACTTCTTTTGAGCCTTTTTTTGTTTATTAAATATGCTACTAGATATTGCTGCCCATACAGGCCACAACAACCATTTAACTATAAAAAATAATAAAACAAATAGAGGAATATTTAATATCATTACTGGCAAAGTTTGAGCAAGCGATTTTAAAGCTTCGCTATTTGCAAGAACTTCGTTTGTTTCAGCCAAATTATTTAAAATGTTTGTACCTATATCTCCTAAGGTTTTAACAGGTCCAAAAATATCTATACCTAATGATGATATATCAACCCCGTTTAAAGCATTTGATATTACTGGAGTTAAAAAAAATATTATTACAGTAAAAGTTAGCAACCAAACTAGCCTAAATAAGGCTTTACCTAACCCTCGTTTTAAGCCAACTAAAACAGAATAAACAAGAATAACTAAAATAATTCCTGTAATAATCCAACCCATTAAAGAAGCATTCATAACTTAAATAACCCTCTATATATATTTATTTTTATATTTATATAATTAAATATACCAAACCTACCAGATTTTTACAATTAAAATATATGAAAAATAAATAAAACAAGAAACAATAAAAATTCATAAGGTAATATGAGGGAGATTATTAATTATGAAAATTTCTGTTTATGCAATATGCAAAAATGAAGAACAATTTGTTGATAGGTGGGTTAACAGCATGCAGGAAGCCGATGAAATTGTTGTATTGGATACTGGTAGTACCGATAATACTGTACCAAAACTATTAGCTCGTGGTGTCAAAGTTGAACAAAAGATATTTCCAAAATGGCGATTTGATGAAGCAAGAAACGAAAGTTTAAAACTTGTTTCCTTAGATACTGATGTATGTGTATGTACCGATTTAGATGAAGTTTTTGAAAAAAATTGGCGACAAAAAATTGAAAAGAGCTGGAAGCCAAATACACGACAATTAAGATATAAGTATGTTTGGAATGTATTGCCAAATTTAGAAGATGGCATTACATTTATGTATGAAAAAATTCATGCCTTGAATGGCTTTAAATGGATATTTCCTGTTCATGAAGTTTTAGATTGTATTCCTCAACTATTGCCAAATGAAGTGGTAGAAAATAAAGATTTAGTTTTAAGACACTTCCCTGACCCTAACAAAAGTAGAGGACAATATTTAAACCTATTAGAGCTTAGTGTATCTGAAAATCCTACAAGTGACCGAAATACTCATTATTTAGCAAGAGAGTATATGTTTAATGGTAGATATCTTGAAGCAATTAAAACTTTTAAAAAACATTTAAGACTTAAAACTGCCACATGGAAAGAAGAGCGATCCGCCAGTTTAAGATATATGGGAGATTGTTATTTTAATTTAGGCAAGTTTACAAGTGCAAATAGATGTTATAAAAAGGCTATAGAAGAATGTTTTACAACTCGTGAAGGATATTTATCTCTTGCAAAACTTTATTATGAAAAAGGTAAATATCTTAATTGCATTTTTGTATTAAATAACATGCTTCAAATTAAAGAAAAAAGATTATCCTATATAACTAATCCTGATTGCTGGAATTATTATCCTTTTGATTTGCTAGGCTTTTGCCACTTCAAAATTGGTCAATTAGATAAAGCCATTGAATATACCCAAAAGGCTATAGAACTTAATCCTACTGACGAACGACTACAAAATAACCTAACTTTATATAAGAATATTATTAAAAACAATCAATAATTTTTTATATAATATTATCTAATAAATTATTAACTATTAATTGTTGCTTTTTAAATCTATATATTTAATATTAATACTCATGAAATTTTTTTAAATAATAAAAATTAAATTAATATAAAGTAAAAATAAAATAAAATCCACACGAAGATTTAAGTGAACACTATAATAAGGTTAAAATAAAATTGTCACTACGTAATTCATGTGGATTTTTTTAATTATAAATATTTCTTATCTGGGTTATAAAATTGTTAACTAGGATAATAGATCTTACTCCTCCTCGTGGATTTTCCACATCACCTTTATATCTAGGTATTAAATGTACATGAATATGCATAACAGATTGTCCCCCTGCTTCATTACAATTAATACCTATATTATAACCATCTGGTTTATAATCTTTATCAATAATTTTTTTTGCCTTATCAATAAGTTCAAAAATGGCAAGACGTTCTTCTTGAGTAGTTTCAAAAAAATGTTTTTACATGTCTTTTTGTAGCAAAAATCATATGTCCTTTGCTTACTGGAAACTCATCAAATAAAGCAAAAGCCAAATCATTTTTTAAAACTCTTTTATTTGTTGTACAAAAAAAACAAATACCCATTTATATCTTTCCTATTTTTTTTATCTTATTTTTAAATTATATATTAGTTAATAATAAAATTTTAAAATAAATTTTTATTAATAAAACTATAAATCTTTACCTATTTCTTGCTCATCAATATAAGGATTAACATATCTAAATTTCTTATTTTTATTTTTAAAGACTATAGCTTTTTTAGGACATCTATGATAGCAACCCAAACAGGCAATACATTTATCTCCAAATGTAATTTTATCATCTTTCATAGAAATATTTCTTACTGGACAAATATTAATACATTTTCCACATTTTACACAATTTGAATTAGCACAAAAATCTCTACCTATTAAATGCCAATTTGATTTATTTTTTAAATATTTTTCCTTTCTTGTTTTAGTCTTTTTAGGTAGCACATATTCATATTTTGAAAGTTTATCAATAATTTTATCTACCCTTCCAACACACTTTTTTAGTTGCATGTTTTGGTAGTATTTTGGAACTGTAAAATAAAGAGTAAAATTTTCTACCATTTTAACTTTATACATGCAAACAACATTCAATTTACATGTGTTTTTTGCATAGTCAAAAAATAGGTAATCCGCCCTCGCAGCCATTCCGCCATAATTTTGAATAACTATAATTGGCTTTTTTTTATCTAGCCTTGGTAATAAGTCATATACAGGTGTAGGCATTCCATAAGAGTAAATTGGTGTTACTATTATTAATTCTTCATATTCCCGACCTGTACCATTATAATTAGGAATATATTTAATTTCTCCACCTATTTTTTCTTTTACTTTTTTAGCTATATACAAACTGTTTCCTGTTGAACTAAAATATAAAATTCCTTTCATGTTATTTCCCTTATGAGAATATTATATCACACCAAAATAATAAATTAAAACATATTTAAATAATATTAATTAATTATATATCTATCACTAGAAAAGATATAAAAAACTAAAATTAAATTAATTTGACAAATGCCTTTTACTCCATTACAATTTTATCAATCATAATTTCATATCACAAGAAACTAAAACTAATTTAATTTTAAAATAATTTATTTATAATAATTAAGGAATTTTACACATGAAGGGACAAAACTTATGCTTATCATTTGGTACACAAATCATTTATGATAATGCTGAATTTAATATAGGAGAATTAGATAAAACAGGAATAGTAGGGGTAAATGGTGCTGGTAAAACTACTTTATTTAAAATTATATTAAAAGAACTTGAACTAGATAGTGGTAAAATAATAACTAATAATATGAGGATAGGATATTTACCACAAGTAATAGATTTTAAAGATAAACAAAAAATAGTTTGGGATTACTTAATTGATGCAAGGCCTATAAAAGAAATAGAAAATAAACTTAATGAGATTTATATTAAATTAGAAACTGCAAGTGAAAACGAACAATCACAACTTTTAAAAGAAATGACAAAATTACAAGCAAAACTTGATGAACTTGATGTGTATAATGCTGAAAATACTTTACTTGAAATAATAAACGATATGAAAAT
This sequence comes from uncultured Clostridia bacterium, assembly GCA_947366895.1. GTDB lineage: Bacteria > Bacillota > Clostridia > Christensenellales > UBA1242 > UBA7862. The sequence continues at coordinate 336,765 of CANBBP010000001.1, forward strand.
AGATGATGACCTTTTATATATGAAATTAGAAGATTTATCAGGCGGTCAAAAATCAAAAATTGCTTTTGCTCATTTACTTTATTCTAATGCTAAAATATTATTACTTGATGAGCCAACAAATCATCTTGATATAAATACAAAGCAATATATAACTAACTATTTAAAAAATTATAAAGGTAATGTTTTAATAATAAGTCATGATATTGATTTTTTAAATTTGATTGTAAATAAAATATTATTCATTAATAAAGTTACGCATAAAATTTCAACATATAATGGTAACTATAACGAGTTTAAAAGAAAATATGCACAAGAACAACTTTTAAAATCCCTTAGAATTTCTCAACAGGAAAAAGAAATTAAAAAACTTTCTGATTTTGTTCAAAAAGCAAAACAAGCCTCCCGAACTAATCATAAACTAAAAAAAATGGGACAAGATAGAGAAATTAAACTTGCTAAAGCTATTGCCTCTCTTGAAAAGAGAGATAAGCTATATAAACATGTAAATCTTCATCTTGAACCTAAAACTGCTAGCGGAGATATTCCAGTTGAAATTAAAGAGCTTACTTTTGCTTATCCTGGGAAAAGTAATCTTTATAATAAATTATCTTTTGCCATTACAAAAAATGAAAAATTTTTAATTGTTGGAGAAAATGGTGTTGGCAAATCTACTCTTCTTAAATTAATTGTAGGCTTGTTAAAAGCAAAAAGCGGTGAAATAAAGTTTAGTCAAAAAACTCAAATTGCCTATTATGCTCAGGAACTTGAACAATTAGATGAAAATAAAAATATTCTTGAAAACACTGAGAGTAATGGACTAAATGACATTGAACATAGAAATTTACTAGGTAACTTCCTTTTTTATGGAGATAGCGTTTTTAAAAAGGTTGCTATTTTATCACCTGGAGAAAAAGCAAGAGTTTCTCTTTGCAAATTACTTTTAGAACGAGCAAATTTACTTATTCTAGATGAACCAACAAATCACCTTGACCCTGATACTCAAGCTATAATTGGTGAAAATTTTAGAGATTATACTGGCACCCTTTTATTAGTTAGTCATAATCCAGAATTTGTTGAACAAATAGGCATTACTAGAATGCTTATTTTACCTGAGGGAAAAATTATTGATTACTCTAAAGAACTGCTTTCATATTATCAAATTTTAAATACTGATTTCATTTAATAAAAAAATATTTTTTATAAAATTTGATAAAAAATTTTAATATTTATTATTTAACATATTTTCATTACATTCTGTTAAAGTTAACGATATAAAGAAAAAAAAAGAACTTATTATCAAGAGTTCTTTTTTTATTAATTTTTTTTAAAAAATAGTTATATTTAATAAATAAAATAAATAATATGTCTATATTTTTTATTAATTTTTTAATATATTAACTGCGTGTTTTTTTATTTGTTATTACTATAAGATTATATATTAAAAATGTTATATTAATGGATACAAGAATAATAAAAACTACAAAATGCAAATTAGATAAAACTATAGTTTTACAAATAGCTAAGATAACCGAAACAAATAGGAATAAACTAAGAATTAAACTTATTGTAATAAGACAAATAGAAACGATTTTAAAAACTAAATTATTGTTCATCAAAGTAAACCTCCTGCTGTTTTATTAATTCTTCGGTTGCTTTTTTATAAAGTTTATCATCAAAATAACTTTGATCATATTTAATTATTGCTAAAACATTACCGGATATTGTTCTTCTAATAACACTAATAGATGCCAATTGATACATATCATTATCTTGATGTAAAATATAATTATTACTTGCCATAATAAAGGGATCACTTAACATATAAGCAATGTCATTAGAAAATATTACTTCTGCATAACTTGTGCCAAAAGCTGAACCTACATTATATTTTTTATCACTATAATCACTTTTAAATTTAGCAAGAGAAAAACAATCAGTTACATTACCATACATATAACCGCCAATGCCTCCTATAAAAGCATAGGCTTTTTCAGCTTCGGTAACTACATCTATTGTAAAATCTACTCCACTATTTTTTATTTTAGGAATATATATATTGTTATCTTTTGTATGATAAATAGTTTGTGCACTAATGCCACCTAAATAAACCATTATCCTTTTACTATATACAGTTAAATCTCCTTTATTTAAACATTTTTCAATATCAGCATAATTTATTGCTGTTATGCCACCTATAAAAACGTTTCCTTCTGCCCCTTCTAAATCATTATTTGATATTACTTGCAGATCTGCAAAATTAAAACTATTAACTATTTGTGAGTAATTAATTAATGCAATACCTGATACATTTGGTGACCATTTATTTTTTTTGCTTGTTTGAATTAGTGTTGCATAATTTTTAACCTTTATTACCTTTGCACCAAAATCATTTAAGCCAACTATTCCAGAGATATCAGTTTCATATGCTTCTATACTTGAAGAATTTTTAAAAATACAATTACTTATTATATTAGTGTTATTATTTACAAAACCACTAAAAGAACATTCACCATTTCCTTTTGACTCTATAACTGCATTTAATAATAAATTGCAGTTTTTAATTGTTCCAGAGTTATTTATAGAATATCCTGAAATTTTTATATCATCTTCTAAATTAATACTAAGTGTTAATTCATTACAAGTAATATTAACATTATCAATTACTCCAAAATTATTTTCACAAAATAAACTAAAATTTTTAGAAAGTTCTTTATCTATTTTATTAAATACAATATTTAAATTTTTTATAGTACCATATTGATTATTTATTAGTTTTAAAGATGATAAATTATTTATATAAATTGTATTATTGTTTCCGTTAAAAGTTCCGTTAAAATTTAACTCATATGAATAATCGCTAATTTCAATATCTTGTTTTAATTCATAGTTACCTTTTGAACTTAAAGCATTTAATAATTGAGTTTGATTATAAATATAAAATGGTTTTAAAAAATTACCTAATCCAGTAGTAAAACCTGCAATACAATAAATAATTACGCCTACTAAAATAAAACTTAAAGATGTATATATTGTAAGTTTGTGCAAATATTTTTGATAATAGTTAAGTGGTCTATTTTTTATTTTAATACTTTCATTATTTATTTCTATCTCTTGACCAAAAATTTTATAGATAGTTTTAAGCTTTTCTAAAGCATAATCAGAATACATTTTATTTAAATATAACTTTTTTACTTTATTATCTTTATGTTTAATGGCAAGCATTTCTATAGGAGTAACTATCTGATTAAAAACATATAATCTTAAACATCTTCCAGCTAAAGTTCTAAACTTTTTATAAATTTCAAATGGTTCATTTTCTACAATTTTATAATCTTTTACATCCAATAATCTTTCTTCATAATTTTTAATAATCTTTTTTGAATTATATAAATAACATAATGATAAAAGTGGAAACCTTCCTAAAGAAATACTTTCATTGTCTTTTATAAAAGAAGAAAACTCTTGCAAATTATCTTTTTTAATTGCTTCAAATAAAGATGTTGAAATATCCACAAGTTTTTCCTCCTTTTAAATTAATTTGTGATTATTTATTTTTTTATCTTTAACCTTCTATCTTCTGCCCATTTGTCTAAAATTTCAAAAATATATTGTTCATTTACATCATCATTTTCAACAATTTTTCTAAGCAATTTGTTTGATGTTTCATAACTTGAAATTAGTTTATCTATACTATCTTTCTCATTTAAAATTGCTTCAAAAATATTATTATTTTTATCTTGTATTTTTTCTATTTTTTCGCTACTACCACGCAAAACATCTGCAACATCTTTATTAATATAATCGCTTACCTTTTCAACGCCCAAATTATAAGTTTCTAAATTTTTCTCAAGTTGTTTTATATCATAACTTTTGCGTTTATCTTCAATAATTGTGTTTAATTTTTCTATTTGATACTCTGCTTTACTTTGCAAAGCATCAACACTCTTTAACTTGTCTTCAATTTTTCCACAAAGGTTAATTAAATTATCAACACCTTTTATATAACTATTTGTTGATTGCATAAATTTATCAACTTCACTAGACAAAGTTTTTGCCTTATCTGCTTGTGAAGTTAATTCCTTATAAATTTTATCTAGTTTGGTTTGTAACGAACCATCTAGCCCAGAATTTAAACTAGATATATCTTCTCTTATACTATCAAATGAAATAGAAAACGCTTTTAAATTCTGCTCAATAGGTGTAATTAAATCTCTATATTCTTTAAATGTAGAAATAAGTGTTTTAATCTCTTTTTCTTCCACTTTCTCTACCTCCTAATTTTTTCAAAATTATTTTTTATATATTTAAAACTTTGTTTTAACTGATTAATATCTTTATTAATAGTTTGCATTATAAAATCACTTGCTAACTTATTATCTTTAACATCTAAGTAATATTGAATAATGTCAATGTTAAGATCCTTATTACTGCCCTTATTACAACTATCTAGTAATTCAATTAAGATAGTATCCCCCGACAAAGTAAACTGTTTTTTTGCTTCATCAATTAATCCATATTCCCAAAATTTAATACCAGCTTCACGATACTTTCCATAATGAATAAGATTTTCATATACTTCAATAGTTCTTAACTTATCTATTCTTATAGTACTATCTTTTATTTTATTGGCTGCAAATTTGGCATTTTCAAATTGTTCTTGTTTGATAAATTCATCAACTCTTTCAATAAATTCTTTTTGTGTAAATTCTGATTTACTTACTATTTCACTTAACAATGAAATTGCATTTTTAGAAGTTTTATTTTCAAAGTTTTCTTTAAAGAATTTTTGAAATTGTTTTATAGTTTCATCTTCAACTATAAAAATATTTTGTTTTGCCCTTGATAAGCCAACATAGAATAAATTGTAATAATACCTAAAAACAGAATTTTCATCTGCTTGCTTATGATTAACCTTATTAGCATCTAATAATTTCCACTTTTCATCATTTGCAGTTAAAATATTATAAGTAATAATTGTGTTCCTTTCAAGACCTTTAATTTCACTTACTGTTAGTATTTCAAAATTTTTTAATACCCTTTGTAATTGTTGTTTTTCATTTAAACTGGACACTACAAAAGTTACATCATCAAATCCATTATTTGCAATGTTATCAATAAACTCTTTATCGCTAATATAAACTGCTTTAGAATCTATTCCGTTATCTATACTCTCACCTTTTAACACAAAGTTGTGAGTGCCAAATTCTTTAATATTAATTTCACTTAACGAATCAATTATCTTTTCTATCTTTTCACTATTTCTATAATTATGCTTTAATTCCTTAACATCAGTTAAATTCTTTTCATATAACAAATTTTTTAGATATCCAAAACTAAAATAAGAAGGATTAATCATTTGTTGGGCATCACCAACACAAAATAATTTTAAACTTAACTTTTTAAATAGGCATAAATTTACTTGAGTATAATCTTGTACTTCATCTATTATAGATAAAGAGTATTCAAACTTGCTGTTAAAACCATTTTTGTTATCTAAGAAATCTTTTTTATTTAAATTGTTATTTTTACTATCTAGTAAATTTATTAGTTGTTTTGAAGCTGAATTATTATCTATTAAATTATTATGTTCACAATATTTTTTATAATCAACTGCTATTTGATAAATTGCTTGGCATTCTATGGAAGAAAAACTATTTTTTCTTGCTTCAGTATAAACTTTTAAGGGCATGATTTCATTATTATCGTTTAATGAATAATAACCATATATCATACCAAAAATTTCTTTATAAATTATTTCTTTTGAATATTTTGTTAGTTTTAAAAAACTTTTTTCAATTTGATGGTTTTTTAAATTTTTGCTATAAATGTTTACAAAATAATTTTGTCCTACAAACTCTTTATCTTCTTTAAAAGTGTTTTTATAAATATCTTCTATTAAAAAATAATCAACTTTATTTTCTAGATAACTTATTATATTTTCTAATTTGTTTAGTATCTTATCATCGTCATCACTAAAAAAATAAATTCCCAGCCTATTTTCTAAAGCCTTTTTATGATTATCATCTAAAAATATTATATCATTACTTTTAAATTTTTTAACTACATCTTCTAAATCTTTTTTATAATTTTCAATTTTTAATTTTGTATCTATTAAAAGTCCTCTACTAAATGTAGTGTATAATACTTTTCCACTATAATTTTTGCAAGCAGTAAAAATAATTTTATCAATACATATATTAGTTTTTCCACTACCAGCAATACCCTGAACTAAAATATTTTTATCTATAGTTTCAACAATTTCTTTTTGCTCTTTACTAAGTCTTGGTAAATTCACATTAGAGATATTAGATATCAAATATAACTTATTAAAATCTTGAAACTTTACAAGTTTTTTAAAACTTTCAATTTTAACTTTTATATTTAAAGAATTATCTATATATTCATCAACTCTTTCATTTAACAAATTAGAGTCCGAAATATAATCAAAAAAAACTATATCAAAATCATTTAATGTAGAATTTATTTGATACCCAAATTTAAACAAAAAGGTATATTTGTTATCTAAAGAGGAAATTAAAAAACAATCTAAATCTTGATTATCATTTTTACTAATTTTAATATTGTTTTGATTAAATATTATTGTTTCACAAAATTTTGTTAATAACAAATTTAAATTAGATACATACTTAGTTTTTTTAATAAAGTTTTCAGTTTTATAAAAAAGGCTTTTACTTGAAAGCACTAATTTTAACTTATCAACATTAAACTGTTCGCCTTTATAAGACATCTCTCACCTTTTATATTTTTAATCTTTTAGTTTTAGTTATGAAAATACTATAATTAATTTTAACAAAAATTTATTTATATTATATATTTTTTTCAATAAAAAACAAATATAAAATTAATTTTTAATTAAATTAATTGTTTGCCGTTAATAAAATCTTCCAATGATAAGTTCCCTTTAATACTAATTATTTCTTCATTTTCAAAATCATATGTTTTAATAGTAATTTTCATTTTATTAACTTGCTCTTTTTTTTGTTTTACAAGCATTTCTTCCTTCTTATTTTTTAAAAAAATATTAACTTTATTTTTTAATCTTTCTAAAGCTTTTTGTTTATTTTGAAATTGACTTCTTTCATCTTGAGAAATAGCAGAAATACCAGTTGGCAAATGCGTTATTTTTATAGAGCTATCAGTAGTATTAATATGTTGACCGCCTGCTCCACTACTTCTACAGGCTATTATTTCTAGTTCATTTTCATTAAAATCATAATTACTTAAATTTATACTATCATAAACAAAAACCTGACATGAGCCATTTAAAGAGCTTTTTTTAGCATAGTGTTGACCTATTTCTTCTTCAAATATTTTTTTTGCATTTAGTCCTGACACTGAAATGTTTATTTTATTTTTTTCAAACTCAGCAAAAAATTTATAGCTATTATTTTTGCAAAAGTTTTCATAAGCACTGGTAATTTTTTCAGCAAGTAACGATGATAATTCATCTTTTGATTTTATAATTTCAATTAAAATGTTTTCATTTTTTGCTTCAATTAAAAAATACATTTTTTTAAGTTCTTCTTGTAAAGCATTTACTTTAATAATTTCATTTTCTAGTTCAAGTTCATAAAAACTTTTATCATCTTTATTAAAACTATTAATTATTTTTTTTATTTCTATTAACTCTTTATTTTCTTTTAAATATTGTCTATATTTTAATACAATATCTTCTATAATATTTTTTTGATTATTAATGTGCAAATATAATTTTTTATCTATCATAATTTCTTCAAAGGTTAAAAGTTCACATAGTCTTTCATACTCTTTGTTTTTGTTTTCTAAGTCTACTAAAATGTCATCAAAAACATGCATAAAACTTTCTCCTTTACCTATAAAATGATTTCAAAAAAACTTATTCCAAAAACTAACTTTAAAAAGTTTATCACCTAAATTTTAAAACATATTAAATATAACATAATTATATATTTTTTCAAATTATAATCTTTATAATTTTTATCTATTTTAATTAATATAAAATATTTAAAAATAAGCATAATAACCTTATAAAACTAATTTAGTATTTGTAAAATAAATAGCATTATGATAATATTAAACGAGGTAAAAATATGGAAAAAATTATAATTAAATCGCAAGATGACTATGAATTAAATGTTCATATATTTTGCGTTGAAAATGCAAAAGCTGTTATACAAATAATTCATGGAATGGAAGAACACCAAGAAAGATATGAACAATTTATATCCTTTTTAAATGATAATGGATATAATGTTGTATCAAGTGATATGAGGGGACATGGTAAAAATGCCAAAATCTTAGGATATTTTAAAGATAAAAATGGTTATAAATTTTTAATTAGTGATCAAATTGAAATAACAAAATTTATTAAACAAAAATTTTCTAACCTCCCTATTTATATTTTTGCTCATTCAATGGGAACAATAATTACTCGAGTATTACTTCAAACAAATTCACAAGACTATTCTAAGGTTATTTTATCTGGTTACCCAAATTATCAAAATGGTGCAAAAATAGGTATATCCATTACAAATTTTATTAAACTTTTTAAAGGTGCAAAATATAAAAGTAAATTTATAGAAAACATGGCAATAGGTGCATTTAATAAACAAATTAAAAATGCTAGAACCAATTTAGATTGGCTTTCTACAAATGAAAAAAATGTAGATGATTATATAAAAGACCCTCTTTGTGGAATAGGTTTTACAGTTTCTAGCTATAATGATTTATTTCATCTAGTTGTAAAAATGCATAAAGTAAATAATTATAAAGAGGTTAATATCAATATGCCAATATTAATGCTTAGAGGAATTAATGACCCTTGTACAGGTGGTAATAAAGGAGCAAACGATTCTCGTAAAATACTTATGGATGCTGGCTTTAAAAATATATCTTATATAGATTATGAAGGTATGCGTCATGAAATTTTAAACGAACTAGACTATAAAAAAGTTTATAATGACATACTTAATTTTTTAGAAAACAATAAAAAAGAATAGTTTTTTGACTATTCTTTTTTTTATTAAATTAACTTTCAAGTTATTATTAATGTTTTTGTTTATTAGATTATTTTTAATTATATTAAATACTTTTATATAATTTAATAAAATAAAAACATAAACAAAAAAGCACAAATATAATAAAGTAATCAAATTACTAACATATTTTAATATAAAATTAAATATTAAAAATAGTTTTAATAAAAAAGTTTAATATCTTTTAATAAATGGTTCATTAAAAGTAACTTAAATTTAAATCTTAAAATTAATTATTTTAGTAATTATAAAACTATTTAAATTTTTTCTAAATAATTAATTACTTTATTTTTCTTTTTAGCATATTCTATTTCTGATTTTGTACTTGAACCAATATATCCATTTTTATTAATAACAAAAATTTCATCAGCCATATCTATCTTTTTTTTATGAATGTCATCTAACATTTCTTTTAAGTTACTAAATGATTTTTCATCAAGTCCATCATAATCAAAAAATCCTACTGAAATTACAATATTCCCTTCTAAAGTCAACCTCTTTTGAACTTCAATAAATTCTTCCTTAAACTTAACACTTCCACATAAAGTTATAACTTTATATTTTGCATTCATTTTAATTAACTCCTTTGTAGAATAATTTATTATAACGAATCTTTAGCATCTTTATCATAAACAACTTGCAAGACTTCATCATGTTCACAAAATATATGAGTCTTAGACTTTCTTAATAAAATACCCTCTGACTCAGCAAAGTAAGAAAAAGTTTCCTTTAATAAATTAGCACTAATAATTTCAAAAAGTTTCTCACCCTTTTTAAAAGTTTCACCCAACTCTTTACAATAATTTACTATTCCGCCATGGCTAACTTTAATAGAAGTTGCATCAGTAAAAAATAATTGTTTTTGAGGTTTTATATCAAAGGAATTAATCATTCCTAAATTTGCAAGAACATTTAAAATGCCATTCTCTATTTCTGATATATTTTCATTTTTTACTTCATCATGCGGTCCACATTCAATTGTAATACTAGGAATATCCTTTAATGTTAATTCATAATCAAAACAATGCTCATATTTTTTTGGCATTCCACAAAAGTCATTAAATTTTAAATTTAGATCCTTTACAAAAGGTAGTAACTTTAAACTACTAAAAATTGTGTATGGTAAGGCATTATGTGCTGTATGTAAATCTAATGTTAAATCGGCTCCTTCACAAAGAGATAAAATTTTATTAGCAATTTTACTATTTACATCTACATTAGTGTTATAATATCTATTAAAATCTCTACCATTTTTTAAGTTAAATTTTCCAACTGTATAAGTATACGATTTTTGTTGCCAAGATAAAGGATTAGCAAAAGGAACAAACACTACTTTTCCACATTTTAGATTATTTTGTAGATAATTATAAAGATTTTTAATTATGGGTAATGTAACTTCGCCACCATGAACACCGCCTTGAATATATACAAACTTACCTTGTTTTTGACTATCTATTGTATATTTTATTATATTAACAGGTTGGTCAAGTTCATTAGTAGCCACACATATTTCTTCTCTTGTGCTAATCATATTATAAATTCCTCTTATAATTATTGTTCTAATGAAATAGATTGCCCTACTGGGCTATATCCATGCATAATAGTTAGACTACTAATACTATCAGGAATTGCACCTTGTTGTAAAGGATCTTCATCTTGTTGTTCAAAAAGTTTTTCATAAAGTGCATCTGTTAAATTTGCCCACTTTGGTTCAAGGATAGATTCACCATTTTGAATACCAAAAGGCTCGGAACCTTCCTCACTAAAACCACTAATTCTTAAAATTTGTGTACCCTCAACAATTTGTTGACCTCTTGCCAAACTTACAGAATTAATTGAAATAAAATTTTCAGGGCTATCTAAATCTACAGGACATTCTTCATCTTCAATTCTTTTAGAAGTTAAATCCCACTCATACTTTCCAGTTTGGTCTTTAGTAACTCTATATACGCCTTCACCTAAATCAACTTTTGAAATATCAGGTTTTCCTACTCTCTTACCCATAAGTTTTATATAAAATGGACTACTAATATGAGTTGAGGCATCATATAAGTTTCTTGAATTGTCCTTAATGTTACTCATAAATTCTTGAACTTGTGGTTGTGAAAAGTCAGCATAACTTTGTAAAAAGGCAATTCTTTGTATGCTAGGTAGGGAATGTTTTTCATTATTTAAACTTGCAGTTTCGGTAGGCCCTTGCTGACGATCATTAATTTCATTAATATATATGTTTCCATCTTTAGAAATAATAAGGTCCATACCAAATAATCCCACCTTGCCACACAAAGCCATAACATTACCAAGTTTTGAACCTATATCATAAACTTTATCTAGTACCTCTTGTGGATAGCGATAATTAATTTGATTTCCCACGCTATTAGCATCTAAGGTAGTAAGATTTTTATCTCCTACTACTTTTAAAGTTCCTGGTTGAACCAAACAAAAAGTATTTTCTTGTGTTAAACCAACTTCGCTTCCTCTTTGTAATAAACTATCAAGAGTTTCACTAGAATATCTACTTTCCTCTGGTAACAATTCGCCTTTAAATGCTCCCATTGAACCTTTACTTTGCAATAAGTTTCCTGCACACATAGATACATTACTATTAACACCTTCAACAAAATGTGCTACTTTAACGTATCCTTTTTCAATTTGACAAGCATCATAAAATTCTTTAAAATTCTTAGCAATAATTGTGCTATGTCCTCCACCTATGTCATTAACATTTGGTCCACATGCTTGTATTACAATACGCCCATTCTCATCTTTTAATTCTTTATACATCATCATAAGCTCTAAACTGCTTTTTGGTTCTTTAATTATTGTTGAAGGAATTATATGCTTTTGTAAACCTGCTTTTATTAAAATATCAGAAAGATTTGTTTTTTCTTCAAAAAAACTAGATATGTTTTGTTCATTACTACCAACAATATCAACACCAAATCTTTCTCTAATGCATTTTTCCCAAAGTCTATCACCTTCTAAAACAGAATTATAAAGTAAAATAGCAACATTGCCATTAACACTATCTTTTGGTACTTGATTTAAAATAGCATTTATATTTTCTTCACTTTCATCTAAGCCTGTTGTATCATAAGGCATTGAATATTGAGGCACATTACTAAAAAATTTCTTTCCAGGTCCACCACCTGCCATAACAACATCTACACCATTTTTAGATAAAAAATCTACAGTGCTTAAAAGTCTTGTTGGATAAAATGCTGGTGCAAAAAACGTTACACCCTGCTTACTATAGCTTTGTGCACAACTTTTAGCTAACTTTATTGAATCTCTATAAATCTTTAGTAAATCACCCATTATTTTAAACCTCAAAAAAAATAGTCATAAATAAGAAACTAACTTATTTATGACTATTTATATAAAACTACCATAAATAAGAAAGCACTCCACAAAGAATTGTGACAGTTTAATACATGTTTTGCATTAAACCAACCATTTTATTTTCTTAGCCAAACTAAAATGATTTCGGCGATTTTTCCTTTTTAATTTTCAGTAAAAATTGCTAAGTGTAAAAGAAAATTATACTATTAAAAATCGCACCTCTATCCTTACATAAACATATTACACCTAAAGAAGATTTTTGTCAACATAGCATTTTGAACAAATAAAATAATTTGTTTTTTTTAAACGATATTCTTTTAAAAGACTATTTATATTTACCTTACAAATTATTTTATTATATTAAATTATAACATAATTAAAAATAAATATTAGATAATATTTTTATTCATTTTGAACTAACAAAAAATATCTTTACATTATTAGGATTTTTTTAATTTAAAAAGTATAATTATATAAAAACAAGGCCCTATTTTTAGGGTCTTGTTTTTGTATTTATTTTTTACTTAAGATTTCTAGATTTTTTAATTTCCTCTACTTTAACATCAATCCAATGTTTTGCATTTTTAATTGCATTATCATCTTCTAACTTTATTTCAGAAGTATCAAAGCATGCAAATAGCACATTTCTTTTTATTACAAATTTAATATAAGGGTCATTACCTATGCCAATAACTAAATTAAATTTATTTGCTTTTACTCTTGCTTGCGGTTGATTTAATGCATACTCACGCAAAATATTAAAATAATTTTTTTGTAAAGAAGATAAGTTATTAAAAGCTTCATTAAATTCAGGTTTCTCTATTGTTGTTTTGGTTTCTTGAATCCCGTTTTTTTTTACAAGGTCCTCTAGCAATTTTTCATTTTCACGTTGTTTATTTTCTTCCTTTAAATTATTAACTTCATTCTGTTTAATTTCAAGTTCTGCTCTGCTTTTTGCTAGTTCTTGTTTAGTTTTTTCAAGTTCATCCTCAACTCTTTCTTTTTTTTCTTCTTCAATCTTATCTTCTACTTTTGTTATTCTATCTCTAAGTTCATTTAGCAATTCAACATATTGAGAATCAGTTTTTTGTTTATTATATTCACTAACTTTATCTTCAAAGCCTTGTGCTTCTTCATTTAAAATAATCCTTTGTTTATTCTTTTGAGGATAATTATTAGATACTACTTGTTTTGCTTTCATATAAATTTTCATTAAATCATCAATATCATAATTTATCATATCTTGATTATTAAATGGTATCCAATTAGGATTATTTGCAAAATTACTCATTAGGAATTGCATTAACATATTTTCTACTCTAGCAAGACGAGAATTTTGATTTTTTTCTTCTTCACTTGCAAGATTATATTTTGTTAAAGATTTAACTTGTTCTCTTAATTCTTGAATTTCTCTTGATAAATTGCTGTCATTATAACTTGGATATTGTGGAGGCATTGGAGGATAATATGGAGGAGGCATTGGATAAGGCATTTGCCCATACGGAGAATTACTCTTGGCATTTGCTTCATCTAACTTCTTTTGAAGTTCCTCCTTTTCTTTTTCCAACTTATCACTTTTAGCATCTTCTTGTGATTTCAAAATTTCTTGTTTTTTCTTTTTTCTGCGTTTAATAAAAATTATAAATAATATTAATATTATTAAAACTGCTAGTGCAATAACTAAATATAACCAATATTCAGTCAATAAAGCAAGAGCAGGTGTTAAAAAGTTACTATCATCTTTAAAATCAAACTGTTTTGTATCTTCAATAGAAACATTATTAGCATCAACTATTTCATAATTAGCTTCATCAACATCTTTCAAGACAACTTTTGCTGTATAACTTTCACCTTTTACAAGATTTTCAATAGATACTTTATTGCCATTTTTATCTAAATAAACAACTGAAAACTTATCTGCATCTTCACTATTTGTTGGTACAAAAATTTGATAGCCATCTTTTTCTTGCCATGAACCTGAAATTTTTAATTTGTTTATTGTCCAAGTAAATTCAAGTTCATCTATATCTGCATCTTCACCTTCCCAACGATAAGAATTCATATCATTAAGAATAATTGATATTTTATATGTTCCAGCATTAGTTGCTATCATATCACCTTCAATTTTCATTAATGAAGGTTTATATCCAAATTCTCCAGCATGTTCTATTAAATATTGTTCAATGTCAATTTCTTCACCAGTAAATTCTATATTAGTTGGCATGGTAGGTTTTTCTACAAAAGTTCTACCACCTTCGCCTGTTTTAAAATGATGTGTACTTTCACCATTTAAAATTACATTATCTACATAATCATTTTTAACTATTAAAACTTTTGTTATATCTGCATTTATTGCACCAATTACATCATCCACATCTATAATATTATTTTCAGCATCTTTAAAAATATATTCTGTATATAAGCCAAAGTCATCATAGTCTGTTATTACTTCTGCTGTAACACCATATTTACTCCAACGATCTATGTTGATAATTATTTTTCCTACATCTATAGTTATGTCTTGAAATTTTTCTTTCCAATAAAAATCGGCTCCAGAATTTTTTAATGTAAATTTTAAAACATATTTTCCAGCATCATAGGCTTTAATATTTCTATCATCTTCATTTTCAAACTTAATTTCATCTAATCCAGAATAACTATTTCCATCTTTAGTTATAATCATATCATAATAAAGGTTCCAATCTTCTTGTAAAGAACACATAGTAGCAAAATTATGAATTTGGTCATCAAAGATAGTCCACGAAGAATCGTAAACTGGAATATCTAAATATATAGGGGAAATTTTCCAATCAAGTTTTGTTCTTAAACCTGCTGGCATAGAACAAGTTTCAAAATTCTTTGTATTAAATAAAGTATAATCTATAGTATAAGACACCTGATAGTTACTTGTTATACTTACTTTACTTTCAGTGGTATTACCAGAATATTTTATACACTCTTTTAATTCTTCAGGAACATTTATAAGTTTCATAGTATAACTTAAAGCAGTACTACCATCTGCAGTAGCCACTCTTGCATATTCAAGAGGTTGTCCACTATAAACTGTTTCTACACTTCCATTGTTTATAACATATCCCCAAACAATTTTACTTGTATCTATATTTGCCTTTGAAATATTAAATGGTAAAGTACTTGCAAAATTAGGAGCATTATAACAATTTGAATTATATATAAAACTTACATTTAAAGTATTATTACCAGCATCAATGAATGCCAATTTACCATTAGAATTAACTTCTATTTGTCCACTAGAATTAGTAGCAGAAATATTTGCTCTTAAAGAATTATTTGAATCATCTAATCCAATAAGTTCAATTAAATGTTCAGTTCCATCAAACCTAATGCTTGTTATTTCATGACCATTATCATCAATCCATTTAGATTGAGAAAAATCATATGTTGCAACAACATCTTTATGTGTATAAAGCCATTTTAAATTAGATATATCAAAATCTGCTTTAACAATTTCAAAATCAAAAGTATCGCAAGTGCCACCTACTACTGAAGAAGGATTATCTTTAATTGTTATAACGGCATGATAACTACCAACTTCATTAGGGATATCAGTAGAACCAATAGTATCTTCATCTTTGTAATAAGTTATTACAATATCCTCTTTTCTTATTCCACTAGGATTTAATGTAAATTCAAAATCTATATTTAACAAATTATCACTATAAGGATAAGTTTCTTTTAAAGCCTCATTATTAATTAAAATTTTTAATTGTATAACATATTTATCTGAACCTGTAGAAAATGTTTCCGTAGGCACTTGAGGGTCTAAAATATAATTTTGAGCATTTGCATCAGTTAAATATGCTTCTACTATATAAAATTGCTCTTTTGTGCTATCATTACCAATGTCATTTACTGAAATAGGTGTATCACTAATTTTATCATAGTTAGAATCTGTTTCATAAAATACATAATTAACCATTTGGTGTAAAGAAATGTTCCCTACTGGTTTTAATTTAGGAATTACTGTTCCTTGTGAGGAACCGCTACCTAAATCCCATTCAGCAGAAAGAATAGCTTTCTCTATTTGCCAACTTAAGGACCAAACAAAATTTCCTAAATAAGAAGTTGTATCATTTTTATCAGGAGTTATATAATTTTTTGTAATGCTATTAGTAAACGAAACACTTGCATTATAATTACCAACACTAATACCTTTATTTTGTGAATATCTAGCAGTTAATCCAGAAGGCAAAACACCAGTTAAAATTACTGATTGTTCAGTTCCAGCAATAAAATATCTTTTATTAGTTTCATTATAATTCCATGAAAGTTTACTTAAATCGTATTTTCCTTTTTCTATATTATAATTAATAATATGAGTTGCTGTTTTTTGTTCATAGTTAGGTAAGGATTTTAAATATACTGTTATAGAATAACTTCCAGCATCGGTTACTGAAGTATTACCAGTAAATCCATTAACCCCTTGTGATAAGTCTATTTCCATACCATGATTTTTTAAGTCTTCTTCATCTATTGTAAAATTAAAAGAACTACCAGAGTAAGTAAACCTAATATTTTCTCTATCTTCTATTTCACTACCATTACATAGCCAAATAGGATGTTCTAAAGTTATATCACTACCAAGAACTGTAAAAGATTGAGTTTTTAAATTTCCAGCAATTTGATAACAATCATTAGTAAAATTGTTTCCAAAAATTTCAATACCTATAACATAAACTCCTGGCTCAAGTTTAGGCATTGTAATAGTTCTTGTTTTATAGTCATCTGAAAATTCTTTATTATTATTTATATCATCATATTTAATGGTTGAATTGTTAGTATTATAGTAATAAATTTTAAGTTCAGTTCTATCGCCAACAAAACTATCGCCAGTTATTATTACTTTTGGAGTTTGGTCTGCTTTCCAAGCCCAAGAAACATTGTTATCTGCATCTTTATTATCTGTTGAAATATTTAAATTTAAAAATTTTTTTGTTATTTCAATTTCTAACTCAAATGGGTCACTCCTGTTATCGCCATCATTCCATTTGGTTTCAGTTGAATCAGCCAAAGCAATTCTAACAGAATACTTTCCCGCCTTTGTTGCTTTTAATACTCCTGTTGTTGAATCATATGTTAAGCCAGCTGTTATAGGAACAACTTTAATATCAGTTAAATTCATGCCTCCCATTAAAGGAAATTCTTGTTCATTACCATTATAAACTAATTGTTTTGTTTGAATATTAGGTCTTGTTATAATAGTTTTATTTTTAGTAAAAGTAGTTGTATAAGTTGAAGAAGTATCTATTTGATAATTACAATCATTAACTATTTTTGCTGTTACAATATAACTTCCAACTTTATTGGGTTTTGTTGGGGTTGTTGTTTCATCAAAATGATAACCAGCACCATCATTACTATCATAAACTGCAACAAAAACTGGTTTTCTTCCTTCAACTAAATCATCGGTATAAATATCATTAGAATTTTTTTCCGTTATTACAACAAAGCCATCATTTCCTATTGAAAAACTAACAGGTATTTTCTTTTTATTAATAATTATTTTTATATCAGCCGTTCTGCTTTCTGTACCTTCAAAAGCACATTTTTCATCAGTTAAAGTTACCGACGCAGTATGTAATCCAGCATCTAGACAATTTCCGTTATAAGTAACCGACATTGAAGAACTGTCAAACCAATCAGCAATACTATCTAATTTTTGTGTTTTAGAATTATATCCAACAACAATATCTTTTGTTGGTATAAGTTTTGATGAATTTTCTTCTGCAAGAGATAAATTAAGATGTAATGCTGGACGAACACTAAAGTTGGCAGAAGAAGTAATACTATTATAACTTACACCAATATTATTAAAATATCTTATTCTAGAACTTCCTTCGTCTGAACCACCATTCGACCTTGCGATAATACTTCTAATATAATAAGAATTGTTTGTTCTATACTGAGTAGCAGATAATTCCCATCTGCCAGTAAAATTTGTTAATGTCGAGCCATTAACCCCTGCTCTACCTAATTCTCCATAACTTGGCAACCAAATACTATCATCTTTCCAAGCAGAAAATGCTGTTCTAGAATAATAATAAGTTGTTAAAGTTGAACTAATAGAATAACCAACTGGAGTTTCTAATGTTTCGTTAGACACATAATCCCAAGGATAAGATGCCCCAGAAGATGTTAATGTTAATGGTAATACTGTATTATCTTTTTGATATGTATCGATTGGCTTTACAATAAATTTTTTAACACTTGTTGATATTTCATCCTCATTCATTGTAAAATTTGCAAATATATTATTAACATCTTGAACTGCATTCCCAGCATAGGATTCGGTGCTTGTTGCATATGTGCCACCATTATTAAGCCCAACAGCACGAATATAACTTGAACCATACATATTTGAAGGATATGTGCCAAATGTTGAATCATTACTATTGGTATAAGTTGAATATCTATAATCGCTTTCTTGTGTAGAATCCAATAACATCAAATCTAAACATACATTATTATTGTTGTCCAAAAAAAGTTGAGTCGCTGTCCACTGTAAACCACCAAAAGTTAATGCTATATCTTTGCCAACATTTCCATTTAATAACTTATTATTATTTCTAAAATTATTAGAAGATAATCTATTTTTAGCAAGAGTTTCTATTGTATCAAAAGATGCATTTAAATTACCAGATATTTGAGTATAAAGAGTTTTTAAATTTTCATAATTAAATTTTTTAGTTTTTGTTTCATAATTACTTAAAAGAATATCTCCTATATCAACATAACCAGCTGGCACAGTTTCTGCATATGCACTCTCATTTAAAAATATATCATTTTGCTTAATAAGATTTGCAGATATAATTAAGCTCATACATAATACAATAGAGCAAAAGATTGATATGACTATTTTTTTAAAGTTTTTTAAAAATATCACAATAAACCTACCTTTACAAAATCAATAACATTAAAAAGACCAAAATACATTAGCCCCTATTATATATTTTCTTTATAAATACTATTATAATACAACAAGTAACAAATTTTTCAAACTAATTTAAATATTTATCTTATAAAAAATATATAATAACCTCAAATTTTAAATAAAAAATAAAACCATATTCAAATATGATTTTATTTTTTAAATTTTTTTAAAAAATCTATAAACTATTTTATAATAGTTATTTCTCCAATGCTATTGCCCTTTAACGTTTCGTTCCAAATTTCCTTATTTGCAAAGGCTAAATTATATATTTGATTGTTATAGTATTCTTCGCCAAACAAACACAAATATACTTTGTATTTTCCATTATCTAAATTTAAATTAAAAGAATAATTAACATTATTATTTCCATTAAAATTTCCAACTTTTTGTGAAAAAACTATATTTTCATTTTCATCAACAAAAATAACTTTTGCTTGTTTTGATTTATTAAGATTGCCAAACCCTACATTTTCAATATTTAACTTAATAATTAGTTTATCAAATCTATTAGAATATTCAAAAACTGAATTTCTTAAAACAAACCTATATCCCATATGATTTTCAATATATGTAAATGCCGATTGACTGAAATATAAAGAATCATTTCCACAGTCACTAGTATATTTTGAATTTTTCCATTTTTCTATAACTTCATTATTCCATTTCAAATTTAAATAACTCAAATTTATTTTATTCATTTCCGGAATACACACATCAATATTATGCAAATTACTACTTGGAACTACAACTTCTCCACCATAAGGCAAATGATTTGTTTGTTTACTTAAAAAATTAATTTCTTTATCTCTATTAGTAAACGTACCTAAATCATCTACTGACCCTAAGTATCCATCATTATATATCCCTAACCTAAAGGCTCTGCTGGAACTACTTATTTCATAATTATCAATTTCATTTATGGTAATATTTAAATAATCGTATATCATTTTAGGAGTTCTAACTAATACTGCTATATTATTTGTATTAAATAATATTGTTTCTATAATGGGTGAAATATAAGTTTTATTTGCCATCTTACTTGTATGCATTTCCCCCCAAGGGCCAATTAGTCCTGTCTCTAAAGCAGTTATAGTATTTTCGTAATTATTAATAATTGTACAAAATTGTTTAATGTGTTCTTTTATCATTTCTATATTAGGTTCAAAATTTGCATTTCCATTAAAACCAGTATCATATGCAAATCTTAATATTGCATTTTTATTATGCTGTTTTAAAAATTTCAATAATTCATCTAATCCTTGCATTGCTTTAGCAGTAAAAGGTTTATCTGAAATACTATTCACAACTTTTGAAAAATCTCCTATATCTATTCTTAAATGATATAATTGCTGATTATCATTAATAATATTTTTATTATAAGAAATTCCTTCTTCAGATAATTTAACATAAATAGGGCGATAAAATCCTTGGTCAGGATTATTTATTTTTTCTAAACTCTCGTTATAATTTAAATTTTGCTTATAACTTTGAAGATATTCATTTGCATTATTATTCCAGTTTGGCACAAATATTAATATTAAAGCACCAATAACTAAAACCAAAAAAATAGCAATAAAAACAATAAACTTTTTCTTATCCTTCATAAAAAATATCCTATTAAAATATATCTTATAACATTAAAAACATTTTAACAAGTTGTCTAATAAATATTAATTAAATTGTGTTCATTTATAACTTATTTAACAACATTCTATTATTAAAGGGACTATATTTTCATGATTTACATTCAACAAATATTCATCCTGAATATATTAATTATACTCTTCCAAATGATAGAATAATATATCCATTTATTCCTATAATTTGTCTAAACTTATTACTGAATCGTTATTAATAATAGTTTTATCAATATCTTTTTTTTTATAAAAACATAATTTTTTAATATTAAAAATATCTTTTATGATTTATTTTCTATATTTTTAATATTAGAAATCTTAACACTTTTTTTCAAAACTATAATTTCAACTATATATTTCCCTAGTGATATAGAAATTAAAGGCACGCTTTTTAATTTTTGCAACAATCAACATTATATCAACAATTATATTATCATTATTTTATTTAAAACTAAAAAACAAATAAAGCAAGCCTCGCCTAGCCTTTCCTGCACAAATCGAATAATTTAAATAAGCAAAGTTATATGCTTGGTTAATTATAATAAACTATTCTTATAAGTATTTAAGCCCAAAATGGTTATAAACATCTTTAAAAAAGTTATCTTGTTCTTCTTCCGTTATATTTTCGGCTTTATTAATTATAGTTTTGTTTATCTCTGTTTTTTCAAGTGGTATTCCCCAATTTATTTTAGAACAAATATCTTTGTCTATTTCTTCTGCTTTGAAAACTTCCTGTTCTGTTAATAAATTAATTTTTGGTTGAACATAAATTAATGAAGCCATACCAAATGCATGATGTATTCTTAAATTATTTAATTTATCTTGCAGTTCATCCTTTTTCAATTTCTATCTCCTTTAAAAATAAAATATTTATCTACCTTTTAATATTTTTTATATTTATATTTAAATTAAATTTAATATTATATTATTTTGATAAACTAATAACATAACAGCACTATAAAAACTTTTTTCTTATAAATAAACTATATCTTCATTCTCTTTTATTAAAAAAATTAGAAGTCTTATATATGCTTCCAATTTTTAATATTAGGAACTTTCCCGTTAAGAAAATCCTTTAATATATTAAGCTATGCTTTGCTTGTCATTTTATAATCTCAATAAGCCCTTGTTTAACTACATGCATTAATACTCAACTGAAAACCTAAATTTCATAAGTCATTATTTAAAATCTTTCAATTACAATATCAGCAACACATAGATTATTATTTGTTACATTTTCATAAATAACTTTAGCAACATCTATTGGATTCATCCATTTTGCAGATTTTTCTTCTGCTACATAACTGCGATTTGTGTTCCAAAATGCAGTATTCATACCACCTGGATAAACACCAATAACTTTTATGTTTGTTCCCTTGTAAGTCGCCTTTAAACTTTCCGTGAAACCTCTTCTGCCCCATTTAGCAGCACAATATAAACTTTCGTTAATATTACCTTTAAGTGCAGCAGAAGATAAAATGTTAACTATCTTTCCACCCTTATCTTTAATCAATGGAACAGCATATGTTGTATTCAAAATCATTCATACTAGCCCCGCACTAAATACAGTATTTATTACACTTAAAGAATTTGTTTCTGGGCTTCCAAAAACACCATGAGCCGCATTATTTATTAAATAAGATATGTTAAAGTTTTTAGAGTAATTAGAATATAATTGTTTTATAAATTCTTGTTTGATATGTCGCCATATTCATAAAAAACATTATGAATTTCATCTCTTTTTGTTCTAGCAATTACTAATACATTAAATTTTTTGGAAAATAATTTTGTAATTTCTAATCCCAAGCCACTATTTCCACCAGTTATAACAACTAATTCTTTCTTCATTTTTTTATCTCCGTATTTTTAATTGTACTATATTAGAAGAGTATTGCAAACTAAAAAATACCCAACTAAACTAATAGTGTTTAGTTTGGCACAACCTAAGCTAAATTATATACTTAGCCTGTATTTTGTTCAAATAAAAAACTACTAACTAAGCATCCATATTTATAAAAAATTATCCATTGGCAAAAGTTAAACGAATAACAAATCATGAATTTAGACATAGTCATGCTAGTTTAATATCAAATGCAACAAGTAATGTTCTTCTTCTCGCTAAAAGATTAGGTCATAAAGATGTTTCTATGACTTTGAATACTTATTCTCACTTATTCCCTAATTTTGACCGTGAATTAGTAGAAAAAAATCAACTCTTTACAGCCACAAAATAAATGAAATCTGACCAAAAATTGACCAAATTGTTATAAAACACAAAATATAACATTTAAATATAAAAAATACCACAACTTATTGTGGTATTTTTAGTTGGCGGAGAAGGCGAGATTCGAACTCGCGCACGCTATTACACGCCTAATCCCTTAGCAGGGGATCCCCTTGGGCCTCTTGGGTACTTCTCCATTTTTATATTTAATTTATTTTTAGTTATTAACTTATTTTATAAACTATAACTAAATTTTAATATGTTTATATTTTACTAATATGTTTATATAAACAACGCAATTTTCATTGCTATCGTGATTTTATCAAAGATTTTTTATTGTGTCAATATTTTTAAGGTGTTAATTATATATTTTTTTTAATGTATTAATAAATAGATGTTTTTATTTGACTGTAATTAAATTTATTTGTAAAATTAAAAAACAAAAGGAGAATAATATGGGTATTGAAATTGAAGATGAAGAAGATGAATTGAAATATAGATATGACACTCAACTTCTTATTGAAGGAAAACATTTAAACGATAATGCTATTAGAGATTATTTTAATAACCAACTTGTTGGAAATTGTTTGCTTGTGGTTGGAGATGAAGAACTTATAAAAATTCATTATCACACAAACGAACCTTGGAAAGTCTTGGAATTTTGTTCAGGCTTAGGAGAAATATATGATATTGTTATAGAAGATATGGTTAGACAATCAAGTGGAAAACAAGGTTAATTATTTCCTACATAAAAAACTTAATATCACATAAAAAAACTAAAAGATTTTTTCTTTTAGTTTTTTTATTATTATGATTTTTTATAGTTAATATTATTAAATAATATACTAAACACAAAATTTAAATTATTATCTTATTATTTAAACTAAATTTTTTAAGATATTTTCTATACTATTAGAATATTCATTTACATAATCATCATATTTTTTAAAACTTGCTACCAATTCTTTTTCTACATTATAATCTAAATCATCACAATCTAACCCTTCAGTTACATTATTATAATGCTCTAAAGCATCACTGAAATTATCATATAAATTTCGTGGCAAAATAGCACGTAAGTCTCTTATTATTTCTCCTAAATAATCCCCTTCTTTTGCAAGAAAAAACAAATAATAATGACTCTTACACCTTTTAGATTTAAAATATGGCCTATAAACAGCATATGTAAAATAATAAAAAAGATTACTATAAGGATAATCAAGTTTATTTTTAAAATATTTTTTATTTAAAATTTTAAACCACTTTTCAACTTTTGGCTTTTTATTAAACATACCTGTTCTCCTATTAAAATTATATTTATTTATTAAAAAGTTTTTTATTTGATTAACTTAAGGTTTTATTTATCTATATAGTATTGTTAATATTTTAAAAAAGGCATTTTATCAAGAAAAGATAAAATGCCTTTATAAATTAAAACGAATATCAAAACGATAACTAACAAAAATTAAATTACTTATTCTTTTTCTATTTCCTTTTTAACTAATTTTTCTCGTAAGGAAATAAGTTCTTTTTCAGTTATTAAATTTTGTTCTTTTAAATCCATTAACTTTTTTAGTTGAACTTCTAAGTCGTTAGCATTTACATTATTTTCTAAAGAACCTTCATCATCTTCATTTATTGAAATTTCTTTTTTAATTAAAAGTTGTGAATTTTTTGTCATGTCTATTACATATAACATTCCACAAGCTATAAAACATGCAAAAACTGAAACATCAAATAAATTAGGTGAACCTATAAATAATAAAAACATAACCGCAAACATTGAATTAAAAACAACATTTGTTATAAGCATTGGATATTTGTTACGATATACTTCAATACTATCTCTTGAAAAGGATATTGCTTTTATTGAAAAAACAAGACCAACTACAGCAATTATAAAAATAACAAACACTAAAACAGCCATAAATATTCTATGTATATTTACTCCCACTATTTGTGAAAGCAATGCAGAACCACTTAATATAAGTCCAAATAAAAGCGAACATCCTGCTGCTAAAAGACCATATAAAACAGTATCTAATATTCCTGCTATTTTTGTTAAAACTCTCTTCATAATTTTCCTTTAATTAATTATAGTGTTAATATATCATTATAGTAATTAATGTGTCAAATTAAAAAATCGCATATGATAGCGATTTTTGTTTTTTTAATTTATATTTAATTATATTTATATACTATTGCTCTAATGACACATTATTATCTATAATTATATCAATTACACTTGCATTAGTTTCTGCTTTTGGTTGGGTTTGATTTAAATATAAAAGATTTTCTGTAGCTTGTAATTTTAATTGTTCCATTACATCATTAAAAATACATTTATCTTCTTCTAAAAAATCTAACATGTCATCTTCAAAAGATTCTTGCGTACTATCACTTTCCTCCATTGAACCTAACATATATCCAACTACTGCCTGTTTATATGCTTCAGTAACAACTTGTTCTCTAACATCTTGCCCTTCTTCATTAATTAGCTTACATTTTGTATAATTTGAAGGGTCAATACTAGGCATAAATCCACTATAAGAAATAAGTTTTAATGCCCCATTATCATCAGAATACCAATTTAAAACATCAGGTTCTAAGGAAACTAAAAAATTTGCGATATGAGAACTTGTACCTTCTAATTTTTCAAATTCTCTAATTTCACATTTTTCACCTGTATTACTGTCAATCCCTACTCTGGTAACAATATACTGATCAACAGCACCTTTATATGCAAGAACACCAAGTCCTAAATGTTCTATAGGCATCTCTACTTTAGAATCTACAAATTTAAAACTATTAATATTACCTAAACCATCCCTTATTAGATTAACAAATGATGGCACTTGTATTTTTTTATTCATTATAGCTCTTGTTAAATAAATAGATTTATCTAAACATATTTTTCTCATTATCTACCTCATTAATTTTAACAAACTTATTGAACCTATTGATTGATATTTTTATAATTAAAAATTAAAATTATATTAAAGATATATTATTACACAAAGATTTATAAGTTGATTAATTTTATTTCAAAAATCAAATAAAGTCAATACAATCTTATTTTTTTGTAGGATTGCACATAAAAATAAAGTAATCAAAATAATTTAACAAACAATGTTTTTAACTATTATAGAAAAATATTTATAAAAACTTTGTAATATTTAAAGAAAATAAAAAACCCCTAAGACTAATATCTTAAAGGTTTTTTATAATAGTGCTATATGCACTAAAATTTTGAGAACTAAATATTAGTCCTCTTTTGTGTAATAACTTCCTGAATGTTGAGTTGCAGGAAATCTTTGACCTTTAGTTAGGTAGCAACTGCCACCATTATGGCCTTGTGCATCATAGGCAACATAGTTACCATCTTCTGGTGCTACTTCGCCTGGTTTCCAAGATTTACTCATATTAAAACCTCCCTGTTAATAGTGTTTGTTGATTTATGTTTTTCTATTCAAACTAAAAAAATATTTTTAAAACCTCTAAAATTTTTGTTGTAAAATTTTATTAAATTAGTTAAACTTAAAAAAACTTAAAAGGAATTTTACTTATGACTAAAAACAATATAATAGTAGCAGTTGTCGGACTTTGTGGTGCAGGCAAAACAGAAGCAACCCAAATATTTATAGATAACAACTTTGAAAGAGTATATTTTGGAGATATAACTTTTGAAGAAATGAAAAAAAGAAATATGGAAATTAATCCTGAAAACGAGAGAAAAATTCGTGAAGAAATAAGAAGAGAAAGCAATAACGATATGGCAATTTATGCTAAAAAAAGTGAGCCTAAGATAAAAGCACTTTTTGATAATGGGAAAAATGTTATTGTTGAAAGTATGTATTCCTGGAGTGAATATAAATTTTTAAAGGACATTTATAAAGAACATTTTAAAATACTTGCTATTGTTACTGATAGAGATTTAAGAGCAAGCAGGCTTAAAAATAGAAGTTTTCGTCCTTTAACTGATGAACAGGTTAAAACAAGGGATTACACTGAAATTGAAAATATAGAAAAAGCAGGTCCTATTGCAATTGCAGACCATTTTATTGTTAATAATTCAGGCATAGAGGACTTACAAAAAGAAGTTAATGACTATATTTCTGAACTATTAAAATAAAATATTTCACAATTTACTAATAAAAAATCAGTCTAAATTAGTATACAACACAATATGACTGATTTTTATTTTTGTTATTATTTTAATTAATATAACAATACTTTTTTATAATTATTTTTTATTACCTTTAAAAATAATTAGATAAATTAAAATTGTTAATAATTTTACTTAAATTAAAAGGAAAAAATTATGGATAAAAATAAGAAAAAATTTTGCTTTGATTCTGACAAATATTTAAAACTTCAAAGTGAAAAGATAAAAGAAAAAATGAAATTTTTTAACAATAAGTTATACATGGAGTTTGGTGGTAAACTTTTTGATGATTTACATGCAAGTCGCGTTTTACCTGGTTTTGACCCAAACATTCAAATTAAATTATTAGATAATTTTAAAAAAGATTGTGAAATTATTTTTGTTATTAACGCAAACGATATAGAAAAAAATAAAATTCGTGCGGACTTTGGAATTACCTACGATATGGAAGTTTTAAGACTTATTGATAAATTTAGAGAAAGAGGACTTCTTGTAAGTGCGATAGTAATTTCTCTTTTTAATGAGCAACCTTCTGCTATTACATTTAAGGAAAAACTAGAAAATTTAGGTGAAAGAGTTTTTTATCATTATTATACAAAAGGATATCCTACTGATGTTGAAACTATAGTAAGTGAAGAAGGTTATGGTAAAAATCCTTATATAGAAACAAGCAAGCCTCTTGTTGTAATAACTGCCCCAGGTCCAGGCAGTGGTAAACTTGCTACCTGCTTATCACAATTATATCATGAATATAAAAAAGGTATAAAAGCAGGATACGCAAAGTTTGAAAAATTTCCTGTATGGAACTTACCATTAAAACACCCTATTAATATTGCTTATGAAAGTTCTACTGCCGATTTAAAAGACACAAACTTAATTGATAGTTATCACTTTGATGCATATGGTAAAATTGCAGTTAGTTATAATAGAGACTTAGAAGCCTTCCCTGTTGTTAGAAACATATTAAGAAAAATCTTAAATCAAGATATTTATAAATCCCCTACCGATATGGGAATAAATACAATAGCTGAATGTATTTATGATGATGAACTAGCAAGAGAAAGTGCAAAACAAGAAATTATTAGACGTTATTATAGAGCAAAAGCTGATATTAAAAAGGGTAATGTTCCTAAATTTTGTGAAGAACGCACTCGCCTTCTTATGAATGAACTAGGTCTTGATAAATATGATAGAAAATGTGTTAGACCATGTGAAGAAAAAGAAATGGAAAGCAAACAACCTAGTGTTGCTATAGAATTACAAGATGGTAAAATTGTTGTAGGTAGACGAACAAAATTATTAACAGCTAGTGCTAGTGTAATACTTAACGCATTAAAAGTTGTTTCTGGAATAGAAGATAGATTTGAACTTATTTCTCCTCAAGTTTTAGAACCTATAGCTGACCTTAAAAAAAATATTTTAAACACGGAAAATGGAGTACTATCACTTAAAGATGCTTTAATTGCTTTAAGTATATCAGCCTATTACAATCCTCCTGCAAAAGTTGCTTACGACAATTTAAGCAAACTTTGGGGTTGTGAAGCACACTCATCTCATATATTGAGTCCTACAAATGAGGACACAATTAGAAGGCTTAAAATTAACATGACTTGTGGCGATAGATTTACAACTAAAAATTTATTTGATAGTTAATAAAATAATATATATCTATTTAATTTAAATTAAAGGTAAAAATTATCATACAAAAAATATTTTTATAAAAATATCTTGCTAATGTGAGATATTTTTTTTAATGCTTTCATAAAAATATAAAGAAACTATGACTATTAAAAATTTAAAAGAAAACCTATTACCAATAATAAAACTACTAGTAGTAACTATAATATCTATTTTGTTTTTTGTAGGTATTTATTTTATATTAAAAAAAACAGGTGTCATAGGCAAATTTGATAACATTGAAGAACTAAAAGTTTTAATTCTTTCCACAGGGTTTTGGTGTTATGCTGTATTTGTTTTTTTACAATTTTTACAAGTAACAATTTTACCAATTCCTGCAATGGTAACAACAATAGTAGGTGTAATTATATTTGGACCTTTTGTAGCCTTTTTACTTAGTACTCTTGCGATATTATTAGGTAGTATATTCGCTTATCTATTAGGTAAATTTTTTGGCATGAAACTTTTATATTTTTGTATAGGAAAAAATAAAACTGAATACTTACAAAGCAAACTTGAAAAAGGAAAATACATTTTTTTTATAATGATGCTCTTTCCTCTTTTTCCAGATGATATTTTATGTATGTTA
Source organism: uncultured Clostridia bacterium (assembly GCA_947366895.1). Classification (GTDB taxonomy): domain Bacteria; phylum Bacillota; class Clostridia; order Christensenellales; family UBA1242; genus UBA7862. Next base: position 366,404 of record CANBBP010000001.1, read on the forward strand.
GCAGGAGTTATAAATTTAGATTTTAAATTCTTTTTAATTACAAATTTAATTACACGTCCTATTAGTTTATTTTGTTTATGTTTTTTCTCTACTGGTTTTATGATTCCTTATTCTTCATGGGGAATATTAATCTGGATAATTATTGCCCTAATACTTGTCACGGTATTTATTTTATCTATTAAATATAAAACTAAAATAGAAGCTTTTGTAAATGTAAAAATACTAAAAAACAAGTAGTAACTTTTACTACTTGTTTAATTTTTATAATTACTTTAATTTTTTCTTTTATATATAAATTGTTTTTATATGATTTTAATATAAATCATAAAAATAACATTTATATTGTTTATATATTAATTTGATAACTTTAATTAACTATTATTTTTCTCAAAGTTGAAGGCAGAAAGACACATTTCTTCTATAGTCTTTTCTGTTTTAAAGCCTAACTCTTTTTCTGCCTTTTCACTACTTGCAAAGTTACATTCGCTGTCGCCTTCTCTTCTTTTACCCAATTTATATTTTACTTTGTTTTCGCAAACTTTATTAAACGAGTTTAAAACCTCTAAAACACTATATCCATGCCCTGTACCTAAATTATAAATATTATAACCTGATAAACCTTCAATTTTATTTAAAGCTTTTAAATGACCTTTTGCTAAATCCACAACATGTATAAAATCTCTGATACAAGTACCATCAGGGGTATTATAATCATCTCCAAAAATAGTTAGTTGGTCTAACTTTCCTAATGCTGTTCTTGTTATATAAGGCATCAAGTTATTAGGTATACCATTTGGATTTTCACCTATTAACCCACTTTCATGAGCACCTATTGGATTAAAATACCTTAAAATTATTGCTTTAAATTTTGGGTTAGCATTAACATAATCTTTTAAAATTTCTTCTATAAAATACTTTGTTCTACCATAAGGATTGATAGGTTTAAGTATCCCTGATTCTTTATATGGTGGAACATTTTCTGTTGAATAAACACAAGCTGATGAACTAAAGATTAGTTTATTAACCCCATATTTTTCCATACATTTTAAAAGATTAATTGTTCCACCGATATTAGTTTCATAATATGTAAGAGGTATTTTTGTACTTTCTCCTACCGCTTTTAAACCTGCAAAATGAATTACAGCATCAAAGCACCCTTCTTTAAACATTTTATCCATATCTGATAAATTGCACATATCCAATTTATAAAACTTAATTTGTTTGCCTGTTATATTCTTTAATTTGTCTAAAACATTAATTGAAGAATTATATAAATTATCCATTATTTCAACTTCAAAGCCCGCAGAAATTAATTCAACAGCAGTATGACTTCCTATATATCCTAAACCGCCTGTTAATAAAACTTTCATATTTTTACTTCCTCTTATTAATTATTTTTAGTGTAACAAATATAAAAAAATTAAACAACTAATTTATTTTTAATAATACTTTTGTTAAAATCTTTATTAAAATTATTTTTAAAATTTATAATATAAACTTGGTTTTATTTATTTTTTTATTAAATTCTTATTAACCTTAAAAAGCAAAGCAAACAGCTAAAAACCAATATTTTTAAAAATTATCTTGACTTTTAACTGAAAAAGTTTGATAATGTGTTTTGCATAGTTAAATACAATTATATATTATAATATATATAATAATAAATAATCATTTAAAAAAAATGCTTTCACAAATAAATGTTACTTCTTGATTTTTACATAAAAAGGGTTTATTTGTAAATGCTTTTATTTTTTATTAAGATTTTGTAATTATTATATTAAAACTTTCATATATATTATGTATTTTGCTTTAATAAATTTAACAAAAGGAGAAAATTATGATTAAAAAATTAGCTCGTTCTATAAGAGAATACAAAACTTCTTCCATTCTTACTGCACTATTTGTATCTTTTGAAGTTGTTTTAGAAATTCTCATTCCTTTACTTATGGCAGAATTAATTAATCAAGGTATAGAGCAAGGACAAATGTCTGTCATCTTAAAATTTGGTTTTATTTTAATAGGCATGGCAATTATGTCGTTTATTTTTGGAGCATTATCTGGCAATTTTTGTGCTAAAGCAAGTAGTGGTTTTGCAAAAAATTTAAGAAAAGATATGTTTCACAAAATTCAAAGTTATTCATTTTATAACATAGATAAATTTTCACCAGCTAGTCTTGTTACAAGAATAACAACCGATGTAAACTATGTTCAAATGGCTTATCAAATGATTATAAGAGTAGCAGTTAGAAGTCCGTTAATGCTTATATTCGCTATGGTAAGTACATTTATAATTAATGTTAAAATGGGTCTTATATTGTTAATAGCAAGCCCATTACTACTAACTGGACTATTATTAATACTTAGATTTGTTCACCCACAATTTAAAAAAGTTGTAAAAGAATATGATGACTTAAATAACACCGTTCAAGAAAATGTAAGAGCAACTAGGGTTGTTAAAGCTTATGTAAGAGAAGATTATGAAATAGAAAAATTTGGTAAAATTAGTGACCAAATTTATAAGGACTATTCAAAAGCTCGTAAAATATTGGCTTTCAACTCTCCTCTTATGCAACTAGCAATATATTCTTGTATGATTTTAATTTGTTATTTTGGTGCTAAAATAATTGTGGATACAGGCGGAACAACTTTAAATGTAGGTGAATTACAAACCTTGTTTCAATACACCATGCAGATATTAATGTCGCTTATGTTGTTTTCTATGGTTATAATAAATATTGCTATCTCTCGTGCTTCTGCTCAAAGAATAGTTGAAATATTGGATGAAACCCCTAACATATCAAATCCAGAAAATCCAATTACTAAAGTTAATAGTGGTGACATTGAATTTAAAAATGTATCATTTAGTTATACAGATGACATCTCAAAATTATGTTTAAAAGACATTAATTTAAAAATCAAGTCAGGCGAAACTATAGGTATTTTAGGTGGAACAGGAAGTAGTAAAAGTACTCTAATTTCTCTTATTCCTAGATTATATGATGCAACAAGTGGTAAGGTATTAGTTGGCAAAAAAGATGTAAAAGACTATAACTTAGAAACTTTAAGAGATAGTGTTGCCGTTGTTTTGCAAAAAAATGTATTATTTTCTGGCACAATAAAAGAAAACTTAAAATGGGGAAATCCTAATGCAAGTGATAAAGAAATAGAGAGAGTTTGTAAACTTGCCTGTGCTGATGAATTTATTGAAAACTTCCCTAACAAATACGAAACCTATATTGAACAAGGTGGAACTAATGTAAGTGGTGGTCAAAAACAAAGATTATGTATAGCAAGAGCCCTACTTAAAAAGCCTAAAATTTTAATTTTAGATGATTCCACTAGTGCAGTTGATACTAAAACCGATAGCATGATAAGACGAGCTTTTAAAGAAGAAATTCCTAAAACAACAAAAATTATTATTGCTCAAAGAGTAACAAGTATTATGGATGCAGATAAAATTATTTTACTTGATGGTGGAAAAATAGTTGCTATGGGAACTCATAGTCAGTTATTAAAAACAAGCGAAGTTTACAAAGACATTTATACCTCTCAAACAAAAAAAGGAGGTAAAAAAGATGCCTAAAGAAAAATCAAATAAAAAATCTAATAGTGCAAAAAGAATACTTCATTATATATTTAAAAGTCATAAAATACAAATCGCTCTTGTTTTTATATTAATTATAATAGCATCGGTATCTAGTGTTTCATCTGCTTTATTCACTGGTGAAATTATAGACTATATTGGAAAAATAATGAAAGAAGGGGCGGAATTTTCTGGCATAATTACTCGTATAACAATCATGGCTATAGTATTTGGTGCTGGAATAATTGCTAGTTTCCTTTATAATTTAATAATGGTATATATTTCACAAGGAGTATTAAAAGATATTCGTGATGAAATGTTTGCTAAAATGCAAAAGTTACCAGTTAAATACTTTGACACTCACACTCATGGCGATATTATGAGCCGATATACAAACGATACCGATTCTCTTGAACAAATGTTATGCCAAAGCATTCCTCAAATAATATCTTCCGTTTTAACCATTTTATTTGTTTTTGCCTTTATGTTAAGCATAAGCATTTACCTAACCTTAGTTATAATATTCTTCTTAATATTCATGATGCTTATAACAAAAACCATAGGTGGCAAAAGCAGAAAATACTTTATTGCTCAACAAGTTTCAGTTGGTAAAACAACAGGTTATATTGAAGAAATGATTAATGGCCAAAAAGTTATTAAAGTATTTAATCATGAACAACAAAATAAAGATGGCTTTGATAAATTAAATGAAGAACTTTGTTTTAATGCCACAAAAGCAAACAAATACGCAAATATTTTTATGCCTATTATGCAAAACTTAGGTCATTTACAATATGTAGTTATTGCAATTATAGGTGGTCTACTTGCTATATTTGGTGTAAACAATATTAGTTTAACCGGATTAAGTGTAATTACTTTAGGAAATATTGTATCATTTATGGGTTTAAGTAGACAATTTACTATGCCTATTAGTCAAGTTTCACAACAAGTAAATAGCATAATCCTAGCATTAGCTGGTGCTGAAAGAATATTTGAAATGATGGATACCCCTGCTGAAACTGATGAAGGATATGTAACCTTAATTAATGTTGAAAAAGATGAAGAAGGCAATTTAACTGAAGTTGAACATCGTACAAATATATGGGCATGGAAGCACCCTCACCATGATGGAACCACAACCATTCATGAGTTAAAAGGCGATGTAAGATTTTTTGATGTGGACTTTGGTTATGATAAAGAAAAAATTGTACTTCATGATGTTTCTCTTTACGCAAAACCTGGTCATAAAATTGCCTTTGTTGGGGCTACTGGTGCAGGAAAAACTACCATTACTAACCTAATAAATAGATTTTATGATATAGCAGATGGTAAAATAAGATATGATGGCATTAACATTAATAAAATTAAAAAAGATGATTTAAGAAAATCTATAGGCATAGTATTACAAGACACTAACCTATTTACTGGAACTGTAAAAGAAAATATAAGATATGGCAACTTAGCTGCTACAGATGAACAAGTTTTTGAAGCCGCTAAACTTGCAAATGCTGATGATTTTATTCAAAGACTTCCACAAGGTTATGACACTATGCTTGAAAGTGATGGTGCAAACTTAAGCCAAGGACAAAGACAATTATTATCAATTGCCCGTGCTGCGATTGCAAATGCTCCTGTTATGATTTTAGATGAGGCTACTTCAAGCATCGACACCCATACCGAAAAACTTGTTCAAGATGGAATGGATGCTTTAATGCATGGAAGAACAGTTTTTGTTATTGCCCATAGATTGTCAACAGTTCAAAATTCTAATGTAATTATGGTACTTGACCATGGCAGAATTATTGAAAAAGGTTCGCATGATGATTTAATAAAACTTAAAGGTAAATATTATCAATTATATACAGGAAAACTTGAACTTGATTAAATATTAACTTTAAATTTAAGATATTTAAAAATCAATAATAATATTTAGTTTATTAATATGTTTATTAAATTTATTTTTTTATATGTAAAAATAAATTTAACACAAAAAAAATGGTAAACTTATTACCATTTTTTTTATTTTTAATATATTTATTATTATTTTTAATCCGTTTTTTTGCTTCGTTATTATACTAAGCATTTGTTGTAACAACATTTTCTGTTGTTAAATCACTATCAACTTTTCTTATAGATAAACCTATTCTTTGTTTTTGTAAATCAATGCTAATAATTTTAACATTAACAACTTGTCCTACTGTTAATTCTTCGCTAGGATGTTTAATATATCTATCACATACTTCAGAAATATGAACAAGGCCATCTTGGTGAACTCCTATGTCAACGAAAGCCCCAAAATCTATAACATTTCTAACAGTACCTTTCATTACCATACCAACCTTAAGGTCTTCAATACTCATAACATCACTTCTTAATTCAGGTTTTGGTAAATCATCACGAATATCCCTTCCTGGTTTTAAAAGTTCTTTTACAATATCATTTAAAGTAGGAACACCTATACCACATTCTGTTGCAACCTTTTCTTCTCCCTTTGCGGCAATTAAACGAGGTAAATTTTGAATATTTTCATTAATAACGTCTTGTTCTGACATATTAAACATAGATAACAATTTTTTAGTTGCTGTATAACTTTCTGGGTGAACCCCTGTATTATCTAAAATATTTTTTTCATTAGGTATTCTTAAGAAACCTGCACATTGAACATATGCTTTTTCACCTAACTTAGAAACATTAAGCAACTCATTTCTTTCAGTAAACTTACCATTTTTTCTTCTATATTCAACAATATTTTTTGCAATTCCTGCATTTAAACCTGAAATGTGTTCTAGTAACTTATATGAAGCGGTATTAAGGTCAACTCCTACAGAGTTTACACAATCTTCTACTACCCCATCTAAAACAGTTGTTAATCTTTTTTGAGGCATATCATGTTGATATTGACCAACACCAATAGATTTAACATCAATTTTAATAAGTTCTGCTAATGGGTCTTGTAAACGCCTTGCTATACTTACAGCACTACGAGTTGTAACATCATAATCAGGAAATTCTTCTGCTCCTACTTTTGATGCACTATAAACCGAAGCCCCTGCTTCATTAACAACCATATATTCAACTTTTCTTGGTAATTTTTTAATTAAATTACTTACAAATATTTCGCTTTCTTTACTTGCTGTACCATTACCTATTGAAATAGCATCAACATTATGTTTTTTAACTAATTGACTTATAACTTCTTCAGACTTTTCTATTTGATTATGAGGAGGTGTTGGAAAGATTACTGTTTTATCTATAACATTTCCACTTTGGTCAATAACTGCAATTTTACAACCTGTACGATAAGCAGGGTCTAAACCTAAAATAACTTTATCCTTAAGTGGAGGTTGCATAAGTAGAGGTTTCAAATTTACTTCAAACATTTTAATTGCTTGTTCGCTTGCAGTATCGGTAAGAGCATTTCTTAATTCTCTAATTAATGAAGGTAAAATTAATCTTTCATAACTATCAGCAATAACATTTCTCATAAATTCTTCATAAGAACCATTTTTAACTAATACTTCTTCTGAAATAAGTTCTAAGCACTTTTCATTATTAACTTCAACATCTACCTTTAGGCAATCATCTTTTTCGCCTCTATTAATAGCAAGTATTCTATGGCTAGGAATTTTTGCTACAGGTTCTTTATAATTTTCATAAGTTTGATAAATTAAATATTTTTCACCTTGTTTTAATGTAGTTACTATTTGAGCACTGCTCATTAAAAATTCTCTTAATATTTTTCTTATTTCTGCATCATCAGAAATCATTTCTGCTATTATATCACTTGCACCTTGTAAGGCTTGTTCAACATTTTCAACACCCTTTTCTTCATTAATATAATCTTTTGCAAGTTCCTCAAGAGGAGTTTTATCTTTCTGAGCAAAAATAATTTCTGCTAAAGGTTTTAATCCTTTTGCTTCAGCAATAGTTGCCCTTGTTTGGCGTTTAGGTTTAAATGGTCTATAAATATCTTCTAACTCAGTTAAAGTTAAGGCTTCATCTAAACTCTTCATTATTTCTGGAGTCATTTTTTCTTGTTCAGTTATAAGCCTTACAATTTCTTCTTTTCTCTTTTCAAAATTTCTAAGGTATTCAAGTCTATCTGCAAAATCCCTTATTTTTTGGTCATCACAACTACCATGCATTTCCTTACGATATCTTGCAATGAAAGGAACCGTGCAACCTTCATCTAGTAATGAAATAATGTTTAATGAATGTTGTGGTTCTAAATTAAATTCTAAACTTAAAATTTGTGCTATGTCCATAATAAAAATCTTCTCCGTTTTAATGTATTTTAATTATTATAATTATAATAAATTAAATCAATTTAATTTTATGTGCTTCTAAATAATATCTTTTTTCTCTAGGTTCACATAATGTGAAGGACCTTCTAGGCAAAGGACCATTTTTAATAATAAATTCAAATAACTCTTGTTTTTTTATAGTAGGTAAAGTTATTCCTATAGAGTTTCTTCTAATTTTACAAAGTTGTTTTAGTTCTTCTTCACTTTGAATATAATCAACACTCATTTCTATTTGTTTTGAAGAACATTTATCAATGTAATCTTGAACTAGTTTTATTGCCTGTGGTGTATTATCTGGTAAATAAAAAGAATCTTCTTCTTTACCTATAAATATCTTTTGAGTTATAAAACTTCCCTCTTCGGTTTTTTTAAGATTAACCTTAAAAAGTTTTTTTAGTCCTTTTAAAAAACTTTTGTTGGTACCCATTACAATCCTATGAATCGGTTTAAAATCAATCCCAGAATCATGAATATTAATTGCTTCTACTAACGCGTATCTTGCAGGATGTGATATTTGTTCTTCTTCAGTTAATGTTTTTTTTATATTATTCCAATGTTCTTTAGCTGTTACTAAAGATTGATTACCATCTACAACAGCAAATAAAAACTGATTTTTTGTATTAAATGTTTCTTGTAAATATTCAGGAGTTAAAAGTTGATTAAATAATCTTATTATGCCTTCTACATTTTTAACTTTATAACCTGTAAGGTGTCCACCATCTAAATTTAAGTTAAAATTATAAAGCAATTCAAGTTCATCTTTTCTTGCATATAAATTATCAGCAATATGAATTTTTCTATCATCATATAAAAGCACAATATTAGATAATTCAAAAATACTATCTTTTCTCATCTCTACTCTAGGAGGAATCCTATCAACAAAGGAACCTTCACTAGATTTTATTAATGATGGATTATTAGCAATAGTACTAAACTTTTCTAAATCAATTGTCATTACAAGTCCTAACCGCTTTTCATGGTTTTTGGTCGTTCTATTCACCAGCACCATACAAGGACCCATATCTTCAAATATACCTCCCTGATAATAGTTAGCTATATTTTTATTGATTTCTTTAATTTTGCTTTCCCAATCGTTTTTAAAATTAATTTCTGGGAAAATTAAATCGTAAGTTGTTGGGCTACCACTAACATAATTTTTTACCGTTTCCCAATATTCTTCATCTTTTGAAAATTGTTCACAACCTATTACTGCCCACTTTGTATAATCAAGATGTTTTTTGGGTAAATAAATATGTTGATTTTTAATTACTGACATTGTTTTACTTTTTATCTCCTCTATTTATGTACTTTAAAATTAGAAATTAAAAAACTAATTTATTAATACTCATAAATTACTTATCCAAAACTTGTTGAGTAATAGTTAATTCAACTTCTCTAATTCTGCGTTTTTCAACACGAACCAATTTAAAAGATAAGATTAGTTGTTTTTTAATAAATTTACTATCTTCATCAATTGTTTCATCAATTGTTTTATAAGTAATTATTTTATTTTGTTGAGGAACCGTATCATTTATACTACATAAGAAAGAAGCAATATTTGAATATTTTTCTTTTGGCATTTTTTCTATTTGTAAATAGTCAAATAATTCTTCTACACTAAGTTCTGCATTAACTCTATATTTATTATCATCTATTTTAGAAATAGTATTTACAATATCATCATGCTCATCATAAACTTCACCAAACACTTCTTCAAAGCAATCTTCCATAGTTACTACACCACTTGTGCCACCATATTCATCGCTTACAATAGCCATATGCTTTTGCTCTTTTTGCATTAATTTCATAACATCATTTATTTTTGAAGTTTTTGAAACAAACAAAGCAGGTGTTAACATATTATAAATATTTATGTGCGTTTTACCTACAATTGCTGAAAAGAAAGTTTTTTCGTTTAATATACCTATAATATTATCCTTTGATTTTTCATAAACGGGGATTCTTGAAAATTGTGTTTTTAAGAAAGTTTTTTTAATATCTTCTATATTGCTTTTAATATTAATACAAACAACATCTACTCTAGGAGTCATAACATCTTTCACACAAACATCATTAAGTTTTAACGCACCATAAATAATGTCTGCATCTTCTTCTTCAATAACTCCTTCTTCTTCCATAGTCTCAACAATAGTTTCTAATTCATCTTCAGTTACTGTAGGTTTTGCATTTGCACTTTTTTTCTTATGCATTGCTTTTTGTAATAAATTGAAAGGAACACAAAATATAAATAATACTTTCATTACAACATAAAGAATAGGAGCTAAAAATAAACAAGCCTTTTCAGGATTTGCCTTAGCAATTGACTTAGGCATAATTTCTCCAAATATTAAAATTACTATTGTCATAACTACAGTATTAACAATATTATAAATAACAGGGTTTTCAATTAACATTAAAAATAAATAGGCACATAGTGTTGTAGATAAAATATTAACAAAATTGTTACCTACTAAAACTGTTGATAATGCATTATCAAAATGTTCACTAATGTATAAAGCCTTTCTTGAGCCCCTAACATTTTCTTCTGCAAGAGTTTTAATTCTTACATTGCTTGAAGATGAAAAAGCAATCTCACTTGCTGAAAAAAATGCAGAACATAATAATAATAAAATAAGTGCTATTATAAGTAATATGTTAGGAAGAGTAAAAAAACTTCCAGCCGATAGTAAAAAAGAATTTAAGTAAAGCATAATATCTCCTAATACTTTTATAGCATAGAAAAATAAATTTGTGAAATAAAAAAGACATTTTTTGAATAAAGATACATTTATTGTAATTAAAGTCATTTCTACTTATTTTTAAATTTTTCAAAAATTAAAAAAGACAGTTTGATTTTTTTCAATCAACTGCCTTTATTTTAATAGTTTTCATAAAGAATTATATATTATTTTTTAAGCCTGTAGATCCAAAGGCCCCATCACCCCTTGAAGAATCAGAAATTTCTTCAGTTTCTATTATTTCAAAATGTTCTACCTTATTAATTACCATTTGTGCAACCTTCTGATTTTTTTCTACATTATAATCTTTATCAGAAACATTCATTAATATAATACCAACTTCGCCTCGATAATTTTCATCTATAGTACCAGGACTATTTAAAACTATAATTCCACTTTTTAAGCTAAGACCACTCTTACTGCGAATTTGAGCCTCATACCCTGTTGGTAATTCCATTGAAAAACCTGTTTTTATTAATTCCCAACTTTTTGATTTTATTACTTTATCTTCGTTACTATAAATATCCATTCCAGCATCTTCTTTATGAGCATAATTTGGAATAATAGCATCAGGTGATACTTTTTTAAATTTTATTACTTCTTTCATTTTTTGTTTTCTCTCTTTTGTTTTTATTTTTCTATAAACATTTTTTTAAATAAAGTTTTTAAAATTTTATTTAATAGATTTTATAATGTCAATAACTTTTTTAGTTATTTCTTCAAGTTCATTTTTAGTATTAGTTTCAACCACTATTCTTAATAAACTTTCTGTACCACTAAATCTAATGGATAACCATGCCCCATCATCAAAATAATACTTATATCCATCTAATGTACTAACATTAACAATAGGCTTATTTATATCAAGTTTATTATTGTTCATAAAATTTAAAACTTTTTCTTTACTTGGAACTCTTATTGAAGTTTCTCTATAAAACATGTCATAGCCAGCCTCTTTTTTTAGTTGTTCAAATATTTGGCTAAAAGGCTTTTTATAATATTCTAATATCTCTAAAACTAAGGCAAAAACCACAATCCCATCCTTGCAAAAAGTATGCCCACTCACTTCGCAACCACTATTCTCAGCACCTAATAAAGCATTATTTTTAACTAATGCCTCAGTTACATTTTTAAAACCTATCTTAGTTTCAATAGCCTTTTCACCTAAGTTATTTGCAATATTTTCAACAAGTTTAGAAACTGTAACATTCTTTACAATAGGACCTTTATACTTTTTTTCTTTTATCATAAAATAATAAATAAGTGCATTTAGTTCATTTCCACAATAAAAAGAGCCTTTCTCATCAAACAAACCTATTCTATCTCCATCTCCATCGGTTGCAAAAGCAAAATCATATTTATTATCTAAGGCATATTTTTTAAAATCTTGTAATTTATCTTCATTAGGTATAGGTCCATCAAGATTAAACAAAGCATCTCTATTTGTATTAACAATATCAAGCTTTGTTAAATTTAATTGTTTTTTTAGTTCCAAAATTGAATTTAAACTAGAACCATTCATAACATTAAAAATAACTTTAGACTTAAAATCAGTTTTAAATTTTAATAAATTTACAATATTATTTACATAGTCTTTTGTATAATCTTTACACTCTACAAGATTTTTACTTTCTGCTAAATCATAATCTAAAAAATTAACTTCTTTTATATCTTCCGTTTTGGTATTAAGAATATTTTCTAAATCGCTGTCTGGCTCCTTTCCCTCTTTTACAAAAACTTTAAGACCATTATACATATAAGGGTTATGACTAGCAGTAACCATTATTCCAAAATCATTTTTACAAATTTTTGTCATAAAACTAATTAACGGAGATGGTACCGATGAAATTGTATAAACACATTTAATATTATTTCCAGCAAAAACTTCACAAATCCATTTTGCATAAACTTCACTCATAAATCGGTTATCATACCCTACAATAACCTCTTTCTTTAAATTTTTCTTATTAATAATATCACTAATACATTGAATGATTTTTCTTACATTTTCTTTTGTAAATTCATCACCAATTATCCCTCTAAATCCTGAGGTTCCTATTTTCATCATGTCTTAGCCTCCTAAAAAATAAGTTTTTTAAGTTAAATTTTTTTACTTTATTTTAATTATGTTCTTTTTATTTATATAATTATTATACTTTTTACAACCATTATTAGCAAAGATAATTTAAATATTTATAATTTTATTTGTAAATTATTACTTCTTTTTTTATTCTAAATTAACTAAAAATTAAATTGATAAAAAAAACTATTTCAAAATTGTAATATTCTAAAAATTGTGAACACAAAAAAATTAATAAATCTATTGATTAAAATATGAAATATATATATAATTACATATATTAATAGTAATAAGGGAGATAAATAATAATTATGGATTTATATCAAGTTCTTTGTATTATCTTAGGTGTTATATGTGTTTTTATAATAATAATGTTCATTTTTATAAACCACAAATATACAAAAACCTTAAAAGGGTTTAGAGACCGTGAAGTAGATGCTGTAAGAGCAAAAAAAGGTGTTAGATATACAATAGACCAAACCGTAGTTGATGAGAATGGAGAAATGAATGTTTCTTTTGGTTCTAGCGACATCGTACTAAAACAAAACGTAACAGAAACGGTTGGCAAAAAAAATAGAGTTTGGGCTGGCAAATACACTTTACTATCAACAAGAGATGAAGATGAAACTTTTAATCTTAGAATAGGTAAATATGTAAAAGAATATAAACATAACCAAACCATAGTTCTTTCAGAAGGTCAAGAAATTACAGCAGTAAATTGTGATGTTATTTTAAGATAATTAGTTTAAATAAAATATATACTAAATTTTTAATTTAAAAAATAAATATAATTTAAGTATCTTAAGTTTTTTATTAAAAATCTTATTACATAAAAGGATAAAAATAAAATGGGACTTTTTAAATTTATAAAATCTCAAGCATTAAAAAATATAGACTGGTTAGATGACAGTCCAAACACTATGGTATTTAAATACCCTATGGAAGGTCGTCAAATAATGATAGGCTCTAAATTAACAGTAAGAGAATCTCAAGTAGCAGTATTTATGGTTAAAGGTAAAATAGCTGATGTATTTGAACCAGGCATTCATACCCTTATGGTAAGCAACTTACCGATCCTTTCTGCTCTTCTTGCTTGGCCTAGAGGATTTAAATCAGCATTTACCGCTGATGTGTTTTTTGTAAATACAAGACAATATACCAATCAAAAATGGGGAACTACAAATCCTATTACTATGCGTGATAAAGAATTTGGTTCTATAAGAATTAGAGGCTTTGGCAGTTTTTCCTTCCGTGTAAATGATGCAAAAACTTTTTTAAAGGAATTATTTGGAACAAGTACAAACTATACAACTGAAAGTATTTCTAGTTATCTAAAAAGCATTTTAGTCTCTGGGATATCAGATACTATAGCTGAAAGCAAAATTGGAGCCTTAGACCTTGCAAGCAATCTATTAGAATTTAGTAAACAAGTTAAAGAACAAATTGGCGAACAATTTACAAATTTAGGATTATTATTATCTAATTTAATTATTGAAAATATTTCTTTCCCTGAACAAGTAGAAAAAGCTATAGATACACAATCTTCTATGGGTGTACTTAAAAATAGCATGGATACCTATGTAAAATATAAATCAGCCGAAGCAATAGGAGATGCTGCCAAAAATCCTGGCATGGCAGGTCTAGGTACACAATTAGGCACTGGTATGGTTATAGGAGATATGGTTAAACAATCAATTAAAACTTCAGCACCTGATGAAGAAAAACAAAAAAGAGGAAAATTTTGCATAGAATGTGGAGCAAAAAATGCACCTAATGCTAAATTTTGTACTGAATGTGGAAAGAAATTTACAAAAGCAGAAAACATCTGCCCAAATTGTAATGAAAAAATAACCGACCATGCAAAATTTTGTCATTCATGCGGAACAAAACTAAGATAATTTAATAAAAATTATAAATATAATATTTTTAAATATAATTAAAAAATCGCATACAAATTGTATGCGATTTTTTATTACTTATTAAAATATAAAATTAATAATTTTTTACACTAGCAAACCTTAATTTAATATCTTACAGTTCCCCACTTATAACCATATAATGGGTAATTTTGAGAACTTGATGGGTAATTTGAATTTACTATAATAAATCCTGAAGGACAAATATGTACACTCTTATTACTATCCCATGGGCCAATATCAGATGACCAACTTCTAGTTGTATAAATATACGCTGCTGATAAACTTATGTTATTAGTATTTGCACTGCCCTCATAATTACACTGTTGTTGAATATATCCATTATATCTAACGTACATAAATCCACCCATTGATAACATTTTGTTAGTGCTACTACCAGCATAAAAATATATACCTGCTCCAGGCGATCCTCCATAATTAGCATTATAGTCTACATAAACATATCCTGAAAGATTAATCTTTCCTCCACTTGCAACATAAATACCTGCTGCACCATTTAAAGATGAATTTCCTCTTATGTAACCATTCCCCAAATTTACAGATGCAGATTTACCAATGTATAATCCACCACCAATAACTGCTACATTAGAATAATCCATTAAATCACTTTGATTAAGAACTGAGGTTGTAGCCATTCTACCAATTACACCATTACTTTCAAGAGTAAATCCATTAGCATTTGCTACATACACTCCTGCTCCATATCCAGCCCAGCAGTCTGATACTGTGCCTCTTAAAATAACTTTGCCTGAACTATTTACATATATTCCGCCACCTTGACCATAGTACCTTGCAGCACCACCAGTAATTAAAAAATTACGCTCAATAGTAGTTGTTCCACCACTAACAGCTATTCCACCTCCATGTCCAAATACTGTTTGACTATTGTAACTCTTTTCGCTAGAACTACAATTAGCAATTTCTCCTTTTATCAAATTTACCGTTCCCAATGAATAAATTCCACCACCATAGGAATGTGCTCCTGTATTCACTACACTAGAATCTTGAATTTTAGCATTACTATTATCTACTTTAAGGGTCCCTTTTGCACCTACATATATTCCCCCACCATATTGAGTTGCCTTTCCACTAATATATATATTTCCTGTTCCTATAAGGTTCAAAGTTTGTGTATTATTTACTCCAAAATAAATTCCACCACCTTTATAGGCTATGCCTCCTGAATAAGCTATACCACTATAAAGACTTCCAAAGTTAGTAATTGATAAAGTTCCTCCATACCAATAAACAAAACCTCCACAAGAATTACTATTGTAAGACGCTTCATTGTACTGAGCATCTCCTCCCTGTAAAGAAACAGTTCCACTATATAAGTAAATTCCACCACCTGAACCTTTTTCTGCAATATTTTCATATATACAAGATTTATTATTATATAGGGTAAAACTTCCTCCATTTACATACATTCCACCTCCTGCAGTAGTGGCTGTATTTTTACTAATATATGCATATGCTCTAACACTACCACCTGCAATATACATAGCACCACCATAACCTGCTGAATTGCCTTGAATGAAACCACTATACTCACTTGAACCATAAAGACTATTAACCCTTTGAATATTAATAGTACCACCTTTTACATAAATTCCACCTCCATATTGAGTAGCTTTATTGTTTCTAATTGCACCATTCATACTTAATGTTCCTTTTGCCATATATATGCCACCACCATAACCTGCTGTATTTCCAGTAATTTCAGGCTGATCATCTGCTTCTATATGTAAATGAATAACATCTTCAATATAAATTCCACCGCCACCATAATTTACACTTGTAGCATTGGTTACCTTATTATACCAAACGTCACCAGCTGCAATATAACTATGCTGATATTGATCAGAGGATTGATTAATATAAATTCCACCACCCTTATAAGTTGCAGTATTATCTCTAATTTGATATCTAGCAATGGTTCCTAATCCATCTTTTTCAATAGCAAACATAGATCCAAAAACTGCCATTCCACCACCATAAGCTGCCTTATTTTCCTTTACTATAGTTGTTGTATAAGCATCTTCTGTTGTTGCACCTCTAACTTCTGTACTTTTTGCAACATAAACACCACCTCCATAACCTGTTGAAGTATTAGCGATATTGTTTGTAATATTACCACCACAAAGGAATAATGTAGATGTATTACCTAAACAATAAACTCCTCCACCATTTGTCGCGGTATTATTTGTAATATTTGCTTTACTTTTAATACTAATAGTTGCTTCACTATAAACTCCTCCACCATTTGTTGCGGTGTTATTATTAATGCTTGCATTTGTATAATTATAACCATATATATTATATATACCACCACCATTTACTGCAGCATTATATGATATTGTACCTTTAAAATTAGTCTCAAAAGCACTAAACATACCGCCACCATTTGCTCCTGCACGATTATACTTTATATTAAAATTATCGGTCATTTCCATAAATATATATTCAATTGAACTATTGGGACTACCGATACTTTCATAACTATCAATCCATCTACCATCTCCAAATTGACATAATCCTCCACCATTTTTTGTTGCATAATTACCTTCAATTGAACCATATTTCATATAAGCAATAACTGTATTCATACAAATACCACCGCCATATCTTGCATAGTTTGAATAACTTGAACTTGTTGCAGTGCTAGTTCTTGTTGCTCCTATTATAGGGGTCCCAGTCTTTCCTTCAAATTCACCAAAGGAAAATATACAATTACCTACATAAATTGCTCCACCACAACCTGTTATTTCATCAGGGAAGGTATTACTATCTGATGTTCCTGTTGCTCTATTGCCTATAAATTTACCACCAGTTATACCAAAATAACTTGCAAAATGGTCTTTATATGATTTCATATTTATAATATAAATTCCACCACCACTTGCTGCTGTGTTATTAGTAATTTCTCCACCTGTTATACCAATTTTACATGAAGCATATCTAGAATAGATTCCTCCACCACAACCCTTTGGGCCCTCTGCTTGATTATTATATATTTTTCCACCAGAAATAACAAACTTATTTTCATCACTTCCACTCAAAGATTTACTTACTTGATAAGAAATTCCTCCGCCTTTACCAGATATAATAGAATCTGATGATGACCTCCATGATAGTGCTCTATTATTATATATTTCACCCCCTGTTATTGAACCACCACAATATATTACTAATCCTCCGCCTTCACCATTTGATCCTGAGCCATCAGAAAGTAAATATCCTGCTTCATTATCATGAATAGTTCCACCACTCATATTAAAAGAACCTAACTGAGGATTTACACCATTCATAACACCAGTAACATATACACCACCTCCGGCCCAAGTTCCTGTATTAGAATAAATATTACAATTTTTAATGGTTAACAATCCAGACACAGAACATACACCACCTCCAGCACGAGCTTCATTTTGAGTTATAACAATGCTTCCTTCAAGAGTAGCATTAGCATTATGAAAATATATTCCGCCTCCACTAACATAAGTTTTATTATGAGACAACGTACCACTAGATAAAATCCAGTTACCACCTTCACAATAAATACCACCACCATAGCCCCAGTCTGCAAGATTATATTTAATATTGTTTATAACGTTAGCAGGGAATGTATATGTTCCACTTCGTCCCTCATAACATATTCCTGCTCCATGACCTGAAAAATTTACATAATCATAATTATTACTACTATTATATTTTTTATAAAAGTCATCAAGTACGTAATTATTCCAAAGATGACCATTTCCACCATTGTTATAGTTTCCTTCACTACTTACATAAATACCTCCGCCACTGCCACCAATAACAACATTAGACATATAATTATTTAGCATATATAATGCTCGAGATAATTTTGTACCTGAAGAATTATGAGAAAGAATACTTTGAGTTGTTCCACCAATATATCCTGCATTATGATTTAGGGTTCCTTTATTTATGTAAAATCCTCCACCATAAGCATCTCCTTCGTAATCCCAATGAACTAAGTTACTATGAACTTTAGCTTCAACCGAAGTCATGTCAAAAGTTCCACCATTTATATAAACTCCGCCTCCTAAATGTCCACCGTTTTTATAAATTGTTCCACCAGACATTACAAATCTACCATCATTTAAATATACCCCACCACCTTGTATTGAATTGTCATAATATGCCTTTGTCATTGAATTATTTGTAATGCTACCGTTACTCATATTAAATGTTCCACCATCAACATATACGCCATTACCAAAATCGGCTTCACCACCTGATATAGTACCTCCTGTCATGTTGATTGTTCCATTTTTAAGATATATATTACCACCATAAGTAGCCACTCCATATAAGATGCTAGTATCATTATTAATACTAGATATATTCATAGTTCCATTAGCTAAATATATAATTCCACCATGTTCCGCTTTTTTATCTCCACCAAGACCACTTCCATAAAAAGTAGATTTATTAATATTTATTACCGATTGTGCATTAGTTACATACATTACTCCACCATTTGCAGTTGTAGAATTATTATTAGTATAAATATAATTTATATCTATTGTAACAGCACCCTCTGATGCGTTAATAACCGCACCATTTGCAGAAGTTGAGTTATGCACAAATCGGACTTTTTCTCCAAATATTAAGTTTCCTGAATTTGCTTTTATAATTGAACCTATTGCACTAACAATTTCTGTTCCTTCATTTGTTGATGTTTCTCCTAAAAAGCCACTTATTTCTAATATATTTTTAGTGCCTGAAAACTCTACTGTAGAGTTTTCAATTAAGAACATATTTGATAAAAACATTGAAGCACGAGAAATAGTTTTTGCTGTTGAATCCTCTGGATCCTGACTACCGGCAGATAAAAATATTTTTGTTCTTTTGTTCCTTATCTCTACT
>CANBBP010000002.1 GCA_947366895.1 uncultured Clostridia bacterium
TAACGTTATCAAATTTATCTAACTGCCTACCATGAGACCAGCATAGGGTTTTATCCCTATACACAAAAGGGTTGCCTAGGTTATCATATTCAAACTCTTCGTTATTTAAACCAATTAATTGATCTCTCCAACCAGTAATAGGGTAGAAGTAGGTTAAGGTGTTAGTTGGGGTAAGAGTTTCAAGATTATCTATTAAAGTAAAAGTATATTCATTTTTACAGGTAATATTACCCCCTGCATCATAAGAGAAAGTAAAGGTCTTTTGAAGGTCACTATTATCTTCTCTAACTATTCTTGAAAGGCTATCGTAAAAATATCTAGCAAGTAAATGATTGTTACTTCTAACTTCAGTTAGGTTACCCTTAATATCATATTTGTAAGAAAGTTTTTGATTGATAATATTGTTGTTAGCAAAAGACAAAAGAGAGACTAAGTTAGAGGTGTGATCACCATTTTTTAAATAGGTATATTTTTTGGTTAAGGTAGTATTATCATTAAGTAAATTAAGAGTATCTATTCTGCCAAGTTTATCGTAAAGAATAGCTTGATTAAAGTTATTAGGTAAAGAAATATTTTGTAAAGTTTTGTAAGGGTCGGTAGAGTAGGAGTACTGATAATTTAAAGCTTTACCTGAGATAGAAATATGACAACTTGATATTTTATCATGCTCGCTATCATAGGAATTAGAAATATTAATTTCAGGAATAGGGTTGTTATCAATAAAGGTTTGTTGGTTATTAACATTACCAAATTTATCGATAGAATAGTTATGAATAATTGTTTTGTTGTTAAGATTTTCTATAGTCTTAATTAAGTTACCAAACTTGTCATAAGAGTTAATTAGAATTAAATTATCTTCAGTAAATGGGGAGGTATCATTTAACTTGTAGAAGAGTTTTAAAAGGTTGTCATATTCGTTAAATACCTTTTTGTAAACTTCACCAGTGGCAAGAGTAAGGATTTCTTCTCTAAATTCAGAAAGATAAGAGTTATCGGGATTAATATCATTTTCTAAGATATGATATTCGTAGGATAAATAGTTATTATCTGAAATATTAATAGAAGAAGTTCTACCCAAGTTATCATAATTGTAAATGATATCAAAATCGTTATGATTTAAACTTGTTAGGAAGTCTAAAGTGTAACCATAAGTGTTGGCATTATCAATACCATTAACAGTGGTGGAAGATTGAAGTAAAATATCACCTTTGCTATAGCCATAACTGGTTTTGTTGTTAAGATAATCGATAGAAGTAGAAGTAATATTAGTATTGTTAAGATATTCATAAGTAGAAGATTTTTCACCAAGTTCATTAGTAGAAAAAGCTTCATTACCAAAATCATCAAAATTGTGTTCTTCATAAAAGACATTGGCAGGTTGGGAGTAATGATAAGTAAGTGATTTAATAACCCTGCCTTTATCATCATAGATATTTTCTTTAACAATACCAAGAGGATTAATAGACTTAATGAGACTATTGTTTTTGTTGTACTCGTAAGAAGTTAAGTACCCATGCTTAAATTTATCTTCATCGTTAAAATATGACTTATCAAAAAGATATTCTTTAATTAAATTGTCGTTATCGTTATCATAGAAATATTCAGTAATCCAGTTAGAATGGCCGGAGTATTTAAGTTTGGGTTGTTTTTTGCCATTATATTCTAGGTGTTCATAATCACCCTCGTATAAATCTAGGTTAGTATAGGAAATACTACCAGTGTTATTAGTATAGTCTATGTAACAAGTGATGCTAGCGACATTTTTATTTTTTTGTATTATAACGGGTACTGCACAATATTGCCAGTTGGTGTTTCGCCAATCGAAGGATTTTGAAAATATTTGAGGTTTATCGTTTTCGGTTGTATTTTGATAAGTTACTTCAACTCTTATTTCAAATTTACGATTTTGAAGGTATAGAGGGTAATTGTTTTTATCTTCATTAGTTAATATAAAGGCAGAGTCTGCTTTTGCCCAGCCGGACACAATAAGGATTTTGTTATCGCAATAGTTATTTATAGTATTTATAGCGGTAATTTCACTATCAGGAACGTGGACACTTTCGGCTTTTTGTCGTGCAATAAAATTTGATATTTTAAAAATATTTAGTGTTTTTTTATCTTCATAAAAGGCGGTAGCATCATTACAAAGGGTTTCACCAAGCATGATAGAATCGGTTTTAACTATATGGCTAGGGTTAAAAGAAACATCTTTTAGATAATTTTTTGAGTTTATATATTTTGTTATTTTTTCGGTTAATAAATCGTTTGTATAGCTGTACTCGGTAACTTTGGTAGTATTTGCATCGTTAGCTTCTATTATTTGGTTTTCGTAGGTTGTTGTGGTATTGCCAAATTTATCGAAGTTATAGGTGATAGATTTATTTTTTGCGTTGGTTAAGGTTGTTGACATGTAGTTGTTATAGGTAATATATAGAGTTTTATCTTTAAGTAGGTAAGGGGTAAAATTGGTTATTTCAAAATTGAAGGTTTCTAGTGAATTAGGGTTATTAACAATTAAAGCATTATTTTGTGTGGTATTATTAAGTAGTGAATTTTGGTTAATTTGTTTATAATAGATTTTGCCATTTTCGACTTTATCTAAAATAGAAAGAGATTCAATTTTGGTTACTTTATTATTTGAATATGTAAATTTTGCCCCAAAGCCGGATTGATTAAGAAGAGTAGTTAAGGTATCATTATCGTAGTAAAAATAGCTGGTGGAGTTATCTGCAAAGGTGATAGATTTTATTTGATTATTGTTATTATAGTTTAGTGTAATTTTTCTATCTCTTGCATCTTGAATTGAAACAAGTAAATTATTATCGTTATATTTAAAAGAAACATATTCTTTGTTAGAATCTCTGATTGAGGTTATTTTGTTTGTTTCATCTGAAGCGTAATTAAAAAATATTGTATTTTCATAGGGATCGGTAATTAAAATTAGTCGGAATATGTTAGCATCGTTAGTTTTACCAAAGCCATAGATAATGTTATTTTCATCATACAAATAATGAACTGGGACTTGCTTTTCAAGTTGTTTTACATTATAGTTGCATTTTTCTATTTGCTCATTTAGTTCGGTCATTTCATCTTGGCATTGATAATATTGAAGCAAGCACTCTTTAATTTGGATATCGCAGCTTAGGATATCTTTATCGCTTACATAGTTAGGGAGAAGGACTTCTTGTTTAGCGGTTTTATATATTTCCCATAATTCTTTTATTATTTCATTATTTAAAAAGTCGAAGTGGACCTCTATTTTATTTGAGGTGTTATTGTTTTGGTTATTAGAGGTTTCTATATTTAAGTTTGGAATATTTTCAAATAGTATTCTTCTAAAAATAGGTTCTGTTAGAGGGGAAGAGTATATTAATTTGTCTAAATCTTTTATTTCTCTTTGAAATTTTATAGAACCTTCATAGGGTGTGTATCCTTCGTTTACGTTTACTCCATAGGTGTGGGCAAATTCTTGTTTAGATAATTCTTTATCAAGTTCTAATTTTTCTATTTGATCTTTTAGAGTTTGCTCATCCATGTTATCTGCTTTTTTTATTGTTTGTCTAAGTAAGATATTAATACTTTTATTGTTCCAATCTTTTATTTTGTCGTAGTAATTTATATCTTCTTCTCTTGACTTGAGAGACGTTCTTTGAGATTTTAATTGATTTAATAGTGAGTAACGTGACATGCTTAGTAGTACTATTTGTTCTTTGCAGTACTGCAATTTTTGGTTGTATAGAGATAAATTCTTTTTGTAAGATTTTAGTTGATTTCTTTGTTGTGCTAGTTCGTTTGGTTCATAATCAACTAAGTTAGAACCTTTAAGCCCTGCTATAGAAGAAACAAGAGTAAGTCTTGAGGAAGCTTCTAATTTAGTAATTACTTCATGGGAAACGTTTTTATCATCAACATAAATAAGTTTTCCGTCTAAATCAACAATTAAATCCTCTCTAGCTATTTGTTTTTCTTCTACATAATATTTTTCTTCAAGTATTTGGCTTTTCCCGGTTGAATCTATATAGGTAAAAGATAAGATACTTTCTTTATTGCTTGTATTGTTATTTTTTATATTTGTTTTTGATGTTGAGTTTGTTTCATTGGTATTATAAGGGTTAGTGTCGGGTTCTTCTGGTGAACCTATATTAGGTGGATTTGTGTCGGGACCTTCAATAGGTGGAAGGGTTATATCTTGGTAGAAATCCTCTGCGGTTAAAGGGTTGTTTTTAATTAAAAATTGATTAAAATTAAGAGACCATTTATTTGGAAGCCCCGTATTTTTAGTTAAATCGTTTCGAATAGAGTTATAGTTTGAGTTGAGTGAAAAAGGTAAGGTTTTATTGTTTGATGTTATTAGAGGGGTATTTAGGGACATATTACCTGAAACTAGGTTTATTAAACTAGTTCCTGCTTTTCCTAAATTTATCTCGTTTTTGTTCCCGTTGCCTTGAAATTCTGCACTTTCAATATAATCTAAGTTTAAGGTTGCCATTAATTCAAATTCTATAGTTTTATTACCTTCAAAACATAAACTTAGCAAAGTTATTGAATTATCTAAGCAATATTGAAATTCATCACTTATGTTTATGGATACATATTGACCTCTCTCAACATTTACAAGTTGGTCGATTAGCCAATCTTCATTATTTGATAAATTTTCTAGGCTTGATAAAAACTTTATCTGATAATTAGATGCTGTGATAGGATTTAATATTTTTACTTTTAAGGTTGCATTTATAATTTTTAAATTGTTGATTTTTTCAGGTATCCTAATTTCAAGCTGATTAGGTTTATCTAAGTTAAGCACTAGATTTTCAATTGTGATATTTTTCATTTTTTTCTCCTTTTATTTTTAATCACAATTTAATTTTAATTCTCATATTTTCTAATGCTTTCTAACTTATGCTAATTGGTGCTAATTTTTATAATCATTTAATTTTTATTTGTGCTTTTAATTTATTGAATGAATTAATAATTAATGTTAT
Source organism: uncultured Clostridia bacterium (assembly GCA_947366895.1). Lineage (GTDB taxonomy): Bacteria > Bacillota > Clostridia > Christensenellales > UBA1242 > UBA7862. Next base: position 4,983 of record CANBBP010000002.1, read on the forward strand.
AATAATTGTATGGGTAATAGTATTGTTTGTTTTGAACCTATAATTAATGATAAATGCAAAATCTTGATTTTGGGTTCTATGCCTAGTAAAAAATCTAGAGAATTTAATTTTTATTATGCTAATTCTACTAACCGTTTTTGGAAAATATTATCAGTGATTTATTGTGAAGATTTTCAGAATGTTGATAGAGCTACTAAAATTAAATTGCTTTTTAAACATAATATTGCTTTATTTGATGTTTATAAAAGTTGTGAAATGAAAAAATTTGGCAGTTCACTTGATAGTAACATAATTAAACAAAAATTTAATGATATTCCTAATTTAATAAAAGATACAAATATTTCTAAAATTTTTATTACTTCTAAAAAAGCCTATGATGAATTTTTAAGTCATTTTAAACATGAATTTGATTTTTCAAAAATAAGTATTATTAATTTGCCTTCGCCATCAAGTGCAAATAGAAGTAAATATAAGACTGATGAAAAATTAATTGAGGCATGGAAATTATTAATGAATTGATATTTATTATAAAGATTATTTATTAAAAGGTAAGGTTTGTAAATGAAAAGTATATTTAGTTGTGCAGATATTTTAATTCCTAAAAATGTTGATATGGAAGCTTGGAGTGTTGTTGCTTGTGACCAACATACTTCGGATAAAAGTTATTGGCAAGAATTAACTAATTTTGTAGAAGAAAAACCTTCTACATTAAAATTAATTGTACCAGAAGTTTATTTAAAAAATGATGTTGACAATTTGATAGAAAAAGCAAATGGAAATATGGTTAAATTACTTAATACTGATATTTTACAAGAGTATAAAGATAGCATTATTTATGTTGAAAGGCGTTTATCTAATGGAAAAATAAGAAAAGGTATTATAGGAAAAATAGATTTAGAAAATTATTCTGAAAATATTTTAAATAATAAAAAAATTAAACCTTCTGAAGAAATAGTTGAAAGTCGTGTCCCAACAAGAATAAAAATTAGAGAAAATGCCAGTTTAGATATCCCACATATTTTAATATTTTGTAATGATAAGAATTTAGAAATTATTGAAAACATAAATAAAGAGTTAACATCAGAACAAAAAATTTATGACTTTAATTTAAATATGTTTGGTGGCCAAATTAAAGGCTTTAAATTAAATGATGAACAAACAAAAATTGTAGAGGATAAAATTAATACTCTTATCTTAGAAGATGAAGCAGGATTAATAGTGGCTGATGGTAATCATTCTTTAGTAGCAGCTAAGCGAGTTTATGAAAGAGTGAAACAAAACAATTCAAATTATCTTAATTCTCCTAAAAGATATGCTTTAGTGGAAATTGTAAATATTTATGATGAATCAATAGACATTGAGCCTATTCATAGAGTAATAAAAAATGTTGATTGTAATAATTTATTTGAAGAAATAAAAAAACAATTAGCAAGTTCGGATAAAGAAAATAAAGAAATTGTAAAAATAATTTTTGGTGGAAAAGAGTTTGAATTATCTATAAAAGTAGATGAAAATAAATTAATAGTGAAAGTTATTCAACAATTTTTAGATGAATATTTAATTAAGCATAATGGTGAGATTGATTATATTCATGAACTAGATAAATTAAAAGAAATGTGTAATCAAAAAGATGTTTTTGGAATAGTATTTGAACCTATTTCAAAATCTGATGTTTTTAAAGTTATTTCAAATAAAAAACTATTTCCTAGAAAAACTTTTTCGATAGGGACTTCTCTTGATAAAAGATATTATTTAGAAAGTAGAAAATTAATATAGTTTTCTAATAATTTTTTTTAATTGTTAAAATTTAATTTTATAGGTAGTGTGAGTGTGGATATTTTAGAAACTAAGGGAATAGATAGTAATTTTTATTCTTTATGTAAAAGACTAGAAGAATTTCAATTTAGTTTAATGCCAGAACTGAAAGATAAAGGATATAATCTTACATATGATTTAAATGATATTAATGGATATTTGCTATATATTAATAACGAACCCGTAGGATGTATTGGATTAAAGAAATGTACTGATGATGTTTGTGAAATTGTCAGAGTTTTTATTTGTAAAGAACATAGAGAAAAAGGCTATTCAAAATTATTATTTAGTAAGATTGAAACTCTTGCAAGAACTTTAGGTTTTAAAACAGCAATTATGTTTGCATGGGTAAAAGCTGAAGTGGCGATTAATCTTTACAAAAAGTTAGGTTATATTATTATTGAAGAAAAAGTTTCAAATTACTCTCAGCTTGTATATTTTAAATTATCTAAAAAACTTTAAGTTTAAAAATTTATTTTTATAAAAACTTAAAAAATAATTTTAAATGATAATTAATTTCAATTTATTATTTATATACATATTATTTTCTATAAAAAATTTTGAGGCAAGTTATGGGTAAATTAGTTTTGACATCTGGTGGCTATCTTGATGGTGAAAGAGGTAAGGAATGTGATAAAATAATAGAGGAATTAACAAAAAATAAAAGGGTTATATTTATTGATAATGCGACACTAACTGGAAGTAATAAAAAGGGTATTCCTATTATTTTAAATATTTTTAATAATATTGTTAAAAGCATAGAACAAATTTCAATAAATGAAAGAAATATTCAAACTATTAATAATTATGATGTTTTATATATTACTGGAGGAGATTTACTTCCATTTTTACAATTATTTGAAAAATGTAGTTTATTAGAAAATTTTTCATGTTATTTAAAGCAAGGTGGAAATATTATAGGAGAAAGTGTTGGCTATATGATATTTGGAAAAGATTTAAAATGTGTATATGAAATAAAAAAAGAGACAAAACCCAAATATGATGTGGAGCTATCTTCTTATAAAGGGTTAGGATTAGTTGATATAAATTTTTTTCCTCACTATAATAAAGCAAGCGATGAAATGAAACAAAAAGTGCTTGAATATCAAAACAAAAATAATTTAGTTATTTCAAGAGTTTGTGATAACGACTTTATTGTTGTAGATGTGAATTAGATTTTTTTAAACATTTTTATAAAAATATTTAAGTATACTTTTAAAATATAATTTTTGTTTTTTAAAAAAAGTTAATTCTATTTTTATGTAAATATTAATATTAAATAAAGTTTGGAGAAATAAATGGAAAAGGAAAAATTTTTAGCTGCTTCGTATTTAGTTATAATAAAAGAAGATAAAATACTACTTCAAAGAAGACAGGGAACAAAATTATGGAATGGTTTTTTAGCACTTCCGGCTGGTCATGTTGATGAGGGTGAAAATGCTTATGATTGTTTAATTAGAGAGGCAAAAGAAGAATTATCTATAGATGTTAGTTTAGAAGATATTATTGACACTTTTGTAGTTAATAGAAGAAATAAAAATTTACCAGAACAATATGATTTATTACCTTATTTTGATGTCTATTTTGTTTTAAAAACTTTTAAAGGTGAAGTTAAAATTAATGAACCTAAAAAGTGTAGTGAATTAGTTTGGTGTGATATTAATAGTTTGCCGAAGGATATGATAGAGTATGAAGTTGATGCTATAAAAAATTGGCAACAAAACATTAAGTTTAGTACTTATGATTAATTATATTTCTATGTAATCATGTACATATGAACATATAAAAAAAGGTCTAGAGAATAGACCTTTTTTTAATTAAATAGTTTTTTAAATACTTCTGGAATAGGGGCATTAATAGCTATTAATTGTTTTGAAATAGGGTGAATAAACTCTAACTTTGAAGCATGAAGACCTAATCTATTTAATGGATTATGGTTTTTAATTTGACCATATTTATCTTCCCCTACTATATTGTGATTAATGTCATTCATATGAACTCTTATTTGATTTTTTCTACCTGTATCAATATTTACTTTTAACATAGAATAAAAGTCATTTTTATTTATAACTTGATAGTGAGTAATTGCCTTTTGCCCAGTGACATCATGGGTAGAATAAACTATATTGTTTTTATTTTCTTTTAAATAAGAAGTTATTGTTCCGCTATCATTTTCTAAATTACCTTCTACAATAGCAATATATTCTCGTGTTTTTATATAATCATTCCAGTTTAGTTTAAGCATAGAATGTATTTTTATATCTTTTGCAAACAATAATACTCCTGAAGTTTCTTTATCTATTCTGTGTAAAATATAAGGGCGATAGTTTTTATCTAATTGTTGAAAGTAGTTTAATAAGTATCCAAAAGCACAAGTTCTATCATTATCACTTTCTACGGAAAGAAGCCCAGCAGGTTTATTGATTGCTATAAAATCGTTATCTTCATAAACAATTTTAAATGGTAATTTTGTATTTTTATTAAGTTGTTTTTTAGATAATTTTGGATTATTTACATTAACAGCATGTTTAGAGATTTTAACTTCATCATCTTTTGCAAGCATAAAATTATATTGAGTAACAACACTACCATTAACAAGTATTTTTTTACCTGTTAAAAGGGATTTAATATTATTACGAGAAGTTTTACATTTTATAAGTAAAAACTCTAATAATTCTATACTATGATTAACTTTATAGGTTGCTGTTAATTGATTATTAATTTTACTTTGCTTTTTAAGTTTATTATCATTAATTTTATTTCTATCATTTTTTTTACTATTTATTTTTTTATTATCTTTAAATAGTTTTCTATTTTCTCTTTTCATCTTTTTTTCCTATTTAATTTTATGTATTAATTATATCATAAAGGTTAGTAATAGAAAACAAGTATTTGTTTATACATTTGCTTGAATTTATTTTTTTTGATTGATATACTGATTATAATAAATTTTTATAGGTGAAACTTATGTTACAAAAAACGCAAATAGAAGATTTTGATAAAATTTATGAAATAATGGAAGAAGCATTTCCTGTAGATGAAATTAGAACTTATGAAGAACAAAAGGCTTTATTTACCAATCCTAAGTTTATTCCATATGTTTTACGAGATGATAAAACTAAAGAGGTAATGGCTTTTATTTCAGTTTATGATTTTAAGGAATTTGTTTATATAGAACATTTTGTAACAAATAAGAAATTTAGAAATCTGGGCTTAGGTTCAAAAATTTTGCAGGAGATATCTTGTCTTTATAAAGGTAACCTTTGTTTAGAAGCAGAAGTTCCAGAAGATGAATTGTCATGTAGAAGAATAGAGTTTTATAAAAGAAATGGTTTTTTTAAAAATGACTATGATTATATTCAACCACCTATGTCAAAAGGTAGAAAACCTGTACCTTTGGTTATTCTTACTTCTGGTAGAAAAATTTCAAAAGCCGAATTTGATGAAATAAAATCAACATTATATAAAGAAGTTTATAAAACTGATGGCAATTTTTAAAATTAACTTTCCAAAAAAGGAGAAAAATCAAAATGAAAGCTGTATTATTTGATTTAGATGGTACATTATTAATTGTAGATAAAGATAAATATACAAAAGCATATTTTAAAAGTTTAGTGGATAAGTTTTCCTCTATTGGATTTAATGGAAGTGAACTTATTAATGCTCTTATAAAATGTTTAGATGCTATGGTTAATAATAATGGGGAAAAAACAAATGAAAGTATATTTTGGAGTAAGTTTACTGAAATTTTAGGGGAAAAAGTTTTAGACTATAAAACTGATTTTGATAATTTTTATAGAAATGAATTTAATAATCTTAAAGAAATTTGCAGTTCTACACAAAAGGCAAATGAAACTATAAAAAAATTAAAAAGTTTAGGTCTTAAATTAGTTTTAGCTTCTAGTCCTGTTTTTCCAAAAATAGCACAAGAAAATAGAATGAAGTGGGCAGGAGTTAATCCAAATGATTTTGATTTAATAACAAGTTACGAAAATTTTTCTTATACAAAGCCTAATATAAAATATTATGAAGAAATATTAACTAAAATAAATTGTAAACCTGAAGATTGTATTATGGTAGGTAATGATATTACAGATGATATGATAGCAGGAAAATTAGGTATAAAAACATTTTTGATTACTGAGTGTTTAATTAACACAAAAAATGAGGATTTATCTAATTATAATAAAGGCACTTTTGATGATCTACTAAATTATATTGAAAATAATATATAATATTTTGTGTTTAGGTTTAAAAAATTTTACTTTTATTAAAAAAATTTTACTTTATAATAATTTAATAAATTTATAAACAGCATAAATAATAAGTTTTTAAAATAATTTAATTATGATATAATAAATTAAATTAAGATAGTTTAAGGAGTTAAAAATGGGAATCATAACAATCAGTCGTGAATTTGGTAGTGGTGGTAGAGAATTAGGAATTAAGTTAGCCGAAAAATTGGGATATAAGTTTTATGATAAAGAACTTATTGCCCTTGTTTCTAAAGAAGGTGGTAAGACTGAAAATTATATCGAGAATGTTTTATCAAAGATTAATGATTATGCTTATACTCCTAGAAATTCTTTTACTTTTTATACAAAAGAGCAAAAAAATTTAACAGATGAGTTAATAATGGAAAGAAAAGTTATAGGAGAAATAGCAAAAAAAGGAAATTGTGTAATTGTAGGTCGTGGAGCAGATATAATTTTAAAGGACCAAAACACAATAGATATTTTTGTATATTCTAACATGCAATCAAAAATTAAAAGATGTAAAGAATATGCAAAAGATGAAGATAAACTTAATGAGAAAGAATTAGAACACAAAATTAAAACTGTAGATAAAGCAAGACAAAAGTTATATGTTATGTTAGGTCAAGATTGTTGGGGTAAAAAAGAGAATTATGATATTTGCATAAATACAACAAATTTAAATATTTCAAAACTTGCTAATGGTTTAGCTGAATTAATTAAAAGTATTTAATTATTGTTAAATATCATAAGAACTAAATTTTAACTATTTGTTTTTAGTTATATTTATTAAATTTGATTTTTAAAATTTATATAAATATATTTTATTAAAATTTTTGACTTATATTTAATATTTTAATTTAAAAGGTAAGTGTATGGCTACATCAAAAGAATTTAGAGATTTTATAATTGAAAAACTTAGTTTATGCGATGAAATTTTTTGCAGGTCTATGATGGGAGAGTATTTGTTATATTCAAAAGGTATTTTATTTGGTGGTATTTATAATTCTAGGCTATTAATTAAAATAACCGAAACTAATAAAAAATATAATTTAAATGAAGCCATACCTTATCAAGGTGCTAAACCTATGTACATATGTGAAGATTTGCAAAACATGGAATTATTAAGAGATATAGTTAATGATACCTGTTTAGGAGTTCAAAAAAAGAAATAAATATATATTCAAATTAATAAAAGAGGAAGTTATGTTATATTTAAAATTAATTAATGAAAATGATATAATAGAAGAACATAAAGCAATAAGTAATATTCCTGCACTTGAAAATGGTTTTAAAAATAAATATTATGGTTGTAGTTTTAATGAGTTTAAAAATGAAATACTTAACACCTTAATTAATTATGCAAAGGGTAAAGATTTACCTAATGGTTATGTTCCTTGCTCTTACATGTTTTTATGGGAAGATAATACAATAGTTGGGCTTTTTAAAATAAGGCATTTTTTAAATGAAAAATTAAAAAATGGGGCAGGCCATTTAGGTTTTTGTGTGCTAAAAGATTTTAGAAGAAAGGGCTATGCAACAAAAGGGCTAAAACTTGCAATAGATGAGTGTAAAAAAATTATTAAAGACCAAGAGCTATATATGTCGGTTTTAAAAGATAATGTAGGGTCCTTAAAAGCACAGTTAAATAATGGTGCAAAGATTGTTAATGAAAATGATGACCACTTTTTTACAAGAATAAAATTATAAAGATTCTATATAAAAAATAGGAAAAAACAAAATGAAAATTCTTTTATTTTCCCATAGCCAAGATATTGATGGAGCAGGCTGTGCTATATTGTCAAAAGTTGCATTTAATAAATGTGAAATTATACCAACTAAAACTTTTGAAATAAATGATAATGTTTCTAAATTTATAAATGATAAAAGTATTTTTAATTTTGATAAAATTTTTGTTACTGACCTTTGTATAAAAGAACCTTTATTATCTTATATTAATGAAAATAGTGAATTAAAAAATAAAGTTGTTATTTTAGACCACCATAAAACTGAAATGGAAGAAGGGAACAATAAATATAGTTTTGTTAATATAGTTTTAGATAAAGATGGTGTTAAACAATCAGGAACCAGTTTATTTTATAATTATCTAATTGAAAAAGATTTGATTAAACAAACAAATTTTTTAGATGAGTTTGTGGAAAATACTAGACAATATGATATTTGGGAATGGGAAAGTAATAATAATTATGAAGCAAAGAAACTGCATATTTTATTTGAAAGTTTAGGGTTTGATAAATATATAGAAATAATTTTAAATAAAATAAATGATAATTCTTTAACTTTTAGTAGTAATGAGAATAACATTATTTATCAATATGAAGATAACTTTAAAAAAGCTATAGAAGAAATATTAAATAGTATGAAGGTTATTGATTTATTAATAATAGGTAAAACTTTTAAAGTTGGCTTTGTAAGATGTAGTTATAAATATAGAAATGATATTAATAAATTTATTAAAACTAATAACAAACATAATATTGATGTTGTAGGAATGATTATTTTGGATATGGACACTGTATCTTATAGACAAGTTAAAGATTGTGATGTATCAGTTATCGCAAAATATTTTGGTGGCAAAGGGCATAGAGAAGCTGCAAGTAATTTACAAAGTAATAGTTTATTTGTTAAAATTATTAATGACAAATTAATTTAAGTGTATGATTCAAAAATTTATTTTATTAAAATAGTTTTAAATAACTAAAGAAAAACAAAGGAGTTTAAAATGAAAACGTTAGTGTTAGCAACTAATAACAAACATAAATTAAAAGAATTTAAGGAAATCTTAACAGGTTATGAAGTACTATCTTTAAACGATATTAAATTTGTAGGAGACATTGATGAAACTGGTACTACATTTGAAGAAAATGCTATTCTTAAAGCAAAGACAATTAGTGAGTTCTTAAGAAAAAAAGATTTACATTATATGGTTATTGCAGATGATAGTGGTTTAAGTGTAGATAGTTTACAGGGGGCTCCTGGAGTGTATAGTGCTAGATATGCAGGAAATCATAACGACAAAGCAAATAGGGATAAACTATTAAGTGAATTGAAAGATAAACCAAGAACTGCTTTCTTTACTTGTGCTATTGCAGTTTGTTATATTGATGGAACCTGTAAAACTTTTATAGGCAAAACTTTTGGAGAAATTGCAACTGAAGAGAGAGGATCAACTGATTTTGGTTATGATTGCATTTTCTATTCCAATGATTTAAAAAAGACTTTTGGGGAAGCAACAGAAGAAGAAAAGAATAGTGTTTCTCATAGAGGTAGAGCAATAAATGAAATGTTAAAATCAATTTAATTTTTTAATAATAAAAACTTTTTGATTAATAAAATTAAATTTTTTGAAAAAGATTTTTCGATTAATTTTTTATATAAATAAATATTAAATTAAGCACAATTTATTTAACTTAAAAATTATTATTAAAATCATTTAATACTTATAATATTTAATATAAAAAAGAGTAGATTAGTTTTTAATCATACTCTTTTTTATTTTTACAAAAATCATGAGTTTAACTTGTGGATTTTTTATTATTTATTTAAAAAATTTAAACTGTTAAAGTATTTTATTTTACTTAATTTTTACCTAATAACATAAATTTTATTTTTAAAAATATTTTATTCAACTGTTACACTTTTTGCTAAGTTTCTAGGTTTATCAGGGTTAAGTTTTCTTTTTAAGCAGGTTAAATATGAAATAACTTGAAAAGTTATTATTGCACATATGGGCATAAGTTCTTCATTAACATTTGGTAGAGGTAAAACGTATTTAAAGTCTTTTTTAACTTCATTATCAAGTTCAAATTGTGAGGCAAATATTAAGTTAGCTCCACGAGATTTTGCTTCGTATGCACCGTTTAATGTTTTTTCTAATAAGGCTTTTTTTGTAGCAATAACAAACAAATAAGAACTATCATCTATTAAAGCTAAAAATCCATGTTTTAATTCTCCAGCTGGGTAGGCATTTGAATTAATGTACGTTATTTCTTTTAATTTTAAACTTGCTTCTTCACATGTAATGTAATCATAATCTCTACCAATAAAAAATGCTGATGTTTTTTTTGCGAGTTCATCAACTAAAGTTGTAAACTCTTGTTTTGAAGGTATAATAATTTCATTAGATAGGTTTTCGATATTTTCTATATAATTTATAGTTTTATTTAATAATGCGTTTTGCATTTGTTTTGCAAGCATATATAAAACTGCAACTTGAGCAACATATGCTTTTGTTGAAGCAACAGCAATTTCTGTGCCTGCACAAAGTGGGAGGGTATAGTGGGCGAGTTTTGATAGGGTACTGTATTCTACATTTGTTAATGCAATAGTTGTGCAACCTTTTGATTTTGCTTCTTCACAAACAGCAATTGTGTCTGCTGTTTCTCCACTTTGACTAACTAAAATAACTAAAGTTTTAGCATCTATTATTGGGTTTTTATATCTAAATTCGCTAGCAACGCATGTTTGAGCATCAATTCTTGCAAAGTCTTGAATATATCTTGCTCCTATTAAACTAGCATGATAAGCTGTTCCACAACCTATTAAGACAAGTTTATTAAATTTTTTAAGAAATGTTTTATCAAAGGTTTCAAGAAGTGAAGTATTAGAATATCTTTTTGCAATGTTTTTTAATACTTCAGGAATTTCATTTATTTCTTTTTGCATAAAATGTTTATAATTTGTTTTGTTTTTAATATTATTTAAGTTTTCAAGTTTTGTAGGTTCTTTAGATAAAGTTTCTATATTTTTATTAAAAAATTCTATTTTTCCATTTGTGCATAAACAAAATTCATCATCTTCTAAACAATAATATTCTCTTGTTTTACCAGCAAAGCAAATAGGGTCGCTAGCAACAACTATATTTTTTTTACTTTTTGCTACATATAATGGACTTTTCTTTTTTGCTAAGAAAAGAGTATTTTTAAAATTTTTATTTATACAAACAAGTGCATAACTGCCTTTTAATTTTTTACATGTTTCTATAAGGGGAAGGATAGGGTTGGATTTTATGTCTAATTCACTATTAGAAGAAATGTGTTGTAGTAAGTTAGCAATTATTTCGCTATCAGTTTTACTTTTAAATGTGAATTTATTTTTTACAAGTTCATCTTTTAATTCTTGAAAATTTTCTATTATGCCATTATGTACAATTGACCATTCGTTGTTATTTGATAGGTGAGGATGAGCATTTTGTGTAGTTGCTTCTCCGTGAGTTGCCCAACGAGTATGACCTATGCCACAGGTTGAATTTTCAAAATTATCTTCTTGTGCTTCTTCTGTTAAAGACTTAAGTTTATTTTGCAATTCTTCACTATCTAGTTCATCTGTATCTAGTAGATACTTATTTTTTGGTATTTTATTGCTATTTTTAAGAAGTTGTTCCAAACTGCTTAATTTACCTTTGGTTTTTGTTACTTCTATTTTACAAAGATTTTTTTTGTTACTTTGACTATCATTTTTTTCATTTTGAGATGAAGTTTCATCTTCATCATTTATTACAGCTATACCTGCAGAGTCATAGCCTCTATATTCAAGATGTTTTAACATATCAAGTAATATTTTTTCCTGATTGCCATTACCTATGTAACCTACTATTCCACACATATTTTTTCCCTTTTAAATAATTGATTATATTTTATTTTATAATTAAATAAATCTAATTAGTACAATAATTAATATTATTAATTAATAATATTTAAATAAATTCTTATATTTATACTAAAAAACCATAATTAAAATTGTTTATATTTTTAGTTTAAAATTCATTATTCTTCAGTTTGGTCTATAGAACTTACAACTTTTTCAATGTTTTTGGCACAAATTGATGCTGTATCTAAACTTTTACTTTCAACCATTATTCTAATTTTTGGTTCTGTTCCTGAAACTCGTACCATAATTCTTGCATCAGGGTTTAAATTCTTTTGTTCTTCTATGGCATTAATTAGATTTTCACTATTAATAACTCTCATTTTATCTTTAGAAATATAATCAATATTAACTTGTTCATATAATTTAATGTTGGCAAGTTCGCTTAAAGACTTATTTAATGTTTTACATATTTCAGCTAATTTAACAGCGGTAAGTAGACCATCGCCTGTTGTAGTAAATTCTCTTATAATAATATGTCCTGATTTTTCGCCACCAAGAGATAATCCCATTTGTTCAATTTTTTGAGATACATATTTATCTCCTATATCGGTTCTTATTAAATCTAGTCCTAAATTGTTAAGTTCCTTTTCAACACCCATGTTTGTATGTTGAGTTCCTACTACTATTTTGTTTTTAAGTGAATTGGTAGAATTAAGGAAATTTGCTAAAACATAAACTATTAAATCGCCATCTAGTAATTTACCTGTACTATCACAAGCAATAATTCTATCACCATCTCCGTCAAAGGCAAAGCCTAAATCTGCTTTTGAACTTAATACTTTTTTAACTAATTTTTCAGGGTGTAAAGAGCCACAGTTTTCATTAATTTTGAAACCATCATTTTGGCAATTTATTTTAATAACTTCTGCTCCTAAACCTTTAAATACTTTTGGTGCAACATCATAACAAGCACCATTGCTAGCATCTAAAACAATTTTTAAGCCATCTAATTTAACTTTACATGCACTTTGTAGGTGTTTTACATATTCACTTACTAAATTAAATTCTTGTTTAAATCTACCTATTTTATGTGTAGGCATATTTACTTTACTAACAAATTTCTTTTCTAAGTTTGCTTCTCTTTCATCACCTAATTTTAGCCCATTATTATCAAATATTTTAATGCCATTATATTCCATTTTATTGTGAGAAGCACTAATTACTACTCCAAAATCTGCACCTATTTTTTTTGTTAAATAGGCAATAGCTGGGGTAGGGCAAACTCCTAAATCAATAATATTTGCTCCTGCACTCATTGCTCCTGTGGAAAATGAACAGGTTAAGTATTCTCCACTAAGTCTAGTGTCTCTGCCTATTACTATTAAATTTTTAGGTTTTAGTGAACCTAAAGCATTTCCACAACTATTAGCAAGTGAATCTGTCAATTCAGTATTTACAATTCCTCTTATTCCATCTGTGCCAAAAAAAATACCCATAATATATTCCTTTTAAATCGTTAAAGTTTTAATTATAATTTTTTCAAAAAAAATTCTTTAATAAATATTTTTAAATTATTAAAAATAAATTTTAAATTGAATTATAAAATAATTATTAGATTATATAAGTTATTTAAAAATAAATTATTATTTTTTTAAATATTTGTCGGCTCTATTGGGTTTAACTGTCTCTCTTGCACGAGCAACAATAAAATCGTTTTTATTGGTATCTATAGTAAGGGTAGAGCCTGCACAAAGATAAGTATTATCTGAAATATTTACTGGTGCAATTATATTTGCATTACTTCCTATAAAACAGTTATTTCCAACCTTTATTTTTTGTTTTTGCTTGCCATTATAATTAACAAATATTGCACCACAACCTATATTACAATTACTGCCAACTTCGGCATCTCCTATATATGAAAGGTGGCTTGCCTTTGTTCCATTACCTAAACTTGCATTTTTTACTTCAACAAAATTACCAATTTTGCAGTTTGAGTTTATAATTGAATTAGGTCTTAAATGAGCAAAAGGTCCTATTGTAACATTATCTTTAACTTCACTATTTTCTATTTGGCTAAATGTAAGTTTTACATTATTACCTATTTTACTATCGGTAACAATATTAAAAGGCATTATTGTACAATTATCTCCAATTATTGTATTACCTAAAATATAGTTGTTAGGATATATAGTTACATTTTCGCCAATTACTACATTACTATCAATATAAGTAGATTTTTTATCTATTATATTAACATGTTTAAAATTATTATTATTTTCTAAATTTTCCATATATATTTTTCCTAATATTATATATTACATATTCTTTGTTTTTGCGACAATTTAAGATTAGAATTAAATGGCTAAAAAGTCAAATAATTAGTAAAAGTTTAGTTAATTATTTAAAAAATTAACTTTGATTAAAGCAAGGTATTATGTTATAATTTAATTATAAAAAAGAGGGAGTATGGGGATGACAGATGTTGAAATTGCAAATAGTGTAAAACCTAAACACATTGTAGAAGTAGCAAAAACTTTAGGTATTAATGAAGATAATTTAGAACTATATGGTAAGTATAAAGCAAAGATAAATAATATTAATTTTAATCCTAAAGGTAAACTAATCTTAGTTACAGCTATAAATCCAACCAGTGCAGGTGAAGGAAAGACAACTGTTTCGATAGGGCTTGCTGATGGGTTAAAAGAGATAAATAAAAAGGTTTGTCTTGCTTTGAGAGAGGCTTCTTTAGGTCCAGTATTTGGTGTTAAAGGTGGAGCAACTGGAGGCGGATATAGTCAAGTTATTCCTATGGAAGATATTAATCTTCATTTTACAGGTGATTTTCATGCTATAACAAGTGCCAATAATTTGTTATGTTCTTTTATAGATAATCATATTTTTCAGGGAAATGAACTTAATATAAATCCTGAAAAAATAGTATTTAATAGGTGCCTTGATTTAAATGATAGAGCTTTAAGACAAGTAGAGGTTGCTATAGGAGATAAAAATGGTGTGCAAAGAAAAGACCGTTTTAACATAACAGCCTCTAGCGAAATTATGTCTATACTTTGTTTAAGTTTAAATTTAGAAGATTTAAAAAATAGGTTGGGAAATATTCTAGTTGCTTTTGATATGCAAAATAATCCTATTTTTGCAAAGGACTTGAAAGTTAACGAAGCTATGGCAATTTTATTAAAAGATGCCATAAAACCTAATTTAGTTCAAACCTTAGCAGGTACTCCTGCTATACTTCATGGAGGACCTTTTGCAAATATTGCACATGGTTGCAATTCAATTATTGCAACTAAACTAGCATTAACTTATGCAGACTACGTTGTTACGGAAGCTGGCTTTGGTGCCGACCTTGGTGCTGAAAAATTTTTAGATACTAAATGTAGAGTTGCAGGAATAAAACCTAATGCTGTATGTATTGTAGCAACTATTAAAGCACTAAAACTTCATGGCGGTGCAGAAAAAGATACTTTGCAAGAAGAAAACATTGAATTATTAATTAGGGGCATACCAAACTTAATAAAGCATATAGAAAACATTAAAAATGTTTATGATTTACCTGTTATGGTTGCAATTAATAGATACACAACTGATACAGATAAAGAAATAGATATTGTAAAGGATGAAGTTAAAAAATTAGGTGTTAAAGTTCAGACCTGTGATGTTTGGGGGAAAGGTGGGAAAGGAGCCATAGATTTAGCACAAGATATTATAGAACTATGTGAAAGTGATAATAGTAAATTTAATTTTTGTTATGATGAAAAGGATACCATTAATAATAAAATTAATGCTATAGCAACCAAAATATACGGAGCAAGTGGTGTTATTTTTACTGGAAAAGCTTTGAAAGACATTAATGATATAGAAAACTTAGGTTTTGATAAATTACCTATAATTATTGCAAAAACTCAATATTCTTTAAGTGATAATGCTAAATTATTGGGTAGACCACAAAATTTTGAAATAACAATAAAAGAACTCCAATTAAGAAATGGAGCTAAATTTATTGTTGCTATTGCAGGAAACATGCTTTTAATGCCAGGATTACCTAAAACCCCAGCTGGTGCAAAAATGACTATTGATTGTAATTATAAAATTGAAGGATTGTTTTAATAATAATCTTTTAAAGCTAATTTTATAAATCATCTGCATCTTGTATTGGTTTTTCAAATTCGTTTTCACAAGTTCCTGTATAAGAACCTTGTGGGTCTGTTTTACTTTTAAAATTTTTATTCATATAAATAGTATGTATAGTTATAAAAATATTATTCTTTATGTTTAAACATTTAATTAACTATTTTAGTTAATGCAATGAAAGACATCTTTAAATAAATTATTTTGACTAATAAAAATAGACAATCTTAAAATTGTCTATTTTTTAAAACTTTTTTGCAAATAAATAAACTCATTAAATAATTAGTTATTAGAGTTTTGATTATTTTGTGCATTTCTTCTTTCTTTATTTGCTCTTCTGCATTCTGCACAACGAACAGGTTCATTAGTAAAACCTTTTTCTTTGTAGAATTCTTGTTCGCCTTCAGTAAAAACAAACTCTTTTCCACAATCTTTGCAAACTATTGTTTTATCAGCCATACTATATCCTCCTTTATAAATTCTAATTAAAAAAAGGCAATTTAGTATTTTTGATAAATGGAATATTTTATAATAGGTAAAGTGCTTTTTTCTAAATTATGTGATTATTTTACATTATATTAAAAAAAAAGTAAATAAAAATTATTAATTTATTATTTTTTAAATACTTTTAATATTTTTAGATTTTTTTTAATATCTATTTTATTTTTTTATATATTAAATTTAAAACATTTGAAGAATGATTGTTATTGACTTAAAATTGTGTTAAACTTACTAAAATATAAAAATAGATTTTAAATTTTAATATTTTTTTTATTAATTTACGTTTTAGAAAAAAGTTAGGAGATTATAGGAAATGAGGAATTTTGAAGTATCAAGTGATAGTACTTGTGATTTATATTTTGATGAAATTAAAAATTTAGAGGTTTATGTTGCTCCTTTAGTTTATACAATTTCTAAAGATGATGAATTAGTTGAAGAAGTTGATAATTATAAAGATATTAGTCAATATGAAGATTTCTATAATAAATTAAAAAATGGTTATCTTGCAAAAACATCTATATTAAATGTTCAAGCCCATGTAGATTTATTTACCGAAATGGCAAAAAAAGGAATTAAAAAAGCAATTCATATTTCACAGGGGTATGGGTTAAGTCCAACAGTAGATAATGCTAATAGTGCTATTGATATTGTTAAGAAGGATTATCCTGATATTGATTATATAGCCTTAGAGGCTTGTAGTACTACAGCTGGGGAAGGTATGCTTGTAAAGAGTGCTGTTAAAATGCGAGATAATGGTAAAACTCTTGAGGAAACTGTAGACACTCTAAATAAGATAAAGCATAATTTACAACATTTTATATTAGTAAATGATTTAAAGTTTCTTGCACGTGGAGGTAGAATAAGCCAAGCTTCAGCAAACATAGGCTCCTTTTTGCAGGTTAAACCTATTATAGAATTTAACAAAGAAGGTAAACTTCAAATAGTTAGAAAAGAAATTGGTGCTAATAAAGCCTTTAATTCTATTGTTAATGATTTTTCTAAATTCACATTAAATAAAGAATTTCCATTTATAAGTATTGTTCATACAGGAAATTTAGAGGGTGCAAAAAAATTACAAAAAGCATTTTTAGATAAATATAATATTGAACCCGAAATTCGTATTATGGGCCCTATTATTGGGGCTCATGTTGGACCTAGTGCTGTTGCTTATTGTTTTGTAAGTAATGAGGATAGACCTTATTAATATTTAATTTGTTTTTAAATTATAAAAAATAGACTTTATTAAGTTTGTATTAAAGTTAATTTAAAATTAGTCTATTATATTATTGATTATTATTTTATTTGTACTAGAGGATATAAAATGATATGTAACATTTGCCCTAGAAAGTGTAATATTGATATTGACAAATATAAAGGTCTTTGTGGAAAGTTAGGCGGAAAAATTCGTATTGCAAAAATAATGAGGCATGAGTGGGAAGAACCTATTATTAGTGGTAAAAGAGGTTGTGGGGCAATTTTTTTTTCACATTGTAATTTAAAATGTTGTTATTGTCAAAATTATCAAATTTCTCACTTAGGAGGTGGGAGAGATTTTTCGTGCAATGAATTAGCTGAAATATTTAAAAAATTAGAGCAAAGTGATGTAGAAAATATTAATCTTGTTACACCTACTCATTATAGCAATGAAATTTTAACTGCGTTAAAAATATATAAACCAAATTTACCCATTGTGTGGAATACTAGTGGATATGATGATAGCGAGACTTTAAAAAAATTAAGTGATTATGTAGATATATTTTTATTTGATTTTAAATATTTTGATAGTGAAAAGTCAAAACTATATTCGAAGGCTTCTGATTATTTTTCAGTTTGCTTAGAAGCCATAAAAACTGCAAGAAGATTAATACCAGAAGATAAAATAGAAAATGGAGTAATGAAAAAAGGAATTATTATAAGACATCTTGTTTTACCTAATATGTATAATGATAGTATAAAAATTTTTGATGAAATTTTTAATCAATTTGGAAACCAAATTTTTATTAGTGTTATGAGTCAATTTGTGCCATTTTATAAAGCTTGTGATTATCTAGAACTCAACACAAAATTAAAACCGCTTGAATATAAAAAAGTGGTTAGTCATATTAAAAAAATGGGTTTTAAAAATGGTTTTTTACAAGATATAGATAGTGCATCTTGTAAATATACTCCAAATTTTAATGATGATAATTTCTATGAAATTTAGTTAAAATTGAGTTTTAAAATAAATAACATTTAATTTTATTAATTACTTATTATTTTAATTATTTAGTTAATTTGCCTAAATTTATAATAAATATTGACATATATTTGTGTGTATGTTAAAATTTCACTAATATAAAAGTAATGTGCAGTTGATTTGTATTTATGGGGGAAAAGTAGAATATGTTACAAACTTTTTTAAATGTTTTATGCATTATTGGTATAGTTTTTCTTGCTACATTTGTAATTGTTTTTTTATCTGATTTATTTATTTCAATTATTGATAGTACAAATGGTATATTTTTTAGAAGAGGAACTGTAAACGATAATAATTCTAGTAAGAAAAAACGCCGTGATGATGACGATGATGAGGAAGAAGATAACGGTAAAAAGAAAAGACCTGTTTTATTAAATAAGCCTCATGAGGAAGAGGAAGAAAACAGAAAAAGTAAAAATAAGAAAAAAGAACAAAGAGAACAACTCACATATAATGAGGATAATTCTAGACAAAAAGAAGATTATGAAGATAATCAAGCAAAGACTGTTGATTATGATCAAGCAAGTAGAGAAGAGGCAATGGCTCGTCAAAATGCAAATAGGCAAAATCTTGTAGACCAAAGACAACAACAGGCTATTGTTACCCCTCCACCACAACAACCTCAACCTCAACAAAGACAAGTTCAACCTCAACAAGCAGTTAAACCTCAAGAACCTGAAGAAGATATTGATAAAATTATTCTTGAAGTTTCAAAACAAACTCTTGCAGAATTAAGCAAAAATCAAGATTCTTTCAAATCTCAACAAGATACTTTAAGAGCACAACAAGATGCCGCTAGGGCTCAACAAGAAGCTCAAAGAGCACAAGCTGAAAAGAATGCTCTTGCTAGAAGACAACAAGAATATGAAAGAGAAATTGAAAATAAAAAGAAACAATATGATAGAGAAATAGAAAACAAACAACGTGCTTATGAAAGAGAAATAGATGATAAGCAAAGAGCTTATGAAAAAGAATTAGATGATAAACAAAGAGCCCATGATAGAGAAATTGCTGATAAGCAAAGAGCATACGAGAAAGAAATTGCTAATAAACAAAGAGAATATGATAGACTTTTACAAGATCAAAAAGATTTAGAAGATAGACTTGCTGAACAAGAAGGCGAATTTGATGAAAAATTATCAAGAGAACTTGAACAAAAACAAAGAGAACTTGATAGACAATTGAATGCAAAACAAAGAGAAATTGATGATAAACAAAGAGAATTTGAAGAACAACTTGAATGTTTCCAACAAGAATATGATGAACAATTAGAAGCAAGACAAAAAGAGTATGAAGATCAATTAAATGCTCGTCAAAAAGAATATAATGCTCAGTTAGAAGCAAGACAAAAAGAATATGATGAGCAACTTGCTAGACGTCAACAAGAATATGATGAACAACTTGCTGCAAGACAAAAAGAACTAAATGAACAATTAGAAGCAAGACAAAGAGAATATGAAGCTCAACTTGCAAGTCGTCAAAAAGAATATAGTGAAGAACTTGAGAATAGACAAAAAGAATATGATGAAAAATTGTCTTTAAAAGAACAAGAACTTGAAGAATTAACTAACCGTCAACAAGAATATGATGAACAATTAGCACAAAAACAACAAGAACTTGAAGAACTAGCAAATCGTCAACAGGAATTAGATGAACAATTAGCTAATCGCCAAAAAGAGTATGATGAAGAGTTAGCCGCAAGACAAAAAGAGCATGATGAACAACTTGCACAAAAACAACAAGAATTAGAAGAACTTGAAAATAGACAAAAAGAACTTGATGAGCAACTTGCAAATCGTCAGAGAGAATATGATGAAGAATTGGCAAATCGCCAAAAAGAATATAGCGAAGAACTTGAGAATAGACAAAAAGAATATGATGAACAATTAGCTGCAAAGCAAAAAGAACTTGAAGAATTAGCAAATCGTCAACAAGAGTTAGATAATAGATTAGCAAGTAGTCAGAAAGAATATGATGAACAACTTGAAAATAGACAAAAAGAGTATGATGAACAACTAGCACAAAAACAAAAAGAGTTAGAAGATTTAGAAAATCGCCAAAAAGAACTTGATGAACAATTAGCAAATCGTCAGAGAGAATATGATGAGCAATTAGCTCAAAAACAAAGAGAACTTGAAGAACTTGAAAATCGTCAACAACTTTATGAAGATAGACAAAAACAATTAAATGATTTCTTAGCTGATCGTGAAAAAGAATATGATGAACAATTAGCATTAAAACAAAGAGAGATTGATGAAAAACAAAAAGAACTTAATGATATTCTTAATAATAGACAAAAAGATTACGATGAAAAGTTAGTTGAAAGACAAAAAGAACTTGAAGAACAACTTGCTGAAAAACAACAAGAGTTAGATGACCAATTAGAAAATAGACAAAAAGAACTTGATGAACAATTAGCAGAAAAACAAAAAGAACTTGAAGAGAAATACTATAATAAACAAACTGATATTAATCAAAAATTAACCGCAAGACAAACTCAACTTGAAGATCAAATTGAAGCTTTACAAAATCAAATTCAATATGATAAAGATACAATTAAACAACTTGAAATTCAACTTGCTTCTGAAACAAGACAAAAGAGTGAATTACAAAATAGAGTTAAAGTTGTTAAGGTTAGCATTTCTAAGAAAGAGGAACTTGAAAGTAGGTTAGAAGTATTAAAACAAAGATTGAAAGAAAATGAAAAAGAACTTTCTGCTAACTATCGTGAATATGCTCCTTTAAGAAGAGTTAACATGACTCTTGAAAATGACAAGAAAAAGTTAAGAAGAAAAGAAGCTATTGTTGCAAAACAAAAAGTTGTTTTATATGGTGTTAATAATTATGTTGATATTGATGAAGAAAAGGCTAAAAAATTATCTGAAGAATTAGACCTTCTTGAAGGTTTAAGATTATCAGTTCAACATTGTGAAGAAGTTATGATGAAGAATAAAGATAGATACCCTATACTTGAAAGAGCTAATAACTTCTTAAGCAGAAATAATAATCAACTTAAAGAAGATATTGCCGCACTTGAGGCTCAATTAAAAGAAATTGAAGAACATGGAAATTATGAAAGAGTAGTATCTGTTGAGGAAACTACAAACACAAAGATTTCTGATAATACTAGCACTACAAGTTTTAACGGAAAATCAAGTAGTACTACAAGTACAAGCGGTAAAAAGTAAGTAAAAAATATAAAAAAGATTGATATTTTTTAAGTGTCAATCTTTTTTTTATAAAAATAATTGAAAAAAATTTTTATGCGTGTTATCATACTTTAATAAAAACGAATAAGATACTTAAACTAAGTTTAAAATATCAGAGAGTAGAGATGTATGAATATGGGGTTTTTTAAACAAAAGAATGTGTTGCCTGAACAAAATAAAAGTGTTAAAGTTGGCCTTGCTTTAGGTGGAGGGTCAAGTAGGGGAATTGCTCACATAGGAGCAATTAGGGCATTTGAAGAAAATAATATAAAATTTGATTTTATAGCAGGTACTAGTGCAGGTTCATTAGTTGGTGCTTTATATGCAAGTGGTAGAACTGCAAATGAAATGCTTAAAATTGTTAAATCGGTAAGGTTAAAAGATATTAAAACTGGTAAATTTTTTATGCCCTCTAAAACTGATGGTATTCAGGAACTAATTAAAGAAGTTATGGGAGAAAATGCTAGAGTTGAAAATCTTAAAAAGCCTTTTGCTGCTATTGCTGTTGATTTAATTTCTGGAAATGAAGTTATAATTACTAAGGGTGAGTTATCAAAAGCATGTGCAGGTAGTTGTGCTATTCCAGGTGTTTTTGTTCCTGTTGAATTTGGTACTATGCATTTAATAGATGGTGGCTTGCAAAATAATATTCCTTCTGATGTTCCTAGATATTTTGGTTGTGATTATGTTATTGCAATTGATGTTAATTCAACTCGTGGTGGTGGCACTACTTCAATAAAAGTTTTAGATGTATTAAAAGCAACAATAGGTATTATGGGTAAAAGTAATTGCATCAAGGGATATTCTGATGCAGACATTGTTATTCAACCTAAAATGGCTAAATATAGTGCTAAAAAGTTAGATGAGATAGATGAAATGTATGCAGAAGGTTACAAAGCTGCTTTAGAAAAAATTCCTGCAATTTTAGAGATCATATCTAAAAAGCCCAAATCTGCTTATAGAAAAAAATATAAAGATAGAGAAAACCGTAAACCACTTATAATTTAAAAGTTATCAAATGGTGCATAGTTTTTAAATTAAAAGAAAAGAAATGAAGTTAAAAACAAAAGAAACTAAAATTGATAATCAAGTTGATTTAAATAAGATTTTATCTAAAAATGAAAGTGATAAAAAACAACTAGTAAAAATTAAAAAATGGTTTATTGTAAGGGTAGTAACTTTTTTAATAATTTCCTTAATATGTTTAGTTTCACTTTTCTTTGCAAGTAGTATAGAAAGTTTGATAAATTTTGATTATTTTGCTAGTTCAGTTTTAGAGCCTAAACAAAGCAAAATTCATTTTATTGATGTAGGGCAAGGAGATTGTTCTGTTATTCAGTTACCAAATGGTGAAATTGCCATGATTGATACCGGGGCAAAAGACAAATGGAATAAGATAAATACTTATTTTGAATTTTTGAAAATACCTAAGAAAATAGATTATTTAATTTTAACTCATACTGATAATGACCATGTTGGGAATGCTGAAAAGATTCTTGAACATTTTGAAGTTAATAGTGTTTATATTCCAAAAGTATATTCTAATTATGAACTTATTAATAATCTTGCAGTAAATTCTGCATATAAAGTATTTGATGATTTAACTTGGAATAATATTTGTGCAAAAATTCATACAAAGATTAAAGAAGAAAATATAAACTACAATGAAAAAGGTCTTGTTATAGAAAATGAAACAAAAAGTTTTTCTATAAATTTTTTATCGCCCTTTGAAGATTATTATGAAGATGATAATAATTATAGTCCTATAATTTGGTGTAATTTATCGTTTCAACAAGCTTTGTTTATGGGAGATGTGGATAATAAATTAGAAAAACAATTTTTAAAAGAATATGAAACTGCAATAAATAAAAATTTATTTAAAATAACAATTTTAAAAGTAGGACATCATGGTAGTAAATCTTCTACATCTATAGAGTTTTTAGAAAAAATTAAACCTCATTTAGCGGTTATAAGTTGTGGAAAGGATAATGCTTATGGGCATCCAGCAGATGAAACTATTAATGCTTTAAATACCGTTACAGGATTTACTAAAACTTTGCGTACTGATGTAAATAATAGTATAATGTTTTTTGCTGAAATTAATAATAACGGCATATCTTATGGGGTTTACTTGGAATATGAAAATTTTGATAATTTTTATATAAAACATTGGCATATAGTTATTACAATAGTTACCTTATCTTTTTCTATTTTTATTTTGCCTTTGATTGCAAATGGCAAAAAACAATTTGAAAAACTAAAAAAATTAGAAGAAAAAATAAAATTAAATAAAGAAAAAAAGTAACAAAAGTTTAAAAAAATAAATGAATTAAAAAAAATTTTTTATATGAAATCTTGTTAATATTTTAGTTGGAATATTTATAATAAAAGAGTAAAGAATAAATTGATTTTTATCTTTGTGCATATGCACAAAGATATCTTTTTATATGCTATTTTTGAAGATAAAACATTGACACTACTACTTGCTAATGTTAAAGTTGAATAGGTAATTGAAGATTATTAAAATTAATATTACCAAACTAAAAGTATTTGATTTTTAAATTATTTATATTTTATGTTTAAGATTTTTTTATAAAAAAAGATTATGAAAATATAATATTAAATTTAAAAATATAATCACTTAATTAAATAAAAGCATTTTTATATTTGGAGTTTTTAAATGATTAAGCAAGTAAAAAAAAGAGATGGAATTTTACAAGATTATGATAGGTCAAAAATCGCTGATGCCATTTTTAAGGCAGCAGTTGCTTGTGGTGGAAATAACAAAAAAGAAGCAGAAGATTTAGCAATTCTTGTAGAAAAAGAAATAGATAAAAAATTTAAAACTGAAATACCAGCAGTAGAGGAAATACAGGATTTGGTGGAAAAAGTTTTAATAGAAAATCGTCATGCACAAGTTGCAAAGGCTTATATTATTTATCGTGAAAAAAGGTCTAGTGAAAGAAAGTTAAATGCACTTACTGGGGAAACTATAGATTTATTTACAAAATATTTAGATAATAGCGATTGGTCCGTTAAAGAAAATTCTAATGCAGGTAGAAGTGTAGCTGGACTTAATAATTATGTTAGAGAAGCCTTTACAAAAAATTATTGGCTTAATCAAATTTATCCTGAAGAAATTCGTCAGGCACATGAAAGCGGAGCAATTCATATTCACGATTTAGGCTTTTTTGGTTCATACTGTGTAGGTTGGGATTTAAGGCAAATATTAACAGATGGTTACACAGGCGTTCCTGATAAAGTGTCTAGTAAACCTCCAAAACATTTTAGGTCATTTTTAGGACAAATAGTAAATGCAACTTATACTACTCAATGTGAAACAGCAGGAGCTCAGGCTTGGAGTAGTTTTGATACTTACTGTGCTCCATTTATAAAACTTGATAATTTATCTTATAAACAAGTAAAACAAGCTTTACAAGAATTTATTTTTAATATGAATGTTCCAACTCGTGTTGGTTTTCAATGTCCTTTTTCTAATGTTACTTTAGATATAAAATGTCCTAAAACTTTAAAAGACCAACCTATTATTGTTGGTGGAGAAATGCAAGATTCTACTTATGGTGAATATCAAGAAGAAATGGACATTTTTAACAAGGCTTTGTGTGAAGTTATGTTAGAAGGTGATAGTAATGGTAGAGTATTTACTTTCCCTATTCCAACAATAAACATAACTAAAGATTTTAACTGGGATAGTGATGTTGTTGATAGTTTAATGGAAATAACATGTAAATACGGAGTACCATATTTTGCTAATTATGTAAATTCTGATTTATCACCTGAAGATGCAATATCTATGTGTTGTCGTTTGCGACTTGATGTTACGGAACTTAGAAAGCGTGGAGGTGGTCTTTTTGGCTCAAATCCATTAACAGGTTCAATTGGTGTTGTTACCCTTAATCTTGCTAGAATTGGGTATTTAGCAAAAGATGAAAATGAGTATTTTTCCTTGCTAAGTAAATATTCTGACATTGCAAAAAAATCATTAGAAATTAAACGCAAAGTTATTGAAAATCAAACAGAAAAAGGGTTGTATCCTTATTCTGCATATTATCTTAGACAAGTAAAACAAAAATCTGGTGGGTATTGGTCTAACCACTTTAATACTATCGGAATTATAGGAATGAATGAAAGTTTATTAAACTTTATGAATAAAGATATTACTACAGAAGAAGGCTTAAACTTTGCTATAAAAGTTATGCATTATTTAAGAGAAAAAATGATTGAATATCAAAAGGAAACTGGTAATCAATATAATCTTGAAGCAACTCCTGCAGAGGGAACAAGTGCAAGACTTGCTAAAATAGATAAAATTTTGTATCCTAAAATAATTACAGCAGGGAAAAATGCAGTTAGTTATACTAATTCTACTCAAATACCTGTTGAATATACTGATGACATATTTAAAGTGGTAAAACTTCAAGATGAATTACAATCATTATATACTGGGGGAACTGTTTTACATCTTTATTTAGGTGAGAGAATAGAAGATAAAGAAGTTTGTAAGTCTTTAATAAGGAAGATTTTTTCTACCTCAAAAATGCCTTATCTTTCCATCACCCCAACTTTTAGTGTTTGTAATGAGCATGGTTATATTACTGGAGAACATTTTACTTGCCCAAAATGTAACAAAAAAACTGAAGTTTGGTCAAGAGTTGTTGGCTATCTTAGACCTGTTCAAGATTATAATGATAGTAAATATGATGAATATCAAATAAGAAAAAAATTTGTAGTATCAGAAGATTGTAAATAAGTTATATAATAATTTTAAACAAATAAATAATTTTCTAAGGTTTATTTAAAATTATAACTATCTATTTAGTAAATAAAATATTAATTTTTTTAAATTAATATTTTTATTTTATAATAGTAAATTAGTTTTGATTTTACTATATAAAAAAAGAATTAAAATGTTCTATATTTTTAAAAGGAAGGAAAACAATTGAACATAGGGGGAATAGTAAAAAATTCGTTTGTAGATTATCCTCAAAAAATATCATGTGTTATTTTTACAATAGGTTGTAATATGAATTGTTGGTATTGTCATAATAAGCATTTATTACATAATGATTGTAAAAAATTAGATGAACAAGAAATATTTAATTTTCTTAAAGAACATAAAACTTTTTTAGATGGGGTTGTTATAAGCGGAGGAGAACCTACATTACAATCTGATTTAGAAGATTTCATAATCAAAATTAAAAAGTTAGGATATTTAGTTAAACTAGATACAAATGGTACAAATTATAAATTATTAAAAAAGTTAATAGATAATAAATACATAGATTATGTGGCAATGGATATTAAAGCTCCTCTTGAAAACTATT
The DNA here is from genome assembly GCA_947366895.1 of uncultured Clostridia bacterium. Taxonomy (GTDB): domain Bacteria; phylum Bacillota; class Clostridia; order Christensenellales; family UBA1242; genus UBA7862. The sequence goes on from CANBBP010000002.1 coordinate 32,101, forward strand.
CGTTAATTACTTCTACAAAAAAATTAGATGATATAAAAAGTAGTATTGAATTATTAAAGCAAAATTGTATTGACTATGAATTTAGAACAACTTTTTCTCCTGATTTAACTGTTTCGGATATTGCAAAAATAGCAAAGGGAATTTTAGGTGCAAAAAGTTATTCAATTCAAAAATATGAAATTCCGGAATCCGTTATGGGGCAAGATTATTTAGAAGGTTATAAAAAAGAAAAAATAGAAGAAATTAAATTATGTAGTATAATTAAGAATACTAATACTATCAAAAATTTGTCTGATTATAACTCTAAATATAACTTAAAACCATTGGATGAAAATGAATTTTTCAAGGCAAAAAAAGAAGCTTTGAAATATGTTAACAAGGTAATAATTAAAGGCCTAAATTAAAATAAAAATAATCCTCTTGTAAAAAATAAGGGGTTTATTTTTTTTAGTTTATATGTTATAATAATCTATCTAAAATTTTAATTAAAGGAAGCATATTACAAGTGATAAATTTACTAGGAGCAATGAGTACAGCTGGTATAGTTTTTTTAGTAATATTTTTAGTTTTGTTAGTAGTTTTTATTGTACTAATTTGTATTTTTGTTCCTTTAAAATTATGGTTTAAAATGCTAACAAGTGGTGCTTATATTTCTATGATAAGGCTTGCAAATTTAAAACAAAGAAAATATAATTTAGATGATATAACCGATAGTTATATATCTATTAAAAAAGCAAATTTAAATATTAATTTAAATGAATTAGAAACTCATTTATTATCGGGTGGTAGCATAAATAATGTCGTAAATGCCCTTATAACTGCACAAAATGCAAATATCGACTTATCTGTTGACTTAGCCAAAGTTATTGATTTAGCAGGCTTAGACACTGTAGAAACGGTTAAGAGTTGTATTATTCCTAAAGTAATAAGTACTGAAGAAATTACTGCTATAACTAAAGATGCTATAGAAATTAAGGTAAAGGCAAATATAACAATAAAACCTAGTTTATACAAGATTGTTGGTGGAACAGGTGAAGAAACAATTTTATCAAAAATAACTGAAGGAATTGTTGCTGTAATAGGTGCTATAAAAGACCATAGAGAAGTATTAGAAAATCCAGAATTAGTGTCAAAAAATGTTCTTGCAAAATATGAAGATAATGAAAGTGCTTATACTATTATTTCTCTTGACTTGGTTGATATTAAACTAGGTAATAATATAGGTGCAAAATTAAAATTGGATGAATTAACTTTGGAAGAAAGGATTGTTAATGCAAGGGCTGAACAACTTAAAGTAGATGCTTTTTTGAAAGAGCAAAATATGAGGTTAAAGGCACAAGAAATTAATGTTGAAAAACTAAAAGCTGAAGCAGAAGTTCCTAAAAAAATAGTTAAAGTTTTTGAACAAGGTGATATGTCACTAATGGACTATTATAAATTACAAAATATTATAGCAGATACTAATATGCGTAAAGCAATAGCAAAAACCAGTTCTAATAATTCAACTAATAATTAGTTATTTTTAATGCAAACCATTTGTAAAAAGGATTAATCAATTTTACAAAAAAATTTATTTAATTACTAATTTTTTATTAAAGGAGGAAAACAAAAGATGAGTATTAATGCTTTAATAATTATATCTTGTATCGTTTTTGTTTTTTCTCTTTTACTTTATCTTCTCATTAAAAATTGGAATAAATTTAAAGCTTTCATTTTGAAAGTTGATGATAAATTAATTAAAAGAAATGAAAGTTATAATAATAGAAATAAAGAAAAAAGTTCTAACCAAAAAGAGAAAGAAAAAAATAAGGAAGAAAGTAATGATGTAAAACAAATTACTTATAATGATAATAAATCTAAGCAAAGTGATAGTAAACAAAAATCTACTAACAACAATAATTCAAGTAAATCAAAAAGTAATGAAAAAGAAAATTCAACTAAATTAAAGCCAAGTAAGGCTGTTGAACAAATAAGACCCATTTTGCTTCCGCCAAATAAGGAAGCTGAAGAAAGGGATATTAAATTACTTGAAATGAAAAAAAGACCTGAACAAATTGAAAGTTCCCCTCAAAAAGCAATAGACTTTAAGTATGGCTCTAGACAATCAATGCAAAATCAAAGTAATAATCAAAATACTCAAACTGCAAATCAAAATCAAAAAAGAAAAGTAAAAAATAGTAATGATGATTTTATTTCCTTTAATGTTAATAAAGAAAATAACTTTAACCCTTTAAAAAGAGATGTAAAAAAACAATTTGATGATATTAAAAACTTTTTAGATTTGCCTGAAAATCAAGAAGCCATTAAGCAAAAAGGTGTTAGTTATAATGGTAATTCTTTTAATACTGTTGATAAAGTAGATGATTCATTTTTTAAAAATCCTGAAAATGGTTTTACTAATTATGGTAGGGGAAATATTCCCACGGGGGCTAAAAGCAATAGTTCTATTGTAAACAATTATAATAATTCAAAAAATAATTTTAATAATATTACAAATAATAATATTAATACTACACATTTAGTTAATAATCAACAGCCATTTGTTAATTATGCGGGTGGAGAAGTAATGCAAACAAATACAAAATATGCAAGAAAATCTTCCAATCAGTTTGGAATGCCTGCATTTAATTTAAGTGAAAATGAATTATCTTATGCTTCAAAAATGAATGAAAACAATGATTCTCTAACGTTAGAGCAAGAAAATATTGACTTAAATAAATTGCCAAATAATCTTAAAAAAATGATTATACAAAACATTCTAGACCGCAAGGATTATGATTAAAAAAGTTTTTTTGCTTCTTAACTTTGTTTGACAAATATTTATGGATATAATATGATATTATCATAAGATTTTAAGGAGGGCAAAAATGGACGAACCTTTCTTTAGTGAAGTATTAACTGAGAGACAAGTTGAGGTTGTAAATCATTATATTAATGTAATGGGCTTTAAACTAACGAGTTTTGATTATATTAAATCTCAAGAATTTATGAGTGACCTTTTTCCTATTGATGTTGCAATTTTTGGACCTACTGAAGAATTTCCTTATTACACTATTACAACTGTAGGTTTAAGTCAGTATTGTTTTCCTAAGTATTGTGCAAGAGTAGAGTTAAGCATGGTTTTACCTTTAACTTGGAAACCTATTTTTGGTAAAAAAGAATATTTTTGGGCTCCTAGATTGCTTCTTGACATTGCTTATCAAATTGTAGAGAATAATATAGGTATTCATATAGGGCAAGTTTATTTATTTAATAGTGAAGATGGAAAGCCATATTCTACAGAAACTGATGTTATAGGTGGTATTATATGTTTGCCTGAAATGTTTCCTATGGATATTTTAGAAAAAAAAATTGAATTTTCTTATACTAGATTTTTTCAAGTTATGACATTAGATAAAAATGCTGTAAGCAAACTTGAGGAATTAGGTCCAATGGATTATATTAAGTATGAATTGCATGATTCTGATAATGCGTTAATGGTTGTTCCTGTAAAGGAAATAAAAGAAAAAGGTATAGAAAAATTAATTAATCAGAATGAAAATGCTTTAAAAGGAAATTAGTTTTTAATATTTAAAGGTCACCAATTTTTAGGTGGCTTTTATTATTGATTAGAAATAAAATTATATTAGCAAGGTTTTGATTATCTTTTAACTTGACTTTTTCAAATTATGTAAGTATCATTTTAAATATATTTATTGCACAAAAGGTTTAAAATAAAATGCGAGTTTTAGGTATTGACCCTGGTTTTGCTCTTGTTGGTTTTGGAATCGTGGACCAGGAAGGCTCTAATTATAAAATTGTTGATTATGGTGTTATATCAACCACTAAAGACGAAAGTTTTTCTACTCGTCTTGCTATAATCTATAAAGGTATGTGCGACTTAATAGAAACTTATAAACCTGATGCTATTGCATTGGAAGAATTGTTCTTTTTTAAAAATCAAAAAACGGTTATACCTGTAGCAGAAGCTAGAGGAGTTATAGTTCTTGCTGGTATTCAACATATGGGAGAAATGTTTGAATATACTCCTTTACAAATAAAGCAGGCATTAACAGGTAATGGTAGAGCAGAAAAAAAACAAATTCAGTTTATGGTTAAAAGTATTTTAGGACTTGATAAAGTTCCTAAACCAGATGATGCAGCAGATGCTGTTGCAGTGGCTATAACTCATTTACAAACAAATGGTAGCATTGTTGACAATAGAATTTAGAGATTAAAAAAATTAATAGATATTTATTATAAAAATATTCTTAAGTTGATTTATATTTTAGTTTAATTTTGACTATTCTATAAAAAATTAATTAATTTTATATATTTAAGTATTAAAAATTAAAAGAGAGTTTAATTTATGTATAATTACATTATAGGTAAAGTTACAGATATGTCAGATGGACTTTTTGTATTGGAAAATAATAATATTGGCTATGAAATTTTTGCTTCCAATTATACATTAAGAACATTAGAACATGCAGATGGAGAGGTTAAAGTATATATATTTTATCATCAAAAAGAAGATGGAGTTTCTTTATATGGCTTTTGTGATAAAAATGAAAAAGATATATTTTTAAAGCTTATTAGTGTTAGTGGTGTAGGACCCAAGGGAGCTATGGCAATACTATCAAATATAAAACCTGATGATTTATGCAAAGTTATTGCAAAACAAGATTTAAGTGCTTTATCTTCAGTAAAGGGAGTGGGTAAAAAAACTGCAGAACGATTATTAGTTGAACTCAAAGATAAAGTAAATGTGCTACCTCTTGAAGTTTTAGGAGATATAAAATTAGAAAATAATGAAATGGAAGATGCATGTGAAGTATTGGTAAGTTTAGGCTTAACAAAAATGGAAGCTTTAAAACTTGCTAGAGAAAGTTACAAACAAGGTGATAGTGCTGAGGATATAATTTCAAAATCACTATTTTTAATGAAGAAGTAAATTTTTATATAATTATTTAAATGAAGTTGAATTATATTAAAAATTACTTAAATATTATTTTATAAATCTTAAAGTAAATTTAATAAACTTAAAAGGTTAAGAGATGAACGAATATATAAAAAGTACAAAGAACTTAAGTGAAGCTGATATGGAAATTTCACTAAGACCGAATAAATTAAAAGACTATGTTGGTCAGAATAAGGTAAAAGAGAGTTTAAACATTTTTATTGAAGCTGCAAAAAATAGAAAAGAACCTTTAGACCATGTTCTTTTATATGGTCCTCCTGGTTTAGGGAAAACTACACTTTCTCATATTGTTGCTATAGAGTTGGGCTCTCAGTTAAAAATTACAAGTGGACCTGCTATTGAACATGCTGCTGACCTTGCTGCTATTTTAACAAATTTACAAAAGAATGATGTTTTATTTATTGATGAAATTCATAGATTAAATCACTCAGTAGAAGAAATTCTTTATCCTGCAATGGAAGATTTTTCATTAGACTTTATTGTAGGTAAAGGTCCTAGTGCTAGAAATATGAGATTAAAATTACAACCTTTTACTTTGATAGGAGCAACTACTAAGGCTGGTAATATATCTTCGCCTTTAAGAGATAGATTTGGAATTATTCAAAGACTAGAAATGTATAATGTTGAAGATTTATCAAAGATAATTTCTAGAAGTGCAAGTATTTTAAATGTAAATATTTTGCCTGAAGCTGTTGAAGAAATTGCTATGAGAAGTAGGGGAACCCCTAGAATTGCAAATAGATTATTAAAACGAGTAAGAGATTATGCAGATGTAAAAACTAATGGAGTAGTAGATTTATTGGCAAGTCGTGAAGCCTTAAAACTTATGGATATTGATGATAAGGGGTTAGATTATACTGATAGAAAATTGCTTGAATGTATTATAAAAACTTTTGGTGGTGGCCCTGTGGGGTTAGAAACTCTTGCAACAGCTACAGGGGAGGAAGTAACTACTGTAGAAGATGTTTATGAACCATATCTTATAAGACTTGGTTTTATAACTAGAACTCCTAGAGGTAGAATAGCTTTACCAAGAGCATATGAACATTTAGGAGTAAAACTAGACGAAAAGAAAATTAATGAACTTAACAAAATGGATGAAAATAATGAATGATATTGATTTCACTAAAAAAAGCACATATTTTTATAATTTACCAGAGGAACTTATTGCTCAATGTCCAGTAGAGCCTCGAGATAGTTCAAAACTTCTTGCATACAATTTAGATACAAAAGAAATTGAGCATAAACATTTTTATGATATTTTAGATTATTTAAAAAAGGGCGATGTTTTGGTTCTTAATAATACAAGGGTAATTCCTTGTAGACTTTTAGGAACAAAAGAAAGTACTGGAGCAAAAGTTGAAATCTTTTTAATTAGACGTCTAAATAATACAGTATGGTCTTGTCTTGCTAAACCTGCTAAAAGATTAAAAGAGGGAAGCATAGTTAAGTTTAATGATGAACTTAGTTGTAAAATTTTAGAAGATAATGACATAGGTGGCAAAAATGTTGAGTTTATTTTTTCAGGTTCTTTTGAGGCAGTTTTAGATAAGGTAGGAGTAATGCCTCTACCTCCATATATAAAGAAAAAATTAGAAAATGGGGAAAGATACCAAACAGTATATAGCAAGTTTTCAGGGTCAACTGCCGCACCAACAGCAGGACTTCATTTTACAAATGAATTGCTAGAAAAAATAAAACAAAAAGGTGTTGAAATTTGTTTTGTACTACTTCATGTAGGATTAGGTACATTTAGACCAGTAAAGACTGAAAGTATTTTAGACCATGATATGCATAGAGAATATTATGAAGTCAGTCAAGAAGTAGCAGACACAATTAATAAAGCAAAAAGTGAAAATAGAAGAATAATAGCTGTAGGCACAACAAGTGTTAGGACTTTAGAAAGTGCTGCAGAAAATGGAAAAGTAATAGCTGGTAAAAATTCTACTAAATTATTTTGTTATCCTCCGTATAGATTTAAAATTGTGGATTGTTTAATTACAAACTTTCATTTGCCTGAAAGTACACTTATAATGTTGGTATCAGCCTTTGCGGGATATAATGATACTATGAATGTATATAAAACAGCAGTTGAAAAAAAATATAGATTTTTTAGTTTTGGAGATGCTTGCTTTTTTTATAAATAATAATTATTAATTTATTAATAAATATAATTAAACTAAATCTAGTTTATTTGAAAATAAAAAAAAGATACTTGAATTTAATTTCAAGTATCTTTTTTAAAATTAATTAGAAATATATTTTTTATATTTTTAAATTAATTAACTATTTTTATAATAATGAAAATATAATTATTTAAAAGTTAAAGTTTTACTGAAAACATATGTTTTAGTAGAATTCCTTTATCTATGCCTTTGTATTAAAAATACAATGTATAGTTTTTTCCACATAAATATCAGTTGGAACAAATGTAACCTTGATATCTTCTACTGCATTGTTCATCTTTGCCATAGCACGAGTTACTCCAAAGTTTGTATGAGATACCATGCTTTCTTGAAAAGGCTCAAAACTTACACTTACGCATTCATCAATTTGTTTGCCTGCTGATTTGGCAATAATTTGTGCCTGAATTTCAGCATCCTTATAGGCAAGTGCCAAAATTTCTTCTTTTGCTTTATTTTCGTTTTTTAAACCAAAGTTTATTTCATAGTTTGGTGGAGTAGAAAATTTTGCTGTTTCTGCAACTAAATTTGCAATTAAATTTAAATCGTAATCTAATTTTATAGAAATTGACTGAATAAACTTATAGCCAACATTTTCATATTTACGAAGTGTTTCGTTATACTCTTTATCTTGTTGAACTATCATATTTTTGGTTTGAATATCATCTTTTTTAATTTTTAATCCTATTAAAAAATCTACATATTTTCTAACACTTTGTAATCCGCATTCTATGGCATCATTTTGGTTTGGTTTACTTGCTGTAAATTCAAAATGTAAGTTCATTTGATTAGGTTTATAACTCTTATTTGCTTTTCCTTCAACCTTAATTTCCATGATAATCTCCCTTAATTATTATTTTACTTAATATTGTGTAAGTATTTAAAAATCAAGTAATAAAGTATAGATATTATAAACTCTTCTTAACTATTTTACAAATATAATTAATGGCCATTTATTTTTAGACAAGTGGATTTTTTAAGTCAAATATTATCTTAAATAATGATATTTTTATTGTTGTGTCTTTGTTAATTTTTATAAAAAATATTATTTTTATTTGATAATAAAAAAAAGAATATAAATACAAAGTAACTTGAATTTATATTCCTTTTTACCTTTTTCTATAATATTTAAAAGCTAATAGCTTAGTAGATGAAACTAAATATTATTAAAAATTTAATTTGGTGTATATCTTCTTAAATTTGTCCACATCTTTAGTAGGTCATCATTTGCCTTTGTTCCTAGGTCACGCATTATGCCACATCTTTCTAGTGGACTTTTGATATAATAGTCACCAATTTCTATATCTTTATGAGGGAACATTAAACTTAAATAATTACTTTTAAAAGCATCACTGCATTCATAAAATATTGTGTCATAATCTTCATCAGTAAGATCGGTTAAATCTTCAGGCATTAGATAATCATAATAATCTACAGTTGCTTGATAAACACTACTTGTGCAACCTGTATAATCCATACAATTAAAAGCAACTTCCGAATCAGTCATATAAAGCATAAATAGTTCAGCTGCACTTTTATTGCCAGCATATTTACTTATGCAAAAACTATCAACCCAAACATTACTTCCTTCTTCTGGCACTAGATATCTAAAATTTTCATTATATACAGGTTCATCACCACTAAAGTCTGCCATAATATAGCCAGCATCACAAGACCAAAACATTCCATAGTACCCTTGGGAACCCTTGCTTGTTAACAAATCATCTTTGCCTTCATCACTTTCATAGTCATAAACATATTTTTTTTGTTCAGTTAATGTTTTTCTTGCATATTCAATTTTTTCATCAAAATTGTCACCTAGAATAAAAATTTTATTAAGTAAAGTTTGATAATTATCATTTGAAAAATCACTAAATGGAATACCTTCTTGATTTGTACTTGCTTCTTTAAGTTGTTCATAATAATAGTTGAATAGGGCTACTGTATAACTATCTCGTTCGCTATCTTTCATATATATTTTGCGTTCATTAACATCAAATAAGCTTTTCCAACTAGATTTTTGATTATCAGCATAATCAATTAATTCTTTATTATCTAAATCATCATTATAATAGTACATTATTCCCATAGTACCCCACATATAAGGGCAAGTATATTCAAACTCAGGGTCAAAGGAATTTTGAACGAGGTCTACAAAAGATTGGTTTTCGTTATTTTCACCAAGTATATTTTGTTTTATTTCAGCCATTATTTCACTATTTACTTTAACTAATAAACCCTCTTTTTTTAATCTCTCTACCATATAATCGCTAGGGCATATTATATCAAAGTCTTGTTTTTTAGTGGCAATCATTGTGTACATTGTTTCATTCGTATCAAATTCTTTTTTTACAACAGTTATATTTTTACCTGTTCTTTCTTTATACCAGTTTTCAAAGCCCTGTATTTCATCTTCAATAGAACCATGAATAATAGGGTCATCAATATATTCTCCTGGTACATAAATTCTTAAAATTTCATCTCGTGGGCTACAACCACCTAAAAATAGGCCACCTGAAAAGATTATTAAAAGAGTTAAAAAAGAAACTACAAATTTTTTGATAAGTTTGTTCATTTATTTTTTTCCTTTATATTTTAGTGTTAAATATTATTTTAAGTTTAATTGATTTTTATAAAATTTTTAAATATGTTTAATAAAAGTATCAATATATTTTTTAAATTTAAAATAATGTTTTTTGTTTTGATTTTCTATTTTGTACTAAATTTATTGTAATTAAAATTATAAAAGCTACAACAAGTATTAAAGTAGATAAGGCTCTTAAAACAGGCATAACACCTTTAAATTTTAATTTGTTATATAAGTATTGTGGAATTGTATCAACAGAAGAACTAACAAAAGTGGAAATAGTAAAATCATCAAGGCTTATTGTAAAAGCAAGGGCAAATCCAGATAAAATTGCTGGCATAAGTTGGGGTATCATAACTTTACATAATGTTTTAAATGGGGTAGCACCTAAGTCTAATCCTGCTTCATAAACATTAGGGTCTAATTGACTTAATTTAGGCAAGACAGACATAATAACATATGGTGTACAAATAACTGTATGGGCGAGAATTAAAGTTGCATAGCCATCAGGTATAAATCTAATTAAAATAAAGAACATCATAAAAGCAGCAGCTGTTACTATATCTGCATTAACCATAGTAATTTGTGTTATACCATCTATTAGCCTTCTACCTGTTTTTTTCATGCTATAGATACCTATTGCTGTTATAACTCCTATAATTCCTGCAAGAAGAGAAGCTACAAATCCTACAATTAAAGTATTAAGTAAGGCTGTCATAATTTCTGCATCTTGAAACATTTGAGTATATAATTCAAAACTAAAACCACTCCATGAACCTATAGTTTTAGAAGGTGTGAAAGAGTATACAATTAATAGTAAGGTTGGTAAATATACAATTAGTGCCATAAGAGAAATAAAGGTAATAGATATTATTTTGTTAATATTTGTTTTGTTTCTCTTTGATTGTTTTTGCATTATTTTTTCATTGTTTATTGTTTGAGATAAAGTATTTTTCATAATGTTTCACCTCTACTTTTAAGTGATTTACTGCGAGGGTCAACAATTTTATTAAGTGCTGATGATATAGCAACAGAAATTAATATAAGTACAAGCATAATAAAAGCAAATGCAGAACCTATATTATATAAGCCTTTTTGGAACCAGAAATAAATTTCATTTCCAAATAGCCAGTATTGGCTACTGCCTAAAATATCGTTGATTGCAAAAGTTGATACTGCAGGCATAAAAACCATTAAAACACCGCTAACTATACCAGGAATTGAGAGAGGTAGTTTAACTTTCATGAATGTTTTGTAAGGATTTGCACCCAAATCGGTGCTTGCTTCAAAATAACTATTATTCATTTGACTAAGTATGGTGTAAATAGGAAGTAGCATGAAAGGGAAAAAATCGTAAACCATACCTATTAATGATAAAAAGAATCCTCTATCTATTAAAAGAAAATCATTAAATAATAATTTTACTGAATATATTCTAAGAAGTGAGTTTATCCACATAGGAAGAACAAATATCATAACTAGAATAAATCTTCTATTTGCATTTATTTTACAAAGGGCAATAGCAAGGGGATAGGCAAGTAGGAAACATATAAGGGTTGTTAAAAAGGCCATTAAAAAAGAAATACCTAAAGTTATCCAAAGAGAGCCTTCACCAAACATACTAAAGTTATTAAGAGTAAATCCTCCAGTATACTTATCTGTAAAAGCATAGTAAACTAAAATTAATAAAGGAACAATTACAAAAATAATTGAAATTATTGTATAAGGGAAGGCAAAGTGTGATTTTTTAAAATGATATGAATGTTTTGATTTAGTCATCTTCTTTTGTTTCATCCTCCACTTCTTCTATTATTTTTTCTAATATAATTGCATTAGGTTTTATTTTAACACCAACTCTATCGTTCATATCCCATTCATCAGTTGTAACTACATAAAAATCTTCATCAGTATCGGTGTAAATTTGAACTTGATTATATTCACCTTTATATAAACTTTGTGTGACATTAGCCCCTATAACTCCATCATTTTCATCATCCATGAGTTCAATATCTCTAAAGCCAACTTTAACTTTAACCTCGTCACCTTTTTCAAATTCATTTTCTTTTGTTTCTACTTCCCATTCACCACCACAAAATTCTACAGTAGTTGGACTAGTCATTCTTCCTACAAACTCATTAATTGATCTAAGTTTTCTCATAACATGAATACCATTTGGGGTAAATCCTAATTTTACCTTGGTATTTTGTTTTGCTTCAACTGTAGATTGAACAGTAAATTCATATCCTTGTGTTTCTATTTCCATTTGGAAGAAGGTACCTTTAAAACAAGAACTTATTACTTTGCCTTCTAACTGTCCTTTTGTGCTACCTTCAGGATAAACTTCTATATCTTCTGGGCGAATAACAATATCTACTGGCTCGTTTTTATCAAAACCTTTATCAAGACATTCAAAAGTTGTGCCTAAGAATTTTAAAGTAAAATCTTTTACCATAGTTCCAGTTAAAATATTACTTTGTCCTATAAAGTCGGCTACAAACGCATTAGCAGGTTCATCATAAATCTTTTTAGGTGTTCCTATTTGTTGAATTACTCCATCATTTAATACTACAATTTCATCACTCATAGTTAGAGCTTCTTCTTGGTCATGGGTAACATAAACAAAAGTTATGCCTAAGTTTTTATGTATGTTCATAAGTTCAATTTGCATTTCCTTACGCATTTTAAGGTCTAATGCTCCTAGTGGTTCATCTAATAATAAAACTTTAGGTTCGCATACGATAGCTCTTGCTATTGCTACTCTTTGTTGTTGACCTCCACTTAGAGTATTTATATTTCTATATCCATAACCTTCTAGATTAACCATTTTTAAAGCTTTTTTAACTTTTTCAAGTATGTAAGAATTTTTTAATTTTCTTGCATAGTTTTTTACTTTAAAGAAGGAAAGTAATCCTTTTTGTTCTTGTTTATATTTTTCAATATCTTTTTTTAAATCTTCTGGTAATCCTTTTAATTTTAAACCAAAAGCGATATTTTTAAATACGTTCAAGTGAGGGAAAAGTGCATATTTTTGAAAAACAGTATTTACAGGTCTTTTATAAGGTGGAATGTCTGTTACTTCTTGTTCTTCGATATAAATGGTTCCAGTTGTTGGAGTTTCAAAACCTGCAATCATTCTAAGTAAAGTTGTTTTTCCACAGCCACTAGCACCTAACAGGGTAACAAATTTTCCTCTTTTTATAGAAAGGGTTAAATCATCTATAACAGTTATACCATCAAAAACTTTGGTAACATTTTTAATTTTTATGATACTATCAAGCTTTTTTGCCTTGTCTTTAACTTCTTCATTATTTTCAATATTTTCTTTTTGTGAAGTTATTATGTTATTTTTAGTATCAATATTATTTGTAGTTAAACTTTTAGATTTATTAAGGTTTTTATTTACTAAATTTTTATTTTCTTTTTTTGTTTTTTTATTTTCGCTTATTGCTTCTTCTTTAACTTTTGTTTTTTCTGCCATATTGATATAATCCTTTTATTTAAAAATTTGGTGGGCAAGATACCCATAATATTTTGCTATTTGTTTTTGCTATATTTTTTATGTAATGAGGTTTATTTGCTAGAAAATAAAAAGTTTCTCCTTCACTTACTTCAAAACTTTTTTTACCTATAGTAAGTATAATTTTTCCGTTTAGCACCAAGCCAAATTCTTCGCCTTCGTGTGCTAAGTCTTTTTCAGTTGCAGCTCCTACATTTAAATCTACTATTATAGGCTCCATACTATTTTTTTGCGATGTGGGCACTAACCATAAAATTTTATTATCATTATTAATTTTTTCTATATATTCCTCAGTTTTAAAAACTATTTGCTCATCATCTTCATTAAAGAAATCACTAAATGTAGTACCTAATGCGTTCAGTAAATCTTTCAGTGTTTCTATTGATGGGCTTGTTAAATTGTTTTCCAGTTGACTTATGTATCCTTTTGTTAGTTCACATCTATTAGCAAGTTCTTCTTGAGTGAGGTTTTTTATAAGTCGCAAATCTTTAATTTTTAAACCAATATCCATTGCATTTTCCTTTATAAAAATAAAAATAAACCAAACCAGTAAGTTTATTTTAACTAAACTTTTGGTTTATAATCTTTAAACTCAGTGCATTATATATTATGAAGAAAGGTATGTCAATATTTTTATTAAAATTTTTTTATTTTTTTTATAAAAATTTTTAAAAATTAAAATGTTTGGAAGTTTAATAATTTAATATAGTTTTTATTTGTAATTAAAAGATAATAAAAGACTTTATTTTGTTTTACAATTATGTTAATATTTTATTTGATTAAATATAGTTTTTATTTTGTTATATTTAATTTACTATATAAATTAATATATAAAATAATTAATAAGTTATCATATTTATAAATCTTAATTAAAAGAGAGAATATTAAAATTGTCAGAAGAATTTAAGTTTATTACTACTCACATATGTAAGCAAAGTGGAGCAAGAACAGGAATTTTTAAAACACCTCATGGAGACATTGAAACTCCTATTTATATGCCTGTAGGTACTCAAGCGACTGTTAAAAGTTTAACTCCGCAAGATTTAGAAGAAATAGAAGCACAAATTATTTTATCTAATACATATCATTTATATTTAAGACCTGGTAATGAACTTATAAAAAAGGCAGGAGGACTTCATAATTTTATGAACTGGAAAAGACCTATTTTAACAGATAGTGGTGGTTTTCAGGTTTTTTCACTTTCAGATATGCGTAAAGTTACAGATGAAGGAGCAGAGTTTAAATCTCACTTAAATGGTGAAAAACATATGATGACACCTGAAAAGTGCATACAAATTCAAAATGATTTGGGTTCTGATATTGTTATGCAACTTGATGTTTGTACTGAATATGGTACTAGTTATGAAGATAGTAAAAAAGCTTTAGATAGAACTCATTTATGGTTAAAAAGATGTTATGAAGCACAAAAAAATCCTAAGCAAATGCTTTTTCCTATTGTTCAAGGTAATATGTATAGCGATTTAAGATTACAAAGTTTAGAACTTGCAAAACCTTATGTTAAATGTGGAATTGCTATTGGAGGCCTTTCAGTTGGAGAGCCTAAGGAAAAGATGTATGAGATGCTTGAAATTATGAAAGATAAACTTCCTATTGATAGCCCTAGGTATTTAATGGGAGTGGGAAGTCCTGATTGTTTAATAGAGGGAGTTTTAAGGGGTATTGACATGTTTGATTGCGTTCTAGCTACAAGAATTGCAAGAAATGGTACTGCTTTTACTTCCACAGGAAAGGTAGTAATAAAGAACGCGAAATATAAAGAAGATTTTACTCCTCTTGATAGCGAGTGTGACTGTGAATGTTGTAAATATTATACAAAAGCTTATCTTAGACATTTATTTAATGCAGGTGAGATACTAGGAGCTAGATTACTTAGTAAACACAATTTAAGATTTCTTTTAAGATTAATGAGTGAAGTAAGAAAAGCAATTAATGAAGATAGATTTTTAGATTTTAGAAAAGAATTTTATGAAAAATATAAAGATTAACTTTCTTATTTGGTTATACAATATAATGTTGTATAACCAATTTTTTTTAGAATAAACCTTTAAATAAAACAAAATATTACAAAATAATAAATATTTTTACATTTTTAACCGGCTTTTCGTTTGCTAAATTAGTGATTATAAATTATACTAAAAATAATTTAAATTACAAAATTTGTTAAAAAGTAATTAAAAATATAAATAAATAAAAGGATAGAAAGATATGTTAAATTTATTAGGAGTAGAAAACAACTCAATTAGTTCTATAATACTAATGGTTGTTTTAGTTGTTTTGCTTGTTGCTTATATTATTTTTGGAATGCGTTCTAGAAAGAAAAATCAAGAAAAAGCAATGAAGATGTTAAATGATTTAAAAGCAGGAGATAAAGTTGTAACCAATGCTGGTATTTATGGTGAAATTGTAAGCATAAAAGAAACCAATATGGGTAAAGTTGTAACTATAAAAACTGGCGATGATGAAACAAAAAAAATTAGTTATATGACAATTAATGCTAGTGTTATTTTAGGTATTGATGAAAAGAAAGATTTAATTTTAGATAAAGATGGCAATGTTATTGATGATGAAGAGAGCAAGGAAGAACTTAAAAAAGAAATTTTAAAAGAAGAAGCTAAAACAGAGTCAAAAAACAACGAAGAAAAATCGGAAACAGTTTCTGAACCTGAAGAAGAAAATGAGATTATTAACAAAATAAAAAAGAAATCTTCAAAAAAGTAAAATTATAATTTTATTTAATTTATTTAAAACTAACTATTTTTTAGTTAGTTTTTTTTAGTCATAAATAAAGTAAACCCTTCATAATTTTATTAGTAGTAGTTATTTTTGTTAAAAGGTATTTGATTTGCAAAAGTATTTTGTTATTTATCTTTTAATATAAAAAATAAAAAACACTTTTAAAAGCGAGTTGGTTTATGGAAAACACAAAAAAAATAGTTTTAAAAAATAATGTTTCACAAATAACAAGAGGTGTTTTAGTAAGTATTAGTATTTCTTTAATATCAATTTTGTTATTTGCTGTTCTATTGAGATTTATTAATTTCCCTGATATTGTTATTAAAATAATTAATCAAATTATAAAAGTTTTAAGCATTTTATTTGGTGTTAAGGTTACTTTAAAAAGAGATAAAACTAAAGGTCTCTTAAAAGGTGTTCTTTTAGGTATAATTTACACCATAACATCTTATCTTGTGTTTTCAATTTTAATTGCAAGTTTTGGGTTTAGTATTAGTTTTTTATATGACTTAATATTTTCTTCAATAGTAGGGTTAATTTGTGGTGTTATTTTTGTTAATGTAAAAAGATAAAATTACAAATTTATATTTTTAATTATTTTAAATATTTTTATTTGTATAAATATTATTAAAATATTTAAAAAAATGCTAAATAAACATTTTTTAATATTAAAAATTTTAAAAGGCTTTTTATTAAGCCTTTTTTTATTATGTATATATCAAAAATCGTTTAAAACAAAAATATTAGATAATAATTATTTTATTAATTTAATTTTTTAATTTTATTAAGTTTTTAAATAAAATTATAATTGACTTAATTATTGTTTTTTTATATAATTAAACGCATATTGATAAGGAGTAGGCTTAAATGACTAAAAAGAGAAGTATAGTTAAACTTTGTATTATTGCTGTTTTAACTTTAATAGGTTTAGTTCTAACTTTTGTTAGTTTTATTATTCCTACCACTACTACAACTTTTAACGGATTTTTTAAAGCAATTAATTATGGTTATGATGTAAGTGGTGGTTATGTTGCTATTTATAAACCAGCAGACAGTTCTATAACTGGTTATGAGCTAGAAAGAAATGTTCAAGAAACAGTTACAAAGTTAAATTCATCTTTAAATGGGTTAGGATTTCAAGTAACAAAACAGGATAAAAATATAAGAGTAGAAATATCTAAAGTTAGTTATTATGAATTAAATGATAGATATAGTGTTGATGTTTTTGGTTTGTTAGGAGTAGATAGAGGTATTGAATTTAGTAGCAGTAGCGATGCAGGTTCTTTAGGGGAAGATTTTATATCTGGTAGTCATATAACAAAAGTTTCATATGCTTATGCTGGTCAAATAAACAGTGATGGTAGTGATGGTTGGGTTATTAATGTAGAGTTTGATGAGGAAGGGGCAAGTAAATTTAAAGCTTTAACTCAAAAAATAGCTGATGATAACGGCAAACTTTATATGTATATGAATGGTGAAGATGCAAGTAATGGTGGCTATGAAATGACAAGCGGGGTTTCTAGTTTAACTTTAACCACTACTACAGAATCTTCTGCAAGAGCAATGAGTTTACAACTTTCCACTCTTTCAAAACCTTTAATTCTTAATACATTAATTGATGGAGAAACAACAGCTGGTTTAAATTCTTCAAGTAAGTTTTTCTTTGGTAATGAATCAAACTTAATTTTATTTGCTATTGCTATTATTTTTATTGCTAGTGTTATTTTCTTAAGTGTAAGATATCGTATTTTAGGAGCAATGGCTAGTGTTTCAATTTTAATTTTTACTATCCTTTACACATTCTTTTTACAATCTATTCCTCTAGTATTACTTGATTTTAGTGGTATTATGGGGGTTCTTGCAACTTATGGTCTTTTAATTGCAGGTTTTGTTACTTGCTTTGAAAAAATTAAAAAAGAATATATTATGGGTAAAAAAATACCTAATGCTGTAACTAGTGGTTTTAGAAAAACTATTTTAAAAACTTTAGAACAATATTGTATTTTACTTGTTGTTAGTGCTATTTTCTATTTGGTAGGTATTGCAGGACTTAAAACATTCGCAGTAAGTTTATTTATAGGGTTATTTATAAACTTTTTCACAATTTATGTTGTTACTCGTGGTTTATGTAAAATATATTTACCTATTAATAGTTCAAACAAAAAACTTTACAACTTAAAAAGGGAGGCTACGAAAGATGAAGTTTGATAGCCTTAAAAACAAAAAAATTGGTTTACCTATATATTTAATTGCTGTTTCAGTAATTTTATTATTTGCTTTAATCTTTGGTTTAATTTTTGGTTTTAATAAAGGTTTTGATTTTAGTGGTGGCACTCAAATTATAGTTGATTTAGATAATAGTGCTTTACAAAGTAAAGATGATTTAATGATTGACCAATTTATCGACTATGCAACAAATAAAACAAAAGATATTATAAATAAGAATAATGGAAAAATATATTCGTTACAAGTTCAAAAAACTAATTTCGGAAGAAGCATTATTGTTAATATTCGCCAAAAAGATTATTTAGTTATTAGACAAATTAGATTGGATATTAATCAAGAATTTAATGATTATAAAGATTATCTTGATTTAGTAGAAAAAAATGAACAATATAAAATACTAGACCAAGAATATGATATAACTAAAAACACCATAGAAATGGATGGATTTATATTACCTAATACTGTTATTGCTTGTATTGCTGGGTTATTGTTTGCTATAGCAGCAGTTACATTATATACTTGTTTCCGTTTAAAGATGGCAGCAGGATTAACTCTTGCTTTTGGTGGCTTATTAGATTTAGTGTTATTTTGTGCTTTAATGATTTTATCTAGAATAGAAATTAATACCTATTTCTTTGCTTTACTTGCAATAATATTGTTAGTTAGTGTTTATAATAGTTTAGAATTTTTCTTTGATATTAGAGAAAAACTTAAAGACCCTAAATTTGATAGTAAAACAAATAAAGAACTTTCTACTATAATTTTAAAAGAAAATTTTATAAAAAATGTTTCTATTTATGCTGTATGTTTAGGTATTGCTTTAATTATTGGAATTTTTGGAGTAGTACCAATATTACATTTAGGTCTTGCTACTGTATTTGCCCTTGTTGTTGTTTTTGTAACTCATATTTTTATTCTTCCTGATTTTTGGGTTTTACTTAATAAGAAAAATGAATTTGTTCGCCCAGTTCCAAAACAAAAGAAAGAGGAAGTTGAAGTTTCTACAAGCAAAAATAATGTTGATAAATCAGCAAAAGTTGTAGAAGTTGAAGAAGATAATGGAGAAGATGAAAATTCTACCAATATAGAGGAAGATGAAGTAATTGTTGATGAAGTAGATAATAATGAAGTTGAAGAAGATGATGAAGTTGTTATTGAAGTTTTAGAAGACACCGATAGCAAGAAAGATTAAAATATAAAAGGAAGCGATTATTAAATTGCTTTCTTTTTTTATTATTTATTATATTTTGTAAAAAAAACTGGTTATAATTTTTAAAATAGTAAAAATTTTTTCAAATTTATTTTAATTTCCTAACAATCTATGATAAAATATTTAAGAAAAGAATTATAAAAAATATAATTAGAAGGACTATATTGTTTTAAGCCAATTTTTTTGGGCTTTATTTTTCAATATAAAAATTAATATGGAAATAATAGATAATACTTTAGATGTTTTAAAACAAGAAATAATAAAAAAATATAATCTTAATGAAATTGTGGTAGAACTTTTAATAAAAAGAGGTTTTGATACTGAACAAAAAATTAATCATTTTCTGAATCCATCTGAAAATGATTTTCATAATCCATTTTTACTTAAAAATATGGATAAACTTGTAAAAAGAGTTAATAGGGCAATAGAAAAGAATGAAAAAGTTTTAATTTTTGGTGACTATGATGTTGATGGTGTTAGTGCAAGTGCCATTCTCATTAAATATTTTGCAAGTAAACAATTTTATGTTGATTATTTTTTACCTAATAGATATATAGATGGCTATGGATTAACTAATGCCTCTATTCTTAATATTAAAGAAAAATATAATCCTAATCTTATTATAACAGTGGATTGTGGTATATCTTGTTATAATGAAGTTGAATATGCAAAATCTTTAGGAATAGATATAATAATTACTGACCATCATGACATACCTGAAATTATTCCAGATACTATTGTTATTAATGCAAAATTACCTAATCAAAAATATCCCTTTAATTATTTATGTGGTACAGGGGTTGCTTTTAAAGTTGTACAAGCTTTAAGTGGTTTAAAAGAAGCAAAAAAATATTTAGGTATTTGTGCTATTGCAACAATAGCGGATATTGTGCCTCTTGTAGATGAAAATAGGGCTATAGTTAAATTTGGAATGCAGGACTTTGATAAAAATTTACCATTAGGTATTAAACTTCTTATGAAAGATAATAAGTTAGATAATTCGGTAACAGCAACAGATATTGCTTTTAAACTTTCTCCTAAAATTAATGCTGCTGGTAGAATGGGAGATGCTGGGGTTGCCCTTAAACTATATATTAAAGAAGATAAACATTATTTAGAAAATACTATTGAGAATATTAATAATTTAAATGCAGAAAGACAATCTCTTTGCAATAGGGTTTATGAAGATGTTATTGAAAAATTAAGTCATATTAATATAGCTAATTATAATAGTATTGTTTTATATAGCAAAAAATGGGATAGTGGAATATTAGGTATAGTTTCTGCTAAAATAGCTAATGAATTTCATCGCCCTACAATTTTATTTCAGGAATTAGATGGCGAACTAAAGGGTAGTGCAAGGAGTGTAAATGATATTGATATTTTTAGTGCAATATCAAGTTTAAAAGAGGTTTTAGAAGCTTTTGGTGGGCATAAAATGGCTGCAGGATTGACAATAAAAACAAAGAATTTTAAAAATTTTATTACAAGTATAAATAACTATTTATCAGCAAATTATTCATCTAAAGATTTTATGCCTTATAATAATTATGATTACGAATTATCTTGTGAACAAATAACACCAAAACTTGTTAAAGATTTAGATTGTTTTGAACCTTGTGGCTGTGGTAATCCAAAGCCTGTATTTAATTTAGTGTTGGATAAATCGGCTAATGTTTCACCTATGCCTAAGCATCAAAATCATATTAATATAACTAATAAGAATTTAAGTATTGTAGCATTTAATTCTTATAAATATTTGCCACTTATAAAGCACTGCAGTTTTAGACAGGTGCAATTAGAATTACAACTTTCAAATTATAAAAATAAAAGTTATTTAAAAGGTCTTGCAAAAAATATATCTACAGGTAAAATAGAAAAACCAAAAAATAATGAAATTATTTTAGGGGAATATTTAAAACAAATTAGTTTTTCAAATATCGGTAATAAAAAAATAGAAACATTTAATAAACAAAAACTTTCTTCTTTAATTTCAAAAGCAAAAAATGAATTGTTTGGAACATTATTTGTTTGTTCTTCTTTTGATGGATATAATGAATTTTTACGAGAGTGCGGAGATGATAAAAATTTTCAACATTATATATACGAAGTAATTTCAAATAGTGGGATAAATTCGGTAATACTATCTCCTACAAATTTTACAAATTTTTCATTATATAAAAATATAGTATTTTTAGATACAATTTTACACAAGGGTTATTTAAATGCTTTAGCAAATTGTTCTAATGCTAAGATATATATTCCTAACTATAAAAAAATAGATAGTGCTATATTTAAGAACTTGTCTATTGATAGAAATGTTTTTGGTCAATATTTTAAACTATTTAGTAATTTTGCTTCTACTCATGCTAGTTTTTACAATGAAATTGATTTATACAAGTTAATTAGTAACTCAAATAAAAATATTAATTTTAAACAATTTATTTTTTGTTTATATGTATTTATTGAACTTAATATTTTAAGTTTAGAACCTGAAATGGAAGTTATGAGTTTAAAAGAAAATAAAAAAGTTGTTAGTAAATTAACTAATTCTAATTTTTATAATCAAATTAGTTTAATTTTAAAAACCATTTAATTTTTAATTATTTATAATTTTTTTGTGTTTACTAAAATTACTCAGTATTGACAAAATGAATGATTTGCATTAAAATATACTTAGAAAAAAATAGTTACTTTTTTAGGATTTAATGAATATAAATCATATGTTTTAGTAATTGGTTAAAAGTACTTATAATGTTTTATGCTCTAAAATCAAAAATTAAGTACGATAAAAATTATATTGGAGAATAAAATATGGGAAGCATTAAACTTAATGATAATTTAAGAAATTTACTTGATAATGATTTTGTTATTCCCTCAAGCAATCCTTCTGAATTAGAAAATAATCTAGTTAGTAGATTTTTATATTCAACAAATGGTAGTGGTAGTAAAGAATATTATAAAGATGTTGTATCGCTTGCTCTTGCCAAATTAGGAGAAAAAAGCGGTGTATCTTTTGACATGTTTAAATCTCATTCTGATAGAGTGGTTTTGGGTAAATTTTGGCATGAAGCAAATAAAATTTCTTTAGAGGAAAGTTTTTTAGGTAAAAGACCAATAGCTTATGCTACAACAGTATTATCTCATGAAACCTATCATAAACATCAACACGAGGTTAATAAACAAGCAAAATTATTTAGTAGATGGCAAGATAGATATACTATTGGACATTCTTTAATGCTTCAAAAAGTTTTGGGGCTTAATTATAATAATATGTTTTATAGAATTAATAAACATGAAAAAGATGCCTATACTTATAATAGTTTATTTATGAACTCATTTTTAAATAAAGCAGAAGAACTAGCAAAATTTATGAGAGACCCTGAGAGACAACAATATGTACAAAGTCAGCAATTGTTAGTTCAGGAAATTGATAGGGTAAATCAACAAAGTATAGAAACAAGTGAAAATATGTTTATTGCTAATCATTTACAAGAGTTCTATGAAAAATCAGCAAGAACATTTAGTAGATTAGTTTCTTATTATTTGGATAGTCAATCTAATTCTCATGAAGAATTAAGAAATAATTATTCAGATATAATGACAATGTTATCCTCATTATCTGATAGCAAAAATGCTAGCTCTTCTATGGCTGTAATTGCAATGGCCGAAATTTTAGGAGCATGCCCACAAAAAGAGAATGTAGAAACATTTATTGACCTTTTAACAACTTCTAAGATAGACAGTAGTTATGAGGCATTATCTAAAATTATTTCAAGTAGAGTTCCTATAACTCAAAATGATTTTATGAGACTTGCAATAAGTTCTAGAAATTCTGAAGATGGTTTACCTAATTTGTTTGACCCAAAAACATTAGATAAGGTTGATGAAGAAGTTTGGGCAAAAAGTTTAGTTGCTACTATGGGTACAAAACAAGCAAGAGAAACAATAGAAAAGTTTAAAACTGCTGGTGAAATGCCAAATACCGATTTTGGTGTAGTAGAAAAGGTGTTATATAATTATAGTGAAAAACCACTATTAAGTATTGATGGTAAAGATTTCTATAATTGTCGTGATATTTTACAGTTTGTTAGTGCAAATGAAAGTGCAAAGTTTTCAAAATTTGGTGACAATATTGTTTATTATCAAACTTGCGGAACGTTATCAAAAACTCTTGCAAATATTGTAAATCATTTTAATAATCCAACCGCAAATAATCCAGATTTTGTTGCAGCTTTAGATACCTTTGTTAATAATCCTAGAATGATGCAATTTAAAGATAACGAAATCCGCAATGAAGTTAGTGCTGTTTTTACTTCAAATGTATCTGATAAAATTGCTGAATATATAGATGCTGTTAGAACTCAAGGAACACATCATTCACCTCAAGATACAGAATATGTACCTTTAACGGAGACAGGAATGGAGTATGATGAGGCTCTTGAAGATAGCCTTGCAAAATTAGCAAATTCTTTAAAAGAATTAGCAACAACTGTTAATACATTATCTAGAAGTATACAAGATGAAGGATTATCTTTCATTATGCAAAGATTTGGTGCAGAAAGACAATTGTTAGATGTAGATGTTGTAGCGGATAATTATATATCAAATTTAACATCAAGAGGAAGTTTAATAGAAGAACATAAAGAGGGTATAAGTGCTGAAACTGTTTCTACCTATATTAAAAGTTCTAATATTGATTATTCACAAAGTGATAATAACAATAGTCAAGGTATAGAAACTGAACAAACTGATAGTTACAGGGGTATCCCTAGTTTATTTAGTTTATCACAACAAGAGGATTTTTTAGGAAGTTCTATTGGAATGGGTTTAGCAAGAGAAAGGTTAGAACTTTTATATAGTAGTGGAAAATTAGATTATCAAACCGATTTTGAAGAAGATGAAAGTTCAGAACCTTTAGTTAATGAAGATGAAGCAATAAGGATGTCACAAGAAAATAATTTAGGAAATAATCAATTATGTACTACTATAGAGGCTAATCCTCCTATTGATTTATCTCCAGAAAAATAAAAGGAAATTATTTTATGAAATTGGAAGTAACTGAAACAAATACCAACCTTTTGGATAATAGTTCTAGT
The DNA here is from genome assembly GCA_947366895.1 of uncultured Clostridia bacterium. Lineage (GTDB taxonomy): Bacteria > Bacillota > Clostridia > Christensenellales > UBA1242 > UBA7862. Next base: position 56,637 of record CANBBP010000002.1, read on the forward strand.
GAAATAAAAAATGTTTTTAATTTTACTGATAAACAAACGAGTGGAAAATTAAATTTTGGTACTGTGTTTCAAGCAGAAATTCAAAAAGATGATAGAAGCGTAGAAGTTTCTTTAATAAGACAAGTTGATAAAGATAATTTTGAAGTTTATTCTAAAAAAACTATATATGCTTCTCATAGTGCATCTTTTGAGGATTATACAACTACTAATAATTTAAAAATGACTTTTAAACTTATAAAATAAAATTGTTTTTAATTTTTTTAAAGCAAATATTTTAATTTATTAACTTTTATCAAAATTAAAATTAATGGGGATAATAACAAAATATTTTTTATAAAAGCAAGGTAAATAAAAAATTATAATAAAAAGTAATAAAGAAATTATGAAACATTAATGTTTACAAAAATTAAACTAAACACAAAAATTAAAGTTTATAAATAAGGGTTGACAAATTTTGGGTTTTAAAGTAAACTTACATAGTAAATTTACCTAGACTGAGTGATTCGCGTTTTACTCCAAAAAATTAACGGTTGCTCGGTTTATGGCAAAAATAATATAAGGAGTAAAAAAATGGATAAAGTTAAAAAACAAGAGATTATATCTAATTTTGCTAGAAGTGAAAAAGATACAGGTTCTACTGAAGTTCAAGTTGCAATTTTAACTGAAAGAATTAATCACTTAACAGAACACTTAAAAGAAAATAAAGCAGATAAACATTCTCGTCGTGGTATGATGCAACTTGTAGGTCAAAGAAAAGGCTTGTTAAAATATCTTGAACAAGAAGATATTAATAGATACAGAGAACTTAAAAAGAAATTAAATTTAAGATAAAAAAATTAATAGCGGGTTAAATATATAAAAAAAGTATATGTATATTCTCGCTATTTTTTTATGCTTTTAAAATTATTGACTAACGATAAAAATATTAGATATAATTAATTGTTAATAAATAAGGAGATAAAATGAAAGAAAATAATGTATTTACAACAAAAGTAGGAGGCAAAACTCTTACAATTGAAACAGGAAAGTATGCAGAACAAACCAATGGTACTTGTTGGGTTAAATGTGGAGAAACTACCGTCCAGGCAAGTGTTACTATGGCAGATTCACCTAGAGATGGAATTGACTTTTTCCCACTAGGAGTTGACTTTGAAGAAAAAATGTATTCAGTAGGTAAAATACCTGGTGGATTTAAAAAGAGGGAAGGCAGACCAAGTGATAAGGCAATTTTAACTTCTAGGTTAATAGATAGACCTCTTAGACCTCTTTTTCCAAAAGGTTTTTATAATGATGTTTCAGTAGTTTGCACTGCTTTATCGGTTGACCCTGATGTTGCTCCAGAGCCTCTTGCTATGATTGCTTCTTCCGTTGCTTTAACTATATCTGATATTCCTTTTGCAGGCCCTACAGGTTCTGTTGTTGTTGGACTTGTTGATGATAAGTTTATTATTAATCCAGATGCAGAGCAAAAAGAAAAAAGCAAAATGCATGTAACTGTTAGTGGTACTGAAGAAGCTATTTTAATGGTTGAAGCAGGAGCAAAAGAAGTTAGTGAACAAACTATGCTTGATGCTATTATGTTTGCTCATGAAGAAATTAAAAAACTTGTAAAATTCCAGAAAGATATTCAAAGTAAAATTGGTAAAGAAAAAAGGACTGACTTACCAATATTTATTCCTGAAGAAGAAATAGATAAAGCAGTTAGAGAATATGCTGACAAAAAATTAGATTTTGCTCTTGACACTTTTGATAGAGTGGAAAGACAAACAAGACAAGAAGAATTAAATGAAGATGTATTTAATCATTTTGCAGAGGTTTTTCCTGATAAACAAAAAATGATTGCTGATATTATGTATAAAATGACAAAGGAAAAAGTAAGAGCAAAAATATTAAATAAAGGTGTTCGTCCAGATGGAAGAGAACTTAAAGAAATTCGTCCTATTTGGTGCGAAGTGGGTGTTTTACCAAGAGTTCATGGTAGTGCAGTTTTTACCCGTGGGCAAACTCAAGTTTTAAATTGTTGCACATTAGGAACTATTGGAGAAGTTCAAAAGTTAGAAGGTCTTGATGATGAAGATGCAAAAAGATATATTCATCACTATAATATGCCTCCTTATGCAACAGGTGAAGCTCGCCAATTAAAAAGTCCAGGTAGAAGAGAAATCGGTCATGGTGCTTTAGCAGAAAGAGCTTTAGAACCTGTTATCCCAACTGAAGAAGAATTTCCATATGCATTAAGACTTGTTAGCGAAGTTTTATCATCAAATGGTTCATCTTCTATGGCTAGTGTTTGTGGCTCAACTCTTTCTCTTATGGATGCTGGTGTTCAAATTTCATCTCCAGTAGCTGGTATTGCCATGGGACTTATTAAAGACACTGAAAGTAATAATGTTGCAGTTTTAAGTGATATACAAGGCATGGAAGATTTCTTAGGTGATATGGACTTTAAAGTTGCTGGTACTGAAAAAGGGATAACTGCTATACAAATGGATATCAAAATAAAAGGTATCGATAAAAATATTTTAACTACTGCTCTTAACCAAGCTAGAGAAGGAAGAATGCACATTTTAGGAATTATGCTTGATACTATTAAAGAGCCTCGTAAGGAATTATCAAAATATGCACCAAAAATAATTTCATTTAATATAGACCCTGATAAGATAAGAGAAGTTATTGGTAGCGGTGGAAAAGTTATTAATAAAATTATTGATGAAACTGGTGTTAAAATTGATATAGATGATGATGGCAAAGTATTTATAGCAACAAGTGATGATAAAATGGCTCAAAGAGCAAAAGAACTTATTTTAAATATTGCTGCTGACCTTGAAGTAGGAAAAGTTTATGAAGGCAAAGTAGCAAGAGTTATGCAATTCGGTGCATTTGTTGAATTTGCTCCTGGAAAGGATGGTATGATACACATTTCAAAACTTTCAAAGGAAAGAGTAGAAAAAGTAACTGATGTTGTTAATGTTGGAGATATCGTAAAGACTGAAGTAATTAAAATAGATGATAAGGGTAGAGTAGATTTAAAACTTATAGAAAAATTATAATTTTTAAATAATTTATACTAAATAAAAAAACAAGTAACGTAGATACGTTGCTTGTTTTTTTTGTATATAATTAAATTATTTTATTTTTAATTTATAATTGTTTTAATTATAAATTTTATATTTTGTAATAATTAATGTTTTAAAAAAAATAAAAATTTTTAATTTATATATGTATTTAATAAATTAAAGTAGAAATAAAGGTATTATCATCAGTTATAAAAAAAGAAATATCAACTTGCATTCCTTTTGCAATTTTAAAAAGTAGGTTAGCACTAACATCACACTTATCTGAAACAACTTTAAAAAAGGAATTTAAATTTATTTTACATAATTTACAAAACTCTTTTTCGGTTATGTTTTTGTTTTTAAGAAACTTATATATTTTATCTTTAAAATCTAATGTGTACATACAATATCCTTATTAATTATAATAATATCTCTATTATAAGATGTCAATAATTTTATCTCATATGTGGAATATTATATATATAATATGGAAAAAGATATAAGAGAAATATTTGCTGGACGAATAAAAGACCTAAGAGAAGAAAAAGGATTATCTTTTCAAAAATTAGAAAATGAAGTTGGAATAAGTCGTTCGGCATTATGTCGTTTTGAAAATTGTAAGGTAGATGCTAAATCATTTCAAATTGTAAAATTAGCAAAATATTTTGGAGTAACAACTGATTATTTATTAGGTTTAGAAAATTGAAATGGAAAAAGATGTAAAAGAAATTTTTGCAGAACGATTAAAAGATTTAAGAGAGGAGAGAGGGTTGTCTTATGCCCAGTTATCAAAAGAAGTAGGAATAAGTCATTCTTCACTTTGTAGATGGGAAAATTGTCAAGCTGATGCTAAGGCTTATCAACTTGTTAGTTTAGCAAAATACTTTAAATTAACTTCCGATTATTTAATTGGTTTAGAAAATTAATTATATATAAAAATGTAAAAGATTATAAAAAAATAAAAAAAGAGTAAGAATATTATTTTCTTATTCTTTTTTGTTTATGGTCAAGCATATAATTACATTATGAAGATTTTTGGATTTAGTACAAATAATGAAAAACGTTTTATCAATATAACTTGTAATGTAATATTAGGAGTTATTTTAGCTGTTGTTTTTGGACTTTCTCTTTTTTCACCCGTTTCTAGTGTTGTTAGTGTAGCTAGAGGTAGTGCTATTTATAATGGAAATAGAGACAATAAAAATGTTACCTTAATGATTAATGTGTATTGGGGCACAGAATATCTTGATAGTATGTTAAAAACTTTAAAAAGCAATGATGTAAAAACTACTTTTTTTGTTGGTGGTTGTTGGGTTGCTAAAAATAATGATATGCTTAAAAAAATTCATGAAGAAGGTCATGAAATTGCAAGTCATGGGTATAATCATAAAGACCATGCCAAGTTAACCGCACAACAAAATCAAGATGAAATTTATGTTACTCATGAATTGGTAAAAAGTTTGTTAGGTGTAGAAATGAATTTATTTGCACCTCCTTCAGGTAGTTTTAACGATAGTACATTAACTATTGCTAGTGCTTTAGGTTATAAAACTATTATGTGGTCAAGAGATACTATTGATTGGCGAGATAAAGATGAAGACTTAATTTATAAAAGAGCAGTTGAAAAAACTATTGGAGGCGATTTAATTTTAATGCACCCTACAGAAAAAACAGCCCTTGCTTTAGATAGAATAATAAAAGGAATAAAAAACAAAGGTTTAAATTTAGTTACAGTTAGTGAAAACTTAGCATAAAGATGTTTTTTAATTTAATAATATTTATTTAAAAAAGATGTTTTTTAATAACATAAATAATCTTAAATACTAGCTTTAAAAAATTTGTATAAAAAATTTTTAAAAAGTACCTTAAAAATATTTTAGAAAATTTTAAAAATTGGTATAATTATTGTATAAAACGAGGAGTTGTATATCATGAAGCCTGTATTTAAACAATATGACAATGGATTAAGATTAGTATTTAAAAAAGTTGAGGCAAATAAACCTGCCTGTTTATATATTGCTGTTGATGTTGGAAGTTGTAAAGAAACAGATAGTAATAGTGGCATATCGCATTTTATTGAACATTTAAATTTTAAAGGTACTTCCAAACGTACTGCCAAACAAATATGTACAGAGTTAGAAGAAATAGGGGCAAATGCTAATGCGTTTACTTCAAAAACTTCCACTTGTTTTTTTGCTAATTGCTTGAATGAAAAATTTGAAGAATGTTTAGAAATTTTATCTGATATGGTATTTAATTCTAAATATGATGAAGCAGAGATAAAAAAAGAAAGACAAGTAATTTTTGAAGAAATAGACATGTATGATGATGACCCTGAAAGTGTTGCCTACGAAGAATTTTGTAAAAATTTTTATGCGGGGTCTCCTTTGCAAAGGGCTATAATAGGAACAAAAGAAAGTTTAAATAGAATAAAACAAAAAGACATTATTGAATATGTAAAAACTCATTATATTCCACAAAATATAGTTGTTTCTGTTGTTGGAGATTTTTCATTAGCTTATGTTGAAAAACTAATTAAAAAATATATAAGCAAAAAATTTACTAAAAAGGCCGAAGTAGAAAAGAAACTTAAATCGCAAGTGATAATTCCTGATAAAAGTTTTAGTTTTGTTAAAAAAGATATTCAACAAACTCAAGTTGTTTTAGGGTTCCCTTGTGGTAATATTTATAGTGAAGAAAAAATGGCTTATAATTTGTTTACTTTTATTTTTGGTGGGGGAATGGGTTCTCGCCTTTTCCAAAAAGTAAGGGAAGAAAATGGACTTGTTTACAGTATTAGTTGTTCACCTGAATTGTATGAATTTGGTGGTTCGGTTGTAATATCTTTTGGTACAAATGCTACAAATCAGGTTAAGGCTATTGAAATTATTAAAGCAGAAATTGATAATCTTGTTTCTAATGGCTTTACTGAAAGTGAACTATTAAGAGCTAAAACTTTTTGTAAAAGTCTTATTATTTCTGGTTTTGAAACTTGCTCTAGTATGGCTAAATCTAATGCTAGCAACATTTTAACCTTTAATAGGTTAATTCCTATTGAAGAAAGACTTGAAAGTATTGAAAAAGTTACTTTAGAAGACCTTAATAGAATAATTGAAAAAATATTTAACTATGGTAATGTTTGCGGTAGTGCAGTTTCTAATAAACCTAATGAAGAACTATTTGAAGTATTTAATTAATTTTTATTTGATTTTAAATATCATTTTATTATTTAATTTTAAGATTTATATTAAATTAAATTATTATAAACCCTATTAAATAAAATTTTATTTAACTTATTTAACTCTTAAATATTTGAGTTTAAATTATTAGTATGTTATAATTTTAAAATAGATTTTTATGCCAAAAAAATATTTGCAAAAGAACGAGAAATAAGGAGAATTATTTACTTTTGGAAACTATTAAAAGAGAAAGAAAAGGAATAAGTATTAAAACAAAAAAGCAGATTGCTATTGCTTCTATAGTATTATCTTGCTTATTGTTTATTTTTACAACTTTTGAATTTGTTTACCCTGTAAAAGCTTTTTTACTAGGGATTTTTGGCTTTATGATTTATCCTGTATTGCTTCTTGTGATTTTGTTTTGTATTGCTGTTTTAACTGGTAGGAAATTTGTTTATTCAATTAAATATATAGTTTATTTATTTCTTTGTTATTTTTTCTTTGTATGTATTTTACACATTTGCGTAACAGGGTTTAAGGGTGGAGATTTATCTTATGGTAATTATCTTATTTCTTGTTATAAATCGGTTTATACCCCAGGTGGATTGTTAGTTGGTATTTTTACTTATCCTATAACAGGATTATTGCATGCTGTAGCTGGTATTGTAGTTTATTCTATATTGTTTATAATATCCTTATATTTTATAATTTCTTATCTTGATGGTATTAAACAAGGAAAGATTAAACCTCCAGAACCAAAAAATTATTCTAATTTTAATAAAATAGCAACAGATATTCAAGAAAGTGAAAGAGAAGAAAAAGTTATTTCAGAAAATAAAGAAGTTGAGGACCAACCTGTAACTGCTTTAAAATTGGAAGAAGAAAAAACTTTAAAGAAAATTAATGATGAAGAAGATGTTGACATTTTTATTAAAGATGAAACTTTACAAGATGAAGAAGTAAATTTAGCAAAAGAGAGATTAGGCTTAATTTCAAAATCAAATAATAATGAAGATGAGGAAGAACCTCCAAAAAGTAGATTATTTTCTAAACCTGAAGAAGACAACTGGAAAACTAGAGCTATGGTTACTCCAAAAGAAGATAAACCTCAAAAAATTGTTTATGATAACAATCAAACAATAAAATCTAGACCTAAAGTTGTTAATGAAGAAAATGTTAATTATTTACGTTCTTTATATGAACCTAACTTAAATCCTAATAATCCTATTATTAATGCTGAAACTGATGATTATAAAAGTTTATTGCATCGTAGCGATGGTTTAAGACCTTTTGAAAGAGACTTTGCATTAAATGCTAATCAAATGTTAGTTTCAAATAATAAGATAAGCAATCCACAAAATAATAATATTCCAAATAATAATTTTAATAATTCAAATACCAATTTCTCTAATAATTTTAATACAAATAATTCAAATAGTTATAACAATAACTCTAGCGAATTTATTTCAAGACAAACTAGTGATAATGGACTGGGAATAGAACCAAATACTAATCAAAATAGATACAATAATTATAATGCCAATGCCGGATTTAATAGCAATAATCAAAGTAATGGTAACGTGCTAAACAGCGAAAATAGGGGCAATTTTAGTCAAAATGGTGTCAATCAGTATAACAGTGGTTATTCAAACAATGTAAATACAAGCAGTAATAGTAACAATTTAAATCAAAATGCTAATATAAATAATGCTTCTCAAAGTGCAAGTTTAAATAATATAAATTCTCAACCAAAACAAGATAATGTTCCAAATTTCAGCATTAATATTGAAGGGTTGGAAGATGATTTTATAAAACCAATTAATAATATTTCAGAGCAAAAGGTTAGCCCTTTAAATCCTGTTAATTTTGATTTAAGTCAGGATAAATTTAATAAACAAGAGGAAGATAAAACTCCTAAGTTTATGCAAAAAGATAGTGCAAGTGAAGTACCTTTTAAAACTTCAAATTTAAGTGATGGCGATATTTCTTCAAGTTTAGGCACTACTTATAATCTTCCTAAAAGTTTAATGCCACAACAATCTGCTTCAAATAATATTGCTAGTAGTGAAGATGAACTTGATAAAAACAGTGGCCCTGATTTTAGATATAATACAAAATATAATAAGCCTCCTATTGATTTACTTGAAACATATGTTAATGAGGAAGATTTATCAACAAATCATGAAAAGAACATTGAAGTTCTTGAAAGAGCTTTAGATGAGTTTAGGATTCCTGCTAAAGTTGAAGCTGTAAGAAGGGGAGCTTCAGTTACAAGATATGAACTTCATATGCCTGCAGGTATCCCAGTTAGAAAAATTCATGCTCATGCTAGCGACATTGCTCTTGCTCTTGCCGCAAAAGGTGATGTTAGAATCGAAACTCCTATTAAAGGAAAAAGTGCTGTTGGTATTGAAGTCCCTAATGCTAAAATTGATAAGGTTGGCTTAAAGGATATTATAGCATCTAAAGAATTTATAGAATCAAAATATCCTCTTAATTTTGCCTTAGGTAAAAATGTTGATGGTGAAGTTCAGTGTTGTAATTTAGCAAAAATGCCACACTTACTTGTTGCTGGTTCTACTGGGTCAGGTAAAAGTGTTTGCTTAAATTCTCTTCTTATAAGTTTAATTTATAGAACAAGTCCTCAAGATTTAAGACTTTTATTGGTAGATCCTAAGTTTGTTGAATTTGGTATTTATAATGATTTACCTCATCTATTAATGCCAAAAGTTATAACCGATTCTAAAAAAGCACTTAATGCTCTTGATTGGCTTGTTAATGAAATGGAAAGAAGATATCTTTTATTCCAAGATTGTTATGTTAAGGATATATCTGAATACAATTCTCAAACTGAAGTTATTAATAAGAAATGGCAAAAGTTACCTTATATTGTAGCAGTTATTGATGAGTTCGGTGACATTATTTTAACAGCTGGAAGAAAAGAACTAGAAGAAAAAATTGTTAGACTTACCCAGAAAGCAAGAGCTGCTGGTATTCATATTATTTTAGCTACTCAAAGACCTAGTGTAGAAGTTATTACAGGAACTATTAAAGCAAACTTACCTGCTAGAATTTCTTTTAAAGTTACAAGTGTAGTTGATTCAAAAACAATTTTAGATTCAGGTGGTGCAGAAAAACTTATAGGTAGAGGTGATATGCTTTATTCTCCTTCTGATAATGAGCCTATGCGTTTACAAGGTGCCTTTGTTGATACCCCTGAAATTAAGAGAGTAATAGAATATATTAAACAAAACAATAAAGCTGTATATGATGAAAAAATTGCTAATATGATTAATAGAGAAGGTGGCCCAGGTAATAATGGTAATCCTGCTACTGTAGGTGCTTCAAGTGGTGAAGAATTTGATAGCATTATGCCAGATGCTTTGAAAATGGTTATTGAAAATGGTCAGGCCTCAATTTCTATGTTGCAACGCAGATTTTCAATAGGATTTAGTAGAGCAGCAAGAATAATCGACCAAATGGAACAAGCAAAATTTATTTCAAGCAGTGATGGAAGTAAACCTCGAAGTGTATTTATAACCATGGAAGATTATAATCAAATTTATGGAAACAAGTAATAAATATATTATTTAATTGATAATACAATTTAGATATTATCTTTGATTGTTTTTAAATTGATAAGTATTAAAATAATTGCAAAACCTTAAAGGATAAAAATGAAAAAAACTAATGCAAATAATAAACAAGTTAAAAATGATGATATAAATAAACAAATAAAAATGGAGGCAAAACCAACCTTTAGTAAAAAGGTGGGTTTTGTTTCATTAGGTTGTGATAAAAATCGAGTAGATACAGAAAAAATGATTACTGCGTTTTCTTTTTATCCTCAGTTTAGTTTTGTTAGTAATCCTGAAGAAGCAGATATAATAGTAATTAATACTTGTGCTTTTTTATGCTCTGCAAGAAAAGAGGCGGAGGAAACTATTATAGAAATGGGAGAACTAAAAAAGAAAAATCTACAAAAATTAATTGTTGTTGGATGTTTACCGCTTTTAGAGCATGATAATATTTTAAAAAAGTTTCCGTGTGTAGATAAAGTTATTATTAAAGATGATTATAAAGACATAGCAAAAATTACTTTTGAATTATTTGGACAAAAATTTAAAACTGCACAAAATATAAAACAGACGAGGTGGCTAACAACTCCTTTGCATTATGCTTATCTAAAAATAGCTGATGGCTGTAACAATAGATGTGCTTTTTGTAAAATTCCTTTTATTAGAGGGAAGTATACGTCAGTACCTATAGAGGAATTAGTTTCAGAAGTTGAACTTTTATGTGAAAGAGGGGTAAAAGAAATTATTCTTGTTGCTCAGGATATAACAAGATATGGTATGGACTTATATAAAAGTTATAAATTAGTTGAACTTTTACAAATATTATCTAAAATTAAAAAATTAAGTTGGATAAGACTTTTGTATTGTTATCCTGATATGATTGATGAAAGTTTAATTAATGAAATTAAAAATAATCATAAGGTAGTTAAATATATTGATATACCTCTACAACATATTTCAGACAATGTTTTAAAAGGCATGAAAAGGCATAGCTCTTCTTCTCAAATAAAAGATTTAATTATTAAATTAAGAAAAGAAATACCTGAAATTAAAATTAGGTCAACTTTCATGGTAGGCTTTCCTAATGAAACTAAAAAAGACTTTAATGAATTATGTAAATTTTTAAAAGAATATAAATTAGACAATGTAGGATTTTTTAAATATTCAAGAGAAGAAGGAACATCTTCTTATGAACTAGAAGGTCAAATAAAAGAAAAGATAAAAGATAAACGATTAAATATTGTTCAAAAATTGCAGGAGAATATTGCCACTAGTAACAATAAGAAATACATAGGTGAAGTTTTAAAAGTAATTATTGATAGTTATGATAGTGAAAATAATTTGTTTATTGGTCGACCATATTTTTCAGCACCAGATATAGATTTCGAAATTCTATTTTCATCTTTTAGTAAATTAACTAAGGTTGGTGCGTTTGCAGATGTTGAAATTTTAGATTATAAAAATGGCTACTTTTTGGGGGAGGTTTATTATAATGAAGATAACACCTAATCAAATTACATTTATAAGGATTATATTAATTCCTGTAATTATATTTTTTTATTTATCAAGTTCTTTTATTTATTCTGGTAAATTAATTGCTGCAGGTATTTTTGCTGTTGCTTGTTTAACGGATTTTTTAGATGGCCATTTAGCTAGAAAATATAATATGGTAACAAATTTAGGAAAGTTTTTAGATTCGATTGCAGATAAGCTTCTTGTTGTTTGTGGCTTTATTTTAATAGTAGCAGATGATACCATTCTTTCTCCTTATGGGGTAATTGCTCTTTGTATTATTGTGGCTAGAGAATTTATTGTTAGTGCGTTAAGACAAATAGGTGCTACCAAAAATGTTGTTATTCAAGCTGATATGTGGGGAAAGATTAAAGCAAATTTTCAATTTTTTGCAGTGTTGTTGTTTATGATATATAGTTTCTTTATTGATAATGCTATTTTAAGTAATGCAATTAACTTAACATTTTTTATAGCATGTTATTCTCTTTTAGCTATTAGTATACTTGCTACAATCATTTCTGGTATTCATTATTTGGTTGCTTTTAAAGAAGTTTTTCAGGAAAGTAAGATTGTAAAAAGTGAAACTCAAAAATTAAACAAACAAGAAGAAACTACAAAAGAAAACAATACACAAGATAAAGAAATTGACAATAAAGAAAAGAATATTTCTAATAAATAAGATAAAAAAATAAACTACAAAGTTAAAATTATAATTAGATAAATAAATTATTTTAAAAATCTATTTAACTAAAATTTACTTTAAATTTAGAAAAATTAAAGAAGAAAAAAAAATGAAAGTTAGTATTATTACTGTTTCAAATAATGAAATAATTTCAAGTGAAAAAAATGATAGCATTAAACTTATATCATCACAACTTTATAAAAATGGTTTTGATGTTATATTAAATCAAACTATTAAAAATGCTTCAACGATAGTATCAAATACTTTTAAACATGCTTTAGAACTTGCTGATTGTGTTATTTTTGTTTCAGATAATGACTTTGAAAAAAGTTATATGTGTAAAAAAATAATTTGTGAGGCAATGCAAACCAAACTTGTTGTTAATAGTTATGCTAAAAAAAATATTGATGAATATTCAAAAAATGTTCCTCTAAGAAAAGAAGATTCAACCTATGCACAAATACCTGAAATTTCTAGATGTATAAAAAATACATTAAGTGCTTTTCAGGGCTTTTTGATTGAAAAAGATAATAAGGTTGTTTTCTTTTTACCACTTAATCATAATGAACTTCATCATATGTTTTTTTCATCTGTTTTACCTTTTATTTTGCTTAAAGCTAAAGAAAAAACTAATACTTCTTATGTTTTTAAAACTTTTGGCATAAAAGCAAGTGAAATGAATTTATTATTAAAAGATTTAATTAAAAATAAGCATAATATAGAAATTATTTGTAATGAATATTTATTAAGCGGTGAAATATTAGTAGCAATACCAAAAAATGTTAAAACGGAAGTAATTAATAATTTTGTAAGCACACTATATAGTAAAATTTTGCCATATGTATATAGTGATAAAGATATTTCAATGCCAGAACTTATATATTCTATTTTAACAATTAATAATAGAACTTTAGTTTTTGCTGAAGATTTTACTGCTGGTAGAATGACAAATTATGTTTATTCAGAACTCACATCTGCAAGTAATATTTTAAGAGAAGGTTATTTTGTACCTAGCAATGAAGCAAAAATTAAATTGTTAGGTGTTGATAATAATATATTTAAAAAGAAAGAAATTGATTATGAAGAAATTGCTTATCAAATGTCTCTTGGGGCACTTGAAAACTCTGGTGCTGATATAGTAATTTCAAATTGTGGTAATTTAGAAACAGGCGATATAACTTTTGCAATAGGTTCAAGTGAGGGAGTACACATTTATAACAAAAAGGTGGAAGGCTCTTATGAACAAAAAATTATTATGGCAACTAATGCTATATTTTTTCAACTTATAAAAAAACTTAAACAAAATGATTTTCATTTAGGACAAACTGTGGTATAATTGTTCTATAAATTGTAATAGATTTTTGTTTATTGATATTAAAACATAAAATATTTTGTTAGTTTCTTTTAAATCAATTAATGTTTTTTATTTATTTACAAAAATCTTTATTAAAAAGGAAATAGAAAAATGGTAGATAAAAGTAAATCTCTTGAACAAGCAATCTTGCAAATAGAAAAACAATTTGGCAAAGGTTCAATTATGAAACTAGGCGAACAATCTATGGATGATATAGAAGTTATTCCAACAGGTTGTTTGGCTTTAGACAATGCTTTAGGTATAGGTGGTGTTCCTAGAGGAAGGATTATTGAAATATATGGTCCTGAATCTTCAGGTAAAACAACTGTATCTTTACATATAATTGCACAAGCTCAACAATTAGGAGGCACTGCTGCTTTTATTGATGCTGAACATGCTCTTGACCCAGTTTATGCTGGCAAATTAGGGGTTAATTTAGATGAACTTTATGTTTCTCAACCAGACAATGGTGAACAAGCACTTGATATATGTGAGACTTTAGTTCGCAGTGGAGCTTTTGATATTGTTGTTATTGACTCTGTTGCTGCTTTAACTCCAAAAGCTGAAATTGATGGCGAAATGGGTGATAGTTTTATAGGTTTACAAGCAAGGCTTATGAGTCAGGCTTTAAGAAAACTTGCAGGTATAACAAATAAAAGTAAATCATGTGTTATATTTATTAACCAACTTCGTGAAAAAGTTGGTGTTATGTTTGGTTCACCAGAGACAACTACAGGTGGCAAAGCACTTAAGTTTTATGCAAGTATTAGGCTTGATGTTAGAAGAATTGATGGAATTAAAGATGGGAGTGATCTTGTAGGTAATAGAACTAGAGTTAAAGTAGTTAAAAATAAACTTGCTCCTCCATTTAAACAAGCAGAGTTTGATATTATTTATGGAAAAGGTATTTCAAACGAAGGCTGTATATTGGATTTAGCATGTGAATATGATATTATTGTAAAGAGTGGCTCATGGTTTTCTTATAAGGAAGATAAAATTGGTCAGGGAAGAGAGAATGTAAAGAACTTCCTAGAAAATAATCCTGATATAATGAAAGAAATTGAAGAAAAAATTAAACTAAAAATAAGTGGAAAAGAAATTGTTGATGAAGTTTCAGCAACAGAAGAATAATATTTTATTAAGGTAATATTTTTTATTAATATATTATTTTTAATAAAATAAAAAATTATAATAAAATATAAATTCAATTTAAAAAAAGATAGTAGAATTATTCTACTATCTTTTAATTTAAGAATATTTGTTTTTTTACAACTATAAATCTAGTTTTAAAATTAAGTTTTTACTATTTTCAGTGTTAATGTTTTCTAAGCAATTTTTTAATAGTTCTTTTTCTTGGCTGTTAAGTATTATCCTATCTAAAACAAAATTTTTTTCAATGCCTATTCCACCATTTTTGCCTACTTGTGTGTAAGTGGGTATTCCTGCACTTTCTAGTTCATCAAGATATCTATATACACTTCTAGTGGATATTTCAAATTTATTTGCTAAGTATTTTGCGGTAACTTTTTCTTTTTTGGTTAATTCTAATAAAATAGACAAGGATAGGTATTGTTTCATTTTTTTTGAAATACTCCAATATTTTTTATTTTAATTATTATATCATAAAAAAATATTTTGTCAAACATATGTTCTATAAACTCAGTTTTATTATTATAATTTATAAAATATTTTAAAAATTTAAAACTTTTGAATTTACAATATGTTTTTTTTTTGTTATAATCTTAACTACAATATTAGTAGAATAGAAAGTATTGCTTATTTAATTATTTAGTTTTAGCATACTAAATAAAGTAAAAGAGGAGAACAAGAAATCATGGGCAAAAATTCAAAAAATATTTTAAAGTTTGTAACCCCTGCGAATGCAACCTTTTCAACATGGAGGGAAGGCTTACCAACTGGTAATGGAACAATAGGCTTGAATGTACTAGGTGGAGTAGGTAGAGAAACAATTATTGTTAACCATACTGATTTATGGTGGCAGGGTAAGACAAGTGTTTTGCCTGATGTTTCTGATAAGGTTAAGAATATTGCAAAAAATCTTGATACTTTAAGTTATAGAGAAGCAGAAACTGTACTTACTAATGCTTTAATTGGTAAAAACTATAAGCCTGAATGTGCTTATCCATTACCATTATGTGATTTTATTTTAACTACTCCTATAGATAGTTCAATAAATGATTATTCAAGAAGCATAAATTTAGAAAGTGGCGAAGTTAAAGTAGAGTATAAAATAAAGAACAATATTAAATTTGATAGAAGCATTTTTGTTTCTCATGTAAATAATACTATTTGTTATTTATTAGAAGCAAATGCATCAAAACGTATAAATTGTAGTTTTACCATTGCTTTGCATGATAAAACCAATAATAGAACAGCAAACTATGATAGTTTTGAAGTGGGGCTTGTTGGTGAAACAAAAACAGATAAAGATTACATA
The DNA here is from genome assembly GCA_947366895.1 of uncultured Clostridia bacterium. Taxonomy (GTDB): domain Bacteria; phylum Bacillota; class Clostridia; order Christensenellales; family UBA1242; genus UBA7862. The sequence continues at coordinate 72,456 of CANBBP010000002.1, forward strand.
ACTTTTTCTGCAAGGAATGATGATGGTACTGATTTTGGTTGTGTTGCAAAGGTTATTTGTTCAGGAGGAACAATAACAAAAACTGCTGATAAATTTGCTATAAAAAATGCAGATAGAGTGTTAATTTTAGCAAAGACATTTGTTGGTGCAAGAAAGGAAATGATTGTTCCTGATTTAGAAGAAGAACTTGCTTTAATAAAAATGCCTTATGAAAAATTACTTAAAGAACATACTGCAATTCATTCAAAAATCGTGTCATCTTGCGAAATTAATTTGAATGGGCAAGGATATGAAAATATCAACATGTCTTATTTAGATGCAAAAACGGGCGAAATTCCACTATCCTTAATTGAAAGTATGTATCTTTTTGGTAAACATTTGTTTGCTTGCTCATGTGGAAACAAAATTAATCCTTGTGGATTATTTACTGGAGATTATAAAGCTTATAGAAGTACAACTGAGAATTATGTTCAATTGCAAAGAATGTTAGATTTTTCATTTAAGAGTGGTTTGTCAAAAGAACTTATGCCTCTATTTGATAAAATTTATGATAACTTAGATGATTATAAAAAGAACTCAACTAGATTATATGGTTGTAAGGGTATTTTTATTCCTTCTCTTGAAGCTCCTGAAAGTGGATTGCCTGGAAGTACAGTTCCTGGAGTAATAATGAATTATAATGTAGCAAGTTATATTTCTGCTATGATATATCAATATTATTTGCAAACTGATGATGTAGAATTCTTGAAAGAAAAAGGATATGAGATTATCGAAGAAGCTGGACTTTTTTATGATGACTTTATGAAAATTAATAGAGCAACTAAAAAGTTTGAAACTACTTTTGGATATTCTCCTTATAATACTCCTAGTAATGTTAAAACTGATGATGATTTTAGCATTGCATCAAACTGTACTGCTGATTTTGTTTGTGCAAAGTTTGTTTTTTCAACTCTCGTAACTTTAAGTAAAGCATTATTTAAAGAAGATGAAGAAATTGAAAAATGGCAAAAGATGTTAGATAGTGTACCAGATATTGAAATTGATAAAAATGGTTACATTAAAGAGTATAATTCAAATGCTTTTGAAACAAATCATTCAAGTCCTTACATACCTCATTTATTCCCATATAATATAGGTTTAAAACCTTATGAAAGTAAAAGGGACTTTGAGGATTTAGTAGCAAATTCTATTAAATTTAGATACATAAATTCTTTTGGAAAATTTAATTCAGGTAATCTTTGTGACATGTCAACAGCTCTTGCTACTTGTGGTGATGCTGTAGATAGTTATGAAATTTTAAAAACTTTAATTAAAAACTTTTTAACTAGCAATCTTATTCTTTCAAGTGGTGATAATAGTGGCATGGGAGTTGGTACTTATGAAGCTTGGCCTAGTTTTGAAATAGATAAAAACATTGGTATTTGTACTGCTATACAAAATATGTTTATAAATTCTGGTAAAGATGATATTACTCTTTTCCGTGCTTTACCTACTGAATTTACTAAGGGTAGTATTTCTAATATTGTTTTAAATAATCAAATTAAGGCAGATATTGATTTTAATATGAAAAGGGGACTTGTAGTATTAAAATTAAAATCACCAAAGGCAACTTTAATTAATGTAAATTTACCTAATGGTTTAAAAAGAGTTAAAGGTGTTAATGCAACACAAGTTGATTTGCAAAATAATGTTTTAAATGAATTAAACCTTCAAGCTAATAAAAATTGTGTTTTAAAAATTTATTTTAAAAATACTATAGATGAATAATTTTATAATTATGCACATTTTATTTCTAAAACTAGAAAAATATGTGCATAATTTTTTTGTAAATGCTAGTTTTAAAGTTTATTTTTAAAATCATGAAAAATTTAAAGACTTTTTAAATTGTTTATGATATACTAAATTGAGAAAAACAAAAGGGGAAATTTTATGGCAGACTTCTTTAAAGGATATAAAGCATGGGAAAATAAAAATGAACAGGAAAAGAAAGAAATTTTAGTTTCGTGTGCAGGGTATTATGAGGAAAAAACTATAGATTATATTTTGGAAGGTTTACCAAAACAAAAAAGGGAAGAATTTACAAAAGATCCTGTAAATGTTAGTTTTGTAACTTTTCCTCAAAAAGATAAAGATGTTGCCTTTGATAATAACGTAGTTTATATTTTGGAAAGTTTGTTAAACGATTCAGATAAAAAAACACTATTCTTTAAAGTTGCAAGAAATACAATTTGTGCTGTATTTGTTAATATTTTTTATGATATTGCCTCCGACCCTAATAAGAAAACAAAGTTTGGTAGTATTGCAAATGGCTTTTTTGCATCTATTACAAACGAATTTGCAAAGGGCAAAGATTTTGAAGCAGACATGATGGTTGCTTATGAAGAAATTTTAGGAAATGTTCTTGATTTAGGTCCTATAATGGAATAGTGTTTAAATTTAATCAAAAAAAATGTTTTAAAATAAAGAATAACTAAAAATAAAAAACCTTTATATTTTTATAAAGGTTTTTTTATATAGTAAAAGTAGGAAGTTTAGTTATTTCTATAACTTTAAATTTAAAATAGTTATATTAGCTAGTGTTATTGTTTTTTATTATTTAAAAAGTCTAATATTACCTTATAAATATTTTCTGCACCATTTAGTGTATTTTGAGCTGTTTTCATTTTTGTAACATATAATTCTTTATTTTTATATAAATGGTTTATTTCATTTATTAATTTTTCTGAATTTAGGTTTTCTTGAAATAAAGTTTTGCTATAACCTAGATTTTCAAAATATTTAGCATTGTCTATTTGGTCTCCACGGGAAGCATCTTTTGGTAAAGGTATTAATAGCATAGGTTTTGATAATGCTAAAAATTCGTATATTGCATTAGAACCTGCCCTAGAAACAATTATATCGCTTACAGCAAAAACATCTTCTATATTGTAACAATATTCTATTTGGCAATAATTTTTATATTGCTTAGTTTTGTCGCCTTTTCCAGAACCTACGATATGAATAACATTAAAAGTTTTAAGTATTTCAGGAAGTGCTGAGTATAAAACTTCATTTATTTTTAAAGCTCCAGTAGAACCTCCCATAACAAGAAGTGTAGGTCGTGATTTATCAACACCTGTTAATATATATCCTTTTTCTTTATTGCCTTTTAATATGCTAGCTCTTATAGGAGAGCCTGTGTATACTGCTTTTTTTAAGCCTTTTGCTGTGCTTTCAAAAGTGGTACAAAATTTATCACAAAAATAATAGATTATTTTATTTGCAAGTCCCATAGTTAAATCTGATTCATGGCTAATAACTGGAATCTTTAATAATTTTCCAGCAATACAAACGGGCATAGAAACAAACCCACCTTTAGAAAAAATGACATCAGGCTTATGTTGTTTTAAAATTTTTTTTGCTTGATTTATACTGCTTATAACTTTAATTGGAAGTAATAAGTTTTTTAAGATTTTACTTCTATCTAGTTTAAAAGCAGTAATAGATTCAAATAAAATATCCTTTTCTTTTGATATAATATCATGTTCTAAACCATTTTTTGTTCCAATATATACTATTTCAGAAAAATTTTTTTCTAAGTGTGGCTTAAGGCTTAAATGAGGCAAAATATGTCCGCCTGTGCCTCCGCCTGTTAATATTATTTTACTCATAAAAGTAGTATATGTATATTTTTCTTAAAAATTAACAATGAATAATTATTCATAATAATTTATAATTATTTATAAAATTTTAAATTATAGTATTTTAAACAATTTTTTTAAAAAAATTTGCATAATTGTTAGGATATTTTTTTATTGTATGTTAAAATGCTTTTATAATAATCTAGTTAGGAGGCTATATTAGAGTGACTAAAAGTTATGAATCAAAAGATTTAGTAGTTTTAGAAGGATTAGATGCTGTAAGGCTTCGTCCTGGTATGTATATAGGCTCAACAGGAAGTAAAGGTGTTCACCATATTTTATGGGAAATTGTTGATAATAGTATGGATGAAGTTGCTAATGGTTTTGGCTCAAAAATTATTGTAACTTTGCATAGAGATGGAAGTGCAACTGTTGAAGATGATGGTAGAGGTATTCCTGTTGATATTCACCCTACTTATAAAATATCAGGGGCAGAACTTGTTTTTACAAAACTTCATGCTGGCGGAAAATTTGATTCTAGTAATTATAGTTATTCTGGTGGATTGCATGGTGTTGGTGCCTCAGTAACCAATGCTCTTAGTGAATATCTTAATGCAATAATTTGCAAGAATGGCAAAAAGTATGAAATTTCTTTTGCAAGTGTAGCAGATGATAAGGGCAAGGTTCATGGTGGAGTTGTTCAAAAGAAATTAACGGAAATTGGTTCTTGTGATAAAACAGGTACTAAAATTACTTTTTTGCCTGATAGAAAAATTTTCTTAAACAATGTTTTGGAAGCAGGTGTTATTAGAAAAAGATTAAGAGAACTTGCTTTTTTAAATAAAGGTATTGAAATAGAATTTATTGATGAAAAAGAAGGTTCCACTCAAAATTATAAATATGATGGTGGTTTAGTAGATTTTATTTCTTTTATTAATGGATATAAATCTCCATTATTTAAACCGGCTCTTTATTTTGAAGCAGAAACTGAAAAAGTTAAAATGTCTGCTGCTATACAATATACTGATAGTTATACTGAAAGTTTTTTCTCTTATGTAAATAATATACCAACTAGTGAAGGTGGTACTCATGAAGTTGGTTTTAAATCTGGTCTTACTAAGGCTATGAATGATGCTGCAAGAAAATTAGGATTTTTAAAAGATAAAGAAGATAATCTTTTGGGTGAAGATTATAGAGAGGGCATAACAGTTGTTTTATCTATTAAAATGAGAAATATTGAGTTTGAGGGACAAACAAAAACAAAACTTGGTAATCCAGAAATTAAAGGTATTGTTGAAGGCATTGTAATTAAAGAATTAGATAATTTATTTTCAAAGAAAGAAAATGAAAAAATTGCTGGCATTATTATAGAAAAAGCTAAAGGAGCAGCAAGAGTTAGACTTGCTGCAAAAAAGGCAAAGGAATTAACAAGACAAAAAAATAGTATTGAAAACTCTAGTCTTGTTGGTAAACTTGCTGTTTGCACAAATAGAAAAGCAGAATTAAATGAATTATTTATTGTTGAGGGTGATAGTGCTGGCGGTAGTGCAAAACAAGCAAGAAACAGGGCTTTTCAGGCTATATTACCTTTAAGAGGAAAACCTTTAAATGCAGAGAAAAAGCGTTTTGACCAAGTTCTTGCCAATGAAGAAATTAGAACTATAATTGCTGCGTTAGGAACTGGTGTTGGTGAAGATTTTGATATTTCAAGTTTAAAGTTCCATAAAGTTATTATACTTTCTGATGCTGACCAAGATGGAGCACATATAAGAGCAATTTTATTAACTTTCTTTTTTAGATATATGAAAGATTTAATTACTAATGGAAATGTCTATATTGGTATGCCTCCATTATATAAGGTTTCTAAGCGAGACCAAGTTGAGTATGTTTACAGTGATAAAGAATTACCTGATGCAATAAAGAGAATAGGCAAGGGATATGCTATTCAAAGGTATAAAGGGTTAGGAGAAATGAATCCTGAACAATTATGGGATACCACAATGGACCCTAAAAAGAGAACTCTTATGAGAGTTGGAATAGATGATTTAGCAAATGCTGAATTGCTAATTACAACTCTTATGGGCGATGATGTTGATGCTAGAAAAAAATATTTATCTGAATATGTAGACTTTAATAAAGTTGATACATTTATGTCGATAGGAGAAAATTAAAATAAAAAATGAATGATGACTATAATATCAATAATGACGATAGTTTAAATGAAGAATCTTTGTCTACTATTGATGGTCAAATAGGTATAGAGGAACTTTTTATAAGAGATTATGAAGAAGATAATCCTTCGGGAAATGAGTATATTCCTCCTATGAAAAATCAAATTTCATTAGAGGATTTGACCTTAAAAGACCTAATAGGTAAAGATATAATCCATGATAATAAGCCTGAAGAAAGCAAAAAGAGTTACAAAGATAATTATTTAGATAATCATTATAAAAATAATAAACTAAGTGATTATGGGGCAAATATGGGCTTAGAAAGTGACTTAGATAATAGAAATTTACAAAAAAATGATATTATAGAAAAATCTATTGATATAAACGATACTAAATTAGAAGAAGGTATAAGTGCTTTGGAAGATAATAACAATATGAATGGTAACAATAATTTTGAAAATGAAAATAATAAGAATTACCTTGATAATGAAAATTATGAAAACAATCAAAGTTATGATACTAATCAAGATTTTGAAGAGACAGATTCAAACCTTGTTAGTAATGACAACTGGGGTACTGATGCCAGTAATTTAAGTGATGATAATTATGAAAATAATGGTAACAACTATAACAATAATGATAGTGACAATGATAGCGATGATGCAATTAACAATTTTTTTGGCGATGAACAAGATGAACAAAATGAAAATATAGAAAATAATGAAAGCATAAATAATATTGAAAATAATTATAATGAAGATATCATAGAAAGTAATGGTAGCCAAAATAATGATATTTTTGATAATAGTAATATAAATAACGATTTATATGAAAATGCAAATGATAATATAAATGATGATACAAATTCTGATATTGATAGCGATCAGACAATTGTTTATAATGTGGAAAATAATGAATTAATAGATGCTCCATATGGTGGAAATGTTTCTAGTGAAGATGCTGCTTTTAGTGTAGATGATAATTCTATTAGTGAAGAAGATTCAATAGATACTCCAAACGATAATTATGATAATAATACTTCTGATGATGATACCGATATTGATGATACTAATGTAGATAATGGGGAAATTGTACCATCAGATGATAATATTATTGATGCAGAAGATGACAGTAACGTTGAAGAAAGTGATGAAGAATTTATTGATAATAATACTGAAGCTATAGAAAATAATTTAAATGATAGTTCATTAGAAAGAGATAATGCATCAGTTAGTGATTTAGAAAAGCAAGTTAAATTATCAAAAGTACAAACTAAAGATGAAAATTATTATGAAAATAATGATAGTGTTAATGTTATTAAAGATATTGATAATTTAAATAAAGATTATGAAGAAGTTGATGTAACTGTAGGTAAAGATGCTTTTGTTGATTATGAAAGCAGTACCTTAATAACAGGCACTATAGATGAAAGTGAAGAAGTAGATGTTAAAGATAAAGTTTATAATGAAAATTCTGGGCAAGATGTTGTTGATGGAATGCTTTATAAAAACTTAGATACTGTTTTGCATGAATCTATGATTCCTTATTCTGAACATGTTATATTAGATAGAGCCTTGCCTAGAGTAGAAGATGGGTTAAAACCTGTTCAAAGAAGAATTTTATATTCTATGCTTGAATTAGGGGTTACTCCAGATAAACCTTATAGAAAGTCTGCTCGTATTGTTGGTGATTGTTTGGGTAAATATCACCCTCACGGAGATACATCAGTTTATGATGCTATGGTAAGAATGGCACAACCTTTTAATACTAATATGTTACTTGTAAGTGGACACGGTAACTTTGGCAGTGTTGATGGAGATGGAGCTGCTGCAATGCGTTATACGGAAGCTCGTCTTGCTCCTTTATCTATGGAATTACTTAGAGATTTAGATAAGAATACTGTTAAATGGGGATTAAACTTTGATGATACTTTAAAAGAACCTGAAATTCTTCCAGGCAGATTTCCTAATCTTCTTGTAAATGGTGCTACGGGTATTGCTGTAGGCCTTGCAACTAATATTCCACCTCATAACCTAGCAGAAGCAATAGATGGTGTAATTGCATATTTAAATAATCCTAGCATTACTTTAAAAGAAATGCTTAAAATTATAAAGGGTCCAGATTTCCCAACTGGGGCATATATTTTAAATTCTTCGGAATTGTTTCAAGCCTATCAAACGGGTAGAGGTAAAATTTATATGCGTGCAAAAATGCATATAGAATCTAATGGTAATGATAAAAGATATATTGTTATTACTGAACTTCCTTATCAAGTTAATAAATCTTCTTTATTACAAAAAATTGCTAATTATAAAGATGAAGATAAATTTGGTTTTGGTGGTATTAGTGAAGTTCGTGATGAGTCGGATAGAGAAGGGCTTAGAGCTGTTATTAGGTTGAAAAAAGATGCTGACTTAAAAACTATTTATAAATCATTACTTAAAAATACAGAATTACAAACAACCTTTGGTATTAATATGGTTGCTATTGCAAATGGTAAACCAAAACAAATGGGATTATTAGATATAATTTCCTATTATGCAGAATATCAAAGAGAAATTATTTATAGAAGAAGCAAATATGAACTTGAACAAGCAAAAGAACGTGAGCATATTTTATCGGGTCTTATAATTGCTATTAAAAATATTGATGCAGTTGTTAAGATTATAAAAACTTCTCATAATACAACTGAAGCAAAAAAGCGATTAAAAGAAAAATTTAATTTAAGTGATAGACAAGCTCAAGCTATCCTAGATATGAGACTTGCAAAATTAACTAGTCTTGAAGTTTATAAACTTGAAGAAGAATTAAAGAAGTTGCGTGAACTTATTAAAAAGTTAAATGCAATTATTGCTTCTAAAAAGTTGCAAAAAGAAATAGTAAAAGATGAAATGCTTCAAATTAAACGCCAATATAAACAAGATAGAAAAACTAGATTTGCAAAACTAGAAGAAGATATCAGTTCAGCTCCAGAACCTAAAGAAGAAGCAAATCAAAAGGCTGTAATATTAAAGAGTGTTCAAAACAACTTTAAATGTGTTAGCATGAAGCAATATAATTATGCTCAGAAAGAAGTAACAGATAACAGTACCTTATTTGATACTCATACTTTGAAATTTGAAACTGAAACAAATAATACTATAATTGCATTTTCTTCATTAGGTAATTGTTTTAAGGTTGAAGTTAAAGATTTTTCATTATCGAGATATCGAGATAAAGGTGTCCCAGAAAAATCAATATTTAAGGAACTAGCAGAAAATGAAACTATAGTTGCTATTTTTGATAATAATATAACTGCAAAACAAGGTAACTTTATTTTCTTAACTAAGTATGGAATGATTAAGAAAACAGCTTTTACAGAATATGCCTTACTTAAAAAGTATTATCAGGGTATGAAGTTAAAAGATGATGATGAAATATTATCAGTTTTCATTGAACCTAAGGAATATTCATTTATATTTGTAACAAAGCAAGGTATGGTATTGAATGCCGAAAATAGTGATGTTCCATTACAGGGCAGAATTTCGGGTGGTGTTAAAGGTATTAACCTTGCATCAAACGACTATTGTGTAGGTGCTAGTTTAGCAACTGATGGTGGTGAGATACTGGCTGTAACAAATAAGGGATATGCAAAACGAGTACTAGTTGCTAATGTAGATAAAAGTGCAAGATATCGTAAGGGATTAAAGTTCTTTACATTTACTGCTGATAATGGAAAAGAACTTATATTTGCTAATGTTGTTACTATGCCTTATACATTAGGTTGTGTTGATAACGAAGGAACTTTACATTATAGAAGTACTGATCATGTTCCTATAGAGTCAAGAACAGGAAAGGGAAAGGCAGTTGATAGAATGAAAAAGAGTTTGTCTATTATAAGTTCCTTTGCAATTAATAATTAATTTTAAAAAATAAATAATCTAAATTATTATTATAAATTAAAAGATATACTTAAAGGAAAAGTATATCTTTTTTTTATTATTAAAATCTAAATCATAATTTTTAAATATTAAAAATATAAATATATTAATTTAAAACAAATTTAACTTTTGACAATAAAACCCATAATTATCAAAAAATAGATGTTTTAAAATTACTTATATAATTTAATATATTAGCGAGGAGAAAATGCATTTTTATGTTATTAAATCAAGAACTTTAAAAATAATGGCTTTTATGCTTTTAGTTTGTGTTACTCTAGCAATTAATTGGGGTGGTGGAGATGCTTTAGCGGGAGTATTTTTCTATAAACAAGTAAGAAAAGTTCCTATTTATTGTGTAGAAACAACAAATAAAGATATTGCAATATCATTTGATGCAGCATGGGGAAGCGATAAAACAGAAGATATTATAAATATACTTAATAGTAATGATGTTCAAGCTACTTTCTTTTTGGTTGGTATGTGGGTAGATAAATATCCTGAAATGGTGAAGAAAATAGATGAAGCTGGTTTTGAAATAGGTACTCATAGTAACTTGCATCCTGATATGTCTAAACTAAGTGCTGACCAAATAAAAATGGAATTAGAAACTTCGGTTAAAAAGATAGAAGATATAACAAATAAAAAGGTAAAAGTTTTTCGTCCTCCTTATGGAGCATATAATAATACCTTACTTGAAATTGCTGATAGTTTAAGTTTAAAAACTATTCAATGGGATGTAGATTCTCTTGATTGGAAAGGCATAACAAGTTCGCAAATAGCCTCAAATATTATTTCTAAGGTTAAACCAGGCTCAATTATACTTTGTCATAATAACGCAGATCATATTGTTGAAGCATTGCCTGCAGTTATCACTGCTTTAAAATCACAAGGTTATAATTTTGTTAAAATGAGCGATTTGGTTTATGAAAGTAACTATACAATTAGTTCAACAGGAAAACAAATAAAAAATAAGTAATTACACGGAGGGAAATTTAAAAATGAATTACGAATTGATGGAAAACAATAAAGTTTTTTTGAAAGGGGAGGTAGCATCAACACCAATTTTTAGTCACGAAGTTTTTGGAGAAGGTTTTTATGAACTTAATTTAAAAGTAAAAAGGTTATCCGATAATTTTGACATTATTCCTATTACTGTGTCTGAGAGATTATTAGGTGATAATGCTTTTGATGTGGGTAAAATGGTTGCTATTAAAGGTCAATTTAGAAGTTATAATAAAGTTGTTGAAAATCGCAGCAAGTTGCTTTTAACTGTTTTTGTTAGAGAACTTATTGAACTTGATGATGGGATTAATCCAAATATTATTGAACTTTCAGGTTTTATTTGTAAGGAACCTATTTATAGAACAACTCCTTTTAAAAGAGAAATTTGTGATGTTTTGTTAGCTGTCAATCGTGCATATAATAAATCTGATTATCTTCCTTGTATTGCATGGGGCAGAAATGCAAGATTTGTAAAGAATATAAAAATAGGACAAAAAGTTAGTATAATAGGAAGAATTCAAAGTAGAGAATATCAAAAGAAAGTAAATGAAAATGAGAGTTTAGTTAAAACTGCTTATGAAATATCTATTAGTAAAATAAGATTAGATGGGAATGAAGAAAAAGAAGTAGACCTTTTAAATTTAAATGATGCTGCCATTTCTTCTGAACTTGAAGAAGTTAATGAAGGTTAAAATATAAAACTTATATATTTATCAAATTTAATTAGTTTTTATATTTTTTAAACGTTATTTAATTTTAATAACTTTTATAAAACAAACTTTTAATAATTATTTTTAGAATTTATTAGAAAGAATATCGAAAAAGAAAGACTTATGCCTTTCTTTTTTTTTATTTTTTATTAATATATGTCTTTATATAGAAGTATTAAAAAAACAAAAAAATATGGTTAAAACCTGTTTAATATGACATTAGATGACATAATAAGGGTGTTAGTATAGTACATATGTTCGATAAAGTTGTTTTTGGAACTAGAAATTACTTTATGAATAATTTGAACATAGAATTTTAAGAAATTTAATTTGGATGCGAAATTTCAAAAATATTTTATGTTTATTAAAGGGGGTATTATGAATATTGAAATATGGTGTAAATCTTTTTTATCTATATATAACATTATCCCAAATCTTATAAGCAGTATAGATAAATTAGTTTACCTAAAGAGTGTGTCATCTTCGGGATTTTCTTTTAATAGTGTAGATGATACATTTAGTCAAGTTGAAAAAATTGCTGCTTTAACACAAAAAAAAGTAAATTTAATTAACCTAAAAATTTTATGTGATGAAATATTACTTGAGATGAATAATATTGATAGTAAATTAATTATGTTGAGGTATATAGATAAACTTCCATGCGAAAAAGTTATTGAACTTATGAATTTATCTAGAAGAACATATTTTAGAAAACTATCTAAAGCTTTAAAAAGTTTTGAATTAATGTTATATAGTAAAATTTTAAAAAATAATATTTTATATAGTAATTTTATTTCAGATGATTTCTTTAATGATATATTTGAAAAGATAAATGTAATTGAACAAAAGATTGCTATTAATAAAGAAATTAATATTTCAAATTATTCTAATTCGTTATGCAATATGATATTAAAACAAATGAAAAAAGCCTTTTAAAAATTAATTTATTTTTATATAATTTTTACTAAGACTTTTTCTATTTATTGTTACATAAATTTAATTTTTAAATTAGTTTATTATAAATTTAATTTTAATATTTATAGTTAAATATCGTTATCATCAATTATTCTTTGTATCTTATTTATAGTTCTATTTTTAATTTTTCGCTTTTTATTTTCTTGTGGTTTAATTTTTGGCTTATTATCTTTTTTATTTGTTATATTAAAAGGTTTAAATAAAAGGTATACAAGTAAAAAACAAGGTAAGGTTACAAGTAAAACTAATATTACTTTTAGGAAGGGAGACATATCAACTAAGTTATATAAAAAACTATCATCATTATCTAAAAATGGTTCACTAATTTTTGTTACTACTTCATAATTATCCTCAAAATTATTTATATCACATAATCCTCCATATAAGTAGCCACTACATTCGTTAGTTTTACAAAATAGCCATATATAACCTCTATTTTTAATTTGTTCATCTCCTATCATTTGACCATAGTAGCTTAACTCCTGCATTACATTAACTTCACCTTGTTTAATTGGATTATTACTTTCAAAGGTTGAAGATACAACATTTGTTCCGTCACTAGAGTATACCCAAAATTTTGCATTATCTGGATATGGTTTTTGAGGAGTTTCTGCAACTGGACATACTTCACTTTTTTTAACATATCCAACAACATCTTTATATTGTGCTTTATAATAATTACTATCTATATTTGAAACAAGTAAAACAAAATACGATTTTGGTAATTCAAAATATGCATTGCTTAGTTCCGTAGAATTAGCATTTTTATAAAGATAAACTCCGCTTGTTTCAACTCTTGCATAAACAAATTTTGTGTAGTTTTTTGCATACACATTAAGAGGAGAAGAAAATCCTAAAATAAAGACAAAAATTAAAAGAATTTTTATACCAAAAATAAATTTACTTTTCATATCAATTCCTTAAAAATAAAAAAGATTTTTTGTTTTTAGTTATATAACTAAAATTAATAAAAAAATTATTTAATATTGTAAATTTTTTATTTTATCTTTAATGTAATTTATAATTATATTTTACTTTTTATAACTAAAAACAAATTAACTTTTATTGTCGTAAAGTGGTAAGTTTTAATGAAAGATATTATTTACAAATTACAAAAAATTTATAACGAGTTAAATTTAAGAGCTTATAAAAATAAATTATCTAAATATAATACAGGTAAAAAAGTGCATTTAAAGCAGTTAGCATTTCATAAATGCGAAAAAAGAAATAGGTGGGTATTTGGTGGTAATAGAAGTGGAAAAACCGAATGTGGAGCAGTAGAAAGTATTTATCTTGCAAGAGGTAACCACCCTTATAAACAAAATAAAAAAAATGTAGAAGGTTGGGTAGTAAGTTTATCTACGCAAGTTCAAAGAGATGTTGCTCAACGCAAAATATTATATTATCTAAACCCCGATTGGATAGTAGATATTGTTATGCTTAGTGGAAGGAAAGACTATGCAGAAAACGGTGTAATAGATTATATAAAAATAAAAAATGTATTTGGTGGAATTTCAAAAATAGGTTTTAAAAGTTGTGACCAAGGTCGTGAAAAGTTTCAGGGTACAAGTTTAGATTTTGTATGGTTTGATGAAGAACCTCCAAAAGAAATTTATCTTGAATGTCGAATGAGGGTTATGGATAGATGTGGAGAAATATTTGGAACGATGACTCCGCTTAAAGGATTAAGTTGGGTTTATAATGAAATTTATCTTAATGAAAGTGCCAATCCTGAAGTGTGGTATGAGCAAATTGAATGGGAGGATAACCCTTTTTTAGATGCTCAGGAGATTAAACTTATAGAAAGCAGTTTGAGTACCGAAGAACTGGAAAGTCGCAAATATGGGCGATTTATGGGGGCTGAAGGACTTGTATATAAAGAATTTAATGAAAATATTAATGTTATAGAACCTTTTAATGTTCCTACAAACTGGTATGATAATATATCAATAGACCCTGGATTAAATAATCCTTTGTCAGCTCATTGGTATGCCATTGATTATGATGGAAACATTTATGTAATTGCAGAACATTTTGATAAAAATAAAGATATAGAATATCATTCAAATAGGATAAAAGAGATATCAAAAAAACTAAATTGGCATACAAATTACAATGGAAAAATTACTGCTTTAATTGATAGTGCGGCAAACCAAAAAACTCTTGCAAGTTTAAAAAGTGTTGCTGAATTATTTTATGAGCATGATATTCAAGTAGATACAAAAGTAGATAAGGATTTATTTACTGGTATTGCAAGAGTAAAAGGTTATCTTAAAAATGCTGAGGGAGAAAGCAAATTATTTATATTTAAAAATTGTGTAAATATGATAAGAGAGTTTAAATCATATTTTTGGGGAGATGGAGATAAGCCTATAAAAAAAGATGACCACTGTTTAGATGAACTTAGATATTACATTATGTCTAAACCTAAACCAGAGCATAAGATTGAACAAAAAACTATTTTAGAAAAGCATAAAGAAAAGTTAATTAAAAAAAATAAAAGACTGCACAAAATTTAAAAATGTGTTTGTCTTTTTTAATTACTAAAATGTGACAAATTTTTAATAATTATTTTTTTAACTACAAAATTTAAATTATCAAAATAGGAGGTGGAAAGTTGAACAATAGTATAAAAAAATTAAATAAAAAATATGAGAAATTAGATTGTGAAAGTAATGATGAATTATTAAAAAAAACCTTATTAAAAAAAGCTCGAGGATTTATTATTGAAGAAATAGTAGAGGAAAGTGTAAAAAATGATGATGGTTCAGGCTTAAGTTTGGTAAAGCGAAAAACAACTACTAAAGAAATTCCACCAGATATGAATGCAATAAAATATTTGCTTGAAATGGAAAGTTTAAATGATAATAGATATTCAACAATGACCGATGAAGAGTTAAAGCAAGAAAAAAGAAATTTACTGAAACTTTTAAAAGAGGAGGAAGAAGGAAATGAAGGTAACTAAAACTACAGGCATTTGTTATGAATGTAAAAAAGAATTTAAAGAAGGCTATGAAATAAATTTTAATAAAAAATTCTTTAATAAGGTTAGATTATGTTCTTGCTGTGCTTGTTCACTCTATTCTAATTTTGCAAGTGTGTTTGTACCAAAAAGTCCTAAGAATATAAACATTAGAACTAATAAAGAAAACCATAAAATAAAAAATAAATAAGAAAATGTTAAGAGGTAAAAAAATGAAGAGAACAAAAATAACTTACTGCGAAGATTTAGTAGAAGAAGTTAAACAAGATTTTATTAAAAGACAAAATGAAAGAAAAAGTTTTGAAGCGAAGTGGAGACTAAATAATAATTTTATAATTGGCAATCAATATGCAAGTATAAATTCTTTAAGTGAAGTTGAAGAATATGATAAACAATATTTTTGGCAGGAAAGAGAAGTATTTAATCATATTGCTCCTATTATAGAAAGTAGACTTTCAAAGTTGTCAACAGTCAAACCTAAAATGAATGTTTTGCCTTCAAGTAGTGAAGAAGCTGATTTAAAAGTTGCTAGGCTTAGCAAGGATATTTTATCTAGTGTTTATGAGAAACTTAATTTAAAAAGTGTAATTTCTCTTGCTACTCAATGGAGTGAAATAACAGGAACAAGTTTTTATAAAATAGTATGGAATGGAAATGCAGGCAGGGCTGTTTATGTAGATAGCAATAAAAAAATTAATGAAGGAGAAGTTGAAGTAGTTGCAGTTCCTCCTTATGAAATTTATCCTGAAAGCAGTGGCTGTGCAACTCTTGATGAATGTTTTAGTTTAATACATGCAAAGGCCTATAATGTTAGAGATATAAGAAATATTTGGGGCGTTACAGTAGAAGGGCAAGATGTTGATACTTTTAATTTATCTCAAATTTCTAACATAGGTGGGTTAGGTTATAGAGGTAACTCTAGTAAGGTTACTAATACTATTAAACATAATCACGCAATTGTAATAGAAAAATATATTTCTCCAACAGAAGACTTTCCAAATGGTAGGCTTATTGTTGTGTGTCAAGATAAACTATTATTTAATGGTGAATTGCCTTATATAAATTCAGCAGGTAATAAAAGAGGATTTCCATTTATTAGACAGGTATCTATTGAAAATCCTGGTTGCTTTTGGGGGACTAGTGTTATAGATAGAATTATTCCTATTCAAAGGGCTTACAATGCTGTAAAGAATAGAAAGCATGAATATTTAAATCGTTTAAGTATGGGAGTTATGACTGTAGAAGATGGAAGTGTTGACACCGAAAATTTAGAAGAAGAGGGTCTTTCTCCTGGTAAAGTTTTAATTTATAGACAAGGTAGTAATCCTCCGAAAATGATGCAAACTCAAGAGATTCCTTCAGAATTTCAAAAAGAGGAAGAACAATTGTTGTCTGAGTTTAGTGAAATTAGTGGTGTTAGTAATATTATGACTACCACAAGTTGGAATCATAATTTAAGTGGTACAGCAATCGAACTTATGGTTGAACAGGATACTGCTAGACTTTCAGCTACTATTGAAAACATTAAAAATGCAGTAGAACAAGTGGCAAAACAAATTCTTAAATTATATAAACAATTTGCCATAACTCCTAGATTATTAAAAATATCAAATACTAATGGAGATTGTGATGTAGCCTATTGGTCAAAAAGTGATTTAAGCGGTGAAGATATTGAGTTTGCAAGTGAAAATGATACAGGTGGAAGCCTATCATCAAGACAAGAACAAATTATTCAATTACTATCACTTGGTCTTTTAAGTAATAATGAAGGTAAAATTAGTGATAGTGTTAGAGTAAAAATTTTAGAAATGTTTGGCTTGGGAGAGTGGGAAGGTTCTACTGATGAAAGTGTATTACAAAAAAACTATGCTGATAACGAAAATTTAAAATTATCTGAAAATGAAGAATATGAGGTTGAAGTTTTAGAAATACACAATCATGAAATGCATATAAGTAGACACATTGCTTTTATGTTAGATAAACAATTTGAAAATGCTAAAAAAAGAAATCCTAAAATAAAAGAAATATTTTTAAGTCATATACGTGAACATAAAAAACTTTTAAAAATTAATAATGAAAATATTATTAATAACTAATTATAAATAATTTACAATAATACAAAATCAAAGTTTAAATAAAAAGAAAAAAATAAAAGAATTAGGAGAAAATTTTATGAATAATGAAAATAACAATCTGGAACAACTTTTACAAGTTTCTAGCCAAAGTGAAGAGGTTTCACAAGATAATATAAATAGGGTGGAAGAAATAGATGAAAGCTCCAGATTTGGAAAATTCAAAAATGCTGAGGCACTTTTAGAGGCTTATAATAATTTACAAAGCGATTATACAAAAAAGTGTCAAATGCTAGCTCAAAAACAAAAAGATGATAAAACGGAAAATGCAACAGCACCCGAAAGTGATTCTTTTAACTGGGCAGAAAATGCAAAAGATTTTTTTGAGAAAAATGAAAGAGCTAAAAAATATGAAGATAAACTTGCTAGAATAATTGTTGAAGACAAGGAAATTGCAGGTAGCACTAACCCCTTAAACAATGCATGGAATAAGTTTATAAGTTCAAAATTTTTAGAAGAAGAAGATTTAGTAAACAATGAAAGTTTTTTGCAAAAATATATTTTCAACAATGATTTTATAAAAAATAAAATTATAAAGGATTATTTTAATTCTTTACATTTTGCAAATAGTCCGACTTTAATTAGTAGTCAAAAGGGAAGCGAAAGTGTTTTAAGCCCTGTAACAAAACCTAAGACTATTAAAGAAGCTCGTAAAATTGTTGAAGATATGTTTAATTAATCTTTGTTTTTATTTGGTATTAAGGTTTATTAAAATATTTTATTTAATACTAAAAAAATCAAAGAACTAAAGATTTATTAATTAAGGAGAAAATAATAAATGGTAACTTTAACAAGTGCAGAAAATGCTTTAAAGTCTGTTTACTTAAATGTTTTAAGTGAACAATTAAACATAAATTCAAATGCTTTTTTAAGCAAAATTAATAAAACAAGTAAAGATGTTTATGGTAAAGAAATTATTAAACTTGCTCCATATGGTTTAAATGGTGGTATAGGTGCAGGCACCGAAACTGGTGAATTGCCTAAAGCAAGTGGACATAACTTTTTACAATTCAAAACTTCTTTGAAAAATCTTTATGGTACTATTGCTATAAGCGATAAAGCACTAAGGGCAAGTGCTTCTAATACAGGAGCCTTTGTAAATTTACTTGATGATGAAATGGAAAGTTTAATTAAATCTAGTGCTTTTAATTTAGGTCGTATGATTTATGGTGATGGAACAGGTAAAGTTGCTATTGTAGCAAGTGTTCCTACTGCTGATAAAATTCCAGTTTTTGATAGTGTAAGAAATTTAGTTGAAGGTATGAAAATAGATATTTATAGCGGAGACACCGCTGTTAAAACAGGATTAATTATTACTTATGTTGATAGAGCAAATAAAAAAATTACTTGTAACGAAAGTTTAGAAAATGTTTGTTCAGCAGGACAAGTTGTTTATGCAAGTGGTTCTAAAGATAATGAAATTACAGGTATTGGTAGAATATTTGATAAATCTGCAAACAATAAAACATTATATGGTGTAGATAGAACTAATTATAAATGGCTTTATCCTTATGTTGAAAATTTCACTGATGCTACAAATATTACAGATACAGTTATTCAAACTGCTCTTAATGCTATTGAAGAAGAAACAGGTAGTCAAGTAGATTTTATTGCAATGTCTAATAAAGTTCGCAATTCTTATCAAACTTATTTAACATCTTTCCGTCATAATATAGATGTTACAACTTTAAATGGTGGATACAAAGCAATGACATATGCTGGTATTCCTATTGTGTTTGAAAGATTTGTTGAAGAAGGCTCTATGTATCTACTTAATAGTGCAGACTTTAACTTACATCAACTTTGTGATTGGGAATGGATTACAGGTGAAAATGGCAATGTTTTAATTCCTAGTGCTACAACACCAACTTATACTGCAACTTTAGTTAAATATGCAGAACTAATTTGTGATAGACCTTCTGCACAAGGTAAAATATCTAATTTAAAATAATCTAAAAAATAAAATAATATTAAGAAAGTAATTTGATTTTTCTTAGTTAATCATTGCCTTGAAGAGATATTTTTCAAGGCTTTGTTTTAACTAAGTTTTTAAATATCTTAAAACATTTTTTAAAGTGTAATAAAAATATTTTTATTTTAAATTTTTTATTATTTACACTTTTTTAATTTATTTAAGTGTTAAAATTAGATTACTAAAAATAAATAAAGAGAAGGAAATATGTTAAAATTAATAACAAACGATATGTTTAATATTTCTAGTAGAATAAAAAAAATAGATAGTAATTTATTTGTGGTTTATGATACAAAGAAACTTAGTTATGATGTGTATTCGGTTTATTTTAAAAAACCAAAACTTGCATTTTGCATAGGTAAAAAGTTAAATGCTTATGCTCTTAAAAAAGCATATATAACCAGTTGTAAAAATGCAAAAAAAATTATTAAGCATATAAATAAAACGAATAAAGAATTAAAAGAAAAAGAAGATAAAGAACTTTTGTCTAGACATTTAGAAACATTAAACAACTATTTAAATTATGCTGATAGTAAAAATATTGATGTTGAATTTTAACAATCCTTTTTAAAATAATTATTTTATTTTTAGAAGGAGTAAAAATGAAAGTATTAGATGTAATAAAACTTGCTTGTGCATATTTAGGTTTATATGATGATTTCAAAACTTATTTTGAACCATCTACACTTAATCAAGAGATAGAAGAAGAAAATGTTTTACCTGAACAAATAGCAATTTCAGAAGTAGTTGAAACCCCTATTCAACCTATGCCTGAAGAAAAAAAAGAAGAATTAGAACTTTTATTATTAAGTATTAATAACATTCAACAAAAATTATTAAAGGAAATACCCTTAATAACTAAAGAAAAAATTAAAATAGACACAAATAAAATTGACTTTTTAAATTTATCAAATAACCATATTCGTATTATTAATATTAAAAGTAAAAATAAAAAGTTGGATTTTAAAACTTTTGATGGATATATATTGTTAAATGATTATTTTGAATATCCTATAGAAGTAGAAATTGAATATTCTTATTTTTTACCAAAGGTTAGTAATTTATTAGATATTATTAATTTAGATAATACCGTAAAAGAACATACTTTAGCTTTGGGAGTTGCTAGTGAATATTGCTACATACAGGCATTATTTGATGATGCTGATATATGGAATAAAAAATTTTCACAAGAACTTGAAATAGATAAACAAAAAATAAGAAACTTTATTATCCCAAAAAGAAATTGGAGATAATGACTATGGCAAAATCATATAAAGACAAAAGAATATCTTTTCCTAATTTTTTATGTAGCATGAATATTGATGATGATGAATATAATTTAAATCCTAATTCTGCCCGCATTTGTTATAACACAAAAACTAAAAATGGTGCATTAATTCAAGGTAATGGGTTTGAGGAAGTCGTTTTACCTGCTCATAGGACAATTCCATCTAGAACTAGAAAATTAACCTATTCTGATGAATATGATATTAAAAAAATATGGAAGTATAATTCTTTTAGTGAAAGAAATTCAATGGAAGATTATGAACTAGTTGGATTTGGTACTGATAATAAAATATACTTTTTAAATTTATTTATAAATGTTAGAAGATTTCAACCATTATTTGATTATGTTTTTAATGAAGAACCAACTGCTTTATCATTTAGGGTAAATGATAGAGATGTTATAGCCTTTGTTTCACCACAAGATCCTATGCATGTTTGGTATTGTGATGATAGCCCTTATAAAGTTGAATCGGCACCTAAATTATTATCTATTTGCTATCATAATAATAGATTATTTGCCATAGATAAAGAAAATACAAATTTAGTAAGATATAGTTCTAAACGTAATCCGTTAGATTGGTCTAACTCACAACTTGAAACAGGTGGTGGAAGTATAGAAATTAATGATTATAAGGGACAACTTAAAAATTTAATAAGCTTAGCTGATAACTTATACATTTTTAGAGATTTTGGTATTTCTAGAATTAGTACCTATACTTCAAAATTAAATTATAATGCTGTTAATATATACACTTCAAGTTGTAAAATATATTGTTCTACTGCATGTTTATGTGGTAGTGAAGTTTACTTTTTGGCAGAAGATGGACTTTATTCTTTTGATGGTTTTAATGTTAAAAATGTTGGAGTAAAGTTTAAAACATTAATATATGGGGTTAATCAGAATAATGCTAAAACATGTTATCATAATGGCAATCTTTATATAGCATGCAACTTAAATTTTAATGATAATCAAAAAATTGGTGTGGAACAAGAGGAAGGTTATATTAATAATGCATTAATTGAATTTGATACACAAACTCATGAATATAATATTTCCCGTGGTATTGATATTAATTTTATGTTGCCTATAAAAGATTTACATGTATCTAAACTAGTTATATGTATGAATGGCAGTTCTGCTAAAAAATTATGGCAATTAACTGATAATGGCAAACTTGAAACTTTAATTTTACAAAAAAAATGGCAAGGCGGAAAAATAAACTTTAATTCTTTTGATAATGAAAAAATATTAAAAGAAGTTAATTTAGTTTGTCGCAAGGACTGTTATTTAAAGGTAAATAGCGAATGTGGTAAAAAAACGGTTTTAATAAAAGC
This sequence comes from uncultured Clostridia bacterium, assembly GCA_947366895.1. Taxonomy (GTDB): domain Bacteria; phylum Bacillota; class Clostridia; order Christensenellales; family UBA1242; genus UBA7862. Next base: position 94,566 of record CANBBP010000002.1, read on the forward strand.
AAGTGACAAAATGCAAAGAGTTAGAATAAATTTAAAGGGTAAGAATATTGAAATATCTTTTGAAAGTGAATTTGAAGACATGTACATTTTATCACCACAATTTGTTTTTAATGTAGAAGTTTAAAAGAAGTTTAATAGTAATAATGAAAGAATTACATAAAGCATTTAAAAAGAAAATAGATGATGTAAATAAAATAAAATCTTATATTAATCAACAAGATTTATTTAACTTTTCTTTTAATTATAGTATTCCTAGCAGTAAAAATGGTTTATTTAAATATTTAAATTTTGATGATATTGCTTTAAATGGGGATGTAGAATATAAAAAAAATGACTCATTAAAACTAGAACATACAAAATTGCAAGAACAATATAAACTATTTTTTAAAAAATTTGATGAAGTTTACACTAATGAAAATTATTATGTAGGTTTTTATTTAGAACAAGAATAATTTTATTCAATTAAAAAATCAAATAACTTTCTTAATGAGTAAAAGGAGAAAGTTTTAAAATGTGGCAAAAAATATTAGAACTTGCTTTAACTAATGGCATTTGGTCTGCCTTATTTGTGGCTTTACTTGTTTATCAGTTAAGGGATAGTTCAAGAAGAGAAAAGAAATATCAAGAAACAATTCAAAAATTAAATGCTCATTTAGATGCTGTAGAAGATATAAAAGAAGAAATAAAAGAAATTCGAACAGCAGTTTTAACTGGTGGTGGTAACAAATGAAGAATAATTTAGATAATCATCAAGTTGATTTTGAAAATGATATTAACATTTTGGAAGTAAATTTAGATGAAAATATTGATTTAGAAAATATAAATTTCTTAGAAGATTCTATAGAAAATAACATTAAAGATGATAAAAACAACAAAGAATTTAATGAAATAGATAACTTAAATATTTCAAGTGAGAATGAAAATAGCGATAAAAAATATAAACAACTTGGTTTTTGGATAGGGTTGCTTTGTACATTTATTGTAGTAACTGAAATTATATTAAATACATTTGGTGTAACTTTTGAGGTGAAAATTGCTGTTGAAGTTATATCTTATGTTCTTGCTTTTTTAGTTTCAGTAGGTATTCTTAAGGGAAGTAAACAATCAAAAAATTTAACAGAAATTAAGGATAATATTCAAGATGAAATTTTAAGTAATACTAAAAATCAAAAAACTAAAAAAAATGATGACCAAAATAAGAATGTTGAGTAGGTTCTTTAAATTATAAAAGTTATAAAAAATTAATAAAAAGGGAGAAAGGATAAATTTCTCCCTTTTTTATTTATAAAATAATTGTTATAGCCTAAGAAAGTTGTTTATTTTTTTGTTGATTTAAATTTAAAAAAATATTATAATATATGGGTAATTATAGAAATTTAATTAATGTCTCATTAATTTTATATATTAAAAGTTTTTATTGATTTTATTGATAAAGGATTATTTATTATAATTTTATCTTTTAGTAATTATTTTAACAATTTTATTAAATGGGGAATAAATTATGATTTTTAGGAATACAATTAGATTACTCCTATCAAATTTCTCTAATGTTTGGAAGGTGCTATTATATTATATTATTTGTATTGCTTTAACTATAGGTGTTTGTTATACAATTGCTAGCCCAATACTTAGTAAGTTATCAGAGGCTGGGGTTTTTAAAAGTATTGTTGATTTATTAAATAGTATGATAAGTTCGGTTCCTTCAAAAAGCGTTTCTTCATTAAATGATATTTTAAATACTGCTTGGCAAGTTCTTGTAAATAATCCACAATTTGGCTTTAATTATGCTTTTTTAATTATTTGGATCCTTTTTATTTTTCCTTTTACCTTAGATTTAGCACAACTAGCCCTTGGTGAAGTATTATATGGTTTTATGACCAGTCAAGTAAAATATAGTTTTTCAGGTAGATTTATAAAAAATATTTCTAAAAGTTTACTTTATTCTTTAGTTAGATATTTTGTTATTCTTATATTTAACTTTAGTGTGGTTTTGTTATTATTAGGCATTGTAAAATTAGTAGCAATAAGAACAATAGGCTATTTGTTTTTAGGTTTAATTATTTTTGCTTTTACATTGTGCTTTATTGCTCTAAAACATACTCTTTTTTCTTGTTGGATGCCAGCAATAGCTGTATTGGATTGTGGAGTTATTAAGGCAATAAAACAAAATTTTAGATGCGTTTTCAACAAATTTTTTAGTATTTTTTCAAATTATCTATCACTTGTCTTGACAGCATTCGTAATAAATGCTATATTTTGTGTATTCACTTTTAGTGTTTCTTTAGTAGTTACACTACCATTAACAGCATTTGTTTTTGTTATTTGTCAAATGGTTAGTTACTTTTCTAGTCAGGGCATGAGATATTATGTATATCAAGATGTTTTTATAAGCCCTAAGAGAATAGAAGAACAAGATAAAATTACAAAACTAAAATACTTAATTTAGTTTTGAGATATATAAACTTAATATAAAAAATTAAATGATTTATAATCTTATATAATTTTTATTATTTTTTTTAAATAATATAAAAATTTTTTAAAATAGTTATTGAAGAAATAATTATACTATGTCTAAAAATTTTTTTAGGCATAGTATATAAAAAATTTTTAAAAGGGTTTTAATAAATTTAAAGTCTTTTCAAAAGTTTTTTAACAAATATTTTTGATATTAAAACTTTATAAATATAAATGCTTAGATATTTTTAAGTATTATATTTTATGTAAATCTTTTATTTTTAAAGTTAATTTATACATTTATAATTAATAGTTTAATATAAATTATTAACCATAATTTTATTAAAAATGCGAAGATAAATAATTATTTAAAGTAAATTAAAACAAAAGATTAAATAAAACCTATTAAGGTTAAATTTTTGTTGTAGTTAAATAATTTTATTTAAAAATATTAGTTATTTTAAAAATAAAAAATTTTACATAAATAATTAAAATAAAATAAATTTTTAATGTAAAAAAAGTATTATAAATTTTTTAGGAGATTACTATGGACAATTTAAAAATTATTTTCTTAGGTGGGGTTGATGAAATAGGAAAAAACATGACGGTTTTAGAATACGGCAAAGATATGATTATTATAGATAGTGGATTATCTTTTCCTGATGATGCAATGCCTGGTGTAGACTTGGTTGTGCAAGATATATCATATTTAGTGGCTAATAAATCTAAAATTAGAGGATTATTTATCACTCATGGTCATGAAGACCATATTGGTTCTGTACCATATTTATTGGACCATATAAAAGCACCTATTTATGCAAGTAGAGTTTCTTTAGGTTTAATTGAAAATAAATTAAGAGAAGCAAAGAAAAGTAATATTATGATGAAATCTATTAAAGCAGGCTCTATTATAGTAGCTGGCAATTTTAAAGTAGAGTTTGTTTCGGTTACTCATTCAATACCAGGAGCTATGGCACTTGTAATTACCACACCAGCTGGAGTTGTTGTGCATACAGGGGACTTTAAAATAGATTTTACCCCAATAGGTAATGATTGTTGTGATTTGAAAAGATTAGCAGAAGTAGGAAAAAAAGGTGTTACTCTTTTAATGTGCGAAAGTACAAATGTAGAAAGAGAAGGCTTTTCTATGAGTGAATCTGTTGTTGGTAAAACTATGGATGGACTTTTTGCTAAATTAAGGGATAAACGTATTATAATTGCAACTTTTGCTTCAAATGTTCATCGTATGCAACAAATTTTGGACCTTGCTATAAAGTACAAAAGAAAAATTGCTTTTACAGGCAGAAGCATGGTTAATGTAAGCGATATGGCTATTAAATTAGGTGAATTAAAATGTGATAAAGAAATTATTATTGATATCGAAAAAATAGATAAATATGCTGATAAAGAACTTATAATTTTGTCAACTGGTAGTCAGGGTGAAAGTATGAGTGCTTTAACTCGTATGGCAAGTGATAATTTTCAAAAAGTTAAGTTAAATGAGCATGATGCGGTAATTTTATCTGCTGCACCTATTCCTGGTAATGAAAAGGCAATAAATACAGTAATTAATAATTTGTATAGAAAAGGTTGCAAAGTTATTTATAACGAGTTAGCTGATGTTCATGCATCAGGACATGCTTATAAAGAAGAATTAAAGATAATGCATTCTCTTATAAAACCTAAATTTTTTATTCCTGTTCATGGTGAATATAGACATTTAAAAAATCATCAATTACTTGCTATGGAACTTGGTATGAAAGAAAGAGATATAATTATTCCTGAACTAGGAATGAAAGTAGAAGTTAATAAAGACATGATGAAAGTTACAGGTAATGTTCCTGCTGGCGAGGTTCTTATAGATGGTACTGGAATGGGGGACAAAGATAGTAATGTAATTAGGGATAGATTAACTTTAAGTCAAGATGGAGTTTGTGCTATTGTTGTTATGTTATCTAAAAAATCAAGACAAATAATTGCACCTCCTGAAATAATTTCTAGAGGATTTATTTATCAAGCAGAGGCAACTGATATTATTAGTGAAGCAAAGGAAACAATATTCAAGAATTTAAAAAATACCGATTTAAAATCATTAGATAGTGCAGAATTAAGAAACACAATAAGAAAAGTTTCTACAAACTTCTTCTTCAAAAAAACAAAAAGAAAACCTATGATATTAAGTATTGTCACTGAAATTTAATAAAATATACTTTTTACAATTAATTCATAGTTTGTAAAAATACTATATTTTTATATAAAATAAATTTAAAATCAATAATTAAGGATAAAATATTTATGGAAATAAAGGAAAACTATAATACCACTCTTGAAACTCAAAGGCTAATTTTAGCCACTTGGCAACCAAATTTTGTGCCAAAGATGTTTTCTAACTGGGCAAGTGACCCTCTTGTTACTAAATATTTATTTTGGGACCCACATAAAAATCAGGAAGAAACAAGACAAATAGTTCTTAATTGGATGAGTGAAGCAAATTATAATTGGTGTATAATTGATAAAGAATTAAATGAACCAGTGGGTTCAATAAATGTTGTTAGAAGAAACGATATTAACTTTAACTGTGAAGTTGGTTATTGTTTATCTAGAAAAGTATGGAACAAAGGATATATGACAGAGGCACTTAATAAAGTTTTGGAATTTTTATTTAGTGAAGGCTTTTATAAAATAGAGTTAAAACATGCCATAGAAAATGCAGCCTCAGGTAGAGTAATGCAAAAAGCTGGAATGACTTTGCAAGGGGTTTCACCTGCTGGTTGTTATGTAAGAGGAAAGTTTTACGACTGTAATGTTTATTACATTTTAAATCCTAATATGAAAGTAAATAGAGGATAATTATTTTTAATTCTTTAGTAAGGCTTTCTTAAATTTATCAATTTATTTTTATAAAAATTTAATTATATAAATTTATATAAAATTAGGCTTTTTTAAGTCTAATTTTTTTTATTTAAAAAATTTGATAATTTCTTTAACGGACAGGCAAAATTCAACATTTATCTACATATATATATATCAATCTTGCTTTTTTTATTTTTACTTTTTTTGGAGGGTGTTGATTTGATTATAGAAAGTTTTATGAATTTTATGAATAAAATAATGTTGTTTTCGGCCTATGTTAATAATGCTTCTAATTTTCCAAAGCCTTTAACACCAAGTCAGGAAAAAGAATATTTTGAAAAATTTTGGGCAGGAGATAAAAAGGCTAAAGAAATTTTAATTAGCCACAATTTAAGGTTGGTTGCACATATTGTTAAAAAGTATAGTTCGTGTGGAGAAGCAGACGATTTAATTTCAGTAGGCTCTATTGGGTTAATAAAAGCTATTAATACTTTCCAATATGGTAAAAATACTCAATTTTCTACATATTCTGCAAAATGTATAGAAAATGAAATTTTAATGTTACTTAGAGTTAATAAAAAACATACAGCGGTATTGTCGCTTAGTGAATCTTTAGGTAAGGATAAAGATGGCAATGAAATTTCAATAGGAGATATTGTTAGTAACGAAGAAGAAAATGTAATTCAAAATGTAGAAAATAGTATATTAACAGAAAAATTGCTTAATATTATTAAAGAGGTTTTAAGCGAAAGAGAATATCAAATTATTTGTATGCGTTTTGGTCTTAATGGTACTCCTGCTTATACACAACGAGAAATAGCAAAAAAACTTGATATATCTCGTTCTTATATCAGTAGGTTAGAAAAAAAAGCATTAGAGATTATGAAGGAATATGTGGATAAAAATGATGTATTTTGTTAAGTATTTATTATTATTTTTTGCAAGTTATGATATTTGTGTATTGTTATTATTTTATTGTGCAAAGAAATGTAGAAATAAGTAGATATAAATATCTAATTATAAATTCTTCAAGAATATTAACCTAAATTTAAAGTGGTTAATATTTTTTTATTATTAAAATAATAAAAGTTTTCCCTATTGAATAAAGTTCTATTATGTAGTATAATGTTGACATAAAATAATTTTTTAAAAAATATAGGGGTATATATTATATGGAAGATGTAGCAGCTGAGGCTAAAAAAGTTGGTAGAATATTAATTCTAAATACAATTACAAGTACAGATAATTTACAAGGAAATCTTGTTTGTGGGCAATGGCTTCCTAAAGAAGATACAAGAACTCTTTTTCCAGACTTAACTGATGCAGAACTATATAGTAGATTATTAAGTGATATTAATTTATCAACGTTATCGGGTAAAGAAAAAGATGAATTTTTATTAATAGATAGTAATTTATCAAGAGTTTTTCCTCAAGAAACATTTTATAAAACAAGAATGCGTAATTTTATACAAGAGGCTCATAATAGAACTTGTAGCTCTTTAGGTATAAAACCTGCAAAAATGGTTTTTTGTCAATTTGATGGAAGTAAAGGTATGGACCCTCAGGAATTTTCTTCTTTTGATGTTGCAAATGGAAAGATATATATAAATAGTGGGGCAGATTATTTAAATGCTCGCCCTTCTATATTATTAGAAAATGTTAATGCAAGAACTTATCAACATTTTATATTTCAAAATATAGCCTCATCAATAAAAGCCCCTGATAAATTGTCAGATAAAGATTTTTATATCGCTGTTGAAACTGCTGTAAAGAATCATGTATATCAAGAACATTCAAATCCTAATTCTCAAGGGAACTTTTTATTAAATGAAGATGACCACACAGCAGGGTCAATACAATCACAAATTTTTGCTTTTGAAAAAACACGTCAAGATTTACAGTCTGCGGGTTTATATGGGGATAGAGTAAGAAATGAACTTAGAAGGTCTGAAATAAATTATCATACTGCTTTGCAAAAATATTTAGGAAATGAAAGTTTGCTTAATACCGAAAATATTTTTGCTTATTATAGACAGGCAGAAATAAATGCTTCATCAGGTGGTTTAATGGGTGAATTGTTAGATAAAATAGATGGTTTATTTGCTTCATCATTTTACAATTCAATAGGAGCAACAATGACTCCTGGTACATCGGTTGAACAATATTTAGATATCTTGCAAGGATCAACTTTCAGTAGAAATGATTTTATTACTCCAACCTTAGAGGAATTAGAAGCCTTAAGTTCATCAGATAATTTTTTACTAGGCATGTCTTTAGAACAAGTTAGTGCTTTAACTTCGTATAATCAAGATGAATTAAGCGATGAAGCGGAAGAAAGTGTTTTAAGTGATGAAAGCGAATACTTTGCTTATAAACCGTTTGAAGATGTTTTAATGCCTGAAGGTAGTATTTATTTCAACATAAAATTACCATTTCATAACTTTAATTTAAGTCAAGATACACCTATAGAACAATAAATAATAAAAAATTATATTAAAATAATTTATTTAATTGGTTTACATATAATAGTTTTTTTAAATATTTATGAATAATAATTAATCTAACTAAGATTGACAAAAATGGTTAATTTGTATATAATATTTACGTTAGGTAGCCAGATGGTTACATCTTGTGCGTAATTGTATGAGATGAGGAAAGTCCGAGCTTCATAGAACAGGGTGCTGGATAACTTCCAGTGAAGGCGACTTTAAGGAAAGTGCAACAGAAATAAACAACCTAAAATTTTTAGGTTAAAGGTGGAAAGGCGAGGTAAGTGCTCACCGATATGTTGGTGACAACATATGCTCTGTAAACCCCACCCGAAGTAAGATTAAAAAGAACCGTTACAAAGTTGTTCGCTAGGTTCTTTAAAAACATCGCTTGAACTGATTGGCAACAATTAGTTTAGATAGATTACCATCTAAAACAGAACTCGGCTTATAGACTACACTAACAAATTAAAATATAAAACACGCAAGTTTTTGCGTGTTTTTTGTTTAAAGAAAATAAAAATAATAAATAATTATAAGGTGATTATTTTATTTATTATATTAACATTCTTTTTTTTAAGACAAAAAGAAAATACAACAAAAAAAATCGGTTCAAGTATAAGGGTTAAAAATAATAAAAAAATTAAAGGGTTTACGAAAATTGATGCCCTATTTTTTTCAAACAAAAATAATTTATCATATTTAATGGCAAATAAAATAGTAAATAATTTTGTTTGTTTTAATAATTATAAAATGTCAAAGGACTATCTCAAAATATTATCTAATGCGGGTTTTGATTTAAGTTTACCAATTTATAAATTAGAATTTTATAATGATAAATATAAAACAAAGTTGTTGAATAATAATAAAAAAATAAGTCGAAGAGAAAATTTAAACTATAAAAATAAATTAAAATCAAATAGAAATAATAAGGCAATATCACAAAAAATTAAAAATATAGAAACCTATATTTTAAAAATAAAAAAGCAGTTTTATTCACCTTTCAAAACACAAAACAAATTTGATAAAAAACAAGATATAACTGATGATATAAAAAGTTATTTACTTAAGGATATTTATTTAACTTTTAAAACCATTTATAATTTAAAATTATACAACATTTTTGCTAATTATCTTATTTTTTTAGATGATGCTTCGTTGTATAAATCCGTTTTAAAATTAATGAAATATTTTAACTTAGATATTAAAATTTATTTTAAAAATGAAGTAGATTATAAACTTTTGGGAGCAATAAATTATTTAAATATTAATACAAATATATCAAATTGTAATCTAAGTGATTTTATAAAAGAAGCAAATATATTTAATCAAAATAAAAATAACTTTGCTTATAACTATTTATATGAAAATCTTTTAAATTATGATTGTAATAAAACCTTTAATTTATCAACAAAAAATCAAAAAATTTATTTTCAAAATTTTGAATATAATAACCATTACTTATGTTGTAATATTTCAAATGAGGATTTTATTTCTAGTTTAAAAGTGACTCAAAATGTTAACCTAAATAGTTTAGTTTTTAGATTAAAAATAATAAATAAAACTGATAGGAAATTAGAAGTAAATTTTAATGTTAAATATTCTATGGGCTTTAAAAAGGATAAAAATGCTGTGTATTTTGTTAATAAGAGCAAATCACACATTTATTTATCTAATGAAACTATATCAAATAAAGCCTTAATTTTAATAGGTAACTTTAATGGTTTTAGTTTTAATAAATTTAATATTTTTTCATTAAAGTCATTTAATATTTCACCAAAAAATACAGAGTATTTTTATTTTGTTTTTAGTGATAAAAAACAAAATATTATGAATAATATTAATCATTTTCAAAATAATGAAATCCTTTTAAATTTACAAAATAATGAAAAAAAATTAATTATTTCTAAACAAGAATTGATAAATAAAAGTGATGATAATTTTACTAATTTTAACTTATTAAATTTTAAGAATTATTCAAATTATATTATTAAAAATATAGAAAATCTTTTTATAAATAATGGTTGCAATTTTAATGTAAATTGTAAGATATTAACAAGTAATAAAACATTGAATTTACTACTTAATGAATATATTCCTCAAAGGATAGTTAGGAATTATATCATAGGAAATTTTAAAAGTTTTTATGACAGTAAAATTAAGGAGAATATTTATAACCAAGACTTTAATTATTTAATTAATCATACCTTTGATAGAAAACTAATTGATAAGAATTTAGTGAAAAATAATTTAAAAGGTTTGTATCTTATAAACACTAATTTGTATAAATTTTATCTTAATTTATTTTATTATAAACTAGGGGTTTTTATTTCAGCTAAAGGTATTAATTTTAACCCTGATACTTCACTTATTATTGAAAAAGCAGTTATTAGTTTAAAAAATAAAAATGTTTCACTTGATATTAAAAACAATAATTTAAATAATGAAGTTATAGTTGATAATATTAAATATTCAAATTTACAATTTTTAAATTTAAATTCAAAATCAAAAATCTTACATTTACAATTTTAATTTTTTATGCTAATATATAAATATTAATTTATTAAAAAAGTTACTGAAATAAAATTTTTTAATTAAAAATAAATATTAATTTTAAAAATTTAATTGTTGTAAAAAAAAATGTTTATTACAATTTTATTTATAATATAACTTTTTAAAATTTTTTATTTTGTTTTTTATTATTTAAATACTAAACTTGTAAAAAAGATAAAACAAGTGTTGTTAAAAATATAGATATTTAAGGAATATTAAAAGAAATACATTTTATATAGAAATTTTTATTATTAAGTTTATTAGAACTTTATAAAATAATAAAAATTTTACATTCTATAAAAAAAGTTTTGATTATTTAACTTTAATGGGAGAATCATAAACTATGGACAATTTATTTAATAATTTGCACAATGATAAAAAGCCTCTTGCTGAGAGAATGAGACCAAAATCTCTAAACGAATTTTGTGGTCAAAAACATATCATAGGTGAAGGAAAATTGCTTCGTAGACTAATTGAAGCAAGGCGAGTACCTAGTGTAATATTTTATGGCCCTCCAGGAACAGGAAAAACAACCCTAGCAAGAATTATTGCAGATAGTAGTGAATCTAATTTTGTAAAGATGAATGCAATATCAAGCGGAGTAGCAGAGGTTAAAGAAGTTATAGCTCAAGCCAAACAAGAGTTTGAACTTTATGGTAAAAGAACTTATCTATTATTAGATGAATGCCATAGGTGGAATAAAGCCCAAAGTGATTCATTGCTAGCAGCATTAGAAAATGGTTATTTAAACTTTGTTGGTTGCACAACCGAAAATCCTGCTCATAGTATGACAAGGGCTATTGTATCTCGTTGTTCTGTTTTTGAGTTTAAGAGGTTAGGGATAGAAGATATAAGTGAAGTTTTAAATAGAGCAATAAAGACTGATGAAAGTTTAAAAAATTTGAACATAAAAATTGATGAAGATGCTATTACATATTTTGCCACAGCTTGTGGTGGAGATGTTAGAAGTGCACTTAATGGGCTAGAATTAGGAGCAATTACAACAAATATTAATAAAGATAAGCAAATTGTTATAACCAAAGAAACAGCAGCAGAATGTTTGCAAAGAAAGGCTTTGAGTTTAAATGAAGATGTGTACTATGATTTATTAAGTGCTTTTTGTAAAAGTTTAAGGGGTAGTGATACCACAGCGGCTTTATATTATGCAAATAGACTTATTGAAGCTGGTATAGAGCCTCAAGTACTTGCCAGAAGAACTATTTGTCATGCTTCAGAAGATGTTGGAATTTCTGCACCAAATGCACTAGTTCAGGCTTGTTGTGCCTTGTATGCTTTAGATAATTTGGGTATGCCAGAGGGGAACTTAGCATTAACTCAAGCAATAATATATGTTTGTGAATCTCCTAAAGACAATAGAGTTGTTATTGCAAAAGATATGGCAATAGATGATGCAAAAAATCACCCTGATGATAATATCCCACCATATTTAAGAAACCACACTATTGAAAGCAAAAATTACAAATATCCACACGACTATGGTGGCTATGTTAAACAACAATATTTACCTAATAGTTTAAAAGATAAAAAATATTTTACTAGAAAAGAAAATAAAAAATCAGAGTAAATTATAAAATAAAATATTTTAATAACAAAAGATATGTTCATTAAAACACATAAGCCTTGCTCTAAAAATAAGCAAAGAATAAAAAATTTATATTTGTTATTTTTTTGTAAAAAGTTTCAATCCATAGGGAGTAAAAATGTCAAAAGTCATTTGGATAATTACAACTATTTCAATATTAAGTATAGTTAGTTTTATATTTACTAAATTAAAAACAAAAGATAAAAGTAATGAAGATAAAGGTCTTGTCCAAAATGAGTTAAGAGTCAATAAGATATATTTTTATATTGGTATTATAGGTGCAATTTGGTTGTCAGCAATAACAATTATAGCCTGTTTATTACCAACATCATCTAGTGACATCGTAAAATATATAGGAGTCAGCCTTACATGTTTATTTATAATTACGACTTGTGGGTATTTAATATTTTTATATATAAATTATAGGATTACAGTATACGAAAATTATTTTATTTATCAAAATTTTTGGAGAATAAAGAAACAAATTTATTTTAAAGACATCATTATAGATAATAGCAAATTAAATCCGCAAGTGAGATTAAAGAAAGAAAACGGTAAAACTAAATTAGTTTTTAAACTTGCAGGACTTCTACAAAATGAAGATTATTTTATGAAAAAATATAGAGAATGGAAAAAATTACCTAAAGCACAACGAGAACAAATATAGATAAAAAGTCTTAGTTTTTTACTAAGACTTTTTTTGTATTAGAAAAAATCATAAAAATATTTTTATAGTTAATTCTTATAAACAAAATTTAGCATGAATTATTTTCATAGTTTATTAATTTTGAATGATGTGTATATTTTGCACAAATATATAAATTATAAAGAAAATGATAAAAAATTGTTTGCATTAAAATCATAAACTGGTAAAATTAGTTAAGAATTTTTTACAAGGAGAAAATTAATAATGGAACTTAAAGGTAGTCAAACAGAAAAGAATTTACAAACAGCTTTTGCAGGAGAAAGTCAAGCAAGAAATAAATATACATATTTTGCATCAAAAGCTAAAAAAGAAGGTTTTGAAGAAATAGCAGAAGTATTTACAAAAACTGCTGATAATGAAAAAGAACATGCAAAGATGTGGTTTAAAGAATTAAATGGTGGGGAAGTAGGCTCAACTGTTGAAAATTTAACAGCTGCTGCAGAAGGCGAAAATTATGAATGGACTAACATGTATAAAGAATTTGCAGAAACAGCAAGAAAAGAAGGCTTTAATGACATTGCTTTTAAATTTGAAGAAGTTGCAAAAATAGAAAAAAATCATGAAGAAAGATATAAAGCAATTTTAAAAAATGTAAAGGAAAATAAAGTTTTTGGAAAAGCAAAAAAAGTAGTTTGGGAATGCAGAAATTGTGGATATAGATTTGAAGGTGAAAATGCTCCTAAAGTTTGCCCTGTATGTGGACATCCACAATCATACTTTGCAGTTTATTCAGAAAATTTTGATTAATTAATTTTAAACTAATTTTAATTTAAAAAAATATTTTAATTTTGGTTGTTAAAATATAAAAGGTAGATTTATAATAATTCGTATTTTTACCTACTAAAAATTTAAATTTTGTGCCAAATGCTAAAAAAGATATGCATAAATATAATGCATATCTTTTTTTTAATTATTAAATTTTAATTATTAAATTCTAGGTTCAAAGTTTTCAAATATTATATTATCGCAATGAGAAACAACTTTCATATATGCTTGTTGGCTTGGTACTGCCCACACAAGAAGCGGTAGATTTTTAAATTTTTTGACAAATCTATTTGGTACTTCATCCCATTTATAAGCTATAAAATTAGGTTCGCTTGTATGTTTATTTAGTAACATTCGTTTAAGAGCAAATTTTTTTATTTTACCCATTTTTACATCATTTAAAAAACTTGCAAGTTGACCTCTTATAACTTCGGGAGCATTTATTTTAAACCATTTTAGTATAAACGGATTAAAACTCATTATTGCAAAGTCTCCACCATAATTTTTTAACATTTCATATACTCTTTTTAGAAAAGAACTATCTGGTGATGAACTAAAATCTTTAAATTCAACAATAATAGGAGTTTTTTTATCTATTACCTTTAAAGTTTCTTCAAGAGTAGGAATAGTTTCATTACTACCTTTAAGTTTTAACTTTTTTAGTGCAGTTGTATCTTTGATGTTTTTTACATATCCATCTTCATTTGTCATTCTTTTTAATGTGTCATCATGAAAAACAACAGGGGTACCATCTTCAAGAGGGTGAAGGTCAAACTCTATAGTGTAACCTTTTTCCACTGCCTTATTAAAAGCACTTAAACTATTTTCTGGACTTGTATCATCGTGCAATCCTCTATGAGCAACATAATTATTAACCAGCCAACTATTAAATAAATCCATACTAAAACCTTTTTATATACAAAATTTTATTTGTAAAATTATAATTGTTTGATTATTATAGCAAAGTTATATTAAATTACAAAATAAAATATTTAATTTGTTTTAAATTTATTATTAAATAACTTCTTTTTTATTAATTTAAATAACAAATTTTAACTTATAATATGTTTAAAATACACTTGCAAAAAAATGCTTAAATAAATTATAATATATTTAATTTATTATATATATAAAAAATAATAGAAATATATAGTTATTGTAAGGATTAAAATTGAATGGATAGACAAAAAAATATTAGAAACTTTTGTATTATAGCTCATATTGACCATGGGAAAAGTACTCTTGCAGATAGACTTATTGAAAAAACCGGAACTTTATCAAAAAGAGATTTAACTGAGCAAGTTTTGGATAGCATGGATATTGAAAGAGAAAGAGGAATAACAATTAAACTTACTCCTACAAGAATGTTTTATTCCTATGATAATGAAGAATATATATTAAATCTGATAGATACACCAGGACATGTAGACTTTACATATGAAGTTTCAAGGTCACTTAAAGCATGTGAAGGTGCAATTCTTGTTGTAGATGCGACACAAGGTGTTCAAGCCCAAACTTTAGCAAATGTTTATTTGGCATTAGAAAATGATTTAACAATTATTCCTGTTATAAATAAAATAGATTTACCAAGTGCAAGAGTAGAAGAAGTTAAAAAAGAGATAGAAGAAGTTATAGGTATTGATTGTAGTGATGCCCCTTTGATTTCTGCTAAAGAGGGTATTAATATTGAAAAAGTATTAGAGGCTATAGTGTTAAAAATACCTTCACCAAATGGAAAAGAAGATGAAGCTTTAAAGTCATTAATTTTTGATAGTTATTATGATAATTTTAAAGGTGCTGTTAGTTTAGTAAGGATATTTGAAGGTAGTGTAACTATTGGAACGAAAATTAAAATGATGCGTACAGGACTTAATTATGAAGTTACTGAGGTAGGTGTTTTTTGTCCTAGTCCTAAAGCTACAAAAATTTTACAGGCTGGTGATGTAGGTTATATTTGTGCAAGTATTAAAAATGTTTCCGAAACAAAAGTTGGTGACACTATTACAACCTTGGAAAATCCTACAAAAGAGGCATTATCAGGTTATAAAGATGTTAAGCCTATGGTTTATTGTGGCATTTTTTTAATAGATGGTGCAAAATATAACGATTTAAAAGATGCTTTAGAAAAATTAAAATTAAATGATGATTCCATTCAATATTCTCCTGAAGTGTCAACAGCTCTAGGTTTTGGCTTTAGGTGTGGTTTTTTAGGGTTACTTCATTTAGAGATAATCACGGAGAGATTAGAAAGAGAATTTAATTTAGATATTATTACAACAGCACCTAGTGTAAGTTATAAGGTTTATAAAAGTTCAGGTGAAATGTTTGAAATATCAAATCCCTCAGCATTGCCTCCTGTTACTGAAATTCAAGAAATTCAGGAACCTATTGCCAGTGTTTCTATATTTACCCCTCCAACTTATGTGGGTAATATCATGGAACTTTGTCAAAACAAAAGAGGCATATATCTTGATATGCAGTATCTTGATAGTAATAGGGTTCTTTTGAAGTATGAAATTCCTCTAAATGAAATTGTATATGACTTTTTTGATGGGTTAAAATCTCGTTCAAAAGGTTATGCAAGTCTTGATTATGAAATTAATAAATATGAAAAAAGCGATTTAGTAAAATTAGATATACTTTTAAATAACGAAAAATGTGATGCATTAAGCGTTATTGTTCATAAATCGCAAGCATATTCAAGAGGCAAAAAACTTGCTGAAAAATTAAAAGAAGTTATTCCTCGCCAGTTGTTTGAGTTGCCTATTCAAGCATGTATTGGTGCAAAAGTAATTGCAAGAGAAACTGTAAAAGCTATGAGAAAAGATGTTCTTGCCAAATGTTATGGAGGAGATATTTCTCGTAAAAGAAAACTACTTGAAAAACAAAAGGAGGGTAAAAAGAGAATGCGACAAATTGGTTCAGTTGAGATTCCTAGTGAAGCTTTTATGTCCATTCTTAAATTAGATTAACATATGAAAAAATTATCGATATATATACATATTCCTTTTTGTACTCATAAATGTAGTTATTGTAACTTTATTTCATTTTGTAATTCAAATGATAAAAAGGAAGATTATATAAAAGCTCTTTGTGGTGAAATTCGTTTGCGTGGCAAAGAATATGGTAAATACTATGATATAACCTCTGTGTATATTGGAGGTGGAAGTCCTTCTACTTTAAAAGAAGGACAAGTTGCAAAAATAATGAGTGAACTTAAAAATAATTTTAGGTTACTACCTAATTCAGAAATAAGCATTGAGGTTAATCCTGAAAGTGTTACCGAAAAAAAATTGTTAGAATATAAACTTGTTGGCATTAATAGGTTAAGTATTGGTGGTCAAACTTTAAATCCAAAAATCTTACAATTATTAGGTAGAAAACATACAATAGAACAAACTAAAAACGTTATTAAGTTAGCACAAAAAATAGGGTTTGATAATATTAATGTTGACATGATGCTAGCTTTACCAACCCAAAAATTAAAAGATGTTAAAAAAATGGCAACTTTTTTAGTTAAAAAGAATATTAAGCACATTTCACCATACTCATTAATTTTAGAACCTTCAACACCATTATACAAAATGGTATTAAATAAAAAAGTGACTCTTCCTTCGGAAGAACAATCAGTTGAAATGTATAATTTTGTGTTTAATTATTTAACAAAAAAAGGTTATTCAAGATATGAAGTTTCTAATTTCTCTTTACCAGATTACGAAAGTTTACATAATTTAAATTATTGGAATATGGGAGAATATTTAGCATTTGGTCTTGCAGGTCATTCTTATATATCTTATACAAGATTTTCAAATACCGAAAATTTAGAAGACTATATAAATGAAATTTCTAAAAATAATATTCCAGTTATTAGTAAAGAAAAAATTACAATTTCTATGCGTAAAGATGAAACTTTAATGCTTGCACTAAGAACTAAAGAAGGGTTAAATTTAAAGGATTTTGATGCAAAGTTTAATTGTCATTTAATGACTGATAAAAAAAGAGAAATAGAATTTTTAACAATGCATAATTTTATTTCAGTAAAAAATGGTTTTTTACGAGTAAATGATAATGCTTTTTATGTTTTAAACAGTATAATTTCAAAACTTGTTTAATAAAAAAATAGGCAAATGAAAGCCTATTTTTTTGTGCATAACAAACAAAAATAATATTATATATTGTAATATATATATTAATTTAGTAAAATTATATTACTTAAAATATTGTAAATTATATTAATTAAAATAAAATTAATCTATCTGAAAATTGTATTAATTTTGTCTTTAAGTTATAGTTAAAAATATTAGATTTTTAAAAGGAGAATGCCTTTATGTATGATAATGGTTTATTAAAGTATTATAAAAATGGATCTTATAATGGTTTTTTAGATGCAAGTAATATGCCATTATCTTTAATTAAAAAGTTAGGGCCAAGACTAAATTTATGTAGTCTTCCTGAGGGTATGTTTTATAGTAAATATGCAGGAGATTCAATTTTAGGGAAAAGAATAGTAGATGCAGAGATATTGGTAAGTCAAATATATAATAGGGCAGGATTAAGAAGTGCAGTTTATTTACCAGTTAATTTAAATGGGATAAATACTATATTGTCAAATAATATAGAAACTCAGGATACCTTAATTGCTGGGGATTGTATTAAAAGTTTTTCTAGGGATAGCGAAACTTTTCCTATGGATTTTTTAAGTTCTTCTCATACAAAAGAAGAAGTTTTAAAATATTTTACTGATAGAGCCTTAGAACAACAAATAAAAATGAGAGTATATGATACAGCAAGTTATATAGGAGATAGACATACTGGGAATTATTTGTATACTTTAAATGATGGAAAAATTGATGGTGTATCGTGTATAGATTTTGAAGTTAGTGGATTAGTTCTTGGTGAATCTACAAGAGAGGAAGAAGGTTATCCAAATGATTTTATTGAAGGAGATTTAACAAGGCAACAATTGTTGGAAAAATATAAAACTAGTTCATTAGTGTCTTATTTTATTGATAAATCTCAACTTGCTGAGGAAATAGGTTCAATTAATCCTCAAGAAGTCGCAGACGATATAAAAGTGTCAACAGGCTACGAAATTGATAGTGGGTACACTCAATTTTTAGCAAGGTCGTATAATGAAGTAGCAGAAAGTTTAATTCAATAATTAAATTTTTAAATAAAGAAGGGAACTTTAATGTTTGATAATGGTCTTTTAAAATATTATGCTGAACATAATTATAGGAATGGGTTATTAGATGCAAAGGATATAGGTTTAGTTGAAGAAGAAAAAGTTACCCATAGAGTTAAAGCTTGTAATAGCGAAGCAGGAAGACTTTTTAAAAGAATAAATGGTGATAGATTATTCGACAAAATGGTTACTGATAGTCAGGTATTACTTAGTCAAATATATAATAGAGCAGGTCTTGCAAGTGCAGTTTATTTTCCTGCACAAAATAAGGGTAAAAAATTTTTGTTATCAAATAGTGTAGTATCATCTGAAACTAAAATTGCAAGTGATTATATAGAAGGTTTTCCAAAATATGAATATCGATTTCCAATTGATTTTTTAAATAGTCGACATTCAGGAAATATTGTGGAACAGTATTTTACTGATAGAGCATTAATTCAACAAAGTATTATGAGAGTTTATGATTTAGCTTGCTATAATAATGACCGTCATTATGCAAACTTTTTTTATAAACTTTTAGATGGTAAGGCAGATGATATAGTCGGAATAGATTTTGAAGTGGGAAGTTGTGCTTTTTTTCCAGATGATAAATTAACTGATGTTTTCTTTAACGATTTTGATACAAATATGATGTCAAGGAATGGATTATTGGAGAGATTTAAAGAAGATGAAAATTTTGCTATCCTTATAGATAAACCACAACTTGCTGAAGAAATAGGTTCTATTAATCCTATAGATGTGGCACAAGATATTAAACAAACTATTGGTTATCAAGTTGATCCAAAATTACCAGAGTTACTTTCAAGGTCCTTTGATGAGGTTGCTGAAACTTTAATTCAATAAAAAAATTAAAAAATAAAATATAAAAGTGTATTTATAAATGTAATTTCATTTATTAAAAAATATATTAGGAGGGTAAAATTATGTATGATAATGGGTTATTAAAACATTTTGAAGATAATTCAACCAGTGGTGGATTTTTAAATGTTGGTCGTGAAGGCTTTATAAAAAATTTAGATACAATAATTTCTAAAACTTCAAAATGTATTGTAGGAGACCATTCCTTTTATTCTAAAACACATAATTCAAATGGCACCCTTAATAAACTTCAAGCAGATGCTGAAATATTGTTAAGCCAACTTTATGCAAAGGCAGGAATTAATAGTTCAATATATTTACCAGCAGAAAGCCATGGCGGAAAATTTTTATTGTGCGATGATGTTGAAAAATCAAATGTTTTACTTGCTTGTGATTTCTTATCAAAAAGATTTCAATCAAGTAGGCAAAGGGTAAGACCTTTTTTATCAAGCGATAAGCATGGTATTAATCCAAGTAGATGTTTAACTTTACATGCAATGCAACAACAAACTAAAATGAGAATTTTAGATACTGCAAGTTTTAATACTGATAGACATCTTGCGAATTTCTTTTATACTCTTGAAAGAAGAGCCTCTGAATCAAGAGAGCAAAATGATGAGGATAAGTCTATGGCAGGTCAAATTATGGATTATTTTAAATCGTTAAAACCTGATAAGGCTGATGATATAGTTGCTATAGATTTTGAGTCTAGTGGTAAAAATGTTGCCAAAATGCAAAATGGTTATAAATACGGAGATATGTTTGACGGATATATGAATGACTTTCAAAGAGGGCTAATGAAGAGACCTGAAATGATAGATGAATTTAAAAATAATGAGGCTCTTGCTGAACTTATTGATAAAGAAGATTTTGCAGAGGTTATTGGTTCACTAAATCCTAGTGAGGTGGCACAGGATATTAAAGCTACCATAGGTTATGAAGTAGATAGTGGTTTTGTAGATACTTTATCAAAATCTTATGATGATATGGCTGAAATTCTTGCTCAGTAAATGTAAATTAATTTATAAAAAGAACCAAAATAATTTATAAATTAAATTATACTCTTAAGGAAAAATAATTTTATGTTTGATAATGGTTTATTAAAATATTATAGAGATTTAAAAAGTGAGAATGGGGTTTTATCAACTGATTTTTTAAGTTTATCTGAAAGTTTGCCTAAAACTGATTTTGATATTAAAGTAGTAGAAATAGATGGAAAATCCTATTATGTAAAATCTACCAATAGAGAAAATTACCCTTATTCTTCTAAGAAAAGTAAATATAAAATGGATTCAGAAATATTGTTAAGTCAAATATATTCAAGAACTGGTATTGAAAGTGCTATATATTTGCCTCTATTACATGGGAATAGACAATATTTAATTAGTGATGATGTTAAAAATAAAAGAGTGGTAACAGCAAACGCACATTTAAATTCTTATTTAGCAGGTACTGGAGTTCGTGCAATTCCATTTTTAAAAGATAATAAAAATTTTGTAGTTGAACCAGAAAATGTTTTAAATGAGAATACTATGCAACAACAAACAAAAATGCGAATTTTAGATACTGCAAGTTATAATACAGATAGACATCCTCTCAATTTTTTTTATAAGTTAAGTCATTCTTTACAAGAACCGCCAAAAGATCTAGAAGAAATGTTTTCAGGATTAAAAAGTCCTAAAATTAGTTCACAAATAATGAGATATTATAGAAATTTATTACCCAATATAGCGACAGATGTTGTAAGCATAGATTACGGAGCAAGTGGAACAATAATGTCTGATATAGCACAAGATAAACAAAATTCAGACACTTTATATGAAAATGATTTTGGTTATGTTTCTTTATCAAGAGAAAATATGATTAATGAAATAGAAACAAATGAACAGCTTGCACAACTTATAGATAAAAAGGATTTAGCCGAGGTTATAGGTTCGATTAATCCTAGTTTAGTGGCACAAGATGTTAAAGATACTATAGGCTATGAAGTGGATAGCAGTTTAGTTGATATATTGTCAAAGTCTTATGATGACATGGCAGAAACATTACTTAAATAATAATAAGTAAAATATTAAAGACAAAAATATAAATTAAATAACCATAATATTTGGTTATTTTAATAAGTAAAAAATAAGGAAATATAATATGTATGATAATGGACTTTTAAAATATTATAGAGAAAAAGCTTATAAAGATGGTGTATTAATATGTGAAGATATTCCTGGTTTGAAACATAGAGGTGGGTTAGGAAGAATAAGTATATTTGATGTAGATGGTCATAAATTTTATACAAAGGTTTCATCTTATAGTTGCGGTTCTCCTAAAAGAATGCAAGATGCGGAAGTTTTAATTAGTCAGATATATAATAAAGCGGGCATTAAAAGTGCTATATATTTACCTGCCTCAATGTTTTCTTCTTCAGATATGGTAATATCTAATGATATTCAATCTAGTTCTGTTATATTAGCGGAAGATTTTTTGGACAAAGTTAATAAAGAATCTTTTTATTATTTGCCAAATTTTTTATTTCCAGGCATAGAAGATGTAGACATGTCTAAACATTTTACAACCCATGCATTACAACAACAAACCAAGTTACGTATATATGATATTGCAAGTTATAATACTGATAGACATCAAGGAAATTTCTTTTATGAGTTAGAGCAAGAAACTCAAACTCTAGATTCAGGCAATAGACAAACTGCACAATCTAATATGTCAAATAGGGCAGATGACATTGTTGTTATTGATAGTGAACAAAGCGGACTTATTAGTCATAGTATATTAGATTCTATGGGAGATTCACAAGATGAAGGTTCTATAGCAACTTTTTATTATAATGATTTTTATAATGGAAGGTTAGATAGAGATGCTATTTTAAAACAATTAAGAGACAATGAACATCTTGCCGATTTATTAAACAAATCAGAACTAGCTGAGGAGATGGGGGCTATTAGTCCAAAAAGTGTTGCTCAAGATATTAAAGATACTATTGGTTATGAGGTAGAACCTAAGTATGTTGATTTTTTAGAAAAAAGTTATGATGAGGTAGCAGAAACATTAATTAAATAGAAAATATAAATTGATTAATAAACATTAATTCTAAAATAAAAAAGAGTATTTTAATACTCTTTTTATATTATGGTTTTATTATTTTAATCTTAATACCTTTTTCTTTTGCAAGTTTAATAGTGTTTCTTGTACCTCCTGCACTGCCATTATAACAGGCTATACAAAATGCTGAATTTTCTATCATATATTTATTTCTATCATTCATACATGTTCTTGTATAATTTTTAGACAATATAAATATTTCATCACATTTATTTAATAAATTTTTATATCGTTGTTGTTGAGACTGTTTCCACCTAATTTCTAGATTAAGACAAGGAATAATAGCGATAATCTTAATATGCTCATATTCACATCTTAATTCAAGTAATATTTCTATGGCTATCATGTCAAAACCTTCTGCCATGCCAGTAAGAAAATAAGTTATATCTTCCTTTTCAATTGCATTAATAAAAACTTTTTTACAAACTTTTTTAAAAGCCTTACAACTATTGCTTTCTTCATTGTAGCCCCATGGCAATCCTTTTGGTCTATGTCCTGTTAAACATAAAGTTTTTTCTTTTTTGAATTTTATATTCATAGTAATATCCTTTTAATTTTTAAAAGGGTAATAATTACCCACTTTCACATATATTAGGGTAAATGTGGCACAATGTCAAGTAGGGAATGATATATGAAAGATTATTGTGCAAGGTTAATAGAATTAAGAAAAGAAAATTCATATACACAAGACTATGTAGCAAATTATTTGAAAATTGATCGTTCAAATTATAGTAAATATGAATTAGGGAAGTTAGAACTTAATATAGATATGCTAATTGCTTTATCGAAATTATATAATGTTACTACAGATTATATTCTTTGTTTAACTGATTATTAATTTTATAAACGGGTAAAAATAAAATTAGAAAATACAATAACAAAGAGAATTTATGAATTATGTAAAGAAAGAGACATAACAATAAATAAATTAGCAACAATTTCAGGGTTACAAGCAGGAACTATAAAAAGTATTATATATTGTAAAAGTAAAAATACTGGATTAAGAACAATACTAGATATTTGCGAAGCATTAGGAATGACAATTTTTGATTTTTTTGATAATGATATTTTTAAATCACATGATATAGAGGGTAGTTATTAAAGTTAAGGGGGTATTATACTTTAACTTTTTTATTTTCAGGAGAAATTGTGAAAGTATATTATATATTTGAAAACTTTACCCATGACAATGGTTGATTTTTTTAAGGATAATTCTTTTAAGGTACACGATATAAGGGAAAATTATTAAAAAAAATAAAAAGTTGGCACAAATTTGTTGACTTTTTATTTTTAATGCATATAATAGTGCTAGCACTCAATATTAAAGAGTGCTAACAAATGTTTACAAATTTTGCTAAAAACATATTAAATTATATTTAATTTGGTAATAAATATTAGTAAATTGTAAATTAGTTAAAATGAAAAAGGAGGCTTATGGAAGAAAGTTCTTTGCCAGCATTATCTAATAGAAGAAAAAATATACTATTTAATGCTATTGATAATTATATTAAGCAAGCTAGTCCTATCACAAGCCTACTTGTTCAGCAAACAGAGTTTCACGATATATCAACAGCAACAATTCGTAATGAACTCAACACTCTTGAGGCGATGGGATATTTAAAACAATTACACACATCTAGTGGGAGAGTGCCTACAACTAAAGGATATCGATTTTTTGTAAATGAAATTTTAAGTTCCGCTAGTTATAATCAACAGGCACTTGAAGGTATAAAATCTCAAATGTTTTCAAGAACAAGAAATTTAAGTGAAATCGTTGAGGGAATTTCAAAAGCAATTTCAAATACAACTAATTATCCAACTGTTGTTATGATTGATGGACTTGATAACCTAATAGTAAAAAACATTCAGATTATGTTTATGATAAGTGGTCAAGTATTAGTTTTAGTTGATACAAATGCAGGAGCAATTTCAAATACTGTAACAGCTCCTTCAAATGTCACCAAACAAGATTGTGATAATGCTTCTCAAATTTTTACTGATATATTTCGTGAAAAAAGCATCAATTTTATGATGCAAAATATGCAAACCTTTAATGAAAGCATTCAAATAAGTATGCAAAAGTATGAGGAAGTTTTTAAACTTGTGTTGTCGGTTTTAAATTCTTGCCAAAATAATACTAGTAGTAATGTTTCAAATAAAGGTTTAATTAAAATGCTAGAAAGCAATGATTTTAGTTCAGTAGAAAAAGCCAAAAATATTTTACAAGTATTAGATGATAAACAAAGTTTGCATGATGTTTTTGATACTTCAAATGAAGAGGGTATAACTGTTAAAATTGGAAAAGAAAATAATGTTAAAGAACTTAATGAATGTGCAGTTATAAAAGCTCCTCTTATTCTAGATGGCAAAAAAGTAGCAACGGTTGGAGTTATAGGTCCTGAAAGAATTGATTATGCAACAGTTGCTAGTGTCCTAAAATATATAGCAGATGAACTTAAAAAACAATAAAAAAGGAGGGGAGAAAATGAGTGAAAAAAACATGGATAATAAAGAAGAAATTAAAGCTAAAATGAAAGAAAATAAGGAAAAAGCCACTTCTACTAAACCAAAGACTGATAATGAAAAAAGTGGGGAAAAAGTAGAAAAAGAAACTTTAAAACAAGATAGCATTCCTACCAGTGAATTTATTAAATTAAAATATCAATTTGCTGAATTTATTAATAAACATAAGGAATATGAAACAGAATTTGAAAACTACAAAAGAAGAACAAGAGAAGAAATTAAACAAGCAAAAGAGGATGGCATTTCTCGTGCAGTAGAAGCTATTTTGCCTGCATTAGATTCTTTTAAAAAAGCAAAGAAAATTATCACCGATAAAAGTAGTTTAAGTGGTATAAATCTTATTGAAAAGAGCATTTTAAGTGAACTTGAAAAATTAGGCGTAAAACGCATAAATTGCGTAGGAGAGCAATTTAACACTGATTTTCACAATGCAGTAATGCTTGTTGAAGATAAATCTATAGCTTCTGGAACTATTATTGAAGAACTTGAAGCTGGCTACATGATGGGCGAAAAAGTAATTAAATTTTGTCAGGTCATAGTAGCAAAATAACTAAAAAATAAAAATAAAAAAAGTGAAATGAAAAGAGTAAAAAATATATAAGGAGATTTTAAAATTATGTCAAAAGTTATAGGTATAGACTTAGGTACAACAAACTCTTGTGTTGCAGTTATGGAAGGTAAAGAACCAGTTGTTATTGCTAATGCAGAAGGAGATAGAACTACACCTTCAGTAGTTGCTTTTGCAAAAGGAGAAAGACTTGTAGGTCAAGTTGCAAAACGTCAAGCAATAGTAAATCCTGAAAATACTATAATATCAATTAAAAGAGAAATGGGTAGCGATTATAGAGTGGATATAGAAGGAAAGAGTTATTCTCCACAAGAAATATCTGCTATGGTTTTACAAAAACTTAAAAAAGATGCAGAAAGTTATTTAGGAACAAAAGTAACACAAGCTGTAATTACTGTTCCTGCTTATTTTACAGATAGTCAAAGACAAGCAACAAAAGATGCTGGTAAAATTGCAGGCTTAGAAGTTTTAAGAATTATTAATGAACCAACAGCAGCTTCTCTTGCTTATGGTCTAGATAAACAAGATGGAAAAAATCATAAAATTTTAGTTTATGATCTAGGTGGTGGTACATTCGATGTTTCTATTCTTGAAATAGGCGAAGGTGTTTTTGAAGTTATTTCAACAGCAGGTGATAACCGTTTAGGTGGTGATGACTTTGATAAAAGAATTATGGATTTAGTTGTTAATGAATTTAAATCTAAAGAGGGTATTGATTTATCTAAAGATAAACTTGCTATGCAAAGAATTAAAGAAGCAGCAGAAAAAGCAAAAATCGATTTGTCAAGTGTTACTAAAACTACAATCAACTTACCATTTATTACAGCAGATGCATCTGGCCCAAAACATTTTGAATATGATTTAAGTAGAGCTAAATTTGATAGTATTACAAGTGACCTTGTTGAAAGAACAAGCCAAGCTGTAAATAAAGCTATTAGTGATAGCAAATTAAGTTTAAGTGAAATTGATAAAGTTATTTTAGTTGGTGGTTCAACAAGAATACCAGCAGTTGTTGAAGAAGTTAAGAAAATAACAGGAAAGGAACCATTTAAAGGTATTAATCCTGATGAATGTGTTGCTTTGGGTGCTGCTATTCAAGGCGGTGTTCTTGCTGGGGAAGTTAAAGATGTTCTTCTTCTTGATGTAACTCCACTTTCATTAGGTATTGAAACTTTAGGTGGAATTTTTACAAAATTAATAGAAAGAAATACCACTATACCAACAAAGAAATCTCAGATTTTCTCAACAGCAACTGACAATCAACCAGGTGTAGATATCCATGTATTGCAAGGAGAAAGAGAATTTGCTAGTGGAAACAAAACTTTAGGTAGATTTAGTTTAGTTGATATCCCACCTGCCCCTCGTGGAATCCCTCAAATTGAAGTTACATTTGATATTGATGCAAATGGTATTGTTCATGTATCAGCTAAAGATTTAGGTACAAACAAAGAACAATCTATTACAATTACCGCTTCATCTAACTTAAGTGATAAAGATATAGACCAAGCTATTAAAGAAGCAGAAAAATTTGCTGAAGAAGACAAAAAGAAAAAAGAGCTTTTTGAAACTAAAAATAATGCAGAAAATATGATTATCTCTCTTGAAAAAATGTTAAAAGAAAATGGCGACAAAATTTCTGAAGATGATAAAAATACTCTTCAAACTGCAATTGATAAATGTAAAAAAGATATTGAAACAGAAGATGTTGAACAAATTAGAAAAGCACTTGAAGAACTTTCAACAAGTTCAAGTGGTATAATTTCAAATCTTTATGTTCAGGCTTCAAAAGATGCAAAAGAAAACTCTGAAAATGCTGAAAATAAAGAAGATAAAGATGAAGAAATAATTATTGATGATAAAGATAAAAAGAAAAATAAAAAAGATAAAGACGAAAAATAATTTCAAATTCTAAAACTTGAAATAGTGTCATATAAAAATAAGAGGTAAAATTTAAGAATGCCAAATAAAGATTATTATGACATTTTGGGTGTAAGTAAAAGTGCAAGCCAAGACGATATAAAATCAGCCTACAGAAAGTTGGCAAAGTTGTATCACCCCGACTTGCACCCAAATGACCCAGAATGTGCAAAAAAATTTAAAGAAGTAAACGAAGCCTATGAAGTTTTAGGTGATAGTGGTAAAAGATCAAACTACGATCAGTTTGGTTCAGCTAGCGGAAATCCTAACGACTTCTTTGGTGGCTCGAATGGAGCAGGGGGCTTTGGAGGAAGATTTAACACTGGTAGTTTTAGTGGGTTTGAAGATATCTTTGATATTTTCTCATCTTTTGGTGGCAGGGAAAGAAAATCTGAGATTCAAGTAACTGGAGAAGATATAGAAGTAAATATAAATTTAAGTTTTAAAGAGGCAGTTTTTGGTTGTGAAAAAACAATCAAAGTTACCAAATTAGATAAATGTGATTCTTGTAGAGGAACTGGTGCAAAAGATGGAAAAGAATATGAAACATGTCCAGATTGTCATGGTTCAGGTCAAGCAAGATATACACAAAATACAATATTTGGGCAAATGGTTAATGTTGGGCCATGTAAAACTTGTAACGCAACTGGAAAAATTGTTAAAACTAAATGTCCACATTGTAATGGTAAAGGTAATATAAAAACTCAACAAGAAATTAAAATTAAAATACCGGCAGGTATAGATAACGACCAAACAATGACTATGAGAGGTAAGGGCAATGCTTCCGTTAGAAATGGCCCCAATGGTGATTTGCTTATAAATGTATCAGTAGAGCAACATCCTTTATTAGTACGTGATGGTTATAATTTATTGCTTGATTTACCAATTCCATTTACAACCGCCTGTTTAGGTGGAAAAGTTAAAATACCAACTACTGAAGGTTTCTACGATTTAACAATACCATCTTTAACTCAACCAAATACTGTATTTAAGCTTAAGAATAAAGGAATAAAATATCTACAAAAAGATGTCTATGGCGATTTAATAGTTACTGTTAGAATAGAAATGCCAAAAGATATTTCAAAATATGAAAAGGAACTTGTTGAAAAATTAGATGATAACATTTCTTTATCTTCTTATAAAAAGTTTAAAACTTATCAAGATAAACTTTCAAAATTATAAATAATATTAAAGCATAAAAAACACTTTATAAATTAGATAAAGTGTTTTTTTATTTTATATAATTTTAAAAATAGTTTTTATTCTTCTTTAAACTTTTTTGTTTCTTTTGCTGGTTTGTCATGAAGTTTTTTTTCAGTTTCTTCTATCTTTTCACGCATTTTTTCGTTTTCAGTATAAATATAAGGTTTCAATTTTTCAATGTTGCGTTCTTCTAAGCTTAAAACTGATTTTGCTAAATTAACAAGTTCTTTCTTGCATTTTTTACTATCAGCCAAAACTTTCATTAAATCTAAAACTCCCATTGTTGAGCCTAGTATATTTATACTTGCAATTTTAGTATCAGATTTATCCATTAACATTGCCATATTTACACTCATCCACATTCTAGCTTTTTTAAAAAAATTATTATCGCAAAGTTCAATTTCGTAAACTCTTGCTAAATCTTCACAAGTTTCGCTTAATCCATCATAGTCCTTAAATTGTAATTTAAGTTCTTTTTTTAAACGACTATCTGTGATTTTATCTATTACATTATTTATTGCTTGCTTTGCTGTTTGTAAATTGTGATAAATAGAAAGTACAAGTTCTGTATTCATTTCTTTTTGAGATTTTGGCATAATATTTTTCTCCTAATTATATTGTGTGAAACTCTATAAAAAATATTCAATTATTTTTTTATTTTTAATTGATGTGTTTTTAAAAATAGCCTAAATAATTATTAAATAATAATTTTGTTGTTGAAAATAAAAAATGCAACAACTTAATAGAATTTTTCTCTTTTTTATTATTCTTAAGTTTATATTTAGAGTTGACAAAATTAGTAAATTATGTTAATCTTCTTGTAACCGCTTAAATAGGGTTTTAGGAAGAACTTTAAATAAGTCACCTTTAATTTAGCGAGTTTGGAGGATAAGGAGGAAATTTGAAAATGTATGCTATTATTACAAGTGGTGGAAAGCAATATAAAGTTACAGAAGGTCAAAGCATTGATGTTGAAAAATTAAACAGTGCTATAGGCGATAAAGTTAATTTTGATGTAATGCTTTTATCAACTGATGAGACAATTAAAACAGGCACCCCTATTTTAAAAAATGTAGTTTGTGAAGCTGAAGTAATTGCTCATGGTAAAGACAATAAAATTGTTGTTTTTAAATATAAAGCAAAAAAGAATGAAAGAAAAAAACAAGGTCATAGACAACCTTTCACAAGAGTAAAAATTTTATCAGTAAAGCAGGCTTAATATGACTTGTGTTACAATTACAAAAAAAAATAATGATATTGTTAAAGTTGTTTGTGATGGTCACACAAATTATGGTGTAAGTGGAGAAGATATTGTTTGTAGTGCATTATCTAGCATAGTGCAAACAGCAGTATTAGGAATATTAATGGTTGTAGGAGTAAATTTACCCTTACAAAGAAATGAGGATAGAGGATATCTAAGTTTTGAAGTTCCACAAGATATTACAGAACAACAAAAACATGATGTTAATATTATTTTAAGTACAATGCTTTGTGGCATTAGTGATTTGCGAGAGGGGTATTCTGATTTTGTAGAATTGGAGGTTAAATAAATGTTTATTATATTGCAGTTATTCGCCCATAAAAAGGGTGGTGGTAGCACAAAAAACGGTCGTGATAGTCAAGCAAAAAGATTAGGTATTAAAAAGAGCGATGGTCAAAGTGTAGTTGCTGGTAACATTATTGTTCGTCAAAGAGGAACAAAATATTATCCAGGCGAAAATGTAGGTTTAGGTAAAGACTACACTATTTTTGCATTAACTAATGGAACTGTTAAATTTGAAACTAAACATGGTTCAAAAAAATATGTTAATGTTTGCGAAGTAAAACAAACAAAGAAAAAATAACTTAGTTTTGTTTTCTTATTAAAAATAATAATAAAAATGCGATGAATTATCTTTCACCGCATTTTTTTGTTTTTATTTTTAATATTAAATTTTTAAAGATCAATTTATTTTATTATTCTAATTTAATTGTATTGAACTTGTTTTTTAATTTAAATTTTTTATGCTTTTATTTATCTTGCTTTTCTAAAATTTTTGCTGGTTACTTTTGCTCCGCAACTTTTACATTTACCAGGTTTTTCTTGTTCATTGCCACAATAATCACAAAAATAATAGCCTTGTTTTACTTCTGGTCTTTCATCAGTAGGTTGATAGTAGTCAGGTATATCTTTGTCTTTTTCATTTTCTTTCATTTTATCTAATAATCTATAGTCAACTGGTTGTGAGATTACTGCAACATTGTGCATATATTTTATTTCAAATCTTCCTAATTTTTCATAAAATTCTGCTTGCCTTATAGTATAAATACTTGGAGTTTTAAATTCTACGGATTTTCCTTCATCATTCATGTATGAAAACTTTATGTAATACATAGGTGTACCATTAACTGTTACTCCACAAGCCCTATCTGAAAATATACCCATGGTTTTTATACCTTTTTTTCTAACGATACCAAATCTTATATCCTTTAATAACATTCTTAAACCAACTATAAATACAATAACACCTATTGCAACAAAAATTAATAGAAAAGGAGTTTCTGGAATAGTAATTTCACCAGTCAAATAAAGGGTTAATGGAATGCCTCCAAACATTAAGCCCCAAAACATTAAAAAGAAGTATACAAATTTTGACATTATCGTCTCCTTAATTTACCATTATTGTTTAAGTTATTAATAATATTTAATTAGTTATTTATATTTTTATATTTAATAATATACATAACTTAAAAATATTATATGATAAATTAAAACAAATTTCAATTATTTTATTAATTTTTTTGTTTTTGATATATTTTTATTTTTTGGATTTAAATTGATATTATTTTTTATAGAAGAATTTTAAATAATTATAAATTAAAAAATAATTAATAGACTTTTGTTATTAAAAAATTCTAAATAGTATTAAGTAAACATATATATATATATTATAAAAAAATAAAGGTAAGAAATGTTTAGTTTTTTAGAAGAAATAGCAAAATTGTCGGGATTGCCCTTTGATATTTTTAATGAAAATTTTAAAGTAATTAACTTTGGTAATAAGGTTATATACATTGAACAATTTAAAAATATAATAAGTTTTGAAAATTTTGAGATAGTAATTAAACTTAGTCACGGAGTTATTAAAATTACTGGTGAAAATTTAAAAATTAAAAATATGAATTTAAACACTATTGTTATTAATGGAAACATTAAAACTATGGAAATATCCTAATATATTTAATTTTTTAAATTTAAAATTATTAATTTAAAGATTTATTAGTTAAATGAAATCACAATATAACCAATAAATTATATTTTAAGGTAATTTACTTTTTTATTAAGAAGGGGTACTATGCAAGAAGATAATTTAAAACAAAAAGTATATTATGAAGTTTCGGGTTTAAATTTTAAAAAATTTTTAGAAAATATCAAAAAAAATAATATACAAGTTTATAATTTTAAAAGGTCAGATTATAATCTTTTTACTATAGGTGTTAATAAGCAGGATGAAAAAACATTTATTGATATTTGTACAAAAATGAATTATAAAATTTCTTTGCAAGACCAATCTCTAATACTTAAAACTTCTAAAAAAATAAAACAAAACTTAGCCATTTTTCTTAGTATTGTTTTTGTTTTTATTGCTATTGCTATTTCTTGCAATATGGTCTATAGAGTAGAAATTTATGGACTAGATAATGTAACTAAAGAAGAGGTAGTAAAAGTACTAAATGATAATGGCTATAATGTTGGAAAAACCAAATCTAGTTATAATTTAGATAAGTTGGAAATAATATTAAAGGAAAACATTAATAAAATAAGTTTTGCTTCAAGTATTATTAAGGGCAATACATTACTTATTAATATAAATGAAAAAATTGATAATGATAATTTAATTTATGATTATAAACCTTTAATTAGTCCGTATGATTGTATCATAAAAAATATTAATCTTAAATCTGGAACAAGTAATGTTAAAAATGGAGATATTGTAAAGAAAGGGGATACAATAGTTTTTCCATATATAACCTATAAAGATGGCACACAATTAAAAGTTGAAGCAGAAGCTGAAATACAAGCATATATTGAAATTTCAAATACAACAGTTTATTATGAAAATCACACAGAACTTGTAAGAAGTGGAGAAAAACTTCAACAAACCCAATTTTCTTTGTTAGGTTTGAATTTAGGAGCAAGAGGAGATAAAGTATTATTTTCTAATTATCAAATAGAAACAAAAGAAAATTATCCATATAAAAATTTTTTTCTACCTTTCAAAAAAACAATAACCTATTATTATGAACTTGTAGAAAAACAAGTATATATTCCTTTTGATAAAGTTGTGCAAAATATAATTGAAAAAAATCAAAATCTATTGTATAATAATTTACAAGGAAATGTAACAGATAAAATTGAATATGAAACAACTACTAATTTAGTTGAAAATGTTTATTATGTTACAACCTATTTAAAAACTAATATTATTTTTTAATTTAATTACGTTAAATAATTTTTGTTATTAAAAATATAAAATAGTTAGTTTTTATATAACATTAAATATTAAGATAAGGAATAATTATGAAAATTGAAATAAGTGACTATGCTCTAACTAAAAATTTTAAAAAACTTATTGTAAAACTTATTAAGACAGCAAATAAATATTCTAAGTGTTGCCAAAGAAAAATTGAAGTAGAAATTAGTTTTGTTGATAGCGATAAAATTAGACAATTAAACAGGGATTGTAGAGGGATAGATAAGGAAACTGATGTTTTATCATTCCCAGTTCTTAATTTAAAGCCGATGCAAAAAGTTAATTTAAAAGATTTTAAAGATGATATAAATCCTGAAACAAAATTACTTATGTTAGGTGATATTGTAATTTGTGAGGAAGTTG
Source organism: uncultured Clostridia bacterium (assembly GCA_947366895.1). GTDB lineage: Bacteria > Bacillota > Clostridia > Christensenellales > UBA1242 > UBA7862. The sequence continues at coordinate 128,234 of CANBBP010000002.1, forward strand.
CAAAAAAACATGCCGAAGAATACAATCACTCTTACGAAAGAGAAGTTTGTTATTTAGTGGTACATGGCTTTTTACATCTTCTTGGGTTTGACCACATGGAAGAAGAAGATAAAAAGGTTATGAGAGCTTTAGAAGAGGCAATTTTAAAAAAGCATAAAATAACTAGAGATTTTTAAATTTAAATATAAAATAAGGATAAAAGTAAAATGATAAAATGTGGCTTTGTTGCCATAATAGGAAAAGCAAATGCAGGAAAAAGTAGTTTGATTAATAGGATTGTTAATGAAAAAGTTTCTATAGTTTCTCCTAAACCTCAAACTACTCGCAATAATATTTTAGGTATTTACAATGCTGAGGATTGTCAAATTATATTTGTTGATACTCCTGGCATAAATAAAACAGGCAGTGGTTTAGACAATTTTATGCAAAAAAGTATAAAAGGTGCAGTTACAGATGTAAATGTTGTTATTCTTGCTAGCGATATAACAAAACCACTTACTGAACAAGAAAGGAACTTAATTGATAATTATTATAATCAAAAAATTCCTGTAATTTTAGTTCTAACAAAAATAGATTTAGTACCTGAACAAAAGGTTTTTGAAGTTTTATCTAATTATTCTAATCTAACAAATAAGTGTGAATTAGTACCATTATCAAGTTTAAAAAATAGAAATGTAAATTCATTATTAGATTTAGTAAAAAAGTATTTACCTAAAACAAGTCAGGAAAATAGATATTATGATGAAGATTTATACACCGATAAATCACTAAAGTTTATTGTTTCTGAAATTATAAGAGAGAAAGCTTTATATTATCTTGATAAAGAAATACCTCATGGTATAGCAGTAGATATTTGGAATTTTAATGAAGAAACAACTCTTGCCACAATAGAGGCAAATATAATTTGTGAAAAAGATAGCCATAAAGTGATTATTTTAGGTAAGGGTGGAGAAATGCTTAAAAAAATAGGACATAGTGCAAGAGTAAGTATTCAAAAGATTTTACAAAAAAAAGTAGTGTTAAATTTATTTATTAAAGTAAAGCCAAACTGGAAAAATAATTTGGAATTTTTGGATTCTCTGGGTTATAATATTAATGAAATATAATTCTAGTAATTAAGCATAAAAGTTGAAAAATTGCACAATCTAATATCACAAAATTTCACCAAAAAGAGGGGATAAAATATGATGGAAGATGATGGTATGATTTTAGATAATGGCGTGCCAAACGAAGAATTAGCAAATGTATGTAATGACTTATTTTTTGGTAATTCTGATTTAGCAGGAAATGTTGGTTTAAAAAACTTAGGTTTTATAGTTTCGGCACCAAATCAAGTGTTTGAATCTTATTTAGATGGCGTAAATGCCCTCGTGTCGCATGATGATGAGTTATCACAATAATTTATAAGCACCAAAAAAACAATTTAAAAGAAAGTTTTAAATAATGGATACATCAGTTAAAGGTATAGTTTTAAAAACAAAAGATTATAAAGATAATGATAAATTATTAACAATTTTAACTCTTGAAAAGGGTAAAATTTTAGTTAAAGCAAGAGGTGTCAAAAAGGCAAAATCTAAGTTTAAAGCTTTTTGTCAAAGTTTTTGTTTTGCAGAATTTGAACTTGTGTCAAGTAATGGTGGTTATATATTAACTGGTGTTAACGAAGTAGAAAATTTTTATGATTTAACAACTGATATTTCAAGATTTAGTTATGCTTTTTGTGTGCTAGAATTAGTCGATAAAGTTTGTTATGAAAACCAAGAATATTTAAATATTTTTATTGATATGTTGAAATGTTTAAAACAAATGAAAATGAATGAAGTTAATGTAGAACTTACTCTTTGTAAATTTATTTTAAACATACTTAGTTTTGAAGGTTTTAAAATAAATTTAAATGAATGCTCAAATTGTGGTGATAAATTAAATAATAACCTTTTTTTTAATATGTCAAGAGGAGAAATTACCTGTGAAAAATGCAGGGCTCTTGATGATATCGTTTTAGAAAATGCTATATATTCCTCATTAAAAATTTTATATAGTAATTCTTATGATAATTTAAAAACAATTAAATTTTCTAAAAAAATTTTAAATAATCTTTTAAAATTTTTAACTAATAATATTTACTTTAGATATGAAATAAAATTAAAATCCTTAATTTTATAAATATTTTTATAATATATTTTTATATCTATATTAAGGTAATTTAATAATAATTAATAGAAATTATGAAACAAACAATTAATTAAATAATTAATTAAGAAAAATTAAAATATAATAAAATAATTGAAATTTAAAAACAAGTTTTAACAAAAGCTTGTTTTTTTATGAGCTTATTAAATATGTAAAGATATTTGCTTTTTTAAATATTTTTTGATATAATCACTAAGTATGGAAAGACGATTTTTTTTACAAAAAACTGATATTCAAGGGGAAATTATAACCCTTACATCAGATGAACATCAGCACTTATCAAAAGTCCTAAGGCTTAGAGTTGGAGATAAAGTGGAATGCTTTTATGATAATAGTAATATCTTAATATGTGAAATTTTAGATATTACAAAAAACTTTTCTACTCTAAAAATTCTTGATGAATATGAAACAAGTGCAAACCCTAAAGTTAATGTAACATTATTTCAAGGATTGCCTAAGCTAGATAAATTAGAACTTATTACTCAAAAAGTTACTGAAATAGGATTAACAACAATTATTCCATTTTATTCTAGTTTTTGTATAGCAAAACAAAATGATAATAAAATTGAAAGGTTGAAAAAAATAGTAACAAGTGCATGTAAGCAATGTGGTAGAACTAAATTAATTAATATTAAAGCAAGTGTAAGTTTTAAGGAAATGTTAAACTTATTAAACAATTATAGCCTTGTAATATTTGCAAACGAAAACGAAAAAACATTATCTTTAAGGCAAGTTTTTAAAGAAAATAAAGAGATAAATTTAGACAGCGTTGCTTTAATAGTAGGTAGTGAAGGTGGTTTTAGTAAAGAAGAAATAAATCAACTTACAAGTTTAAAAAATGTTTTTTCGGTTTCATTGGGCCAAAGAATTTTAAGAACAGAAACAGCAAGCATTTCTTTAGCAACTTTAGTTTTATATGAATTAAACGAAATTTAATAAATAATTTTCAAAATAAAAAAATTAAATCAGTTTTTTCATCACACACAAAACAAAATAAAATCATAAAAATTTATAAAAATAAAATTATTTTACATAAAAACTACAAAAGGAAATAAAAAGAAAACTATGAAAAAGATATGCCTCCTAAATTTAGGTTGCAAAGTTAATCAATATGAAATAGATGGAATATTAAATTCTTTAAAGGGTAGTTATGAGACAACCACCAATCTTGAATATGCAGATATGTACATAGTTAATACTTGTGCTGTTACACAAGAAGCAGAGAAAAAAAGTCGTCAGATTTTAGCGAAAATTGAAAAAGTAAATCCTGAAGCAAAAATTTATGTATGTGGTTGTGCTTCACAAAACGACCCTAGTCAGTTTTTAACAAAAAAACAGGTTCAATGTGTTATAGGTACCTATGGAAAGGGTAAAATTAAAGATAATTTTGATGTTGCAGGAAATAGAGTAGAGAAAATTTCAAAAGAATATGAAGATGATTTAATGGCAACAAATGTTAGAACAAGAGGATATATTAAGGTACAAGATGGCTGTAATAATTATTGCTCTTATTGCCTTATTCCTTATCTTAGAGGTAGAAGTCGTTCTAGACCTTTAGAAAGTATAGTAAAGGAAGCACAAATTCTTGCTAAATCATGTAAAGAACTTGTCATAACAGGGGTTAATGTGTCGGATTATCGTATTGATGGTGAACTTGCTATGTCTAAATTAATGTATGCATTAAAAGATATTCCAGCAAGAATTAGGTTAAGTTCTTTAGAAGTTAATGTAATAACAGAGGAACTTTTAAAAACTTTAAAAGCTATGCCAAATTTTTGCCCATCATTTCATTTGTCACTTCAAAGTGGCTCAGATAAAGTTTTAGCTCATATGAACAGGCACTATACTACTAAAGAATATTTAAATAAAGTTAATTTAATAAGAAAATATTTTGATGAACCAGCAATTTCTACGGATATAATTGTAGGTTATCCAACAGAAACCGACAAAGAATTTGAAAATTCTCTTAATTTCATAAAACAAGTGGGATTTAGTAATGTTCATTATTTTGCCTATTCTTCAAGAAAAGGTACAAGAGCAGGTGATTTACCACAAATTAATGGTAAAATAATAGCAGAGAGGGAAGCCAAATTAAAGCCTATTGTAGAAGAAATGAGAGCAACATTTCAACAAAAATTTTTGGGTACTCCTCTTGATGTGCTTGTTGAAGAAAAGAAAAATGACTATTTTACAGGATTTTCTTTAAGATACACAAAGTGTTATATTGATGGTGATGTAAAACTTAATGAGTTAGTAAAAGTTATGCCTATATCTTTATATAGTAATGGATTGTTTTGTAAACCTATTAAATAGTTATAAATGCTTGACAAATACATAAATATACTTATACTAATATAAGTTATTTATTTGCAGAAGGGAGGTGAGTATCTATGTCAACAGTTAAAGTAGGCGAAAACGAAAGTTTAGAAAGTGCTATTAAAAGATTTAAAAGAAAATGTCAAAAAGATGGCATTATAGGTGACCTTCGTAAAAAAGAAGCATACGAAAAACCTTCTGTAGCAAAAAAGAAAAAACAAGCAGCAGCAAGAAAAAAGAGAAAATAATTTTTAAATAAAATTTATTTTTTATCAAAAAACACTTACAAAATTGTTAAGTGTTTTTTTGTTTTTGTAAGGTAAATAGAAAAAAATAAGTGAAATATCATATAAAAATATAATAATTTAAAACATTTAAGACTATGAATTTTTAATAATAAAACAAAATATATTGTATTTTAGTGGCATAATAAAAAATCGTAAAAGTTCGTTTTTTTATGTTTTTGAAAAAATTATTGATAAAATATTTTTTTCACTTCTTTTATATACCAAAATTAGACAAAATATATTAAAATTTTGACTGGACTTTAAATATTCTTAGACTATACTTATCTATGCTTTTTGTAAATTTTAGAGACAATTAAAAATAAAATAAAAAACACAAAAAACTAAAAAATTATGTACTTTAAAAATTAAATTTTTTATAGGATAAAAGGAGTTTAAAAATTTATGTCTAACACAGTTAAAGCAAAAGGAAACATTTATAATTTAGCAAAAATTGCAAAAGAAAGATTAAAGAAAAATAGTTATACAAAAGTTAAAGGGAATGTGATAAATACAGCGACAACATTTGCAAATTACATATCTAATAAAAAAGAAATTTCACATACCAAAACTCCTGAAAAACATATTACGGGTGTATCATATGATGAAGAATTATATAAAAAGGTTTGTTATTTAATAGAAAGTAATAATACAATTAATCCTATATCTCATTTAATTGATAAAGAATTATTTGCTACTTTAGATACAGAGGCAAAACAATTTTATATTAATAATCTAACTCAAAAATATAAGTACATGAAAAATAGATATTATAGAGAACATTCAATATCGCTATTTATGTAGAAATTTAATAAAATTCTTTCTTTTTTTGAATTGTTTTATTGTAAAATAAATTTCATTTATGCTATAATTCCTATTATGGAAGAAATTGATTTAACTAATCTTAATAAGTCGCAACAAACAGCACTAAAGCAAATTAATGGGGCAGTAATGGTATTGGCTGGTGCAGGTAGTGGAAAGACAAGGCTTATTACTTATAGAATAGCATATTTAATTAAAACTTTAGGTGTTAATCCAGAAAATATTTTGGCAATCACTTTTACTAATAAGGCAACAAATGAAATGAAATCTCGTTTGCAAATTATGACATCAAATGCAGATGATATTTGGATATCAACTTTTCATTCAATGTGTGTTAAAATTCTTAGAAAACATATAGGAAGTTTAAAATCTACAAAAAATATTTCAGGTCAAGTTAATTTTGATAGTAACTTTTCAATTTATTCTGATAATGAAAGAGATAAAGCAATTAAAACGGTTGTTCAAAATTTAAAGATTGAAAAAGAAGGTTTTGTATCTAAATTATCTTATCATATATCAAATGCTAAAAATAATAACCTTTCTCCTTGGGATTACCAAAAATTAAATCAGACCGAAGATGACATTGATGAAATAACAAAAGCATATTCAGCTTATCAAAGTTTTTTGGCAAATAATAATGCTTTAGATTTTGATGATTTATTAACTAAAACTTATGAACTTTTTGTGGAATTTCCAGACATTTTAAAAAGATATCAAAATAGGTTTGAATATATTCACATAGATGAATTTCAAGATACAAATGCTATACAATATCAAATTGCTAAACTTCTTGCAGGAGAGCATAAAAATATATTTGTAGTTGGTGATGAAGACCAATGTATATATTCATGGAGAGGGGCTAATATTGAAAATATTCATTCCTTCAAAAGAGATTTTCAAGATTGTAAAACATATAAATTAGAGCAAAACTATAGAAGCACCAAACAAATTTTAACAGTTGCCAATAATCTTATTAAAAATAATTTGGATAGAAATGATAAAGTTTTATGGACAGATAATTCAATAGGACTTAAAGTTGAACATTTTAAAGCTGTAGATGAGTTTGGAGAGGCAGAATTTGTTGCTAATCAAATTAAAAGTTTAGTTAATAGTGATTTAGGATATAGTTATAGCGACTTTGCTGTTTTAACAAGATTAAATGCTCTTACAGCACCTTTTGAAAATAGGTTCCTAAACTATGACATACCTTATAATATTTTTGGTGGAACTAAGTTTTATGAAAGAGTGGAAATTAAAATTATAACTTCTTATTTAAAACTATTAACTAATCCTTATGATTCAACTTCTTTTGAACGCATAATTAATTTCCCAAAAAGAGGAATAGGCGAAGCAACAATTAATTCTATTTTATCCTTAGCCGATTTTCATAATACAACTCCTTATAATCTTATATTAAATTCCAGTGAATATTTATTAGATGATAAACTAGAAAAAAAGATTAAACCCTTTAAAGATATACTTGTAATTTTAAATGAAGAATATGAAAATTTAGAACCATATAAATTTATAACATTTTTAATTAAATTAATTGATTTTAAAAACATTTATTCCCAAGGTACTGAAGAAGATATTTCAAGATTGCTTAATATAGACAATTTTTTAGTTCAGGCACAAGAATATTTTAAATCTAACCAAAAATCAAGCCTTAGCGAATATTTACAATCAATAACATTAATTACAGATTTAGATGTATCTTCAGACAAATCTAATAATGTAACAATAGCAACTATACATGCTGTAAAAGGACTAGAATTTAAAGTTGTTTTTGTTATAGGCTTGGAAGAACGCATGTTTCCAATAGTTCGTACTTACCAATCTCAAATAGAAATGGAAGAAGAAAGAAGATTAATGTTTGTTGCCATTACTAGGGCTGAACAGCGACTATATTTAACGCATGCAAATTCTCGTTTTGTTTATGGAAAAAGAGATTATCTTCCTGCTTCTAGGTTTTTGCGTGAATGTGGAGTAATAGAGGATAAACCTATTAATCAATTTAATTCTTTTGGTGGAAATAACTATAATAGTCATTCACAAAATAATTTAAGTTCAAATTACTATCAAAATACAAAATTTTCTAATAATAGTTATTCTCAAAATAATTATTCAAATAATTCATATTCACAAAATAATAATTTTTCAAATTTTCCGAAAATGAGTTTTAGTTTACATAATAAAAAGGAAGAATCAAATAAGACAGTAAAAGATGATTTAGAAAGTAAATACTTTGTAGGTGCAAAAGTTACTCATGCTAAGTTTGGAAATGGAACTATTACTAGTAATATGGGCATAAATATTACAAAATGTGTTAGTATAAATTTTGAAAGTTTTGGAGTTAAAACATTATCAGTAGAATATGCTCCTATAACTCTTTTAAAAGGAGAATGATAAGTTTGGAAAATGATATTCAAAAAAGGCAAAAAGAATTAACCAAACTTTTAAATGAATATTCATATTATTATTATGTATTAGAAAAACCTATTGTTTCTGATTACGATTATGATGTGTTATATGATGAGCTTGTTGCAATTGAAGAAAAAACTGGCATAATTTTAGAAGATTCTCCTACTCAAAGAGTAGGTGGGGATATATTAAAAGGTTTTGAAAAAGTAACACATGAAACCAAACTTTATAGCCTTAATAAATGTAATGATATAGAGGGTTTGCAAAAGTTTATAAGTGATGTTAATTCTCATTATAAAAATTCACTATTTACAGTTGAATATAAATTTGATGGCTTACGTATTATTGCAAAATATGAAAATGGTTTATTAGTTCAGGCCGCAACAAGAGGAAATGGAATTATTGGCGAAAATGTTACTACTCAGGTAAAAACAATTAAGTCTGTACCTCTTAAAATTAATTATAAAGGTTCGTTGACAATAGCGGGAGAAGGCATAATAACTATTGCAAACTTAGAAAAATATAATCGCACTACGCAAGATAAATTAAAAAATGCTCGTAATGCTGTTGCAGGGGCAATACGCAATTTAGACCCAAAAGAAACAGCTAAACGCAACTTAGATGTTGTGTTTTATGATATTATATCTATTGATAATCCAGAATTAGTATCTTCTCAAAAGTTAGCATATGATTTTTTAAAAGATAATAAATTTAAAACTGGCGACTTATTCGAGATATGTTCAAATGCTTCTGAAATAGAAAATGTAATAAATAAAATAGATAAAGTAAAAGGCAAATTAGATATATTAATAGATGGGCTTGTAATAAAATTAAATGATGTAAAAACTCGTGAAGAGTTAGGCTTTACAGCAAAATTTCCAAAGTGGGCAATAGCCTATAAGTTTGAACCACAAGAACTTACAAGCACTTTAGAAAGTGTAGAATGGAATGTAGGGCGAACAGGTAAAGTTACACCTATTGCACACATAAGCCCTATTGAACTAGCAGGGGCAACTGTAAGTAGAGCAACATTAAATAATTATGAAGATATATTGCGTAAAAAACTTAAATTAAATGCTTTAGTTTTTGTAAGAAGAAGTAATGAAGTAATTCCTGAAATATTAGGATTAGCCCAAGAAAACGAAAATTCAACATGTATTGAAAAACCTAAAGTTTGTCCTTGTTGCAATTCTTCTTTGGTAGAAGTAGGTCCAAATATATTTTGTGAAAATCCAAATTGTAGTGAAAAGATAATAAATCGATTAGTTCATTTTGTTTCAAGAAATTGTATGAATATAGAAGGATTAAACGATAAAATTATAGAAACATTATTCACTGAATGTAATGTAAAAAAATTTGTAGACTTATATAAATTAACAGCAGATAATTTAAAAGATTTACAAGGATTTAAAGAAAAGAAAATAAATAATATTTTATCTGGAATTCAAAACAGTAAGAATCCTGAACTTAATGCCTTTATTGATGCTTTAGGAATTGATGGTGTTGGAGAAAAAACTTCTAAAGATTTGGCAAAGAAATTTAAAACATTAAATGGTGTTATTAATGCTAAATTAGAGGACCTAATTAATATTCAAGATGTTGGAGATGTAATTGCTAATAATATAATTAGATATTTTACTGATGAAATAAACCTTAAAGAAATTAAGGAACTACTTGAAGTTGGTATTAAAATTAAAGAAATTGATAATTTAAATATTGATGAAAATAATCCAATATTTAATAAAAAAATAGTTTTAACAGGTACCTTACCAAATTATAAACGAGATGAAGCAAGTGCTATTATTGAAAAATTGGGCGGAAGTGTGGTAGGCAGTGTTTCTAAAAAAACTGATTATGTTTTAGCAGGTGAAGAGGCTGGAAGTAAATTAGTTAAAGCTCAAGAATTAAATATTAAAATAATAAATGAAGAAGAGTTTAATAACTTGATTAATAATTATATTTAATAACATAAGTTAATTTTAATCAAAAACATTAAAGGATATAAAAAAGTTTTTTAAAACATTGTTTTATAAATTTTTATTTTATTTATCAATATAATTTTAACTTATTATTAATATTGTATTAAGTATTAATTTGCAGCGGAAAAACCTCTTGCAATAAATTTAAAATTATGTTAAACTGACAAATGTAAAAATGAATTTATAAATAAACTTATAATAATTTTATAAATATAACAATTATAAAAAGGAAGTAATTTTATTATGATGATAGATCCACCTATTGAGGAATTAAAAGAAATTGCAGGGAACGAATATATTTTAACTAATCTTGTTGCAAAAAGAGCAAAAGAACTAGAAAAAGAAATTCCTGAAGTTATTGAATCTTCTCCTGAAAAAGCAATATCACTTGCAGCAAGAGAAATTTATTCTGGGAAAATTGTTTCTAGTAAACAAGAGGAAAATAATTAAATTTATTTATTCTAAATAATTTTAGTATTTATCATATAGTAATTATTACAATTTTACTAAAGTTTAAAATAGTTAATTTGAGGATTATTTAATAGCAAAATGATAGCAGAAGTCATAGTAGATATTATGTCTAGCGGTGTTGATAGAGTCTTTGACTATATTATACCCGAAGAACAAAATGTTTTAATAGGGGATAGAGTTAGTGTGCCTTTTGGTTCTAGACAAATAGATGGTTTTGTAATTAATATAAAGCAATCTTCAAACTATGATGCTACAAAACTTAAATATATTATATCTAAAAAAGATGCACAACCTTTACTAACAGAAAACATGGTAAGGTTGTGTTTTTATATGAAACAAAAGTTTTTTTTGCGTCTTGCTGATACTATTAGGTTATTTCTTCCTCCTGTTGTAAGAAATGGTAAAGTTAAAGAAAAAATTATAAATTATATTTATCTTAACAGTGATGATTTTGGGGCAATATCAAAAAAAGCAAAAAATCAATTAAAAGCTCTTTTGTATTTAAAAGAAAAAGGAAAGCAGTCTCAGAGTGAACTAAATAAACTATTTGGTATTTCTGCAATTAATGCTTTACTAGAAAAAGAACTTGTAAAGATAGAAGAAGTAAAAACTTCTAGAATACCAAAAAATAAATTTAGTGTAACAAAAAAAGAGATTATTTTAAATACTCAACAATCAGAGGCAGTTGATATCATATCAAGGTCTAAATATCAACCTTTTTTATTGCATGGTGTTACAGGAAGTGGGAAAACCGAAGTTTATATCAATTGCATTAAAAATGTGTTAAAGAAAGGGAAAACAGCAGTTATGTTAGTTCCTGAAATATCCCTAACTCCGCAAATGTTTGCTAGATTTCGTAATGCCTTTGGTGATACAGTTGCAATTTTACATAGTTCATTATCAAATGGTGAAAGGTTTGATGAATGGAATCGATTAAAATCTGGTGAAGCACGAATTGCTATAGGAGCTAGGTCTTGTATTTTTGCTCCTCTTGAAAACTTAGGATTGATTGTAATAGATGAAGAACATGATAATAGTTATTATAGTGAAAGTAATCCTAGGTATCATACTCATGAGGTTGCACGATATTTGGCATATTTAAATGATTGCCCTTTAATTTTAGGCAGTGCAACTCCTAGTATAGAAAGTTACTATCTTGCAAAAAAAGGTGAATATAGACTAATACAATTAACTGAAAGAGCAAATAAAAAGGAATTACCTAACATAGAAATTGTTGATATGCTTAGTGAAATTCATTCAGGAAATACTGGCATTTTTTCTAGCAGATTTTTAAATGAGTTATCTACCTGTATAAAAAATAAAAAACAAGCAATGATATTTATTAATCGCAGAGGATTTTCTTCTTTTCTTATGTGTAAGGAATGTGGTTATGTGCCTAAATGTGAAGATTGTGATGTATCTCTTGTTTTTCATAAAGAAGATGACATGTTAAAATGTCATTATTGCAATAGAAGATATAGAACTTTAACAACTTGTCCAAAATGCAAAAGTTCTTCAATTCGTTTTGGTGCTGTAGGTACTCAAAGGGTTGTTGAAGAATTAAGTAAAATTTTTGATGTGCCTATTTTTAGGTTAGATAATGATGTTAATAAGAATAACTATATAAATATCCTTGAAACTTTTAATCAAACTAGTCCTTCAATTCTTGTTGGTACTCAAATGATAGCAAAAGGTCATGATTTTAATAATGTTACACTTGTGGGTATTGTAGATGCTGATATGAGTTTGTATTTTAGCGATTATAAAGCAATAGAACGCACCTTTCAATTAATTACTCAAGTATCTGGTAGGGCAGGAAGAAGCGAGAGCGAAGGAAAAGTTGTATTGCAAACCTATTATCCTAAACATTTTGTGTATAGATGTTCTAGCAATTATGATTATGGAGCCTTTTTTAAAAAAGAACTTAATCTTAGGGAAGTTTCTCATTTTCCGCCTTTCGTAAATATTCTAAGAATATTAGTATTAGGAGAAGATGAAAAAAAGGTATTAAATAGTTTAGAAAAAATATACAACGAAGTTAAGTTGTTAAAAGAAGAATATTCAAGTGACTTTATTTATCTTCATGCTATGAAATGCCCTAAGAAAAGATTGCAAAAAAATTATAGATATCAAATTTTGCTTAGAATATATAAGAAAAATGAATATGAAATCATTAGTAAAATTTATGATATATGTGATAAAATGAAAGAAAATAAAATATCTATTTTTGTGGAAAACGACCCGCAAAATTTAAGTTAAATTTGTTTTATTTTGTGTTTTATTTTTCAAATAATTAATAAATTAAAAAACTTAATTTATTAAAATATAATGTAAATAATTTATTGTTTACTTTAAATATTAATATATAATATATAAAATGAATGTAGTTTTAAAAGGAAAAATATTATGGCAATACGAAAAATTATAACTTTAGAAAATGATATGCTTAGAAAAATTTCTAAACCTGTAACTAAGTTTGATGAAAGTTTATGGGATTTACTAGATGATATGAAAGATACCTTAATTAAATCAACAGGAGTAGGTCTTGCTGCTATTCAAGTTGCAGTTTTAAAGAGAATTTTTGTAATAAGTGTTAATAATACTTATTTTGAAGTTATAAATCCTAAAATAACATTTATGTCAGGAACTCAAACGGGACAAGAAGGGTGTTTAAGTATACCTGGAAAACAATGCAAAGTAACACGACCTAATAAAGTTACTGTTGAGTTCTACGATAGGTTTGGTAATCCTATGACATTAACAGCAACCGATTTTATGGCAAGAGCCATTTGTCATGAGAATGACCATCTTGATGGAATTTTATATATAGACCATGTAAAACCTAAAAATTAAAATAAGATATTAGTTAATAAAGGGGGCAATTTATGAAAATAGTATTTATGGGCTCTTCAGAATTTTCTAAAATTGTACTAGAAAATCTTTTTAACAGTGAAAATGAAATAGTATGTGTAGTAACTAATACCGATAAAAGTTCTGGAAGAGGTAATAAAATACAATTTTCACCTGTAAAAGAATTTGCATTAAAGAATAACATAAAAATTTTGCAATATGATAGTGTAAGTCGTGAAGGATATGAAGATATTAAATCTCTTAATCCAGATGTTTTAATAACAGCTTCTTTTGGTCATTATTTAAAAGAAAATATTCTTAATCTTGCTAGATATGGTGTTTTAAATGTTCATCCTTCATTATTGCCTAAATATAGGGGAAGTAGCCCTGTAGTGTGGGCAATAATAAAAGGAGAAAAAGTTACTGGTGTAACTATTATGAAAACTATAAAAGCTCTTGATGCAGGAAATATATTAATGCAACAATCACTTGATATAATCCCTGATGAAACAGCAGGTGAACTTACTTTAAGACTTGCTGAATTGGGCGGAGAATTACTATTAAAAACTTTAGAAAATATTCAAAAAGGTTTAGTTAAGGAACTTATACAAGATGAAGCACAATCTTCTTATTTCCCTAAACTTACCAAGGAAATGGGAAAAATTAATTTTTGTGATACAGCCGAAAATATCCAAAATTTATGTAATGGTTTGAATCCATGGCCATTATGTTATGTAGAAAATAAACAAACAGGTGAAATATTAAAAGTTTATAAATCAAAACCATTTACTGAAAATGTTTCAGATACAAATAATTTTGAAATAGGTCAGGTAGTAATTGCAAATGCAAAAAAAGGATTAATAGTTAAGTGCAAAGATGGATTAATTATTTTAGATATTATTCAAAGTGCTGGCGGAAAAGTAATGTCATCAAAAAATTATTTAAATGGCAAAAAAATTGACTGTGGCACGCAATTTTAGTATTTTTTTACTAAAATAGTACTTTATAAACAAATTTTTTTATTAAATTACAAAAATAAGGAATATTATGAAAGAAAATATACTAAGTTTATCATATGAAGAACTAAAGGAAAAATTGGTAATTTTAGGTCAGCCAAAATATCGAGCTGAACAAATTTATTATGACCTTCATAATGGAAAAAAATTAGCGGATATATCAAATATTCCACAATCATTAAAAGAAAATTTATTACAAACTTATAGTGATAACAATATAGAAATTGTCAAAGTACAAAAATCAAGCGATGGAACTCAAAAATTTTTATATAAACTTGAAGACAATAATTTAATAGAAGGTGTACTTATGAGTTACAAGTTTGGCTATACATTATGTGTGTCTAGTCAAGTGGGTTGTAGAATGTCGTGTAAGTTTTGTGCTTCAGGTTTAGATGGGCTAGTTAGAAATTTACAAGCCGGTGAAATAATGGGACAAGTAATTGTAGCAAATAAGTATCTTGAAGGTAATGTTAAAGATAGGAAAGTAACAAACATTGTTCTTATGGGTAGTGGTGAACCACTGGATAATTATGATAATGTTATAAAGTTTTTGGAACTTGCTACAAATAAATATGGTTTATATTACGCAGAAAGGAATATATCTCTTAGTACATGTGGAATAGTACCAAATATTAAAAAATTAGCAGAAAGTGGATATAAAATTAATATTTGTTTATCTCTACATGCAAGTAATAATATAACAAGAAAAGAAATTATGCCTGTTGCTAAGGGATATTCAATAAATGAATTAATTTCGGCTTGTAGATATTATTTTGAAAAAACAGGAAGAAGAATATTATTTGAATATATCTTAATAGATAATGTAAATTGTTCTAAAACTAATGCAATTGAACTTGCAAAACTTGTTAAAGGTATGAATTGCATTATTAATTTAATAAATTTAAATGAGGTTAAGGAAAATAATTTAAAAAGATGTTCTGAGTCAACACAAAAAATCTTTGCAGAAACTTTAAAAGGTTTTGGAATTAATGTTACCACAAGAAGAAGTTTGGGTAATGATATAGATGGGGCTTGTGGTCAGTTAAGGCGAAGATTTATAGAAAAGAAAATATAAATATAGTATAATTATTATAATAAGTATAAATATAATAGGATATAAAA
Organism: uncultured Clostridia bacterium; assembly: GCA_947366895.1. Lineage (GTDB taxonomy): Bacteria > Bacillota > Clostridia > Christensenellales > UBA1242 > UBA7862. Next base: position 143,705 of record CANBBP010000002.1, read on the forward strand.
ATAGTTAATAATTTAAATTGCTTTTAATAAAGGGGTAAAATTATAAAATGTCGTTATTGATTTCTGCTTCAACTAATCCTCCTAATTTGGAAAATTTATTAGAATATATAAAGAAACTAGACAATACTGATGTGGATTATATTCATTGTGATGTTATGGATGGAAAATTTGTTAAAAGTACAACTTTTAATCATAAAATAGTAAAAAAGATTAAAGAAATTACTTCAAAAAAATTAGATGTTCATTTAATGGTACAAAAACCTAGTAATAAAATTAAAAAGTATATTAAAAGCGGAGCAGATATCTTAACAATTCATTTTGAAAGTTATAAAAACAAGAATAAATTAACTAAAGACTTATTAAGCATTAAAAAAGGTGGCACATTTGCTGGTTTGTCTTTTAATCCAACTACAGAAATAAAAGAAATTTTACCTTTTATTTATTTTTGTGATATGCTTCTTGTTATGAGTGTTACTCCAGGTAAAAGCGGACAGGAATTTATTGAAAGCACCTTTGATAGATTAAAAGAAATTAAAGATTATTTAAAACATCAAAACATTGAAGTAACCATAGAAGTTGATGGCGGAGTAAATAACAAAAATGCAAAAACTTTAAAAGAAAATGGTGTAAATAGTGTAGTTTTAGGAAACTATTTATTTACTAGTAAAGATTTAAAAGGTGCTGTAAATTTGATAAAAAATATTTAAAAAAGGATTATTAAAACTAATAAATTAAAAAATTGAATTACTAATTTAAAAGTGAAATATAATAATTTATAAAATTATCTTATCAGTTATGTTTTAATTAAATTATTAAAAATAATAATAAAAAAATTTAACACAATTTTTATCTCTATCATAAATTAGATATAAAGGGTAGGGAAAATAATGAAAATTTATTGTTTTAAAGTTCCAAAGTGTTTATCATTTTTGTTAAAAACTTGTTTAAAAAAGCATTACATAAGTTTTGATTAAAAAAATAAAAAAAGGAAATGTATCTTGTTACATTTCCTTTTTTTGCTTGCCTATTATGAAAAAATGTTGTATCATATAACCTGTAGTGTGGGAGAACTCTATACTTTAGTAAGTCCACACAATTAAAAGGAACATTATGTCAGTTAAAACTTCAAATGCTTTTGGTGATATTTCTATAAATAACAATGCCATTGCTGTTGTTGCAGGCTATAATGCTTTAGAGTGTTATGGTGTCGTAGACTTAGTGGCTAGAAATGCAAAAGAAAGTTTTAGCGAATTATTTAAAAATCAATCCCTTACACGAGGTGTTAAAATTACCAGCACAGGTAATCATATAACAATAGACTTAAACTTAATATTAAAATATGGTGTATCTATAAATGCAGTAGCTGAAAGTGTAAAAAGCACTGTTAAATATGGAGTTGAAAAGTTTACTGGTATGATAGTAGATGCTGTTAATATTAAAGTAATAGGTGTAAGGGTTTAATTTTTTTTTATAATTAAAATATTAGGCTGTTACAGGCTTTTTTATAATTGTGTAACAAGTTTTTTAAACCAATGCGGAGGAAAGATAATTGATTAAGACTATTAGCGGAGCAATGTTTAGAAAAATGGTTTTAACTGCTTCTAGCGTGCTTGATGAAAACAGAAAATATATCGACTCATTAAATGTTTTTCCTGTTCCAGATGGAGATACAGGAACAAATATGAATTTAACCTTTAAATCTGCTACAAAGGAAGTTAATGAGTGTTTAAATAATAATTTTGATTCTTTAGGAGAGGCAATCTCAAAAGGTGCTCTTCGTGGTGCAAGAGGAAATTCTGGTGTTATTCTATCCCAAATTTTAAAAGGAATGTCAACTGTAATAATAGGTTGTACAGAACTTAAAACAAAAGATTTTGCTCGTGCTTTAAAAGAGGGAGCAGATATTGCTTATAAGGCAGTTACAAAACCAAAAGAGGGTACAATTTTAACTGTTGTTAGAGTTATGGCAGAAGAAGCTACCCCTCTAAGTAAAAAATATCAAGATTTTGAAGGCTTTTTTCAGGCTTTAATTGAAAAAGGCGAAGAAATATTAATGCAAACACCAGAAATGTTGCCTGTTCTTAAAAAAGCAGGTGTTGTTGATGCTGGTGGCAGAGGGCTACTTGTAATATTTAATGGCTTTTATAAAGCTTTAACTAATGAAGATATTATGATTGCTACTCCAGAAACCATAGATACTGCTTCTGCCTATGAAAAAGATAAGGATTTTCATGCAAATTTAGTAGATTTGGCAGAAATACAGTTTGGTTATTGCACTGAATATATGATTATTAATATGCATAAAAAGACAACTCAAAGTGATATTGATAAACTACGTGAAAGATTAGTTGAATTAGGGGACTCCGTTATATGCATAGGAGACCTTAATCTTGTTAAAGTTCATGTTCATACTAACGAACCAAATAAGGCATTAGGATATGCATTAGAGTTAGGCGAATTAACCAATTTAAAAATCGAAAATATGTTAGAGCAAAATAGACAGTTACTCAAAGAGAAAACTCAAAAAGAACCACCTAAACCTATGGGAATGGTTTCTATTGCTGCTGGTGATGGATTTGCATTGTTATTTAAAGATTTAACAGTTGATTACATCATTCAAGGTGGTCAAACAATGAATCCTAGTGCAAGTGATATTGTTGAAGCAGTAGAAAAAGTTAATGCAGACACAATATTTGTATTCCCTAATAACAAAAATATCATTTTGGCTGCAGAACAAGCTAGAGCATTAACTAAGAAAAATGTTGTTGTTATTCCTACTCGTAGTATTCCTGAAGGAATTTCTGCTTGCTTAGCTTTTAATCCTGAAGTTTCAGTTGATGAAAATATTGAAGCAATGAATACATCTATGGGAAGTGTAAAAACAGGAAATGTTACATATGCTGTTCGTGACACTCATATTGATGATTTTGATGTTAGTGTTGGTGAAATAATAGGGCTTGATAATAGTTCAATTCTTGCTAAAGGTAAAGAAATACCAGAAACAGTAGATGGTCTTGTTGAAAAATTAATTGATGAAGATACTGTTAATGTAACTTTATTTTATGGACAAGAAATTAATGAAGAAGATGCAATTAAATTACAAGAAAATTTACAACGTAAATATCCACAATGCGAATTTAATGCAGTTAGTGGTGGACAACCAGTTTATTATTATATTTTGTCTATTGAATAAAATTTCATATAAATTTAATAGAAATTTATTTAGAACTAAAATTTATTTTTTAGTTCTTTTTTTATAATTGTAACAAAATTATTACTTTTTTTTTATAATTATATAGTTTGATGTTTTAGCATATTATAATATACTTGCATTTTTATTATATATGTATAAATGTTTTAAACATTTGGAGGAGTTATGTCACAAATTATAAAAAATTGTAAAACAGTTTATACAATTTCAGGTTCGCAACCATTATATGTATATTCTGATTATGATAAACTATTAATGGAAGTTACTAAAAAAGAAATTGATGAAAAAAGTTCAATAGTTAAAAGAGGTTTTAGAAAATTTTTAGGTGAAGATAAATTTTGCGTATCTAGAATTAGTGGAGAAGAGCAAATTGAAGAGGTATCAAGGTCGGCAGATAATGTTATAATTGATTTATCTTTAGGAGAAAATTGTTTAATAGGTTCAAAAAATGAAAGTCAGGACTTTGAAGCGGGCCTTGTAATTGGCACTTATCCTGATTTAACTTCAGGTCAGTATTATGGTCCTAGTAGAACGGAACTCCCTAAATTTGCGATAAGTATGTTTGCTAAAAAGTTTGGTGAAACAAGTATTGATAATTTACAAGAAGAATTATCATTACCTGAGGAACATACTGATAATTTAAGTTCAATTAATGATGATATTCTTCAAATGTTGACCGATAAATCATTATCTAATGCTACTATTAATGATGAACTTTCTTCAAATTTAGAACAATAAAAATAATAAATTGAAATTTTGAAAATATTTCAATAAAAAAAGAGGAAATATTTACTTTTTGTTGTATATATAGTAATGTATATATTAGTTGGTTTTTTTATTGTTTAAGTTATAAAAAAATGAGAAAATATCTACTTTTTAACATATTAGTTTTATTGGAGAAGATATAAATTTGCAAAACATAGGATATCCCACCAACTTTATTGACGAACTAAAACAAAAAAATAATATTGTTTCTGTAATTTCAAAACATTTAACCCTAGATAAAAAAGGGAAAACTTATTGGGCTTGTTGTCCTTTTCATTATGAAAAAACGCCCTCTTTTGCAATTAATGAAGCAGAACAATATTATCATTGCTTTGGTTGTGGAGAAAGTGGTGATGTAATTAAGTTTATAGAGAAATACGAAAATGTTTCTTTTGTTGAGGCTGTTAAAATGCTAGCCGATAGTTGTGGTATGAAACTTCCAGAACTTTCACAAACTTCAAAAGATATAGAAAATTTAAAAATTAAGGCAGAATCTTTAAAGGCTTGTAATATTGCAATGCAATTTTATAAAGATAATTTGCAGTTATCAACACCTAATGCACAAAATGCAAGGAATTATTTAAATTCCAGGGGTATTGATGATAAAATTATTAAAGATTTTAATATAGGTTTAAGTCCCGATTGGACAAGTTTGGTTAATTTTTTACATAAAAATGGCATTGATAAAAAAATTATGAAGGTTTCAGGTCTTATAGATTATAATGAAAATGGAAATGCTTATGATTTTTTTGGCAATAGATTAATTTTTCCTATATTAAATACATATGGGGAACCTATAGGTTTTACTGCTAGGACTATGGAAACAAATCCAAGCTTTGCTAAATATAAAAATTCATCACAATCTATAATTTTTGATAAAAGTAGAATTGTTTACAACATTAGTGCAATTAGAGAACTTAAAAAACAGCAAAATATTAATTATGTTATAATTTGTGAAGGCACTATTGATGTTATTGCAATGTATAAGGCTGGCTTTAAAAATACTGTGGCTTGTATGGGTACAGCTATAACAAGTTTTCATGCAAGGGAAATTAGAAAATTTACTGATAAAGTTATTCTTTGTCTTGATGGTGATAATGCTGGTCAGAATGCAATGTATAAGGCAATAGATGTTTTATTAGAAAATGGTTTAGAAGTTAAAGTTGTTCAACTAAAAGATAACTTAGATCCAGATGAATTTTTAAAAAAACATGGTATTGATGCTTTAAAATTTAGTTTAGAAAATTCAATAGATGCAATAGAATATAAACTTTTGACTTTAGCAAATAAATACAATTTGCAAGATAATTATCAAAAAAATAAGTACATATCAGAAGCCCTACAAATCATAAGAGAACTTGCAAGTAATGCAGAAAAAGAAATATATTTAAAAATTTTATCGAAACTTGTAAATATGTCAATTGACATATTAAGGCGAGATTTAGCTGTTAAAAATACAAATTTTGTGCCAGATAATGAAAATACTGGTAAACCTGAAGAAAAATTGATTTATAGACAAGGTGGACATTTAAAGGCATTAAAATTTGTTTTGGCTAGTATTGTTCATAAAAAAGATTATGCAATAAAAGTAGTAGATAAAAATTTGAAATTTAAAAATTCTAATTATCAAAATCTTTTTGACTTTGTTAAATCTTGTTATCAAAACAATAAGTCTTATACTATTAGTATGTTGTTTGATTTATTTGATGTGGAAGGTAATGAAGATATTAAAGAAATTATTGATTATGATTTTTCAACTTATAATGAACTGGAAACATATTTTAATCAATGTTTAGAAACACTAAATAATGTAAGTTTAAAACAAAGACAGGAAGAATTAACAAAACAATTTAAATTAGAAAAAGATTTAGATAAAAGGCGAGAAATTGCTAAAGAATTAAGTGAAATTGCAAAAGAATTAAAATTAAAAATGGAGAACTAAAAGAATGTATAACGAAAAATTCCAACCCGAGATTACAAAATTAACAGAAATCGCAAAAAATAAAGGTGGATTGAATGAAGAGGAAATTATTTTAAGATTATTAAAATATGATGCATCTGCACAAGACATTGAGCAAGTTGTAGAATATTTTACTCAAAATAATATAAAAATTAAAAAATCTGCAGAAAATTACGAAGAAATAGAAGACCTTAGTAAAATTGCAAGTCAAGTGCAGGTAGATGACCCTGTTAAAATGTATCTAAAAGACATAGGTAAAGTACCTCTTTTAACTAGTGAGGAAGAAGTAGAGTATGCAAAGCGTATGTCACAAGGTGATGAAGTTGCAAGAAGAAAATTATCTGAAGCAAATTTAAGACTTGTTGTTTCTATCGCTAAAAAATATGTGGGTAGGACAAGTATGCAATTTTTAGATTTAATTCAGGAAGGCAATTTAGGTCTATTAAAAGCAGTAGAAAAGTTTGATTATACTAAAGGTTTTAGATTTTCAACCTATGCAACATGGTGGATTAGACAATCTATAACTCGTGCTATTGCTGACCAAGCTAGAACTATTAGAATACCAGTACATATGGTTGAAACTATAAATAAATTAGTTAGAGTTTCTCGTCAACTTCTACAATCTTTAGGTCGTGATCCTACAGCTCAAGAAATAGCAGAAAAAATGGGAATTTCTGAACAAAGAGTTTGTGAAATTCAAAAAATTGCTCAAGACCCTGTAAGTCTTGAAAATCCAGTAGGAGAGGAAGAAGATAGTAAAATTGGAGACTTCGTTGAAGATGAATCTATAAAATCTCCTGTAGAAACTGCTGCTCAATTAATATTAAGAGAACAACTCCTTGCTGCAATTGATACTTTAACTCCTAGAGAGCAAAAAGTTATAAGACTTAGATATGGTCTTGATGATTCTCACCCTAGAACTTTAGAAGAAGTTGGTAGAGAATTTGATGTTACTCGTGAAAGAATAAGACAAATCGAGGCAAAAGCTTTAAGAAAATTAAGACAACCAAAACGTTGTAAACAATTGAGTGATTTTAATTATGATTAATTCACCTAGGATAAATAAAATTTGCGAACTTGTAGATAAAAGAATTATAGCAGAAATAGGTTGTGACCATGCATATATTACCAAAAATTTATTTCAATTTAATAAAATAGATTTTGCAATATTAAGCGATATAAGTGAAAAATGTTTACAAAAGGCTGTAAAAAATTTAGAAGATTATAAAATTAAAACAACATTTTTTGTTGGCGATGGCTTACAAGCAATTAATTTAAATACTTATGATATACAACCCGAGCAGATTATTATTGCTGGCATGGGTGGTCATGAGATAATAAATATTTTAAAAAATGAGCAAAGTAAAAAATATTCAAGATATGTTTTACAACCTCAAAAAAATGTTGTAGAATTAAGAACTTATTTACATCAAAATAATTTTGAAATATTAAAAGATGAGATTGTACAAGAAGGTAAAATTTTCTATTATGTTTTAAAAGTTGAAAAAGTTGATAAACCAAAACCTCTTTCTATACAGGAACTATATTTTGGAAACCCATCAGACTTAAAAACTTTAAAAGAATATCTTAAATATGAATTAAGTAAAAGAAAAGAAATAAGTGCAAAGAAAAAAGTGCTTGAAAATGAAACTTTAATAAGATTAATAGAGCAGCACTTACTAGATTTTTAATATGATACAAAGTTTATTAAAAATTAAATGTATGGATGTAAATTTATTTCAAACCTTTTAAAAAAGGTAATCATTGTTTAATGGTTTTATTAGGAGAAAATTATGTTTAAAAATTTGTTAGAGTACCAAAAGTTAGATGGGAAGTTATTAAAATTAAAACAATCTGTTGAAAAAAATCCTGCAAAACAAACCTTAAATAAAGTTGTTGTTTTGGTAAAAGATGAACAAAATAAACTTTTGGAACTAGAAACAAAAGCAAAAAGTGTGATAAGTGACTATGAAAAATGCAAAATAGATTATGATAAAGCATATAAAAGTTTTATGGAATTGTCATCAAATGCTAATTATAGTGAAGAAAAAATTAATGAAAATTTAGAAGAACTAAATAAACTTGTAACTTCGCTTACTCTTCTTGAGAGGTCATTATCTTCTCAAGCAGAATTAGTAACTTCCATTATTAAAAATTTTGAAACTTGTAGAAATAATATAGTTACTTATCGTCAAAAATATAAAGAAAGCAAAACAAATGTTGAAGAATATGAATCAAGTGTTCGCCCTCAAATTGAAGAAATTAAAAAACAAATGATAAGTATGGAAAAGGAAATTGATAAAGATTTATTATCAAAGTATAAGCATTTAAGACAAGATAAAATATTTCCAGTACTTGTTCCATTAAATCAAAATGCTTGTGGTGGTTGCAGTATGTCAGTTTCTTCAGCACATATGAATAAATTAAAGTCTGATGGATACCTTGAGTGTGAACAATGTAGGAGATATATTTACACTGATTAAATAATCAATTTAATTTTATATTCTATTAAAAATTATACAAATGCACAAAAAATTAAAATACAAAAGGCGAAAAATATAAAAAAACGGAAAAAAAGTTGTTTTTTTAGAATTTTACGAATAAATTATAATTAATATGAAAAATTCTAATGTTATACAATTTGTAAGAGATGAACAATTTTATTTCATGGTAGGTAGAGAAAGGCTAATAGCGGGAGATTTTTTATCTGCTTTGCGTTATATCCGAATGGCAAAAAATGCCATTAAGCCACAAGAACATATTTTAGGTGCAAGTAATGACCTTATTTTGGGTCAAATTTACTCACTTCTTGAAGAGTATGAACTTGCTAACTATTATTTATTTTCATCTTTATCAAATCAATTTTTATCTCAACCAGCTTATAGGGGGTTAGCGGAAAATTTTTTATCTATGGGTGATAAAAAATTAGGAAGATATTATTTAGATAAATGTATTAAGATAGGTTCTGAAACTCCAAATGCATATATAGCAAAAGAGATATTAAAAGAATTAAATAATCTAGAAGAAGCAAAACGCAAAAGTTTTGTTGTTATAGAAGGACTTAGTGGTCAAGATATTCCAAGAAAAGATGCTATAAAACTTATTGATGATTTTATGGCAAAACATCAATACGAAGAAGCAATCACCTTGTGTAATGAACAAGGAGATTTTGAAGATGATGAAATTAGAACTGCATTATCAAATGCTTATATTGAAAGCAATAAGTTTAAGGAAAGTTTAAATTTAATAACAAACTACGGAAATAATAATTTAGATGATTTATCAAGCCTTTTAATGGTTTATAAAGGTTTAGGAGAAAAAAATAATTATAATATTGCACTTGAAAAACTTAAAAAGTATGTTCCAAAAAATGAAGAGGAATGTTTTAAGTTAGGTGCGGTTTTAGCTAGTTGCAATGAGGAAGAAATTGCAATAGAGCATCTTGATAAATTTTTTGCAAAAGCTGATTTTGATTATGATCTGCAACTTACTTATTGTAAAATATGTATGAGTGCAAAGAATTATGAAAAAGCAAAACGCAAATTGATAGAATTAAAAACTTATAATCCGTTTGATAATTATATATTAAATAAATATCTTGATATTTGTAAAAATAGGGGAGAATATAAATTTACTAATGTTAATGGATATTCTTCAAAAGAAATATTAGAAATTAAAACGCAAATAAAAAATTATCTTGTTCTTGATGAAAAAAAATTAAAAGATGCTTTTGCTAATAATGAAGAATTTTTTTATTTTGTGTCTAAATTTGATGAAGGAAGTTTAAAAAATTTATTACTATTAAGACTTTCTAAAATAAATTCAAAACCTATAAATGCTTTTTTTAGGTGCATTTTGCTAAAAAATGATGCCAAAGCACCTTTAAAATTGCAACTTCTAAAAAATAGACTAATGCTAGAAGGTATTACTTATCAAGAATATACAAAAAATAATATCTTTTCTTCTATATTACTTCCTAACAAAAAACTATTAAAAAAATATAATATTGTTTTTTATGAAGCAACTGTAAAATGTATAAATTACTTGCTTTTTAATACAGATTATACTGCTATTAATTTAAGGTCCCCTATTATGAGATTAGAAGCAATGGGCTTAAAAGAAATAACAAATGCTAATGTATTATCGGCATATATATTATGGGATAGCTTTTCTAATAGAAAGTTGCGAGCTTTAAAACATATATGCAATTATTTTGACATCACAAAAGAGGACATATATAATTTTGCTAAAGTAAATAATTTAAAAATATAATTTAAAACAATAAAAATGGTGTTATGATAATTAAATAAACTATATGAAAAATATAAAAACTAGGCAGTTTATACAATAAAATAATTTTAGTAATTTTCCTATTGAAATTTTTGACTGCTTTTGCTATAATTACATAAAATAAGAAAGAGGTGACAAATAATATGTTTAATTTATTAGGTAAATCACTTGCTGAATATCTTAGTGACCCATTAATTATTATTGGTTTAATTTTGTTATCTATCGGTTTTGCAACAATTATTTTATCAAGAAGAATAACAAGAGTGGCAAGACAAAGTAATGAGATTGAAAGTAATGATGCAATATTTGTAACAATTCGTGTTATAGGTATTCTTGTTATAATTGCAGGATTTGTTCTTTGCGGATTATTTGTTATCTATTATATTATAAATAAATAATTTGATATTAACGCAAATTATATAATTAATTATAACATGTAACCTTATAAAATAAAAAATTACAATTTTTATATATTAATAGTATAACTAGGTTTTATAAATTAAAAAAGTTATTTAGTTTTAAATAAAATCCATTTTAAAAATAATTAAAATAAATAGTATTAGATAATTACTAATGCTATTTTTTTAACTAATAAAAAAAAGAATTAAGATAGTATAAATCTTAATTCTTTTGATAGGCTTTTAAATTAATAAAAATATTAATTGGGTTGAATTAAAAATCTTTTAAAATTTTTTCAAGCCATTTATAAACTCTAAAAATAGAAGATAAACTTACTTTTTCTTTAGGACTATGTGCATCATAAATGTTAGGAGCTATTACACAAATATCCAAATCTTTATTTTTGGAAGCAAATACACCACCTTCTAACCCTGCATGAACTCCTGTTATTACACAAGGTTTGTCAAAAAGGGTTTCATAACTAGTTTTACATAAATTTTGTAAATAGGAGTTATCCTTTTTTTCAAAAAATGGTGCAGAGGAAAGTACTTCATTATTAAATCCGTGATTTTTTGCATTTTCATTTATTTCATCTAAATATTGTTTTTCAAGTTTTATAACACTGCTTCTAATAGAAATAATTATATCTACAGTGGCTTCAGTTAAGTTAATATTAGCTAAATTATTTGATACTAGTGGGAAAGTAGGATTTTTAACATCATATTCTAAAACACCGTTTTTGTGAGTAGTAATAAAATCAATTAATTCGTTGCTATTATTTATAATAGTTTTATCTTCTAATTGAATGCTTTCTAATTTTATTAAAAAATCAGGTTCGCAATCTTTATGCATTAACTGAAAATTTTTTGTCAACAACTGCAATTCATTAAAACTATTGTTACAAGAAAAGGAACAGTTGCATTCTCTTGCTATTGCATTAGATTTTCCACCACCAGAGATAGAAATTAGATTAACATCTTTTAAGGTTTTAAGAAAGTCAAATAATAGTTTTATAGCATTTTTTCGATTAGTGTGAATTTCACTGCCTGAGTGTCCACCTCGTAAACCAGATAAACTAAGTTTATAACAAGAATTTTTTTCTGTTAAAGAAGAAGTTGTAAAAGTTCTAGAATATTTTATAACTTTCATTCCAGCACTTGAAACTTCAATTTTTGCTTCATCTGTTCCATCAATGGATAAGAGATAATTACTTTTAAGATTTGAAAAATCTAAGTCAATTGCTCCTTGCATTGTAGTTTCTTCTTGAGCAGTAAAAACACATTCAAGGTTTGGAATTTCTAAGGTATCATCATCTAATATACTTAATATCATACTTAAGCCTATTCCATTATCAGCACCAAGTGTTGTGCCTTCAGCCATAAGAAAATCGCCTTCTGTTTTAATATTTATGCCCTGCGTTAAAAAGTCAAAATCTAAATCTCCATTCTTTTCACAAACCATGTCAGTATGTGCTTGTAAAATAAGAGTTTTATTACAATCTTTTTTATTACTTGCTTTTTTAATAATAACATTATAAGTGTTGTCGGTTAAATATTCTAAATTATGTGATTTTGCAAACTCAATTAAAAAATTTCTAATTCCAGTTTCCATTCCAGATGGTCTAGGAATTTTAGAAATTTTAGTAAAGTAATCTAGGGTTTTATCAGCCATGTCTTTTCTCCTAATTTTTTATATATAAAGTATTTTAGAATTTTTAAAACATTGTTTAATTTTCAATCTTTAATATTTTTTAAATTTGATTATTTTCCAGTTGTTCCAAAAAATCCATTGTATACTGATTTACTTTCGCTTACAGAAACAAAAGCTTTTTCATCCATGTTATTAATAATTGTTCTTAATTCATTTAATTTATTAGAAACAGTTTCAACAAAAATCATATAAGTCTCTGTATTTTTATTGGCACCCTTAGCAGTAATAATGGTTTGCCCAAATCCTTTTTCTTTTAATGCATTAACTATTTCATTATTTTTAGAACTTAATATAATTTGTACGTGAATTTTTGATTTTACAAATTGTTTAGAAATAATTCCTCCAAGTAATGTACCCAAGGCAAAACCAAGAGAATAAGAAATTGCTAAAAGTAAAGTGTCTACAACAGGATTTGCTATTGTGTAATCAAGTGCAGCCTTAACAATTAAAAACCAAAAAAATGCTTCTATAAATCCAATAGGAGCAGCAATTTGTGGTTTGTTTTTAACGGTAAAAACAGTTCTCATAGTAGCAAGTGACATATCAACAATTCTACCAAAAACTACAATAATACAAACGATAACTAAATCTAATTCAGTGCCAAAAAACATAAAAATCTTCCTTTTATTTATTAATTTTTTTATATAGTAATTATACATGTAAATAGAAAAGAGTAAAGAGAATAATGTCAATTATAAAATATTTATTTATTATAATAGAATTATTTGTTTTTTTATTAAATAAAATTCAGGATAATGAAAAAAAATAAATCACTTTGTTACATTTTTTTCTTGACACTTGTTTTTTAATTTTAGATAATATACATAATGTAATATATTTCTTTAAGGAGGAGACCTATCTGTGAAAAATAAAATTATAGAGTCTATTTTAAAAGCAGAAAAAGAAACCGAAAAAATGTATAGTTCAGCCAAAACAGAATCACTCAAAATTGTTTCTAAAGCAGAAGAAGACAATATAAAAATAAAAAATAATGCACAAGAGTCTTCTAAAAAAATGCTTAAAGAACAAACTTTATTAAATGAAGAAAAATTTAAAAAGCAATTTGATGAGGCCTTGCTTGAATATGTTAAACAAGCTGAAGAATTAGAAAAAAATGCTCAAAAGAATTATGACAAGGCTATTAATGTAATATTTAAGAAAATAGAAAAGGCAAAATAAAAAACTAAAAAATTATAGTTCTATTTTATTATATTTATATTTTTTAATTTATTAAAAGGGGGAGAAGAACAGCACATGGCAATAGTAGAAATGCAAAAGATAAAACTTTATGGTGCAAGTGCAGATAAGCAGAAAGTGTTAAATGCTTTGTTTGAAACCCAACTTATAACTTTAAAGAATGTTGAAGAAATTGAAAATACTGATGTCTTTTTTAATGATGAAGTTTATACTCAATTAGAAAATAAACGATCAAAAGTTGAACGAGCTATTGTAACGATAGAAAATAGTTTAGATTATCTACCTAAAAAAGCAAAACCAGTAATAGAAAAAGATTTTGATGTTTCATGTGATGAATTTGAAAAAATTATTCTTAAAAAAGATGAAATAGAAACTCTGCTTAATAGCTTAGATAAGTTATTAAATGAGCAAAGTGAAATTAAAAAGGAACGGGTTAATTTACAAAATAAAATAATTTCTTTAATGCCTTATCAAAATATAACCGAAAATTTTAGCGATTTTAAACCTACTAAATATACAACTATAATGTTAGGTTCACTACAATCAAATGCTATTAAAGATTTTGATAATTTTTTAAGAGATTGTCCTTTAACTACATATGAAACATCAGGTGATGGCATATTAAAAATATACAGTCATAATAGCGAAAGTTTTATAGTAACAAAAAAACTTAATGAATTAGGTTTTAATCGTGCAAACTTTGAACTTAATACAACTGCAAAAGAAGAAATCGACTCTTTAAAAAATAAGATAGTATTATTAGATAAACAGGAAAATGAATTAATAGTTGATTTATGTGCATATAAGGATAGTTTAAAAGAACTTAAAATAATGCATGACTATTTAAAGTTTTGTATGGCAAAAGAAGATGCTGAAAATAAATTTAGATGTACAAGCCAGGCTTTTGTTTTGGAAGGTTATCTTGCAAAAGAAAGTAAAGACAAACTAGATAAAAAATTACAAAAAAGCAATCTTAGTATTGAATACGAGTTTTTAGATATTGATAAAGATGAAATACCACCAACAATAACTAAAAATAGTAAAATAATTAAACAATTTGAATTTGTTACTAATATGTATTCAGCTCCGCATTATCGAGAGATTGACCCTAATATTTTCTTAGCATTTTTCTTTTCAGTCTTTTTTGGGTTTATAATGGCAGATATAGGTTATGGACTTGTATTAATTGCTTTTGGTTTATTTATGGCATTAGGACAAAAAAGGCAAACTGGCTTTAAACAACTAATGTTTGTAATTGCAATAGGTGGAGTGTTTACTATTATTTTTGGTGCTTTATTTGGCAGTTTCTTTGGTTTGTCTCATGAACAATGGTCACTTGTACCAGTTGCAACAATTCCTGATCCTGTAAATAATGTATTAACTTTGCTTGTGTCATGTTTGGTTGCTGGTATTTTCCAAATGATAGTTTCTCTTATTTTAAAAGGCATATTGCTTATTAAAAGAAAGAAAATTTTAGATGCAATCTTTACAGCATTTTGTTGGGTTATATTCTTAATAGGTGTTGCACTTTTCCTACTTGAATATGGCGGCATGGTAAAAGGTGTAACCTTAATAGCTCTTATAATAGCGGGCTGTGGGGCAGTGATTGGTTCCTTTGGACAAATATTTACAAATAAGGGATTTAATCGTGTATCAAAGAGTTTTGGGGCTTTATACGGGGTAATAAATTTCTTTTCCGATATTTTAAGTTACGCAAGGTTATTTGGACTTATGTTAAGTGGAGCAATTATAGCTTCTATTGTAAATGACTTGGCAAGTGGATTTTTATTGTCAGCTCCAACTTTTGCAATAGGTATTATTATTCTTGCTATAGGTCATGCTTTTAATGTCTCTATGGGTGCATTGGGAGGATATATTCACGTGGCAAGATTGCAATACATAGAATTCTTCTCTAGGTTCTATGAAGGTGAAGGAGAGTTGTTTGTTCCTTTTGCAACAGATTTTACTTATGTTAAAATTGTTTAAAAAATAAAAAGAAAAAATTATTAAATAGTTAAATTCATTTAATTAATTTAAAACTTATTAGTTAAAATTATTAAATGTTTTAAAATAAAAAGATAAAAAATGGAGGATTAAAAATATTATGGAATGGGGTTATGTAATAGGTTTATTAGGAGTTGGTTTATGTGTGCTACTTTGTGGAATAGGTTCTGCATTAGGTCTTAAAAAAACAGGGCAGGCTGCTGCTGGGATTTTATCAGAAGACCCTAAAAAATTTAGTAAAGCATTAGTTTTAGTTGTTCTTCCAGCAACACAAGGTATTTATGGCTTTGTTTTTGGTATTATTGCAATGGGTAGTATTACTACAGCTGCTGCTATGACTGTAAGTCAAGGTTTCCAAATATTACTTGCAGGTTTACCACTAGCATTCACTGGTTTTTTCTCAGCAATGTTCCAAGGTGCAACTGCTGCAAGTTGTATTCATGCTGTTGCTAAAAAAGAAAGTTTATCAGGTAAGTTAATTCTTTTCCCTGCAATGGTAGAAACTTATGCTATTTTAGCTCTTGTTATTTCTATTCTTTTAATATTTTAATATTTAATTTTTTATAAATATTTTAAGAATACACACAAAATTAATAAAAACCAACTTATATTAAATTTTTATAATTAACTTAAAAAATTAATATTAAAAAATAAAAATAAAAGGAAAGCGTTTGAAATGCAAGGAGATGCTATTGTTAATCGCATTTTGGCAGATGGCAAATTAAAGGCTAATGAAATTTTAGAGGATGCAAAACAAAAAGCCTTTAAAATTAATAAAGAAGCCGAAGAATATGCTGTTTTAAAAAATGAAGAGGCTGAAAAATTAATTATTGAACGAGCAAGGCAAATAGAGGATAGATATGTTGTTTTATCACGAATTGAAGGCAACAAGATAATCCTTAATAAAAAACAAGAAGTATTAGCAGAACTTAAAAAGAAAGCTTTGGATATCCTTTTAAAGCAAGATAAAGATAAAATGCTTTCTTTGATTGAAAAAATGTTAAAAGAAAATGCTTCAAAAGGCGAGACACTAAAAGTAAATATTGATACAATTTCATTAAAAGATATAGAAAATTTAAAAATTGTTAAAACAAAAGAACTTAAAGTTGTTAAAAATAAAAATAAAGATGAAATAGGCCTTGTTTTATCTAGTAGTAATGTAGATAAAAATTTAACATTTTATGAACTTATAAATTCTGCATATGAAGAAAGTCAAGGCGAGATAGGTAAAATATTATTTCAAATAGAAAATTAGTTAAAAAATTAGTTTTTATAAAAGTTTTAAAAGTTAAAATTTTATTGTCAATGTAAAAGGAGTAAAAGATGCGAGAAAGTTACTTGTATGCAAATGGTGTAGTGGCAAGTTTAAGTAATAACTTAATAACTAAAGAAACCTTTGCTAGAATGATTGATTGTAAAACAAATGTAGAAGCATTAAGCACTTTACAAGAAACAAGTTTTGCTTCTGGATTAGTTATAGAAACTCCTTTTCAAATAGAAGAACTACTTAATTTTGAAACTAAAAAACTTCTTAATTTTATAAAAGCAGAAAGTCCTATTGAAGAACTTATTTGGTATTTTGTATTACCATATGATTATAACAATATATCTGCTTATTGCAAATCTATTGTTTTAAATCAAAGTGCATCTACTTTTATAGAAGCAGAAGGATATTATGAAATTTCAAAAATAAAAGAATATGTATCCAGTAAAAGTTTTGATGCTTTTGATAATAAATTTATTAAGTCAGCTTTGTTAGAGTTTCAAATGCTGTCATCAAAACCAAATATAAAGGGTGATGAGGTTGACTTTATTTTTAAAAAATATTTGTATCAAAATCTAAGAGAAGTTTGTGGTAAAAATCAAATTATTAAAAAATTAGTTGAACTTAAAATAGATATTGAAAATATTTCTTGCTCTATGCGTGCAAATTCTCAGTATCATTTAGAACAACAAATTTTAGATGTTGCTACAGTTAATAAAGAAACTTTATTGGCTATCTTTAATAAAAATAAAGATGCTCTATACAAAGTTAAAGATGAAATTTTAACTAAGTTTGTAAAGCTTGCTTTACAAGAAAAAGCAAAATCATTTATAGAATATGAAAAACTAAGAAATCAGTTTCCATTTATGATTTTAGAAAAAAATAAAGATGATATAAATTCTATAGGTCCATTTGCTACATATTGTTTTAAAAAGGATATAGAAATAAAAAATGTTCGACTTATATTTTCTTATCACAATAATAACTTAAGCGACCAAATTAAAAAAAGATTTTTGGAGTGTTAATATATGACGGATAAAATAGCAGTTATAGGAAGTAATGATAGTGTATTAATATTTAAAGCTGTAGGTTGTGATGTTTTTGGAGTAAGTAATGAACAAAACACTAGAGTTGCACTTAATAAAGCAATTACAGAGTATAAGGTAATAATGATAACTGATGATTTTGCACCTTTTGTTGAAGATATTATTGAAGATACAAAACTTTCTAGTTATCCGGCTGTATTGGTAATTCCTAGTGGAACTAAAGTATCTAGTTATGCATTAGATAAAATTAGTGCAGATGTTGAAAAATCTTTAGGTGTAAATATACTTAAAAATAAGGAGAATTAAAAACAATGGAAGGAAAAGTTATTAAAGTTGCAGGACCACTCATTGTAGTTGAAAATATGCGTGAAGCTAAAATGTTTGATGTTGTGCGTATAGGTGAAAAAGGTCTTGTAGGTGAAATAATTGAAATGCGTGGCGATAAAGCCTCCGTTCAAGTTTATGAAGAAACTGGCGGTTTAGGACCTGGCGATAAAGTTGTTTCTACAAATGAACCTCTTTCTGTTGAACTAGCTCCTGGCTTAATAGAAGGAATTTTTGATGGTATTCAACGACCATTAAATAAAATAATGGATAAGTATGGTGACAAAATATCTCGTGGTATAGTTATAAATAATATCGACCATGAAAAAGTTTGGCACTTTTATCAAACTGCACAAGAAGGAGATGAAGTTTCAACTGGTGATGAATTGGGTTATGTAGATGAAACTATAGCAGTTAAACATAAAATATTAGTTCCTTTTGGTGTGAGTGGTACAATAGTTAGTATCAAAGAAGGTGATTATACAGTTACTCAACCTGTTGCAGTTATTAAAACTAAAAATAATAAAAAAATAGAAATACCTATGTTACAAAAATGGCCTGTTAGAAAAGGTAGACCATATTATAAAAAATTAACTCCTAATGAGCCTATGGTAACAGGACAAAGAGTAATTGATACCCTTTTCCCTATTGCTAGGGGAGGAGTGGCCGCTGTTCCTGGTCCATTTGGTAGTGGTAAAACTGTTGTTCAACATCAGTTAGCAAAATGGGCAGATGCAGATATAATTGTGTATGTAGGTTGTGGTGAAAGAGGAAATGAAATGACAGATGTTTTAAATGAATTTCCTAATCTTATAGACCCTAAAACAAAACAACCTTTAATGAAAAGAACAGTTCTTATTGCAAATACAAGTGATATGCCAGTTGCTGCTCGTGAGGCTTCAATATATACTGGTATTACTATTGCTGAATATTTTAGAGATATGGGATATAATGTTGCAATTATGGCAGACTCTACTTCTCGTTGGGCAGAAGCACTCCGTGAAATGAGTGGTCGACTTGAAGAAATGCCAGGTGAGGAAGGATATCCTGCTTATTTGGCAAGTAGACTTGCAGAATTTTATGAAAGAGCAGGAATAGTTACAACATTATCAACTAAAAAAGATAGAAATGGTTCAGTAACTGCTATAGGTGCAGTTTCTCCTCCAGGTGGCGATATGTCAGAGCCTGTAAGCCAGGCAACATTAAGAATAGTTAAAGTATTTTGGGGATTAAGTTACAGCCTTGCTTATAAAAGACATTTCCCAGCTATAGATTGGCTTGTTAGTTATTCCTTGTATGCCGACAAATTAAAAGAATGGTATAGCGATAATGTTTCTTCTAAGTTTAATAGTTTAAAGCAATTTGTATCTAAAATATTGCAAGAAGAAAATGAATTGCTTGAAATAGTAAGATTAGTTGGTTCAGATTCATTATCATATGAAGATAGAATAACTATGGAAACAGCAAAAATGATAAGAGAAGATTTTCTTCATCAAAATGCTTTTCATGAAGTTGATACATATACATCTATAAATAAACAAAATAAGATGTTGCAACTTATTTTTAATTATCATAAACTAGCAAACGAAAATTTACAAAAAGGTATTGGTATAAGAGAAATCTTAAACATTAAAACAAAAGAAAAAATAAGTAGAGCAAAATTCATAGAAGAAGATAATATTAAAGAATTTGATGCTATAAATAAAGAACTAAACAACGCATTTAAAGAACTAAATGTAAAAGAGGAGGACTAACACTTAATATGATAAAAGAGTATAAAACAATTAAAGATGTAGTTGGCCCTCTTATGCTCGTTGAGGGAGTTGAAGGCGTTAAATATGATGAAATAGTTGAAATTGTTCAATCTAATGGTGAGATTCGCCGAGGGAAGGTTCTTGAAATAGAAAAAGATAAAGCACTTGTTCAATTATTTGAAAGTGCTCAAGGCCTTGAGATTGCTACATCTAAGGCAAGATTTTTAGGAAAAAGCCAACAATTAAATGTTTCAGAAGATATGCTAGGTAGAGTTTTTGATGGGCTAGGCAATCCTCGTGATGATGGAGCCCCTATAATACCTAAAAAAAGTATGGATATTAATGGTGAACCTATTAACCCTGCTGCAAGAGATTATCCTAACGAGTTTATTCAAACAGGAATATCTGCTATAGATGGTTTAAATACTTTAGTTCGTGGTCAAAAATTACCTGTTTTTTCTATGAGTGGTTTGCCTCATGCTAATCTTGCTGCTCAAATAGCTCATCAAGCAAAAGTATTAGGTAAAAATGATAAGTTTGCAGTTGTATTTTGTGCCATAGGTATTACTTTTGAAGAAGCAGAGTTTTTTATGGAAGATTTCAAAAAAACTGGTGCAATAGAAAGGTCTGTTATGTTTGTAAACCTTGCTAATGACCCTGCTATAGAAAGAATTTCAACACCTAGAATGGCTCTTACATGTGCTGAATATTTAGCTTTTGAATTGGGTATGCATGTTTTAGTAATTATGACTGACATTACTAACTATGCAGAAGCTTTAAGAGAAATTTCTGCCGCTAGAAAAGAAGTGCCAGGTAGACGTGGCTATCCGGGATATATGTATACTGATTTAGCATCATTATATGAAAGAGCAGGAAGAATAAAAGGTAAAGAAGGCTCAATAACTCAAATACCTATTTTGACTATGCCTGAAGATGATAAAACTCACCCTATTCCAGATTTGACAGGTTACATTACAGAAGGTCAAATTATACTTTCAAGAGAATTATTTAAAAAAGGTATTAATCCTCCTATTGATGTATTACCATCACTTTCTCGTTTAAAAGATAAAGGTATTGGTAAAGGTAAGACAAGAGAAGACCATAGTGATACTATGAATCAGCTTTTTTCAGCCTATGCAAGAGGTAAGGAAGCAAAGGAACTTGCAACTATTTTAGGCGAAAGTGCCTTAACTGACAGTGATAAAATATTTGCAAAATTTGCTGTTGAATTTGAAAAGAGATATATTAATCAAGGTTATGAAGAAAATAGAAGTATAGAGCAAACATTAAATATTGGTTGGGAACTTTTATCAATGTTGCCAGTTGAAGAATTAAAGAGAATAAGAATAGAATATATTCAAAAATATTTAAAGAAGAAGTCATAATTATTTTTTATATTACTGAATAAATTTTTCATGTTATTATGCTAATAATTTATTGTTAAAACCTTATATATTTTGTATGATAATAATTAAAAAAACTTAGTTCCTTAAAATAAATATCAAATTTGAATTATAAATAATTAATTACTTTAATATAATTAGTTTAAAATTAAAAGGAGGGTTCTACTTATGTCAAGATTAAATGTAAATCCTACAAGAATGCAGTTGAAAACTTTAAAAGGTAGACTTAATATTGCAGTAAGAGGTCATAAACTTTTAAAAGATAAAACTGATGAAATGATAAGACGATTTTCATCTTTAGTAAAACAAAATTATTCCTTGCGTTCTCAAGTAGAAGAAGAAGTTCGTTTATTGTTAAAACAATTTTGTATGGCAAAAGCATTTAATTCAACTAAGCAAATATCCTCTCTTTTTGCTTTTCCAAATTCAACAATAACAACAATGTTTAATACTAATTCTATTATGAATGTAGGAGTTCCTAGTATTAGTGTTATATTAAATGAAGTAAAAAATTTACCATATTCATATATTGATAGTAATCCTGAACTTGATATTTTAGTCCAAAAAACTCAAAATATTATGCCAAAACTTATGGAACTAGCAAGTCTTGAAAAAACTTGTCAAATTTTAGCAAGTGAAATTGATAGAACAAAACGTAGAGTTAATGCTCTTGAATTTGTTATGATTCCTCAACTAACAGAAACCATTAAATATATTGCTATGAAAATAGAAGAAAATGATAGAGCTTCAAGAATAAGATTAATTAAAGTTAAATCAATGATTCAAAATAGAAATTCATAGATTTTCTTTATTAGAGTAAATTTAATTGTTAAATATATAATAAAATAATATATAATTTAAAAAAATTATTAAAAGCCTTAAAGTTATTTAAGGTTTTTTTATGTATTATATATTTTAGTATTTTATTTTTTATGAACTTATTAAATTATAAATTGAAAATAAAAAAAATCTTTTAAACTTTAATTACTAATTTTTTTAAACAGGTGTAAAAACTTGACTAAAAAAGATACTATATATATACTAAATTATATAAAAGTATATATAATACGCAATAAGAAGATACTAAAAAAGAATAAAAAACTTGTAAATAATTGCAAAAAATAAATTGAAAAATAAAAAAGGAAAGATATGAAAATTTTGTGTAAACAATTTAAAAATGTTTTTGCAAAAAAAGTTTTTTTGCCTTTTCTTTTTATTGCCTTTTTTATTTTTTCATTTTCCTTATTAAATATTTTTACTAGTTTTCAAAAAATAAAGATTTTTGCAAATTCGTTTGAACAAAATTATCTTAATACCCAGCAGAAAGATGATAGTAAAATAGTTAATGCTGATATCTCTATGCCTTTAGTGAATATGGATAATATACCAACTGAATATTCATTATTTAATATAAAAACTATTATTGATAATTTTTCTCTAGAAAATAAAGGAAATAATGAAAATTTAATAAAAAATGTTGGTACTCAAAAGGGCACATCTATTTGTTGGGCATTTGCTAGTTTAACAGCACTTGAAACCACTCTTTATAAAAGTGGAATAATACAAGCAAACGAAACTTTAAATTTTTCTGAACTAAATATGGCCTATGTTTCACAAGTTGTAAATCGTAATAGAGCAACTGTTTCAGGTGGCAATTTTGATTTAGCTTATGAGTACTTATCAAGCGAATATGGCCCTGTTTATGAGCAAGAAGGAGAGGGATACAATTCGACAAATCAATCAAGATGGGCAACAGATAGTAGTGTAACTTCATTCTATTCAACTAATTTCTATAATTCATCGCAAAAAGCAAATTATAGAGTTTTGGAAGCGATGTCATTCCCAGATAAAAATACATTAGAAACTGATGAAGAAAAAACTAATTTAAGACTTGCTATAAAAAATCATATTCTTACATATGGTGGAGTAACATCTTCAATTTATATGGATTCCTCTAATTTGTTATTGTATAATCAAACATATATTTGTACTAATGCTAACCTTAAACAAAATCACATGGTAACTCTAGTTGGTTGGGATGATGATTATACTGCTACAATAGGTGGCAAGACCTATGTTGGAGCATATATAGTGCAAAATTCAGCAGGTACAAATTTTGGCATGAATGGTTACTTTTATATAATGTATGATGATGCATTTGTAGAAAATGATGTAAATGGTTTTACTAGAGTTGGAGTTGAACTTGATAACACTATTAACTATAACAATTTAAAAGAAACAAGTGTAAATAATAAATTTTTGACATATCATTCAAGTACTTCAGGAAGTGGAGAAACTTCTTACAATATTAAAACTATTACTGATGATTTTTATGCCACTAATATATATAAAAAGGAAAATGTTTCAAATCAGTTCATTTCAAGACTTAAGATACCTACAAGTTATAATAATAAGTCAAGTAAATTTTATGTCTATGTTTTAGATGGTTTAACTGGTGCAAATATTATTTCTTCAACTGCTATAAATTCTTATTTATCAAGTAATTTTAGCACTGCTACACAAGTAGAAAATAAATTTGCAGAAGGTGATGATAAATATCTATTTATCGCTAATCAAGCAACTTATTATACAATAGATTTAAAAGATAACATTTATATATCAGGTGAATATTTTGCTATTATAATAAAATATGTTAGTGGAAGTGTATTGCAATTATCAAATGATGATAGTTCGTTGTCACAGGCATATCAATTTACTTATAAATCAACCAATGCTATGGAGTGGTCATCATATTATACCAGTGATAATAAACTTTCCATTTTGCCTATGATTGTACAAATGCAATATGACTTAGGTACTATAGATTATTCTTATGAAAATGTAAAAAAAGAATATGATGGAAAAAACGCAAATATTAAAGTAAATGTTTTAACAGATTGTGACTATCAAATTTATTATAACTTAACAAATAATATTAATGAATGGACAACTACAGTTCCTACTGTAAAAAATAGTGGAGAATATGATATTTGTTTTAAGATTGTAGCAGATTTTTATGAAACTATTGAAGATGTAATAAATGTTCAAATAGATAAAAAAGATATAACAGTTGTTGCTATTAGTGACCAAAAAGTTTATGGTGAAGGCGACCCAATTTTAAGTTATAGTTATACTGGCAATTATGAAACTCCTTCTTTTAGTGGAAGGCTTTCTCGTGAGAGTGGAGAAAATGTTGGTAGTTATAAAATAACAATAGGTTCATTAAAGTTAAATTCTAATTCGATTTTCAATCAAGATAATTATAATTTGGTTTTTGATAGTGCTGAAGTTTACTTTAATATTATTCAAAGAGAACTTTATATAACCCCAAATTTGACTTCTAAAATCTATGGCGATAACGACCCTGAAGAATTTACTTATTTATACACTAACATTGCTACAGGCGAAATACCAGGCTTTAATGGGTTATTAAGTAGAGAAACAGGTGAAAATGTTGGCAATTATGATATAATTTTGAACACATTAACTTTAAAAGATAATCTTGCTGAAGATAGAACAAAAAAAGATTTTATAAGTACAAATTATAAATTAGTTTTGCAAAATTTTAATAACAAATTTGTTATTAATAAAAGAGATTTGATTATAACACCTCAAGCTCATCAATCAAAAATTTATGGAGAATCTGACCCAGTTTTTACATATAATTATTCAAATAATGTAAATGGTGAAATTCCTGTATTTTCTGGTAATTTATCAAGAATTGCGGGTGAAGATGCAGGAAATTATAATTATTTAATAGGTACTTTAAAATTAAATCAAAGTGATACTTTAAAAGAGGAAAATTACAATCTTGTTCTAAACTCAAAAGATAGATATTTTGCAATTACTTTTGGAGAACTAGAAGGTTGCAGTGTAAATAATATTAAAACCATTTATGATGGAAATTACTATTTTGTAACCCCAAGTAATTCTATATATAATGATGTAAATTTTAGTTTTAGTTTAGATAAAGAAAGTTGGGTTGATAAAACTATTAAAATTAAGAATGCTGGTATTCACAATGTATTTGTAAAGTTCTCTAAAGACAATTATAGCGATACAATATTAACAGCCACAATTGAAATTGAGACCCTTGAACTTGTTGTAACACCTATTGAAAATCAAACAAAAGTTTATGGCGAACAAAATGAAGAAATCAAATTTAATTATAGTGGTAATTTACAAGGGGAAACACCTAAATTCACAGGTATGCTATCAAGAGAAATTGACTTAACATCTTCTAGTTTTGAAAGAGTAGGTGAGTACTTAATTAACAAGGGAAATTTAGCATTAGATGATAATAATACTTTTTTAGCAGAAAATTATGTTCTTAAATTTAATTCAAATAATATAACTTTTGCAATAGTCCCTAGAGAAATAAAAGTAATACCAAATGCTAATCAGTTTAAATATTATAATACTAGCGATAATGTAATTAGTTATTCTTTTGAAGGGAATATGCAGGGAGAAACACCAACGTTTTTAGGTACATTAGAAAGGGAACCTGGAGAAAATGTTGGCAACTATAAAATAAAATTAGGTTCTCTTGAAATGCAAGATAATGGAAATTTTAAATCTCATAATTATGTTTTAAAAATTACTGAAGATAGTTTTCTTGAAATATTACCTGCAAAAATAATAGTTAAAATTGAAAATAAGCAAATTTATTATCCTGAAGAACCAATAACCGAATATCCATATGATATTTTAAATTTTAGTAATACAACAGGTTCTTATAAAGAAGGGGATAACCTTAATATAACATTTATTTGTTTAGTAAATGATACTGGTTTAAAGGGTGCTTATAAGGTAAGTTGCAAAGCTTCTAATGAAAACTATGAAATTATTGTTCAAGAAGCAATATACGAAATTTATTATCATGTTAAATTTATTGCTTATAATGAAGAGATAAAGTCCTTTACTGCAGAACATTTTTATACCTTAAATAATGAAGATTTTCCTAAAGTAGAGACTAAAGAAGGATATGTATTTGCTAACTGGTTAGTGCAAAATAGTAATGGAACTTTTTCAATTATTTCAGATAATTTTGTAGTAACATCAAATACAACTATTGTAGCATTTATAGGGACACAGCAGTATACAATAAATTATGTTATTAATGGCGGAACTTTTAATCCATTAGTAACTAGTTATACTATTGAAACGCAAGATTTTTATCTTAATAATCCAATAAAACAAGGTTATACATTTTTAGGTTGGTATTTAAGTTCTAGCCTTACAGGTACTAAAATTACAAAAATAGAAAGGGGAAGTACTGGAGATATCACTCTTTATGCTAAATATGAAATAAACACATATGATATTTCTTTTAAAAAAGATGAAAATCTTCCATATTCAGTTGTGTATGAAGGAAAACCTGTTATTGAATATAATAATAGTTTTAAATTTAGTATAATATTAAAATCAGGATATACTCAATCTTATAATAAAATGAAGGTTTACGCAAAAAAAGTTATTAATACAAAATCCTTAGATTCAAAAGAGTTAAATAAAAAAGAAAATAACATTGTATTTAAGAAAATGACTGAAGAAGATGACATTATCGAACTTATAAGGAATGAGGAAGGCTATTATATAATTGATAATATCTTTTGTGATTATGAAATTTTTTGTGAAAATATAACTTTAAATTCTTATAGCATATTTTTCTTAATAGATGATTATATCATAAAACAAATAAGAAAATCTCATGGTAGCAGTTTAAGTTTTTATGAATTTCCTGAAATACCTGAGAAAGAACATTATAATGATACTATGCCTTACTGGAATATGGGAGAAATAGAAAGTGTAATTAAAGATGAAACAATTATTGCTAAATATGTTCCTAACGTACACACAATTACTTTTGTTATGCCTGATGGCAAAACTTATACAGCAAATGTTAATTATGGTGAAAATGTTTCAACCAAAATTTTAGAAGAGAATTATCATTTAGGTGTTTTTAATTATTTTGTATTTAATAGTTCCCTTAATAATATAACAGGTGATAAAACAATTAAAGTCGCAATATATAGTAATGTATTTATTCTTTATATTGTTCTTGCTTGTGTTGCTATGATTGTAATTGTTATTGTTTCTGTAACTCTTATTAAAAAACGCAAAAGGGATACCTTTAACTGGTGGATATATACAAAGAGAAAATAGTGTAATTAAATTTAACTATTATTAAAAATTGAATAAATAGTTCTTATTATAAAAAGTATTAAAAAAAATATTTTATAAAATAAAAAAGCATTAAGGTTTTCTTAATGCTTTTTTGTTATTTTTTAAGTTTAAATAAAAGAAGTATTTAAATATAATTTTTATCTATTTTTAAAGGTATAAATATAATTATAATATATATTTTTTATAAACTAATTTTATTAATTAAACATTAAATTCACTTGCACTTTTTTTAGATAATTCTAAGTATTTATTGTATCTTTCTTCTGCAAATTTTTTGCTTTCTTTATATAATTCTTCGGCTAGTTGAGGAGAAAGTTTTTGTAAGGCAGCATATCTACTTTCACCTTTTAAAAATTCTTCATAATCTCCTGTAGGTTTTGCACTATCCAAAATAAAAGGATTTTTATTTTCAAGAATTAATCTTGGGTCATAATGATATAAATGCCAGTAGCCACAAGTTACAGCCTTTTTAATTTCATCTTGTGCTCCATTCATGTTTATTCCATGATTAATACATGGAGCATAAGCAATTATTAAACTAGGGCCATCATAACTTTCTGCTTCACTCATAACTTTTACAGTTTGTGCCATATTAGCACCTAAACCAATTTGAGCAACATAACAATTTTTATAACTCATGGCAATCATGCCTAAATCTTTTTTAGGCGTTCTTTTTCCAGCGGCAGCAAATTTTGCAGTAGCTGATAGTGGGGTTGCTTTTGACATTTGTCCACCAGTATTAGAATATACTTCGGTATCAAGAACTAAAATATTTACATTTTCACCACTTGCTATAATATGGTCTAAACCACCAAAACCTATATCATATGCCCAACCATCTCCGCCAATAATCCATATACTTTCTTTTGTTAAAGCACTTTCTCTACCTTCTAAGATAGTACCTTTAAGAAGAGGAGATATCTCCTTGCTTAGTTTGTAACTTTTATCTCCATCCTCAAAATTTTCTAACCATTCATTTAATAGGGAAGATAGTTGTGAATTTTTATTTTCTTTTAAGAAATTTTCAACATCAATTTTAAATTGTTCTCTTTCACTTTTCTTTGCAAGTTTTATTCCTAAACCAAATTCTGCATTGTCCTCAAATAAACTACTTGCCCAAGCTGGACCTCTACCATCACTATTTTTAGCTAGTGGAGTAGAAGGAGCACTACCTGAATAAATACTACTGCAACCAGTTGCGTTGGCAATAATCATTCTTTCCCCAAATAATTGAGTAGCAAGTTTTATATAAGGTGTTTCTCCACAGCCTGCACATGCACCACTAAATTCAAAATAAGGTTTTCTAAATTGGCTACCTTTTAAAGTATTTGCCTTAAAATTAGTTTCAGGATTTTCTTTGTTTTTTGCATACTCATAATTTTCTTTTTCTTCTTGTTCTAATTTAACGGAAGCTTTCATTTCAAGTGCTTTATTCTTTGCAGGGCATACTTTGACACAATTTTCACAACCTGTACAATCAGCCACATTAATTTGCATTCTAAAGTTGTATCCAGGAACACCTAAGGCTTTAATAGTTTCAAAACTATTAGGAGCATTTTTAAGTTCCTCATCACTAATAAGAACAGGTCTTATAGCAGCATGAGGACAAACTGTTGAACACATATTGCATTGAATACAATTTTCTTTTATCCAACAAGGACTAGAAATTGATATTCCTCTCTTTTCATATTTTGCTGTATCCGTTGGAACAAAACCACGAGGATTAAATTTAGAAACAGGTAAGTTATCACCGTGTTTATGTTCAATCACTTTCATAAAGTTTTCATCATAGTCATCTAAAACAGGTTTGTCTTTTTCTTGTTTTTTAGTAACGTTTTTTACATCTATTTCTTCTAAGTGTTTAGTTGCCATTTTAATAGCATTAATATTTGCATCAACTATATTTTGACCTTTCTTTGCATAAGTTTTAGAAGCTGCTTCTATTAAAAGTTGCTCAACTTTGTTGTAGTCTATAATATTGGTTAGTTTGAAAAAACATGCTTGCATTACTACATTAATTCTTTTTCCTAAGCCAGCATTTTGTGAAACTTTATTGCCATCAACTATATAAAGTTTTGCATTTTTCTTAGCTATATTTTCAAAAAAACTATTAGGAAGAATTTCTTTTAACTCTTTTTCTTCATAAGGACTATTTAATAAGAAAATTCCATTTTGTTTTAAATCATCCTCCATATCGTATTTGCCAATAAAACTTATATTATGACAAGCAACAAAATCAGCTTTTGTTATAAGATAAGGGGCATTAGTTTGTTCTTTGCCAAACCTTAAGTGAGAAATAGTAACACTACCAGATTTTTTAGAATCATATTCAAAATATCCCTGTGCATTAAGTTCAGTATTAGAACCTATAATTTTTATGGAATTTTTATTAGCACTTACTGTGCCATCGCTTCCTAGTCCATAAAATTTACATGAATAGTTGTTATCTTCTATGTCAAAATTGTTGTCGACTTTAAGAGAGGTGTTCATAACATCATCAATTATACCAATAGTAAAGTTATTTTTTTGTTCAAATTCTAAATTGTCAAAAACTGCTTTTACCATGTTTGGAGTAAATTCTTTTCCACCAAGACCATATCTACCGCCAACAATTTTTATGTCACTTCTACCATTTTGAAATAGAGCAGTAGTAACATCTTTATATAAAGGTTCGCCATCAGCACCACTTTCTTTTGTTCTATCTAGTACCGATATTCTTTTTACACTCTTAGGCAAACATTCAACAAATTTTTTAGATGCAAAAGGTCTATATAATCTAACATTTAATACACCATATTTTTTACCAGTTGCATTTAAGTATTTTATAGTTTCTTTTACTGTTTCAACAGCACTACCCATTAAAACAATAACATCAGTTGCATCTTTATCGCCATAGTAATCAAACAATTCATAATGTCTACCAGTAATTTTTTCAACATCTTTTAATGCGTTTTCAACACAAGTGATTGCATCTTTATAATATTTGTTGCAACCTTCTCTATTTTGAAAATAAATGTCAGGATTTTGAGCTGTACCTTGTTGGTGTGGGTGAGTACTAGATAAAGCACGAGCTTTAAATTCAGCAATTTCTTTTCTAGGCAATATTTTTAATAAGTCATCATTTTCTATTGCATCAATTTTTTGAATTTCATGAGAAGTTCTAAACCCATCAAAAAAGTGCATAAAAGGAACACTACTTTTTAAGGATGCAATGTGTGCAACAGTTGCCATATCCATAGCCTCTTGAACGGTATTAGAAACCAACATTGCAAAACCAGTGCTTCTGCAAGCCATTACATCAGCATGGTCGCCAAAAATTGAAAGAGCATGAGTAGATAAAGCCCTTGCACTTACATGAAAAACACAAGGTAAAAGTTCACCTGCAATTTTATACATGTTAGGTATCATGAGCAAAAGGCCTTGACTTGCAGTAAAAGTTGTTGTTAATGCTCCAGCAGAAAGACTACCATGAACAGCTCCAGCAACACCGGCTTCGCTTTGTAGTTGTGTAACCTTTACAGTATTACCAAATAAATTTTTAACCCCTTTGGCTTTCCATTCATCAGCACTTTCTGCCATAGGTGAAGAAGGTGTAATAGGGTAAATAGAGGCAATCTCACTAAAAGCATATGCTATTTGTGCACAGGCTGTATTGCCATCAACAGTTATTTTCATTATACTATCTCCTATATGATTATTTAATAAATTTAATTATACATTAAATCTCATCAAAAATAAAGTATCTAAATCAATTTTTTAACGATATTTTGTTTTTTATTTTTTGTTTTTTTTGTTTTATAACTATTAAAGATTTTAATGTTTAAAAAACCTTAATTGATTAAAAAATTTCAATAAAAAATATTTACAAGCAATATAATAATTAATAAATTATCATTAAATTTAATTTAAATAATTTTCTTTAATTTTAAAAAAAATTATGATATAAATATATTATGAAAAATATAAAATTAGTTATTGAATATATAGGCACAAAATATTGTGGTTTTCAAAGGCAAAAAAATGGTTTGTCTATTCAAGAAGTTTTAGAAGAAGCCATAAAATTAGCAACAGGTGAAACTGTTGTTACTTATCCTAGTGGAAGAACAGATGCTGGAGTTCATGCATTAGGGCAAGTAGTAAACTTTTTTACAAATTCTTCAATTCAAGCAGACAAAATGCCTATTGTAATTAATTATCATTTGCCAAACGATATTAAGGTTTTATCTAGTTGTGAAGTGGAAGATAATTTTAATGCAAGAAAATCGGCTATAAAAAAAACTTATATATATAAAATTTTCAATTGTCGTCAGTTAAGTGTTTTTGATGAGGGTAGAGCCATTCCTTTTGGTTTTCAACTAGATATAGATGAAATGAAAAAAGCATGTAATAAGTTTATTGGAACGCATGATTTTTCATCTTTTGTGTCAACTGGAACATCAACCAAATCAACAATACGAACTATTTATAATTGTGAAATTAATAAAGAAAATAATTATGTATATTTAACTATAACTGGAAATGGTTTCTTATACAATATGGTTCGTATTATTGTAGGAACACTTTTAGATATTGGTATAAAAAAGACAAGCCTTGAAATGCTTGACACTTTATTACAAGGCAATAACCGTAAACTTGCAGGTAGAACTGTAAAACCAGATGGATTATATTTAAAAGAGGTTTATTATTAAATCTTCTTTTATTTACAAAAAAAATTTATTATTTATTAAACTTTATTTTAATAATCTTTTTAATATTTAAAAACATTATATGAATATAAGTAATTTTAGAATTTTTATACTCATATATTCAAAAGTAAAAATAAAAGATAAAGTTTATTTATATTTATTAAAGGTTTAAACAAAAAAATTAAGTATATATTTAGGAGATGTTATAAATGCTAAAATTTCATCCTGATATAAAAAGAAAAATGGGAGTATTTAAAAAGCGACCATATTTTTTAAAAAATAAAGAATAGTATTTTATTGAAAAAGATGTAATGGGGTATGATATTTACAGCATAACAAAACTAGGAAAGTCTATCCCTAAAGTTTATAAAAGTTATCTTGATTTTTATAATATTAAACCTGAAGATATTTTTCCAAATGGAGGCACAGATGTTAATAGCGAGTTTGAATTGAGAACAACAAAAAAAATGAGAAAAGACTTAAAGGAAAAAGGCTATTCTGATGAGAAAATAGAAAAATGGATTTATGAATTTATTCATATAGAAGATATTCTTTCAGATGAAAATAAAAAGGCAGCTTTAAAACAATTTTCGGAATTAGATAAGGAATTTAACGATTTTTATGAAAAGTATAAACAAAATAAAAATAACAATTTAAATAATCAACAAATTCAAAATAATATTGGTAAAAATATAAGTTCAGTAAATTTAAAGCAAGATAATTCAGTAGAATGTTGTAAAAAAGATACAAATAGAATAATAAACAAAATTAATATAAAAATGCAAAACGAAAGTAAATATACTTTAGTAAAAGTATTATTAAAAAACTCTTGACAAATATTGATAAAAACATTAAAATATTTTTTAGCAAAAATTATATTTGTCGACTAGCCCCCGATAAGTGGTAAGAGATGCTTTTAATAAAACAAACAAAAGTTTGAAGGAGATTTTTTTATATGAAAACATTTATGGCAAAACCTCAAACTGTGGAATCAAAATGGTATGTAGTAGATGCTACAAATATGCCTTTAGGTAGACTTGCAAGTCAAGTAGCAAGCATTTTAAAAGGTAAAAATAAACCTGAATATACTCCACATGTTGATACAGGTGACCACGTAATAGTTATAAATAGTGATAAATTAGTTTTAACAGGTAATAAGTTAAAAGATAAAAAACATTATCGTCATACAGGTTTTGTTGGAGGCTTAAAAGAAGTTGGCTATGATGAACTTATGCGTACTAAATCTGATGAAGTTGTTTATCTTGCTGTAAAAGGTATGTTACCAAAAAATACTTTAGGTAGAAAAATGATAAAAAAACTTAAAGTATATAAAGATGCAAATCATAACCATGAAGCACAAAAACCAGAGCAAATTACATTAAAGGGAGTTAGATAATAATGGCAGAAGAAGTTAAAGAAGTAAAAGAAACAAAAAAAGTTTCTAAGAGTTTACCAAAAGCAGAAGTTAAAACTGAAACTCCTAAAGTTGAAGCAAAAGAAAAAAAAGTTGTAAAAGAAGTAAAAACTACTCCTGTTAAAGCTCCAGTTAAAAAAGCAAAAAGTTCTAAAAAGGGTGTAACTGGTCAATATATTGCAACAGGTAGAAGAAAAGATGCTGTAGCAAGAGTAAGACTTTATGCAAATGGTACAGGAAAAATAACAATTAATAATCGTGATATTAATGAATATCTTTTATTAGATACTTTAAAATTAGTTGTTCGTCAACCACTAGTTTTAACTGAAACAGTTGATAAATATGATGTTGTAGTTAATGTTTATGGTGGTGGATATACTGGTCAAACAGGAGCTATCCGTCAAGGTATTGCAAAAGCTTTGGTTAAAGAAAATGAACAATTTAAACCAGAACTTAAAAAAGCAGGTTTCTTATCACGTGACTCTCGTATGAAAGAAAGAAAGAAATATGGCTTAAAGAAAGCAAGAAAAGCTCCACAATTCTCAAAGAGATAATATTTACTATATTATATTTTTGTATATTTAAGCATAATCTTGAAAGACACTTCTAAAAAAGAAGTGTCTTTTTTTTTAATTTAAAGTTTATATTAATTACTTGTCATTTTGCACAAAAATTAATATAATACTTAATGTATAAATAAAATTATAAATAAGATTAAAAAATAATAAAATTAAAAAAATTTTTTTTAAGATAATTAAAAAGGGTAATTTGATTATGGAAAAGATTTATGATATTGCTATATTAGGTGCAGGTCCAGGAGGAATGACAGCAGCAATCTATGCAAGAAGGGCAGGGTTAGATGTTTTAGTTATTGAAAAGGGATTAGTAGGTGGAGCATTAAACGCAACTTATGAAGTAGCAAATTATACTGGTTTTGAAAAGATTTCAGGTAAAGAACTAGCAGAGAGAATGTATAATCATACAAAATCTTTAAACACAGAATATATTTTTGATGAAGTTAAAAAGGTTACTGTAGATAGCGAAATTAAAATTATAGAATGTTTTAAGGGTAAGTATCTTGCTCGTACTTTAATTTTGGGCTTTGGGGCAAGTGTAAGAAAACTAAATTTAGAAAATGAAAGATCCTTTGTTGGCCGTGGTATTAGTTATTGTGCTACTTGTGATGGTAAATTATTTGAAGATAAGACTGTCGCTATAGTTGGTGGAGGAAACACCGCACTTGAAGATTGCTTTTTTCTTAGTAACTTAGCAAAAAAAGTTTATCTTATTCATAGGCGGGAAGAATTTAGAGGTGATGCAATTCTTATAGAACAAATCAAACAAAAGGAAAATATTGAACTTGTTTTAAATAGTTATATATCTAAATTAGTTGGCGATGGAAATTTACAATCAATAGATGTAACAGATAAGGTTACTAATAAAACAAAAAAAATAAATCTTGATGGGTTATTTGTTTGTATAGGTCGTGGACCAGATACCGGAATGATTGATGGAGATATTAAACTTTCCGAAAACGGATACATTGAAACTGATGAATATATGCGTACAAATTTCGAAGGTGTTTATGCTATAGGTGATATTAGATGCACTCCTTTAAGACAAATTGTTACTGCATGTAGTGATGGAGCAATAGCAGCTACAAAAGCTTTTGAATATATAAAGATTACAAAAGCATCTCAGAAAAAATAAATTGATTGTTTACAAAAGAGAGAATTATGTTTTATATTACAAAAAACTGGTATGAACTTTTAAAAGAAGAATTTGATAAAGATTACTTTAAAAAATTACAAGCCTTTTTAAAAAGTGAATATGCAACTAAAACAATTTATCCTCAAGATAAAAATGTTTTTAATGCTCTTAATCAGACCAAATATGATAATGTTAAAGTAGTTATTATAGGTCAAGACCCTTATATTAACGAAGGACAAGCTCATGGTTTAAGTTTTTCAGTTGAAAAAGTTATGCCACCTCCAAGTTTGCAAAATATTTATAAAGAACTAAATTCTGAATTAGGTTTATATATACCAAAAAATAATGGTAATTTAACTAAATGGGCTAGGCAAGGAGTTCTTTTATTAAATAGTGTTTTGACAGTGGAAAAAGGTAAAAGTTTTAGTCATAAAAATCAAGGTTGGGAATTATTTACTCACAAAATTATAGAAAAAATTGCACAAAAACAAACTCCTGTTGTTTTCATGTTATGGGGTGCTGGTGCAAGGGGGATAGTAAAAGATATTGATTTATCAAATCATTATGTATTAAATGCTGCTCATCCTAGTCCTTTATCGGCATATAATGGTTTTTTTGGTTGTAATCATTTTAAGTTGTGTAATGAGTTTTTAATAAAACATGAAATCGAACCTATAGATTGGCAAATAGAAAATGAATAACAAATAAAATTCTAGTAAAAGGATATAATCTTATGACACAAATAGTGGCAAGCCAGAAGGAAGATAATTGTCAGAGAAATATAAATTTTGTTCAAAAACTTAAAAGTTTCTTGGATAGCAATTGGTCTATGTTACTTATTTCATTGATTGTTAGTATCTTTTGGGTACTTGATATCCCTATGATTTCAATTACATTTTTAACTATATTTGTTTGTCTTGTTTTTTCTATATGCAGAGAAAATCCAAAAGCATTTTTATTGCCTTTCTTATTACTTTTATATTGTTTTAATTCTTTACCTAATGTAGCACAACTTATTTATTGTGTAGTATGCGGGCTTGTAGCAGTTGGGTTTTTAATATATTGTATTGTTTGGCAAATCAAAGTTAAAAAAGTTAAATGTACAAAAGGCAAAATGTTTTGGCCCTTTTTAATTTTAACTATAGTAAATTTGTTAGGTGGAGTAATAGGGCATTTTAATATTTTTCTTACACTAATAATTTTATGCTGTTTTTTATTAATTTATTTTTTGTATTGGTTTTACTTAAATTTTACTAACAATTGTCAAAAATACTTTGCATGGTGTGCTATATTTTTTGCTCTTACTATTACTATTGAAATATATTCTAGTTATGCTATGACTGGAAATTTTATAGAAGCAATTATTAATAAAGCTGGTAGAGTAGGAGTAGGTGCTCCTTATAGTGGAAGTATTAATTGTGCTTCTATAATTATGTTATTAGGAGTTTGTTCAGGGTTCTATTTAGCAGCTGAGGAAAAAAAGGATTATCTTTATCTTCTAATAGTTATTGCAATTGATATATCTATCTTTTTTGCTTATTCAAGAATAGCAACTTTTATGGCTGCATTAATAAGTTTAATAGGTTTAATATATGTTATTGTTAAGTCGCAAAATAAAAAAATATATATAATAGTAAGTTCAGTTCTATTAGGAATTATATTATTATTTGGAATAATATTTTGGGAAAAAACATTAGAATTATTTACCTATTATCTTAACATTGGTTTTAGCTTAAATGGCAGAGATGTTTTATGGGAATGGTGTTGGGAAGAATTTAAAAAGAACCTTGCTTTTGGAATAGGCTTTTTTACAAAAGATTTTGCTGCTGTAGAAGGGGGAATACCTGGGATTCCATCTTATGGTAGTATTGCTACAGTTTATTGTCATAATTTCTTTTTACATCACTTTGTTTGTATAGGCATTGTGGGAACAATTTTTATAATTCCTTTTTATATAAGAAAATATCAAATATTATTAAAAAAAGTTACTAGTTATAATTTATTAGTTTTATTTCTTTCACTCAGTTTATTCCTTACAAGTTTGTTTGATCCTACTTATACTTCAAATTTATTTCTTATAGTTTTTGTATTAATACTTATATCAAGTTCTGAAAAAATTTCCTTTGATAATGAATCAGATGAAAAAGATGTTTTCATAAAAAATCAAAAATTAACGTTGTCATCATGTGAAGAAAATATTATTATTTCATCTAATATAGATAATAAATCTGTAAAAGAACCTAATAAACAAAAACCAAAGGAAAATGTAAATAAAGAGAATATTACTTCAACAAAAAAACAAAAAGATAAAGAAAATAAAAGACCAAATTCTAAAGATACCAATTTGGTTAAAAATAATCAAAAATCGAAAAAAACAAAAATTTAAGTTTATTAAAAAAAATCATTTTGAAATTTTATCAAAATGATTTTTTAATATTTTATTACTTTATTTTTTAATATTTATTTAAGATTATTTAAATATTTAGGTAACAATTTATGCTCTTTAACATATTTCTTTTGTCTTAAGTTCATTTCTTTAGCATTAACTTCTATATTAATTCTACCTTTAATAAAGTCTATTTCTATTTCATCTCCATCTTTAATATACTTTATATTTCCGCTGTTACTATCAGGGGTAGCCATACTAATGCTTATTACTTTACTATCATCCATAACAAAACCATCAGTTACGATTATGTTTTTGTTTTGTAATCCCATAGATTCAAGAGCAAGAGCAGTTTGATAAATTGTTGTTTCACCAGTTTCTGTATTCTTTCCACAATCTTTAATAACAATAACTGCATTAGTAGTAATTGCTTTATTAATAACAGCGTTGTATGCTTCTTGGTCACTAGAGAAAACTTGCACATTGGCAATAACTTTTGTTTTATCTTCAGTTAGGGTAGTGGTTTTAGTTATTGCAAATTTTTCTGCTATGTTGCCACGTAAAACAATAATACTTTCTTTTTTTGCAGGTATGCAAAATTCTTCATAAATTTTAAATTCTTTTGTTTCATCACTAAGAACGGTATCATTAAAAGTTTTGTAATTACCATCAATGATTTTTTCTTTAATCATTGCTCTAATTAATCCCCATGTGCCACCTTTTTTGATGTAATTTTCAAAACCAGTAGTTGTATCAAATAACACAGGTACACCTTTTGCAGAATTAAGCATTTTATTAATATCAATATCAAGTTCTGCTTCTTTAGATAATTGCATTAGAGCATCTATAATTATAGGACTACCACCTAAACAAAGGTTTAACATAAAAGCATTATGTATTGATTTTTTGTTAATCATTCTATTTAAAGGCAATCTATTTTTTGTAAGTTCAACTATAGTTTGAGCAGTAATAAGGGCTTGTTCTTCTTTTTCATAACTACCAGCAAGGGCAGTTGAACTATTTTTTATACTAAGTTCCATTATTTCTAATATGATATTAAAAATATTTTCTGTAGTAAAATTACAACCTGAACCCAAATATTCATTAAAAGAATTTTTAACATTTTCCATATCAAAAACACTTTTTTGGTTATTTGCAACTTCACCAGGAAGATATAAAACATCATTTAAATTACTATTTTCTGATAAAGGTGTTAACCCTTGTGGTAAAACTAGAGTAGGAAGGTTAAGTCTTATAGAACTAAGTAAACTACCAAGAGTGTTATTAAATCCGCTAGGAATAAATATAACACCATCAAAAGCCTTTTCAAATAGTACTAATTCTAAAAAATTTGATATTTGTTTTTTGTAAGCAGGTAATACATAGTTATTGTCATTAAAATATCTAAATCTTTCATTAAGGGAAGGAATATAAACAATTTCAACTTCAAAACCATTTTTAATTATTTCTTTTTCAATAATGCTTGCTAAAACTTTTCCATAATTGCGTTCACTAAAATTATCAGCACTAATAACAATGCCGATTTTCATATTTGTTGTGTTTAATCCATTAAATTTATTTTTAAGTTCAATAGATAAATTATCAATGTTTTTAAGTTTTAATTTTGCCACTTTGGTTTTCCCCTTTGTAAAAAAAAATTATATTAATGCATATTTTCTTGCAACATAACTAAAAACTAAGTTGTTACATAATTTAATATATGCATTTTTAAAAAATAAATAAGGCAATTTAGCCTATAATTACTTTTTTATTTTTTATAAAAGAAGTGCAATCACTTTTGTTAAGCCTAACAAAATAGTTTTCTTTATTTAAAACTAGGTCAAAGTTTCCTTATGGCACATCATTAGGTCCATTTAATGCTGCTACCGTCAGGTCCTGACATGGTTCGTGGTTAACAATTGCATAAGACCCTGACTTTCAAACATTTTAAATAAAGCACTTGTTTAATTAGTACTTATCGAGAGTGATATTCAGCCCTACTTTAGTGGATTGTAGGTGCAGGGCACCACTAGCTCCCCGCCTAGCACTTCTAGAAAACATTATAAAACAAACCAACTAAAAAATCAACCCTTAAAACAAATAAATATGTTAAATGTTTTGCATTTTTTTCAAAATATGCTAAAATTTTGTGGAAAGAAAGAGGATTTTTATGCCAAACAATCTTAAATCTAAATCTAATGCCGAAAGGTTCATAATTGCCTATAATAGTATAGACTATTCTTTAAGGTCTATATATGGTTTTAAACGTAGTATAAGTTATGCAGATTTAATTAGAAAATCGGTATCATTAAATAGTGTGGTGCGTAAGTATGAAGAAGAATTAATTGATTATGGAAGATTAAGAAATTCTATAGTTCATAAAACAAATCCAAACTATGTTATTGCAGAACCTCATGATGAAGTTGTTGAGGAGTTTGAAAAGATTGCTAAATTAATTGCAACTCCACCTACAGCATTCAGTAAAATATGTCATAAAGAAGTTGTAGTATGTGAAAACACAATTTCTTTAAAAGAAGTTTTGCAAATAATGGCTAGAACAGGTTATCATAATATACCCGTTTATGAAGGGAATGTTTTGCAAGGTGTAGCAATAGGTCCAAAAATTTTAAAAAGATTGGGTGAGAATTTAATTGAAGGGGTAGATGCTACTAACTATCTAACAAATACCAATGTTACTAATGTAATTGCAAAAGGCGAAGAAAATCCTTATTTTTTAGTTGCCGATATTAATATGACAATTGAAAAAGCATTAAACCATTTTTATATTAATAGAAAATTATCATCTATTATTATTACTGAAAAAGGAACTTATCATGAAAAACCTGTAGGTATTATAACAACAGCAGATATCCTAGATATGAATGCTGTTTTGGAAAATTATTAATATTAATAATTCAAAAATTTTATTATTTAATTCATAGGTTTTTTAATTTATAAATATACTTTAAATATCTTAATAAAAGGAATGACTTTTATGATTTCTTCAAGTACAAAAAATACAAAAAAAGTTTATAGCGATTTTGCAACATTTATAGCTTTAAAGAATAAAGCTATGCTTTGCATATATATTTGTTCGGTTATAATTGTAGTTTGTGGAATTATTTCAATATTGCTAGAAAATGATGTTTTTGAGGGAATACTATTCCTCGTTTTAGGCGTGTTTTTTGCCCTTTACGGAGTTTTAATGCGTTTTATAATAATTCTTAGTAACAAAAAAAATTACGATACAATCAATAATTATGAGTTTAATGATAATAATTTTATAGTTACTTTGATAGATAAAGATGGTAAACAAACAGCAAGCAGTACAATAAATTATGAAGTTCTTCAATCATTAAAACTATATAAAAATTATGCTTATGTATATGTAAATAAAGCAGCCTGTTATATTCTTGTAAAAGAAAACTTTAAAGATGAAAATGAGTTTAATCAAGTTATAGATAATATCAAAAAGAATATAGTTTATAAATAATATTAAAAAATAAATCAACAAAGTCTTAAGATAAAAAATTTTTTATGCACAAACTAAATAAATAGTAAGGATAAAGATAATATGGTAGTAGTAAAAACTAAATATACAAATAAACTTTTTAATGCATTTGCAAGTTATAATATTAAAAAAAGTAGATTGATGATTGTTATTTACATAATAGCAGCAATAACATTAATTGGTGGTGCTGCACTACTTATTATGAATAAAACTACCGAGGGCATTATAGCACTTATTTTAGGTGCAATTTTTGCTTTAAATGGATTATTTACAATAATAATTAATAAAGTTTCTAATAGGCGAAACATAGGTTCAACTGATGTTATTATTTTTGATGATGATCATTTAGAAGTTACTACATTAGATAAACATGGGGTAGAGATAGCAAAGAATAGTTGTATTTATGCATGTATGCGTAATGCAAAAAAGTATAAAAATTATGGTTACATTTATCAAAATAAAGCAGTTGCTTTTATTGTAGAAAAAGAAAGTTTTGAAAGTGAAGAACAATTTAATGAGGTTTTAGATAATATTTTAAATCATATAAAAAAGAGTAAAAATCGCAAAGAACCTAATCCTCTTGTAATTGGCACAGCTAATGTAACCCCTCCAACAAAAGATATTGTTACAGGTACTGGTGAGCCAACCCCTCCACCTGAAATTGAAGAAGAAATAAAAAAAGAACAACAAGATAAAGAACAAGATAACTTAGAGGATAATATTAGTGAA
This sequence comes from uncultured Clostridia bacterium, assembly GCA_947366895.1. GTDB lineage: Bacteria > Bacillota > Clostridia > Christensenellales > UBA1242 > UBA7862. The sequence continues at coordinate 185,653 of CANBBP010000002.1, forward strand.
AATAAAGAAAATGAAGAGGACTCTTTATTTTTACAAAATGAAAACTATAAGGACATTAATGACACTGTTGTAAGCGAAGAATTAGAAACTGATGAAGATAATTTTGAAGCAAAAAATGATAAAGTAGATGATTCCCTTTATAATAATGATAATGATGATTTTAGCGATATAGGAAAAACTCAAGAAAATAATGAAGAAGATTTATTAAAGGAAGAATCTTATGCAGATAATACTTTTAATGAAGAAGTAGATAACCAAGATTTAGAAGATGAAAAATTTTTAAATATTAGACCAACATTAAAACCTGAAATAAATGATTCTCAGGAAGAAGCTTTTGAATCTGAAGATAACTCTGAAGATATAGACAAAGAATTAACTAGATTAGAACAACAAGAAATTGATAATTTAGATAAAATATATGCTGATGCTGATATTACCACAAATAATGAAGAAACTAATATTGATGATATTGGTGATTTAGGTGATGGTAAATCTTTTGATAATAAAGATAAAGATGATTTAATGGATGATGACTATGAGGATAATCAAGATAGTTATAATAATGATGTATTAAATGATGAAAATGATTATTCAAATGATGATTTATTAGATGATGAACTTCCTATGAATAAATTTAATGAAGATATAGATGACAATGATGAGAACGATAGCGATGAAGGTCAAAAGTATAATGAACCAGATATAAACGAGGAAGAAGAGGAAGAAACAGAAGAACCTTTAAATGAGCAATCATTAAAAGAATATGAAAATAATCAAGATAATTTTGAAGAAGAATCTTTTGAAGAAGAAAACAAAGAAGAAGATTATCAAGAAGAAAATAATTTAAACAATTCTTATATTAAAGAAGAAGATAATTACTTTGATAAAAAAGAAGATGCTTTACTAGAAAATGCTGAAAATAATAATGCTATAATTGAAAATGTTGTTGATGAAAAAAAAGTTGATGAAAAAGTAATTGAACAACCTGTAAAAAAACATGCAGGCAGACCTAAAAAAACTGATGCAGAGAAAAAGGCCGCACAGCCTAAAAAAACCTCTACAGGTAAAAGAGGTAGGCCTAAAAAGGTAGCAGAGGATAGTAGTACTAATAAACCAAAAAATGCCACAACTCAAAAAACTTCAACAGGAAGAAGGGGTAGACCTAAAAAAGTTGTTACTGAGCAAGTTATAACTGAACAACCTGTGATTAATCAAGAATCTCAACCTGTACAGGAAAATGTTCCAGTCCAAAATAGTGTTGAGAATCAATTACAACCAAATTTAGCAAATGCCAATATGCAAAATCAAAACATAGTTGAGCAACCTCAAGTTATAATGGATAATAATCTTCAAGCAAACGCAACTTATCAAAATTTGGAAGAAACTAATCCTCAAACAAATAATCAACAAAATAATTTAGTTAATAACCAAGTTGATTCTCAAAGTGTATTACCAAATCAAAATGTTGTTCAACCAGTTGTTCAAGGGGTACAAATTCCACAAACAACTAATCAAGTAGATAATAATCAGTTGGCACAAAATTCTAACCAAATAGGGGTAACTCAGCCAATTAAAATGGAGAATAATACGGTAAATGCTCAAGAAAATAATGCTGTAATTCCTCAAAATAATATGCAAAACATAAATCCTAATGCTTCAAATAATTTAACTAATCCTATGGCAAATCAAAATTTGCAACAAAATTCAATTGCATCAAATAATATAGGTAGTAATACAGTAAACAATGCTCCTCAAACTAACTTAACACAAGCATCTTCTACAACATTACAACAAAATAATACTCCTACTAATGTAAATTCTCAGCCAAATTCTACTGTAACACCTCAAACTAATAGTTCAGTAATGCAAAATCCAGCTATGCAAAGTGTTGTAAAACCTATTATAAATAATCCAGCACAAAATATAAACCAACAAAATAATAGTAATGTGCCACCACAACAAAATGTAAATGCACAAGTGTTAAATAATACAACAAAACCTGTTCAAAATTTTGTTAATCCTGCTGTTATGCAAAATCCAGCACAAAACAATACAAATGCAGGGGTATCAGGTCAAAATAACTTAACTAATCCTAATGCTAATGTTTCAGTAGATAATGCTTCTCAAAATGCAAATAATATGAATAATCAAAATTCAATTCCAAATGTTAATCAAACTTTAAATAATCCAAATAATTCTAATTAAATAGATTAATTTAAAAAAAACAAGACTAGGAAAGTTTCCTAGTTTTTTGTTTAAATTGATAGAATTTTTATTAATTGATTTTGTTGATTTTTTATTCTCTTTTTAATTAATTATTTATTATATTTATGATTAATTATTTTTTAAAAACTAAAAATAACTAATATATAATATTTGTAAATTATGTTATATTCAAAAAACATTGACTTTTAATTAAAATTAAATTAAAATAATGCTTGTAAATATCAAAAAAGCGATAATATAGGACACGTTACTTAAAAACTTTGTTTAATAGAGAATTGTGGATATGCTGGAACCACAAAAACAAATCTTAAGTAATATCACCTATTAGCCAAACTTTCTAAAAGTTTTAAATTCTTTTTATTTATTTTTTTAAAATCTTTTGATTTAATAGATTTAATAATAATAGACACAATCATTTAAAACCTATTAAAAAGTTTCGGGAAACTCAGCCGTTAAAATGAGTAGGATATGATAGTATCTGTTATAAGTGGTTACTCGTGTTTTCTTATAACACTGAAGTAACCTTTTTTATTAATTTTAGTTTTTTAAAAACTTAAAATTATGGCTTTTTTGTTATTCTTATTTTATTAAAAGGGAAAAAGAAATTATGCAAAAAGAAGATGTAAAACCAAATTTTATAGAAAAAGAAAAAGAAATTTTGAAATTTTGGAAAGATAATGAATGTTTTAAAAAATTGGTAGAAAAAAATAAATGTAATCCAAGATTTAAATTTTTAGATGGCCCTATTACAGCAAATAATAGATGTGGTGTTCATCACATATGGGGAAGAACATTAAAAGATATTACCTTAAAATATAATGCTTTGAAAGGAAAAGACGGACAATATCAAAATGGTTTTGATGCTCAAGGCATGTGGGTAGAAGTTAATGTTGAAAAAGAGTTAGGACTTAATGGTAAGCCTGAAATTATAAAATATGGTTTAGATAAGTTTACTAATAAATGTATGGAAAGAGTAAAATATTTTGCTAATGAAATTACAAACCAAAGTATTCGTATGGGGCAATGGATGGACTGGGAGCATAGTTATTTTACAAATACTGATAATAACATTTTAGCTATTTGGCACTTCTTAAAAGAATGTGATAAAAAAGGTTATATCATTCGTAAAAATAGACCTATGGTTTGGTGCCCAAGATGTGGTACAAGTTTATCTGAGCATGAAATGAATGGTAGTTACCATGATGTTACACATACCGCTATTTTTGCAAAATTTCCAGTAAATGATAATGATTTCAAAATTATAGCATGGACTACAACTCCTTGGACTTTATCATCTAATACTGCATTAGCAGTTAATCCTGAAATAGACTATTGTAAGATAATTATTAAATCTAGCGGAGAAAAACTTGTTTTAGGTAAAGATGCTTTAAAGATTATAAAAGAAGAATATCAAGTTCTTGAAGAATTTAAAGGAGAAAAATTATTAGACTTAACCTATGAAACTTGTTTCCCTGAATTAGAAAATCAACAATTTGTTCATAAAATTATTGCATGGACTGATGTTGATGCAACGGAAGGAAGTGGTGTTGTTCATATCGCCCCAGGATGCGGAGCAGAAGACTTTGAATTAGGTAAAAAATATAATTTACCTGAAATTTGTCCTATTGATGAACAGGGAATAATGCTTGATAATACAGGATTTTTAAAGGGTAAAAAAACTACGGAAGTTGTTGATTTAGTGGTTAATCGTTTAAAACAAGATGGAAAATTATTGTATTCTCACCCTTATACACACAGTTATCCATATTGTTGGAGATGTAAAACTGACTTAGTTTATAAATTAATTTCTACATGGTATATAAGTGTAGATGAATTGCGTCCTAAATTATTAAAATCTTTAGATGAAGTTGAATTTTTCCCAGAATACGGAAGGAAAAGAATGGCTGACTGGTTGCAAAATATGGGAGACTGGAATATCTCTCGTAGTCGTTTTTATGGTTTACCACTTCCATTTTATGTATGTAAAGATTGTGGCAAAGTAACAATTGTTGAAAGTATAGAAGAACTTCGTAAACTAGCAGTAAACCCAGAGGAAATAGATAAAATTCCTAATATTCATCGCCCATGGATAGACAAAGTTAAAATAGCATGTCCTCATTGTAAAGCAGAAGTGGAAAGAGTAAAAGAAGTAGGAGACTGTTGGTTAGATGCAGGAATAACTCCATTTAGTACAAAAAAATATTTTGAAGATAGAGAATATTTTAATAATAATTTCCCTAACGATTATGTTTGTGAAATGGTAGAACAATTAAAACTTTGGTTTTATTCTATATTGGTTATGAGTGTGGTTTTAACAGGAAAAGCTCCATTTAAAAAGGTTGTAACACATCAATATGTTAAAGATGAAAATGGTAATGAGTTTCATAAAAGTGGTGGAAATTCACTAGAATGTGATAAAGTTGCTGATGAAGTAGGTGCTGATACAATTAGATATTTATATGCTAGTGCAAATAATACAAATGATATGCGTTTTGGTTATACTTTAACTGATGAAGCAAGAAGAAAATTAATGAATTTTTGGAATGCTTATGTTTTCTATAATACTTATGCATGTATTGATAGCCCAGATATTGAAAATTTTACTCCAAATTTCAAGAATTTAAATGTAACTGATAGGTGGATAATAGAAAAAGTTAATAAATTTATTCTTGATAGTGATGAAAATTATAAACAAAATAAATACTTTTTAGTAGTTAAAGACTTCGAAAATTTAGTTGATGATTTAACCAATTTCTATATTCGTGTAAATCGTAGAAGATTTTGGAAGAGTGATGATAAAAATGACCAACTATCGGCTTACTGGTGTTTATATAAGGCTTTAAAGAGTATGATTCAAATTATGGCTCCTATTGTTCCATTTATAACAGAAAGCATTTGGCAAAATTTAGTTCGAGGAAGTGAAAAAAATGCAGAAATAAGTGTAATGTTAGGTGGATTTCCTCAAATTATTAAAGAAGTTAAAACAAGCGATATTATTCAAAATGCAGAAACAATAAGGGAAATAATTGCTGTAGTTCTAAGATTAAGAAATGAAAAATCATTAAAGATTAAACAACCTTTAAAAACTTTGTTTGTTTCAGCAAATGAAGAAGATAAAAAAGCAATATTACAATTTGAAAGTATAATTAAAGACGAATTAAATATTAAAAATATTGTTTTTGAAGATGATAATTCTAAATTTAATATTCCTTATCTTGCAGTAAATTTCAAAACAGCAGGAGCAGTCTTAAAAGGCGAAGTTCAAAAATTAAAGCAAATCGTAAGTGATTTACCAGAAAAAGAAATGCTAAATTGGGTAGAACAATATAAGACAGGAGAAATAATTACCAAAGAGTTTGGTAACTTAAAAAGTGAAGTATTTACCCTAAATTATAAATCTAAGCCTGAATATGTAATTTCAACTTTATCTAATAAAACATTAGTTCTTGATACAACTTTAGATAATGAACTTATGTTGGAAGGTATGTTTAGAGAATTAGTTCGTACTGCACAAGTTCTTAGAAAAGAAGCTAATTTTAACATTGAAGATAGAATTGAAATTGATATTTTATCTAATTCTGAAATTGTTTCAAATCTTTTAAAAGAATATGGCGAAAAAATTAAACAGGAAACATTGGCTAAAAAATTAAATGAAGGCATAACCTGTCCTGATATTGAAAAAGAAATAGAATTAAATGATGAAAAATTAACATTAAAATTAAAATCTATTAAATAAAAATTTAATAAATTTTAAAGTTTTGCTAAACTTAAAAATTCAATTATAATAATATCAAAATTATAATATTAAAAATTTTACTAATATTAATGTTAAATTTTAAAAAGGTAAATTAAAAAATGAAAGTAAACTATGAATGGAATGATTATGAAATTTTAGCAACTGGAGATGGTTTAAAACTTGAAAGGTGGAAAGATGTATTCCTATTGAGACCAGACCCTCAAGTTATTTGGAAAAGCAATTTTGTATTAGAAGATTTTCCTCAACTTAACGCAAAATATAATCGTATAGGTGGGGGTGGTAATTGGCAAATTATTAAAGACATTCCAAAATCATGGACTATTTCATGGAGAAATTTAAAATTTCAAATAAAACCTATGGGCTTTAAACATACAGGACTATTTCCAGAACAAGCTGTAAATTGGGCAAAGATGATAGACTTAATTAAAAATGAAAAAAGACAAATAAAAATATTAAATTTATTTGCTTATACTGGAGGGGCTACTGTGGCATGTACTAGTGCAGGGGCAATAGTAACTCATGTTGATAGTGCTAAAAATATGGTTGAAGTTGCAAAAGAAAATATGAAATTATCAGGACTAAATGAAAAACCTGTTAGATACATTATAGATGATTGCAAAAAATTTGTTGAAAGAGAAATCCGTAGAGGCAATAAATATGATGCTATTATTATGGACCCTCCTAGTTATGGTAGGGGAAGTAATGGGGAAGTATGGAAGATAGAAGATAATCTATTTGATTTGGTAAAACTTTGTAAAGATGTTTTATCTGATAATCCATTATTTGTTTTAATTAATAGCTATACAACTGGACTACAACCTATAGTTATGAAAAATATTTTGTATACAGCATTAGGTTTAGTAAATCAAGATAATATTGAAAGTTATGAAGTTGCTCTACCTACTAAAGAGAATATTTTCTTACCTTGTGGTTGTAGTGCAATGTGTGTTTTTTAGTTTGTAAAAATAAAAAAGTAATTATTAAAAAAGGCGAGAGATAAATTTTATGTGTAATGTTATATATGAAGATAATCAAATATTGGTAGTTGTTAAACCAAAAAATATACCTGTTCAAAAAGATATTAGTGAAGATATAGATTTGTTAACACAATTAAAAGAATATCTTGTAAAAAAATATAATAAACCCGGTCAGGCATACTTAGGGTTAGTACATCGTTTAGATAGAAGAACTGGTGGAGTAATGGTATTTGCAAAAACCTCTAAAAGTGCTGGGAGATTATGTGAACAAATAAAAACTGATGATTTTCAAAAAACATATTTTGCAGTTATTCAAGGTTGTCCTCGATTAAAACAATCCACCTTAATTAATTACTTAAAAAAAGATGAAAAGAATAATCTTGTTAAGATATGTACACAGTATGAAGATGGGGCAAAAGAAGCAATTCTAAACTATAAAGTTCTTGAAACATTAGGCGAAAAAAGTTTGGTAAAAATTAATTTACAAACAGGTAGAAGCCATCAAATTAGGGTGCAATTTGCCAATATTGGTTGCCCAGTAATAAATGATGTAAAATATGGTAATCCCTCTCAAAAGGGCAATATGGCCCTTTGGGCAACTATAATATCTTTTAATCACCCTGTTTCACATGAAAAATTAACATTTAAAGTGTCTCCTGAAATAGATGATAAAGCATGGAAAGATTTTAACCTTGATAAATATTTATAGTAGTTTTTTACTATTATTTTTTAATTTTAAAAAATAAAAATTTATGTTATATTTAATAAAAAAAAAGACCAAAATTATTGGTTGCAGATTTTTGAAATGTGTTAAAAAAATTAAATTTTTGGTATTAAATTTTGTTATGCTATATATTAAAATTATGTAAATTTTTTAATATAAAAAAGACCAGGAGATGATTATTTGAAAGCAATTAAAATTTATATTATATTTTTATATATCAATAAGCAAAATTGTCGGTTATGTTATGAATTAAACTATAAAGGTCAAATTAAATCCTTCATAAAGGAAGATGTTTCATTTTCAAAAGATAATGGTCAAACTTTAAAAATTTTATCAAAAACATTAACCAAATGTTTAAACTTATTAAAAGAACCTTGTAGACTTTCTATTTTTATTAATAGTAAAAAAGAAGATTTTTTTGGTTTTTTATTAGAGTTTGAAAAAAGATTTAGCAAATACAATGAAATTAGATTATTGAAATTAGCTATTAGAGACAATATTATAGATAGAATATATTTTATTGAAGATATTTTTTTATCTACTGAATACAAAAAAATAAAAGAACTTGAAAGTAAATATACTTACAGTTCCCAATTATCTTTGTCTGATACAAACGAAAAATTCAAAATACAAGATTTTAACAATAATTTTAATGCTTTAAAAACTATTAAACAATGTAATAAGAAAATAAAATTTCAACCTGTAAATATTAAAAGAACAGATGGACCACAAATAGAAATACCTAAACAAATTGAACAATCCAAAACAACTTGCAATACTTTATGCCATAAATGTTTATGGGGAAACAATGGAGGATGTTCATCATATGGAAGTTTAAAAACAAATTTTTGTCAAGACTTTCAAGAAAAACTATCTCACAAAATTGCTGAGAAAAATTGGCCAATAGAAATGAGATACAAAAGTAGATTTATTAAGAATAAATAATTGAAAAATACAAAATTTTATGCAATTATTTTTAATTAAAAAACAAAAAATTTTCTATATTGATTTTCTCTATACTCAAATTATAAGTATTTTTTATAAAAAAGGAAAATAAAGGATAAAAGCCCTAATGTATTTTATAGTAAATTAGTAATTTACTATTTTGTTCTTTTATTACATTAAGGCCTTTATTTTTTTATATTTCAAAATTTATTCACAATCGGTAACTAAACCAAAAGTAGTAAGCATGGTAGTAACTACACTTGTAGCATTTTTAATTGCAGTGATTGTTACCTTGGTTGGGTCAATAATGCCAGCATTTATAACATCTACAAACTTGTTGTTTAAAGCATCATATCCATAACTATCATTTGTATTTTTTATTATTTTTTCTATTATAATACTAGGTTCGCTAGTTTCACAATTGGTTATAATTTGAGTTATAGGTTCTCTTAAGATTTTGCAAAAAATTTCAGCACCTATTTTTTCATCACCTTCTAAAGATTTTGCAAATTTTTTCATCTTCTTTTCTAATTTGAGAAGTGAAATACCTCCACCTGCAAGAACGCCTAATTCTAATGCAGAAGTAGTTGCTGAAATGGCATCTTCAATTCTTAGCCTTTTTTCTCTTTGTTCTATATCACTATTGGCACCTACAAAAATTGTGGCAATACCGCCTGAAATATTTGATATCCTATTTTTTAATTCTTCTTTATCAAAATCGGTTTGAGCAAATTCTATTTTATTTTTTATGTAATTTATTCTTTCATTTATTTTATCATTATCAATATTTTTACTAATAATGGTTGTTTTGTCCTTTGTTATTTTTGCTTGTTTTAATAATCCTAATTCATTAATAGAAATATCTTTAAAATCTTTATCTTCAGAAAATATTTTAGTATTAGTAATAGTGGCTAAGTCACCTAAAAATTCAAATCTTTTTTCGGCATAAAAAGGAGCCCTAACTACGCAACACATAAAAACACCACGAGCCTTATTTATAATAATATTTGATAATACTTCATCAGTCATATCATCACAAATTATAACCAAGGGTTTATTTTCTTTTAAGATAAGTTCAAATATTGGTAAAATTTCATTAAAACTATTTATTTTTTTATCAGTTATAAAAAGAAAACATTCATCATAGTTTACTTGCATTTTTTCAAGATTATTGCATAGGTGAGGTGATAAGAACCCTCTATCAAAAGTTAAACCATCTTGTAACACTAGTTCAGTATTTGCTGTTTTTCCATCTTGTAAAGTTATGGTTCCTGTTTTGTCTATGCTTTTATAAGCATCAGCTATGAGTTTGCCTATTTCTTTACTACCACTTGAAATTGTGGCTATATTTTCAATATCTTTGTTATTCTTTATTTCTATACTTTTCTTTTTTAATAAACCAACACAATAGTCACATGATTTTTTTATACCATTATTAATAAGAATAGGACTTGCACCATTAATTAATTGTTTTACCCCTTCGTTAAGAAGTTTTTGTGCCAAAACTATCGCTGTAGTGGTTCCATCACCAGCTAAGTCATTTGTTTTTTGACAAACTTCTTTAATTAATTTAACCCCCATATTTTCATAACTATTTTCAAGTTCTACTTCTTTTGCAATTGTAACACCATCATTTGTGATAAGAGGAGTTGCATATTTTCTATCTAAAACGACATTTTTCCCTTTTGGACCTAAAGTAATTTTAACAAGATTTGCTAATTTATTTACTCCACTACAAAGTAATGCTCTAGCATTTTCACCATATTCTATTTTCTTTGCCATTATATTTTTATATCTCCTTTAATCTTTTTCATATGCTAAAATATCTGTTTGTTTAATTAAAATATAATTAATTTCTCCATCACTTAAATTTGAGCAGGTATGCTCTTCATAAAAAATTATATCTCCTACATTAACAGACATATTAATAAAAGTGCCACATTCATATATCCCAGATCCTACAGCAATAACTTTTGCTTTTTTAACTTCGCTTTCTTGAACTTCACCTAACGATATACCACTGGAAGTTTTTCTTTGTTCCTTAATAGGTAAAGCCAAAACTCTATCAAATAATGGTTGTAATTTCAATTTTTCTTACTCCTTTTCATATTTATTTTTTTTGATACATAAAAATAGTTTTGTACATGCTTTTTATTTAAAAATTTTAAAACTCAAAGTAATTAAAAATAAATAGATTTTAAGCATTAAAAACTAATCAATATTAATTTTAAAACGTAAAAAAGGGGATTTCAATATTTAGTGCCAGTTTTAACAAAAAAACGAAGAATTAAACGAAAAATTAGTGTTAGGCAACAAAAAAAACTATCTTTTTTGTTCATTTTTGCATTTTTAATGCTAGTTTTCTTATTAGTTATAAATTTTGCTGATATTTTTTCTGGGATAATAACACATAAAGGTAGTTTATTTACTGTAACAAAAATAGAAACATTAAGTTATAGTGTATATGGAGTGTCAATAAAGGATTTTGCCAATGAAATAGAGGCAGAAAATTATGCTGATGAAGTTGCAGAAAAAGGTGGGGCAGGCTATGTTTACCAAAGTGGTGAATATTTTGTTTTGGGTAATGCTTATCAAAGTTTAAATGAAGCTACAGAAATAAAAGCTAATTTAAAGGAACTTGGGTATAATGCTAGAATAGTGAATATAAAGGTAGATGCCATTTCAAAAAGTTATAGAGGTTCAAATTTAAAATTATTAACTTCTTGTATTAATTGGTTTAGAAATTGCTATAACAATTTATATGAAGAGGGATTAAATTTTGATAAAAAATTATCAAATAAAAATCAAGTTAATTCGGTAATTGCTAAAGACTTAACATCTCTTTCTCAACTTACAAATGAATTAAACTCGGTTAAGTCAAATAATGATAAAGAAATAAAAGAAATTATTCTCCCTTATTTTAAATTATGTAAAATTTTACTAGAAGATATTTTATATTCAAATAGCGATAATCTTATTTATTCAGCGGAATTAAAACACGCAAGTATTGTGGTTGTTTTACATAATAGAACAGTAGTAAAATTAATAGAAGAATTATAAAATAATTTTTTTATTAAAAAGCAAGCCTATTTTTAATTGCCTTTTTAATATAATTGTTTTATTATTAGTATATGAAAAATATAGTTAGAAATGTTGTTATAACAGGTGGCACAAGTGGCATAGGTGAAGCTTGTGTAGAATACTTTAAAAATAAGGGAGATAATGTTATTGTTCTTGCAAGAAAGAACCCAAATAATCTGCCCAATTTTTATGCTTGCGATGTTTCTAATGAAGAACAAGTTATGCAAACATTTAACGAAATTGGTGCCAAATATACCTATATTGATGTGTTAATAAACAATGCTGGTTTTGGTTTGTCTGGTGCAACTGAATTAGTTAATAATAAAGATTCAAAAAATTTGTTTGATGTAAATTTCTTTGGAGTAGTGAATTGTTATAAATATGCACTACAGTTTATGAAGGAAGGAAGTTCAATAATTAATGTTAGTTCAGTTTGTGCATTTTTTCCTTTACCATTTAGAGGGTTTTATTGTGCAAGTAAATCGGCAGTAAATCTAATTAGTTATTCTATGCGTATGGAATGTGCACCTCTTAAAATAAAGGTTTGTTCCGTTTGTCCTGGAGATACAAAAACTAACTTTACAAAAAACAGAGTCAAAAATTTTGAAACAAATGAAAGATATGGAGATAGAATAAAAAACGCAGCTGAAGGTATTGATAGTAAAGAAGATAAAAGAATGTCACCAAAAGTTGTTTCAAAAGCCATTTATAAGGTAAGCAAAAAACATAGACCAAAACCTTATATTATTGTTGGTGCAAAATATAAAATGCTTAACTTTTTTAATAAAATATTGCCTTTAAGTTGGTTTTTATTTTTTACTCAAAAATTTTTTGGTGGTAAATAATAAATATATAAGCAAATAATAAGAGAAAGTCTTAATAAATATATTAACAAACAAGATAAATAAAATAATTAAAAAAATTATTTTTGAAATACAAAAAAATTATATAAAAGGGGAGGAAATAGGTAAGTGCCAGATAATTTGTTTTTTACTGAGGCAAAAGATTCTGTTCTTCGTTTCATCACAAAAGAATATCCGACTATGCCTGAAAATTTAATAACTGTTATAATAGATAACTTTTATAAATTTTGTAGTTATGAGGAGGAAAGTCAAAAAATAAAGCCAAGATTAATTGTAACTAATAATATAGATACAATTAACAAAACTATACCAAATTGCTTTAAGTTGCAACTATTTAGTGATGAAGATGTTAGAATGTTTAGTTCCCGATTAAAATCTTTATTACTATTTTGTTTAAATGATTGGACAACCTATGTTGAATATAGAGATAACCATTTTAATTATGGCATATGTAAAGTTTTTAATAGTATTAAAGAAAAGGGATTAAATCAACTTCTTTTTGAAAGTGAATCTGTTTTATCCAATGAAAAATTAAATTTGTTTTTATTAAATACTTTAAGTTCATATGCTGTAAGTTTGAAAGGCATAAAGGGTAGTGATATAATAATTAACTTTTCAATAAATGATTCTTACTTATTAAATAGTAGTAATGTTATAAAAAGATTTGTTAATGCTAGCTTTTCAAAACTTAAAACAACTAAGAATAAATTAAGCGAAATAAAAATTCTTTATGAAAATATTTTAAAAAAGGCAATAAATAATATACATGGGGCAATTTGCGTAGTTATAGATAAAGATTTTAGAGATACTAAAGGGTTTTTTGAAGATGGTATTTGGTTAGAAGAACCTATAGAGTTTTCAAAAACATTCTTACAAACAAAAAGTTATTCTGAAGCAAAACTAACAAATATAGCAGAACTATTTATTTCTATGTTAAATTATGATGGCATAACCATAGTAGACAACACGGGAAGAATAAGAGCATATAATATTTTTATAAAATCAGATAAATCTGCTAAGCGAAGTATTGTTGGTGGAGCAAGAAAGCGTGCAGCCTATGCAATAATAGATTCTGGTTTAAGTAAAGTTATGGGGGTATTTTTTCATTCACAAGACGGTGAAGTATTTTATGAAGAGGTAAAAAAATGAAAATAATTTGGAACGAAGCACATAAAAAGTGCAACATTACCGATAGTTCATTTGAGCAAATAATAGAAGCAAACGATACGGTTTTGTCGCAAGATGATAAAGATTTTATTCTAACATCTTTTAATGCAGGAATGTATAATTATGTTGTAGAATATGTTTTTAATAAAACAACCAAAATTTTACAAGATGCCGTATTCACAGTAGGTGAAGAAGTTGTTGTAAATATTGTACATTGGATAGATAAAAGTTTTATATCAAAGTTTTTTGATGTTTTTATTTTAAGACTTGCTTGTGATTTTAATCTTATAACAAGACAAGAAAAAATTAAAATTCTTGAAATGATGGAACTTTTACAAAAAAGAAAAGATAAATTAAGCAATGATGAAATAGATAAAGAAAGAGCAAAATATCTTATTATAAATTGCTTTGATGCTGTTTTAAGTAAAGATTATGAGCCATTCATAACAAGCATTAAAGAAACTATAGAAGCCTTATATACTGTTGAAATTTTGCCATATTCGGATATCTATAATGATATTGTAGAAGCAACAAATAAACATAAGAATTTGCTTATGAGAATGATTCTTTCTCTTCTTAGAAACACAAGAGAGGAGGGAAAAAGACTAAAAACCTTATGTCAAAATTCAAAAAATATTTTGCCTTATTTGCTTGAAAATAAAAGTGCAAATGACGATAAGTTTATTGCTTATTATTTAAAACTTTCAGGACCAGACTCTATAATATGTAAAGTGTTTAATGAAATGTCATCACAAGTTAAAGTATCAGAATTTAATTATGATATCAATTTGATAACTAAATTATTAAAAAGTTGTCAAGATGTTTTGTCTAGTCATTATAGTATTAATAGTCATAGGTCAGAGGTTGCTTCTTTAATTAGATTAAGAGAAGTAGATCATTACCCAAATTTGTTTTTACGCAGTGTAATTACTCCATGTATAGTAACTTATTTAGGAAACAATAATGGCTTTTTTGTAGAAGCTAGAAGTGTGTCTGAAGAAATACTTTCTAAAATGACTCCTGAAAAATGGACTTATTATTTTAAGAATTATTTTTATAAAGATGACTTTGTTTTGCATAATTTAATGACTGTAAAGGTAACATTAAAAGATTGGTGTAATCTTATTAAAAAATCAGGAGTTCAAGAAAACGAAATTAAAAATGAAAATATTGTAGAATTAATTCGTGCTTCTAAAAAAATGGATTTTGAAAAAATAACAGAATATGCTAATAAAATATTTTATTCTTAAAAATTTAAATTAAAATAAAAAATTAAAAAATGCTTTTTTAAAGGCATTTTTTAAAAGCCTATTTGTTAGGAAAATTTTATTTTAAGATTTAATTTACAAACAATATTTTTTAATTAAATTGATTTAAATAAAGCGTTATTTTGTTAAAATTTTTTCAGTACTTTAATAAAAGGATTTTATTTACCATGGATATAACTTCAAGATATTCTATTGATATAGATGATATAAATTTAAGAAATAGCGAAAATGTTTATAGGCTTATTGAAAGAGGCGAAAATGCATATAATGAGCAAATAAATGATATTGTTGAGAAAGTAATTAAAAATCAAAAAAAAGTAGTTTTAATTACAGGACCATCTTCTTCAGGTAAAACAACTTCAAGCTATAAATTAAAAAAAGCTCTTGCTAAAGAAGGTATAAAATCTTTTGTTGTTAATATGGATGACTTTTTTAAAGATTTATCTACAGTGCCACTTCGCGAAGATGGCAAACCTGATATGGAGGGTATAGTAGCTCTTGATGTGGAATGTGTTAGAAAATGCTTAAATGAAATTTTATCAACTGGAAAAACTTCTATGCCAACTTTTGATTTTGCTACGCATAAACGAACAAATATTTGGAAAAAATATATAGTGGAAGAAAAAAGCATTATAATAATGGAAGGTATTCATGCTCTTAATCCTGTTATAGTTAAAGGACTTGACAAATCAAAAATATTTAAAGTTTATGTTCATTGCAATACTAACTTTACCTTTAAAGACAAAATATTGTTTTTTGCTAGAGAATTAAGATTAATTCGTAGATTAGTTAGAGACAAAAGGGAACGATTTGTACCATATGAAGAAACAATAGATTTGTGGGAAGATGTTTGTTTAGGAGAGCATAATAATATTAGACCATTTAAAGATAGTGCAGATTATTTGCTTAATTCAACACATTATTATGAGCCATTATTATATAAAAGTATTTTACTACCAAAATTTTTAGAATTAAAAAACGATAATGAAATTATAAAACAACTTATAGAAAAGTTTAAAGTTTGTTCAAGTATAGACAGCGAATTTGTGCCTAAAGATAGTCTTATTAGAGAATTTATAGGAGTAGAGAATTAATTATGACAAATACAAAAGATAATGAAATCGCAAAAAAAAATTTTGAAAGCATTATAGCCTCTGAAAAGAATAGTTCTATAAATTCAAGAAAAAAACAAAAGATAGAAGAAGTTTACATTTCTTTTGAGGATAAATCTTATTTTGATAAAATAAAGGATATAGAAGAAAAGTTAAAAAATTTTATTATTGATAATTATGATGTTGATAATGAAATGATATCTAAAAAATATATCCATACCTTTAAAACCAAATTAGTTAGCGACCAAATAGTAACAAGTTTAAATTTAAATGATAGAGAAAAATACTTAGCAAGCATTATAGCTCTTTTTCATGATTATGCTAGATTCGAGCAAGCAAAAATTTATAATAGTTTTAATGACTTAACAACTGTAGACCATGCAGACCTTGCTGTCGAAATGTTATTTGAAAAAAATCAAATAATTAATTTTATAAATGATTTAACGGAAGAAGAATTATTAATTGTTAAACTTGCTATAAAAAATCATAATAAATTTAGTATTGAGGACAACCTATTAGATAAGCAAAATATGTTTTGTAAAATTGTTCGTGATGCAGATAAAGTTGATATATATAGGGTTATTTCAACCGATTTTGGTGCTAAAAATGTGCCACAAGGTAAACTATTACAAGAAGATTTAAATAATTTTTATAATCATAAACTATATAAGCACAAAAAGGAAAGTACTTTTTATACTTTTGTTTTAACAAGTTTAAGTTTTATTTATGATATAAATTATAAAAAATCATATGAGTTAATTTTAAAAAATGATTACATTAATAAGTATATGTATGCTATTTTACTTGCCACTCCTTTTAAAATAGATGAAGCATTAATGGAATGTTTTAAATATGCTAAAAATTTTGTTAAAGAGAAAACAAAAACATTATAATATCTTTAAAACAATAAATTTAAAATAATACTAAAATGAGAAGATAAAAATGGAAATCAAAACAATTACTACAGGTTCATTACACAATGATACTTATATTTTATCAAACGAATTTAACGAGAGCATAATAATAGATGCCTCAGCAAAATTAGAAGATATAATAAAAATTACAAATAATTTAAATGTTTTAGCTATTTTTTTAACACATGGCCATTATGACCATATTGAAAATTTAGATGAAATTATGTCGCACTTTGATATCAAGGGTTATATTCATAAAAACGAAATTGATAAACTTTATAACCCAGAACTAAATTATTCACCAGTTTTTAATGTTGTTAAAGTATGTGAAACTCCTAAAAATCGTTTTCAATTATTGAATGATAGAGAAGAAATGACTATTGGTCATTTTATAGTTAAAACCTTTTTAACAAAAGGGCACACTAACGGGAGTATTTGCCTAGAAATAAATGGTAAACTATTTACAGGAGACACTCTTTTACATTGGTCATGTGGTAGAACTGATTTATTAACAGGTAGTGAAGAAGAAATGAAAAATAGTTTAAAGTGGCTAAAAGATAATTATTCAGGCCAAGAATACTATTCAGGTCATGGGAAGAAAGGAATTGTTTAAAATTAATACAAATATTAATAATCAATAATATTTTAGTAATAAGGATTTATTAAAATAAATAAAAAATTAATTAATAGTTTTTATAATATATTTATCAAGATTATTTTAAATATAATTAATAATTTTAGATATTAAAATTAATTTGCTTAGATTAATAAATTATGATAAACTTTTTATGATTTAAATAATAATTATTGTTTAAAGGTTATACTTTAAAATATTATTTAAATAAATATTTAATTTTACATAAAACAATAAATTTTGTATTAAAAAAAGCTTTGGCAACAAATTTTTACATATTTTATCTAAAAATGTTTGTTAAACAATTATAATAGAGGAGGAGTTTTTTTAATGGGATTATTTAATTCTTTTTTTAAAGGGCTAGGATTTAGCGATAATAATTCAGGTAAAAAAACTAAACAGGTAGTGGAAGAAAAATCGGTTGTTAATGAAAAGTATAGCAATTTTGATAATGGTCTTGCAAATTCCTTTGTTGTAAATGAATTTAAAAATCCTAATGAAATTGTGTCACAAATACCAGGTTTACCAGGTGAGTTAGGTGGAAAGAATTTAATTATTTATGAACCTAAAGATAATAAAGATATAAAAATTTTAGTAGAATGTTTAAGAAGAAATGAGGCTTGTATAGTTAATTTAGGTCAATTAAAGCAAAGTGATGCAGATAAAATTCTTCAATTTTTAAGTGGGGCTGTTTATGCCTTAAGGGGAAGTATAAAAAGATTACAAGGAGACTTGTTTTTAATGACCCCAGAAGGAATAAATATTATGACACAATCAAAACAATAAATGGAAATTTATATATTTAAAAAATGTTAGTTTAACTAGCATTTTTTTTATTTTTAGTATATAATATAACCTATATGAAAAAATTTGTTAAGTTAAGTATAATTAAATTTTTAGTAATATTAATAGTTATAGTGCTAGATTTAGTTACTAAACATTTTTTTTATAAAACAAATTATAATATAATTCCTTATATTATAGGTTTTAGAGAAATGTCTTCATTAAATACTGGTGGAGCATGGGGTATTTTAGGCTCAAGTACATGGTTGTTAATAGCAATAACTATTATAGCAGTAGTTTGTTTTTGTATATTTGATTTATGGATTAAAAAAACAAATATATTTTATTCATTATCAATTTCATTTTTATTAGGTGGGGCTATTGGAAACTTAATTGATAGAATAGCTCTAGGTGGTGTAAGAGATTTTATTTATTTTCAATTTATGCCAAATTTTCCAACCTTTAATTTAGCAGATACATTTATTTTTATTGGGGCATTTTTACTTTTCATATTTATATTATTTCTAAATAAAGAAGAAAAAAATAAACAGGGTGGCACAAAATTAAAAAATTAAGGCAAAAGAAATGAGCGATATTCAAATTTTTACAATAGGTGAAGAAGATAAAAATAAAAGATTAGATATGTTTTTGTTATCAAAAACTAATAATTTAACACGCAGTTATTTAAAAAATCTTATTGATAATGCTAATGTTCTTGTTAATAGTAAAAATGTAAAAAGTGGATATTCATTAAAAGTAAATGATAAAATTGAACTTTTGATACCTGATATAAAAATTGCAGATATAGTTGCAGAAAATATTCCCATAGATATTATTTATCAAGACAAATATCTTGCTGTAATAAATAAGCCTCAGAATATGACAGTTCATCCAGCAGGAAATTTGCGTTCAGGAACACTTGTAAATGCTTTGATGTTTCATATAAAGGACTTAAGCGGAATCAACGGAGATTTACGACCAGGTATTGTTCATAGACTAGATAAAGACACTTCAGGCTTATTAGTTATTGCCAAAGATGATGTTACTCATTTAAACTTACAAAAACAAATACAAAATAAAACTTGTCATAGAATTTATCTTGCTGTAACTTATGGTAAGTTTAGTAAGCAAACGGGAACTATCCAAAACAATCTTGCAAGGGGTAATAGTCAACATGAAAAAATTTTTGTTGTGCCAAGTGGACAGGGTAGACTTGCTATAACTAATTATAAAGTGTTAGATTATAATAGTGGATTTTCTTTAGTGGAGTATGAATTAAAAACAGGAAGAACTCATCAGATTAGAGTTCATTCTGCAAATATGGGACATGCAATTGTTGGAGATAAATTATATGGCAAACCAAATGAAAAATTTAATCTTAATGGTCAACTTTTGCATGCACATAAATTAATTTTTAATCACCCTGAAACTAATGAATTAATGGAGTTTACAGCTCCTTTGCCTGATTATTTTACAAAATTTTTAAATGAACATAGTTTACAAAATATAAATTAATCTAAAAAATTATAATGATAAAAAATTTTAATTTTAAATTTTGCACTATATTAGGAGAGAAGGTGAATACAAATGTTGAAATAAATAATCGTAAAAATTATTTAGATGTGCTAAAAGTTTTAGCTATGTTTTTTGTTGTTTTTTATCATAGTTTTGGTGAGTTAATAATTTTGCAAAACAATTCAACAATTAGTCAAAATATTTATTATTTATTTTGTTCTTTTATTACAATATGTGTGCCTATCTTTTTTATGGTTAATGGTGCAATACTTTTAAATAAACCCTTAGATATAAAAAAGCATTATTTTAAAACTTTTAAAACCTTTATTTTAGTTTATTTTTGGAGTTTTATAATTTCTATATTTAAGATACCTGTGTGTGTGGGGGGGGGTAGATAGTTTTTTAGAGTTTTTATATGGTGTTGTAACTTTAAAAATTGGGTGGAGTAATCACTTATGGTTTTTACTACAAATAGTGATTATATATATTTTTTTCCCTGTTTTTAAAATAATTTTTGATAAAAGAAAAAGATTATTTTATTTTCTTTGCTCATTATTTGTTATTTTAGCATCATTACCTTCCATTTCTTTTATGTTTATTAATTTGATAAATAAAATGGTTTATACTCAAATAGATGCAATTAATTTTTTAAATGAAATAAATAATTTATATACTTTTATAAATATAGATAAATTTTTATTTTCTTATGGGTATTTTTTTATAGGTGGCATTTTATTATTTAATGCTGAAAAAATTAAAGAAAAATTATTAAAAAACAAAATATTATCAAATATATTTCTATTAATATTATTAGTTTTGTTTACTTTTGGAAATTATTTTTACGGAAGCTTAGCTAATATAGGTGATATTGTTTGGCATGGATATTCAACTGTTTTTACTTTTTTAATAACTATTATTGTTTTTATTCTTTGTATGTTTAATAGTCCTGAAAAATCTTCTAAATTAATTTATTTACTTGCCAGTCAAAGCATGGGTATTTATATTTTTCATTATGTTGTGTTGGACTATGTTTATTTATTATTAATGAATATATTTGTTATTGACTATGGATTTAAATTACCTGTTGTTATTTTAACTATACTTATTAGTTTTTTGATTTCATTTTTAATTAGTAAAATAAAGTATGTTAATAAAACCTTGAAATTATGATTAAAAAATTAAATTAATTATTAAATTATTATTTATTTAATTTAAGTAAATAATTATTTATGTTTTGAATTACTTTTATTTTACATTTTTTTTATAAAATGTTATCATAAAAAAAGGAGAAAAAAATGAATTCACGAAGAATATCAAATTTATTATCGTTTATAGTTTTAGGTATAGTTGCAACAGCTCTTGTAGTTAGGTATCTTTTAATTAATGTTTTTCATGTAGAAGGGAATTATACTTATTGGTTTGACCAAGCAGCATACTGGCTAACAGCATTTGCAACTTTGTTTTCTGCGTTTACTTATGCTCAGTCAAGACGCAATGGCTGGTTTATGATTTTACTTTTTATATTTATTGTAATTATAGTAGTTTTTACATTTGTTTTATAATATGAAAAATTTTCTTAAAAAAAATTTAATATTTATAATAGGCTTTTTAATTTGCCTTATTTTAATACTATTAGGAATTTTATCTAGTATATGCCTTTTAATAGGCACTTTATTACTAGGTGTTCTTTTGTTATTTATAGCATTTAAATTAAAGAAGCATTATAATAAACTGGTAGACAATATAAATGAGGATGAAAATGTATTTGATGCCACTAAAATAGATTATGATGAAGATATTTATGTTGTAGGTTCAAAACCTTTAATTCGAACTAGATTAAAACAAAATTTTTTTTCTAAATTGTCAGCATTATTTCCAACTATATTGTTTTCTCTATTTGGGGTAGGTCTTATTATAATTTCTTTGTCTATATTAATAAAAATGATTTTTTAATTAAAAAGATTTAAAATATATTCTTAAATCTTTCTTTATTTTTTAAATAAAACTTAATTAATTTAAATATTATAAAAACATAAAAAAGTAAATAATAATCAAAACAAACAAAATTAAAATTTTTTTTATTTTTTAAAAAATAAAAAATTGCCAAAATTTACAAATTGTTTGATTATTATTATTGTTTTTTTTTACACTTTTTGGTATAATATTTTTTGCAATATAAAAATGGGAGAAAATTATGAAATACACAAAAAAAATACTAGAAGATAAAAGAGTTCAATTTAATATCACTCTTGATGAAAAAGAATGGGAAGATGCTGTTCAAAGTGCATACGAAAAAAATAAGTCAAAATATAATGTTCAAGGCTTTAGAAAAGGACATACTCCTAGAAAGGTTCTTGAAAAAAATTATGGTTCATCTTTATTTTATGATGATGCAATAGATGGTTGTTTTTATCGTTACTATTTTGAAATTTTATCAAAGGAAAAGGAAGTCCAACCAGTTTCTGCACCTGATATTGAAATTAAATCAATAGGGGAAAAAGGTCTTGAAATGCTACTTACACTTGTTGTAAAACCAGAAGTTGAATTAGGCACTTATAAAGGTTTAACTGTAAAACGTGAAGAAATTAAAGTAACCGATGAAGAAATTGAGCACGAACTACACCATAAACAAGAAGATCAAGCTAAATTTGTAGAAGTAGAAAGAGAAGTTAAACAAAAAGACACCGTTACAATAGATTTTTCAGGTAGTGTAGATGGAGTAAAATTTGATGGTGGCACAGCAGAGGACTATGATTTAGAAATAGGTTCTCACAGTTTTATTGATAATTTTGAAGAACAACTTGTAGGCTTAAAAAAGGGTGATAAAAAAGATGTAAAAGTTACATTCCCAAAAGATTATCATGAAGAAAGTTTAAAAGGAAAACCTGCTGTTTTTGAAGTAACTATTAAATCTATTAAAGAAAAACAACTACCTGTTATAGATGATAAATTTGCAAGTGAAATTAGCGAATTTGAAACTTTAAAAGAACTTAAAGAAGATACTAAAAAGAAAATAATGACAGCAAAACAAAAAGAAGAAGATGCCAAAGCTGAAAATAAACTTGTAGATATGATAGTTGATAGCTCTAAAGTTGATGTGCCTGAAGTTATGGTAGATAATCAAGTAGAAGATTATATTAAGGACTTTGAATATCGCCTTGCTTATCAAGGATTAAATCTTGAAGGTTATTTAAATTATACAGGTACAACTCTTGAAGAACTTAAAAAATCAAGAAGAGAAGATGCAAAGAAAACCGCAAAAACTCGTTTAGTTTTAGAACAAATTTTATTAAATGAAAAAATTAAAGTTACAGATAAAGATTTAGAAGAAAAGTTTAATGAAAATAGTAAAGGTGAAAAGAAATCTATTGCTGAAATTAAGAAAACTTTAGGTGAAGAACAACTTAATTATTTTGAAAATAGCTTACTTTTAAATAAACTTATGAAATTTTTAAAAGATAATAATAAAATAGATTAGTTTTGGTAATTATTAGTTATAGATTATTTAGTTTAAAATATCTTTAATTATATAATCTTAAATATTAAAAACAGTTAACTTTTGTTTTTATATTTTTTGATATAAAAATATTAATTAAAATTATTTATTAATAATAACTATTACCTCTAAAATCAATTATTAAAAAAGGAGATTACTTTATTATGTTAATTCCTATGGTTGTAGACCAAACAAGTACAGGTGAAAGAAGTTATGATATTTATTCAAGATTACTTGAAGATAGAATAATTTTTTTAACAGGTGAAATAAATGATGCTACAGCAAACATTGTAGTAGCACAACTTATATATTTGGAAGGTAAAAATCCTGATAAAGACATATGTTTATATATAAATAGTCCTGGGGGAAGTGTAAGTGCAGGGCTTGCTATTTATGATACAATTAAATATATAAAATGTGATGTTGTAACTATTTGTATAGGACTTGCAGCTTCTATGGGTGCATTCCTATTGTCAAGTGGAACAAAAGGTAAAAGATATGCTTTACCTAATAGTGAAATAATGATACATCAACCTCTAGGTGGTGCACAAGGGCAAGCTAGTGATATCGAAATTCAAGCTCGCCATATTCAACATATTAAAGATAAAATTAATCAAATATTAAGTGAAGCAACAGGTCAAGATTTAAAGAAAGTACAAAAAGATACCGATAGGGATTATTATATGACCGCAGAACAAGCAAAAGAATATGGATTAATAGATGATATCTTTTATACTAGAAAGAAAAAATAATATATAAACATGGGATAAATTTTAAAATAAAAGTAAAAAATTATACCACAAAAAAAGGAGTTACTTAAAATGGAAAAAGAATTATATTGTTCTTTTTGTGGCAAGTCCCAATCAGAAGTTAAAAAGTTAATTGCTAGTCCTAGTGCGGATAGTTATATTTGTGATGAGTGTATTGATGTATGTCGTGAAATAATGAAAGAAGAGAAAGTATCTTCTCGTCAAACAAAAATAGATTTACCTCTACCACATTTAATAAAAGAAGAATTAGATAAATATGTAGTAGGTCAGGATGAGGCAAAGGTTGTATTATCTGTTGCAGTTTATAACCATTATAAACGCATAAATTATAATGCAGAAATTAAAGAAAATGCAGAAGATAAACAACCAATAGAATTAGATAAAAGTAATATTTTACTTGTAGGACCTACAGGTTGTGGTAAAACTTTACTTGCAAAAACTCTTGCAAAGATTTTAAAAGTTCCTTTTGCTAGTTGTGATGCAACAACTTTAACCGAAGCTGGATATGTAGGTGATGATGTTGAAAATATTTTATTAAAACTTATTCAAAATGCAGATTTTGATGTTTCTAAGGCAGAAAGAGGAATTGTTTATATAGATGAAATAGACAAAATAGCAAGAAAAGGCGAAAATAGATCAATTACCCGTGATGTATCTGGTGAGGGTGTTCAACAAGCTTTATTAAAAATTTTAGAAAGTACAATAGCAAATGTTCCTCCTCAGGGTGGTAGAAAACACCCACAACAAGAAACAATTTCTATAGATACTACAAATATATTATTTATTTGTGGTGGTTCTTTTGTTGGGCTTGATAAAATAATTGAAAAAAGAGTAAGTACTGCTTCTTTAGGTTTTGGCTCTTCAGTTAGTGTTTTGTCAAAAGAAGAAGAAACTTATAACTTAATTAAAAATACTCAACCAGAAGACTTAAATAAATTTGGTCTTATTCCTGAATTTGTAGGTAGATTGCCTATTACAGTTGCTTTGCATGATTTAAGTGAGGAAGCTCTTGTTGAAATAATGACAACACCAAGAAATTCTATTACTAAACAATATAAAAAAATGCTTGATATGGATGGCATAAATTTAATATTTAAAGAAGAAGCAGTAAGAGCAGTTGCTAAAAAAGCTCTTAAGTTAAAAACAGGTGCAAGAGGACTTAGAACGATTTTAGAAGATAGAATGCTAAAACTTATGTATTCAGCACCAGGAGATAAAACCATAGATAGTATTGTATTAGATGATGCCTTTATTAATGGCGTTGATGAGCCTACCTATGTTAGAAAGGTAGAAGAAATTAAAACTGAAGAAAGTGCTTAAAATATAGTTTTACAAGGGGGGAAGAAATAAATGGTTATAAAATCCGTTGAATTTGTAAAAAGTGTTGCTGATAGTAACTTTTTAGATAGTGATTATAACGAGGTAGCTTTTGTAGGAAGAAGTAATGTCGGTAAAAGTTCACTTATAAATTTTATAACGGGAAGAAAAAAACTTGCAAAAACTTCAGGAACCCCAGGTAAAACAAAATTAATTAATTATTTTTTAGTAAATAAAAACTTTTTATTGGTAGATTTACCAGGTTATGGTTATGCTGAAGTTAGTAAAAATATAAAAACAAATTGGGGAGACTTCTTAGAAGAATATCTTAAAACTAGTAAAAAACTTAAATGTGTTTATTTGCTTTTAGATATAAGAAGAACTCCTACTAGTCAAGATGAGCAAATGTTAAAGTTTCTATATTTTAATAGGATATCTACTAAGGTTATAGTAACTAAAACAGATACTTTATCTAGAGTTCAAGTTTTTAATCAGTTAAATATTATTTGTTCTAAATTAGGCCTAAATAGAAAAGATATTATAATTACCTCCTCTGAAGATAGAGAAGGGCATAAAGAATTAATGGATAGTATTGAGCATTTTGTAAAAAATGAAGAAGAAAATAATAATGATTCTGCAACAGCAGAATAGTTTAACCGAATAATTTCTTTTTATAATTACTAAAAATTAAATGTAACGCAAAATAAATATACAATATATAGATTAAATTAATTTTTTGATCTAATTTATTTTTGATTTTGATGATATATTATAATGAAAAAATTAAGTAAAAGTGTTTATTTGTTTTAGTCCCAATTGTTTTAGGTTTGTTATTATTTATTATAGGTAATTTAACTGATAATAGTGAACTTTCTTCTATAAGTAGTATGATATGGATAATTGGAATGCCTGTAACTATGTTTTTAATAGTAGTTATTGGCTTAATATTAATGATAACTGGCCGATTGGACCTAAATAATAGCAGAGAAGAAAAAAGAGAAAAAATATCCTCTAGTCAAAAAGAAGAAAATGAAAAAATAGAAGAAGTAAATTCCTCTTATGGCTATCAAAGTAATAGAAAATATGCTAAGTATCTAGCAGGGCATGTATCAAATAATTATAAAAATTCAACTTTTAAAGAAAAAATTTTGGGTTGGTTATTTTTTGGTTTTTTAATGACGGACTTTGCCTTTATAATGATTTTTGCCTTTTTAGGCATTAATATTGGAACTTATATTTGTTTTGGACTATTTGCAGGAACAATTTTAATTTCTTTAGTTATTAAGAAAATTCTTGAAAAAAGGTCTATAAAGGTTTGTGAAGAAAAACTAGAAAATTATCAAAAACTTGTTGGAAAAGTCAAGGCTTCCTTTATTCAAGTTCCACTAGTACTGGCGGTAGTGAAAGAAGACATACCATAAGAATTTTAGGTGTTACATATAGAGTAATAATATAAGCAGATGATAAACAATATACCGCATACAGTAATATTTTCTTTGAGGAAGGGGATATGGTAACTATTGCAGTTGGTGGTAAAAATAGAGCAATAATTATAGATAGAATAAATTCACAAGATTATGAATAATTAAAAAAATGAATATTAGTTTAAGTTTTCTTTTAAAATTCTTATTATATTTTTTTTTAATAAAATCTTAGAAAAATATATATAAAGTTTTAAAAGGTAATTATTAGTTAAAAGCAAAAATTATATTTATACTTTATAAAAACTAATATAGTTATTCTTATCAAAATTTTTTATATAATTTGCTAATAAATATTATTATTTCCTCAAATATGTTTTAAATTATTAAAATAATGCATATTATTATGCTATATTAAATGGTTATAGTAAATATACTATAACTTTTTTATTTTAATTAATAATTTTACCTATAAAACGTTAAAATTATGTGCCAATTAACGTTTAAACTAAGAGTATAAAAACTAAATAACACAATAAAAGTATTTCTTGCATATTATTTTATAGTTAAATCTTTTTTTAAAATAAAGAGTACATAAAAAAGGTTTATTTAAGAAGACCTACGACTTTTAAAGTAATAATCTTCTTAAAAAGTAAAAACACAGGAGGTATTTTTTAAATGTCATTTTACACTTGTAATCGTACAACAGGTTGTGCACCTGGTGCGATGAGTGGTAATCCACTTAACGGATTATGTGAAAAAGCCTGTATTCAGGTAGATAAAGTACTAGATGCAGGAATGCGTCAAATTCAGGAGGCTAATGTTCAAATAACATTAACAAATCAAAATCCTGCAAATCCAACAACTCCACTTACTTTTGTAAGTGCTGTTACAAATGGAGAAACACAAATCACAAATTTAACCGTTGAAAGACTAGCTGATAAACCTAATTTCGCTAGAGTTTCGTTTGATGCTGTTGTGCCTATTCTTGTAACATATACAGATGCAAATGGTGTTACAGGAACAGGAGAATCTACAATATCAATTCCAAATGATATTATCTTATTCATTCCACAACCATCAATAGTTCCTTATAGAATAGAAGTTTTTGGAGCATTATCAAGCCCTATGGGAAGTTGGGTAAGTGATAATATCTTTTCTATAAGTGCTTGTGTTACTCTCATTACAAGAGTAGTATCTCAAGCTGAAATTTTAGTTCCAAGTTACGGATATTGTACTCCACCTCAAGCACAAGAATTTACTCAAGAAGTTTGCAGTGGTGTATTTGAATTACCTATATTCCCAACTGCAATTCAAAACCAAAGAATTTAATTTCAAAAAATCACTTTTTATCTCATATTAACACAATTATTAATTAATAATTATAAAAACCACAATATTCTAGAGTTGTGGTTTTTATTAATGTTTTATTATCGATATCAAATTACTAAGAAAAATTTATTATTTTATAATTCTATGTTTATTAATAGTAATGCATTTTATAAATTATTGAGCTAAATAAAAACTGGACAAGATAACCTAAAAAAAGTATAATGAAAAATAAAGGAGATATGTCTTTGAAGATATTTGCAATATCAGATTTACATTTATCTATAAATAATCCTAAACCTATGGATATTTTTGGACCAGTTTGGGATAATTATTTAGATAAAATAATTGATGATTGGAAGGAAAAAGTTACCGATGATGACATTGTATTACTTGCTGGTGATTTAAGTTGGGCTATGAAATTAGAAGATGCTATTCCAGACATAGAAATATTAAGAAATTTAAAAGGCACAAAAATTCTTTTAAGAGGCAACCATGATTATTGGTGGAGTACAATTAGTAAGGTTAGAAATATATTACCTGAAAAAGTTTATGCTATTCAAAATGACAGTTTAGAAATAGGTGATTATATTTTTTGTGGTACTCGTGGCTGGATAGTAGATAATTCAAAATTAAATAATGGAGAAGATAAAAAAATATTTGATAGAGAATTAATTCGTTTGGAATTATCCCTTAAAGATGCAAAATCAAAGCAAACACGAGGGCAAAAAATTATTTGCATGCTTCATTTTCCTCCTTATGATAGAAATTATAATCCAACAGCCTTTACTAATTTAATAGAAAGTTATGGAGTAGATACCGTGGTTTTTGGACATTTGCATGGAAAGATACCAAATATTAAGAAAATATTAACAATAAACCATGTTAATTATTACTTAACTTCTTGCGATATAGTAGGTAATAAGTTAATGGAAATTCAAAAATAAATCATATATAAATTTTTAAAATATTTTAAAATAATATAATTAATTTTATAAAGTTTCATCTTTTTATATAAATATCAATAAAAAAAGCAATAATAATTGATACATATTTAATAAAATAATCTTCATATATGAGGGTTATTTTTTTGTGCAATTTGCACAATTAAAACAATAAAGAATAGGCTAAAATTATAAAAATAATAAAAAAATATTAAAAATAATTAAAAAGTGGTTAAAAGTGGTTGGAAGTGGTTGAAAATTGTGCTACACTTTTGGTGTAAGGGGGAAGAATAAGTAATTCAAAATGTTTTTAGGCGAATTTAAACATAGTGTAGACAATAAAAATCGACTAAGAATACCACCAAAGTTTAAAAAAGACTTAGATTGTGGCTTAGTTTTGACTAAAGGTAACGATGGTTGCCTATTTATTGTTACTAAAAAACAATTTGATAATGTTCTAGAAAAAATTAATAGTCTGCCTATGTTTGATAGTAAACTACAAATGCCTTTAAGATTGTTGTTTTCTTCAGCAATGGAAATTGAAGAAGATAATCAGGGGAGGTTCTTATTACCAGCAAATCTTAAAAATTTCGCAAATATAGAAAAAGATGTTGTTTTTATAGGTGTGGGAACAAGAATTGAACTTTGGGCTAATGAGAAATGGCAAGATTATCAATCTAATACTAAAAATAATTTTGAAGAAATTTTATCTCAATTAGGTGAGTATGGAATTTAAGCATGTTCCAATAATGTTGTCAGAATGTATTAATAATCTTAATATTTCACCAAATGGTATTTATGTAGACTGCACTTTAGGTGGTGCAGGGCATAGTTTAGAAATAGCTAAGAAATTAAATGAAGAAGGGTTATTAATAGGGATAGATAAAGACAAGACTGCAATTGAAGTAAGCAGGGAAAGATTAAAAAATGTTAAGTGTAAAGTAATATTAATAAATGATGATTTTAAAAATTTAAAAAATATTTTATACGATAATAACATAGAAAAAGTTAATGGTATTCTTGCAGATTTAGGTGTGTCATCTTATCAAATTGATGAAGTAGAAAGAGGATTTAGTTATTCAAAAGATGCTCCACTTGATATGCGTATGAACTTAAATCAAACTTTAACCGCAAAAGAAATAGTAAATAATTATTCTGAAAAGGAGTTATTAAAAATACTCTACGAATATGGTGAGGAAAATTTTGCAAAAAGCATAGTAAGAAATATTTTAAAAACTAGAGAAATTAAACCTATAGAAAGGACAGGAGAATTAGTAAAAATTATAGAAAGCAGTGTGCCTAGTAAAGTTTTGCATAAGGGAGGAAGTGTTGCTAAAAAAACTTTTCAAGCTTTAAGAATAGAAGTAAATGGAGAATTAGATAGTTTAAAATTTGCTTTATCTGATATGATAGAAGTTTTAAAACCTAGCGGCAGACTTTGTATTATATCATTTCATTCATTAGAAGATAGACTAGTAAAAAACTGTTTTACAGAAAATGCCACAGGTTGTATTTGTCCTAAAAGCTTCCCAGTATGTGTATGCAACCATAAACCTATAATTAAAATTATTAATAAAAAACCTTTAACACCAAACTTAGAAGAATTAAAACAAAATTCTAGAAGTACATCAAGTAAACTTAGAGTAATAGAAAAACTTTAATAAGATAAAAAGGAGGAAGAAAAATATTTATGCTAGATACTAAAACGAGAAACGATATATTGCTTGAAGAAAAAATTGCAAAAATAGATGATATAAATTTTGATAAAATTTATGATATTGATGAATTTTCTACAAAGCAGTTAGAAAGTTTTGAAGAAGTAGATAATTCTTCCGTAGAATTAAGTAATAGAAAAATTGCTGATTTTGATGATGAACAAGAGCAAAATATTTCAAGTAAAAATAACACTGCCTTTGAACTTGAACTTCAACCTAATGAATTTTTGGATAATATGGTATGGGGTGAAGATGAAGAAATAGAAGAGGTTAACGTTAAACGCAAATTTAGTTTAGCCAATAAACCATTATTTTTTACTTTTACTTCTATTGCTGTATTGCTTTGCATATTATTTATATATAATGTTTTTGTAATTAAATCTTTAGAATTAACTTTAAATTCTTCTGCAAATTCTATTCCAAACAATAATATAAATACTTCTCAGCCTGTGGAAGAAAATAATAATATTGTTTTTGATAATTCAAATACAATTCAAATACAAGATAATATAAATTATAAAGAAAATGTTAATTACAAAAATACTATGTTACAAACAAACTGGTTTGATAAAATTTGTACATATTTAAATCAGTTATTTGGAGGCAGTTATTAAAAAACCAAAATTAGAGTATTCAACATTATCTTTACAAAAGAGGTTACTATCCATATTATTGGTAGTGGCCTTTATTTTTTGTGCAATGTTTATAAGACTTTTTATTTTACAAGTTGGGACAAGCCAAACCTTGCAAATTAAGGCTGTTGATCAGTGGGTACGTTCACTACCATTAAAAGCTAAAAGGGGCCAAATTACC
Organism: uncultured Clostridia bacterium; assembly: GCA_947366895.1. Classification (GTDB taxonomy): domain Bacteria; phylum Bacillota; class Clostridia; order Christensenellales; family UBA1242; genus UBA7862. The sequence continues at coordinate 217,424 of CANBBP010000002.1, forward strand.
GATATTAATGGTAATATTCTAGCAATTAGTTATACCTCTTATGATGTTTATATTAGGGCTAAAGAAGTTGATGAACCTATTGTAACTGCAAATTATTTATCTGAACTTCTTAATCTTGATTTTGATAAACTTTACTCTAAAGTTAAAGATGTTTTTATTTCAGAAAGTTTAATAAAATTAAATATACCTGAAGATGTTGCCATGAAAATTGCAAAACGTGGATTAAAGGGTGTTTACATTAGTGAAAATATTACAAGACATTATCCATATGGTAAATTATTATCACAAGTTTTAGGGTATTTAACAAGTGATAGTGTAGGACAAAGTGGAATTGAAAGTTATTATAATAAAGTGCTTTCTGGCACTAATGGAAAGTATTTAACTCAAAGTGATGTTGTTGGAATTACTCTTAATGATTCACTTAATTATTATGTAGAAGCTATAGATGGGCTTAATTTAACTCTTACTATAGATATTAATATTCAAAATATAGTTGAAAAGGTGCTAGAAAAAGCCATCAGCGACCATAATCCTAAAAAAGTTTCTGCGGTTGTTCTTGACCCAAATACCTCAGAAGTAATTGCTATGGCAATAAGTCCTTCTTTTGACTTAAATGATGTACCTCGTGATGATGTAGAAAATCTTATGAAACTTACAAAAAACACAATAGTAAATGATGTTTTTGAACCAGGCTCAACATTTAAAATATTTACCTTAGCATCTGCTTTAGAAGAAAATTTAACAAATATTAATGAAACATTTTATTGTCCAGGCTATAGGATTATTGATGGCGAAAAAATTAAATGTTGGAAAACAACAGGACATGGTAATCAAACCTTAGTAGAATGCGTACAAAATTCTTGTAACTGTTGTTTTATGGATTTAGCTATGAGACTAGGTAAGGATAAATTATATTCTTATTTAACAAGTTATGGTATAGGCAGAAACACAGGTATTGATATTTCAGGTGAAAGTTGCGGCATTATGATAGACAAAGAAAAAGTTCAAACTGTAGATTTAGCACGTATAGCTTTTGGTCAGTCTATCGCTGTTAATGAATTGCAATTAACTAATTCTATTTGTTCAGTTATTAATGGTGGCACATTGCGTCAACCAAATTTATTAAAAAATTATTATGATAATAATGGCAATATCATATTTAATAACATAAATTTAATTAGTGGTAAGAATGTTACAAGTGAAGTTTCTAAACAAATGCAATATCTACTTGAAATGAGTTTATCAAAAACTGGAGAAATGACCTTTGTTGAGGGTTATAAGGTTGCTGGAAAGACAGGAACAGCACAAAAGTACGGAGAAGATGGAAAAATTGAATCAGGTAAATATGTTTCTAGTTTCTTTGGCTTTTTAAATAATGGAGATACACCAGAATATGCTTTGCTCCTTTGTGTAGATGAAGCAAGTTCTGGTCAATATTACGGAAGTGTTGTTGCAAAACCATACGCAAAAGAAATATTTGAAGGTATTATTGAATATAAAAATATACAAAAGGTTTCTAATTCCATAGTAGTTCCTGAAATTGAAATGCCAGATTTGGTAGGAAAGTCTTTAACTCAGGCTCTTGTAATTTTAGATAAAATGAAAGTTAATTATGAGGTTTCAGGTGAAGGAAGCATAATTAAAAGTCAATTTCCATCACCTTTTACTAAAATAAAACAGTCTGCTACTTTACTTATTAATACAAACTAATTATTTATTTTTAAATTAAATATCTAAAAAAAATATTTAAAATAGATTTTAATAGTTTTAAAGATAAAAGTTCATAAAATTCATAAGAAAAAAACAAAAAAATACAAAAGCAATATAAAAAATTTAAAATCGGAAGTAATTTTATGATACTTAAAGAATTATTAAAAGGTATAAAATATTTAGATGTCAGGGGTTCAATTGATGTTGAAATTAAGGGATTAAGTCAAAAAATAGATAATGTTCAAGAAGGTTTTTTGTTTTTTTGCTTTAAAGGAGTAAATAATGATGGGCATGATTTTATTAATTTAGCACAAGATAAAGGAGCAGTAGCATTAATTGTAGAGAAGTTTGTTCAATCTCCCTTACCACAAATTTTAGTTAAAAAAACAAGAAATATTATGCCAAAAATATGTAATAACTTTTTTGGTAACATTAAAGAAAAATTAAAATTTATTGGTGTTACTGGCACAAATGGCAAAACAACAACTACTCATATTATTTATAATATCCTAAACAAAAGTGGTAAAAAAGCAGGTTTAATAGGAACTAATGGTGTGTTTTTTGGTAAAAAAAAGCTTCCATTAAATTTAACAACTCCAGATACGGTAGAACTATTTTATATATTAAACGATATGAATACTAGCAGTATAGAATATGTAGTTATGGAAGTTTCTGCTCATGCTATTGCACTAAATAAATTAAAAGGTTTAAAATTTGAAGTAGGACTTTTTACAAATTTAACACAGGACCACTTAGATTATTTTAAAACAATGCATAATTATGCTTTGGCTAAATTAAAATTTTTAAATAAATCATATTGTAAACATATAATTTTGAATACTGATGATGATTATGGAAAATTATTTAAAAAATTGATTAATACAAATATGACAACCTTTGCTTTAGATAATCCTGCTGATTGTTTTGCAATAGATATTAACTTAAATTTACATAATACAAGTTTTGTTGCAAATGTTAAGGATGATATATTAATTATTAATAGTCCTCTGCCATGTCTTTTTAACGTTTATAATCTTTTGGGGGCAATTATTTGTTGTAAAGAACTTGGAATTAATAATAATAGCATAATTTCATCAATAAAAGAGCTTTCATTAATTGAAGGTCGAATGAATGCTTATAAATTATCTTGTCAAGCAACAGCAATTATAGATTTTGCTCATACTCCAGATGGGCTTGAAAAAGTACTACTAAATTTAAAAGATATTAAAGAGGCAGGAAATATTATAACAGTATTTGGTTGTGGTGGAAATAGAGATAAACTAAAACGTTCTAAAATGGGAGAGGTAGCAAGCATTTATAGTGATAAAATTATATTAACAAATGATAATCCTAGATATGAAAAGCCACAAGATATTATTAACGATATCATTAAAGGCATTAAAAATAAACCTTTTGAAGTGGAAATAAATAGAAAAAAGGCAATTGAAAAGGCAATAGAACAAGCAAAGCCTAATGATATTATATTAATTGCAGGCAAGGGTGCTGAAAATTATCAAGAAATAAATGGAATAAAACATAAATATAACGATAAAAATGTACTTAAAAAGTATTTAATTTAAATAAATATTTATTGTAGATTAAAATAAATTAACAGTAAAAAGGTAAAAAATATTTTAATAATAAATCTTACCTTTTTATTTTTTACTTATAATAAATTTAATTTACAAGTTATATACTATATATATAACTTGCAATAGGGGAGAATAGGATATTGAATTTACTAGTATTTTTAATAACTTTTTTAATAGCTGTTATTTTTGCTCCATTAGTAATAATGTTCACAAGGAAATTAAAATTTGGTCAAAATATTTTAAATTATGTTACAGAACATTCTTCAAAGCAAGGAACACCTACTATGGGCGGTATAATTTTTATAATACCTACTATTTTAGTAAGTTTGTTTTTCTTTAAATCAAATCTTACAATTCCTTTACTTACTCTTGTTATTTTTTTAGGTTATGGAGTAATAGGATTTTTAGATGATTTTATTAAAATAAAATTTAAAAGAAATCTAGGATTGCTTCCTTATCAAAAAATAATATTTCAAGTAGTGTTGGCAATTATTGTAGCGGTTTTTATTTATAGAAATAATTTGCTAGGCTCAGAAATTTATTTACCATTTACTTTAAATAAAATTGATTTAGGAATTTTTATTATTCCTTTTGTAGTATTTGTTATTTTGGCAACAACAAATAGTGTTAATTTAACAGATGGCTTAGATGGACTTGCTGGGGGAGTAAGTTTTGTATTTTTTATAGCAATTGCATTAATAACAGAATTTTGTTTAAATTTTTATTCTTCAGCCCTACAAGGTGAATACATAAATCAAATGCAAAATTTGAATATTATTTTATGGAGTTTATCGGGAGCAGTATTAGCATTTTTAGTATTTAATTTTTATCCTGCTAAAATATTTATGGGAGACACAGGTTCTCTTGCCCTAGGAGGAATGGCTGCTGTTGTTTGTTGTCTTAATGGGACAAGCTTATATATTGTTATTATCGGACTTATGTTTGTAGTTTCTGCTGTTTCAGTTATTATACAAGTTTTGCATTATAAGAGAACAAAAAAGAGAATATTTTTAATGGCTCCTTTTCATCATCATCTTCAACATAAAGGTATGTATGAAACTAAAATTGTTTTCATATATATAGTTATAACAACTATGCTTGCTATAACAAGTTACCTATTGTTGAGGGGATTATGAAACAAAAAAATATATTAATTTATGGACTTGCAAAAAGTGGACTAGCTAGTTTGGAACTTCTATATAATAAAAAAGATAAATTCTACTTATTTGATAGTAATGAACAAATAAGATTAAATATACAAGAGAAAACTCAAAATGAATTAAATATTTTTATTCTAAAAGAATTGGATATTTCCCTACTTGAGTTTTTAAATTTAATAGTAATAAGTCCTTCAATTTCCATACGAGATAAATTTCTTGTAACAGCAAAACGCAAAAATATTGAAGTTATAAGTGAACTTGAACTAGGGTATAGAAATTGTAAAAATGACATAATTGCTGTAACAGGAACTAATGGAAAAACTACAACTGTTAGGCTAATAGAAACTATGTTTTCTAAGGCAAAAAAGCCTAGTGAATTGGTTGGAAATATAGGTTGCCCGTTATGCAGCAAAGTTAATAAAGTGCCTCGCAGGACAACCTTTATTTGTGAAGTAAGTAGTTTTCAATTAGAGGCTATAAGCAAATTTACCCCCAAAGAATGTGCCATTTTAAATATTAGTTGTGACCATATTAGTCGTCATGGAAATTTTGCTGAGTATAAAAGAACAAAATTTAAGATATTTTCTAATCTAAAAAAAGGACAAAAAGTGGTTGTAAATTCAAACCTTATTTTAGAAAATTTTAGTTTTTTTAAAACCCTAAAAAATCTATTTGATGTTTACGAATTTGGTTTTAAAAAGGTTGATAAAGGTTGCTATGTTGAAGATGACAAAATATATTTTTCAAATGGCAAAAAGAAAGAATTTGTTTGTTCTATACATGATACAACTTTGTTGGGGAACCATAATTTAGAAAATATTATGGCTAGTATATGTTTTGCTAAATTCCACAAAATTAGTAATAATTGTATAACTAATGCTTTGCATGAATTCTTATCTTCACCTCATAGAATACAAAAAATTTATGAACATGATAATTGTGAATTTTATGATGATAGTAAAGCTACAAATATAGATTCAACAATTCAAGCAGTTAACTCCTTTAAGAATGGTATTATTTTAATTTTAGGTGGAAGTGACAAAGGATATGAATATGATGAAGTATTTAAACACCTACCTAAAAATGTTGTAAAGGTAATTTCTTGTGGTCAGGTAGGTGATAAAATAGTTTTAGCTGGTAAAAGAAATAATAGGGAAGTAGAACAATTTGACACATTAAAACAAGCAACCTTACAAGCATGCAAGGAATTAAAAAATGGACAAAGTTTATTGTTGTCACCAGCCTCTGCTAGTTTTGATGAATTTGAAAATTATAAAGATAGAGGCGAAAAATTTTTAAGTTATATTAAAGGTTACTATGAAGAAACTTCTATTTAAGTTAAAAACAAAACCAAATAAAAATGAAATCATTTTAATTTCTGCAATATTATTTTTGGTAATATTTGGTGCTTTAATGGTATATAGTGCAAGTTTTTATTCAGCAAAAAAAACTTATAATAATCAGTACTTCTTTTTAATTAAACAATTAGTTGGTATTGTTCTAGGAATTTTTTGTATGTTTTTATTAAGTAAATTTAACTATAATAAATTACATAAATTTATTCCTATAGCACTTATTGTTAGTTTCGTTCTGCTAGTATTAGTATTTGTTAATGGTATAGGTGTAGAAAATTACGGAGCAAGAAGATGGATAAGTCTACCAGGATTTACTATTCAACCTAGTGAAATTGCTAAATTTACACTTGTATTATTTGCTTCTAGTTATTTAGCAAAAAATCATTCCAAAGTTAAAACATTTAAAGGTATTTTTCCTGTTTTAATAGTTGGCGGATTAATGTGTTTATTAATAATCTTAGAACCAAACATGTCTATCACAATGTGTGTAGGTATAGTAATGGTTTTAATGATGATGATAGGTGGAATGTCTTTTAAACATTTTATGATGCTTTTGATTCCTGCTCTTTTGTTGGTTCCTGTGTTAATTATAATTGAACCTTATAGATTTAATAGACTTCTTGCTTTTATTAATCCTTGGGCTTCACCTAAAGGTGAGGGATATCAACTTGTACAATCCTTTTTTTCAATAGGTTCAGGAGGAATTTTTGGAGTAGGATTATTTAATTCAAGACAAAAATTTCTATTTTTACCCTTTGCGGAAAGTGATTTTATATTTGCAGTTATTGCTGAAGAACTAGGATTAATAGGTGCTGTAAGCATATTATTAATATATTTATTAGTAATAGTAACTGGAATAAAAATTGCCTTAAATTCAAAAAATAGGTTTGGGTGTTATCTTGCTAGTGGCATTATTTTAGTTATTGCTGTACAAACTATGCTTAATATTTGTGTTGTTACTGGTATGATACCTCCAACAGGATTGCCTTTGCCTTTTATAAGTTCAGGAAGCACTTCAATTGTTGTTTTTATGTCTGCTATAGGAATATTGTTAAATATTAATAAACAAAACCAGACAAGTATTATAGAGCAAACTGATAACTCTTCGAAATTTAAATTTAATTTTAAATTATTAAAAAGAAACAAAAAAAGCATATAAAGCATATAATTATAGTTAACTTAATGTAAAATAAAAGAACTGTGTAAATAAAATTTACAGGTTCTTTTTTATTAACATAAATTACGAGTTTCCCATAAAATGTAATATCAGGGAGAAACTATGGATAAATTTATAATTAATGGAGGAAATACTTTAAATGGCGTTATAGATGTGCCATGTGCAAAAAATTCATACTTAGCCATTTTAGCAGGGTGTGTTTTGTCAAGTGGAGTAGTTTGCTTGCATAATTACCCTAAATTTGATGATATCGATAAAATGTTAGATATCTTAGTAAGTCTGGGTTGCAAAGTTACAAGAGAAGAAAATAGAACACTTATAATAGATTGTACAAACATAAATAATTATGTAATCCCACAAAAACTTGCAAAAAAAATTCGTTCTTCAATATTTTTATTAGGACCTATGCTTAGTAGGTTAAAAAGAGTTTTAGTTACATATCCAGGAGGTTGTGATATAGGTTCACGACCTATAGATTTACATCTAAAAGGTTTAAAATCACTTAATGCAAAAATTGTTGAAAGATTTGGCTTTATTGAAGGAGAAGCAACAAACTTAATTGGTGAAAATGTTCACCTAGACTATCCAAGTGTTGGGGCTACTGAAAATATCATGATGGCTGCAGTACTAGCAAAAGGAACTACTAAAATATTTAATTCCGCAAAAGAGCCAGAAATTGTTGATTTACAGAATTTTATAAATAGCATGGGTGGAAAAATATCAGGAGCAGGAAGTGATACTATAACCATTGTGGGTGTTGAAAAACTAGGTTCTGTAGAGTATACACCTATTGCCGATAGAATTATTGCAGGTACATATTTATTAGCAGGAGCAGCTTGTGGGGGAGATATAACAATAAAAAATGTCGATTATGAGCATATTTATTCATTAATAACAAAACTTAAAAATTCTGGTTGTATAATTGATATAAAAGATGATACCATAAGGCAAAGAACAAACGGAAGATTAAAAAGTTTTGGTTCTATAGAAACTTTACCTTATCCAGGCTTTCCAACCGATATGCAACCTCAAGCACTTATTTTGCAAGCAATTTCTAATGGAACTTGTATTATCACTGAAAACTTGTTTGAAACTCGATTTAAACATGTTCCCGAACTTGTAAAAATGGGAGCAAGTATTGTAACAAGAGACAGAATGGCAATTGTTACAGGAGTGGAAAAATTATACGGTGCAGATGTAACATGCTATGATTTGCGTGCAGGGGCAGCATTAACTATTGCAGGTATGGTAGCTGAAGGTAAAACCATATTAAATGAAGTAAAGAACATAGACAGGGGATACGAAAAGTTAGAGGAAGCATTTAATTTATTAGGTGCCGATATAAAAAGGGAAACAAAATAAACTTGAGGGATACAAAAGAACTTTAATTATATTTTTAATAAAAGGACTTTTGTAAAAGTGAAAACAAAAAATAGACGACTGCTATTAATTTTTAGCATTATTTGCATAATTGTTTTTTTAAGTATCTTTTCTTCTCAAGTATTTAAACTTAAAACTGTAGAAATAATCTTTTTTGATGATGAAGAAACAAGAGTTGTTAATATAAAAAACAACTCTGTTTTTAATACTAACGAGAAAATAAATTCAATTCTTTCTACTACAAAATTTGATTATGGAAATTTAGTCTTTCTAATTGATAAATCTTCCTACATATCTTCTTTGGAGCAAAAAAATCCTTATTTAAAATTAAAAAAAATAGAAATTAAATTTCCAAATAAACTTTTAGTTAGTGCTTGTGAAAGAAGACCCGTATTTTATATTCAAAGTGCTGATAAAATTTATTTACTTGACAATGATTTTAAATTACTGGAAATAAAGTCTAAACTTCAAATAAATACTAGTAAATTAACTCAGATTTTGGTAGTTACCGAATTGGAAGAAAATAGAGATTTTTTCAGTTTTTTTAATGTTTTACCTGAAGTATATGAAGCTGGACAAAATTTAAAAGAAAATAATATGGTTTTAGATTGTATTTCTAATATGCCAACTATTCTAGATAACTATTTATCTTCTAGTGTTAATATTGCTAATTTTTGTAGTAATATTATTATTAAAGAAAAAGGTGTTGACACAATAAATTTAAAAATTACTACTAGTTTGCGTTCTTATGGAATATCTCTTGTTATTGAAAATATCTTTAATAATTTTGATAGAAAGCTAAATAAATTAATAAATGCTTTTAATACCTTAAAACGCACCGAACCAATAAAAACTACTTATGGGGAACTTTTGGTTGATGAAAACATAAACTGCTACTGGAATAATTTGTAAACAGTAAATATGTATTATATTTAAAAAATTGTTAAAACTATTTATAGCAATTAACTTTTGTTTTGCAGTAATTCTTTTTAACTTTTAGTTATTTTGCAAAAAATATTAAAATGTCTTTTATAGTTTTTATATTGTATCTTTAGTATTTTAAGTACATAAGCATTTAAAAACTTATTAACAAAAAGTCTTTAAAATTATTAATTATAATAAAGTTAAGAATTGTTTTGTTTATTATCATGGTTTTAAATTGTCTATAATAATTTATTTTACTTTAGTTTATAAAACATAAAAGCCCGAATTTTATTAATATGCATTATAGTAAAAAATAAACAATTTATATTGGTGTTGTTTATTTAAAAAGAATAAAACAAAAATTAAATTGCTAAATAACAAAGGAGGTGTTTTTAATTATGAAAAAAGCATCAAAAAAGAATTCAAGTAGAAACGCTAGAAATAGTGCCAGTAACAATTCTGAATGTGGTAGATAATTTATTAGCATTAGAATTGTAAATACTTGAAAAAATCCTTTTAAAAGATTATTTATTTTTAATTTTCTTTTAATTTAAGATTACTAAAATATTTAATCTTTTACAAAAAAAGTAGGGTAGGAAAAAATTGTTTTCCCCCTTCTTTTTTTATTACAAAATTTTTAAAAATAATATTAACAATTTAGTAAATAAAATAATATAAATAAATATAGTTAAAAATATTAAAATTTTAACCTAATACATAGATTAATAAGAAAATAATAAAAAATAAAAGCAAAACTAAAGTAAAAAACCATTAAAATTTAAGGCTTATAAAAATTTTTAAAAAAATTAAAAAAAATTGTTGACTATTCTCTCAGTGTTTGGTATATTAAATAAGCATTAATAAAGTGCTTATTTATGCGGGGGTGGCTCAGTGGTAGAGCGTTGCCTTGCCAAGGCAAATGTCGCGGGTCCGAATCCCGTCCTCCGCTCCAGATGGGAGCATAGCTCAGTTGGCTAGAGCACTTGCCTTACAAGCAAGGTGTCGTAGGTTCGAGTCCTACTGTTCCCACCAAAAGATAAACATAAATGGCACCATAGCCAAGTGGTAAGGCAGAGGTCTGCAAAACCTTTATCCCCAGTCCGAATCTGGGTGGTGCCTCCAAATTAAATAATTTTTATAAGCCGAAGTGGTGGAATTGGTAGACACAAGGGACTTAAAATCCCTCGAGGGCAACTTCGTGCCGGTTCGAGTCCGGCCTCCGGCACCAAAGACGATAAAGGTTGAACCTTTAATTCGTCAATAGCCTTGTCGTTATCGGCAAGGCTTATTTCTTTAATGTCCTTTTCGTTGCCGAAAGTTAGGTATGTAATAATATGGTCGTCGTACACAAACACTTTGTAAACAAGATTGTCAATGAGTGTCTTTTGGTATTCCTTGTCTGCGGGGTCGCCTTTCAACATTTCCGCGATAAAGTCAATGATTTTCTCTTTTGTGATTTTCTTGCCCCGTTCAAGCTCGATTTGCGCCTTGCTTGCCGATAGGTCTTTTATAAGTATTTCAATCTCTTGCATTTTCTTTTCTATATTAGCCCGTAGCATATCGTTCCGCGCCAGTATAAAAGCGTTTGTAAGTTGTTCCGCCTCGTCTTGCGCGTGGCGTATTCGCGCCTCTATGCTCCGCAAACTGTCCTCGCCCGTGCGCTTTTCGTAATAGTTTATCGTGTCTTGCGCGGCAAGCTCGGAATTTTCCCGTTTGCTCAAAAAGTCGTAAACCGCGCTTGCAACCGTAAATTCAAGGTTGTTTTTGTTCTCGCTCGATTTACGGCAACCGCCTTTCCGCTTGCTGTGGCAAACGTAATAATAGTGCTTTGCGCCCGTGTGGCTCGTACCGCCGCCCGCCGTCATACTGTCGCCGCAGTAGCCGCAAAAGGCTTTTCCCGTGAGTATGTACGGCTCTACCGCCGAATTTGCACCCGCTAAAATCTTGTTCTTTTCAAGCCGCTTTTGCACCGCCGCAAAAGTGGCTTTATCTATGATAGCGGGGTATGTATGGTCGCAAACACGCGTTCCGTGCATACAGTCGCCCGTATATTTGCGGTTTCGTAACCAGTTTTCAAACGTGCGGTAAGTAAACGGTTTGCCCCTGTAAAGTATATGCCGCTTGTTCAACTCGTCCGCGATTTCCTTTTTCGGCGTTCCGAGCGCGTATTCCGTGAATATATAGCGGACAACTTCGGCTTGTTCCTCGTCTATGGCAACGCGGTGTATAATGCCCTTGTTGCCGCGCTTGTCGGTGTCAATGAGTTTATACCCGTAAATGAGATGCCCGCCGCAATACGTTCCGTTTTTAACGCTCGTGTCAAGCCCGTCGTGTACGCGCTTGGAAAGGCGTTGCGAATACTTTTCGTCGTTCCACTCCAAAAACATTTCGTAGAACTCGCCGCCCTCGTCGTCGCTGACGGGTTCGGTTGCCGAAACTACCCGTATGCCGTACCGCTTTTTCAATTGCGCTTTATACATTATGCTGTCCACACGGTTACGGGCGAAACGGTCAAATTTGTAAACTATGATTTGCTCGAACGCGCCGCTGTCCGCGTCGGCAATCATTCTCTGAAAGTCGGGTCGGTGGTCGTTCGTTCCCGAACGCGCTTTATCGGTGTAAACCCTTACAACGGTGTAGCCCTGATTTTCGGCATACTCGGTGCAAATGCGTATTTGCCCCTCAATAGACTGCTCGTTTTGTCCTTGCGAGGAATAGCGGGCGTAGATAACTGCGTTTTTGTTCATTGTCTGCTCCTTTGCGCTGTCTGCGTGTGTGCGGACTGCGGCTTAAAAATTTTGTTGTTCGCTTTGGTGCTTACCGTCTTAACCAGCCAAAAATGCCGCCGCAGGCAAATTGTCAAGGGTTTGCGCCGTAGGCGACGACGGTTTTATGCCTTACGGGAGATAAATCGTCGCCCTTTACAATTTGTCAAGGCGGCGTATTCCGTCCCCAGACGGTAAGCACAAGCGAATAACAAAACTATGTTTTTACTTGACAAAACTAATCTGATTAGATAAAATATAATTAGAATTAGTTTATAATATATCATAAGGAGCAAACAATGTCAAGAATAGGATTAACCAAAGATATAATTTTGCAATCGGCTATGGAAATAGTTGATAAGATAGGCGCAGAAAATTTAACTCTAAAAGTATTGGCAGATAAATTGGGAGTACGTTCACCCTCTCTATATAACCATTTTAACAGTTTATCTGATTTGCATACTGCGCTTATGCTTTACGGTTGGAAACAACTTGAATATAGAGTAATGCAAGCAGCAATCGGCAAATCAAAAGACGACGCTATTAAATCTATGTGTGCCGCATATTTGAATTTTACATTGGAACATTTAGGGCTGTTCAACATTATGCAATCTTATAACCAGCATATATCGCAAGAAACAATAGCGGCTACAAGCGGCTTAATAGAAACTATACGGCAAGTGTTATCCGCCTATAATTTAAGTGAAAAATACGAAGTTCATACTATACGAGTATTCCGCAGTTTTTTACAAGGTTATGTTTATTTAGTTCAGCACGATAGTTTTGGTAATTCTGTGTCTATAAGAGACAGTTTTAATGTCGGTGTTGGCATACTTCTTAAAGGACTTAAAGAAAATGAAAATATTAAACTTGGGAAATAGAGTTGTAAATCAATATTTGGTCGAATTAAACGACGGATTTTTGTTAATCGACACGGGCTATTCAAACGGATATAAACGTTTTATTAAAAATCTATCTAAACACCGTATTCAAAAGGAACAAATAAAATATGTATTTATTACACACGCCCACGACGACCATATAGGCTTTTTAGCCGAACTGTTAAATAATTTTCCGCACATAACTTTAATAACTAATTTGTTAAGTAAAAATAGGTTTTCAGAGGGGCACAATCGCTTTGTAGGCGGGTGTACTACTCTGCGGGCATACTTGTTTTGTAAATTTATGCGCTTAATGGGGAAAGGCGAACACACCTTTCCGATTGTGAATTTACAAAGTCATAAAACTATTGATTGTGAAAATATTGATAATTTACGCACTTACGGAATAAACGCCGAAATAGTTTTTTTACAAGGTCATACGGACGACCAAATGGGTTTATTGTTTGACGACGGAACTTTATTTTGCGGCGATGCGGCGATGAACGGTTTTCCGAGCAAACATAAAATCATTATTTTTGTTGAAAATCTTGACGATTATAAACACACTTGGGACAAGTTAATCGACAATGAAAAGATAAAAGCAATCTACCCCGCGCACGGTAAACCTTTTGATATTGCTCTCTTGAAAAAGAACAGGCGCTATCTCGAAAGAATAAAGTTGCGAATACTTAAACGATAAACGACAAGGAGCAAAAATGAAAAATATCGCTATACAAAACTATTCACTTCTGGAATTTAGTATTGTAGGGTTAGAAAACGGCGGCAAATTCCCTATTGAATATACGGGGCGCGGAAAAGATATTTCGCCTGAAATTATAATACATAATTTATCGCCAAAAGCAAAAACAATAGCCATAACATTAGAGGACACCACACATATAATTAAAGACTTTACACATTGGTGCATTTGGAATATTGCGGCTGATAATAGAATTGAAAAAGGTATACCAAAGGGAAAAATTGTGCCGTCGTTAGGATACGCCATACAAGGATTTGCTTACGGTTTGCACCGCTATGCGGGACCAAAACCGCCCAAAGGAAAAATGCATATCTATCGTTTTACTGTTTATTCGCTTGACTGCACAATCGAATTAAGTGCAAATAAAAGCAAAAAAGCCTTTCTAAAAATAGCCCATAATCACATATTGCAAAAAGGCTCTATCTTGGGCGAATTTGAATAGGCGGGAATATGGACGAAAACAAAACAATAAAAGCGTCGTATTTTTACGCTTGCTGTCCGAATTGTAAAGCCGTTCTCATTCAAGCACAAAACGGTTTAGAGGGCTATATAAAATGTCCGAAATGCGAAAAATACATACACGTTACAATCAATAACGGAATTGTAAGTACAAATATTAAGAACGCCTAAAACGGGCGTTCTTTTTCCATAAAATAAGTGATAATCTGACAAAGCCTTTTATTTTTGCCGCTGTTAGAAATGTTATACTCCGAACGGCGGATTTTATATTTTTATGCATAAATACCGCAGAATATTTTAATCTGTTTTCGAGCCAAATTCAGCATACAAGAAAGTGCCGAAACGGAGCAATACCGCCTTAATAGGGTTTGCTTTCGTTCGGTCTTTTTTCATTTATGGGCTATTGCACCCCGTCGGCGTATTGCACGCTGTCGGGGCTTTTCTATATACGGCGAAAACCGCCGACAGCGATTTTTTAACAAAAAAATCAAAATCTGAGGGTTTTCAAAATGCAAACAATTAAAAAAATTTTCAAAAAAAACCGAAACTTTTACCCTCTGCCGTGCTTATAGGTGGAGGTTTTTATATGCAAACTATCAAATATACATTTGCAGACGGAACAACAAGCACCGCCGAGGTTACGGAAGATATATATTTGATACACTTGGAATTATTACAACAAGAAAAGCGCAACCATTGGAAAGAAACAAGGCGGCATACCTCTTTGTATTACTTTACCGATATGGGTATAGACTTCGAGGACACGCGCACGGAAAACCCGCTCGATTTATACATACGGAAAGAGAATATCGCAAGCATACGCAAGGCAATGTTATACCTTACGGACAAGCGTCGGAAACTCATACATAAAGCATATTTCGAGGGTATGACATTCCGCGCTATCGCAAGAGAACAAGGCTTATCTAAATCGGCAATATCGCAACAAATGAAAACGGTGTACAAGCATTTACGGAAACATTTGGAGGCGTAGGCTATGGAAAAAGAATATTATCAAGCGGTTGCGTATATCGCGTTACGCAATAAAGACGGTTCGCCTATGATAAACGTACCCTTATATGTCAAGGTATCGGAAATCAATAAAAACGGTATGACGGAAACGCAAGAGAACATTATGCACCGTATATCGGCGTTAATGATAAAGCGCAACGAAAAGCAATTAAGCGATTATTTTGCAACGAACAAAACGGCAACGGGCGCGGGCGGCAAGCCGCCCGCGCGTGGCGTATAGTATTACCACGCCACTATGTCATAGTGTAACGCACTTGGCGGCATTTATAGGGAGTTTTTAATATGGATGAAAACAAGGTTAAAATAGATTTGTCGGTTACGGACGAAACGGACGGGCAACCGAAAAAGAACAAGCAAGCCCGCGATTGGTGCTTTACCGTAAATAACCCCGTACAAACGGAACAAGAATTTTTAGAGTATTTGAAAACGGTGTCGGATTTGCGGTATGCGGTATTCCAACGTGAACGCGCTCCCGAAACGGGAACGGAACATTATCAAGGGTATTTTGAGTTCACGCAACCGAAATGGTTTACCACCATTAAAAAGTACCTATCGAAAGCAAATATCGGCGTTGACGCGCATATAGAACAACGTAAAGCAAAACGAACGCAAGCCCGCCTATACTGTATGGACGAGGAAACGCGAATAAGTCCTACATACTACGAATACGGCGAGTTTATAGAGGACGGCGAACGCACCGATTTAACCGATATAATGCGCGATATAGAAAACGACATAAGTTTTTACGACCTTTCCAAAAAGCACGGCAACCGCTTTATACGGGTTATGAAATGGGCGAAAGAATACAGACAAGCCTATTTGGAAAATAAGTACAAACGGCAATTCCGCAAAATGCAGGTCTATTATATTTACGGCTCGGCGGGTTGCGGCAAGACAAGTTACGTTTTCAACAAGCACGGCTACGACGACGTATATAGAACAACAAATTACGAGTTCGGGTGGATAGACGATTACAACGGCGAAAAGGTTTTATTTTTGGACGAGTTTCGCAGTTCGTTCAAAATCTCGGAAATATTGGACTATTTGGACGGGCAACCGATACGAATACGGGGTCGACACTATAACCGCGTTGCTTGCTATGATACGGTTTACATTGTTTCTAATATTCCGCTTACAGAGCAATACACCAAAATACAACAGTCCGAGCCTACAACGTGGGCGGCGTTCCTACGGCGTATAACGGCGGTATATAATTTCGATATAAGTAAAGAAACGCCCGTAAACAAGCATACGGGCAAATTACAACAAAAGGCTATAACCTTAATACCGATTGACGATGATGGCGAAAGCCCGTTTTAGCAACTCGCAGGGTGGGTTCTCTTGGGTGGGCAATAGAAAAAGCACAAGGCGTTTCAACCTTGTGCTTTTTCCTTACCTTTCAGCGATAAAACCCGCATACCCGTTTACGAATATATAGTTCGGGTTCAATCTCTGTCGTTTCTGGTGCACCAAAATAATTTTTAAAATAAATAATAACAAATTTATTAAAAATTGAGAAAATATGTCTCAATTTTTTTTATTTAAAAAGCATTTTATTAATTTATAAAATTAACTTAATTTTTACTTAATAAATTAATTATTTATAAAGTTTAATTATTTTTTTAATTTATATATTTAAAAATGCATTAAATAATATATTTTACATTTATTAAATATAATTATTTTGACAAATATTGTATTTTTGTATATATTAATATAGTAATAGTTATTTAGTTTCCTTTAAATTTAAATAATAAATGATAAAAGGGGCTTAATATATGAAAAAATTTTTTAAAACTTTAATTGTATGTTTAGTAATTATACCTTGTTTATATTTTTTAGTTGGATGTAATGATACACAAACTCCTAATTTAACAAAACAACAATATGCAATGGCTTTTGAAGCAGTTGCAAAATCATTTAATATTAATAATAATTTAAATAATATTAATAATAAGAAAGTATCTTTAGCAGCAGAAGATGAAATTGATGATGGATATACAGACTTTAATTATGATGTTTCTAATCCTTTAATTTCTTTTATAAAACTTATATTACAAAACGAATCTTATGAATTAACAACAGATACTATACAAACCGATATCCTTATTGAAAATGAGGCATACGAAGATTTTATGGTAAAACTTAGATTAAGATTAGCCTTTGATGGTGAAAGTATAATAGGCTTTCTTGCTATAGCAATGCCTAATTTTGAAGAAGTAAAAAATCCGGAAACTATGGAACAAGGTGAGGTAATAGATATTAAGTATGATTTTAAAACAAACACTTTAATCAGTTATGAAATAGATCAATATTCTTATTTATCTAATAGGGATGATTTTGATAGAATAATTTATAAAGATGGAAAAATTTATAAATTAGATACTCATTCAAGTAAATATGATGAAAAAGTTAAGGAAGTAGAAACCAATTATTTTCTTGAAAGAGCAAAAGTTCCAGTAAATAAAGATTATGATTTTTCAAAAGAATTTAATGAAATAAATAAATAAATAAATAATATATAAACCTAATTAATTTAAATAAATGTTTCTCACAATATTCTGAATTATTACATATAAAAAATGAATAGAATTTTAATAAAACTAATCAATTTCTTTCAATTTTTTATTATAATAATTTGGAATATTTTTTATTTGATTTTATAATAACTATATAATTTTTTAATCTTTTTTATTTATTTTATATTTAATATTTATTAAGATATTAAAAATATAAATAATTGCTTTTATGTGAATAACAAAGGAGTATAGAGATGAACATTATAGAGATATTTGCTGAAAATGTTTTTAATGATAATGTTATGAAACAAAAATTACCAGTTGATGTTTATAGCCAGTTAAAAACAACAAGAGAGCAGGGGGATGCATTAGATTCTAGTATAGCATCGGTTGTTGCTACAGCCATGAAAGATTGGGCAATAGAAAAGGGAGCAACACATTTTACTCACTGGTTTCAGCCTATGACAAGTGTTACAGCTGAAAAACATGATAGCTTTTTATCTAAATCTAATGGCAAAGCAATAAGTGAATTCTCAGGGAAAGAATTAGTTAGGGGAGAAGCAGATGCCTCAAGTTTTCCTTCAGGAAGTTTAAGAACTACCTTTGAGGCAAGAGGATATACCGCTTGGGATCCAAATTCATTTGCTTTTATTAAAGATAATACTTTATGTATACCTACTGCATTTTGCTCTTTTAGTGGCGAAGCTCTTGATAAAAAAACTCCTTTACTTCGTTCTATGGAGGCAATAAATAAGCAAGCCTTACGCATATTAAGATTATTTGGTAATAATAGTGTAACAAGAGTTTTATCTACTGCTGGGGCAGAACAAGAGTATTTTTTAATAGATAAGGCTTTATATTATAAAAGACGAGATTTAGTTTTAACGGGCAGAACTCTTATGGGTGCAAAACCGCCAAAAGGGCAGGAATTAGAAGATCATTATTTTGGAACTATTCGCCCTAGGGTTAAAGAATATATGAAGGAACTTGATGAAGAACTATGGAAATTAGGTGTTTATGCTAAAACTGAACATAATGAGGTAGCACCTTGTCAACATGAATTGGCACCTATATATACGCGTAGCAATGTTGCAACAGACCATAATCAGTTAATTATGGAAACCATGAAGAAAGTTGCAGAAAAACATTCTTTGGTTTGTTTATTACATGAAAAACCTTTTGCTCATATTAATGGAAGTGGTAAACATAATAACTGGTCACTATCAACCGACAAAAAGGTAAATTTATTAGAGGCGGGTTCTTCACCTGCTGAAAATGCACAATTTATTTTATTTTTTATGGCTGTTATTAAGGCAGTTCATGAACATCAAGATTTATTGCGTATAAGTGTTGCTAGTGCTGGTAATGACCACCGCTTAGGAGGCCATGAAGCCCCTCCTGCTATTATTTCTGTTTTTATAGGGGAAGAATTGCAAGATATTCTGCTTGCAATAGAAAAGGGCGAAAAAGCCCAAAATAAGCAACGCAAAGTTATGAAACTTGGTGCAAATACACTTCCTAATTTCCCTATGGATACAACAGATAGAAATAGAACCTCTCCATTTGCTTTTACAGGAAATAAGTTTGAATTTAGAATGCCAGGTTCAAATTATTCAATTTCAGGGGCAAACTTTATAATCAATACTATAGTAGCAGATGCTTTAATGCAATATGCAGATGAATTAGAAAAGGCAGATGATTTTAATTTAGCATTAAATAAATTAGTTGCAAGAGAAGTAACAGAACATAAAGCGATAATTTTTAATGGAAATAGTTATTCAACATCATGGATAGAAGAAGCAAAAAATAGAGGATTACTTAATTTAAAATCATCAGATGAAGCTATACCTTATTTTAAATCGGAAGAAAATATATCTTTATTTTACCGTCATGGAGTACTAAATAGAGCAGAAGTAATAAGCAGAACTGAAATATTGTTAGAAAGTTATTGCAAAACAATAAATATTGAAGCATTAACCTTATTAGAAATGGTAAAAAAGGAAATATATCCAGCAGTTAATTTATTTATAATAGACCTTTCAAAAGCCATTAAAGCAAAAAAAGACATTTTGGATGATAATATTTTAGATGCAGATATTAATCTATTTAAAAAGTTATCTTTATTATCACAATCAATTTTAGAGGGGGCTAATCTTTTAGAAAAATTTTTATTAGATTCCAAGAAAATTGAAGATATAGAAGAATTATCCCATTACTACCATGATAAAATACTAAATGAAATGGAAAATTTGCGTTTAAAATGTGATGATATAGAAAGTAATATAGGCAAATCATATTATCCAATGCCAACTTATACAGATTTATTATTTAGTGTTTAAATTTTTATATTTTTAAAAGAATATATACTTATGATTTATTTCTTTTATAAGATTGACAGTAATGTTTTTATTTATTATATTAAAAAAAGGAGAAATAAATAATGTTATATTTTGTAAGACATGGTGCAACTAATTGGAATGAAAATAAAAATGAACTAGGTGAAAAAGACCCAAAATGTCAAGGAAGGGCAGATATAGAATTAAATGAATTAGGAATACTTCAAGCTCAGGCAACAGCAGAAACTTTGAGAGATATAAAATTTGATAGGATAATTTGTAGCCCTTTAAAAAGAGCAAGACAAACATGTGATATTATAAATAAAAATAATTTGCCTGTAGAAATAGATAATCGTATTATAGAACGAGATTTTGGTGAATTTGAGGGTCTGCCACAATCTAAGTTTGACTTTATGGGTTTTTGGAATGCAAAAAATGAAGTTAAATGTAAAAATGGAGAAACTATCCAAGAATTAACGGATAGAGTATATGATTTATTAGATGAATTAGAAGATAGTGCTAAGGAAAATATACTAATTGTTTCTCATGGCGGAATAGGAATAATTATATCAACTTATTTTAAAGGTAAGCCACAAGATGGTGATTATATGAAATATGCAATACCAAATGGTAAATATCTTACATTTGATTTTGAAAATCCTAATTTTTAATTTCAAGAATTTTATAGTTAAACTATAAATATGCTTTTTAATAAAATTATTTATACATTAAAAAATAAAATAGTTATGATTGTTTGAATTATCATAACTATTTTTTATTATAGTAACAAAAATTGCTAAATAACTCATATTATGATTTGTTAAGTATATCTTATTTAAAATGAAGAAAATACTTAATTTTACTTAACTAAAAAATAAAAATTAAAAGTACATTAAAAACTATGTTTAGTTTAGGAAAATAATATGAGTTGGAATATTACCTTTTTTTTAATAAATATATTGCTGGGTATAGGTCTAGCGATTGATGGTTTTTTAATTTCATTATCTAATGGCTTAAATTATAGTCAAACAAATAAAAAAAGAATTGTTTTAAGTGCAATAACTTTTGCATTATTTCAGTTTGTTGCGGTAATGATAGGTTGGTTTTGTGTTGTTAAATTAACAAAATACTTTTCCTTTGTAGAGTATATCTTAAGTTATATAGCCATCATAATACTATGCATTATTGGTACAAAAATGATAGTAGAAGGGGCTAAAAAATGTCATAAAGAAAGAAAAACGCGTAGTAATATGCAAAATTTACGGATTGAGAAAGATGTGAATGATAAGATTAAAACTAATAACAATGATATAAATATATTAGATGACAACCTATCAGAATTAAAGTTTGATAATAAAAAAGAAAAATCTCGGAAAGCAAAAAGAAGAAAATCATGGGTAATAACACTGATAGTACAAGGCTTAGTAACATCAGTTGATGCACTGTCAGTAGGTTTTGTAATTTCAGATACACCATTTATATCGGCTATCGTTTCTGCTCTTATAATATCTTTAATAACACTAAGTATGTATATAATAGGTTTTAATATAGGTAAAAGATTTGGGGTTAAATTAGGTAGTAAAGCCGAAATAATAGGAGGTATTGTATTTATATTAATTGGTATAGAAATATTGGTGACAAGTTCATTAAAATAATAATATTATTAACTTAATGATATTGTTGAATTAATAATTTACTATTTTTATTAATAAAATTACAATTATTTATTTAAATTCTTATAAACAATATAAGTAACATAAATAAAAAAAAGATAAAGATATGGAATATACCAAATTTAAAATTTCATTAAAACAATATTTTATTAAAAAAATTATTTAAAAGGTAATTGACAAATAATTTTTTATTTTATATAATAAACTCCTACCAAATTGGTAGGAGTTTGTGCTTTATATAGGTTTTTTAATTTTAAAAATTTATTAAATAAATTAAAACTCTCATTAGAAATGTAAAATTAAATTAGTTGTTTTAATAGAGAAGATAAAAAATATAAATTACCTTTATCTCATATATAAAACATATTAAAAAATAAAATAATTTAAAATTAACAAAAAGGAGATAGATAAAATGAAAACTATTTACTTGGATAATGCAGGTACTACTAAAATGAGTAAATCTGTAATAAATTCTATGTTACCATACTTTGATGAAATTTATGGGAACCCTAGCAGTTTGCATTCAGTAGGTCAAATATCAAAAGAACATTTAGAAAATGCAAGAGAAATTATTGCAAAATGTATAAATGCAGATAAGAATGAAATTTATTTTACTTCTGGTGGCAGTGAGAGTGATAACTGGGCTATAGAAACAGCTTGTAAGTTTGGAAAATTAAAAGGTAAAAATCATATTATTACAACTAATATTGAACATCATGCAATTTTACACTCATTACTTGAAAAACAAAAGCAAGGTTTTGATGTAACTTTTTTGCCTGTTAATGAAAATGGAATAATAAAAATAGATGACCTTAAAAAAGCGATAACAAACAAAACATGTTTAGTAACAATCATGTTTGCAAATAATGAGATAGGTTCTTTGCAACCCATTGAAGAAATAGGTAAAATTTGTAGTGAAAATAATATATTATTTCACACCGATGCTGTACAAGCAGTAGGACATATACAAGTTGATGTTAAGAATATGAAAATTGATATGTTATCTAGTTCAGCACATAAATATCATGGTCCAAAGGGCGTAGGGTTCATGTTTGCAAAGAAAGGTACTCCGTTATTTAATTTTATGCATGGAGGGGCTCAAGAAGGGAATAAACGAGGAGGAACCGAGAATTTAGCAAGTATAGTAGGTATGTCAACTGCCTTACAAGAAGCTGTAGCAGAAATGAATGAAATATCGCAAAAAATTAAACCAATGAGAGATAAACTTTTTTCTGAATTAAGCAAAATAGAACATTCTAAAATTAATGGAGACCTTAATAAAAGATTACCTAATAATTTTAATATGAGTTTTGAAGGGATAGAAGGGGAAAGTTTGTTGCTTTTACTTAACGATGATGGAATATGTGCTTCAAGTGGTTCAGCCTGTACAAGTGGTTCTTTAGACCCTAGTCATGTTTTACTTGCAATAGGATTGCCTCATGAGGTAGCACATGGAAGTTTAAGATTAACATTAAGTAAATATACCACTGAAGAAGAAATTAATTATGTTATTAAAATTGTTCCTAAAGTGGTTGAATATTTACGAAAGATAAGCCCTGTTTGGGATGAATTACAAAAAGGCAAACGTAAGTTTGTGTTATAAATAAAAGGAGAAAAGTATTATGTTATATAGCGAAAAGGTAATGGACCATTTTAGAAATCCTAGAAATGTAGGGGAACTACTAGATGCAGATGGCATAGGAGAAGTAGGCAATGCAAAATGTGGCGATATTATGAGGATGTATATAAAAGTTAAAGATAATGTTATAACTGATGTAAAGTTTATGACTTTTGGTTGTGGCAGTGCAATAGCAACAAGTAGTATGGCAACCGAAATGATTAAAGGCAAACCAATTTCGGAGGCTCTTGAATTGTCAAATAAAGCTGTTGTAGAGGCTTTAGATGGATTGCCAACGCATAAGATACATTGTTCAGTTCTTGCAGAGGAAGCAGTAAAAGCCGCTGTTAAAGACTATTATGATAAGAATAATATTGAATACGATAAAACTTTATTTTGTGTAGGAGATTGTCATTGTTGTTCAGAAAACCATAATGATTAAAAAAGATATTGTTAATTAGTTAAATAATTTAATTTATCCTATTTTAAAAAAAATTATAAATATTTTTGCCTTTTTTTATATAAAAAAAATTTTATTAATCTATTATTCAATTTAGTTTTTCTAAAAAAATATAAAATAAAAAACTTACAGCATTATAAAAAACTGTAAGTTTTTTTGTTATTTTATTTAATGAATGTGACAATAAAATTATCAATAAATGAAAGTTTTATAATAAGATTTTTTAATGTCTTGCCTTTACAATTTTTTCTAATAATGCTATTAAAAAATACATAAGACTTGCTAAGAAGCACAAAACGATGGTTACAGTCATTATCAGGTCTAAATCAAATACTAATCCACCATACACAAGAAGATAGCCTAGGCCCGCTTTAGACACCAAATATTCACCCATGATAGCACCTATCCAACTCAACCCAACATTAATTTTTAATGTAGAAATTATGTCAGGAAATGAACTAGGCAACACTACTTTAAAAAATATTTGTGCTTTGTTTGCACCCATAGATTCAAGGGCTAAAATAGTATTTTTATCTGTATTTAAAAAAGCATTTAATATATTAATTATAGTTACTATTATTACTATTAAAATACCCATTACAACAATTGCTTTTGTACCTGCACCAAACCATATAATTATTATAGGTCCTAATGCAATTTTTGGTAGTGAATTTAAAACAACAATATAAGGCTCTAAAATTCGTTTAATGGTATTATTGCTCCATAATAACACAGCAACTAAAAAGCCTATACCAGTTGCGATAACAAAAGCAAGCAAGGTTTCTTTTAATGTTATAAGAGAGTGAGTTAATAGTTCTCCTGACCTCGATAATTCTGCTAGCGTATTTATCATTCTAGAAGGAGAGGAGTAAATGAAACCATCAAGCACTCCATTATTAACTAGAATTTCCCAAAGACCAAAGAATGCAATAAGAATAGTAATTTGAATAAATATAACAAAAAATGTTTTAAGTCTAATTTTATTTAAAAATTTTTTATGCTCTAAACTGTATTTAGGCTTATTTTTTTTATTAGATTTCTTTTCAGTTTTATTATCTATTTCACTATTAAGAGTTTGCTTATTTTTTTCTTCTTTGTTATCTATTAATTTATTTTTTTTACCAGTATTATTTTTAATATCATTTTTCATCTTGAATTTCACTCCATATTTTTTGGAATAAATCCGTTGCCTCTTTCATGTCTCTACGCACAAAAGGTGTTTTATCCCTGCCAAAAGTTAAAGTGTGAATATTTTTAATTGTAGCTGGTCGTGCAGATAAAACAATTATTTTATCTGCCATAGAAACAGCTTCGTAAATATCATGAGTAACAAGTAATGCTGTCTTTTTTTCATCTTTTAAAATTTTTAAAACATCATCACATACTTTCAATCTTGTTTGAAAGTCAAGGGCAGAGAAGGGTTCATCAAGTAATAATATCTTTGGATTTAAAGCAAGTGTTCTAATAAGAGAAACTCTTTGTCTCATTCCTCCCGATAATTCATCTGGTCGTTTTGTTTTAAAGTTCTCTAATCCATATTTTTTAAGAAGTGATAGTGCATAATCTTTTTTCTCTTTAGTGTTGGTGTGTTGAATTTCAAGACCTACATATAAGTTTTTTTCAACCGTTCTCCAAGGTAGTAAGTTATCCTTTTGAAACATATATCCACAAACTTTGCTTTTTTTATCTGGTTTTAATCCATTAACTAATATTTCACCACTAGAGCAGGTTAATAGTCCAGAAATAAGTGAGAGTATTGTTGTTTTTCCACAACCACTAGGGCCAACAAGTGCAACAAAATCGCCTTCTTCTATTTTAAAACTGATATCTTTTAATGCAAGCGTTTCAAATTTTTTTGAGTGATATATTAGGCTTACATCTTTAACGGTTATTATTTCGTTCATTTTAAAAACCTTTTTATTTTAAAGCATCTAAAGCAATTTGAGTGTTTACTGCAACAGAGTGGTCTAATCTTGCTTTTAATTCACCAGCATTGTCAATAATATCAAGCATTTGTTCCCATGCTTCTTTGCTTAAAACAGAACTTTCAGCATAAGCACCTATTCTTATATAGTTCTTAACAGCACTAATTATAAGATTGTCTTTTGTTGTATTAAAAGAAGGTTTGAGAGCCTTTAATAATTCTTCATCACTTGCATTCATAACAAAGTCATAGCCTTTCTTTAATGCTTTAACAAAGTTTGTTAATTTTTCATTGTTACTATTCAAAAATGCTTTACTTGCTGTAAAACAAGTGTAAGGTACATTACTTAATTTATCACCTAAAGCAGCAACAATATAACCTGTTCCATTTTCTTCGCTTTCACTTGCAGTAGGTTCAAACATAGTACAATAATCACCAGTACCAGATATAAATGAAGGAGTATTTAGATTAAATGGTATTGAAGTATCAAGTAAAACATCCACACCTTCAGTAAGTTCAAGACCAGTAGTTAAATCTAACATTGTATTTAATATATATTGTAAGGTCATGGCAGGCATACCAGCTTTTCTTCCTGCAATGATGTGTTTGCCTACAAGACTATTCCAGTCAAAATTTTCTTTTTCTTCTGCATTTCTACCTACTAGGAAAGAACCATCACAAGCAGTAAGTTGAGCAAAAATAACAGGAGCATTTTCCATACCTTTGTTGTTTACAAAAACAACACTTTCAGGACCCATTAAACCAACATCAGCACTTCCGCTAATAAGTGCAGTCATAACACCATCACTACCACCTGCATTTGATAATTCAATCTCAATGTCGTATTCTTTAAAATAACCGTTGTTTATTGCTGCATAAAATGGTGCATAGAATAAGCTGTGTGTTACTTCGCTTATTCTTATTATGTTCCCGTTAGTGTTGCCACAACCAGTAAGCGAAAAAACTGCACAAAGTACAACTACTATTACAGCAAAAAATGAATAAAGTTTTTTCATATATTTTTTTTCTTTGCAAATTTAATAATTTTTAAATAAAGATAGCCATATAATTAATAAAGTTTTATTAAAAAATATTTTTTGTTTTTTATCTATTTAATATCTTTTAATAAACCAATACTTATTTTATAGCAATTTTTCTTTTTTAGTGAAATTTGCAATTCCTCCTATTACACTTTATGTGTAAAATCGCAAATTGTTAAAATTAATGTCAAAAATCTTCAAAAAATTTAAAAAATAGCTTTTTTATACTAAATATTATTGTTGACTAAATATTTTTTTATAAAGTAAGTAGAACAAAAATTCTAGGATTGTTATTAAAAAATAACCTTCTATTAGGATTTACTTGATAAGTATTAAACACAGAAAAAAATCAAGTATTATTTGTAACTTTTTTCGATATTTTTCAAATTTGTGAAAGTTGCACAAAAATCAATAAGTTGTGGTTTTCCTGTTTGACTAACACCATATATTGTGTTAATACTAGTATGGCAATAAAATACTACTAGTAGGAAAAAATAATAAAAGAAATATCTAACAAGGGGCAAGAAACAATGAAGATTATAAAAAGAAGTGGCGAAGAACAAATATTTGATATTGAAAAAATAGTTAAAGCAATAAATAAAGCAAATATTACTGTTGATGAAAAAGATAGACTATCTATGGAACAAATAGAAAATATTGCAGCAGAAGTAGAATCTATTTGTAAAAAGAAAAAGAGAGCATCTAATGTAGAAGAAGTACAAGACTTAGTTGAAAATCAACTTATGAAAACTTGTAACTATAATGTTGCCAGGAACTATATAACCTATAGACATGTAAGAGCACTTGTTAGAAAAAGTAATACAACCGATAAGCAAATCTTAAGTTTAATTGAATGTAATAATGAAGAAGTTAAACAAGAAAATTCAAACAAAAATCCAACAGTAAATAGTGTTCAACGTGATTATATGGCAGGAGAGGTAAGTAAAGACTTATGTCGTAGATTTTTGGTGCCAGAAGATGTAATGCGTGCACATGATGAAGGATTAATTCACTTTCACGATGCCGATTATTTTGCACAACGTATGCATAATTGCGACCTTGTAAACTTAGAAGATATGTTACAAAATGGAACAGTAATTAGTGGAACTATGATAGAAAAACCACATTCTTTTTCTACCGCTTGTAATATAGCAACCCAAATAATAGCACAAGTTGCTTCAAATCAATATGGGGGTCAAAGCATATCTTTAACTCACCTAGCACCTTTTGTAGATATTTCTAGAAAGAAAATTAGAAAACAAGTTGAAAATACTTTTAAAGAATTAAATATTAATTTCACACAAGAACAATTAAATCAACATGTAGAAAAAATGGTTAGGGAAGAAATTAATAGAGGTATTCAAACAATACAATATCAAGTTGTTACTCTTATGACAACTAACGGGCAAGCACCATTTATTACTGTTTTAATGTATTTAAATGAAGCTAAGAATGAACAAGAGAAAAAAGACTTAGCAATAATGATAGAAGAAACTTTAAAACAAAGAATGCAGGGGGTTAAAAATCAAAGTGGAGTTTATATTACACCTGCTTTCCCAAAACTTATTTATGTTCTTGAAGAAGACAATGTAAGTAAAGATAGTGAATATTATTATCTTACTGAACTTGCAGCAAAATGTTCAGCAAAAAGACTTGTTCCTGATTATATAAGTGAAAAGAAGATGTTAGAACTTAAAAAGGACAAAAATGGGGAAGGACATTGTTATACTTGTATGGGATGTAGAAGCTTCTTAACTCCTTATCTAGATGAAAATGGTAAACCAAAGTATTATGGAAGATTTAATCAAGGGGTTGTTACAGTTAATCTTGTAGATATAGCATTATCAAGTGAAAGAGACTTAGATAAGTTTTGGAAAATTTTTGACGAAAGATTGGAACTTTGTCATAAAGGCTTGCAATGTCGTCATGAAAGATTAACAGGAACTACATCTGATGCTGCTCCTATTTTATGGCAACATGGAGCGTTGGCTCGTTTAAAACCAGGCGAAAAGATAGATAAACTTTTACATGGTGGTTATTCTACAATTTCTTTAGGGTATGCTGGTTTATGGGAAACTGTTTATTATTTAACTGGCAAAAAACTAACAGAACCAGAAGGCAAAGAAATGGGCTTAACTATAATGCGTAAATTAAATGAGTATACAAACAAATGGAAAGAGGCTGAAAATATTGATTATTCGTTATATGGTACTCCTCTTGAAAGTACAACATATAAATTTGCAAAAGCAATACAAACAAGATTTGGTATTGTGAAAGGTGTTAGCGATAAATCATATATAACAAATAGCTATCATATTCATGTAACTGAACCTATTGATGCATTTGAAAAATTAGCTCTTGAAAGTCAATTTCAAGAATTAAGTCCAGGTGGAGCTATATCATATATTGAAGTCCCAAACATGCAAAATAATATTGAGGCAGTTTTGGAAGTTTTAAAATTTATTTATGATAACATAATGTATGCTGAAATTAATACTAAAAGCGATTATTGTGTTAAATGTGGCTATAATGGTGAAATTAATATTGTAGAAGATGATGAGGGAAAACTTATTTGGGAATGCCCAAATTGTCATAATACTGACCAAACAAAAATGAATGTTGCTCGTAGAACTTGTGGTTATATAGGCACACAATTTTGGAATCAGGGAAGAACACAAGAAATTAAAGAAAGAGTTTTACATTTATAAATTTTAATTGTAAAATAATTAAAACTAAATTAAATAATAAAATAGTTTTTAAAAAATATTTAGTTAAAAGAAATTGTAATAAAATCTTAAAACTAAATATTTTTTAATATATAACCAAATTTAAAAATGGCACATGAAATAAATATTTAAATTAAATTTAAAATATAGTAAGTTTAGGGGAACATAATATTGTATTACGGAAATATTAAAAATAATGATATTGCAAACGGAGAAGGAATAAGGGTAACCTTGTTTGTTTCTGGTTGTACGCATCATTGTAAAAATTGTTTTAATCCAGAAACGTGGAATTTTGAATATGGGAAACCTTTTACAAAAGAAGTAGAAGATGAAATAATAAAAATGTTGTCTCCTAATTATATAAAAGGCTTAACTTTGTTGGGTGGTGAGCCTATGGAACCTGAAAATCAAAAAGCATTATTACCATTTTTAAAACGTGTAAAAGAAACTTTTGGTGATGCAAAAAATATTTGGGGTTATACTGGCTATATTTATGATAAAGACCTTATTAAAGAGGGGAGGGCATTTACCGAAAATACAAACGAATTATTGTCATTAATCGATATTTTAGTAGATGGCCCATTTATTGAGAGTTTGAAGAATATTATGTTAAAATTTAGAGGTTCTTCTAATCAAAGAGTTATTGACCTAAAAAAAACAAGAAATGAGGGTAAAATAGTACTTTATTTAGAATAAATAATCATATTTTGTATTTAAATTAAATTTACATAGTACTATGCAAAAAATAGATAATAATTTATAAAAGAAAAAAGATAAATTAAAGAAAAAGGCAAAAGAAGATGTTTAACTTTTTAACCTATAATAAATTAAAAACTCAAAAATGGAATATACTGCCTGCTAATAAAAGATTAAAAGTTTTTCAGAAAATAGAAAAAATAGTCGCAAAAAGCCAAAAAAGAAACCCTTATTCTATAATTGCTAAAAGATTTGATGATACAACTTTAGGAACTTGTAGTTATAGTAAAGAAGTTATATCTTTAAATGAGGATTATTTTATAAAAAGAGACTTACAATTTTTGGCACTAGCAACTTTGTTTCATGAAGAAAGACATATTCATCAAAGAAATGTTATTAATAGTAAAAAGAAAATATTAAAATATTCCAAAACTTATAAATGGCAACAAGAATTATTATCATATACCCATTATGATGGAACAGATAAATATTCCTATTACTCAATGCAGGAAGTAGAAAGAGATGCAAATAAGTTTGCAATACAAAAATTAAAAAAATTATATTTTTGGTTTAAACATGATGCAAACTATTTAAATGCTTTAGAAGAAAAAGAAATTGAATACAATTTTGTAAAAGAAAATGCTAAAAAAGAATTAGGATTTTTTTACAAAATTAAACTTTTTTTAAAAAGAAAATTTAGGGATAAATAAACTAATATTTTAAATATTATGTTAAAATAAATATAATTACAACTTTATTATAATTAAGTTATATTTTTATACTTAAATTAACTATTTGGATTATATAATTACTTGTAAATTTAACTAAAAAGTAATTGATTAAAATTTAAAAAAATATATAATTAAATTTATTAAAATAAAATTATAAGGGCAATAACTTATGATAAAACTTTTAAATTTTATATTGTTTGGTAGTGGCTAAAATTTTCTTCATTAATTAATTAAAACAAAAAATTTAAAAAATGAGGAAAAAATGGCAACGAAAAAAACTAATGATATTAATAAAGATGATATTAATAAAAAAAATAAAAAGTCAGAAGTAAAGTCTGATGTTAAAAATGAAGAAATAACTTCTATTGATAATTCTACAAATATAGAAAATGCAAAAAAAGAAACTAAAAAAGAAAATGAAAAAAATAAAGATAATTTAACTCAAATGGATAATATTCCTAATGAAAAACAAAAAACAAATGAAGATAAAGAGAATGGCTTTATCAAATTTTTAAAATCTTTCACACCATATCAAATTGTATATTTATTAAGTGTGGTAGTGCTTGTTACTTTATTTTGCATATTTTTACCAGATGAAATGTTGGAAACCGATAATACATTTGTTATTATTTGTTCGGTTATAGCAGTTATTGCAAACCCTGTTTGTGAACTTATGATTTCTAAACAAAATAAATGGAATTTTATTGTTTCAATTATTTTTATTGAAGTAACAGAAAGTGTAATAGCTTTTTCAATGGGGCATTATGCAACTGCAGTTATATCTCTTATATTCTGGATACCTATTGACTTTGTTAGTTTTTTCAAATGGAAAGAACATCCAGATAAAGAGGAAGAAATTATAACTGAAGTTAAAAGATTAAACTGGTGGCAAGATATTTTAATAGTACTTGCTATATGTGCTTTTGGTTTTGGTGTAGGTTATTTATTGCAATTAACTCCAGCCGCAGAGGATACATATCTTGATGCTTTTGCAACTGCTTTTGGTATGGCAAATGGTATTCTTTTATTAACAAGATACAACGAACAGTGGTACGCATGGGGACTTTCTCTTTTATTCTCAGGTATAGCATATATTGCTGGCGGTGCATATATTATGCTTATAACAATAGGTGCTATGGCTATTAATACTATTTATGGTTTTGTTAAATGGTTAATATATATTAAAAAGCATAAAAAAGAAGTAGGAGATTCTCAAACTACTATTAAAAATAAAGAAGAACAAAAGTTATAAAATAGAAAAACACCTTAATTTATAAGGTGTTTTTTTATTTATTAATATATTTTTTACGTTTACTTTATTTTTTTATATTTATGTTTTTAAGAAACAAATAAATAAATAATTGATTAATTTAGTAGTCTATTATTACTATAATAATTATTCTTCAAATTTTTCAAAAAAATCATCACTAATTTCACAATTTATATGACTAGCATTAAGTAATAATGCTCGTTTTATTTTACTATCTCCATATTTGTTTTTTATAAAATCCAAAGTTTTATCTTTTTTATTCTTTTTTTCTATTTCATTATTATTGATAAGAAAATTTGTTTGAAAGGTTTGTTTATCACTTATAAGACTAGTTGCCGATATTCTTATTGCTCTTATAAGAGTGGTATTCTTGGTAAAATTCCAACAATAACTAAAAATATCCAA
This sequence comes from uncultured Clostridia bacterium, assembly GCA_947366895.1. Classification (GTDB taxonomy): domain Bacteria; phylum Bacillota; class Clostridia; order Christensenellales; family UBA1242; genus UBA7862. Next base: position 250,014 of record CANBBP010000002.1, read on the forward strand.
ACAATGTTTTGCTAAATCATCTGCATTATTAGTGGGTGTATCAAAACTTTTAGAGTGGGAGATAGTATTAAATAAATTGTCTTTTATAGAAAAATGCACGCACATTGACATAAAACCTTGTTCACGCAAGCGTTTTGCTACACTTTCACATAAATAAACAATAACTTGTTTAGCCTGTTTATAATTATCTATGTCAACAATGGATGTTGTCCCATTACCTATACTTTTAACGGTTTTTAAATTATTAAAATTGGCTACTTTATCAGGTTCCATGCCATTTGCTATTTTAATTAAATATTCGCCATTTACTCCATATTTTTCAATTAATATTTCTTTATCAAAATTTGCAAGGTCGCCGATAGTATTAATATTCATCTTTTTAAATTGTTGTAATCGGCGTTTGCCTACAAATATTAGTTTCTCAACGGGCAAGTGCCAAATTTTTTCTTTATAATCAGATTTAGTAATAATATTTATTTCATTATTACCAGCTAGTTTACTGCCCAGTTTTGCAAACATTTTGCTAAAAGACATACCTATTGAAATTGTTAAACCTAATTCGTTTTTAACATCTTCTTTAATTCTATTGGCTATATTAAAAGCATTTCCAAACAACTTTAAACTATTAGTAATATCAAGCCAGCATTCATCTATTCCAAATGGTTCAACATGGTCAGTGTATCTTAAATAAATTTGTTTGACTAAGTTAGAATATTTAGCATAGGTAGGAAAGTCTGGTGAAACACATATAAGGTTAGGACAAACTTGTTTTGCCTTCCAAATAACATCTCCTGTTTTTATTCCCAAAGATTTTGCTAAAGTATTTTTTGCTAAAATTACTCCAGTACGTTTTTTAGGATTGCCAGTTACAGCTAGGGGAGTATCTTTATAATGAGGATTTTTAACGCATTCTACTGAAGCATAAAAATTATTTAAGTCACAATGTAAAATTGTTCTTTGCATTTTTATTTCTCCTTTTTATAATGTTTTACTTTTTTAGAGTAAATTTAATATATAAAATATATTTAATTTAAAAATCTATATTTATAAATGCCTTAAGTTTATAGTTAGTTGTTTTAGTTCTTATTAAAAAAATAAATATAGAACAAATGTACTATTATTATAATTTTATTTTAATTTTTGTCAAATGCTAAATTTTGTAATTTTTATATTTTGTCATAATAAAACTTAGACTTATTTTAAAATAATATTTAATATAATTTTATTTAATCTTTAAAAATTATTATTTATATTGTATTTATAAATTAATAAAGAGTTATGGCAATAAAAGATTAAATATTAGATAAGTAGCAATAAATATCTTTTTCGTTAAAAAGTATTTAAAAATAGTTGACAGTAAATATTATTTGACCTATTATATAAAGGTCAAAGATAGTCAAACTTTTTAAATAAGGAGGTATTGTATGGCAAATGTAAGTGATATTATAGAAAGTTTTATTTTATCTTCAATGGGAAATTCCAACGATATTAATTTATCTCGTAATGAACTTGCTGATTTTTTTAAGTGTGCTCCTAGCCAAATTAATTATGTATTAACAACAAGGTTTAATCTTAATAGAGGATATATCATACAAAGCCAAAGAGGTGGAGGAGGTTATATAAAGGTTGTTAAATTGAAAGATTTTGACAATCATTATTTATATAAAATAATAGAGGATAATTTAAGTAAAGAAATTTCATACAAAGATGCAGTTTATTTACTGGAAGATTTAGTTGGTAAACAATTTTTAACTCATGAACAAGCAATTTTGATTTCATATGCTATTGATGATAAAGCACTTGCTAACCCATTTAAGTTAGAAGGTAGTTTAAGAAGTAATATTTTGAAAAGTTTTTTAATTAATATAAAAAGAGGTAAAGACAATGAATAATTTTATTAAATTTTCTGATAGTGCTCAAAAGGTATTAAATTATGCTGGCGAAATAACAAAAAAAATGAAAGGTAACCAAATAGATAGTGAACATCTTTTATATGGTATTCTTTCAGTTTCATCTTCACTTGCTTGCAGAATGTTAAAAGATCTTAATGTAACAAAGGAAAAACTTATTGAAAAAATGGGTCAGGCTGGTTATAATCCTGCTTTGGAACAAAATAAACTAGAACTTACTCCTAGAAGTAAAAATATTTTGGTTACTGCATCTAATATAGCATTTAAATTAAGTCATAATTTTTTAAGTGCAGAGCACTTTTTAACTGCTATTTTGCATAATGAAGATTGTTTTGCTGTAAAATTATTAAGTAGTTACTTTAATGTAGATATATTAAATTTAAGAGATAGAATATATGATGAATTAAAAAATGCAAATATAGATGAAGCAAATACAAGTTATAAAACGGTAGAAGATAATCCTAGTGGAGATAAAAGTCCTTTACCTGAAAGTTTGCTAGAGTTTGGTTATGATGTAACCCTAAAAGCAAGACAAGGTAAAATGGACCCTATTATAGGTAGAGATAGTGAAATAGAAAGATTAATTGAAATTTTATGTAGAAAAACAAAAAACAACCCTATATTAATAGGCGAAGCAGGAGTTGGTAAAACTGCTGTTGTAGAAGGTTTAGCTCAGGCAATAGTAAAAGGTAGAGTGCCTTCTATATTAAATAATAAAGTAATTTATTCTTTAGATATGGGCTCTTTAATGGCAGGCACAAAGTTTAGAGGGGAATTAGAACAAAGGTTAAAAGATGCTATTGAAATAATTACTAAAGACAAAAACATAATTGTTTTTATTGATGAAATTCATACTCTTGCTATGGCTGGTAGTGAAAAAGGAGATATTAACCCTAGTGATATGTTAAAACCTTATCTTGCTAGAGGAGAATTGCAAACCATAGGAGCAACAACCACTGATGAATATCGTAAGTTTATTGAAAAAGATAAGGCTTTAGAACGTCGTTTTCAACCTATTATGGTAAATCCTCCTAGTGTAGATGAAACAATTTTAATTTTAAGAGGATTAAAAGATAGTTACGAAGCCTTTCATAAAATTCAAATAACCGATGAGGCAATAGTTTCAGCAGCAAAACTTTCAGACCGTTATATAATGGATAGAAGTTTACCAGATAAAGCAATCGACTTAATTGATGAAGCTAGCAGTCGTGCAAGAGTAAGTGGTACTATAGAACCAAAACAACTACAAGATATGCAAGATAAATTTAAGGAAATTCATAGAAATTATCAAGAAGCATTAGTTCAACACAATTACGAAAAATCTACAAAACTTGCAAATGACTTAAATACTATGTATGCTGAACTTAAAAAAGAACAAGATAAATATAATTTATCCAAGCCAAAAAGCGAACCTATGATAGGGGAAAAAGACATTGCCGAGGTAATAGCTAGATGGACAGGAATACCAGTTGCGAAAATAACAGAAAGCGAGAAAGAAAAACTTATTAAATTAGAAGAAGTTCTTCATAAAAGAGTAGTAGGTCAAGATGAGGCAGTTAATGCAGTTTCAAAGGCAATAAGAAGGTCAAGAGTAGGGTTACAGGATAGTAAACGACCTATCGGTTCATTTTTGTTTTTGGGTCAAACAGGTGTTGGTAAAACGGAATTATGCAAAGCTCTTGCAGAAGCAATGTTTGATAGTGAAAATAATATTATAAGACTTGATATGAGTGAATACATGGAAAGTTATTCAGTTTCTAAACTTATAGGAGCACCTCCAGGATATATTGGTCATGATGATGGAGGACAATTAACTGAACAGGTTAGGAGAAAGCCATATTCTGTTGTATTATTTGATGAAATAGAAAAAGCACACCCAGATGTATTTAATATTTTATTACAAGTTCTTGATGATGGAAGATTAACCGATAGTCATGGAAGAACAGTTAACTTTAAAAATACTATTATTATTATGACAAGTAACTGTGGTGTAAGTGAATTAAATACTCACTCCAGTCAATTAGGTTTTGGTAGTGCTAACTTTACAGCAGATAACCCTGAATATGAACAAATGAAAGATGTAATTATGAATGCAGTAAGAAGAAAATTTAAACCTGAATTTATAAATAGAATAGATATAATTACAGTATTCCATAGCTTATCACAAGAAGATTTAACAGGAATTACAAAAATAATGTTAAATAATTTAAATAAACGTTTAAAAGAAAAAGATATAAGCCTTAAGTTTACTGAAAGTGCTTTGAGATATATTGTAGAAAAGGGAACTTCTACTGAATATGGTGCTAGACCATTAAAGAGATTAATTCAACAGGAAATAGAAGATAAACTAACAGATAAAATTTTAACTGGTGAAATTGCAGGTAAAAATGTTATTGTAAATTTAGTAGATAATGCTCTTAACTTTACTGAACAGATTTAATATTTTTTTGGTATTTTGTTTCTAATAAAAACTATAAGGATTTTTAATATTTTTAAATCTAAATTTTAAAATTTTGATTATTTTAAAAGATATAAATTTAGTTTTTAAATTTAAATAAAATGATTTGTGTTTATTCTTTATTTTTGTTAAACTTTATTTAGATAAAAGGAGTTATTTATGAAAATTGAAATTACCTCAAAAAATTATGTCGTATCAGACAAATTAAAAGATATTATAGAAAAAAAAGTTGGCAAATTAGATAAATATTTTAATGATGATGCTATAGCAAAAGTAAATTGCAAGACAGATGGAAATTTAAATAAATTAGAATTAACTGTAAGAAGCAAAGGATTGTTTTATAGAGCAGAAGTATCTAGTGACAATATGTACGAAAATATCGATTTAGCTTTACCAAAAGTTGAAAGACAAATTGTTAAATATGGAGATAAATTTTTTACTCGTTTAAAAAAGGATTCTTTAAATACAAAGGATTATTTATTTTTTGATGAAACTCCTGTATTTAAAAAAGCAGATGTTGTTAAAAAGAAGACCTTTGAACTTGAACCTATATCAGTTGAAGATGCAAAAATATTTTTAGATACTATTGATAATAATTTTTATATATTCTTAAATAGAGAAACTGGCAGAGTTAATGTTTTATATAAAAGATTAGATAATAATTTCGGATTAATAGAAGCTATATTTTAATAGCTTTTCTATATAATAATTTAAAAAATAAATCCCTTAATATTAAGGGATTTATTTTTTTATAAACCTTTATATAAAAAAATATGCAAAATTAATTTCTTACAAATATATTTCTAAATACTAATATTATGATAATAAAATATATAATAAGTTTCTTATTTTCTTTAAAGGTTTAATAAAATATAATGTTAGATTTTTGTAAGTAAAAATTTTAGTTAATCAATATCAAATAACTCGTTTGGTGTAATTCCAAAAACTTTATAGATAGTAAGAATACTGTCATAGTTTGGTTTTTTCTTCATCATTAACCATTGACTTATAGTTGTTTGATTAACATTTAGCAGTTTAGCCATTTCTCCTTGGCTTAAATTTTTTTCTATCATTATATCCTTAATAATTTCACTATAATTCATCTTATATTTATATTATTGTTATTTAGGTCAAAAGACTTGACTTAGGTCTAAAGACCTACTATAATATTTTAGGTCTAAAGACCTAAATTTATACAAAAGGAGAAAAATTTTAATGGAAGATTCTAAAGTTTCAGTTTGCATGGCTCAATTATCAGGGAAAATACCAGGAGAGCAAACCTTAGTTGTTAAAAATGCACTTAAAAAGGCAAGTGAAGGAGCAGATGAAACAATTGCATGTCTATCATTACATAATCCCGTAATTATTCTATTATTATCAATTTTTTTGGGCGGCATTGGTGTTGATAGATTTGTTATTGGAGATATTGGATTAGGTGTAGCAAAATTATTATTTGGTTGGCTTACTTTTGGGATTTGGCCACTTATAGACATATTTTTATGCTATAAAAAGTCAAAACAAAAAAATTTACAAAAAATTTTAACAGCAATTTCTTAATTAACTAAATTTATAATAACTTTATAAAAAAAGATTATAAAAAAAGAAAATCTGAAAATAATTAGATTTTCTTTTTTATGTTTATATAATTAATTTTAACTTTCAAAACTTAAGATATTATATATTTATTTAAGTAATCAAAGAAATGAAAGGAAAGTAATAATTCAAAAATTTTCTCTATAAAATTATTTTTTTAGTAAATTAAGTTCCTCCATAACTTCAGCAATTATATTGGTTGCTCTATCAATTTGTTCTTTTGTTAGGGTAGCCATATAACTTGTTCTTATTATTGCTTGTCCTACTGGAACAGCAGGAGAGATAACAGAGTTTACATATACACCTTTTTCAAACAATTTTTTACAAGCGATAAAGGTAACTTCATTATCATATGTATTAATAGGAATAATAGGGGCAAAAGAATCTCTTATATCTACACCTTTTTCTTTTAACTTCTTTCTAGCATAGTCAGCTATTTCCATTAATTGTTTTGGTCTTTCAGGTTCTCTTTTTAAAATTTCTAAAGCTTTTCTTGCACATTGTACATTAGCTGGAGTAATTGATGCTGCAAAAATAAATGGGCGAGAAGTATGCCTTACATAATTACATACACTTTTAGAGGCAACCATATAACCGCCTAGTGAGGCAAGACTTTTTGAAAAAGTTCCCATTATAATATCAACTTCATCTTCTAATCCAAAATGAGAAGCAGTACCTCTGCCTCCTTTACCAATTACACCAAATCCATGAGCATCATCTACCATTACTCTGGCTTTGTATTTTTTTGCTAACTTTACTATTTCAGGTAAATTGCAAATGTCACCGCCCATACTAAAAACGCCATCAGTTACAATAAGTTTTCCAGCATCTTCTGGAATTGATTTCAATTGCCTTTCAAGGTCTGCCATGTCATTATGTTCATATCTAACAAGTTTTGCATAACTTAATCTACAGCCATCATAAATACTAGCATGATTTTCTTTATCACCAATTATGTAATCATTTCTTCCAGCTATAGCACTAATGATTCCTAAATTTGATTGAAACCCTGTACTGAAAGTTACACATTCATCTTTATTTAAAAATTCTGCAAGTTCTTTTTCAAGTTCTAAGTGTAATTTTGTTGTTCCATTTAAAAATCTTGAACCTGAACAACCAGAACCATATTTTAAAATTGCTTCTTTTCCTGCTTCAATAACTTCAGGGTGGATAGTTAGTCCCAAATAATTATTAGAGCCTAGCATAATTTCATTAATACCTTCCATAATTACTTCAGTATCTTGTTTTGTTTCTAAAGCATGAAAATAAGGGTAAATTCCTTTTTCTATTAACATATCTGCAAGTTTAAAGTCCTTACATTTGTCAAATATATCCATAAAATTCTCCTTAACTTATAATGTTGAGTGTTTTTAAAAAACATATCAATATAGTATAACATTATAAAAAAGATAAGTCATTTATTTTTGTTAAAATATCAAAGAAAACTTATAAATATTTATTATGAAAATATTTATTAAAAAAAATAATGTTTGATTTAATTATATTTTTATATTTTAAACTCTATTATGACTTATATAACATCTAATAAATTAGTAAGCAAAAAAATATTTTTTAAAAATAGTTTTTTATTTGTTTTTTTCGGATAAATATTATAAAATAAATCTATGATATCATTAGTAAATGTTTTTGTTAAATATACAAAGGAATTTTATGCCTTGTCTAATATAAACTTGTCAGCTTCTCGAGGTGAGGTAGTTGCTTTAGTTGGACCTAAAGATAGTGGTAAAACTTGTTTGATTAGAGTTTTGGCTGGGCTTGAAAAGGTTGAAAAAGGGGAAGTATACATAAAAGATATCCCTATTAATAAGATTGATTATAAAACTGATATAGCAATGGGATATATACCATATAAAGCTTATTTTTTTGATAAAAAAACAGTTTATGATAATTTAAAATATGTTTTAGATATACGTAAACAAGATAAAAGTATTATTGCAGAAAAAATTAATGAGGCTACAATAGATTTTAGATTAGAGCAGATAATTAATCAAAAAATTTATAAACTTAGTTTATTTCAAAAATATTTAGTTTCTATAGCAAGATTAAGTTTTAGAAAATTAGATTTTGTTTTAATAGATAATATTTTTGAAGAGTTATCTCTTGAAGAAAACATAGAATTGTTCAATTTAATAAAAAAATATTTTATAAATAAAAACACTCTTGTTTTATTTGCCACTAGTGAAGAAAAAATTGCAAGAGTTGTAGCATCAAAAATTTATTTTATAAATAATGGTGCTATTATAAATGAAGAAAACTTACAAGAAACCTTTGAAGAAAGGTTAGAAAAAGAATTTTTATTAAATGTTAAAGATAATCAGATAAATAAAAATTCTAAAGTAAAAAAAGTTTCAAATATAAAAACTGATAAATCTAAATCAACAAATAATTCTTCAAAGAAAAAAACAAAATCAACAAAAAATAAAAAAGTTTAAATGATTAAACTTTGAAATAAACATATAAATTAATTTTTACAATAATAGAGGAAATTTTTTATGGGAAGAAAAAAACTTATAGTATGTAATTTAACATTTGATGATAATGAAACAATTGAGGAAAAAATTTTAAAAATGTTTTCCCCTGAAAACTTAATAAACTGCTTTTCTGAAGCAAACTATGAATCATATAAAAAGGTTATAGACCACACAAATATTCAACTTATTTTAGGTGATGAAGAATTGATGTCAACTATTTATTCCTTTTTTGAAAACAGCTTAAATACTTCTGTTACTAGTGCAAAAACTTTTATGCATAGAAACACTTTAAATTATAGATTAGATAAAGTTAAAAAATTAACAGGCCTTAACATGAAATTATTTGAGCATGCTGTAGTTTTTAAAAATCTTATTATTATAAATGATATTATTAAATCGTTTAATGAAGAAGATGATGAATAATCTATTATTTTTATATATAAACTAATTTTATTTAATTATGTATTAATAAAAAATATATTAAGTAAAACACTTAATATATTTTTTTTATTCATCAATATTAACATCATCAACTTTTTTAAAAGAACTTATAGGAGTAGATGAGTTTTGCCAAGTGGTTTTGTTGGTTTTTTTATTAAATAAACTTAAAAGAATATTTCCAGCGTTTTTATTTCCACCTTGAGTAAAACTGCTTATTAAGCTTTCTAAAGAATTTGTTTGCCCCATACCTCCTAATAAACTTCCTAAGCCCCCTAAGCCTGACAATATATTTCCGCCATTATTTCCAAATAAACTTTGTAAGTTTAAACCTTGAAATAGGTTCCCATTAAAATTATTGTTTTCATTGTTAGCATTATTATTTTCATTTTTATTTAATGTATTAGAATTATTATAATTATTATTGTTATAATAGTTGTTATTGTTTTGATTAAAATTGGAAAAATTATTATTTAAATTATTAAAATTATTTTCTTTTTGATTGCCGAATTTACTACCCGAATAATTAGTCGAATTAAAAGAATTTTGGGAATTATTATAACCATTAGTTTTTGTATTGTTATGTAAAAAATTTTCATCTAATAAACTATCAGGGTATCCTAAATTAACTGCATTTGGAATATTACTATTATTAATATTATTACTTTGGGACATATTATTATTTGAATTAGTATTGTTACTCATGTTATTTACTCCTAAATTGCCACTACCTAAGCCACTAAGTAATTGCATTAATAAATTAAAATCCATTTTATTTCCTTTTTAACAATAGTAGTATATGTTACATATAATAATTGTGTTTAAACATAAAAAAAAGAGGCAGGCGATATGGCAAAAAATCTTTTTGATTTCGGCAATGAGAATATAGAAAGTTCTTGTTCTACAAATGAAAATAATAATAGTAATATAAATAATAGCAGTACATATAATAAAAATAATCAAGAGAATTATTCAAATTTTTCTTCCCAAAATTATAATTCTCAGAATTTAAAAGATTACAATAACTCCACTCAAGGCATTGAACAAGAAGCAAAAAATTTATATGACAAGTATAAAGATTATTCTCAAAATGATTTAATTAGTGAGTTTCTATCCAATTCAAAGCAAAAACTTAAAGAGGGAAGTTTAACGCAAGACAAGATAAATTCAACCGCTAATGCTTTATTACCATACTTAAATGAAGAACAAAGAGAAATGATGTCACGCCTTTTGGAAAGGTTAAATGATTAATTATTTACAAAAAATATGTCCAGAACTATTAAAAGTAGTAACTTTAAAAAAAGATAGTGATTTAATTGATTGTGTTATATATGCAACTGATTATTTTAAATTAAAAAAACAAATGACACAATATAAAATTCCTTTTTATGAATATCCATTTATGTATGCTTTTGGAGCAAAACTAACTCAAAAACAAATAATAAATTGTGCTAAAGTTAATACTGTTAGTTTTATAACTCGTCAAACAAGAGTATCAGCACAAATTGATATATCAAAAAAAGTTTTGGGAGTAAACGAATTCTATAATAGAAAAATTTATGGTTCAGGGGTAACAGTTGCTGTAATAGATACAGGTGTTAATCAACATCTAGATTTTGTTATGCCTAAAAATAGGATAATTAAATTTGTTGATTTGATAAATAATAAAAAAACACCTTATGATGATAATGGTCATGGAACTTTTGTATCTAGTATATTATGTGGTAATGGTCTAGTTAGTGGTAAAAAATATGCAGGTGTTGCTCCAAAATCAAAATTAATAATGATTAAGGCTCTAGAGGAAAATGGTGAAACAGGGGCATTTAAAATACTTGAAGCTATGCAGTGGATATATGACAATAAAGATAAATATAACATCAAAGTTGTATGTATGAGTTTTGGCAGTAATCCACTAGGTAAAAATGACCCATTAATAATGGGGGCTGAAGCACTTTGGAACATTGGGATAGTGGTTGTTGTCGCCGGAGGTAATAGTGGACCAGAGCACCAGACCATTAAGTCGCCTGGGGGCTCTGCAAAAGTAATTACTGTTGGTGGACTTAATGATAATAGAGACGAAAAGGGAGAAATTGATTTTTCAAAATTTGATATAGCTAAATTTTCATCTCGTGGACCAGCAGGAAATTTTTATAAACCTGATATTGTAGCCCCAGCTGTAAATATAACAGGTGCATGTTTAGATGAAAACAACTTTTATACAAAAATGAGTGGAACAAGTGTTGCAACCCCTATGGTTGCTGGTATATGTTGTTTAATTTTGTCAAAGTATCCATTTTTAACTCCAGACCAATTGAAAATAAGATTATTAAGAAATTGTAAAAAAATTACTTTTGATAGAAATAAAGAAGGATATGGGCTTGCAAATTTTTCAAAATTTTTTGTTTAGTATGTATTGAATGCTTGTCAAATTAATAGAAATCCAAATTTTGTAAATTTTTTAGTTATTATGGGGTGTTTTAGTATAAAACACTCTTTTTTTTGTGCCAAAATATTTGATAAATATATATAAAAAGTAGATAATTTATTTGACAATTTTTTTTATTAAAATGTATAATTGTTTTGTAGAATAAATTTAATTTGGTGGTTAATTTTATGTCAAAAAAGAATGTCGCCATTTTAGATTTTGGCAGTAGATGTTTAACTGTCCTAATAGGAAATCGTGATGTTAATAATTCAATTAATGTTAAAGGTTTTGGTGAAGCTAGTTATGAGGGCTTTATGGATGGGGAATTTATTGAACCTAAAAATCTAGAAAAGGCTATTTGTGAAGCAATAACTAAAGCAGAAAAAAATAGTAATATGCAAATAAATAGTTTAATGGTGGGGGTTCCTACTGAATTTTGTTTTAGTTTATGTAAAAATGTTTGTCAAAATTACTTAAAACCAAAGAAAATTACAAAAAAAGATGTCGACAAAATTTACGATAGTGTAAATCATTTTGATGATATCAAAACTCACCAAGTTATAAATAAGGATAGTGTTTATTTTGTTTTGGGGGAAAATAATAAAGTTAGTAACCCTGTAGGACAAGTAGATACTAAAATTACAGCTTGCTTATCGTTTATGTTAGTGGAAAATTCATTTTTAAATATAGTGGGTAAAGCACTGGCTCATAACAACATAATGCGAGTAAAATATGTTTCTTCTACATATGCACAATCACTATATCTTTTTGATGATGAACAACGTGATAAATATGCACTTTTAATAGATTGTGGTTATATAACTACATCAGTATCTCTTACAAGAGGCAGAGGATTATTAAACTTATCAAGTTTTTCTTTAGGTGGTGGGTTTATAAGTGCGGATTTATCTAAATGTCTCAAAATACCTTTTTCTTCTGCTGAAAAGTTAAATAGAAAAATTATTTTGTGCGTTGAACCAACAGAAAAAGATTTTTATGATCTTTTTATTGACGGTAAAGTTGTTCCGATATCCATGAGGATAGCAAATGCTATAGTTGAAAGTAGAATAGAGTTTATAGCAAGAGGTATTCAAAAATGCTTTAATTCTTGGCAGTATAATTTTCCAGATTTTATTCCAGTTTATTTAACAGGTGGGGGGCTTACACATATAAAAGGTGCTAGAGATATATTATCCAAACTGTTAGATAAAAATATAGAAATAGTTTCACTTCCTTATTCTCAATTTGATAAACAAAGTTATTCATCTTCAATGGCAATATTAAATTATGCATTAGAAAATTTATAAAATGTTTTATTAAATTAAGTTAATAAAAATTAAATTTAGAAAAATTAAAAAAAAGAAAATACCATTAAAACACGAGTTCAATCAAATTTAATATTTGGTTCTATAATTTAGGAGGAAATTTATGTATAGTGCAAACAGTATAAGTCAGGTTGCAAAAATAAAAGTAATAGGCATAGGTGGGGGTGGTAATAATGCTGTAAATCGTATGATGGCAGCTAATATTACTAGTGCTGAATTTGTTGCAATTAACACCGACAAACAAGCCCTTATTATGAGCAAAGCTCCTCACCGCATTCAAATTGGCGAAAAACTAACTCGTGGTTTAGGGGCAGGAGCAGACCCTGAAGTGGGTCAAAAAGCAGCAGAAGAAAGTAAAGCTGTTATAACGGAAATGTTAAAAGGTTGTGACCTTGTTTTTGTAACAGCAGGTATGGGAGGTGGCACAGGTACTGGTGCTGCACCTGTAATAGCTTCTGTAGCTAAAGAACTTGATATTTTAACAATAGCTGTTGTAACAAAACCTTTTAATTTTGAAGGCAAGAAAAGAATGGAAAATGCTGAAAAGGGCATTGCAAACTTAAAAAAGTTTGTTGATACTTTAGTTGTTATTCCTAACGATAAATTGCTTAAAATAGTTCCAAAAGGCACTCCTATATTAGAAGCATTCCGTTGTGCTGATGATGTTTTACGTCAAGGTATTCAAGGTATTGCAGATTTAATTGTTACTCCTAGTTTAATTAACTTAGACTTTGCAGATGTTAAGGCAATTATGAAAGATAAGGGTCTTGCTCATATGGGTATAGGAACAGCAAAAGGCCCAAATAAAACTATTGATGCTGTTCGTCAAGCAGTACAAAGTCCACTTCTTGAAACAACTATTGAAGGAGCAACTGGCATCCTACTTAATGTAAAAGGTGGAATGGATTTACCTATTGATGAAGTTGATGAAGCTGCAAATCTTGTAAAAGAGGTTGTAGACCCAGGTTGCAACATTATCTTTGGTGCAGGTATTGATGAATCTTTAAGCGAAGAAGTTGAAATTACAATCATAGCAACTGGTTTTTCTCAAAAGGCAAAAAAACAAGAACCAGAGGAAAGTGAAATGCCTTTACCAACAGGAATTTTTGGTAAAGACTTTAATTCAAATACTATTCCAAATGATAAACCTACAAAACAAGACTATATTTCAAATTCAGTTAAACCTACAAAACCTACAACATTAGTAGATGTTGGGGATAAAGAAATTCCTGAATTTTTAAAAAGATTAAGAAAATAATAAACTAATAAATTTTAATTCGCTTTTAATTTATTAATTTATATTAAATTTATAAACTTTAATATAATGACTGCTTAATACAAAAGCAGTCATTTTTTTCTTAAATTTTATCTTTTTTAAAATTGTCTTATTTTTTTAAAAGATTAAAATAAGAATATGGTAGTATATTTAGAAGATGCAATATTTGATAATATTGTAATAACAAGTATAATCCTATTTCTTAGTTTATTTAGTTTAAGATTAAAAATTAAATATCTTAAAGTTTTTTTTGCATCGGTTTTAGGTTGTGCAGTATCTTTGTTATTAACATTTTTAACTTTACCACTTGTTGCTGTAATTATTATCAAATCATTAATTGGTTTAATTTTATGTAGCATTGTAATACCAAAATTTACTTTTAAATTATTAAGTTTATTTTTTGTGGTTTTCTTATCTTTTACTTTTTTAATGGGAGGCTTTTGTTTTTTTATTATTTATCTATTTGGCGGAGAAGTGTATTCGGTTACAGATATGACATATAATTTGCCAATAAGTTTAGGTGTGATATTTATTTTCTTAGGTCTATATGTTTATCTTTTAACTTTGGCTATAAGGGTGTTTTATAAAAAGCAAAAATTATCTTCTTTTTATTATGATGTTTTTATTTCTACCCAAGAGAAAAAAATTAAAATAAAAGCATATTTAGATAGTGGCAATTTACTTCAAGATGCATTAACTGGGTTACCTATATTAATTGTAAATTTTAATACATTCAATAAAATTTTTAATGGTAAAGTAAGTGTTTTTAACTTCTTAAAAAATACTTTAAATCATACAATAAAAGGTAGATACATAGAGGTTTCAACTATAAGTAATAATGGTAAAATGTTTGTTATAGAACCTATAAAAGTAGAAATAAAACAAGATAAAGGGGAGAAGAAAGAAATAAAAGTATTAATAGGTGTTTCGGGACATGCATGCAAATATGGGCAATTTGAAGCACTTTTAAGCCCTCTTGCATTATAGAAAATTAAAATTTATCAAAAAACAAATGAGATATTTAATATTATAAAACACAAAAAGGACAAGCATAATTGAATAAAATAAAGAGGTAAAATAATGAATATTATAGAAAAATTAAAAACCATTTTTTCAAAGTTATTTAGTAAGAATATATTTGATGTTCAAGAAAAACTTGTAGCCTATATATGTGGAGGAGAAGCTCTACCAGAAGCATTAAATAGTGATGAGGAGCAAGCCCTTTTAAATAGACTTTCACAAAATGATGAAGAAGCAAAAAATTTATTAATCGAGCATAATTTGCGTTTAGTTGTTTATATAGCAAAAAAATTTGATAACACAGGAACGGAACTTGATGATTTAATTTCAGTAGGTGCAATAGGACTTATAAAAGCTGTGCATTCATTTAATGTTGAAAAAAATATTAAATTGGCTACATATGCTTCAAGATGTATTGAAAATGAGATTTTAATGCATATAAGAAAAAAAACAAGACAAGCAGGAGAAATTAGTTTAGATGAACCATTAAATGCAGATAAAGATGGAAATGAACTTTTACTATCAGATATTCTAGTTTTTGAAGATGAACACATATCAAAAGAAATGGAGAAGTCTAGTGAAAAAAAGATACTATGGGAAGCAATAAAGAAATTAAATTCTAGAGAACAAAGAATAATGGAACTTCGATTTGGTCTTATAGGAAATGAAGAAAGCACTCAAAAAGAGGTTGCAGATATGTTAGGCATATCACAAAGTTATATTTCAAGAATTGAAAAAAAAATATTAAATAGATTAAAAAAAGATTTGTCTAAAACAGAAGTATTAAATTAAAAATTAAAGACAGCAAACTAATTATATGCTGTCTTTATTATTTATATATTTAAATTTTTTGAATAAAGTATTTAAAATTTAAATGAAATATGAATTTTAAAAATCGTTTAAATAAGCATTGATTATTAAAATTATTATTCATTAAAGTTCTTTTTAATTTCTTTTAAAGCATTTTTTTCTAATCTACTTACTTGTGCTTGTGAAATTCCAACTTCATCACTTATTTCAACTTGGGTTTTACCAATAAAATATCTTAACCATAAAATTTCTTTTTCACGAGAATTTAACTTAGATAAAGCTTCTTTTAAGGCTACTTTTTCCAAAAAGTTTTCACTACTATTTTTAATATCGCCAATTTGGTCCATAACCATTACAGTTTCGGTGTTGTCATTATAAACAGGCTCATAAAGAGAAATAGGTTCAGATATAGCATCAAGTGCATTTAAAACTTCTCGAGAGGTTAAGCCAGCCTCAGTTGCTATTTCATCAATAGTAGGATCATCTGGTTTGTTTACACTCAATTTATCCCGTGCTTGTAGTGCTTTATAGGCAATATCTCTTAAACTTCTACTTACACTTACATTTGAGTTATCTCTTAAATATCTTCTAATTTCTCCTATTATCATGGGTACAGCATAAGTAGAAAATTTAACATTAAAATTTTCATCAAAATTTTCCATTGCCTTTATTAAGCCCACACAACCCACTTGAAAAATATCATCTACATTATCTCTTTTTGCAGTAAATCGCTGAACTACACTTAAAACAAGTCTTAAATTACAATAAATAAACATTTGTCTAGCTTGTTGGTCTCCTTGTTTTTGCTTTTTCATAAGTTCAGCAATTTCACTAGCCTTTAGTTTAGGTAGCACAGATGTATTAAGCCCACAAATATCAACTTTATTAGCCATATTCTTTTTTACCTTTTAAAAGTTATAAATGTAGGTTTTCCTTAAAATTATATAATTATTCTTACCATAAAAATTTTTATAAAAAAGAATGCGATTTTTGTTTTATTTTGTAATTTGGTGGCATAAACATATAAAAACTAAAATTTAAAAAAGGTGTTAAAGGTTTTGGAGACTTCTTTTACGGATTTAAGAAATAAACAAGTAATAAATGTATTAACAGGTAGATTATTAGGCAATGTTTGTGATGTTATATTAGATTTAAGATGCAACAATATTTTAGGTCTTATAGTCCCTGGTACAAAGTCCACATTTAATTTTTTTAAACCATGCCAAGAAATATTTGTTCCTTTATCTTGCATTTGTAAAGTAGGGGAAGATGTAATTTTAGTAGAGGTAGTGGAACCTACTCAAAAGAAGAAAAAACATAATAATACAAGAATTTTTGAAGTAGATAATGAAGAAAATGAAAATCAATATAGACCAAGTAATAAGCAAGAAGAAAATAAAAAAGATTGGTGAAATTAAAAAATAAAATTATTATTTTCATAATAAAAAATTAAACACAAATTACTTTTGTGTTTTTTGTGATGAAAGTATTAAGTAAATTGTTTAAAAATATAAAATCCTTTTTGTTTTTATTATTTTTTATGGTATAATTTATTTACTTATTATTAGAGGTGTAAATATGAAATGTATTTTTTGCGGGTTTTGTGATAGTAAAGTTATAGATTCAAGAGCATCTGAAGATACAAATTCAATTAGAAGAAGGAGAGAATGTTTAAAGTGTGGTAAAAGATTTACTACCTATGAAATGGTAGAAAGTTCTCCTATACTTGTAATTAAAAATGATAATTCTCGCCAATCATTTGACCCACAAAAAATAAAAAAAGGAATTATTAAAGCTTGCGAAAAGCGTCCCGTAAGTATTTCACAAATTGATGATATTATTGCTGAAATTGAAAAGAAAATTAGTAATTCTTTAGAACAAGAAATTAAAAGTAGTGAAATAGGTGAAATGGTTATGGATAGCCTAAAAAAAATTGATGAAATTTCTTATGTGCGATTTGCAGCAGTTTATAGAAGATTTAAAGATATTTCAACATTTATTGATTTTTTAAATAATGTTAATTAAATTAATTTTACCTATAAAAAATTTTTACTTATATTTTTTGTTATAACTAATTTTATTGATAAAAATTTTAATTTGTGGTAGAATTTTTTAGTAGGATAGTGAAAGTATGAAACCATTAGTTGCCGTAGTTGGCAGGCCAAATGTAGGCAAAAGCACTTTTTTTAATAGAGTGTGTGGAAGAAGAATAAGTATTGTTGATGATATCGCAGGTGTTACCCGTGATAGGATTTATGGTGATGCAGAATGGTGTGGTCACTATTTTACACTTGTAGATACAGGTGGACTTGATTTTGTTGAACAAGGTGAAATGCAAAAAAATATATTTACTCAAGCACAAATTGCAATAGACTTAGCAGATGTTATTTTACTTTTTGTAGATGGTAAAGAAGGATTAACAAATAGTGATAAGCAGGTAGCAGATTTTTTAAGAAAATCAAAAAAGCCATTAATTCTTGTGGTAAATAAATTAGATAATTTTGAAATAGAAAATACGTATGATTTTTATGAACTAGGTATAAAAAGATTATTTCCAATTTCAGCTGAACAATCAAAGGGGTTGGGCGACTTACTAGATGAAATTGTTTCTTTATTAAAATCTAACCCAGATTTAACAAAAGAACCAACAAATGAAATCAAAATAGCTATAGTCGGCAAACCCAACGCAGGTAAAAGTAGTTTAACTAATAAACTTTTAGGAGAGGAACGCCTTGTTGTTAGTTCTATAGCTGGGACAACAAGAGATGCTATTGATACACCTTTTAGATATAATAATAAAGATTATATATTAATAGATACAGCAGGTATGAGAAAAAAGAATGCTATAGAAGATAAAAGCATTGAAAGATATAGTGTTTTAAGGTCTATTGAGGCAATTAAAAGGGCAGATGTAGTATTAGTAGTAATTGATGTCGCTAATGGAATAACAGAACAAGATATAAAAGTTGCTGGCTTTGTTCACGAACAAAATAAACCAAGTATAATTGTATTAAATAAATGGGATTTGATTGAAAAAGATGACAAGACCATTAATATATATACTAATAAATTAAAAGAGGATTTAAAATTTATGGATTATTTTGTACCTCTTTATATCTCTGCTTTAACAGGTCAAAGAACAAATAAAATTATGCCTCTAGTAGAAAAGGTTTATGAAAATGCTTCTAAAAGAATTAAAACCGGTGTTTTAAATGAAATAATTCAAAATGCTGTTACAATTAAACAACCACCAACTAAGAATGGTCAAAGATTAAAACTTTTTTACGCAACTCAAGCAAGCACAAATCCGCCTAATTTTGTTTTGTTTGTAAATGATGTAAATGCTATGCATTTTTCTTATTTAAGATATCTTGAAAATTCGATAAGAAATGCTGTAGATTTTAATGGAACTCCTATAAAGATTACACTTAAAAATCGTTCTGAAAAGGAAGAGTAGTTATGGAGTGGTGGAAATTTTTAATTTTAATAATAGGGTCATACTTAACAGGGAATATATTTTTTGCAAGGATAATAAGTCGTGCAAAAAGATTTGATATTTCAAAGTCAGGTAGTGGTAATCCTGGTACAATGAATATGTTAAGAAACCTAGGTTTAGGTATAGGTATTTTAACTCTAGTTCTTGATATGCTTAAAGGAGTAATTCCAGCATTAGTTGGGTTTTATTTATTTGGTGGGGTAGAGGCTGGAACAAATGCTTATATAGGTCTTTTTACAGGAGGGTTAGCCGCTTTAGTAGGAACTATATTTCCGGTTTTTTATAAATTTAATGGCGGAAAAGGCGTAGCTTTAGTTTATGGAATGTTTTGTGTGGCAAGCCCTCTTACTGGACTTATAATTTTTTTGGGAGGAATTATATATTTATTAATATTTGATTATGCTTCAGTTTTATCATTTACTGTTTTAACTATATTTACAATATATGAGGCATATTCTCTAGGTTTAATAACTGGTAGTGGTAATTTAGTATTAAGTTGCTTATTATTTGTAATATTTTTTCTTGTATGGTACGCACATAGACAAAATATATTTAGGTTGCTTGTTGGTAGAGAAAACAGAGCAAATTTTAGAAAAAGTCTTAAAAAATTAAACAAAAACAAGTTGTCAAAATCACAAAAGGAAGAATTAAAAAATAAAGAGATAGGATAAATATTTAACTATAAATAATTTTTTCATAGCTTTTGATAAAAAAAGTAAATGAATAAATTAAAATGTATTATTTTTTAAATAAAGATCATTAATTAAAAAATATGTCAAATTTTGGCATATTTTTTTATAAAAATTAAGCATATATAATGGACTACAAGCATATATTTTAGCATATATCTTTTGGAGGAAAAAATGGAAGATTATAGATTATATGAAGATATTGCTCGCCGCACTAAGGGAGATATATACTTAGGTGTAGTAGGTCCTGTAAGATGTGGAAAATCGACATTTATAACCAATTTTATAAATAAAATGGTTTTACCTAACATTAAAGATGAATACGATAAATCAAGAACAATAGATGAATTGCCACAAAGTGCAGATGGAAAAACTATCATGACAACTCAGCCAAGATTTGTGCCTAAAGAAGCAGTTAAAATTAGAGTAAATGATACTGTTGATGTTAAAATAAGGCTTGTCGACTGTGTGGGCTATACTGTAAAAGGAGCAGAAGGATTAAGCGAAAATAATAAGCCACGACTTATAAAAACTCCATGGAGTAGTAATCCTATGCCTTTTGAAGAAGCTGCTGAAATAGGAACAAAAAAAGTTATAACAGACCACTCAACAGTTGCAGTTGTTGTAACTACAGACGGAAGTTTTGGAGAACTTGATAGAAGCAATTTTATAGATGCTGAACAAAAAACTATTCAAGACTTAAAAGAGCATAATAAACCTTTTATAGTTATTTTGAATACAACTGTTCCAGAAAGTGAAGAAACTTTTAATTTATGCGAATCATTGCAAAAGAAATATCAAGTTCCAGTTTTACCAATAGATGTTTTAAATATGAATGAAGATATTATTGATAATATATTTGGTTGTATTTTACAAGAATTTCCTCTTTACTCTATGAGAATTAGAATGCCACAATGGTTACAAGCTTTACCTTATGATGATGAACTTATTCAAGAAATTGTTTCTGAATCTAAACAATTACTAGGAGAAGTAAATAAAATAGGTGAAGTTGATAATCAAGCTATTATATTTAAAAATAGTGAAAATTTTGAAGAAATTTCCATTAGTAATATTAATATGGGCGAAGGAATAGTATACTTAGATATTAATCCTAAACAAAATTTGTTTTATAAGGTTTTATCTAAACAATGTGGTCAAGAAATATCTAGTGACTTTGAACTTGTTGCTTTCTTAAAACAATTAGCACATGCTAAAACAGAATATGATAAAATTAAAGAAGCATTAAAACAAGTTGAAGAAACTGGCTATGGTGTTGTTAGCCCAAAAATGGAAGAGATGACACTTCAAGAACCAGAACTAGTAAAACAGGGCAGTAGATATGGCGTAAAATTAAAGGCTAATGCTCCTAGTTTACACATTATGAAGATAGATGTTGAAACGGAAATAAGTCCAATAGTAGGAACTGAACAACAAGGCGAAGACTTAATTAAATATTTATTAAAAGAGTTTGAAAATAATCCAAATAGTTTATGGGAAACTAATATGTTTGGAAAAAGTTTACACAGCCTTGTAAATGAAGGATTAAACAATAAGATTGTGCAAATGCCTCTTGAAGCTCAAAAAAAGATGCGTAAAACTTTATCTAGAATAGTAAACGAGGGTAAGGGCGGAATAATTTGCATATTATTATAATTTTAATATAAAAACATACATTATATATTAGTTATTTTAATGTTATATAAAAAAGAGAAAATAAAAATTTTCTCTTTTTTAATTATATTAATCTTTGTTTTTCTTGCTATTCCAAAGTGAAATTCTTCCACCAAAAACTAATGGAGAAATTAAAAGCCATATAGCACTAATACCAACAAGTGTATATATAATTCTAGATACTACACCCATAGGTCCAAATATTGCACCTACTAAATTCCAAGATGCAATACCAATTAGAAGCCAAACTAATCCTCCAATTAATAAAATAACCCAAGCAATAAAATTAGCTATTCTCATTTTACCCTCCCTTTATATTCTTAGTATGGTTTAATTTATTTAAAATATACTATTAAGAAATATTTAAAATAAAAGTACATAAAAAATTGAATATATAAAAACTTTTTTATTTTTGCTTATAATTTTTGCTTATATTTATTTTAATTATTTCTAAATATTTTTTATAAAAAAATTTCCTATAAGGATAAACTATCTTTAATTTTTAATATAGGAAATATAAAATAGGAAATATAAAAAAAGAAGATTGATTTTCAATCTCCTTTGATTAACATATTATATTTTTATAAAATAAATAATATGTTTTTATATGGGGTGAAAGATGGGACTCGAACCCACGGCCTCCAGAGCCACAATCTGGCGTTCTAGCCAACTGAACTACAATCACCATAAAAAAATGGTGTTCCAGGAGGGATTTGAACCCCCGACACCCGCCTTAGAAGGGCGGTGCTCTATCCAACTGAGCTACTGAAACAAAAAATAAATAAAATTAAAAAATTCTATAAAATTTATTACACAAAGTAGCATAAAAGAATTTTGGAGCGGGTGAAGGGAATCGGACCCTCGCAACTAGCTTGGAAGGCTAGGGCTCTACCATTGAGCTACACCCGCATATCACTTTATGCTTATAAACTTTAACATAATAAGAAAAATATGTCAACTAAAAATTTATTTTTTAAAATAATAATTTTTATATTATTTTTAAAAAATCTTAGTAAAGTTTATGTGTAATTTTATTTAATTATTCTTTATATCATATTTTAATTTTATTCCATAAAATTTTTCGTAAATATCTTTCCAAATTTCAAAATTAATATTTTTAAGATTTTCTATATTTTGTTTTACCTCAATATTAATATCAGAATATAGGGGTTTAGATATATTAATCGTGTATTCTTGAACATTAAAACCATCAGGAGCAATAACTTCAGTATTCTTCATAGTAATAAAAATAGGTATAACAGGTACATTATTTTTTACAGCAAATTTATATGCTCCATTTTTTAAAGGTCTAGGTTTTTTATAATTCCACCACATACTTTGCTCAGGATAAACTAAAATAAAGTTTCCCTCTTGTAATAATTCATTTACCGATTTTAAAAATAATTTTTGTGTTTCTTTATTACTACTTAATGGAAGAGTATTACAATTATGCATCATTGCTGCATATTGGGGTAAAGGATTAGTAAAATTACTTTCACGAATTATTCTAAATAGTCTTTTACCCTTTATATTAGCAGATTTAAATGTATAATCAATAGCAAAACTATCTGCAGGGTTGAAATGATTACAAGTTAAAATTGCTCCGGATTTAACATTTTGTAAATTTTCAATGCCTTTAATTTCTTTTATTTTAAAAAGATTTGCTTTCATTAATTTTTTAACTTGTTTAGATACTATTATATATGTAAAAAATCGTTTTATTTTATTTACAAGTTTTTTTCTTTTATAGTCAATCATGTTAGGCAAAAGAGTGATAGAAGGAGGGTCGTTTTCAACATCTTCATCAAAAATGCCCTTATTTTCTAAATTTTTAATTTTTTCTAAAACTTCTAATCTATCTTTTGCTTTTTCTATCATATTGTTTGTTCGCTTTTATTTTAATTCAATATTATTTTTACCAGTTAAAAATAGGGGATGACTTTAAAAATGCCTTTATATCAATATTTTGCTCTATAGTTTTAACTTGTTTTTTTAAATCTTTTTTGTAAGTGTGTTCACCATTTGCAACCATTAATGCAGTCTTATTAAGTTTTGCTCTTGCATTCAAATCTTTTTCCTTACTATCTGCAGGAACAAGTGATTTTCTTCTAACAATTTCATCATAATAAGGAGATAGTTTTGCATATTTCCAAAAATAATTTTCATACATAACATTATCATATTTCCATGGTTTGAAAAACATATTATAATGAATAAGTTTTAATTCTTCATCATTAATCATTTTTCCAGCAGGTAGAGCATTCCATGCCTGATTTAAATAAACTACTTTATTTTTACATACGCAATTTAAATAATTTTGGTCAGGAGCAATAGCTTCCGAATCATATTTATTAACCCAAGGACAAAAATGTTCTTTTAAATTTAATGGCCTTAATTTTTTTGTATTCATAATTAATACACCAGAGTTAAAGTAATGATTTTCATCTAAATCATAGGTCTCTTTAGCCCAATAACGAAGAACTTTATCAGTGTATACAGTTGGTTCTAAAGTTGCTCCTAATAAATTATCTTTTAAATCAACAGTCATAAGTTCAGCAATATCAGCATTTAAAGTTATGTCCGAATCTAAATAAATTACTTTATCATAATTTGGAAAAAGTTCTGGTATAAAAAGTCTGAAATAAATACTTTCAGTAAAATAATCTCTTAAAGCCATTTTTTCTTTTATTTTTGAAATTTCATTCTTTACATTAACTAACTTGATGTTTACATTATTTGGTATTGTTTTAGTAATTATTGAAATATCTTCATTTGTTACATCAGCTGAGAGAATATATATATTATAGGTATTATATTTTGAACATTTGTCTATTAGCGAGCATATTGCAACACTTAAGTATGGCAAGTAATTTTTATCAGTTGAGAAAAAAATAGGAACAACTAATTTTTTATTTTGAATATTAATCATATTAATTTTTACCTCTTTTGTCAAATTAATTATAAAAGAAAAATTTTTATTTTTGCTTTTATAGGTATATTAACATAGTGATAAAAATCTAAAAAGGGAATTTATAATTTTAGGTTCTATAATTATATAAGGGAGAATAGAACTGTTTTTTATAACTCTACAAAACTGAGAATTAGACGATAAAAATTCTCAGTTTTGTAGAAAAACGGCATTAAAATTAATTTTTTATAAATTTTAAACAAATTTTATATTTTTATATAAAATTATTCTTTATTTTTAATTATTTTTTATTTGATAAAATTAATTATAAAATTTTACTTTTTTTGTTAAATATTTATGTTAAATATAATATTTTTAATAGCTTCGCTTTTAAAGAGAATAGGAGAGGACATAAGAAAATATTAAAGGTTTTAATTATTCTTTTTAATTTTGTTATGGTAAAAATAATTTTTAAAATTAATATTATTATCTTTACAAAATTTATTTATTTCAATTTCTAAATTTTTCCAATAATCTTTATTTTCATTTATATATATTTCTCTATATAAGTTAGTTAATTTAGGATAGTTTGTAAAAACATATTTTAGTATATCAAATTTATAACTTCCTCTTAAATTTAAGTTTTCAAACCAATATTCATCAACAAAATTTTTTGTTGTAATAATTATTTCTTTCCATTCTGTTATCTCAGGAAATATAGGGGACATAAAAAGGACTGTTCTTATACCGTTTTCATGTAAAGTTTTTAATGTCTCAATTCTTTCTTTAATGCTACTAGCTTTATCCATATCATTTTTAAAATTTTCGTTTATAGTATTTATAGAAATAGCTACTTGAGCATTTTTAAGTTGTTTAATAATGTCTATATCTCTTAAAACTAAAGATGACTTTGTTGTTATATCTATTTTTGCATCTGCTTTTATTAATTGTTTTAGTATGTTTCTAGTCAATTTGCATTCTTTTTCTATAGGATTATAACAATCAGTTACCGATGAAATGAAAACAGATTTACCCTTTAGTTTATTAATATTTATAGGCTTATCACATTCTTTTATGTCAATAAAAGAACCCCAATCTTCTTTATGATTTGTAAATCTTTTCATAAAGCAAGCATAACAATATTTGCAGCCATGTAAACAACCTGTATAACTATTAATAACATAATCACTTGCTGGTAAATTTGATTTTGTTAAATAATCATTTGTTTTAATTTTATTTATTATTATATCCATATTAATATGTTATCATATTTTTATCTTAATTCATAGAAATAATTTAATAATGTGAAAATATTTTTTATTAAAGATTAAAAATTAGTTCATAATTTAATAAAATTCAATGAAATTTCAAAAAGTTTAATAAGTAATTTTAATATTTTTTAATTGATTTTTTATTTTCTAAATAATTCGAGAGCAATAAATATTTTTTATTGTATGAAAAGGTTAAACGACTAAAAACTTAAATGCCAAAATATAATTAAAAAATTTACAAAGTCAATTATTAAAATAAATAAGTATTAAATATTTAAAAGATAATTGTGTTTTATTTAGTATAATTTAAATTTGCTGATTGGCTTATCATTTATTAAAAATATTTTAAAAAAGCAGAATTAAATTGTAAGGTTATATGTAAATGCTTGTAATTAATAAAAGACTTTACTCAAATTAAAGTAAAGTCTTTTTATAAATATACTTATTTTTTTTATAAATTAGCTTTGCGTAAGATCCAAAGTAATTACAGCACTAGAGGGTATATCATTTTCAGCGTTTATAACCGGTTCATTATTTTGTTCTTTATATTTAAAAAATGATTCTACATCGCTATGTAATACTTCATCACTTTGTTCAGTAACAGGATTTATATCTAAACTTTCTATTTGTTGAGGACAAGTAACTTCTTGAAGGCTATTAGCATCTTCAAAACTACTACAAATTGTACTTCTCAAATTAGGTAAATATAGTAAAGTTAAAGATTCTACATTTTGGAAGCATTCCTGTCCCATTTCTTGCAAATTAGGTATACTAAGAGAAGGTAATAAACTGGCATTTTGAAAACATTGAAATCCCATACTTTGTAAACTAGATACATTTAGAGAAGTTAGAGAATTGGCATTTTGAAAACATTCTTGTCCCATTTCCTGCAGATTAGGTAAACTTAATTCTCTTAGGGAAGGTACATTAACGAAACTTCTAAGCTTTATTTGTTTCAAATCAGGAAGATATAGAAAAGGTAGAGAAGTTGCATTTAAAAAATTGTTAAAACTAATTTTTTGCAAGGCAGGAGCTTCTAGTGAGGCTAGGGAATCAACATTTTCAAAACAACGAGAATTTATATTTTGTAACATTGATAATTTTAATGATGTTAATGAATTTGCATTTTTAAAGCAATTTTTTCCCATTTCTTGTAAACTAGGAAGTTCTAATACTTTTAGTGATTCTGCATTTTCAAAACAGCCATATCCCATGCTTTTTAAGTTAGGTAGTTCTAATGATGTTAAAAAATCAGTATTCCCAAAACAACCATATCCCATTTTTTGTAGATTTGGTAGAGTTAGAGAAGTTAAAGCATTTCTATTTCCAAAACAATAAATTCCAATGGTATGCAAATTTGGTAGGAATATTGACTTAAGTGAATCCATATTTTCAAAACAGACATTTTCTATTCTTTGTAAATTGGGTAAATTAAGTGAAGTTAATCGATTTGCATTATTGAAACAATCATTTCCAATATCCTGCAAATTTGGAAAATTTATTGATTTAATATATCTATTTAAACAGCAATATCCATCTTTCATATGTTGCAAATTTGGATCGGATATAGAAAGCATTTCATTGTGCTTACCATAAGATATTTGAATATCTTCCTTATCTTTAAATCTTACAGTAATTATTCTTTCTCCATTTTTACCTTTTTCAACGTTAATACTTATTATACCTTCAGTATAGTTAGGAGTAGAAGATGTATTGCCATCATAAGAATGTATTTTGTTAGTTTTTGTATCTATCACACAATTGTCAACTAAAATTATATGTGGAGGTAATTGGGTAATATTTCCTTCTTGGTCAATAATTATGTTATTTTCGCAGTAGTGAATACCATCTATTTCTACATTTTCTCTATGATATTTGCCATCACTGCCTAAAATATAATCTTTAATGGCATTTTGACCTCCATTCTCAATTGTAACACCAAATTGCTTTTCAAAAGCACTAGTCAAACCTGGTACAATATTCTCCAAATTATTACTAAAAGTCGCATCTGGTCTTTTAACGGTATGATTATATCTATTTTTTATTGAGAAGGATAGAAGTTTACTTTTAGGAAATTGAATGCTAATTACACTAGTTCCATATTCGTCTTGTCGCTCAGGTTTTTTAAAATTTTCTCTTTTTATATCATCAACATTATCTTTAACAGCAAACCAAACACGACAACTATTAAGTCTATCACCATTAAAAGTGCATAATTCTTCGCCTTTTCTATATTCAGGGGTTTTACCTTTAAAATATGTTGGAGTTTTTCCATCTGGACGATAATAGTAGTGTCTAAAAGATTGTATATCTTCTTCAGTTAAACACTCAGGATATAGTGTATATCCTACAAGTTTTAGCAATTCTTCGGGTGTTTTCTCAAAATTATCATCCTTATCTTGCTTTTCTTCCTTGTCTGATATTTCGTAATATATAATGTCTTTAAAGGCTGATAAATTATCTTCATCTTGTAGATCATCGCCTAAGCATTTTGAATGAGCAAATTTTTTTTCTAAAACTTCAGAAAGTAATCCTTCGGTTTCCAGCAAGGTAGGAAATTCTCGTCTACAGAGATGGGATAATGATTCGCTATAATGTTTTTTTATCCACTTTAGATCATCCATTATCCATAAATCCTTTTATATATAAGTTTTTTATTTTTTTTAAATAAAATTAAATATTCAGTAGGATTTTTATCAACATAATTTTTCATTATATTTATTCCTTCACCTAATAATTCATAGCTAAATGGTTGAGTAAAGTATATAGATTTCTTATTTATTATTTTTTCATCTAAATAAATTAAATCATTTTTTTCTGGCTTAACTTCTGAAAAAAATTCAAATATTAATTCTTCTTTATTTGATTTTTCATCTTCTAATAAAAAGAAATTGTTATTTGTAATTTCTTTAATAATTAACCTTTTCACTTTTAACTTACCTCTATTTTGATTATAGAAAAAAACATATTAAAAATCAACTGCAATTTTTTTTAACAGTTGATAATAAGTTTAAATATTTAAATAGTTTAAAAAATTAAAATTATATTTTTAAATTGGGTTTAATTATTAAATGGACCCATTACAAAACATTGGTTTAGTAATGGAAGAAAAACACAAAATCGTAAGCAAACATAAAAAATTTATTATACAAATTTTAGTTTGTAAAGGATTTAGTTTGACAATGGCTGGGCGAGATTAACCTAAAACGAACACGATTTTAAATACTATTTTTTGTTTAAAATTATATAAATGGGGTCCACGCAAAAGTAAAACTTTTGTGGGGAAGAAGAAAATAAAATCGTAGGCAAACATAAAAAATTTGTTTAATAAATTATTAATTTGAAAAGGTTTTAGTTTAATGATGGCTACCTAAGTCAAAACGATGTTAATCAAAATAATATAAACTTTTTGCTCTTGAATTAAATAGGGACAAAATATTTAAAGTGATGTATTTGTGTTACTATTATTTTTCTTCCTTTTTATTATAATTCATGTAAATCTCAGATATAGAAGCTTCCATTCTTTCATATAGAGCATTCTTACCAAAAAATTTAAAAAAATCTTTTTCTATTATTTGGATAAATATATAGGCTGAGATTACTAGAATTATTATTAATAAAATTATTCTCATACTTGCAATAGAATTTACAGTTTCGCTAAATACCAATGCAATTGTTGAAATAGCTAAAGCTAGAATTGATACTAACTGACTGGAGCCAGTAATTCTTTTGGGTAGTAGTGCTTGATAATGTCTTAATGCTTCCAGAACTTTAGGTCGAGTATTCACACTATTTTCTTCTAATACTTTCTTTAGTATTTTTATATCTTCATCATGAATAATCTCATGATAACTATTAATCATTTTATCATAATCTATTATCTTGGCAAAAGTAATTTTTTCAAACCTAGAGACTTTAATAATTATAACTATATAGCATCCTAAATAAAAAACCAAGGTGCTTATTATTAACAAAATAATGAAAACCGTATCTTTAATATTGCGATAAAGATAAAAATAAACTAATAAAGCTATTGCCATTGCATAAGCAAATACACCCATTACGAATATTAATTGATGTTTTCTGGTCATTGATTTTTCATTGAAATCATTTTCTATTCTTAAGTACATTGTTTCAAATCCTTTAAAAACTTCTAAAAGTATCTTTTAGTTCAATATAACCATTTTTATAATCACGCTCGGTAGTTTCAATTTTGTCTTCTATTTTCTGCCAAAATAATGCTTGTGTAAGAATGTATTTTTCAATTTCATCCTTATTGTGTTTAAATGTCTTTTTAATATTTTTATTATAATACATATCACTATAAAGAAAAAAAGTTTCCATATCCTTTTTTATATAGGTTGAATATTTTAAATTTGAAACTACATCAAATAGTGATGTATCGTTTGATTTATTATTAATAAAATATTGGACCCATTTGTTCCCATATTCATCTTCAAAGTAAATGTCAATGATTGCATTTTTATATTGTAGAGAATCTTTTGGATGATATATTTTTAATTCTAAAATTTCTGAAGGAGCTAAATTGCAAGATATTATTATGGAATTTAAAAAGAAGTGTCTCGCATAAAGAGCTTCATTCCAATTATTTATTTCAATATCAGTGTAAAGATTTATTTTGTTTTCATAATTAGTATGTAAAAATGATCGTACTATTCGTTTTGTTCCTATGTTTTTTAAGAATATAGTATAATATTTCCAATTGCTTTCATTTTCAAAACCATTGGGGTAATGAAAAATTATATTTTTTTTATCAATTAATTCAGGAGTTCCAAAAGGAACAATATATACAGATTGTCTGACCGTTGATTTTTTGTCAGGAATTTCAACAGATTGTAAAATTGGTCTATTATCAATTATTGATTTATTTTTTTCTTTAGTTTTTAATCTGAGTTCTTCCTCATGATGTTTTTTTTCATTTTTTATTGTAAGGAGTACGCCTAAGAAAGTAAATAAACCTCCTACTAGTCCACTTAATATAGATGTGACAATGGGAATAATAATATAATAAGTAATCTCCATAAAATAACCTTCTAAATTAATGATAGCATAGATTCTAATATTTTGAAATTAATAATTAGTAAAATTTATTTAAAAGTGTTATTTTTGATCTTTAAAATATAGTGGGCTGCAAAAATATAGCTAATTTATTCCATATTTTAAAAATTATTTATGAGAATTAGATTATAATTATTGAGTTTTAAAGTTTATAAACTTGAATTGTTGTTTAAAATTTGATAAACTATTTTTAACTAAGGAGAAATTATTATGAAGGCTCATAAAAGAATAATTATATGGACTTTTTGGTTAAGCATAATTTTTGCTATTAGCACGATTGTTTTTTATATATTACAACAACAAGAAAATCCACACAAAATATATCAATGGTTAGATGATATTAGTTTAAGTTTTACTGCTGGTTTATTAGTCCCATGTATAATTGAGGTGGGGAATTATACATCCACAAAAAATAGTCTTTACGAAAAATTATTTTCTGAATGTTCTTCATTAAATGGAATATTAAATAGAGAAATGGCAGAGATGCAAATAATAATGGATAAAATTGATAACGGATGTGGTATTGAAGAAATTGAAATTTATATGAATGCATGGAATATACTTAATAATGATTATTTAAAAAAATGTGAAGATTTTACAAAACAAACAGATTTTACTTTTATAACTTCAACTGATAAAAAAGTTAGATGCAAAAGGTCCGAATCTATATTTAACACAGTTAATTGTTTAAATAAACTATCAAACATTGTTGTTCAGCATCATATTATAACCAAGCATATACTTAATAAGGATACTAACAGTGTATACATAGAATGTTTTAATATGTTTCAAAGCGTAATTAGTATAAAGTCAGAATTGAATAAATGCGTTTGGCAAATGGAGCGTTTTTATAGATTTTCAATGGATTGGAATAAATCTTTGCTTATTTACTATGCTCAAACAGAAGATGAACGAGTTAATAATTGTTTAAATATTTATAGAATTAGAGCTAATAATAGGTATCAAATGAATCAAGCATTTTCTTTTGTCAAAGAAACTTTTACAGAATTTCCCCATAGGAAAGATAATGTTTTATCTAAAGAAATTAATAACAAAAAAACAAAGGTTAAAAGAAAGTCAAAAACCAAACCTAAATCAAAAGATAAAAATTAGTAAAAAATATATAAACGATTACTTAAAAGTGTTTTATAAGCAAACTTATTTTAGTAAATGAATTTTTTAGTCCATAAATAGTTTATAATGCTGTTCATTTCACCATATAGATATAAAATAAAGAGGATTACATGGGTATTTTTAAGCAAAAGAAAATAATCAAAGTAGAAATAATAGAACAAACGACAGGACTATCAGAAGATGATAAATTAACAAACTATGCTGCTGGACATATGATGGGTGGATTCGATGGTATGGTTCATGCTTATTTATTAAATGAAAGCGAAAGCTCAAAAACTACATTTTATATAAGTTATGAAGATGGTAGCACCGAAATTAGATGTGTAAATGATAATAGTTTTGAATATAACAAATATATTAAATTTATTTAAACAAAGGAAAAGATATGGAAGTTTTGATAGGATTTGGAATCTTAATGGTGATATCTTTTATAGCTATTATAATATCGGTTGTAGTTAAGAAAAATTATAAAATAACTAAAGAATATAGTTGGCTATATACTAATATATTAGCATTAAATTCAAAAACAGAATTTAATTATATAACAAACACAAAGTTACAATTTAATCCTGTTTTAAAATCTAAAAGGTCATTAGAGATATTTAACATTTCACAATTTATAACTAATGAAATTGAAAGTAGAAAAAGTTATTATTCATCATTATTTAATAAAATTGATGAAAATATTTCTCTTTATAACGAATACTGTTGCAAATATAATAATTTGAAAAAATACACTTCTATTGAAGAATTTTCAAAGTTTAAGGATATTAAAATTGGATATAAAACATTTATTAGATGTGAAAAAAGACTATACAATTCATTAAAATTGAAAGAACCCGTAATGGAAATTTCTGCTCAATGTCATGCTACATATACAAGCCCTTCAGGAAGAAATCATTATTGGAAAGATGAAAATTTTTCATTTAACCAATTAAAGCAATTTCTAAGAAGAATTGAACTAAATGAAGAACAAAAGATTAGAAGTGAATTAATTACTCGATTAGAGAAACAAAAAAGGGAAAAAGAAAAACAAGAAAAAATAGAATTACAAAAAAGAAAAAAGGAAGAACAAAGAATTAAAGAGCAACAACGTAAAGAAAACTATAAACGAAATTTATTAGAAATGAAAGAGGACTACGCTAATAAAAAATTAGAATTAGAGAAAAAAATAAAAGAATTAAATCAACGAGAAACGAAACTAGCATTGAAAGAGCAAGAAATAAATAAAAAAGAAAATGAATTTTACGAAGCCACAAAAGAACATATATATACAACGAGTCCGATAGAAATCAAAAGTGAAAAAATTGAATCTTATGAAAATCTATCTATTACTCAAAAATTAAAGTTATTGAGGTCTAAATTTGATAGTGGCGAAATTACCTATGAAGAATATAATATAAAGCGTAAGGAACTTTTATAACATGGAAAAAGATAAACTACAAGATGAAATTTTAGAATTAGAAAAAATTAAAAAATCTCTGCAAACGGATATAATTGAGCTCGATGATAAAATATTATTTCAAGATTTTGGGATATATCAACCTCAATATAATTTTGCAACCATAGATGATTATAAAGATAAACTTGAAGAAATAAGACAGCAACAAAAAGATATGATTAAAAACAAATCAGCCGCTGTATGCAATAAAGCTTGGAAGGTTCAAGGAAGTGAAAAACTCGGCAAAAAAATGATTGCAGAAAATATTAAACAAATTTTGAGGAATTTTAACATTGAGTGTGATTTATGTATTAGTAAAGTAAAGTTCAGCAATTACGAAAATAGTAAAGAACGAATTTTTAGAGCTTTTGAGCTTCAAAATAAACTTAATGAGACTAACGATATTTGTATAGTTGATGATTATTATAAATTAAAAATTAAAGAATTGGACCTAGCTTTTGAATATCAAAAAAAGAAACAAGAAGAAAAAGAAGAATTGAGAAGAAAAAGAGAAGAACTGAGAGAGGCAGAAAAAGTAGCGAAAGAAATAGAAGAAAAAAGAAAGGAATTAGAAAAAGAACAAGAACATTATAAAAATTATTTAAAGAGAATCAATGAACAAATTGAGGTAGAACAAAGCGAAGAAAGGAAGCAATATTTACTTTCTAAAAAGGAAGAATTAGATAATAATGTTCATGATGTTTCATTGGCTTTAGAAGATTTGGATTATAGAGAAGCTAATCATAGGGCTGGTTATGTTTATGTTATCTCTAATATTGGTGCTTTTGGAGAAAACATATTTAAAATAGGGATGACTCGCAGATTAGAACCAGAAGAAAGAATAGCTGAATTAAGTGGAGCCTCTGTTCCTTTTAAATTTGATATTCATGCCATGATATTTTCAGATGATGCACCAAAATTAGAGGCAGCATTACATAATCATTTTGCGGATAAAAAAGTAAACTTAGTAAATGGTAGAAAAGAATTTTTTAATGTTACGCTTGATGAAATTAAGCAAGTAGTAAAAAATAATCATGATAAAAGTGTTGATTTTATTAATGTTCCAGATGCAGAACAATATAGAGAAAGTGTAATGATAAGAAAGAATAGAGAGAATAACAAATGAAAAAATTTTTAAAAAATTTTATGCTAGTTTTTTTAATTTTATTTATATTAGTTATGTGCATTTTGATACTATATTTTGCAAATTTATATTGTGATGAATATAAAACAAACTTATTTTCAGCAATTTTTTGTGTGGTAAGTCTAATATCGGCAACAAGTTTAGGTATTATTGCTATATGGCAAAATTATGTTTATAATAAAAGACAAAAACAAGAAAAAGATAATCAATTAATTAACTTGAAGAGAGTTATTGCTAGTATTATTGGTGAAAATGATTTGATTATAAAATCTTGGGAAATTTCTAAAAAGAAAGTTTTTAATTTGTGTGAAAATACACACTATAAAATGACAAATTTAAAAAACTTTGAGTTTAACATATTTAAGGCAATAAATTTAGAGCCAGACTTTTTTGCTATTATAAATGATTATAATAACACTGTAAGTGTAATTAATTTTAATATTAATAACTATAATAAAGCAATAAGTGGGAAATTAATAAAAGATATTGAAGATTTTAGAAATTTATTAATTAAAAACATAAAATCCTTACAAAAAATAGTTAAGCGATACAAACAGTTTTTTGGTGTAAATTAATTTTTGGGCATTTAGGCGTGTGCTTGTTTAATACAAGTGGCTCGGCTTTCAGCCTCGCCAAACAAGCACACGCCTAAATAAAATCAACTTCGTTAAAGCAATTTCCTAAACTAAAAGCAAAACTGACAAAAGCAGTCGCCACGCGTAAACTTTCCGTTGGCCGACTGCTTTTTTGTTGTCAGTTTTGCAGAGTTTTTCTCTTTCTTCTATTAGCCTTTTGGCTAGTTGTGGTTGCATAGTTTTCACAACTGTCAAGGGAAATATATTTTGTAATAATTACTTTAATTTAGAGATAGTAGATTTTCACTACTATCTTTTTTTTATCTCAAATATTTCTCCCTCCTTGACAGTTGTATAGAAAACAATAAGAGTAAATATTTCTATTCAAACTATGCTTTTTCTTTTTTTGCCAAAAGGCAAATAGAAGGAGAAAAAATTATGAAAAGTTTAAAAGAAATTGTTAGTTTAGATGATGACACTGTAATTACTTATGATAATATTCTAAATATAGGTAAAGCTATTGCATTAGGAGCAGTAAAAGGTTCCATGAGATATGCCTTTACTTCTCTTGATAAAATGTATAAAAATTTAATGAGGGATATTTATCACCATAATGAATTAGAACCATATACTAATTCATATGACTTAGTTCAAGATGCAGTATGTTTTTTATGTAATTGTATAGGTAAAAAATTAGGCGATGTCTATGGTTTATCTAAAACTAGATTAAATAGATATGATAATGTTAGGTTCGCTTGTTACAAAGTTGTATATGCTAGTATTAGAAAAGAAATAAAGTTAATTAACAATGAAGTTGATGATGAGATATTAGAATATATAGAAGTAGAAAATGAAGTTGAGAAAGAACCAATAGATTATTTGAAAGTAATTGATATTGCAAATAATATAATCAATAATCCATTAGAAGCAGAGATATTAGGATATTACTACTCTGGAACAGAACCAAATGTTATTGCTGATAATCTAAATATTAGTGTAGACAAAGTATATAGAAGTAAAAGAAGGTTTAAAGATAGATACATGCTATTTACAGATAATAAAAAGGAATTTTAAACTTTATGGTGTATATAGAAATATGTACACCTATTTTTATGTTCAAAAGATACATAATTACTTTGGATAGATACTAGGTAAACTATAACTTTTATATATGTAACTTTTAGATTAATTATGGATAAATTTTCTAACATTAATAAAATTTTAGTGATACGATATTTGTGTTATCACTAAAACAATGTTCAAAATTGTTCAATTTAGTTCAAGATTAGTTCATATAAAGTTCTAGTCTTGTACGAGTAAAATACCACCTTTGTTCAAGTAACATCATTGTATTTCTTAAAATAGTGTGATAACATTTTTAGCGAATTAAATATAGACTAACGCAAAAAAATGACAAGCTGAGTTTAGTTTAGGCACGCGATAAAAAGCGGCAAAGTTGTCGTTCCGAGGCTTAGTTATCGGAATAGTTGCATTTTAAGGCGTAGATAGAGTGAGTCGACAACTCTATCTAGGTCTTTTTTAATTCCAAAAATTAAAAAGGAGTTATTAAAAATGCAACAAAATTTAGAAGTGATTTTTACAAATGAGATAAATACTGATGTTTTTGATTCTACTTTTTACCAAGCAATTTTTAATAGTTTAATTAACTTTTGGGAGAAAAAAGAAAATGGAACATTATCCGAAAACAAAAGTATATTTTGATGGTAGTCATTATATTGGAATACCTCATAAAGTTCAACCTTGGAAAAAGAGAAAGAATAAAAACAGAACAGAAGATAAATTAAAAGAAAAGTTTGAAAAGTTATATACAGAAAATAAAGCCAAAAGCA
This sequence comes from uncultured Clostridia bacterium, assembly GCA_947366895.1. Lineage (GTDB taxonomy): Bacteria > Bacillota > Clostridia > Christensenellales > UBA1242 > UBA7862. Next base: position 287,019 of record CANBBP010000002.1, read on the forward strand.
CGAAAGAAAAGAAAGAAATAATTAAAACCGAATTAATAAAAGAAATTAAAGAGGAAGAAAAAGCAAAAGAATATGTAAACGCTAATTTTGATAGAAAAAGAAGAAATAACATTGAACGAAGAAAAAGATTATTTAGAAAAGTGTATTTACAAGAATGGAACTACTTTTGCACTTTTACTTATGATAGTAGTAAATTAACGGAACAAGAATTTAGAAAGAAATTAACAATCTGTTTAAGGCATTTATCAGAAAGGAATAATTGGAAGTATATCGGTGTATGGGAACGAAGTCCACAAAACGATAGATTGCATTTTCATAGCTTGGTATATGCTTCTACTATGATAGGAACATTTGAAGAAGTAAAGGATTATTCTACAAAAAATCATCAAATGCAAGTAGCTAATCAAAATACTTTCTTTTTAGAAAGATTTGGGAGAAATGATTTTAAGAGAATATGCAAACAAGAACTAAATTCAACAATAAGATACTTAACAAAATATATGGAAAAGACAGGAGAAAAAATTATTTACTCACGAGGACTACCAACATATTTTATTAGCGACATTATTGAAGACGATATAGTTTGCAAAATAGGAAATGAAGATAGAAAGATATTACTTTTTGATAACTTTACTTGTTTAAATGATGGTGAAGTTATAGGACAAGTAAGTCCAGAAGTTATAGATAAAATGCCTAAGAGTAATTAATTTGTCTTTCGCCTTTTTAGAGAAAGACAATAAAGGTTAAAGATATATAGATAAAACGAAAACTCTTTTTAGTCAAGGGTAAAGTGTATTGCTTTGGCAACCCTTGACTAAAAAAGAATAATAACTAACGAAAAAATTAAAATCCGTTTTCGTTTTTCTTTTTTGTTGTCGAAAGACAAATACAAAAAATTTCAATTAAAAGGAGGAAATAAAAAATTGAAAACAGCAGTTATATATGCTAGATATTCTAGTGATAATCAAACAGAGCAGAGTATTGAAGGACAACTTAGAGTTTGTGAACAATATGCAAAGAATAATGATATTGTTATTCTTAATACCTATATTGATAGAGCCATGACAGGAACAAACGATAACAGACCAGATTTTCAACAAATGATTAAAGATTCATCTAAAAAAGAATGGAAATATATTCTTGTATATAAAATAGATAGATTTAGCAGAAACAAATACGAAATGGCAAAATACAAAAAAATATTAAAGGATAATGGTGTAAAACTACTATCAGCAATGGAGAATATACCTGATACACCAGAGGGGATAATTTTAGAGAGTTTGCTTGAAGGTATGGCAGAATATTATTCTGCAGAACTTTCACAAAAAGTAAAAAGAGGTATGAATGAAATGAGAATTAAAGGACATTATCAAGGTGGGAGATTACTTTATGGTTATAAAGTAGAAGGAAAGAAAATTATTATAGATGAGGAACAAGCAGAAGTAATTAGGTACATATATAATCAATATTCAGTTGGCACTTATGTTAAAGATATAATTGCTAACCTAAACGAAAAACATATTTATAATAAAGGAAAGCCATTTGCTAGAAATACAATATACAACATATTAAAAAATGAAAAATATTTTGGAATATATAGGTTCAATGATGAAGTTTTTGATAATATGTATCCTGCAATAGTTCCACAAGAAATATATAACAAAGTCAGAAATAAGATAGATAAAAATAAATATGGTAAGCGAAGTATTGATGTCGTTTATCTATTAAGACAAAAACTGATTTGTGGTTATTGTGGTATGCCAATAACTGCAGAAAGTGGAACAACAAGTAATGGAAAAAGGAAATATTATTACAAATGTTTAGGTAGAAAAAGAGGCAGTAATTGTATTCAGCCATCACTAAGAAAAGAGGAATTTGAAACTTTTATATTAGATACAATTTTGAGCGTTTTAGAAGATAAAAAGTATACAGATATAATAGTTAAAAATTTATTAAAAGTTCAAGAAGGTGTTTCTACTAATTCTACACTAAATATATATTTAAAAGAAAAAAATCAATGTGAAACAATGTTAAATAATATTATGACTGCGGTAGAACAGGGAATTATAAATAATACTACAAATAAAAGAATGAAAGAATTAGAAACTCAAATTGAAGAATTATATAAAAAAATACTGATAGAAAAAAGTAAATACAATATCAAAATAAATAAGGCAGATATACGAAAATATTATTTGCAAGCATTGAAATTAGAGCCATTTAGATTAATAAACTACTTAATAAAAAATATTGTTGTTTACAAAGATAAAATAGAAATAACATTTAATAGCCCATTAAAAACAAGTCCTGAAAATAATCAGGGCTTTATTTTTTATTCTAAAAATAGATTACTTCCTAAATATATTCAAAATAAAGTTATGTCAAACAATTTAGAAATACAAGTTAATATTTATGTATAGAAAAATATGGCTAATTTATTCCATGGTGTTCTTGACATGAGCCTCTAGGATGAGTT
>CANBBP010000003.1 GCA_947366895.1 uncultured Clostridia bacterium
CATAGTTATTTTAAAACTACAATTACTTTGTTTTAAATAAAGTTATTTCTTTTTTATGTTAATTTTTATGCAAAATATGTAAACTAAATATAATCTTAATTGCAATATAAAAATTAATATTATTTACCTTTAAATTAAAGTACCTTTGCCACTAACTTCTATTAATTAAATATAATACAATTATTATATTGTTTTACTTTATTTTCAACTTGATATAAAATAAAAATAATTATAAATCTATAAATAAAGTTATTAAAAATAAAATAATCATTAATTATAAAAGGGAAAAAACAATGAACGAATATTTAACTTTTGCAAAAGATATAGCGTTTTGTGCTGGTAAAATTATGAAAAATATTTCTATGAGGATAACGGAGAAGAATATAAAATTGATAATACCATAGTTACAAAAGCAGACAAAGAAATTAATGATATGCTTATTGAAAAAGTAAAAGAAAAATATCCGACTCATTGTGTTGATGGCGAAGAAAAACAATTTGGTAAAAGTAAATATGTTTGGGTGAGCGACCCTGTAGACGGAAATGCAATGTATGCAAGACATATACCAGTTTCGGTATTTTCTTTAGCTTTAGTTATAGATGGGATATCTACTATTGGTGTAATCTTCGACCCATGGACCGATAACCTCTACTATGCGATAAAAGGTGAAGGAGCATTTAAAAACGAACAAAAAATAAAAGTAAATAACATTCCACTAGAAGACAAAAAAAGTGTATCAAATTTTGATATGTGGCCTAATGCAGATTATAACATATATGATGTAATTAAAGAGTTGGGTAAAAAAACCTATTTTGTAAGTATTGCTAGTGTTATTAGAGCTTGTTGTTGTGTTGCTAGTGGAGAATTTAATTTGACAATCTTCCCTGGAACAAAACACAAAAATTGTGATATCGCTGCTGCAAAAGTTATAGTAGAAGAAGCTGGTGGAAAGGTAACTGATTTTTTTGGCAATGAACAAAGATATGATGAAAGTATTAATGGTGCAATAATTAGCAACAATATTGTTCATCAAGAAACAATTAATACTATAACTAAATTTTTAGAAAACAAAAAAAATAATTAAATTTTTTTATATCAAAATTTTTCTTTATTTTCCTCTAATTTTGTAATTTCCTCATTATATAATTTATCCGCTTTAATAAATAATATAGAAGAAACAATTTGCAATAAAGATAAAGTTAAAATAATTATACTTAATGAAATTTCATTTGGAATTACATTATAAATAAAAAATGCTACTAAGTATGCAAATGTCTTAAAGATATGGTCATAATAGTTAAATGTAAAATGATGTTCTTTTTTATACTCATAAAATTTTGTATTATCAATGGCAGTAAAAATATCATGAGAAACTCTATGCCCTATAATTTTTCTGCAACATTTTAATACAAAGTAATATATAAAAAATCCTATAATAGAAGTCCATACTGTTAATAAGATGGAAACTCCTATAATCAAAATTGTGCTTAAAATAAGAAGAAAATCTTTAAATTTATAAAACTTAAGATATACAATTAGTACTACTCCACTTAATAAAATTGCTAAAGCAGAATATAACCCAACCGAAAAATTGGTACCAACACGCATAAATAATAAAATTGGCAAAAGTAAATCGACTACACTATTTTGTGAGAGTTTATAAAAACCATATGCTAGATAAGTCATTCTAACTCTTTTAATTTTGTGAGTACCCTTAATAAAATCTGTTAGTTTAATATAGGGGTTATCATTCCACCCTTTTTTAACACCCAATGAAAATAAAAAGCAAATTAATGCAATAATAAAAATGATTGAAAACAAAATATAATACGAAACAAAATCTATAATATAACCCGATATAAAAGGACTTAACATACTAGCAATAAGAGCTAAAGATTGAGAAACTCCTAAAAAAGAAACCATAGATTTTTTTGTATTATAGTTCATTGTTGCTATTTCATGTGGGATATAATAACAACCTCTTGCAAAAGCATAAATACTTTGAACTATAAAAACCATATATAGTCGTGAAGGACTAATTGTAAAAACAAGGGCAATTGAAATTAATGCTAAAATAAAACTTAATCTATATAATATATTAAAATTTTTTTTGTTTATAATTTTAATAAGAAGAAACTCTAACCCCATGAAAAATATACAATCAAATAGACTATACCCTAAAACAAAGTTTAAATTGTTAGACATTTCATAAATGTATATAGCAAAAAAAATATCGTAAAAAACAAATATCATTTGCATCAACATATTAATAATTTGTAAACAATTTTTATCTTTTGGAACTTTCATACTAAACCTTTTAACAAGTATATGTAAAAAAATTATTTATGTCAAAATTAAACGTAAATTATTTATTTGATAATTATTTTTTTAAACTATTGTATTATGTCGACAAAAATTAAATATTTATGTTATACTTTCTTAAAAATATAGTTAAGTATTATTAATTTTTATGTTTCAAACATAAGTTTATAATATTTGATTTAAGGGTATTTTATGAAAGATAAAGAAATAGAATTAAAGTTTGTAATTAATAAAGATATTAAAGAAAAAATGATTTCTGACTTACAAAGTATATCTACTTCAATAAATGAAAATAGATTAGTAGATACATATTATATTCCAAACTTTAAAAATTTTGAAATAAATGGGGAAACTTTGGAATGTGTAAGAATAAGAGAATTAAATGATGTAAATATTCTTACATATAAGAAAATTCACAGGGAATGTAACCCTGTGTATTGTGATGAATATGAAACAAAAATATTAAATAAAGAACAAATGGAAAAAATTTTATTTGCTCTAGGTTTTAGTATTCAAATGGTTATTGATAAAATAAGAACATCCTGCTCTACTAATAACTTTGAGTTTGATTTTGATTCTGTTAAAAACTTAGGAGAATTATTAGAAGTTGAACTTAAAAATGAATTAGGTGATGTTGAAGATATTTATAAATTTGTTGCAAAATATGGTTTAACAAAAAAAGATGTAACCTACGAAGGCATACAAAACATGATGAAAAAAAGACAAAATAAATTAAAAACTTAAGTAAATTAACTAAAATTATTAATTGATATAGTCAATAAAAAATCAAATATTTATATCCATTAAGTACATAAATATCTGATATTTAATAGTATAAATGGTTATTTGTAAATATTTTTTAAAAAAGGAGGACTAATTTTTAGCCCTCCATTTTTATTTTTCTATTTTTTATTAAGACCAAAAACAGCAAGTGTATTAGGCCCACAACAACAACCCATAGTGTAATCTATATACCCTATTTTTACATCTTTATCAGGACTTTTTTCTTTAATGTAATTTGCTAACTCTTTAGCCATTTCCTCTTGCCCTGTATGTCCTATATAAATTGTTTCTTTTACTGAAAAATCACAATGTTCATCAACAAAACTTTGTATTGTCCTCATCGCTTTTTTAGGACCTATACATTTATTAATAGTTTTTAACTTTCCTCTTTCATCTGGAACAATTACTGGCACAAGTTTAAGAACGGTTCCTACACTTGCAACAATAGCATTTATTCTACCACAACGCATGAGGAATTGTAGGTCTCCAGGCATAAACACTGAAAAAATATCCATTTTGTTTTTATCTATAGTTTCAAAAATTTCTTTAGCACTCTTTCCTTCATCTCTCATCTTAACAGCATTTTCTACCATAATAGCAATGCCATAACTACCTGTTAAACTATCAGCAACCCAAACATGCTTTCCATAAATTTTGTTTATTTCTTCTGCTGCACTTTGTGCATTTGTACAGGTGCAACTAAGACCACCTGATAGTCCTACATAAAAAACATCATAATCTTCTTTAACATATTTTTCAAAAATTTCCGTAAATATTTGAGTATTTACGCAACTAGTAGAACATTTTTTTGTTCTTTCTAACATTTTATAAAACTCATCAGGATTTTTTTCAGGGTAATCAAAACTATCATAAACTTCATCCCCTATAACAATACCCATTTGTACATAATCAACATCAAGTCTTTTAAGTTCTTCTTGTGTCAAACTTGCACAAGCATCAGTAATTATTTTAACTTTATTCATAATGAGCCACTCCTTTTTATAAAGACTATTAAATTACTACCTTTTTAGTTTATTCATAAATATTAAAACAATCAAGCGAACTTATAAAATATCTTCTAAATACAGTTTATAAATTCGCTTTTTAAGCGATTTTACTAAAATTATACAACAAAAAGAATTGAAATATGCTAATTTTTATGATAAAATACGTTTATGGAAGAAAAAGAAGTTATTGCTAAAAATTTAGAACTATATAGAAAAAAAGCCAATTTGAGCCAATTAGAATTAGCAAAAAAATTAAATTATAGTAATAAAAATATCAGTAAATGGGAGAATGCAGAAACTACTCCTAGTATATTTGTATTAAATGAAATAGCAAAACTTTATAATATTAAAGTTGATGATTTATTAAACGAAAATTTTATTGAAAAACAAAATAACAATAACAACAAGAAGCTTACCTTAGAAGGTCGCAAAAAAACTATGTTTAGACTTGCTATGTTAGCTCTTGCAAATGCGATAATGTTGACTTTATGTACTATTGCTATTTATGTATTAGGTCTTTTAGACATAAATGTTTTTAATAAGTGGATGATTTATTTATATCTTACTCCTTTAACTATATTAAGTATTCTTATTTATATCAGAATACTTTACAACTATGTTAGTTTAATATTAGTATCATTATTTGGTTGGTTAATTTGTGTATGCGTTTACTTGTCTCTACCATATGTTGTTAATATTTCTCTAATATTTGTTTTGGGTGCCGCCTACCAGTTTATGGCAATATTTATAACCATTTTAGTAAATTTAAAACTATCAACAAAAATGCAAAGTTTAATAAATAAAATTTTTAAAAATAAAAAGAAAAACACATCAACTGAAGATTCTACTATTAACTAATAATATTACAAAAATTTTTTAAATAAACTTAAAGCAAAGAATATTAAAAAACATATTAGGCTAACTAATATGTTTTTTATTTATCTATTTTTTTATTATATAAGAATATATTTAAAGAATAATTATTTGTTTCTTCTACTTTCTATAATCCTTATGCACCTATTAATGGTTTCTTCTAGTGTTTCATTAGAGTTATCAATTATAATACTATCACTTGCAGGCAATAATGCTCCATGTTCTCTGTGAACATCTTTTTCATCACGATCATTCAATTCCAACAATATTTCTTCTACAGTAGGACAGTTTTCAGTATCCTTTAATTGTTCATATCTTCTTTTTGCTCTAACTTCGTTACTAGCAGTAATAAATAATTTACATTGTGCATCTTTTAAAACAACTGTTCCTATGTCCCTACCTTCCATAACACAATCATATTCTTGAGCAAATTTTCGTTGAATTTGTCTAACTTTTTCTCTTAACTCATCAAAGGGTGCAACCTTAGCTACAAAGTTACTAATTGCTTCTTCTCTTAGCCTTGAAGTATAATCAATACAATTTACGATTACGTGTTGTTCATCTTCATCAAATTTAACTAAAATATCTAAAACTTTTAAAAATTCTTCTATAATCTTTTGGGTTGGTGTTTTATCTTGATACATTCTTAAATATTCACAGGTTATTCCTCTATAAACAGCTCCTGTATTAAAATTTTTAAGGCCCAACCTTTTTGAAAGTTCTTTTGCTAAAGTAGATTTTCCACAGCCTGCTTTACCATCTATTGTTACACTAAACATATTACACCTCTAAATAAATTATTTTTACTTGCTTAAATTCATTTCTATTATAATTTTTATATTAAACTTAGGCAATAATATTTAACCAAAAACTTGACTAAAATTTATATTAAATTTAGTATAAGTTATAAATTTAATTTAATAAAAGGATTATATTATGAATTTAACCCCCACTCCTCATAACCAAGCAAAACTTGGAGAAATTGCAAAAACGGTTTTGCTTCCTGGCGACCCTTTGAGAGCAAAAATGATTGCTGAAAAATTTTTAACTGATGTAAAACTTGTAAACTCAGTAAGAAATAATTACTGTTTTACAGGATTTTATAAGGGAAAAGAAATTAGCATTATGTCTACTGGCATGGGTTGTGCTTCTATGGGTATTTATAGTTATGAACTTTTTAATTTTTATAATGTTGAGAATGCCATTAGAGTAGGCACAATTGGAGCAATTGATAGTAACTATAAAATTGGAGATATAGTATTAGCCCAAAAAACTATAAGCGACACAAATTACTTAAATAATTTTGCACAAAATGGTGAAAGCATAATTGAATGTTCACAAGAATTGTTATTAAAAGCAAAAGAGGTTGCAAACCAAAACAATATTAAAATAAAACCTGCAACAATTTACACTTCAGACACCTTCTATGATGATGAAAAAACTATGCAACATCAAATAGATTTAGGAGTTGTGGGGGTTGAAATGGAATGTGCCTCACTATATCTTAATGCTAAAAAGTTTAGTAAAAATGCTCTTACAATTTGTACGGTTTCTGATGAAAAATATAGTGGTAACATTTCATCAAGTGACACTCGACAAAATCTTTATTTAAATATGGCACTACTAGCACTTGACTTAGCAAAAAGTTTGTGATAAATTACTAGCGAATTAGGTTAAAATTTTAATTTTAATCATATATAAATTACAAAGGAAGTTGATTATTATGAAAGAATTTTTTGAAAGAATAGGAAACTGGTTTGTAAATAACTGGCAACCAATAGTAACAGTCTTAGCAATTGTAATTTTAGGATTTATATTAGTTAAAATTATTTTAGCAATTGTAAAAAGACAGTTAGCCAAAACAAAAATTGAAAGAACAATTCAATCTTTTGTTTGCTCTATTTTAAAATTTGTGTTGTACTTAATTTTGATTTTCTGCATTATCTCATCTCTTGGTATTTCAATTACCGGCTTAACAGTTGTATTTTCAGCAGTATCTCTTGCTATTTCACTTGCACTACAAGACAGTCTCAAAAATCTTGTTAATGGTTTTGTGCTTATTTCTACAAGCATTATTAAACAAGGTGACTGGGTTGAAATTGGTGGCAAAGAAGGTAGTGTATTAGATGTTAGAATGATTTATACAGTTTTAAAAACTGCCGACAACAAAAAGATTTTAATACCTAACTCTTCAGTTATGAGTGGTAGCATTGTCAACTATAATACATTAGGTTATCGTAGAGTTGACTTAAACTTTGCTATTGCATATGATAGTGATTTAGACAAAGCAAAACAAATTGTTAAAGATGTTTTTGCTTCTTGTGAAATGATTTATGAAGACCCTGCTCCATCAGTAGTTTTAACTGAACTAGGTGAAAGTTCAATTACACTTACAGTTAAAGTTTGGTGTAGTTCTGATGATTACTGGGATACAAAATGGTATTTAGTTGACAATATCTTTAATGAATTTAAACGCAATAAAATTAATATTCCATTTAATCAACTTGAAGTTGCAATTATTGACCCTTCTAAAAAGAAAGATTTTGTTAGAAAAGAAACTTTAAAAGAAGCTTTATCACATAAACAAAAACCTGGCGAAGAAGGAGACATCTTTACAAGCATTAATAAAACCTTACATATCAGCAAAAAAAATAATAATAAAAAAGACAAAAAAGAAAGCAAAAAAAATAAAAAATCTGCTCCTGTAGAAGAAGTTGTTGAAGTTAAAGAAGAAACAGTTGAAACTGTAGTTGAAGATAAAAAAGAAAACAAATAATTTTGTTTCTACATTATTAAATGTTTTTTATTAAATAATAATATTAAAAGTATAAATTCAAGTTTTTTTGAATTTATACTTTTTTTATCTATTATATAACTAGGTTTAACTTACAAACAATTTATAAATTTAAATAGTTAAAAATAAAACTAAATATCAATCCTATAAGGCTAATAATCAGTTGAAAAATTTACAATTATTTGATATAATCAAGCAAAAGAAGATAATATATTTTAATTATTTTTTACTAGTTTTAAATTTACTATAAGATTTTATCCAATATTCATTAAATTATTATTAGGTCTTTTACTACTAAGATAAAGGTAAAAGGAGTGTTTTATGAAAAAAGTAATGTTAGTTTTTGGCACTCGCCCAGAGGCTATTAAGATGTGTCCACTAGTAAATGAACTAAAAAAGAGAAAAGAATTACAAACTGTAGTTTGTGTTACAGGTCAACATAGAGAAATGTTACATCAAGTTCTAAATATTTTTAAAGTAGTTCCTGACTATGATTTAGATATCATGAAAGATAAACAAAGTTTATTTGATGTAACTATTAATATTTTAGAAAAAATTAAAGCTGTTCTTGAAAAAGAAAAACCTGACATTGTTTTGGTTCATGGAGATACTACAACTACTTATGTTTCTGCCCTTGCTTGCTTTTATTTACATATTCCAGTTGGGCATGTTGAGGCTGGACTTAGAACTTATAACTTAGATTCTCCTTATCCTGAAGAATTTAATAGACAATCTGTTTCTATTTTAAGCCAATTTAATTTTGCTCCTACTAACCTTGCTAAGCAAAACCTAATCAACGAACAAAAAGATGTATCAAAAATTTATGTTACAGGCAATACTGTAATTGATGCTTTAAAAACAACAATTAGAGATGACTATAAAAATGAATATCTTGAATGGGCAAAAGATTCAAGGTTAATATTATTAACAGCTCATCGTAGAGAAAATTTAGGTTTACCAATGCATCATATGTTTAAAGCTATAAGAAAAATAGTTGATGAATTTCCTGATGTAAAAATTATTTATCCTATTCATATGAATCCATTAGTAAGACAAATTGCTGATGAAGAATTAGGTGGTAATGAAAAAATAAAAATTATAGAACCTCTTGAAGTAATTGACTTCCATAATTTTATGGCAAGAAGTTATTTAATATTAACCGATAGTGGAGGCATACAAGAAGAGGCTCCCTCTCTTGGCAAACCTGTTTTAGTTATGAGAGATACAACGGAAAGACCTGAAGGAGTAAAAGCAGGTACTCTTAAACTTGTTGGAACAAGTGAAGATAAAATTTACAATACCTTTAAGTTGCTTCTTGAAAATAAAGAAGAATATGAAAAAATGAGTAAGGCTACAAATCCTTATGGAGATGGAACTGCTTGCAAACAAATTGCTGACATTTTAATAAAAAATTTATAGCTAAGGGGAAAATATGATACCAAAAATTATTCATTATGTTTGGGTAGGAGGAAAACCTTTAACTCCGCTTGCTGAAAGGTGTATCGAATCGTGGAAAAAATATTGTCCTGATTATGAAATTAAAAGATGGGACGAAACAAGCTTTGATATCTCCTGTCACCCTTTTTGCAAAGAGGCTTATGAAAATAAAAAATGGGCATTTGTATCTGATTATATAAGATTAAAGGTTTTGTATGATGAAGGTGGTATTTATATGGATACCGATGTAGAAGTATTAAAACCTTTAGATAATTATATTATTCATCCTGCTTTTTCGGGCTTTGAATGTACAAAGAAAATACCTACAGGCATAATGGCCTCAGAAAAAGGCAACAAATGGACTAAAATGATGTTAGATTTTTACAAAGACAAACATTTTGTTAATGAAGATGGTTCTATTGCTAATATGCCTAATGTATTGTTTATGTCAGAACTGACCGAAAAAAATTATAAAATAAAATTTGATGACACCTATCAAGATTTAGGTGATATAGTATTTTACCCTCATGATGTTTTTTGCCCCGACCCTCTAACTGAAAAAAAATATTATGTTTCGGAAAATACTGTAACAATCCACCACTTTGCAGGGTCATGGACACCAAGAAGTTGGAGAATTAAAAAGAAAATAAAAAATACCTTTAAAGCCATTATTATATTTTTTATAGGTCAAAAAAACTTTGAAAAAATTAAATCTAAAAAAAGTAAAAATCAAAGCAATTCTACTGGCTTATATAAAACTTTAGAAAAGGAAAACACAGTAAGAAAAAATGAAAAAAAATAAATTTTCTATACTAATGCCTACATTTAACGATTGTGATAGCATTTGCGAAACATTAAATAGCCTAAAAGTGCAATCATATAACGAATGGGAATTAATTATAATAAATGATGGCTCAACAGATTTAACCGAAAAAGTAGTTAAAGGTTATATAAAAGATAATAAATTAGAAAACAAAATAAAATATATTTATCAAGAAAACTCCGACCAATTAAATGCACTAAAAAATGGACTAACCCATGTTACAGGCGATATTTGTTATGTACTACATTCCGATGATTTACTTGCTGATGATAATGTGTTATATGATATTAATCTCTTATTTAATGCTAATAAAAATATTGATGGTTGTATTGCAAATTCATTATTAAAAATTGATAAAAACTCTAAAGTTGTTTCTTCTATTTTGTATAGAAAATACACAAATAAAACAAGCGACTTACCATTACAATTACTAAATATAGGTAGTAATTTATATTATGATTTTCCCTTTTTAAAAACCGAAATTTTTAAAACAAAATATTTTTATAATTATTTAACTTGGAATAGACCTTTTTGGTGTTGTATAGAAGATAACAAAGTTTTGAATCTTAAATTGGTTGATAAACCTTATCTTAAATATAGAATTTATGACCATAATTACTTATCTAGTTCAATGGGTATGATAAACGTTTTTAGTGGTGAACTCAGAACTGCTCTTGACCTTGCAGATAACTACACTATCCCCTTCTATAAGTTGCAATACTTTTGCTATAGAGTATTTAAGAAACTTAAAATCGCAAATGCTTTTAAATTTATTTATAAGAAAAAACCTACTAAAAACAAAAAAAAGTTAGTTAAATATTTAATATTTAATAGATTTAGTAAAGAAGATATAAATAAGTTTAATATTTTAAAATCACTATTGGGTTTTTATAGTAATAAAAACGAAAGAAAAATAGACATATCTAATTTTGACCTTAAAAACGAAGTTTACTTGGGTAGCGACTTTAGAGTATTTAATAAAAATATGGTAAATAATTCCCTTTCAACATTTTATAATTATCTACTTAAAGAAATGGAAAAAGGATTTAAAATGGTTATCTTAACAAATGTCCAAGTTGAAAACTTTAAAAAAATTTTACACTTTTTAAACTTAAAAGACATTTATTTGGAGGTCAAATAATGAAATCTTTATATATAGTAAATACTAGCCTCTGTATAGGTGGTGTGGAAAAAAGTTTACTTAATTTTATTGAAAATATGAAAGATAATTATGACATAACTTTAGGTTTACTCAAAAAAGAAGGGCCTTTTTTAAGTTTCTTACCCGATTATGTAAAAGTTGAAGAAATAAGTAAACACTTTGATAATATACCTAAAAATAAATTTACTAACTTTATTTACAAAATTTTAAAGATATTTTATCTTGACAAAGTATATAGGTCTATTAAAAGAAAAACAATAAAAAATACTCCTATTAACCAAAACACTTATGATATTGCTTTATGTTTTGATGGAACTAGTATCTACTGTAACGATTATGTTCTTAATAAAGTTGCTGCAAATAAGAAATTTGCAATATTTCATAATGATGTAACAAACAAAGTTTTTATAAACAATCCTCAAATGATTCAACAACTAAAGAGTTATGATAAAGTATTATGTGTAAGCAAGAGTGCCTCGGAAAAGTTTTGCGAAACTTATAAAGAATTTACCAATATTGATTATCTATATAATTTTCAAAATATTGAAGATATATTAAAAAGATCAAAAGAAAAATGTGAATTTTCTCATCCAAACAAAGAAGTTTGGGACATAGTTTCTATAAACCAACTTACAGAACAAAAAGCTATAGAAAGATCTATACCAATATTTGCAAAACTTAAAGATGATGGAATTAATTTTGTTTGGAGTATATTTGGCGAAGGCTTATGTAGAAAGAATATTGAAGAGCTAATAACAAAATATAACTTAAATGAAGAAATTAAATTAATGGGTTTTGTTAAAAACCCCTACTCCTATTTAAAAGATGCTGATTTTCTATATTTAGGCTCTTTTTGGGAGGGTTGTCCTATGGTTTATGCAGAAGCCATGAGTTTGCAAGTTCCAGTTGTTTCAACAAACAATGTTTCAGCCCATGAAATTTTAGATAATTATGGAATTGTTTGTGATAATAATGAGGAATCAATATATAAATGTTTAAAAGATTTATTAACAAATAAAGACAAAATATTAAAATTAAAAAAGGGATTATCAAACTATAGATTTGACAATAAAGAAATTGTCGAACATTTTTCAAATTTATAGTTTAACGATATAAAACATAAAATCTCATTTTTTATAAGGAGAAAAAATAATGATTAACAATGATATTTTTAATGGAAAAACCTTATTAATAACTGGGGGGACAGGTAGTTTTGGTAATGCTGTTTTAAAAAGATTTTTAAATACAAGCATTAAAGAAATAAGAATATTTAGTAGAGATGAAGATAAGCAAGATAGAATGAGAAGATCATATAAAAATGATAAAATTAAATTTTTTATAGGTGATGTAAAAGACTATAATACTATCCTTCCTGCTATGAAAGGGGTTGACTATGTTTTTCATGCTGCAGCACTAAAACAAGTACCTAGTTGCGAGTTCTTCCCTATTGAAGCAGTAAAAACTAATGTAATTGGGACAAACAATGTATTATCTGCTGCCTTAGAATGCGGTGTAAAAAGGATTGTATGTCTATCAACTGACAAAGCAGCTTATCCTATTAATGCTATGGGCATGAGTAAGGCTTTAATGGAAAAAACAATAATTGCAAAAGCAAGAGATAACAAAGATTCTGGAACAGTAATTTGTTGTACAAGATATGGAAATGTTATGTGTTCTCGTGGTTCTGTAATTCCTATTTTTATTAAACAAATTAAAGAGGGAAAAGATTTAACTGTAACTGAGCCATCTATGACTAGATTTTTAATGAACCTAGATGAAGCTGTAGAACTTGTTGTTTTTGCATTTGAACATGCAGAACCTGGTGACCTATTTGTTCAAAAAGCAGATGCTTCTACAGTTGGTGATTTAGCAACAGCTGTTAATGAATTATTTAATGGTAAATCTAAAACTAAAGTAATTGGTATTAGACATAGTGAAAAGTTATATGAAACTCTCCTTACCAAAGAAGAATGTATTCATGCTATTGATATGGGAAACTATTTTAGAGTTCCTATGGATGCAAGAGATTTGAATTATGAAAAAGGTTTCTCTGAATGGGCAACACTTAATGAAAAAAACTCTGAGTTTAATTCAAATAATACTAGAAGATTGAATATTGAAGAAATAAAAGAAAAACTTTTAACTACTGATTATGTTAAAGAGGAATTAGCAAATTGGAAAAAATAATTGATAATAAAAAAACAAAAATTTTAGTAACTGGTGCGAATGGTTTTTTAGGTTTTAATTTTATTTTAAAATTAAAAGAATTAAAACAGTTTGAAATTTACGAACATTGTTATTTTTCAACCGATAAAGATTTAAAAAGGTTTTGTAAAGATTGTGACTATGTTTTTCATTTTGCAGGTGTTATAAATGCAAAACAAGATAAAATTTTTAAGGAAGGAAATGTTAAGTTAACAAAAAAACTTCTTTCCTATTTATCAAGTGCAAAAAATAAGGCTCCTATTATTTTTACAAGTTCCATATGGGTTGATAATTACCCAAATCACATTTACTCTACAACAAAATTAGAAGCAGAAAATTTAATAAAAAAATATGCTGATAGCAAAAATACCAAAGCATATATATACAGGCTAAATAATCTATATGGTAAATATGCCGACCCATTTAATGGTGGGGTTGTTATGAAATTTGCTTACAATGTGGTACATAATAATCCACTATTAATTAATGATGAAAATAAAGAAATATCTTTGACTTATGTTGATGACCTTTTAGAGGATTTTATTTCTTTAATTAATAACAAAAAAGAAGCAAAAGATTATTATTGCTCCCTACCTAAAGGGAACACAACAACAGTTGGTAAACTAGCAAAAATTATGCAAAGTTTTGGAGAGCGTAAATTTCAAGAAAGTAGTTTAAAATCAGACTTTGAAAGAAAACTTTATAGTGTATATAAATATTTTTACGACAATTTAAATGATAAAAGACATAAAGAAATTACCATAATTTTTAGCACCTGCGAAAAATATCATGAAACTTGGGAACCTTTCTTTATATTATTTAAAAAATATGGAGAAGCCTTAACAAAATGCAATATTATTTTTAACTCTGAAAAAACTATATATAAAGATAAAGACTTAAATATAATTTCAACTGCTAGTTATAAAGATATGACTGGTAAACCTTGGGGAGAAAGATTAAAATTTGCTTTAAGCCTTGCTAAAACAGATTTTGTATTTTTCCTCTTAGAAGATTACTATTTAAGAAAAAATGTAGATTTCCTAGAAATTGCAAAATGTTTAGAATATATGAAGGCTAATAAAAATATAGGTTCATTTAATTTTGAGTCACTTGCAAACATTGAAAAAGAAAGTAAAATTTACCCGAACTATTGCCTATTAGATTTTTCGTGTCTCTATAAAATAAATGCACAAGCATCGTTATGGAGAAAAGAAATTTTAGACAAAAGCATTCTCCCCGAAGAATCTCCTTGGGATTGGGAAATTTATGGGAACCAAAGAAATAATGTTTTGTTAAAAGATATAGATTTTTACAGTTTAAAATATGGCACAAGAGAGCCATACTTTACTGACTATTATGAAAAGCGTACTGATTATAATGATAATCATATAAATAGAAATGGTGTAATGAAAGGAAAATGGTATATTTCATTTATTGACCCACTATTTAAAGCAAACAATATAAATGTGGATTATTCTAATTTAGGAGAATATAAACCTAAATATTATAAGTTTGGTTGGTGGTGGAATTTCTTAGCAAACAGCACAAGAAAAATACGAAAAAGCAAACTTTTTAATGCTGCCGAAAATAAAGCCAAAAAACTTAAATATGAAAATTTGGTGAAGAAGTATATTGATGAGAGTAAACGCTAGTAGAAAAGAAAATGTTGTAAGAAATGCAAAATTTGGAGCAATAAAATATATTATACAATTATTGCTTCAGTTTTTTGTGCGTACAATATTTATAAGAATACTTGGAAAGGAATTTCTTGGTTTAAATAGTGTTTTTTCAAGCATTCTTGGAATGCTAAACATTGTAGAACTTGGCATGGGAACAGCGATAGTTTATTCTATGTATAAGCCAATAGCAGAAAATGATATTGAAACTATAAAATCATTAAATGCTTTATATAAAAAAATATATATCATTATTGCCTCTATTGTTCTAGTACTTGGCCTTATACTCATACCCTTTTTAAAATATTTTATAACGGGTAGTACTGCTGAACTGGAAGTTAATTTTATTCTTATTTATTTATTATATTTAGCAAATGCAATAATTAATTATCTTTCAGCACATAAACGAGCATTAATTTTTGCTTATCAAAGAAATGATATTGAAAGCAAAATTAAAACCTTAACAATTTTCCTACTTTATATTTTACAAATAGTTGTATTATTTGCATTTAAAAGCTTTTATCTTTATGTAATATTAATGCCTATCACCACCCTTTTAGATGCTATTCTTATTGCAGTTGAAAGTAAAAAATTGTGTCCTGAAATAACTGGCAAAGCAAATAAACTAAACCCTGAAATTGAAAAGGATATTAAGAAAAATGTTATTGCTATGAGTATGCACCAAATTTCAGGCACAATTGTTTCCTCTACTGATAGTTTATTAATTTCTATTATTATCTCAACAACTATTGCAGGTATTTATTCAAATTATTATACAATAATTTATACTCTTACAAGTGCTTTTACTCTATTAACAACGGTATTAAAAAGTAGTGTTGGAAATATGCTTGCAACTTCATCAAAAGAATTTTCTAAATCTATGTTTGACAATATCAATACCTTATTTGCAGTAATGACTGGTTTTTGTACAATAGCACTTATTTGTTTAATTCAACCTTTTATACCAATTTGGACAGGTAGTTCGGATTATTTATTAGGGTTTGGTATAGTAATTGCTATATGCATTCAATTTTATTTAACCATTATGAGGTTTGTTACTGTTATGTTTAAAGACTGTGCAGGTCTTATGTGGAATGATAGATGGAAACCTATTATTGAAGCTATAACTAATTTACTAGTTTCAATTTTACTTGCTAAACTTTTAGGGTTAATAGGTATATTCTTAGGCACAATAATTAGTACCTTAATTGCACCTTTTTGGATAGAACCTTATGTTTTATATAAAAATTGTTTTAAAATGAGTGTTTGGAATTATTGGAAAAAATATATTTTAAATACCCTTGCTACCATTTTAATAGGTGGTATAACCTTTGGAATTTGTTTTATTCTGCCTAACCAAAATAGTATTTGGATTTTTATTGCAAAAATGGGAATTTGCACAATAGTCCCACTATTAATGTATTTCTTATTTTATTTTAAAACCCATGAATTTAAATACTTTGTATCCGTTTTAAAAAATATTTTTAAAAGAAAAAACAACAAAAAAACTGCTGAATAAAGCAGTTTTTTTATAAACTATTAAACTTATTTATAATAGATTTTTTATCGAAACTATAATTTTGCAATTTATCTTTATATTGTTTTATTAATTTATTATCTGATAAAACTTTTCTTAATGTTTCTTCTATGTCTTTTTCGTTATTTTCACAAACAATACCATTATCCTGAATTATCTCCTTAGAAGATATAGTATTTGTTGTTATTACAGGAATTTTTAATAATAATGCTTCAATCATAGAAATACCAAAAGATTCATGAAAAGAACCTAAATAAAATAAATCTGAAGATTTAACATAAGGATATGGATTAACTTGATTTCCATAAAGTTTAATGTATTCTTCCATATTATTATTCTTAATGTAATTTTCTATTTCTTCCCTTTGTCCCCCATCCCCTATAATATGCCAAACAAATTTATATCCTTCATCTTTTAATTTTTTAAAAATAGGTAAACTTCTTAAATATCCTTTTTCTTCCGATAGTCTTGAAACACTTATTATATTTAAACAATCACTTGAATAAGCTATATCTTTTTCTCTAGCTTTTTGTATAACTTCATTTTCATCACATAAGTTATATAAATAATCAACTTTATCTGATAAGTTAGAAAATAATTCTTTAAAGTCTTCTGCACAACTTTTTGATACACAAATTATTTTATCAAACTTATTATATAATTTTAAAAGTTTTTTGCTTAGCTTTACTTGGCTTGCATCACAATGTAAAAATACAAATTTTTTATCGGCATTAATTTTATTTGCAACTTGATTACAAGTAATGTAGTCTTGACCATGAAAAGCTATTGCAATAGAAAAACTTTCATCACAAACTTTAATTTTAGCTGCAGTTTGTTCTAGAAGTGGTCTAAGTTTAAAAATGGTTAAAAACTGTTTTGCAAATCCTAAAAAAGATTTTTGCGATTTTGTATAATTTTTTTTAGGATTAAGTAATCTAAATATTTTCTTACTTTTAATAAATTCTATTTTTTCATTAAACAATTCTTTTCCAAAAGTATCATTTAATAATAAAATTTTAATATTATGGTCTTTAACAAGTTCTTCTGTTAAATTTAATAACGATTTTTCTATGCCCCCCATATTCATACTTTTATGAACAAATAATATTTTCATTTTTACCTCTTTAAAATAAATTTATAAACTCATATGGTAGTATCTCATAAGTTCCTCTAATAACTAATAAGTAAAATAGGAATATCAAAAATCCAATAGACATTATTGCTATACAAAAATCAGCATTATACTTCTTAAACGTTTTTAATATAATAGGAACTAAAAAGAAAATTGAAGGTAAAAAATAAATAGCTATTCTATCTACAAGTTCTGCTGAGAAAATGGATATTGTTATTAAGCCAAAAAATATTAAAAATAGGTTTGCAAAAAAATCATATTCTTTAATTAAATTAGTGTTTTTTTCAACCGGCTTCCTAAATTTTATTAAACATAAAATTACTAAAAGCATACCACAAATCATACCTATATTAAAAAACGATAATGAATCTGATTTAATATTAATGTATCCGTAGTAATGAGAACCCAAAACTAAATCTACAAACTTTAATATGTAAGGCAAAGAAAAAATTGCAACTACTATACCCGTTAAAACTATTAATATGTTACTAACCTTAAACTTTATTTTTGTTAAAGGCAATACTATAAGAAATACAAGTGCCGACTTATGAAATAAAAAGCCCAAAAAAACAAGGAATAAAAACATTAATATTTTTTTCTTCTTCAATAAATACACAAGAGCCATCAAGCAAAATGAAAGTGCAATATATTGTCGTAACAAATTACAACTTTGAGCAAATGAAGCAAAACCAAAATAACAAAGAGCGGAAACACTAGGAGATTGTGACAACTCACAAATTGCTGTAACTATGTTTTGGTATATAATAAAGCCTGAAATTAACAAGAGTACCGTAAAACTACCAAAATATTTATAAACCATTATACTTAAAAAGCAAAAACCTTTTTCGTAAATCATCGCAGCCCATGTTAAATTTGAGTTTAAGTTATTAAAAATTGATAAGTAATTTATCGTATCAGTACCAACAGTATAAGCCCTTAACCCAAAAACCAAGGTTACTGCAATAATAGCAATATATTTATATAATAACTTTGAACTTCTTCTTTTGTTAATTGTAAAAAATGGTTCTGTCTTTTCATATTTTCTTAGGCTTAAAAAAACTATAAGAAAAGTTGAAATATAAACTAACATATTTTTATCCTATTTATATAAAATGAAACCCTTTAATAAGTCCTTGAATACACATTGCACTTTTTCAATGTAAAAATAAGTGTCTTTGTCTTCTTTTACCATTAAAATAATATTTTTGTTTTTTGTATTATTTTTAAAATTATTGTTTGTTATATCATCTAAATTGTAAGAATTATTAAAAGAGTCTAATTTCTCTTTATTATTAAAACAATAAATTTCATCTTTTGTAGTTTTTAAATAATCCTCAAGTTCTTGTTTATTATTAAATTTGCAAATATAAGATATATTAAAATTTTTAACAACATCATAAACATCATGCACAATAAAGTGAAAATTAATGAAATATAATGCAAGTAAAGATAATATTAATCCAGCAATTGCACCAATAACACTATACTTTATAATAATTTTTAAAGTAAAGGTTGTTTTAACAATAATATCATAATCAACATCACCAAATTGTCGAACTTCAATTATATTAGATGGGTCAACATCAGGCTTAAAGGACCCATCTTCATTAATATTATTTTTAATAATTTTATTTAGGTATTTTGCAGATAAATCAATATAATTATTTAATAAGTCTAAAGCTTCAGCTTCATTATTTGCTTTAATATTAATTTCAAAAATATTTGAAGATATGCTTGAATTTCTAATACTTAAATTTTTTATTTTCGATTCAACATCTTCATAATTTAATGATAAATAAGTTTCTTCTATAAGACTTTTAGAGTTCATTAAATAATAGCAAACACGATAAAAAGATTCATCAAAAGTTTCTTGATTACCATTTGTTGAAAGCAAAGTTGTTTTTAATACAACATAATCAGCTATATCAGAATTAACTTTTTCTTTATTTGATTTATTTATTCCAATAAGACAACCAAACAATCCAAAGCATAAAACACCTATTAAAATAAGATACCAAAATTTTTTAGTCATATAAATAAATTTAATAACCTTATTATTTTTGTTAATTTCTTTATTCATCTTTAACTATTACCCTTTTTTGATTTATATTTTCTCAATCCCCTTATTATGTAATGGAACAAATAATAATATCTTTTAATAAAGTTAATACGAAAATGCTTATAAGTTTTATAAGTCATTTTTAAACTTTTAAATTTGTTTCTACTCTTAGAACCTTCCGTTAACCTATAATCAACCAAGATTTCTTCTAGAGCATGTGCTTTTTCAACTTCATCTCTTAGCAACTCTAACCAAAAAATAAAATCCTCGTGCAACTCATCATTATGAAAGGTTTTATCTTTAAGTATTTCTTTTGAAACAACTGAAGAACTCAATGTAATAATATTTTGTTTTAATAATTCTTTATATGTAACTTCTTTAGGCACAATAAAAGAACTGCCTGTTGGTATGCCATTATTATTAATAAACTGTACCGAGGTGTAAGTAAGTTTAAAACTATTATCTAACATAAACTTAATTTGTTTTTCTAATTTATCTAAATGCCATATGTCATCTGCATCTATAAATGCAATAAACTTACCTTTTGCCATTTTTAAAGCATTGTTCCTGGTTATTGCAACGCCAGAATTAACTTTGTTATTTAATACTTTTATACGATCATCTTTTTTTTCATAATCCTTTAATATTTCAAAACTGTTATCGCTAGAACAATCATTGACACATAAAATTTCTAAATTTCTATACGTTTGATTTATAATAGAATCAAGTGTATATTTAATATATTTTTCTGCATTATACACAGGAACAATTACTGAAACTAAAGATTCTTTATTATCCACTTTTTTTCATTCCTTATTTTAAATTAAAAATTAAATATCACTTTCTATAATTTATCTTAAATAATACTGTTGGATTTGCATTATTTTCTAGAATTAAATATTTATTTACAAAAACATAATATCATACTAACCATTATTTTCAAAACTTTTTTAATTAATAGATACAAAAAGTTTACTAATAGATTTTTTATATTTAATATTAACAAAACTATAAAAGACTTTTTTATTATATCAAATTTTTATAAATAAAAATAGATAATATTAACAAAAATATTTATTTTTAAAAATAAGTCTTGTCGTATTTTATAATTTTGTTATATAATGTAATGTATTATTTTTTAAAAAGGAGAAGTAACTATGAAAAAGTTTTTAAAACTAATTCCTGTTTTAACTTTTTTTTGCATTTTCATAGCAGGGGTTATAGGCTTACTTGTTCCTTTTGATTTTGAAAACTTTTCTTATGGCAAAATAGAAAGTAAATCTGGACAGGTACTAACATTAAATGTTGATGCAAAAGATAATTTTGAAGATGTAAATATTGTTATTGAACTTACATATAAAATGGGCTTTAGCAGTTCAAAAGATGACCAAATAGAAATAAACTCAATAAACTTATATAAAGGTAAAAATGAAATTGAGTTTGAAAATAAAATTGCATATATTCCAAAAGTTAAAAGTGTAAAACTTACTCTTAATAATGGTAATACTTTTTATATTTATAATAATACTTTCTTTTCTGGTATAAACTGGACCTTTATTTGTCTTATTATAGTAGGCTTTTTTGGCTGTGCTATTTGCTATGGCATTTCTAAAAGCAAGAAAAAAGATATTGAAATTGAAACTAAAAACAGAAAGTCCTTTAATGAAAGAATTAAAGAAGCTTTTTCACCCGTTGCCGACACCATTAACACACTAAAAAAGACTTATGAAGAAAGTCAAAGAAAAGTATATAATGAAGAAAAAATTAAAAGAGTAACTTGTCCTTATTGTAAAGGCAAATATAATTCTAACGAAGATAGATGTCCTCATTGCGGGGCACCTCCCGAACCGTGTGACTAATTTTAGAACTTTTGAAACATAATATTATCAATCTTTTAAAAGTTCTATAAATCCCCTACCATTTAAAGAAAATAGATTTTATTTATCAAAATTTTGCAATCTTAAATATCATGATAATAGAAGAACAATTTTCACTTTTAAATGGTTTAAAAATTACTCATGTTGAAGGGAGAAACCATTATGTCACAAGAAATTTTAGAACTTATAAACAAAAAAGATTTTAAATCGGTTAAATCTTTGTTACAAGATATGTTAGCACCCGATATTGCAGATATAATAGAACATTTAGAAGAAACCACCAATTTAGTTTTATTATTTAGATTATTGCCTAAAGATTTAAGTGCTGAAGTGTTTTCCTATCTTACTTCAGAAACACAGGAAAATATTGTTACCTTTTTAAACAGTAATGAACTTAGTTATATTATAGAAGAACTTGCTACAGATGATGCTGTTGACTTCTTAGAAGAAATGCCGGCAAATATTGTAAGGAAAGCTCTTAAAGGGGCTACTAATGAAACTAGAAAGTTAATAAACAAGTACTTAAGTTACGAAGATGACACTGCTGGTGCTATTATGACACCAGAGTTTGTAAGTTTAAATATTGATTCAACAACCGAAGAAGCTTTAGATGAAATAAGAAGACAAGGTGAAGATGCAGAAACAATTAACGTATTGTATGTAGTAGATGACAAAAAAACACTTAAAGGTGTATTAACTATTAAAGAACTTCTGCTTGCAAAAAAGAATGCCTTATTAAGTGAAATTTTAAATGATAATGTTGTTGTAGCCACTACTAACATGGACCAAGAAAAAATAGCAACCATATTTTCAAAATATGATTTTCTTGCCTTACCAGTAGTAGATAAAGAAAATAGAATAGTAGGTATTGTAACCGTTGATGACATTATTGATGTTATTAAAGAAGAAGCAACGGAAGACTTTGAAAAAATGGCGGCTATTACTCCTACAAATAAACCTTACCTAAAGACAAGTGTATTTTCTATTTGGAAAAATAGAATACCATGGCTTATGTTACTTATGATTAGTGCCACCTTTACTGGTTTAATATTAAATGTTTATCAAGATAAACTAAGTGCCATAAGTACCGCCCTAGTAGCATGCGTACCCATGATTATGGATACAGGTGGTAATGCCGGTTCACAAGCAAGTGTTACAGTTATAAGGGCAATGGCTTTAGGAGAACTGACTATTAAAGACTGGTACAAAGTAATATGGAAAGAAATAAGAGCTTCGGCACTTTTAGGCTTAACCTTAGGAATTGTATGTTTTGGTAAACTGCTATTAATTGACCACCTCATTTTTGGTTTTGAAGGATACACGGTAATTAGATGTTTTGTTATTTCAATGGTTCTTGCTTTTACCGTTATTATTGCAAAATTAGTAGGTTGTACCCTACCAATGCTAGCAAAAAAATGTCATTTAGATCCAGCTGTAGTTGCTAGTCCTTTTATTACCACAATTGTAGATGCTACTGCTTTAATTCTCTATTGTGTTTTAGCTATAGCTATATTAGCATAAATTTTGTTACTTTCTTTTTAAATCCTAGTAACTATAAATTTTGTTTAAAAATTATTTTATATTTACACTATCAAATATCTTAAAGATTAAATCCTTTTTATATAAATAATGCTTAATTATTTTCAATTAAACAAAAATATATAAAAAGGATTATTTCTTTTTTAGTTAAATATTTTGATATTATTTGTATTAAGTTTATAATAAAAGAATAATTTATAATAAAGGATTTTAAAAATATGACTAAAACTAAAAAAATAACTATATCAGTTGCTGTTATACTAATTGTTGCTATAGCAATAATAGGTACAATATTTGATTTACAAATAAGTCGTGCTTTAGCAGACCTTAGCGAAAGTCAATACTATTCTTCTAACATATTTGCAATTTTAGGTGAATGCTTTGGAGAAGATGTTTTATATTTATTTATTATGCTAGCATGTGCAATAATCTTTTTTTATTTATTAAAGTTTCCACTTAAACAAAAATGGCTTACCATTTCTTTACAAGTTTTATTATGTTGCATTAGTTATCTTATAGCATTCTACTCTTTTAATAAAACAATTAACTATGTAGCAACTTATCTAGCATTAAATTCTACTCTTGCTTTAAGTAATTATGTAAACTCAGTAATAGGAATTATTTCAATAATTTTAATTTCTTTTGTAATAGATGCTGTTATATTTTTTCTTGTTGAAAAGATAAAGCCCGAAATATTAAAATCATTATGGAAATGGGCTTTAGTAATTTTAATAGTTGCTGTAGTATCTAATGGCATTGTCCAAGTTTCTAAACATATTTTTGACCGCACGAGATTTAGAGCAATGTACTTTGTTGGAGATAAAGATTTTAGTTATTTTACTTACTGGTTTACTATTAACAAAAATAAAATACCAACAACCAGCATTTATGCAGAGGATTTCTTTAAATCATTTCCTTCGGGACATACCTGTGCAGCTACAAGTATTTTACTTTTAGTTCTTTTACCTTATTATTTAAAAGAACTTGACACAAAACAAAACAAAATAATATTTTATACAGTTGCAACTTGCTACACTCTCTTTGTTGCAATCTCAAGAATAGTTGCAGGAGCCCACTTTTTTATGGATACTTTTATAGCTTCACTTATTACTATTTTTACTATAATTATTACTCCTATAATAATAAATATTATTTTTAAAAAACTATCCTCTAAAAACCTTGTAGAAAACGAACCAACAAAGCAAGATGTTGATAAAAAAGAAAAAGCAGATAAAAAAACATTAAATAAACAAGCATAAGGAGAAAACTTTTGGAATTACTTATAGGAACAAAAAATCCAGGAAAAATTAAAGGAGCAGAAAATGCTTTTAGCAAATATTTTAATAATATAAATATTACTGGTGTTCCAGTATCCTCAAATGTAAGTGATGAACCAGTAGATTTAGCTATTTATAATGGTGCTAAAAATAGAGCATTAAATGTTAAAAAGTATGCTGAAGACAACAACCTTGATATTGATTATTTTTTAGGTATTGAATCTGGCATAACAAACTTACTTGGAAAATGGACAATAATAAACATTGCTGTAGTTATTGATAAAAATGGTTATGAAAGTTGGGGAACAAGTCAAGGATTTCCTGTACCACAAAAATATGTAAATGAAATTATTAAAACTGACCTTGGCAAAGTAATGGATAAAATTTTTAAAGAAAATGATTTAAGAAGTAATAAAGGTGGAATTAATTTATTAACTCACGAGATTGTAAGTAGAATTGATTTAACAGAACAGGCTTTTATTATGGCCCTAACTTCCTTTATTAATAAAGATATATGGAAGGATTAATTTATAGTTATATTAAAATTTAATAAATATTTAATTAAATTTGTTTAAAAAATTTTTATATATTTTTATATTTTATTTATTATTATTTTTGTGATTATATTTTATTTTTTATTGTTTTATTTATTTTATTTATATTTAAATTTAAAAATTTATTTTACATTTAAAAAAAGTATAAATAAAAATTAAATAGTAATTTAATAATATTTTTTATATTTAAAAAACTAATTAAATTTAAAAAACTAATTAATAATTAATTAAATAATATTTATTTAATAAAAATTAAAAGAAATAATTAAATAAAAATATATTTTAAATAATTTATTTTATTTATTAATATATTTTTTTAAAATAAACAAATTTTTAATACTTATTTTTATTTTATAAATGAAATTAAAAAAGGCTACATTCCGCATAAATACTGAACTTTAAATAGACCGACCAGTTGTACGAAAAAATAAACTATAAAATAAAGACTATATAGTCGTAAAAATAAATAAAAAACACATTAAATAAATAAATAAATAATTTAATGTGCTTTTTTAAATACAAATAATAATAAAAATAATATTAAATTTATAATTATTTAATTATATAATATAATTAATATTAATTAATATTTATCTACATTTTATATTTAATTATTTCCAAAATATTTTTAAATATTTAAACTATTAATAAATTAAAAAATAATCAAAATAAAAATTTATTTAAATGAAAAGGTTTAATTTAAGATATTTGTGTAAAAAATTAACTAAGTTTTTTTAGTTTTTCAAAAATTTAAAGATATTTTTTTAGTTCCTCACAAACCCAATCTTCATAATATTTTTCATGATTGCAAAATTCATCTGAATAAAAGAGTTTAACAAATTCATAATAATTTAACCATTTAACCTCTTCGACTTCTTCTTTTTGCAATTTCATATTTTCTACTTTTGTATTATTTTTAAGTAAAAATACTTGTACTAATTCCCACCCTTTTTGATTTACAAACTATTTTAAGTAAATAAAATTATCTTGATTTACATATAAACCAAGTTCCTCTCTTGTTTCTCTAATACAACTTTCTGTTATACTTTCTCCCGCAGCTATATGTCCAGCAGAAGGCATATCCCATTTCCCTGGACTATTCTTCTTTGTTAATGCTCTTTTTTGAACAAGTATCTCGGATTTATCGTTTATAATCCAAATCCATACAGGTTTATGATATAACCTAGGGCTTTTACTATGACAAAACTCTCTTGTTTGCACTCCAAGAAATTTACCATTTATGTCAAATGTGTCTAGCATTTCTTCCATGCTTTACTTCTTAAAAAACTTTTTTAATCTTTTAATAAATTAAGTTTTATATTTATATACAATATAAACTCAATTAAACACCAATGCATACAGGATTAAACAATTTTCAAAAAAGACTTTTTAGTTAGTATTTTTGGAGCAGGTAGCGGGAATCGGACCCGCAACTTTTGCTTGGGAAGCACTCCAGTATATCGCTACATATTAGAAAATAAAAGAAATGTAGCAGTTTTTGACTAAACTTTTGACTAAACTTTTTTATCAAAAATTTAACATTATTAGTATATAATAAAAATAAAATTTACACAAGAATATTTATATTTAAAATGGTAATAAATTATCATTAATATCAATTTCGGCTAAAAGAGGTAAAGTATTGCTTTTTAAACATATTTTATCAAAGACATTATTAAAATTAATTTTATTATCTTGTTCAAATACGATACTCTTCAACTCATTTTCATAAACTACAGGCTCACCTTTAGGAAAGCCTTTACTATCAACACCCTTGCTATATAACTTTACTTCATTCGAGGTTATAACAATATATGTACCTATTCTTCTATATAATTGATATAAGTTATCATATCCGTTATATTCTGACCTTCTAGAACTAAACCAGTAAGATAAAGGAACAGTAGTTGTAATAACTATAACTTCACCATTAAATACTTTATTACTAAATCTAGACTTAACCGAAGAAGATGTATGATTATCTATAATCTTTAGAAAATCTTCAAAACCATCACCACGAGAATCAGAAAAAGTATTATCACGCAAATCATCCAAAATGATTGCCTTCTGACCTAAATAATCTTGAAAAGGGTCATTACTAGAAGAAGATATACAATAATCTAAACCCATGGAATCAAGCATTTTTTTAGCATAATAAGTTTTACCACAACCACCTTTACCACATATAAAAACAACTTGTAGATTCCTAGAAGTATTTAAAACTTTAGATTGACATTCAATCTCCCATAACTTTTTCAGCTTGTTATAAGCTACAACTTTTTCACTCAATGGAAGAGAATTAACAAAAGTTAATTGTTGAGCATAGGAATAATGAACAAAGTCTCCGATCATTTTAGATTGTTCAATTTCTAGACTGACATTAAAGTTAGAAACTATTTCGCTACGATCGTAAATATGTTTATATTTCTGGCTTTCATTTTCATGAGTCAAATATAATAAAATATCAACCTTACGACCTTTAACCTTTGATATAAAATTTTCTCCTATTTGAAACCATTGAGCGACAATCTTACTATCAACACCAACACCAAAATTTAAATAAATGTGATAATGAGGTCTAGTATCGTCTTTATCATGGAGGATATATGCCCATTGCTTTATAGTTGAATATTTTTCACATATATAACGGATATCGATATTTAATTTATCTTTATCCGTTACTATCTCATATTGTCTCAAATGCATAAAATAACCTCTTTTTATACGTTTTATACGTTTTTTATACGCAACTAGGACAAGCCCCTAGTTGCGTTGCTATAATCGTGTAATTGCCAGTATTTTAGCGAAATGTAGTTGATTTATAGTTATATATTTTTTATTAGTTTTTATACGTTTTATACGTTTTGCCGCGTTTTTTACACTTGATATCTTTAAGTTAGTTGTATTACTAATATTTGTTGTGTTTTTGGGGCTGTTTAAGTGCGATATATACTTTACTTTGTATTGAGTATTAGTTCCGCATTATAGTGATAGTAAGTATATAGTTTGACCTGTTCCCGTCCTGGCGGCTTCCGACACATTGAAGCCCGTCACTTGTCAGCCTTAGCCTTGCTATTATGCCATACGCTCCATATGGTGCGTTGGCATATGGTATGTTTTGTTTAATGAATTTATCCGTTACACAAATGGGTAAAATTGTGGCGTAAACGTCCACAATTTATTACCCCATTTGTGTATAAGTAATTAATTCCTTATAACCTAATTAAATTAAACCAAAAAGACCACTTATAAAGAAAAATACAAAAGATAAAGCATTAACCATACCATTAACTATATAAAGTAAAAAATTTATTATTTGTATTGAAGAAGAAATTAAATCACGCAAAAAATTTAAAAACCCCCAATCTCCTAACCATGTGGTTGGTATAACAAAAGAAAAGTTAATGGTAGGGGCTGAAGATATTATCTCTAATAATGAACTAAAGTAAATAGGCTCTCGACCAAAAGAAATTCTAATTAATGCAACACAAATCAGAAGACCTAATACGATAGATAAGGAACCACGCAAAACACCGAAGCCTTCTTTTGCCTGCTTTGTAATTATCAGTTTTTTCTTTTTTACAGCTTTTTTAATATCTTTAACTTCTTTTATTGATTTATTATTTTCCATAGTCTACCTCTGAAGTGCGAACCTAAGAACAAATACTACAATAGATAATGTTAATAGAGCTTGTATAAAAGAAGCTAGATTTGTACCCATTATTTCAAAACTAAATAACCCATAAAAAGCCTTTAAAGGAGCATCTACTATAGCAGAAATCAAAGAAAAGAAAGTGTAATTTCCTCCAGCACTAACACCGGCATTATAGCCATTATTATAACCTATATCTACTCCAGCATTATAACCGCTATCATATATACCTTGTTGTTTATCTAATAAGCCCTCTTGATAACCTTGATTGTAGAGAAAGTTATCTGAGTAATCAACACCATCAGTAAAATAATAAACTCTTTCTTGTAATCGATTTAAGTCACATTCTAAGAAAAATGAAATATAATTACCATTTTTATCCGTATACTTTACATAATTAGAACCAACATTATAGTTAGCAAAAGGTGTATTTGTGTAACCTAAAGTACAAGAAATAATCTCAGAATCTAAAGGTTTTTCAGAACCACAAATTGCAAATCTTGTATGACATTGATAACCATTATTGAAACCATAATATAAATAATCTGAAATACCTGTATGACTAGAATTAAAATATGAGAATAGAGGCTTTTGCGAAAAGTAACCGTTATCTTTAATACCTGTTATAAGGTTATAGTTAAAATTAACACCAGTATAATCATATTGATTTTGTACAATAAATCCTGTAGAATTAGGAAAACTTACACTAAAAACATTATTTGTAGAGTCAATAGTAAAAGAAAAGCAAATCAAAAAATAATCGTAATGAGAAACTGAATCAGTGTTATTACGCATAACAGGAACATAAATATTAGAACCTGTAAAGCCAACATTTGTTTGTGTAGAATCGGCTTTAACCTCTAGATTATTATTTTTAATTATAAAACCAAAACATAAGGAAAATACAAAAATAAAGCATGATAGGATTAAAAGATACATTTTATTAGTTTTTTTCATTATTCTGCACCGTATCCTTTATCTAACCACTTATGAGCAATTTTAGGAATAAATAACATAAAATCTAATAGTAAATCAATCATATAAACCCAAAAAATCCATAAAGGCATATATAATATATATCCTAAATATGTATTTAGATTAATATCAGTAAAACCTAAAGTATTTAATGTTTGAGAATAAAAATTACTCATAGGCAAGTTATAAATATTTGACATAAAAGAAGATAATTCATTAAACATATCCCCACTATATCCATCAACTAAAAGTGATAAACATAAAATAATAATAGGGAACAAAATAATTAAATACTTTGTAAAATAATGAAAAAAATTAACTATCGATTTTTTCTTCATTTTGTATCTCCAGTTTTTCATTTTCTTTTTTATATTCTTCACTTTCTTTTTCAAAAGATAAATTATCAATTTTTGATAATCTTCTTTCTAAACTTTCAACATGCTCAGCAAGAAGAATGTAAGCATTATTTGTATTTTCCATATATTGATTAAAGTTTTTATTTGTTATCATTAACATTTTTATTACCACCCTTATTTCTAAAACTTAAAATATTATGAGCTTTTAAATCTTTAGTGTTTTTGTCATTTTTTATAATTGCTTTTTCTACCTCTAAGTTATCAGTTAAACAAGAATAACAATAACAATCGAATTTTTTCCAAGTTGATTTTTTAAGTATTACTCTACGCAGTGTATTTTCTAAGTCCTGTGTTGTAACATTTAAAGAAGTACCATCATCGCTATATCTGCACTCCTGAACATAAGCAATTAAGAAAAAGGGAATCCATTTAACTAAATGATGAATATATAAATAATTGCTTAAACAACGTTTAATAGAATAATGACAATCTGATATAGTCTGAGTATCATATATCAAACAACCACCTTTTAACTCATGTCCAATAAGTTTATTAAACATAAGCAAGCTTTGATTAATATCCATATCTTTAATTAATTGACTATCAGCAACTAGAGAAGCTTCACAAACATAGACTACTGAACCATAAACAAACCTCTTTTTACGAAGAAGTAAATCATCTGTAAGTGGAACATAAGGAACAGCAAGAGGAATGTTAGAATAAATAAGAGGAAGCTCTATCAAAG
Source organism: uncultured Clostridia bacterium (assembly GCA_947366895.1). GTDB lineage: Bacteria > Bacillota > Clostridia > Christensenellales > UBA1242 > UBA7862. The sequence goes on from CANBBP010000003.1 coordinate 30,786, forward strand.
GCTTATTAAATATTCTAGCAAAAAAATTGTGAATTTTTACTGACCTACATCGTCGCTTATATTCACTCATGACCGTAGCAACTGATAATGTTGATTTACCTGTTTTAACACCACCACTAATTAAAGCCATAGCACCTATCTTAGGTATCTTAAATTGATTTAAAAACTTTTTAACAAAAAATATTGCAACTGCAATAATTATAAAATAAATTAAATATTTCATATAACCACCCAAAATTAATAAAAAACTTGTGTTAGAGAGGAAAAGAACTAACACAAGTTTCTTATATTTCTATTATCTATTTCTTGAACCTAAACTTGTGAAGAAATTTAACACCCAACGACATAAAGATAAGCCTAAAGAAATTGCAGCGAATGCAATTATACATATACCTAGAACTGACAAAGAAGTTGTCGCATCTGCACCTGAACCTGTAGTTGTGAAGAAAATTCCACTAGCTAGAGTAGAAAGACCTTGACCAACACCAGTAGCAATACCAGATATACCACTCACAAGAATATCAATAATAGAAGTAACTAAATTAGTTCCTGTCATTTACCACCTCGTCTCCTTTTATTTCAGAATTATTATTAACTTGCTTATTTTTATCTTTTTTATTTTTAATGCGTTGTTTTATAGATTGAATAAAAGCCTTAACTTGAAAGCCTAAAAAGATAATAACAGCTAAGAGAATAACCAAAGCAAAAATATTCATAAATTACCACCAAAAATTATATTTTGTTATCTTTTTACAATAACGGAATCTACGACTTTTTTTGTAATGTCTACTAATACAGGTTTACCTGCCATATTTTCAATATCAAGTAAAACCTCAACAAGATCACCACAAACTAGATTTTCACAAATTTTAGGTAGATTACCTGATTCAGGTGATAAAGAAATAACATCACCAGTACCATACTTATTCACTTCTAAAAACTTTACAAAACAATAAGGGGTATTACTTAATTTTGAAACACCTTGTGCACTACCTAAATACATTTTATTAAATTTTATTAAATTTCTATTTTCATTTTTTTCCATTTTTTAACACCTTTTTATTTATTTTAAATATTGTAATTTAAATAGTTCGCGACCTATTTTAATTACTGGTCTAGAGTGGTGGACTTGCACCACGATAATAACCACCCAAATACTTATTATCTCTCTTATTTCACTCTAGATAATAACAGCTTATAGCTGTTAAAAAACTAAACAAGAAATTAATCTTTTTCTATAATCATTGAATTTAAAAGATATTTTGTATTATTTAAGATTATTTTAATAACTTGCTCCTTGTCATAACCATAGGAAGAATAAAGATCAACTAAATATTTAACTGATGTTTGTCTTAATAAATCTACAGATTGATAAGAAAAGCCATGATCTCTTGCAAACTTTAAAGCATTTAGTCTTTTGAATTTTATTTTCATTTTTTAACTCCTTATATAACAAAACTAGTTAATTATTAACTAGCTACAATAAAATTATAGTCACTAAATAATTAAAGTCAAGAAAATTTTAGTTAAATATTGAATTTTTTTTTAATTTAAATTAAATTTTTTTATAGGAGGAAAAATGAATTTAATTAAAATTAGAAAAGAAAGAAAAATAAGCCAACAAAAAATAGCAAAAGAAATAAAAATATCACAAAGCAATTATAGTAAATATGAATTAGGTATAATTGAACCAAACATAGAAACATTAAAAAAATTAGCCGACTACTTCGAAGTAAGCATTGACACTCTTGTTGAACACAAATCAACACTTATTGATTTAGGAACTTTAACACTAGCACAAAAACAATTATTTGATTTAATTAAAAATTGCAGTGATTTAGTTTGCGTTAAGGCTGAAGCATACATTAACGGACTAATTGAAAAAGAGAAAGATATTAATACAATTAAAAATATTTATAAAGCATAATAAAAGGAAATATAACAATGAATAATTATATAAAAACTTTTAGAAGAAATTAAAGAACACATCAACGAAATTAACAAAAGATTTGAACTAATAGAAATTTTTGAACAAGGCGAACAAGCATTAAATAAACCTTTTTTACTTATTGATAATACAAAAGTCAAAGATAAAATTAAAACTGCTACTCCAAATGAAAAAGGAGTAACGGACACAATGAAAAAAAATTGTTATCGTAGAAAAGATAACAGGTGGCAATATTCTAAACAAAAAAACGGCTACCGATATTATGCAATAGCAAACACATATAGAGAGTTAATAGAAAAAATTAAGGCTATTAAACCTATGCCTATAAAAACAATTAAACACAAAACAAGAGCAACAAACAAAGAAGCTTTTATACAATACTTTCAATCTTTTATAAATGACTATATAAACTCAAAAGATATGAGCCAAAAGCAAAAGAACGAATGGCAAAGAACTTTTAAAAGAGATATTGCACCATATTTTAAAAATATACTTATGGAAAAAATCACTCCAGGGCAAATACAAGTATTTATAAATAATATAAAAGAAGAAAGAAAAAGAGAAATTATATTTCAAAGAATAATAAAAGTTATTAAAAAAGCATATGCAAATGGAATAATAAAAAGAGATATAACACTAGCGATTGAAAAACCTAAAAGAAAAGTTTTTAATGAAAGGCACCCATTAGCATTTGAAGAACAAAGAAATTTAATAGATGCAATTAAAGGGACTCCTTTATATGAGTTTGTTATATATTCAATAGTTGTTGGAACTAGAAGAGAAGAAACTATAAAATTTAATTTATTAACTGATTTAGACGAAGAAAAAAAGACTATTCATATTAAGGGAACTAAAACAGAAAACGCAAATAGAAAAGTTTTTGTTTCTAATGGTTTTATTAAATTCTTAAAAGAAAATTTAATAAATGGCAAATTTGAAAAAACAGCAGCTTATTATACTAGAGAAATAAAAAGAGTATTTTTGAGTTTAAATATAAAGGAATGTTTACATAGTTTAAGGCATACTTGTAGTGCTAATCTATACTTTCTAGGTGCTAGTGATAAATATAGACAAATACAATTAGGACACGCTAGCATAGTTACAACAAACGATATATACACTAACATAAATGAAAACATACCAAAAGATAAACTACTAGAATTATACGGCGATTTATACCCTAAATTTGACTAAACTTTTGACTAAACTTTTTGCACAAACGCAGACACATAAAAAAACACACTACAATATTTTGTAGTATGTTTATAAAAAATAATACAATATATGGTATATTTGGAGCAGGTAGCGGGAATCGGACCCGCAACTTTTGCTTGGGAAGCAAATGTTTTACCACTAAACTATACCTGCATATAATAAAATTTACTTTTATTATTTTCTTTAACTATTGTATATTATCACAAATATTGTTATTTTACAATCAATTAAAATTAAAATATTTAATTACTTTTTTAACTTAAGTTGATAATATAATTTAATTACAATAACATTTTAGTTAAACTTTTAATATCCATTTGATAATTCTAATTTAAAATATACTTATAAAGCAAACTAATAAAATATTAAAAATTTGTTAATGAATTGACAAAAAAATTTCTTTTATCTAAACTATTTTATATTAAAAGGATAAAAGTTTGAATAGTTTTATTTCATTTGACAATGTAGAAAATAAAATAGAATATTTTTTCAGTAAGCAACATTTTATTATTTTACTTATTAGCCTTGTAATAATTATTTTCTTTTCAATGTACGCTTCAAGACAACGAATAAAATTTCAAAAAATATTTGCCTTACTTTCAGGAATTTTTATTTTATTATTTGAAGTAGGAAGAATAGTTTGGAGGTATTTTTATTTACAACATAATGGTGAGGTTATGTCTTTTATAAACATAACAAATTTAGATTTCTTTACTCTTTCACTTTGGATAAGTATTCCACTTATAGTTGTTGGTTGTATAGTAAAATCAAAAAAATCTCATTATGTTAAAGGACTATCTTTTGTTTTTTCAATAAGTACCATTATTGCAATTACTAACTTGATTTATCCAACATTTTTAAATAATAACTTTGAATTTTATCATGTTTATAATTTGTTATCTATACTAATAAGAAGTTTAATAATTATGTTAGGATTCTTGTTTATATTTGCTAAATGGATAAATATGAGTAGATTTTTATCCTTTTGGAAATGTTTTTTCTCTCTCGTATTATTTGGATTAATATGTATTGTGGTATATTTTGTTTTAGGAAAACCTGACAACCTATTCTATTTAGAATATGTCCCTATGTTTGACAGTTTAGGAATTTATTTAGGCTTTCCGTTACAATTTATACTAATAGGTATTTTTATATTTGTTTTACAATTTTTATTTTTCTTACCTTTTTATATCCACAAAAAAATTAAAGATAAAAAATAGAGATATTAGTTAGCCCATTTTGAAACTAGCAGAATAATGAAAGAAAAACATAGACGAAAAACGGCCTATGTTTTCTTTTTACTCCTTAGTCTCTCTTATCTGCCCAAAAAGCGAATATCTCTGCCGTTGTCACAGGTTGTCGTTAAAATAAATAAACTACAAATATTATGACACTTGCCCTGACCTTGACAACAAAGAATATTCGCTTACACTAGAAAATAGAGAGAAGAAAACAATAAGCAAAAGAGCGGTGCGTTACACTCTGCCAGCAACCGCTCTTTTGGCAACAAAGTTTATTAAAGGCGTGTGCTTGTATAAACAAGCACACGCCAGAATCCCAAATTGAAAAATATTTACATTTATTCTAAATATTTAATACAAATTGATAAATTTTATGGTATAATCTTTTTATAAGGAGTTGTAATGGATAAACATTGTAAATTAGTTATTTTCTCAGACTTGCATTATGCCCCTGAAAGACCTGTTAATAATGGCTCAATTATTGATAGAAAACTGACTGATTATGCTTTACCTTTACTTGATAATCTTATTAACAAAATCAATGAAGAAATTAAGCCTGATGTAGTTTTTAATTTGGGTGATTTGGTAGAAGACTTTAATGATAAACAACAAGATTTAGTAAATCTTAAATTTATTTGGAATAAACTAAAAGAAATAAAATATCCATTTTATTCTCTTGCGGGTAATCATGACCTTCGTTCTATGGACTATCGAGAAGAAGTTGAAAATATCATGAACTATAATCATTCTACTTTTTCGGTTGATGTAAATGGTTACCATTTTGTTTTGTTAGGCTTGGATGTTAAGCCAGAATTAGGAAGAGCTTATGGTGGAATTTTTAAAACTCAATTTCTTTCTAATGAAGATTTAAATTGGTTAAAAGATGATTTAAAAAACAATAATTTACCTGTTATAGTGCTTAGTCATTTTGGGATTGCAGAAGATGATATGAAAGGAAATTGGTGGTTTGAGAAAAATCCTGACCACGCTCTACTTGGTAATAGAAAAGAGTTAAAAGAAATTCTATGTAAAGACAAAAATTTAATAGCCGTCTTCTCAGGACATCAACATTGGACTAAATTTCATATTGAAAATAATATAAACTACTATATTATTGGTTCTATGACTGAAAACATAAATGATGATGGAATTCCTGATGGTGTTTACTTTGAGATTGAATTAAAAAATAATAATATAAGTATTCTTGAAAATCATATACGTCTTTAATAAATTGAAAAAATGAACTCAACGAATGAGTTCATTTTTTTGCTAGTTTCAAGGTTTATAGCCCTTAATCTCTATTTTTTTATTTATAGGTTATCTTTTATTTCATCAAATAAATTATACAAGTCAAAACCCAACAAATTATCAAAATATTCTTTTAATTTATAGGTTTGCGTAACATGATATTGAGTGTTTGAATATGCCCCTTTCCTTAATATAAGGTCTATTAATCTTTTATCTATGGTGTAAATTATATTTTTACACATTAAGTCACACAAATTTATTATTTTTTCTTCTATGGTATATTCATGATTTTTAATAAAATTTGCTAAAAACGTATTTTTATTTGGGTCTAAAATTCCTCCAGCAGTACAATTAATATCATTATTTAAAAATGAATGAGTTAAGCATATGTTGCAATAGTCGTCATCAAAACCTTTTGCCTTTAAAAACTCATAACCTTTTATTTCATGAATTTCAGGAGCAGAACTATATTTTCCTATATCATGAACATAACCAAGGGCTTTAGCTTTATCTACATCTATATTATAGCCTTTATCTTTTAAAGCTTTTGCAATTTCTTCTGCTGCATTCCCTACACATATACAATGTGCTATCCAAGATTTATTTTCTATGTATTCTTTAAAACTGTCTAAAATGACTAATGCTTTAGTACTTGTTAACTTCATAGTTTTATCCTATCCTATTAAATAAATCTTTAAAAATTTTATTAACATCTAAATAATTAACTATTGTAATTTTATGATTATTCTTAGTTAATTCGTAAGATGTATCATCATTTATTTTTGGGCAACTTACTTCTTCCGTTTCAAACCAATCTTTATTAAGCATAAAAGCTACTACACTAATATCCCAAATTACTCTTCTTTCTTGTAGCCCATGGACTCCATCATTATAAAATCTTTGACATAGGTAATCACCTAACTTACTTTTACCCTTTAAATAATGTTCTAATTCATATATTGAAGTCATTAAATTTGAAGCTACATTTTTGCAAGGAATAATAGTTAATTTCACCTTAGACTCAAACAATATTTTAACAGCTTCTAAATCTTGCCTAAAGTTAAATTCCCTATTGTTTTTTGTTAAAAAACTATGTCCTCCAAGCCAAATAACTTCAATCTTATTAAGTATTTTTGGTTCTTTACTTATTGCAAGAGCAATATTTGTAATTGCTCCAATTGCTAAAATATAAGTTTTATTATTATTTTTTGCTACTTCTATTATTTTATTTACAGCATCATTATTGTTATTATATCCATTTGATATATAATCGGTTGAACCTTTAAATACCTTATCGGTATGGTTAAAGTTTAAAAGGTTGCAAATTTTAATAACTTCATCATAACTTTTATTTACTCCTTCTTGTATAGAGATATTATTATCATGATGATAAGGTGCTATTGTAATTGCATTAATATCAAGTTTATCTTGTGATTTAAGTAGATAGGATAGAGCAAATTGGTCATCACATTCATTAAATGTATCTGTATCTAAAATAACATTTACTTTTTGATTATCTTTAGTTTTATTTAAATTAGATATTCTTTCATATATTTCTTTCCATGATGAAACTCTATTTAAACTTTCTTCTTTTTTATTATATCTTGTGTTCATTGTGTAAACTTCAATTCCACTATTAACTAAATCTACACTAATTTTAATGCTATCTTCAATCATTAAATCAATATTATTTTCTAAGCAAACTTTTGATTTTGCATGCTTATCATAGGCATTTGTAAATATTAGTTCATCATAAAAAATGCTATACTTATTTAACCATTCTTTTGTTAAGTTATAAGGGTCTTTGTATTCTCCGTTATTTCTACCAGTAATAATAATTATTTCATGCCCATCTTCCTTTAACTTTTTTATATAATATGGCGAATCTTTTATTGGCTTTAAACTCTTTGCAACATTTTCTATATGAGAATTATAAAAATCATTTTCTTCTTGAATAGTCCAATCGAACATTCCTCTTCTTAGATATTCAGGATTTTCGTTTATAATACCAGTGTTTCTTAATTCTTTATCATGTTTTAAATATTCTTTTAATAAGGTATCATCAAAATTTGCAATACAGTTATCTATATCTATACCAATTTTCACTTTTGTTTATCCTATCTTTTCAATATATTTTATCTCAATATTCTTTATCTAAAAATTAGAATCACATTTTATCATGTATGAAACTTAAAATTTTTTTTAAAATTTTATATTTTAATAAAAATGTTTTTCTTTAAAATTAAACATTAAATTTAAATAAAACAACATCGCCATCTTGCATAATATAATCTTTGCCAACACTGGCAACCTTGCCATGCTCTTTTGCAGAGTTATAACTTCCTAAACTAACCAAGTCATCATATTTTACTATATCGGCTTTAATAAATCCTTTTTCAAAATCACTGTGAATTTTTCCGGCAGCCTGAGGAGCCTTTGTTCCCTTAACTATTGTCCATGCACGAACTTCTTTTTCCCCTGCTGTTAAATAGCTCATAAGTCCTAAGGTAGAATAACTAGTAACAATTAATTTTTCTAAACCACTTGTTTTTAAACCAAGTTCCTCTTTAAATAAATCTCTTTCTTCACTATCAAGAGATATAAGTTCTTCTTCAATTTTGCAACTTAATACTAAAAGTTCTGCCTTTTCACCTATTGCTATTTCTTTTACTTGCAAAACAAGAGGCATATCAGAAATATTTTTTGATATATCATTTTCAGATATATTAGCAACATATATTACTGGTTTTGCTGTAAGTAAAAATAAACCATTTACATATTTTTGTTCTTCTTCAGTAAAAGTTAAACTTCTTATTGGTTTTTCGTTTTCTAAACAAGTTTTAATGTTTTGTAATAATGTTAAATTTTCTTTTGCACCTGCTCCTGCCTTAACAAGTTTTGTTTCTTTATCAATATATTTTATAATACTTTCTAAATCTGCAAGAATTAATTCCAAATTAATGGTATCTATATCTCTTTTAGGATTAACTGTGCCATCTACATGAATAATTTTTTCATCTTCAAAACATCTTACAACATGAACAATAGCATCAACTTCCCTTATATGACTTAAAAATTTATTGCCTAATCCCTCGCCTTTGCTTGCTCCTCGTACTAAACCTGCAATATCTACGAACTCAATTTGTGCTGGAGTTATTTTTTGAGTGTTATAAAGTTTGCCTAAAACATTTAACCTATTATCTGGAACATCAACAATCCCAATATTTGGTTCAATTGTACAAAAAGGATAATTTGCACTTTCTGCTCCTGCCTGAGTAATTGCATTAAAAAGGGTACTTTTCCCTACATTTGGTAATCCAACAACGCCTAGTTTCATTAATAAATTTTCCTTTTATTTTTACATATTATAAAAGTTTAAAGTTATTAAATAAATTTTTTAATAACTTTTTCTTTATATTTGCTATATTATACTATTTTTTTATATTTTTTAAAATGTTTTTTAATGTTTATAATAAAAATTAAAAAATTTAAAATTGATTATTATGTTTACTAATATGGTTATATATAAACCTCTCTATATATATTTGAGTTTTTTACAATTATTTGGTATAATACTCATATAAAAAATTTGGTAATAAAGGATATATATGATAGAAACCAAAACTGATGATTACAAATCACACAAACACGAATACAATGTTTATGTTGAAATTAATTCAAAAACAAAACTAGGTAGAGATTTATTAGAGCAATATCATAAACAAGCTCAAAGACAATATATTGATATAGGCAGAATAGGCTACCATGATAAATATGGGAAGTATGTAATAGACCATTACAGTCTTTTTGAACTTATAAGTGTCCCTAAACTTATTATTAGTGTAACAGAAATGGCAATTGATAAAGCCGGTAGAGATGTGTATAAATTAAGAACCTACATGTCTAAATTTGGTCAATTAAACTTTTTACTTTTGGTAGATAGAACAAGTGCTGAATTAATACTTGTAGAAAATGTTTTTATTGAAAATTTAAATCATAAAGAAAACTATGAAACTCCAATATATAAATTAAGATATTCCTCAAGAGAACAAGTTCTTCTAAGAGAAATTTTTTGGAAATTTAACATAAGAGCAAACCCTGATGACTATGGAAAGGCCTGGAAAAATAAAGAATCAGTAATTAATAATGTTATAGTTGCAAAAGCAAAAGCAGAAATGACTATACAACTTGCTAATCGTTTAGCAAGTAACATTAATCAAAAGGCTTTAATAACATCATTAAATTACTTAAATAAAGAAGGCTCTTATGGTAAAAATGTAACAAAAGAATATAGTAAAATAGTTTCAAAAAGCAAGGAACTTAATGCTCTTACAACTTCACCTAAACTTGAAAATACCCTTAATCATGTATTGGTTAAAACTCTAGAACAACAAACAACCAAAATTGATTTAAAAGATAAAACCAATTATAGTATTTATAAAAAAGTATTAGATGTTGAACTTTCCTCTCATAACGAAGTTAAAAAAGAAGTTAATAAGGCTAATAATAAACAAAATCTAAAAGAATTTTTACTTGATACCTATGGAAAACACAATTCTACTTTAGATAATGAAGAAGAAATTAATGATAAAAAGTTTAAAACTTTTGAAAAAATTATTGATAAGCAATACATTCATGAACCAAATAAAGAAGTAACTAAACCTATTGAAGAAGATTTCAAAGCAAAAGATATAGTTATAGATAATAAAGAAGAATATTTTGATTTTTATAATAACAAAATTGAAATTAACTTTAATTTAGATAGATTTAAACAACCTGAATCAGAAGAAAAAAAACTTGCTAAAAAACAAAAAGAAAAGGTAGAAAAAAAGCAAGAGAAAAAACAAAATAAAATTCTTAAAAAACTTAATAAAAATGTTAAAGAATTAAATGCAGAATGTGACTTAGATAGTGAATTTGAAAAATCAAAATTATCTTTAGGCTTATCTCCAAATGATAGCAAAAAGAAAAGAAAAAAAGCATTAAAATTATTTTTTGGTGAAGAAAACAAAAAGCATAAAGCAAAGAAAGAAGAAAACTTATCTAGCAATAATAGTTTTGAAGACACCAATAAATTATCTATTATTGAAAAAATTGAAAAACAAATTCGTTCTCAAAAATTATTATTTGGTAAAAAGATAAAAGAAACCAAAACTAAAAGTTCGGTAAAAAAACAAAACCCAAAATCAAAAAATATTTCTTTGTTTAATAAATCAAAAGATAAAAAAACAAGGCTTAAAAATGAACAAAAAACCAATCAGTCTGGTTTAAATGCCAATAAATTAGCACAAAGTAACAATCAAAGCAATGTAAATAGTCAATCAGTCGTAGAAGAATACAGGACAAAGAAAAAACAACAAATTAATGAAAGGTCCTTAAGTGACCCAATAATTCTTAACGACAAAAATGAAAAAAAACAACTAGTCGAACAAAATGATTTTACAACAGTTAATATCCCCAAAAAACCAAATAACATTATTAAAAATGATGAACCTATTATGTCACACTACGAAAAGACAAGTTTTCAACATAATCTTTATGAGCCACCAAAAAGTAAAGGAACAAAAAAGCAAAAGAATACCGAAGATTTGGGTCGTGAAATGTAGTTAAATGTTTTTAGTTTTTAATAAATTTTAAAAGGACAAATTATAATGGAAATATTAAATGGTACACAAACTGCACTTAATATAAAAGAAAGCCTTACAAAAGACATTGAAGAAAACCTTATTAAAAAAGGACTACCTTCTCCAAAACTATGTGTTATTATTATAGGAAGTAATCCTGCAAGTGAAATTTATGTAGCAGGAAAAGTTAAAGCCTGTTCAAAAGTTGGTATTCAATCAGAAGTATATAGATTACCTGAAAACGTTAAAGAAAGCGAAGTTATTGATGTTATTAATAAATTAAATAGGGATAAAACCATCAATGGAATACTTCTTCAAATGCCTTTGCCACCTCATTTAAACGAACAAAAACTAATAAATTTAATTAGTTCTAATAAAGATGTTGATGGATTAACTCAAACAAACTTAGGTAAACTAATGCAACAAGATGAAAGTGGATTGTTGAGTTGCACCCCTTTTGGAATTGTAAAACTTTTAAAATCATATAATATTGACTTAAAAGGTAAAGATGTTGTAATTATTAATCGTAGTTTACTTGTTGGGAAACCACTAGCTCTTATGCTTTTAAATGAAAATGCCACAGTTACTATTTGTCATAGCAAAACTAAAGACATAGCAGAAAAAACCAAAAAAGCTGATATAGTTATTGTAGCAGTTGGTAAGAAAAATTTCTTAACCAAAGACATGATAAAAGATGATGCAATAGTTATTGATGTTGGTATAAATAGAGACACCAATGATAACAAAAAAATATGTGGAGATGTTGACTTTGAAAATGTTTCTAAAAAAACTTCCTATATTACACCTGTCCCTGGTGGAGTAGGACCTATGACTATTGCCATGCTATTAAGAAATACTTATATAGCAACAATTTCTTCTTATAAAACAAAAGAAGAATAAGTTAAAAAAATCTTCATAATCCTTTAAAATAAAAGAAAGTATCAATATTAGAATAAAAAAAATCGTTATTTTAAAAATAACGATTTTTTTATAATTTACATTTAACATTAAAAAATATTTACTTAAAATATAATATTAAAATTTTACTTATTATCTACTTTAGCCATATAGCAAATTAAATCTACAACTTTATTTGAATATCCCCATTCATTATCATACCATGCAACAAGTTTTACAAAATTTTCGTTTAACATTATTCCTGCTGTTGCATCAAAAATAGAGGTTCTTTCATCATGAATAAAATCACTTGAAACAACTGCTTCCTCAGTGTATCCAAGAATACCTTTTAAATCTGTTTCAGCATGTTTTTTAACTGCTTTTTTGATTTCTTCATAAGATGTTGCTTTATTTAAACGACAAGTTAAATCTACAACTGAAACATCAAGAGTAGGCACCCTAAAACTCATTCCTGTTAGTTTTCCCTTTAATTGAGGAATAACTTCACCTACAGCTTTTGCAGCTCCTGTTGAAGAAGGAATAATATTATAAGTTGCAGCTCTTCCTCCTCTCCAATCTTTTTTAGATGGGCCATCAACTGTAAGTTGAGTTGCTGTTACAGAGTGAACTGTTGTCATAAGACCTTCTACAATGCCAAATTCATCATTAATAACTTTAGCAAGTGGAGCCAAACAATTTGTAGTACAACTTGCATTTGATACTATATTCATGTCTTTTTTATAATCAGTATTATTTACTCCCATAACAAACATAGGAATACCATCTTTAGCAGGAGCAGTAATTACAACTTTCTTTGCACCACCTTTTAAATGTAGGTTTGCACCTTCTAAATTTGTAAACTTTCCTGTTGCTTCTGCTATATATTCAGCACCACAATCTTTCCAATTTATTTTATCAGGGTCTTTTTCAGTAAACATTTTAATTTCTTTTCCGTTTACAATAATACTATTTTCAGTATTTTTAATTTCCCCATTAAATTTACCATGTATTGTATCGTATCTTAAAAGATAATTTGCGTATTCTGCAGAAATAAATGGGTCGTTTATACCTACTACCTCTACATCATCTCTTTCACAAGCAACTCTTAAAATTAATCTTCCTATTCTTCCAAAACCGTTTATACCTATTTTAACCTTCATAAATTAACTCCTTTTATACTCTTATATTATACTAATTAGAAATTTTTGTTACAACAATTTAAACTAAATTTTCTGGATTTAAACCTTTAAGTTCTTCTAATACAAATTTTCCGTCTTTTCTTATTAAAATATCATCAAAATATATTTCTCCGCCACCATATTCTTTTGTTTGAACTTGAATTAAATCCCAATGCAAAGCAGATTTATTGCCATTATCACATTCATCATAACAACTTCCTGGAGTAAAGTGAATAGAACCCATAATTTTTTCATCAAATAAGATATCTAACATAGGTTTTTTAATGTATGGATTAACTCCAAAAGAGAACTCCCCTACATATCTTGCTCCCTCATCTAAGTCAAAAATTTGCTCGATATCCTCATGACTAATAGAAGTTGCTTTAATAATCTTACCATCTTTAAAAGTTAGTGTAATATCTTCATGCCTTTCACCGTTGCTTGATAATATAGGAATATTATATTTTATAGTACCATTAACACTATTTTTTACAGGTGCTGTAAATATTTCTCCATCTGGTATATTATGCGAACCAGAACATTTTATTGCAGGCAAGCCTTTAATTGAAAAAGTTAAATCGGTTCCTGGTGCAACAATTCTTACTTTATCGGTTCGTTCCATTAACTTTTTTAATGGCTCCATGGCTTTATCCATTTTTGAATAGTCCAAGTTACAAACATCAAAATAAAAATTCTCAAAGGCTTCGGTACTCATTCCAGCATTTTGTGCAACCACACTTGTAGGATAATTTAAAATTACCCACTTTGTTTTTGGAACTCTAGTATCAATATGAACAGGCATACTATAATTAATTTTATAAGCACGCATGTTATTTTTTGGAATGTCGCTATTTTCAAAAACGTTTTTACTTCTTATAGAAATATATGCATCCATTTTTTCCATTACAGGCAAATCAAAACTACATGCTAACTTTTCTCTTTCATCAGTTGTTCCCATTAATAATTGTCTAGATAATTTTGACTTTTGAACATTTACAAATGGATATGCTCCTACCTTATAAACTTCTTTTACCAATTCACATAAAAATTCTTCATCAGTATCCATTGCTTCAATTAATATTTTTTCTTTTGGTTTTAATGAACAAGAATAATTTATTAAATTTTTAGCTAGTTTTTTTAATCTTTCATCTACCATAATCTTTTCTCCTTTTTTAAATATATGGATTAATTTATAAAATAAAGTATTTATTATCAAGGTCTTAATTTAAATATTTAGTTTTAAGTTTTTTGTAATGCAAATTAATACTTTCTAGAAAAAACCTAAAGTTTAGCATTTTTATTAATTTAAAAAAACATTAATAAAAAGTATATTAAATTATTAAAAATAAATTTTTAGTTTTCTATATAAAGCTTAGGGGGGTCTTGTTTATTTTCATAATTTCTTATATCAAAAAAATGTTTTGGCAAAGTAGTAACAGAAATTGAGATACAAAAAGCAATAAATAATATACCCAATAAATTATAGACTAAAATATCTTGTTTAATAAAAATATTTAATAAAATTAGTGTTATTATTAAACTAAACATAACTATACTGCTTATAATAAACGAAAGTAATGCCCCTGTTTTTTTCTTATAATTTAACTTATAGGTTTTGGTGTCTTGAGGGATATAAATAGTTCTTGTTTCAAAACCTAGTAAATCTTTTGTATTTTTTAAGAAACAACACTTATTAGGTAAAACCTTTAAAAGTTCTAAAATGCTTTTATCTATTAAACCTAAAGAAACTAAATTCATTCTATCTTTTTTACCAGTAAATATATTAATAAAAAAGTTATATATTGCCTTTAATGTATTAAGTATAAACCCTTTAAATTTTGTTTGTTTTTTAATAACATGAACTACATTAATATTTTTTTCATACTTTTGCATACATTTTTCAAAAACTAAATCAATCCTATTTATCTTTGTGTCACCCAACAATAAAACATCACCATCAAAATAAGATATTGCATTATAAAAAGCATCGTTATATGTGAAACATTTGTCTAATAAAATTAACTTATCCTTTTTATTTTTTTTAACTTCTGTTTCTAAAACTTTTTTATTTTCAACATCTGCAATATCACACACATAAATAAAGTTATAATTTGAATATTTTTTAAAAAAGGTGGAGGATTTAAAGTTCTTCAAGCAAGTATCAATTTTATCACCCAGAAATACTGGAAAAAAATAATTAATTTTCAATATTATGTCTTCCTCCTTTTTATTTATAACAAAATTAATTCTTCTTTAAGTATATTATATCAACGATTTTTTTTAAAATGATTTTAGCATTTTTTTGATATTCTTACACTTAAATAAATTTATTTACCAGTAAAAGATTAAAATACATTTAACATTTATTTTTATTTAGTCTAAAATATATATGTAAAAAAACTATATTAGGAGATTATATGAAAGAATATTTATTAAAAGATGCATTAAAAAATAATTATGCTGTTGGTGCTTTTAATTTCGCAAACTTAGAAGTTTTAAAAAGTATTATAGCCGCTGCAGAACTTACAAACTCACCCGTTATTGCACAAATGTCAGAAAGTGCAATATCTTTTATAGGAGAAGAATATTTAAAGCAAATTATAATAGCAGCAAGAAAACAATGTAAAGTTCCTATTTCTTTTCATTTAGATCATGGTAAATCTTTAGATAGCATTAAAAAAGCAATAGAAATAGGTTGTGATTCTGTTATGTTTGATGGTTCCATGTTACCTTTTGAAGATAACATAGCAATTACAAAAAGTGTTGTTGATTATGCTCATGAAAGAGGAATATTTGTAGAGGCAGAATTAGGTTCACTTGCTGGCATTGAAGATGAAATAAATGTCGATGAAAGTAAAAGTTTCTATACTGACCCTATGCAAGCAAAAGAATTTGTAGAAAAAACTGGAGTAGATAGTTTAGCAATAGCTATAGGAACAAAACATGGCGCTTACAAGTTTGGAGGAGATGCAAAACTAAGGTTTGATATTTTAGAAGAAATAGAAAAGTTAATTCCTAATACTCCACTTGTATTACATGGAGCAAGCGGTGTTGATGAAAAAAGTGTAGATAGACTTCTAGAATTAGGTGTAAATATTAAAGGAGCAAAAGGTGTTGCTGATGAATTGCTTGCTGAAGCTTGCAAACATCATATTTGCAAAATAAATGGAGACACCGATTTAAGAATTGCTTTATTAATGGGCATTTTACACAATGTTGAAGAAAATAATAAAAATATTGACTATAGAAAATATTTAACCGAAGGCATGGCAGAAATTACAAAACTTTGTGCAAACAAATTTAAACTTTATGATAGCAGTAATAAAGCAAAATAATTATCAAAATAATAAAAAATTTATTATTTTTTAGATAAATTTTAAAAATATTTATACAAAAAAACAAGTTCAATAGAACTTGTTTTTTTAAGGAAATTACTGAAAAGTAGCAATTTTCCATTATTAAAAAAGTTAATTAAATAATTAAAAATTTACTTATTTTTTTAATGCGATTAAATAATTAAAAATACTATTAATAATACACAACTTACTACCGATAAAATTGATAAAATTATACCTATAATTCCTATTGATTTTCTGTTTAATCTAACCTGTAACACTGCAAAAACGAAAGCATACATTGACATAATTAAAGGTATTACTACACACCCTAATATGCTAACTATCATAATTAGCACTACCGAAACACCTTGAAATTCTATATTTATTAAAGTAGTTACCAAACAACTCAAAGAAACAATAATTGCTATAATTGATAAGGAAACAGACAAAATGCCATATCTTTTAATTTTTTTTCTAGATGAATCAGGTAAATCTTTATATTGGTTGTAGTTATCTATCAAATTTCTAAACAAAAAAAAGCCAGTTATTTTACCTATTGCATCTTTATTCTTATTGGCATCTTTTTTTTCTTTCAAACTAATTGACATAATTATCCTCTAAATTAATTAAAATTACTTGTTTTTTAATACTTTCTAAAATTTGTAATTTAATTATATATAATTTAGGTTGTGAAATTATATCAAAATTATCATAATTATTCTCTAGTTACAAAATGATTTAAATTGTTGCTACTTAAAAAATGTTGAACAACATCTTTTGGTCTTACATCATAATCCAATAGCTTGTTTTTATCAACCCATTTAAATCTATGAATAACCATTCCAAACTTATCTTGTTCTTCAATTATTTTATCTTGCATAGATATACAATTATCTTTTGGTGAAGCAGTATAATAATAACATAACTCGTGATAATTGCTATCCCTTAAAAAATAAAAATTTTCACTAGAGGCAATTAGTGTTTTTATTTCTACATCAAAAAAAAGTTCTTCTTTTAGTTCCCTATCAAGAGCTGTTTTTGTATCTTCAAAAAGTTCTACATGCCCTCCTGGAAAGCAATAAAAAGGATTTTCATTTATTCTAACTATTAGCACTTTTTCTTCATTTTCAACTATTCCAGCCACTCTAAATTTAAATTTACTATTTTCATTTTGTATTCTAATATCCTGTGACATTTTTTCTTTTTCCTTTAAATTATTTAATTTTTAGGTTATTTATAATTATTCAAATATTTGAATAAATATTTGTTAGTATAAAATATTTATAATTATTTTTTTACACCATAATATTTAAAAAGCAAGTCAGTTTTTAGACTTGCTTTTAGTTCTTATTAATAATTAAAGTTTAAAAAGCAACTAAATAATTAACTAAAATTCTAATCGTTATTTATTTAAAATAATCCTAGCCATTACAAATTAGATTGCTCTTTGTTTATGTGCATCAATTAATAAATTAGCATAATTATATAATTCAGAAGTAACCATTTTTCCCTTATAATAATATCTAAAAGTAATTTCATTACCTGAATCATAATCATCATTATAAGCTGTTGGTAAACCTATGATAATTTCTTGCCATTCAGTGCTTTTACTTACTGTAAAGCATAAACGTTTATAAGTCCAAGTAGTATCAACATTTTGAATATGTTGTTCTTCATTATATAAGAACATAAATGTTATATATTCTTCATTATCTTTATATTTGTTAATTTTATGCTCAATATTGTTAGCATAATTATCTACAAATTCTAATCCTGCACCTAATTCACCTTTAAACATTGCAGATAATGCTTTTTGCTCAAAACCCCTATTGAATAAATCAAATATCTTATTTATTCTTTCAACATCAGATCCACTATCTTCCCTTCTATGAAGTTCTAATTTATCTCTATTATCATCAATTAGATTGGTGTATATATATACATCATTAGGCAAGTTTATTGCATCATTTCCTCCAACAGGAACAAGCCCCAATATTAATGTAATTATTCCTAAACTCATAATTACAACTACTAAACTTATGCTTATAATATATTTAACTTTCTTACTCATACTCGTCCTCTAAATAATAAAACTACTTATTATTTTCTTCATTATCAGTTTTGTTATTCTTATTTGCTAAACTTTTTTTAGTTTTAGAATCTTTTTCTTTATCAGTATCTTTAAGGGATGTAGCATTTTCTTTATTAGCTATTTCCTCTTTATTTCCACTGATTATAGTTTTATCTTTTTTGCTTTTGTTACTATTATTAGTTTTTTCTTTGTTATCATTTTTATCCTTGATGTTATCAGAAGAAGTAATAATCTCTTTAGCATTATCCTCTAATTTTTCTACGATATTTTTATTTTGACTTTCTTCTGTTTCGGATTGTTTTTTTAATTTCTTACCCTGTGACATCTCAAATTTTGCTTTAAGTTCGTTTACTTTTTCTTCTGCTTGTTTAATAACTATGTCACAATCTTGTTTAACCTTATCAATTTCTTCTTGATTTATTACACCACCGCTTCTTAAAGCTTCTGCAGTTTTAATTCTTATTGCTTGTTCTTTTTTTGCTCTTTCAAGTTCTGCTTCAGCTCTTTCTATTTCAATTTTAGCTTTATTTCTAATTTCTTCTTTTTCCATAAAGTTAAGAACTTGCTTTGTGGTTTTGCCTTTCATAATAAGTTCAACTTCATTGAAGTAGATTGTTTCTTTTTCAAGAAGAACTCCTACCATAGTATTCATTTCTTTAATATGAGAGGTAATTATTTTCTTTGCCCTACTATAGCAATCTTTAATAATTTTATCAATTTCTTTATCAATTTCAGAGGCTGTTTTTTCGCTGTATGTTACTTGATTTTGATAATCTCTACCTAAAAATACTTCATTGCTTGAACCAAAATTGATAGTACCTAAGGTTGAACTCATTCCCCATTCAGTAACCATTTTTCTAGCGATTTTAGTTGCTCTCTCGATATCGTTAGATGCTCCTGTTGAAACATCTTTAATAAACACTTCTTCTGCTACTCTACCACCTAAAAGCATGGTTATTGTATCAATAAGTTTATTAAATGACATATGCTCTTCATCTTTATCTGGTCTACTTAAAGTATATCCTGCTGCCATTCCTCTAGGGATAATAGAAACCTCTTGAACAACATCACAATGGGTCAATAATTTACCAACAACAGCATGACCTGATTCATGGTAGGCAGTTATTCGTTTGTCGCTTTCGGTAATTATTCTGCTTTTCTTTTGAGGCCCCATAAGAACTTTATTAATCGATTCGGTAATATCGGTCATAGTTACACGTTTTCTATTTGACCTAGCGGCTAAAATAGCTGCTTCATTAAGTAAATTTTCAAGGTCTGCTCCAGAAAAACCACTTGTTAATCTTGCTATATTTTTAAAGTCAACTGAACTATCTATAGGTTTATTTCTAGCATGAATTTTTAATATCATTTCTCTGCCCTTAACATCAGGAGTATTGATATATATTTGTCTATCAAATCTTCCTGGACGCATTAAAGCAGGGTCTAATACATCACTTCTATTTGTTGCTGCAATAACAATAATCCCTTCATTGCCTTCAAATCCATCCATTTGAACCAATAATTGATTTAGGGTTTGTTCTCTCTCATCATTTCCTCCACCTAAACCAGTGCCTCTTTGGCGACCTACAGCATCTATTTCATCAATAAATACTATACAAGGTGATTGTTTTTTTGCTTGATCAAATAAGTCTCTAACCCTTGAAGCACCAACACCAACAAACATTTCTACAAAGTCTGAGCCACTTATAGAAAAGAACGGAACATTACTTTCTCCAGCTATTGCTTTTGCTAGTAGGGTTTTACCGGTTCCAGGAGGGCCTACAAGCAATATTCCTCTAGGAATTTTAGCTCCTAATTCAGTAAACTTTTGAGGATTTTTCAAAAATTCAACAATTTCTTGAATTTCTTCTTTTTCCTCATCAATACCTGCTACATCACCAAATTTAACCTTAACATTTTGGGCAATTTGAGCCTTTGTTTTACCAAAGTTAAAACTCTTATTATTTGCTCCTAAAATGTTTTTAACAAGGATAAAGCCTATAACAACAATTATAACAATGCTTACATAAGGAAGAAGAGTTTCCCACCATGAAGAACTTGCGTGAATATTACTAAAAGAAATGGTTATCCAATCGGTGTTGCCTGAAGTTTCTCTAGCTTCCATGTATTTATCAACTAGTTCTTGAATTTTATCTGCATCTTTTTCTAGGAACCAATAAAAATAATAATCACAGTTTTTTGTTATACCATTTAATTTATAATTGCTGCCTTTTTTGAGAATATATCCCATACCATTGTTACTTATAACAATGTGTTCAATTTCACTTTCTTTATTTCCATCTCCAATAAGTTCTTCCAAAGTTGTTGTTCCGTTTGGAAGTGGCTTACCTGTAATATAAATTTCTTTACCTAAGTTGGAAGCAGTAGTAAGATAGATTATCAATACTACAAGCCCAAGAGTTAGTAAAATAAAAAGCCAATTTCTTAACTTGTTGCTTTTCAATGCAATCTCCTCCAATATAATAATATTATATTATCATATAAGTATTTCTAAATCAATAAAATTAATACAAATTACAAAATAATTAACTAAACATTATATAATTAATATTTCATTCTTTTTAACTCCGACTACTTATACGACAAAATTTTTAAAAGGCTCTATTCATTTGATTTTTAAAGAAAACTAGCCATTCCAAAATAATTTTTAATGGTTATATATTTATAACTAATTTGGTTTTTGCTTAATTGTTTTTTTTAATTTTAATCAATAATAGGAAACTCCTTGCTCCTTTTTTTGTTTCAAAAAACAAATGCTTCCAATAAATTAATTTATTTGTACATTCAATATTATCTATAGAGTTATAAATTGATAAAAAAGAAATTTTAAAATCTTATCATGTTTAAATAAAAGAAGTTTGTATATTAAAAACTTAAAAGAGTTAAAGTAAAGCTTTGGTTTTTCATAGTTATAGCAAACTAAATGAATTTAATTTTTTTCTTATTTATAAATAGAATATTTCTATAAATCATAATCTTCTTTTTTTAATTATAAATTAATATTAGCATTAGTGCCTAGGTGAAAAATAATATTTGGTATTATTTAAAGGCTTAAATAAAACAAGCAATATTAATTTACATAGATGCTTTCTTAATTTATGCTATTTTATAAAACTTTTAATTTATATCTTTATGCAATTATTTTTGAGTCGATAATTAAATTATAAAATGTTCCACGTGGAACATTTTAGTAGACATATGCAATAATATTAAAAACAACAATAAATATCCTATATAAAGCATTTTAAATAATATTTTATTATTTCGTTAACAATTATTAATTTATTTGATTTTGGTAAACAAATATTAATATATATTTATTTTAGCATTCGTATAATGACATATAGCCTAAATTATATTGTAAAATGTTCCACGTGGAACATTTTCTCATTTTGCATATAAAAACAATAAACTAAAATGAATTAATTTATTTTGCTAATCATTTTCTTGCTGCGTATTACAATATTAATCTAAATAATATAAATTTTGTTCCACGTGGAACAATTAGGCAAAAACACATAAAAATATTAAGCCTGAAGTAATAAGCAAGATAAAAAGGTTTTATAAAACATTTCAAATAACATTTTATAACTTGTTTAGTAAAATACGTTTTATATTAATGTTTATTAAACATTATTAAAAGAATATTTATTTTTAAAGGTTTTTAAATAATATAAAATATAATCATTATAAATAAAAAAATGTTCCACGTGGAACATTTTTATAAAATCTCTATTTAAATAAGGCTCATATATGTGTTTTATTATTTTAATTAGAATTAATAATATAATCACCTTAATTTATATTTACTAAACTTAAACTTATTATTTTCTTTCTAAGGAAGCTATAAAGTTAGATATTCTATCTAAATCATCAATATTAAAGTAGTCAATAGTAATTTTTCCTTTATTATCATCACCTTTAATAATAACTTTAGTTTTAAATAATCTTGCTATTCTATGTCCTAGTTCCTTAAGTTCTATACTTTGTATTATTTTTTCTTTTGATTGGGTAGAGTTACCAGGTTTAACATCTTTATAATTTTTAATATAATTTTCTAAATCTCTAACAGAAAACTTATTTTCAACAGCAATGTTAGCGAGTTCTACTTGTTTTTGTCTATCCTCTAGTGCTACTAAACATTTACCATGGCCTGCAGAAAGTTTTCCAGTTTCTATTAAAGAAATAACTTCAGGAGCAAGCGATAATAATCTTAAAGTATTGGCAACTAGTGGACGACTTTTACCAATTCTATCCGCAACTGTTTCTTGTGTAAAATCGTATTCAAGCATAAGTTCTTTTATAGCTTTTGCCGCTTCGATAGGGTTTAAATCTTCCCTTTGTAAGTTTTCTATTAAAGCAACTTCTTTTACTTGTTTTGCTGAATAGGTTCTTATTACAGCAGGGATTGTTGTTTGTCCAGCGACTAAAGAAGCTCTATATCTTCTTTCACCAGCAATAATGGTATAGCGACCATTATTTTCATCATTTAAAATAATAGGTTGAATGACCCCATGTTGTTTTATTGACTCTGCAAGTTCTTTTAAAGACTCAGCATCAAATGTTTTTCTAGGCTGATTTTTGTTTGGGTCTATTTGTTTAAGATTAACCTCAACAACACCATTCAAAGAGGTTGCTACGTTACTAGTAGTAGCTTCTTTTTTTATTTCTACATTAATTTCCTTATCAACTTCTTGTGTAGAGTTTTGTGTAGAACCAATTGTTTCATTATTTTCGTTATTAGTATCTTCTTCATAAATAGAGAACAAAGCCTCTAATCCTTTTCCTAAACCTTTTTTCATTTTTCACCTTAATCAAATTATATTATTCATTTTCTTTTACTGCAAAAAAGGTAAACTACAATTTTTATATAAACAGCAAAAGATAAACTAATGCTTAAGGCAAGAAGCCCTTAGCATCTTATCTAAGAACATAATTATTATAACATGACAAATAAAATATTGCAAACAGATTTATTTTAAGTTTATTATTTTTTTAAAAATTTAGTTATTTTTTTATAACTATCGTTATTTCTTTTTAAAAACTCTTCGGCAAGTTCGTAGTAGGCAAGTCCACCTCTACTTTTTGCTTCATACATGATAATAGGTTGTCCATGACTTGGAGCTTCTGCTAATCTTACACTTCTAGGAATTGCTGTCTTATAAACCTTTGTACCAAAAAATCTTTGAATCTCTTGCGAAACTTGAACCACTAAATTTGAACGATTATCCTTCATAGTTAAAATAACACCTTCAACATCAAGGTCATAGTTTAAATGTTTTTTAACTAACTTTACGGTGTTCATAAGTTGGCTAAGGCCTTCTAAAGCGAAGAACTCGCATTGAATAGGAATTGCAACCGCATCTGAAGCTGTTAAAGCATTTACAGTAAGCAAGCCTAGTGAAGGAGGGCAGTCTATCATAATATAGTCATATTGTGCTTTTACTTTATTTAAAAGGTTTTTAACAATATGTTCTCGGTTGTTCATGTGAACAAGTTCAATTTCAGCCCCAGCTAAATCAACCGTAGCAGGAATAATATCTAAATCCTGAATGGCAGTTTTTTTAATAACATCAGCAATTTCTACACTTTCATCTATCGCATCATAAAGGGTAACTGTTTCTTGTTTTTTCTCCACACCTAAACCACTTGTTGCATTACCCTGAGGGTCCATATCCACAACAAGAACCTTTTTACCCATAACTGCAACATACGCAGCCAAATTTATACAAGTAGTGGTTTTACCAACTCCACCTTTTTGATTAGCAAACGATACAATTTTTCCCATAAGTCACCTTTATAGAATAATTATAACAAATTTTTTAAAAAATACTAATTATTTTTTATACTTTTTATTTTTAGTTCTTACACTATTTAAGTGGGGAAGTTCTAGGCTTATTATTTCCACGAGGAAACTTTGCATTAGTTAGAGATGTTTTCTTTATTTCAACCACCTTTCGACAATAATCCAAAACGGTGAAATCGATAATCTTAGACACACTACCTCCTAACAATTTTATTGCATTTTGCGATTCTTTTACTTCTTCTTCCGTTTCCTTTGATTTATAAGCAAGCATTGTGCCACCTACTTTAACAAAGGGTAAACAATACTCACACAAAGTATTTATTCTAGCAACAGCTCTAGAAACACAATAATCATATTTTTCTCTATGC
Organism: uncultured Clostridia bacterium; assembly: GCA_947366895.1. GTDB lineage: Bacteria > Bacillota > Clostridia > Christensenellales > UBA1242 > UBA7862. Next base: position 55,762 of record CANBBP010000003.1, read on the forward strand.
ATAATGTTTTTTGCTAAATCTTCAGCACGAGAATGAATAGTTGTTACTTTGCTTAAATTAAGTTTATCTACTAAATTATTTATAAACATAATTTTTTTATTAACACTATCTACTAAAGTAAGTTCTAAGTCTGGTCTTAAAATTTTAAGGGGTATACTAGGAAAGCCTGCCCCACAGCCGATATCTATTACCTTTGCATTATCACTTAGCAGTTTATAGCAAACACAACTATCGTAAAAATGTTTTACAATAACATCATCAAACTGAGTGATTGCTGTTAAATTAATCTTTTCGTTCCATTCAATTAATGTAAGAAAATAATCTTCAAATTGCTTACATTGAATATCACTTAAATATATGTTATTTCCTTCAAAATAACTTTTTATTTTACTAAGCCTATCGTTCTCCATTTATTTATCCTTTTTTAAAGACAAAAATACTGTTAAAACTGAAATATCAGCAGGGGATACTCCGCTTATTCTGCTAGCTTGACCTAAAGATAAAGGTTTAAATTTGTTTAATTTTTGTTGAGCTTCTAGCCTTAATCCTTTAATTTGAGTATAGTCAAAATCAGCAGAAAGTTTAATATCTTCATTCCTTTTTGCTTGTTCAATTAAAAATTCTTGTCTTTTTAAATAGCCTTCATATTTCACTTCAGTCTCTACATATTTTAAAACTTGTTTAGAATAACCACCAAATAAATTAAGTTCCTTACATAGCAGGTCTATAGTAATATTGCTTCTTTTTAACATTTCTCTTATTACGCAAGCATTACCCGAAAAACTCTCGTTGTGGCTTTCTAAAAAGGATTTAGCAATTTTACTATCAATTTTTTTATCTATTTCTTTATTTAATTTTTCTATGCTTTTTAATTTCTTAGAAAAAATTTTATATCTATCATCAGATACTAATCCTATTTTTCTTCCAATAGGGGTTAATCTAATATCTGCGTTATCTTGTCTTAATTTTAAACGATATTCTGCACGACTTGTCATCATTCTATAAGGTTCATTAGTTCCCTTAGTAACTAAATCATCAATTAAAACACCTATATAGGCTTCGTCTCTTCTTAAAATTAAAGGTTCTTTATTATTTAAATAATTGCTTGCATTTATTCCTGCAATTATCCCCTGGGCTCCTGCTTCTTCATAGCCACTTGTACCATTAATTTGACCTGCAAAGAAAAGCCCCTTAATATGCTTTGCTTCAAGAGTAGGAAGCAATGCTAAAGAATTGATGCAATCATATTCAATTGCATAAGCATTCCTTAAAATTTGAACATTTTCAAAGCCTTCAACACTTTTATACATTTGCTCTTGAACATCAACAGGCATTGAAGAACTAAAACCTTGTACATAAATTTCGTTACAAAATTTATCCTCTGGTTCTAAAAATATTTGATGTCTTGCTTTATCAGAAAATCTAACAACCTTGTCTTCCATAGAAGGGCAATATCTAGGGCCCACCCCCTTTATTGCACCTGAAAACATAGGGGCACGTGATAAGTTGTTTCTGATAATTTCGTGCGTTTTTTCATTAGTATAACCTAAGTAACAAACACAAGCATTTTTGGGCTGTTTTTTTGTAAGGTAAGAAAAAGTTTGAATACCTTCATCTCCCTCTTGAACTTCAAATTTATTATAGTTTATAGATGAACTTAGCACTCTTGCGGGTGTTCCAGTTTTAAAACGCAAAATTTCAAACCCTAAATTTTTTAAACTTTCGCTTAAACCCACTGCATTAACAAAACCATTTGGACCAGAACTTTTAGTATATTCTCCTATAATTATTCTACTATCTAAATACACACCTGTACATACAACAATACTTCTACAGTTTATTACTTCACCAAAATTGGTTTTAACTCCGGTAACTTTTCCGTCTTTTGTTATAATGTCTACAACTTCACATTGTTTAATAAATAAATTTTTTTGATTTTCTAAAGTTTCCTTCATTGTAGCATGATAAGCATGCTTATCAACTTGGGCCCTTAAACTATGTACAGCAACTCCTTTGCCCATATTTAACATTCTTAATTGAAGAATATTTTTATCGGCATTTATGCCCATTTCTCCGCCAAGTGCATCTATTTCACTTGCTAATTGACCTTTAGCAGTTCCGCCAATAGAAGGATTGCAGGCCAAAAAAGCAATACTATCTAAATTTAGTGTTGTTAATAAAGTTTTATTATTTAGTCTTGATAGGGCTAGAGCAGCCTCACAACCTGCATGACCGCTGCCTATAACCACTGCATCATAAAAACCATCCATTTTAGTGTTTTTTCCTTTTAGACATTTGCTTATGATTATTATTTTTTATTGTTTTTTTTACTATAAAAAATAAACTTAAAAAGTGCTAGATTGCAGTTAATTCCTATTAAAAATTAAGTTTCATGATTCCACAATTATCTATATCAGAAATAATTAATTTGTCTTTTTTTATATCTTTTCCAGCTAGACAAAATTGAATATATTTTAATACTCCATGATGAGAAACTATTAATATTTTTTTAGATTTATATAGTTCAATATCTTTTAAAAAGCTTGAAACTCTATTAAAAACTTCTTCTTCGGTTTCTCCACCATATTTTTTTGGGTCATTAAAGAAATCGGCATAAACTTCTTTAGAATTTTTACCACCTTGTAAAATACCTTTAGAAACTTCCATAAGTCTTTCATCAAACTTTGGTTGTAAATCTTTATGGAAAGATAAAATAGCTTGAGTGGTTTGTTTACATCTAATTAGTGGAGAAGAAAAAACATAATCAAACTTATAATTTTTTAATTTATTTGCTAAAGCCTCTACTTGAAGTAATCCCATTTGATTTAAAGATACATCTAATTGACCTTGAGTTATTTTAAACAAGTTAAAATCCGTTTCACCATGTCTTACAAAATAAATCATAATATTTTTCCTTTTTTACTTTGCTAGAATTAGTTTAATTTAAAAACCTTTTTTTCTATTTTATAATTTATATTTAATAATTTATTTTTACTTACCTAAACAAAACTTTGAAAATATTTTATCTATAATACTTTCATTTGCAGTATTTCCAGTAATTTCTCCCAATTTTTCCCAAACTGTTTTAATATCTAGCGATACACAATCAAGAGGCACATCAAAGATAGTGTTTTGTAAATTATTTAATAATTCTTTTACCTCTTTTAATATTTCTATATGTCTTGAATTAGTTAAAATAATTTGATTTGCTATATTTTGAGTACCAAATGATAAATTATAAATTTTTTCTTTTAGTTCTTCCGTAAAAAGATTTTGCTTTGCACTAATTTTAACGCAATCGCCATTAAAATTAATTTTACTAGGCAAGTCACATTTATTTAAAACTACAATAGATTTTTTGTTTTTTATTAATTCTAAATTTTCTTTATCTTGGTTATTTAATTCTTTAGAACTATCCAAAACAAGTAAGACAATATCGCTACTTTGCAGTAATTCTCTAGCTTTTAATATTCCTATGTTTTCTATTTCATCCTTTGTTTGTCTTATGCCTGCGGTATCAAAAAAGTTAAAAATAAAGCCTTTATACTCTATGCTACCAGTTACTATATCTCTTGTTGTTCCTTCAATATCAGTAACAATAGCCTGTTCATAATTTAATAGTGCATTTAATAAACTGCTTTTACCAACATTTGTTTTTCCTACAATGGCAATATTAATTCCATTTTTTATTTTTAAGCCTGTACTGGAAGTTATTAAAAGATTTTCTACATCAATAAGTATTTTATTTAATTTAGTTAAAATGTTCTCTTTTGTTTCATATTCAATATCATGCTCAGGATAATCTAAATTAACTTCAACTTCGCTTAAAACATCCGTTAATGATTCTTGCATTTTATTAACCTCTTTAAATAAATTACCTTTGGTTAGGTTACTACTTGCTTTTAACTGATTTTCTGTTTCTGCGTTAATGGTATCTATTACTCCTTCTGCTTGATCAAGCGACATTTTACCATTTAAAAATGCTCTTTTAGAAAACTCTCCAGCTAAAGCTCTTCTTGCTCCTTTTTCAACGCATTTATTAATTATTTTCTCAGCTACAAGCATTCCACCATGACATTGAAATTCTATAACATCTTCACCTGTATAGGAATGAGGAGCTTTAAAATAAACGCAAAAACCTAAGTCCGATAGTTCTTGACCAATATCAATTTTTCCTAAGTACATATAATTAGGTTTAGAAACAAAATTTTTGCACAAAAAAACTTGTTTAGCAATTTCTAAACTTTTTTCTCCACTCATTCTTATTACACCAACACCGCTTTTACCTATAGGTGTGGCTTGTGCAATTATTGTATCTAACATAACAATTTATTATAGCATGATAATAAAAATTTTTCACTATATTTTTAATAATTTTTTTTAAATTTTTTTAATAAAAATTTTTCTACTTTTCGCTATTTAAAAGAAGAATAGATAATTTAACAAATTATTTTTTTTGGAAAATAAAATAAAAAAAACTAATTATACTTTAAGCATAATTAGTTTCAAATTTTTTAATCTTTTATAGGGATTATAACTAAATATCTATTTGGTTCTTCGCCTTCACTTTTTGTTGTTACACCTTCAAAACTTTGTAGAGCAGAATGAATTATTTTTCTTTCATAAGCATTCATTCTTTCAAGTTTTATAGGTTTATTTATTTTAAGTGCCTTGCTTGCCATTCTTTCAGCAAGTGAGACAAGAGATACCTCTCGCCTGTTCTTATAATTTTCTACATCAAAATAAAATCTTGTATCTCTATATCCTTTATTTTTAAGAACATTGCTTAAAATATCTTGAATAGCATTTAAAGTTTCGCCCCTTTTTCCAATAAGAGTGCTTACTTTTTCACCAGAAGCATTAAAAGTTATCCCGCTTTCTAGTTCTACAGCACTTATTTCTGCTTCTACATTCATTTTATTAAATAATTCTTTTAAAAAGTTTGTTCCAAATTCAATAGCATTATTGCCAGTAATTATAGAAGTATCTTCTTTATTTTCTTTTTTTGTTTTAGAAACTTCTTTTTGTACTTGTTGTTTTTCTTCCTTAACCTTTTTTTCTATTGTTTTGGTTGGTCGTTTAACTTCCTCTATCTTTTCTTCTTTTTCTTGCTTTGCTTCAAGTTCTTTTTGTCTTGTTTCCTCAACTTCTTTATCAAGAGTAAGTTCCACAGTGGCTTTTTTAAATAAACCACCTTCATCTATAATTTTTATATCAACTTCATCTTGCGTTGCATCTAGTTCTTTAAGCCCTTCCTCTATGGCTTTTTGAATACTTTTAGCCGATACTCTAATTTTTTTCATTTTCATTCCCTTTTATAAAAAGTTTATAGCAAACTTTCTTTATCTTCTATAGTCAACCTTTATTTCTTCTTTGTGCTTTTTTTCCTGAACATCTTCTATTTTATTACAAATTACTGTAGTAAGTGGGGTAATAAGGGTAGTCATAAGAGAGTTTGTAATAATATAAATAGCAAAAATAGCACTTGATGAAATAGTAAATAAAAGCATAGTTATAGGCATAATAAACATCATAATTTTTGTAAAACCTGGTTGTTGAACTTTTAAAGTTTCTCCAGTTTTAGCTTTTGGGCGAGAAACCCATCTAATCACAAGTTGAGACAATAAACTAACTAAAACAACTATGATAGATAAAATATAATAGCCATTAGTTTGGTTTAATTCCTTATTATTTAATAATTCCCCCATAACAAGATTATATTCGGCTTCAGAAACCCCTTCTTCGCCCGTAGAAACTTTAAAATCGTTATAACTTGCTATTTCACTAACAGTAGCCTTATCTGGTCGCCAAATACTTCTAATCCAAAGCCAACTATCTTTTATTTCTGAATAATGTTGAGCTACTAGTTTTTGGGCTTCTTCTTGACGAAGAGTTCTATCTTTTACAACAGTTTCCTGAGCAAGAGCTCTTTTTTCTTCCTCAGTTCCTGTTGTTAAGCCTGCAAAAATTTCATCTTCTTTTGCTTTTTCAGTTTCTTCTAACAATTTATTTTTTTCTTCAACAGTGGGTAAAGAGTTATATTCTTCTAGAATTCCTAAATCTGTACCTAAATAGTTTGTTTCATAGCTATTGTAATAAACCTGCTGTAATTCAAGATATTGATTTTTAATCTTAAAACCTGCTATTGATTGTAAAGATGACCACAAAGTTAAAAACACGGTTAATGTAACAGCCATATAAACTATCATAACAATGCAGGAACCTGACATTTTTACATTATTTTTTTTATATAACTCGTTTTGTTTTTGATAAAGTAGGGTTTGATTTTGCCCATATCTTTTTTTGAGTTTTTCAAGCTCTGGTTGTAGTTTTGCTTGAGCCCTTGTTTGCTTATTGGTAAAGTATCTTTGCATAAAATCAACAGGACTTAACACCAATTTTAAAACAATAGTAAACAAAATAATGGTCCATGCATAACTACCAACATCAAAGAGTTTTATAATCGAAGCCCAAAAATTACCTTCTGGCCAAATAGAACCCAGTAAGTTTATAAAATCCATTTTATTTTCCCTTTAATATTTGGTTTAATAGGGTCCCAACCACCTTTTGTAAACGGAACACACCTACATAATCTTTTAACTCCTAAATAAAAACCTTTAAAAAATCCGTATTCTTTAAGAGCTTGCAAAAAATAAGTAGAGCAGGTGGGTGTAAATTTACAAACATGTGGTAAAAGTGGAGAAATACACCATTTATAAAAATATATAAATGCGTATAAAACCATTTTAAAAGGAAAGAGTATTATTTCTAAAAGGACTTTAACAAAATCCCTAATTTTCATTATTTAACTTTAATAAACCTGACTTTTTTAGAAGATATAAAAAGTTATTTGTAACTTCGTTTAAACCAAGTTCCTCACTACCAGCCCTTGCTACAAAAACATAGTTATTAACTGGTAATAAATTTAAATTCTGCCTAATGGCTTCACTCATTAATCTTTTAATTCTATGCCTAGTAACACTATTACCAACTTTGTTGCTAACAGTAAAACCTATTTGAGAAAATGGGTATTTGGTTTTTACAACATACATTGTAAAGAACTTACAAAAAAACGCATTGCCCTTTTTGTAGATATAATTAAACTCTTTCTTTTTTTTTAATCTATTTTTTTTATCCAACATAACAAAACATCTTTTATGTTAAATTTTTCTTATGCAGATAATTTTTTTCTTCCACGATTTCTGCGTCTTTTTAAAACTTTTCTTCCATTTTTAGTAGCCATTCTTTTTCTAAATCCGTGTACTTTAGACCTACTTCTTTTGTTTGGTTGATATGTTCCCTTTTCCATAAAATCCTCCTGTAAAAATTATTAAGTAAATTTTTGTAGTATTAAATTTGCAAGCCTGTCTGAATTTTATGAATTTAAGGTCGTTACCACAAGAAAGCTACCAATATTAAACTTGCTTATGCAGTTTAAAATATTTTTGCCGACTTGTCAATCCGTTTTTTAAAAAAATGTTTGTGAAAGTTGCACTAAATATTTTATTAAAAATCACTTGCTTTTTTGTTTTTTATAGTTAAGCACTTTAAAAACCGACCAAGCAAAAGGTTATGAGAAAGGCTAAACTCCTTTATTTAAGCCACATGTAGCGGTTTAAGAAATAAAAAAAATATTTTATTGAACACCCAGACGGTAATTATAATTAATAAAATATATATATTAATATTTATAATAATTAATAATAAATATTAATTTTTAGATTCGACTGAACCTTCAGTTATAAATATATTTATATATATAATATTTTAATTTTATAATAATAAAAAAAATTTATTTAATTTATTATTTATAATTTTTATTTTTTATCGACTAAGCAGTAAGAATATTTTATTTTAAAAAAAGTTACCCACAATTGGTTAAGTTTTTGTTGATAACTTTTTTATTTTTTAAAGAAGAAAAAAGAAGAAGATGAGTGTGTATAAATAATATATAACACAAATCAAACATTTACCACTGTTAGTGCCAAAAATAAAAAAAATTAACCACCTTTCAAAAGTAGCTAATTTTTTTATTACAATTTAATTAAAAATTTATTGGTTAATAATTCTTACTGGAAGAATTAAATATAAATATTCATCATTATCGCTAGGAGTTATTATACATGGGCTAGAAGCTATGTTAAAACTAATTTTAATTGCTTCATCAGTGATAGTTCTAAGACATTCTGTAAAATATCTTGAGTTAAAAGCAATTGTTAAATCGTTACCCTTTAGAGAAATACCAATATTTTCCTTTATGTTTCCTATATCGCTAGTAGAACTTAAAGTTAAAACTTTTTCTTTAATGTCAAATTTTACAAGATTATTCCTATCAACTCTTGATAAAACTGATGTTCTTTCAATGGCTTCTTCAAAAACATTTTTGTTTATGATTAGTGAAGATGAAAAATCTTTTGGAATAATTTGTTTATAGTTAATAAAATCGCCTTCAATAAGCCTTGTTACAATTTTTGTATTATCAAATTCTACCATAAGGATATTTTTCTTAATAAAAATGTTTATAAGTTCTTCGCTATCCTCTAAAAATTTACAAATTTCAGTTAAACTTTTTGCAGGAACAACAATACTTGTTTCTATTGTAGATTCAACAAGAGGTTTTTTAACAAAAGCAAGTCTATAACCATCTAAGCCAATTGAATTTATATTATTATTTGAAATTTCAAAACAGCAACCTTTCAAGATAGGTCTTGTATCATCAAGAGCAGTTGAAAAAATTGATTTATTTATAAGGGCCTTAAAATCTTTTTGTTTAATTGTGAAATAATCACCATTTTCAATAATATTGAGATTTGGAAATTCTAAAACATCATAAACCTGAACAAAACTTTCACTATCAGTATATGTAATTTTTAATCTTTTGTCACAAAGTTCTAGTTCTATTTTTTCATTTGTTAGTTTTTTAATAAATTCAGAAAAGAATTTCCCAGGAATAACAACTTCGCCACCTTCTTTAACTTCAGCCTTAATTGTTTTTTCAATAGAAAGTTCTAAATCTGTTGCTGAAAGTTTTAGTCTATCTTCTTCTACAGTAAGTTTTATTCCTTCTAGTACAGGATTTGTAGTTTTATTTGATATTGCTTTTATTACCTGAGCTGTTGCAATACTGAGGTCCAAGCCATCACACACTACTCTCATTTATATTCTCCTTTTTTAAAATTATTATTGTTATTATGCATCTTGATATGTGGATATCTTAGTAAACACGCAATATATTGTGTTTATATTAGTTTTTACATTACAAAAAATGCCATATTTTGTTGTGGATACAAGTTTTAACAAGCAAAAAATATTGTTGATAACTTTCATTTTTAAAACCACTCTTTTACTTTACCATATAAAATTAAATTAGTAAAGTATGTTTTTTTATTTTTAAATTAATTAATTTTATTACCAAAATTAATTTACTTTATATTAAAAAAATAAATAAATTAATTTTTTAATTAATACTAAATTATTACTTTATTTATAATTTAATTTTAAATTAAAAAACTTACTAAAGTAAGTATTTTAATTATAAAATAGTAATATTATGCTTTGTAGAAATGTGCATAACTTTTTTTAAATACTATATGTTGTGGTTTAAAGCAAAAAAAGATAAAAAAAGTAGTAAATATTGTGTGTAAAAAACACATAAAAAAAGTGGAAAAGTAATTTTTCCACTTAATTATCGCTTTTAATCATGGCAATTAGGTCTTCAACATTAGTTTTTAATTGCCTATCACTCTTAATATTTTGTGCAATTTTATCTCTTGCGTGCATAATTGTTGTATGGTCCCTGCCTCCAAAAGCATTTCCTATGGTCATTAATGGAACATCAAGAAGTTCTGTTATTAAATAAATACAAATTTGTCTAGGGTCAACAATTTCTTTATTTTTCTTTTTGCCAATTAAATCGGCCTTTTTTACTTTGTAGTAGTTGCAAACAATGTCCATAATTTTATCAACTGTAATACTTTGTGCCTGAGAAGAGGTAATATCACTTAAAGCTTCCTCTGCTTCTAGCATTGTGGCATTATTTTTGCCAATAAGTATTGAAAGTGAAACAACTTTATTTAAATTTCCTTCAAGTTCTCTTATATTTGTGTCTATTTTTTCTGCTAAATATTCTAAAACTTCATTATCAACTGTATAATTTTCTATTTCCACCTTTTTTTGAAGAATGGCAAGCCTTGTTTCAAAGTCAGGTTTTTGGATATCTTGAATTAAACCTCCTGCAAATCGTGATCTTAATCTTTCTTCAAGAGCTTCAATATTTCTTGGGTGTTTATCACTTGCTAGTATAATTTGTTTATTATTTTGATAAAGGTCATTGAAAGTGTGGAAAAATTCTTCTTGTGTACCTGTTTTATTTGAAATAAATTGAATATCATCAACCATTAAAACATCAACTTCACGATACCTTTGTCTAAAAGCTTCAATATTTTTTTCTTTTAATGCTTTTGTGAAGGCATTCATGAATTGCTCACATGTGACATATAAAAGTTTAATAGTTTTGTTATTTTTACGAATATAATTACCAATTGCGTGTAAAAGGTGAGTTTTTCCTAAACCAACACCACCATAAATAAAAAGAGGATTAAAATTTTTACCAGGATTTTTTGCTACATTAATTGAAGCCGAATAAACAATTTGGTTACTTTTACCAACAACAAAGTTTTCAAAAGTATATTTTTCATTAAGTTTATTTTTTTCATTTAATACTTGTTCTGTTTCAATAAGTTCTTCCGCTTTATTAACATCATCTAAAAAACTATCTTTTTCAGTAGGGTCTAAAACAACAATATCTTCTACACTATCAAAATGGTTTTTTACTGTTGATAATAGTTTTTCTTTATGCAATTTTAAAAGTTGCTTTTTTGTGGTAGATGTGGAGGCTAGAAGAATCAATCTATTTTTTTCAACTTTTATAGGTTCTAAAGTTTCAATATAAAGGTCATAACTAACAGCAGTTACTAAATTTTCCATGTCCTTTAATACTTCGTTCCACTTTGTTAAAAAATTGTCCATTTTATCCCCCTTATCAAAAAACAAGCATAAATTCTTGAAAAAAACCTTATTTTGTTTAACTTTTTATGGTTTTTTTTAAGTTTTAAAACATTAAAATTAAAAAACTATAAAATTTAACTTTGGTTGATTTTAAATTTTTTCTATTAATATAATAAATAATACTATAATATATATAACTTGTCAAGGTGTTAAGAATTATAAAAACACTAAAAAATAGTTATAAAATAATAATTATTTTAGTTAAAAATTTTTAAAATATTACCTTATAAAAAATAAAAAAAATAAAATGGCAAGCAAATAATAAAAAAAATATTGTGCAAATTTTACAAATCTTAAATTGATTTTTTACTTTACATTTAATATTTTTTGTGAATTTTTTATTAAATTTTTTTTTCTAATTGCTTATTTTAAATACAAATTAGTTATGTTTTTGTTACTTTTTTATTAAATATTTGGTTAAAAACAATGTTAATTTTAAATATACAATCAAACGAATAATAAAATATTTTTTAACCCTTATTATTTTTTTAGTTGTAATTGTAAAAAAAACTGGCTATTTTTAATGCTTTTTTAACTTAAATTCATATTAAAAATCACTTTATAAATATGACTATATATTTATTATATATATATAAGTATATATATCATTATATATATAGGGGTTTTAAAGTTTAAAAAACAAGTTAATATTTTCATTAATTTTAATAAAATTTTAAAATACTATTTTAAAAAAAAGCCATATATGGTATATTTATAATATGTATATTGAAACGGTAAAACTTGAAAATTTTAGAAACTATAGTTGTTGCGAAGTAAAATTAAAACCTCATCTTAATGTATTTAGAGGTTCTAATGCACAAGGTAAAACAAATTTCTTAGAAAGTATTTATTTATCTAGTATAGGAAAGTCCCCAAAAACCACCAAGGAAAAAGAACTTATTTTATGGGGAAAAGATAGAGCCAAAATTAGTATAAAAATAAAAAAACAATACCATGAACAAACGATAGAAACAATTCTTAACACAAATATTAATAAATCCATTAAAATTAATGGTTTAAATATAAGAAAAATAGGCGACTTAATAGGAGAAATGCCTATTGTATATTTTTCACCTGAGGAAATAGGTTTAATTAAGGAAGGACCTGCAGATAGACGTAGGTTTATGGATATAGATATTAGCCAAATTAACAAAAGTTATTTCTATCTATTATGTAGATATGAAAAAGTTTTATCCCAAAGAAATAAACTGCTTAAAGAAAGCAAAAATTTTGATATTTTAAAGGAAACGATAGACCTCTGGGATGAGCAACTAGCTGATATTGCAAGTAAAATTATCTATTATAGGCTTGAGTTTATTGAGAAGATAAAAACACCTGCAAAAGAGGTACATCTCAATATAACCGCAAATAAAGAGGTTTTAGAGGTTGCCTATCAGGGAATAAGGCTAAAAAACCAAAAAGAGATATATGAAAAACTGCTATCTTACTATAGAAGTTCTTTGCGTAAAGATTTTGATTTTGGATACACCACAATAGGCCCTCATAGAGATGATATCGAGATAACTATTAATGGTATAGATGTTAGAAATTTTGGTTCACAGGGACAGCAAAGGCTGGCTACTTTATCGCTTAAAGTAGCGGAGCTTGTTTTGTTTGAGAAAGTGTTGGGAGAAAAACCTATTCTATTACTTGATGATGTGTTAAGTGAACTAGATGTAAAAAGATGTAAAAACTTTTTAAATGAAATTAAGGATTATCAAACAATTTTAACCACAACTAAATTTTCAAGAAACTTAGATGAGGAAAGTGCCATTTTTAATGTAAAAAATGCGATAATTGAAGAAAAAGTTTAAAAAAGACTTTGTTTTTTTGTTCGTTATATGATATTATACATATATAATTATTATATTTATATATAATAAGCCTTTTTACCGTTAATTTTTTTGCGGTGAATAAATTTTTTATAAAGGAAGCGAGAAAAGAAAATGCCTAATAAAAAAGATGTTATAGAAGTTACAGAAGAAAATCTTACAAAAACCACAAAGTATACTGAGGAAGATATTCAAGTTCTTGATGGTCTAGAACCTGTTAGAAAACGTCCTGGTATGTATATTGGTTCTACTGATGAAAAAGGTCTTCATCACCTTGTAATAGAAATTGTTGATAATAGTATCGACGAAGCTATTGCTGGTCACTGTACTGAAATAAATGTTGTTCTTAACGCAGATGGTAGTATCACTGTTGTTGATAATGGTAGAGGTATTCCAACTGGTATACATAAAAAAGAAAATAAAAGTGCTGTAGAAGTTGTTTTAACAAAACTTCATGCTGGTGGTAAATTTGGTGGCAGTGGTTATAAAATTTCAGGGGGCTTACATGGTGTAGGTCTTTCTTGCGTTAACGCATTAAGTAAATATCTTAGAGTTGATGTTTATCAAAATAAACAACACTTTGTACAAGAATATCATAGAGGTTTACCAGAATATCCACTAAAGGTTGTAGAAGATACAACTGAAAGAGGTACAACAATCACTTTCTTACCTGATGATGAAATTTTTGAAACAACCGAGTTTAACTATGAAAATTTAAAAGCTAGATTTAGAGAAATTGCTTTCTTAAATAAAGGTCTTATTATTACTCTTGAAGATAAGAGAGTGGGTAGAGAAAAAAATGATGAATTTGTTTTTAAAGGTGGAATTATAGAATTTGTTGACTACCTTAACAAAAGTAGAAATACTCTTTTCCCTGAACCTTTTTATGTAAATAAAGTAAATAAAACAAATGAAGTAGAAATTGCTTTCCAATACAATGATGGTTATACCGAAATTGTTAATGCTTATGCAAATAACATTAATACTGAAGAAGGCGGAACTCACCTTGTTGGATTTAGAAATGCTATAACAAAAGTTATAATCGATTATGCTACAAAAAATAAACTATTAAAGGCAAGTGAAAAATTAACAGGTGAAGATTGTCGAGAAGGTTTAACAGCAGTTATTAGTGTAAAACTTCAAGACCCACAATTTGAAGGTCAAACTAAGACTAAACTAGGTAATAGTGAAATGCGTGTAATTGTGGAAAAAGTTTTAAATGAAAGTTTTAGCGATTATTTGGAAGAAAATCCTAATATCGCAAAAGAACTTATCATGAAGTCTATTACAGCAAAAAGAGCAAGAGAAGCTGCAAGAAATGCAAGAGAATTAACAAGAAGAAAAAGTGTTTTAGAAAATACAACACTTCCTGGTAAACTTGCCGATTGTACCGAAAAAGATGCTTCTAAATGTGAAATATATATTGTTGAGGGCGATAGTGCTGGTGGAACAGCTAAACAGGGTCGTGACCGCCGTTTTCAAGCCATTTTACCATTAAGAGGTAAAATACTTAATGTTGAAAAAGCAAGACTTGGTAGAGTACTTGAAAATGAAGAAATTAAATCTATGATAACCGCTTTTGGTTGCGGCATTCATGCTGAATTTAATGAAGAAAAACTAAGATATGACAAAATTATTTGCATGACTGATGCTGATGTTGATGGCAGCCATATTAGAATTTTGCTTTTAACTTTCTTTTATAGATTTATGCGTCCATTAGTAGAAAAGGGTCATGTTTATATTGCTCAACCTCCTCTTTATAAAATTGCAAGGGGTAAAGAAATAAACTATTTCTATAGCGATGATGAATTAAATGCAGAACTAGATAGATTAGGTAATAAAAACATTGAAATTCAAAGATATAAGGGCTTAGGAGAAATGACAAGCGAACAACTTTGGGAAACAACAATGAGTCCTGAACATAGAACTCTTCTTCAAGTTAAAATGGAAGATGCTGTAGAAGCTGATGAAATTTTTAATACTCTTATGGGCGAAAATCCTGAACTAAGACGTGAATTTATTGAACAAAATGCTACTATAGTTAAGGAGCTTGATATCTAAAATGCCAAAAAATGAAGGAAAAATTCTAGAAAACAATAGCCAAAATGCAAATAATGCTTTAGAAAGAGAAAAAACAAATAATCTAGAACAATATAAAAACAAGATTTATGAACTTGAGAATGAAATAGAAACTATTAAAGAAAGAAATAAAAGAGTGGAACTTGATAAAAAGTGGGAAACCTCATTTACTCGTAGATTTTGCATATGCATTATTACTTATTTAATTGTTTTAATTTATTCATTCATAATAAAAGACTTAACAACAATAGCAATTATATTTTCATCTATCGTTCCTGTAATTGGTTTTATTCTTTCTACGTTATCTTTAAAACTAATAAGAAAATTGTGGGAGAAGAAATATAAAAATGGTTGATCTAGATAAATTACAAAAAGAAATTTATCAAAATAAAGTTGATAAGGGCTTTGATGCCAGTGATACAAGGGGTAATATATTCAGACAATTTTGTCATATCCATGGTGAAGTTTCGGAAGCTTTTGATGCTTATTTTAAAGGCTTAGATACTTTAGGGGAAGAACTTGCAGATGTTTGCATATTTGTTTTAGGTTTATGTGAAATTAAAGGCATAAGTTTAGAACAAGAGATATTAAAGAAAATAGAAAAAAATAAAAATAGAATATACGAAAAGAAAAACGGAGTTTTTGTAAAAGCAGAGGGAGTGGAATAACTTTTGTAATTTTTAAAAGTAAAATTCATATTTTAAAAGGCAAAAGAAATGGAACAAGACTTTACAAAGTTTTATAAACAATTTTTAGATGAGTGGGGCTATGATGCCCAAAGTAATGTGTGCATTGAAGAAATGAGTGAACTAACAAAAGCCCTTTGTAAATATGCTAGATTTGGCAAAGAAAATGCTCCACAAGAAATTAAAGATAATGTTATAGAAGAAATTGCTGATGTACTAAACATGGCGGAACAAATGGCTTATTATTTTGGTGAAGAAAATGTAACAAAAGTAAGACAACGAAAAATGGCAAGAACACTAAACAAACTTAATAACTTATAAAAATTTAATAAATTTTTGATTTTAACAATAAATAAATTTGAAAAAACTTATTTTATAAATGTATCTTTAAAATTTATTTGTTAAATATATATAAACTTTTCTTATAGGGGAATAAAATGAAAAAACAAGATTATTCAAAAGAATTAGAGCAAATTGTAGACAACACTAAATATGTTAAGGTTCAACTTAACGAAGAAATGAAAAAGTCGTTTATTTCATATGCAATGGCAGTTAATGTAAGTCGTGCCATTCCTGATGTACGTGATGGCTTAAAGCCTGTTCATAGAAGAATACTTTATGCTATGGGTGAACTTAACTTATCTTTTGAAAAACCATTTAGAAAATGTGCCCGTATTGTTGGTGATGTTTTAGGTAAATATCACCCTCATGGTGATAGTGCTGTTTATGAAGCTCTTGTAAGACTTGCACAAGACTTTTCTATAAACGAGCCTTTGGTTGCAGGACAAGGTAACTTTGGTAGTATTGATGGTGATCCACCTGCTGCACAACGTTATACCGAAGCAAAACTTTCTCGTATTGCTGGAGAAATGTTAAGAGATATAGAAAAAGAAACTGTTGATTTTTATCCAAACTTTGATGGAACTTTACTTCAACCTACAGTTTTGCCTTCTCGTTTTCCTAACCTTCTTGTAAATGGCTCAGATGGTATTGCTGTTGGTATGGCAACTAATATTCCTCCTCATAATTTAGGTGAAGTTATTGATGGTGTTTTAGCACTTATTGAAAACCCTGATATAGAAATTGATGAACTTATTAAAATTATTCCTGCTCCTGATTATCCAACCAAAGGTTTAATTATGGGCAGACAAGGCATAAGGAATGCTTACAAAACTGGTCGTGGTAATGTTGTTTTAAGAGCAAGAACTGAAATTGAAGAAGAAGATAAAAGAACAAGAATTATAATTACTGAACTTCCTTATCAAGTTAATAAAGCAAAACTTATTGAACAAATTGCTAATCTTGTAAAAGACAAAAAAGTTGAAGGAATTAGCGATATTAAAGAAGAAAGTGATAGAACTGGTATGCGTATTGTTATTGATATTAAAAAAGATGCAAACGCACAAGTAGTTTTGAATATGTTATATAAACATACTCCACTTCAACAAGGTCAAGGTATCATCTTCTTAGCTTTAGTAGATGGCGAACCTAAAATTTTAAATTTAAAGCAAATACTTTATTATTATCTTGTTCATCAAAAAGAAATTATTACAAGAAGAACAAGATACGAACTTGAAAAGGCACAAGAGAAAGCCCATATCTTAGAAGGTCTTGCTATTGCTCTTGCTAATGTAGATGAAGTAGTAAAAATTATTAAAAAGAGTGAAGACAAAGTTGATGCTTGCACAAAACTTAGAGAAAAATTTGCTTTAAGTGAAAAACAAGCAACTGCTATCTTGGAAATGCGTTTACAACGTTTAACTAGTCTTGAAGTTAAAAAGATTAAGGAAGAACTTGATGCTTTACGTCTACAAATTGCTGAATATAAGGCAATTTTAAAAAGCGAACGCAGAATTTTGGAAATTGTTAAAAATGAATTAACCGAAATTAAAGAAAAATATGCAAGCCCTCGTCAAAGTGAAATCAGCATTGATTTTGATGACATTGATATTGAGGACTTAATTGAAAAAGAAGATGTTGTAATTTCTCTTACACACTTTGGTTATGTAAAGCGATTACCTGTTACTGAATATAAAGCACAAAAGAGGGGCGGTGTTGGGGTAAACGCACATAAGACTAAAGAAGAAGATTTTGTTGAAAAAATGTTTATTGCAAACACTCATGATGACCTACTATTCTTTACAAGTAAGGGTAGAGTATTTACTAAGAAAGCTTATACAATACCTGAAGCTCAAAAGAATGCAAAGGGTAGAGCAATAATTAATTTATTACACCTAACAGACAATGAAAGTGTAAAAGAAATTATGCGTTTTGACCCAAATATTAAGGGTTACTTAATTATGGCAACTAAAAAAGGCTTAATAAAGAAAACCTCAATTGATGAGTTTAAACACATAAATAAAAACGGAAAGATTGCTATTAAGTTATTAGATGATGATGCCCTAATAGGTGTTGAAGCAACAAATGGCAGGGATGAAATTATTGTTGCTAGCCATGAGGGAAAATGTATAAGATTCAGTGAAGAAAATGTTAGAAAAATGGGCAGAAACTCTCAAGGTGTTAAGAGTATGAGTCTAGCAAAAAAAGATTATGTTGTTGACATGTCTGTTATTAAAAAGGGCTATCAAATTCTTACAATTTCTGCTAATGGATATGGAAAACGCAGTGACCCTAATGATTATCGTTTACAATCAAGGGGTGGTAAAGGTATTAAAGCTGGTATCTTTAATGATAAAACAGGAAAACTTGTTAACTTAAAACAAGTTAAAATGGACCAAGATGTAATTATTATTTCTGACAATGGTACAATTATAAGAATGACTGCTGAACAAATTAGTAAGATAGGTAGAAACACTCAAGGTGTTAAAATTATGAGACTTAAAGATAAAAACTATAAAGTTGTTTGTGCCTCTATTGCCGAACATGAAGAAGTAGAGCAAGTTGAAGAATAATTATAATCTTTAGTAATTTAAAGGAATATATCAATTTTAGTTTTATTATAAAAATTAAAAATGATTATTATCAAATAAAAATTAACAATACGTAATATAAGCAAATATTTAAGATAATAAAAAAGCATTATATCGTTTAAGATACAGTGCTTTTTATTTTATATTTGCTTAGAAAATAATAGCCCTTCTCCGCCTTCATTTTTAGTTATTTTACCTTCTTGATGCCAACCTAGTTTAGTATAAAAATCTGGAACTTGGTCAGTCCAAGCATAAATTTTATTATATCCAAAAGCTTTAAATTTTTCACAAGCATAGTTTATCATGGTTTTTGCATAACCTTTGTTTTTATAATCATTAAGAATTATAACATTGCACAACCAAGGATTTATATTTAAGTGATTTTTTAATCTATTTTGTCTTAGGGTACAAAATCCTATGATATTGCTTTTATCTACAAGAGCAAATCCTAATGGTAAATTGTTTTTGTTATTTCTCATTGAAATTATGTTTTGTGTTGATTCATTATAATCTAATAGGGGATTATGTTTTTTCCAATAACTATAATTAGTTTCAGCAACAAACTTTACTTGTTCTTCTGTTAACTCTGAAAAAAGTTTAATTTCCATAACTCATTTCCTTTTTAATACTATAGCATACTAAATAATAATTTACAATAAAAACAGTTTTAGTTGATTTAATGATAATTGTTATAATTTGTTGTTTTTTTAACTAGTAATAAATTTAAATAAACTTGCGTTATTATTAAAGTGAAGATAATCAATTTTTTTAGTAGTTAGCATTATAAGATAATAAAAACACAATTGGTTAAATTTAGATTTATCTTTTTTCCTGTAAGTTTTTTAATTAAGATATTATGATTATTTTTTTGTAAAGCTTTAAAAAATAACTTAATTAATTTTAAAGATTGAACTATTTAAAGTTTTTAAAAAGATTTTTTTCTTATAGTTTGTCCACAAGTTGTTGTCATAATGTGGAAATAAGCAAAATAAACATAGATTGTACAATATGTTTGTTTTTTAAAAAAAATTAGTTCGGACAAGCATATTCTAATAGCATTGCTAGGTTACTAAAGATAATTGTTAAATGTACGTTTAAAATCGTTTATAAAGGATTAATTGAAAATGGAAATTTTAGAAACTAATAAAACTGCCGATAAAACTTTCTCTAATAGTCAAGTTATTTTACAAAATAGAAATATCCTTTCTATTACAGGGGTTGAAAAAGTTTATGAAACTACAACTCGTGGTGTTCAGTTAAAGGTCGCAGGCTCAAATATGTGTATTTCTGGCGAAGGATTAAATATTTCAAAGTTAGATGTTGAAACAGGCAATATTCAAATTGATGGTCTAATAAATGAAATAAAATATTCTTCTGCACAAAATAAAGAAAATATATTTAAGAAAATATTTAGATGATATTATTTTCAAGTTTTTCTCATATTTGGGTTCTTTTGTTGTTTATGTATTTAGGGTTATCTTCTGGTATAATCTTTTTTTCTGCTTCTATTTTTCTAGATAAGTTAAAAATGTTTTTGTTAAGGCCTAAACAAAAAAAAGAAAGAAAAATTAAAAGTTATTTAATTATTAAAAAAGATAATAAAATAGAAGATAATAACTTTAGTAACTTAAACAGTTCTAATAATAATGAAGCTTTAACACCTAATAAAAAAAATAGAAAACTATTCCACAAGAATAACAACAAAAATTTAAATAATAGCAAACAAAAAAAGTCCCATAAAAAAAGCCAAAACATTTTTTTAAAAGTGAAGTTGGGCAATTTTTTTAAAGGATTATTTTTAAAACTATCAAAAATAAAGGGTAGGGTTATAAATACTAGTTTTACAATAGTAAAAATACTAGTTTTTTTAATTATTGTAGTTGTTAGTTACCTTATCAATTTATATTTAAATATGGGTTATTTAAGAGTAGGTTTTGTTATTGTTTTTGTTGGTTGTTTTATGCTTGCAAAAAGTGTAATAAAAATGCTTGCTATTTATCTTGTAAATTTTTATAATTGTTTTAAGAGAAAACTAAATAAACAAAAATAGTATCCTTAGTTTTTATTGTTTTTTTTGATTATTTATTAAGTATAAAAACTATCTTACTATAATAATTTATTATAGAAAATAATATTAATTTAAATAAAAAATTAATTAATTTTCTTTTAACAATTAAAAGGTTTGGTTAAAAAAGTTGAGTGAGCAAGATGATAAAAATAAACGCAAAACTAAATTATTAATAATAATGTTAATTGCCATTATTGTTGTTTTGTTTGTTGGTATTATTTATCAATTTATTACAATAAAAAAAATGCAACAAGCCTTACCAAACACAAATGCAGTAATAGAAATTTTTGATAAAAATTATAAATAAAAATAGTGATTTAAAAGTTTTGAAAACTTTTTGTTAAAACTTGACTTATTTACGAATATATTTATAATATAAGCATATATTGATATAAAAGGGGAGAAGTTAATATGGCAAATAAATCTGATTATTTTGGACTTGGATATATTGTAAGTGTTATTCTTGCAATTATTCCAGTAACTGCATGGATATGCGGAGCTCTTACAAGATTTCAAGAAGGTAAAATTGTTGCTGGTTTAATAAGACTTATATTCGGCTTCAATATCATTTGGATTCTTGACTTAATCTTTATGATTATAAGCAAACATATTTTTAGACTTATCAACTTATAATTAATAGAAAAACGGAAGCGAAAGGCGACCGTTTTTTTATTAGAAAATCAAACAAAAGAAAATAGGGGATAACATAAAGAAACAAGAAGTTTGTTTTATAATTAAAAAAAGGAGGAAGCGAAAGGCGACCGTTTTTTATTAGAAAATCAAACAAAAGAAAATAGGGGATAACATAAAGAAATAAGAGGTTTGTTTTATAATTAAAAAAAGGAGGAAGCGAAAGGCGACCGTTTTTTTATTAGGAAAAGCAAACAAAATTAAACAGGAGATAAATTTAAAAACAAGTATATATATTTTTAAAATAAAAAATTATAAAATTATTAGTCATAATAAAAAGATAGTCTCAAAATCATACTATCTTTTTTTTGTTTATTATTTCAAAAAGTGATATAATAAATTAATTTAAAAATGATAAGTAAAAATAAATATTAGAAAATTATTATGAGGAAAATATGAAAAATATAAATGCCGAAGAAGTAGAAAAAAGCATACAAAAAAAATTTCATAAAGAATTGTTTTCAAAGTTTTGTAAGGCTATTAATGAATATCAATTAATTAAAGAAAACGATAAAATTGCTGTTTGTATTTCAGGGGGAAAAGATTCCATTCTTATGGCAAAGCTTTTTCAGGAATTGATGCGTCATCATAAGTTTTACTTCGAACTAGTTTTTCTTGTAATGGACCCAGGTTATAGCAAACCTAATAGAGATTTAATAGAAAAAAATGCTAGTTTACTTAATATTCCTATAGAGATATTTAATTCAACTATATTTGAAAATGTTTTTAATATTGAAAAATCTCCCTGTTATATTTGTGCAAGAATGCGTCGAGGTGAACTTTATAACAAAGCAAAAAGTTTAGGTTGCAATAAAATTGCTTTGGGCCATCACTATGATGATGTTATAGAAACCATTCTTATGGGAATGCTTTACGGTGGTCAAGTTCAAACCATGATGCCTAAAATTCATAGTACAAATTATGAAGGAATGGAACTTATTAGACCTATGTATTTAATTAGAGAAAGCGACATTAAAAAATGGAGAGATTATAATAATTTAAATTTTTTACAGTGTGCCTGTAAATTTACTGAAAAAAATGCTGATTATAAAAGTGATATAAACTCTTCAAAAAGGTTGAAGGTTAAAAAGATAATTTCTGAACTTGCAAAAGAGGATCCTCAAATTGAAGCAAATATTTTTAAAAGTGTGGAAAATGTTAATCTTAGTACCATAATAGCTTATAAAGATAAATCAAATATAAAGCACAATTTTAAAGATGAATACTAAGTAATTTTAAAAGATTAATTTTATAAACTTAAGTTTAAAAATTTTTTAAGAAAAAAGCAAAAGGGAATTTTTATGTATAACGAATTAACAAAAAAAGATATTCAAAAAATGCAAGAAGAAATAGATTATAGAATTGCTGTAATAAGACCTAAAATATCTCAAGATATTGTAGAAGCAAAAGCTCATGGAGATTTAAGTGAAAACGCAGAATACCACGCAGCAAGAAAAGAAAAGGGAAGAAATGAAGGTAGAATTGAATATCTTCGAGCAATGATTAAAACAGCCAAAATTGTTGAACCAAATTCAAACAGTAATGAAGTTGGATTATTTGACAAGGTTGAAGTTTTATTTGAAGAAGATAATGAAATACAAACTATTCAAATTTCTACAACAATGCGTAATGATGCTTCGCATGGTATAATTAGTAAAGAGTCTCCTTTTGGCAAGGCAATTTTAGGTAAAGGTGTAGGAGATAGGGTTGAAGTAAAAGTAAATAGCGATTATAGTTATCATGTTATAATTAAAAATATTACTAAGGGTGTTGATGACATTGATTTACCTTTAGGTTAATAAAGATAGAGACATTTTTTATTAGATATATAGGTTAATAATATTTATTTAATAATGTAAATATTTTTTGTTTAAACTAAATTTATACATAGTTATAATATATATATATTATTTAAAATTAATATATATAAAATATGGAGTAAGACCAATGAAAAAAAACTTTTATATATTTTTATCTTTTATACTTTTATTTATAACAGGTTTTAATATTGCTAAAACTGATGTTTTATCGTTTGCTACAAATGGTCTTACATTTAATAGTTTTTCTAGTAACGTTCTAGACCTTTTAGAAGGAAAAAATCCGCAAGAAGATGCCGATAAAATATTTGATATAAATCAAGATTTAACAACTATAAATAATACCTTAATGGTTGATAGTACAACTTTTGGCACTATTACTAAAAGCGAAATTATTATAAACAATCATAATTGTGAAGTTAACTTTAACAATAAAAAAGTTTCTTTGCAAGAAGGAGATAATTTATTTCTAGTTGATAATTCAGAAATAATTATTTCTAACGTAGAACCAATATTAAAAAACAACAAGTTTTACTTTCCTTTAGAAGATATTGCAAAATGCTTAGGCTTTGAAGTTTATCAAACTGAAACAAATGTTGTTTTATCTAACCCTTATCAATCAAAAAGATTAATAGTTAAAAGCAATAATAATTTAAATAAAATGGGTGCCACTAAAAATGTTGAAGGTTATAAGGATTTTCACATTTTTGAATATTCATCAGAAGAAGCTTGCAAAAATGCATATGAATATTATAACTCATTATCAAGCATAGACTGGGTAAGTGTTGACAAGGTTTATAGTATTAATGATGAAGCAAAATTAGATGTTAATAATAAAACAACTTCAGAAAATAATATATTTGGTTTAAATGATAATTTTTCATATTCAACATGGGGAGCAACACCCATGGGGGTAGAAAATTATTCAAATTATTTAAGTGGACTATCTTCTCTTAAAGAGACAATTATCGCAGTTTTAGATACTGGTTTAGATAGTGACCACGAATGGTTTAAAAATCGAGTGGTATTAGGTGGTAAGAATTTTTCTACTTCTAAAAGTACAACAAGTTGTGAATATGAAGATGTTAATGGACATGGTACTCACGTAGCAGGTACTATAGTAGATTTAACTTTAGATAATGTAAAAATTTTGCCTATTAAAATTATGGATGATGATGGATTTGGTTACACTACAAATATATTATTAGGTTTGGAATACATAATAGATTTAAAAAATGGTGAAGTTACAATAACAAATAAAAATTTAGAAACCGTTAGCTTTGATAATCTTATTGCGATGAATTTAAGTTTTGGCGGAACTGGTAGCAAGGTTGGTAGTAATAATTACAATATGTACAATCAAGTTTTAACCTCTGCCTATAGTTTAGGAGTGTTACCTGTTGTAGCAGCAGGCAATGATGGTATAAATGTTATTGATACATCTCCTGCCAATGTTAGTTGTGCAATAACTGTATCTGCAGTAGGTCAAGCGGGAAAAACATATTATCACCCACACTGGTCAAACTGGGGAGAATTTATTGATGTTTGTGCCCCTGGGGAGGATATTGTTAGTGCTTGTGTAGGAGGAGGAACTATTTCACTTGATGGTACTTCTATGGCAGCTCCTCATGTTGCAGGTGCTGTTGCCTTACTTTATTCGGGTGGTTATAATCTTAGTCAAATTGAAAGTTTTTTATTAAATAATTCTTTAGATTTAGGAATAAGCGGTTGGGACAATTATTATGGAAATGGCTTTGTTAATATTAGTTATGCCTATGCTGAATTATTAGAAGAAACTGTAGCCTTAAGCAATATAACCATTGAACATGACAATAGTTTTGAATTATTACTTTCTTTTAATAATAGGGATGCAGTAATTTTTTACACCTTAGATAATACAGAACCAAACATAAATAGTAATCTTTATAATCAAAAAATAATAATAGACAAAACACTTAAGTTAAGAGCAAAAGCTTTTGTTCTTGATAACAATAATAAAGTTATTAAGTATAGTAAAGAAACTTCTCAAACTTTTGTTATTGCTGGTAATGATATAGAAAATGCTTACACAATATCAGAAAATGGAGAACTATTAAGTTATAATGGAGTATTTAGTAATGTTATTGTTCCAAGTTCATATAATGGGAAAACTATAACCTCTATAGGTTCAAGAGCTTTTATCGGAGCAGACCCTAGTTTTGTTTTTTTACCAGCTTCTGTTACAACAATAGGTAGATATGCCTTTTATGGTTGTAGTAATCTTGAAGAAGTTAAAGCAAGTAAGGTTACTGAGATAGGAATGTATGCTTTTTATTCCTGTGAAAGTTATACATATCTAACTGATTCACAATTTCCAAACTTACAAATAATAGACAAATATGCTTTCTCAAATTGTGGGAACCTAAATAATATTAGTTTATCTAATGTACAAATTATTGATTATTTTGCGTTTTGTATGAATTTAGTTACTCCTTTAAACTTAGTATCAATTAATTTACCAAACATAAAAATATTAGGAGATTTTGCTTTTTATGGAGCTAGCCTTCTACAAGAGGTAAATTTACCAAAGGTAGAAATCATAGGTTCAAAAACCTTTATGGAATGCAAAATAACACAACTGGATTTACCAAATGCAAAATATTTAGGCTCTCAAAGCTTTGAAGCAAATAATTTAGTATCAGTAGCTTTACCAGAGGTTATTCTTATAGGTAGTCAATGCTTTTATAATTGTAATAATTTAAAATCTGCAATAATACCAAAAGTTGAACACATTGCAAGTTTAGGCTTTGCTAGAACAGGCTTAACCAATGTAAATATGCCACATGTAGAAAGTTTAGGAGTAGAAGCATTTTATAATTGTACAAGTTTAAGATTATTTAATGCTCCTAAGTTAAAAACAATAAAATCGGAAGCCTTTTATAATTGTTTATCTTTGCAAGAAATTTCTCTTCCTAATGTAGTTAGCATAGAAAAAGAGGCTTTTTACAACATAACAAAAGTATCTAAAATAACTCTATCACCATACCTAAATTATATTTCAAGTTATGCTTTTAATAGGTTTAGTAGTAATTGTGTTTTTTATATTTATCAAAATACTCCAGCAAAAGATTTTGTTTTAAACTTTAAAACAGGAAGTAGTGCAAAAATTATTTATGTAGTTGTTGATTCTCAGTTATCAGATTTATTTTTGTATGAAGTTATTGATAGTAAAGAAGTATATATAAAAGGGATAATAAATAATACAAATATTGAAACTTTAGAAATTCCAAATTATATAGAAAATTTACCAGTAACTAAAATATGTGCAGGGGCTTTTAAAGATAATAGTTCAATATCAAAATTATGTCTTATGAATGTTGAAACAATAGAAGCTCATGCCTTTGAAAATTGTATTAATCTAACGAGCATTGAACTAGCAAATGTAAAAACTATAGGTGATAGTGCTTTTAGTGGTTGCAATAATTTAACCCAAGTTGAAATAGAAAAAGTAGAAGAACTAGGAGAATATGCCTTTTATAATTGTGCTAAATTATTAAAAATAAAATTAGGAGATAATGTTTCTACCATAAACTTTAAAGCCTTAGGCTATAAAGATAGTGGTGTAATTAATAGTTTTACTATGTTTTGTCATGAAGGGGTGGCACAAAACTATGCTAAGAATAACAATATTAATGTCCACAATATATTTAAAGCTTTAGAAAAATTTTATTTTAATTATTATGATAATAACGGAACACAAGAAATTTATATTTCTTTAGTAGATGGGTATACATCAGGGGCTGTGGTTATACCTTCAAATTATAATGGTTATAATATCACTAAAATAGGTGATAAAGCTTTTGAAGATTGTGTATTAATAACACATATTAAATTACCTGATACTATAACAAATTTAGGAGATAGTGCATTTTATAATTGTACAAATTTAGTTTCTATAAATTTAGAAAATATTAAAACAATAGGTAAACAATGTTTTAGTAGATGTGAAAACTTGCGTTCGGTTAAATTTAATGTATTAGAAGAAATACCTATTCAAGCTTTTGCGAATTGTTATAATCTAGAACTTGTTGAAATACCACAAGTTAAAACTATTAGCGACCAAGCATTCTATTTATGTATAGGCTTAATTACTGTGATTTCTCCTAATTTGCAGACAATAGGATACGGTGGGTTTTTAAATGCTTATAAGCTTAAAAACATTAACCTTAATGCTGTAAAGACATTAGGAACTAAAGCCCTAACCTCAAGGGGAACCCTTACGATTGATGGTTCGGTATTCCAAAATTGTTACGAATTAACAAATTTTATATACCTACCTAAAATAGAAGAACTAGGCGACCAGTTGTTTAATGGTTCAGGGGTAACAAAAATTGCTATAGGAAATAATTTTAGATATTATGATGAAACTTCAAGTTATAAAGCAATTCATAGTAATATTATAATTTATGGATATGTTAATAGTTATGCTCAAACTTATTCAACAAGAAATGGTAATACTTTTGTTGGTATTAATGAGTTTAAAATAATAAACAATAGTGAAACTAAAAAAAGTTGTTTACAAAAAGAACCTTGTACAATAAGTGTTAATGCAAAAGGTTTAAATTTAAAATATCAATGGTATGAAGTTATATCAGGAAATGCACAAATAATAAATAATGAAACTAACAAAACTCTTAATGTAGATACCTCTCTTGTAGGAATAAAAACATATTATGTTGTAATTACAAATTGGGATGATGAGACATTAGTTTCTAGTAACTATTCAGTTAATGTTTTACCAAGCTATGAAATTAAAGTAACTTGTGATAATAGGGGAACAGTTACTGCTGAACCTAGCGGAAGAATACTTCCAGGAGGAAATGCTACTTATTATGTAAAAGCAAATGAAGGTTGTTATTTAGTTAAAATTATTGTTGATGGTATAGTTTTATCGGATAGTGAAATGCAAGATGTTTTAGTTAATGGATATACATTTTCCAATGTTACAAGCGACCATACTTTTGAAGTTGAGTTTGGTATTAATACCTATTTAATAACTGTATCTAGCGGTCAACATGGTAGAGCATCTTGTGGGCAACAAGAAGTAGCACATGGTGCAAATTTCACCGTAAATTTTTACCCAGATGCTGGCTATCATGTTGAACAAATTTTAGTTGATGGAGTTAACGTAGGAAAAGCAAATAGTTACACATTTGTAAATGTTAAAAAGAGTTATTCTTTAGAAGTTATTTTTGCAGAAACTTTTTATAAAATAAATTTAAGACATAATAGTTTTGGAAATTTAAGTTGTGATAAACCTTTACAAAACATTGCAAATGGCGAAGATAGAACTTTTACAATCTTTGTTGAAGAAGGTTATTATGTAGACAGCGTAAAATGTAATGGAAAAAAACTTATTGTTGAAAACAATACCTTTACAATTTCTAATATTTCAGAAGATATTAATCTTGAAATAGATTTTAAAGAAATAAATCCTACAATAAATGAACCAACAACTATAAAAGATGCATTAATATTGTTTGGTATAATAGCAGCAATTATCTTGGTTGTGTCATTGCCTGTAATGATACTTAAAAAAAGACGAAAATAAAACATTAAATTAAATAGTAAAAGTTTTATTAGGGTCATAAACTTTTTAAGCAATAAATAATTTAAGTTAATAAATTACAAAAAATAAAATAGGGCATTTGCCCTATTTTATTTTGCTATTAATTATCCATATTTAAAAGGTAATCGGTTGTAACATTAAAATACTTTGCTAAAATTTTTATAGCCTCTACACTTGGATTTTTTTTACCATTCTCTCATTTATTGATAATTGATAAACTAAAATGAAGTTGTTCGGCTAGTTGTGCTTGCGTTAAACCTTTTTCTTCTCTTAATTCACGTAAAATATCTTTAAATTCCATATTCATATTATAAGCACTAAAGTACTAATTATACTTGACATAAGCACTATGGTGCTTATTAAATATTATCTTAAATTAATTTACATATTTAATTATTTAAACAAGTAGTATTTATAATTATAATAATATTTAATCTTTTTAATGTGTAATTATGTAAAGATTAGTTTTAGGTAATCTATGCGTTAAAAGTGCTTCTAGCACTTCCTATGTTTTGTAATTCAAAACGAAAGTTTTGTTCTGCATTAGGATATTTTGTTTTATCAGTTTTTGAAGTAAATGAAGAAAGTTCTCTTACATAAAGTTCGTGATTTCCATATAGTGCCCTATAAATAACAACTTTAGCATTTGTTTCGCTATCTACTGCAACTCCTTCAACAATATAATAATCTCCCTTAAAATGTCTATAAACACCATGTACTTTAACTTCAGTTATCATAAATTTTTCTCCTTATTAATTTAATATTATCATAACTAAATGATTTATCAAATAGTTTTAAATCTTATTGCTTGTTTTAATTTTTAATTTGCTATGAAATTTTTTATTCTTAATAAAAATAATTAATAAATAAATTCCCAATAAAACAAAAATTGAAAAAATAACAACTAAAAACATTGCTAAAATAGAAACTTGGGTATCAAAAAATTTAAAATTGCTATCAAAAGCCACTTTAATGCCATCAATAGCTTGTTCAGGAAGGTCGTTACTCAAATGCTGTAAAATACCACGCATGTAATAATTTCTAAATATTACAGTAGAATATGTTCCTGGTATAAAACCAACAAAATGTTGTATGGTTTGTGAAAACTGAGATATAGGCATATAAGCTCCACATAAAAAACCATACATTGAAGATATTAAAGTGCATATTGCATTTTGTGCACCTTGCGAAGAAGCAAAAAACCAAACTATTGAAGCTGCAAGAGAGCCCATAAGAATAGACAAAACGATATTAACTAAAATTAATAAAATGTCCACAAAACTTAAATAAAAACCTATTATTGCAAAATAAATTAAACTTATAATAAAAACCGTAAAGCATACTAAAAATGCAGTAATAAAATTTGAGATAAAGTAACTAATTTGTAGGGTTGTTTTTTTAACAGGAGTGATTTTAAAATCCAAATAAACTTTAGTTATTTTATCATTAGTCATAATATTAGAGCAAAAAGCAACAGTTATGCATGAGGTGGCAAGTATAGATGAAAATAGCCAACTGCTAGTAAAAACACTAACTAAGCTATCTTCTATTTGTATATTTTCAGGAACAAAAGCAAGAAAAGAAGTTTTATAAATATTACCTAAAAAAGTTAAAAATAAAACAATTAAAATAATAGGTGTTAACAAAGAAGCAAAAAATTGTAGTTTATCTTTAAAATATAATTTATTATTACGAGCAATTAGTACCCCTAGTTTTTTTAATTCCATATTTTAAAACTCCTTTAATTGTTTGCCAGTAACATTTAAAAACACATTATCCATTTTTCCTTTAATAACTTCAAAGTCGTTAATTAGTGAGGCATTATTTACAATTATGTTTTTTGCTTCAGCAACATTTTTTAAACTTATTTCAATATAGTCTTTTTCAATATTAAATTCATAATTTTGTTTTTTAAGATTAGTTAAAAGTTTTTTATTATATTTATATATTTTTATAAAATCGTTAGCATATTTATTTTTTAGATTTATAGGGTTATCATTAGCAACAATTTTGCCTTCATCAATAATAACAACTTGATCGGCTTCGCTTGCTTCTTCCATGTAATGAGTAGTTAAAAACACTGTTAATTTTTGTTTTTTTCTTAATTCGCCCAGTAAATTCCAAACTAGTATTCTAGTAACAGGGTCAAGCCCAGTGGTTGGTTCATCTAAAATTAATAATTTAGGATTATGTATTAATGCTCTTGCTATATCAACCCTCCTTTTTTGCCCTCCTGAAAGTTTATTTAATGGTCTATTAAGTATTGTTTTAAAATCTAATTTATCGGAAAGAAATTCAAGGTTCTTATTAAATTCTAGTTTTGAAACATTATAAAGACCAGCACGATATCGCAAGTTATCTAATACGGTAAGTTTATCATCAAGCACCGAATGTTGAAAGACTATCCCTAAAATAGATGATATCCCCGAGTGGTTATTATCTATATTAATACCATCAATTAAAACCTCTCCCTCATCTTTATCTAATGCTCCCGCTATAATATTAATGGTTGTACTTTTACCAGCTCCATTAAGACCCAAAAATGCAAATAAATCACCCTCTTTAACTTTAAAGGAAATATCATCTACAGCCTTAACCTCTTTAAAATGTTTTTTTAAGTTTTTAATTTCAACAACATAATTCATTTTTAAAAATTTCCCTCTTTAATTTAAATTATTTATTAATTATTATTAAATGTTTTTTAAAACAAAAAAACTAATAAAATTATACAATATAAAATTATTAGTGAATAGTATTTTTTAAAACATTTATAAGTTGTTTGCTAAAAAATGGTAATTCGTGATAGTATTGAATTAATAAGGGAATTGTTTTTTAGTATATTTTTAATAAAGGGGACAAAATGAATATTTTTAAAAAAGCTTTTGGCAGAACGTATCAATTTGTTTTTAAATGTGCATTGCCTATTTTGCCATATAGAGAGCCACAATTGCTTAATAGTTATAAAGACATAGTAAGTGTTTTAAAGGATAAAAATTTAACAAAAATTTTGTTAGTAACTGACAGAGGGATATTTAATTTAGGATTAACTAAAGACTTAGAAAAAGTTTTACAAGAAAATGATATCAATGTTTTTGTTTATAGCGATACAGTAGCCAACCCAACAACAAAAAATGTAGAAGAAGCCTTAGGTATTTATAAACATAATTTCTGCGAAGCCTTAGTTGCTTTTGGCGGGGGCTCTGCTATGGATTGTGCAAAAGCAACAGGAGCAAGAATTGCAAATCCTAAAAAGTCGTTAGGACAAATGAAAGGAGTTTTAAAAGTTCGCAGAAAATTGCCTTTACTTATTGCTATACCAACAACAGCAGGAACGGGAAGTGAAACCACACTTGCCAGTGTTATAACCGATAGTGAAACTCGTTACAAGTATGCTATTAATGATTTTCCACTTATACCTAAGTATGCTGTTTTAATGCCAGAACTTACTTTAGGTTTACCAAAAAGTGTAACTTCAACAACAGGTATGGATGCATTAACTCATGCAATTGAAGCATATATTGGAAGAAGCACTACTAAGAAAACAAGAGAATGTTCTTTATATGCAGTTAAAACTATTTTTGAAAATATAAAATTAGCTTATGATGATGGTTCAAATTTAAAAGCTAGAGAAAATATGCTAAGGGCGGCATATTATGCGGGAGTAGCTTTTACAAAATCTTATGTTGGTTATATTCATGCTATTGCACATTCTTTAGGCGGAAAATATAACATTCCGCATGGGCTCGCAAATGCTATAATTATGCCTTATGTTTTAAAAAGTTATGGTAAAAAGGTATATAAAAAACTTTGGCAATTAGGGCTACATGCCAATCTTTTTGATAAAGATGTTTCTAAAGAAAAGGGTGCAAAAATTTTTATTGAAGAAATTGAAAAACTTAATAGTTATATGAACATACCATCAAATATACCTGGAATAAAGGAAGAAGATATTAAAGAACTAGCAAAAACTGCTGAAAAAGAAGGGAACCCTTTATATCCTGTTCCTGTTATGTATGATGCTAGCAAGTTAGAAGAAATATATCATTTGGTAAAAGATGGAGTTAAAAACATAAAATAAAAAAAAGGAATATGAACTCATGAATTTCAAAAAAAATTATATATATTTTATTAATTTAGCATTAATATTATTAATACTTATTGGAGATATACTTTACATGACTTTAGATCTTGCTAAGTTAGAACATACCCTATGTAAAGGCATAACTAGTGCATTGTTTGTTTTATTAGGTCTTATTAATTTAATTTATACTTTTAAAAGAGAAGAAATAAACAAAAAATTTAGCATTATTATTTTATTAGGTTTATTTTTTGCCATGCTAGGAGATATTGTACTTGAAATTAACTTTATGATAGGTGCTATTCTTTTTGCAATAGGTCATATATTTTTCTTTGTTTCTTACTGCTTTATTCTTCCTTTCAAGGTTATGGATTTATTAATTGGTATAGCAATTTTTGTGCCAGCAGTATTGTTTATTACACTTGCACCCCTATTTAATTTTGGTGGGGTACTAATGGAAGTTATTTGTGTGTTTTATGCTGTAATTATTTCTTGCATGTTGGGTAAAGCAATTTCCAATTTAATAAGGGAAAAAAGCAAAACAAATATAGTAATTTTTGTGGGTAGTTTATTGTTTTTCTTTTCAGATTTAATGTTGTTGTTTGAAGTATTTGGTAAAGGCGGCGAAGTTTTTAGCTATTTATGTTTAAGTACTTATTACCCTGCTGAAATCTTACTTGCTCTATCAATTTTAGCAATTTTTATTTTTAAAAAGACAAGTGTAAAAAATAAAAACAAAACAGTAGATTTACAAAATAATAGTAGCGAAAATAAAG
Organism: uncultured Clostridia bacterium; assembly: GCA_947366895.1. Taxonomy (GTDB): domain Bacteria; phylum Bacillota; class Clostridia; order Christensenellales; family UBA1242; genus UBA7862. Next base: position 89,393 of record CANBBP010000003.1, read on the forward strand.
CTAAATAATAGTAAAAAATGAATAATTATTATTAAAACAATAAAAATTTATCTTAAAAAATTATTGGTAAAAAATTATATAACTAAGTATTATAGCCGATTGTAGCAATATTTGTTTTTACAACTTAATATTTTAAAATAATAAAAAACACTTAACAAAAAGGTTAAAGTGTTTTTATTTTAATTTATAGCATTGTTTGTTTTTTTAAATATAAAATAACGTTAAATTTATATATTTAAAAGTTAATATAATTTATTATTTTCTAAAAAGTCTACAAGCATTTTGCGTGTTTTTTCTTCGTTATATGGAATGGAAATCGCACAACTAGCAAATACAGCACCAGTTACAAAAAATGCAGGAATAAACATAACAGGAGAAATAGCACATAAACCATAAAGGAAAACCTGTACCAACCTAGACGCCTGAGCCCTATTATTTAATGCTTTATTGCTTATACCCATAATTTTGCATCTCATCATCATTCTTGAGTAACAAAATATGCTAACAAAAGCATATAAAAATCCAATAATTCCAAATAAGAAAATTTCTAAAATAATTAGATTTACTAAAAATGGCACAACGCAAACTAAAACTCCGGAAACTGCCGCACAAATACAACAAATGTTTGTTAAATCTATTTTGTCATCTAACTTCCCAGCAAGTAAACAACCTAAACCAAATAGCCCAAAGAATGATGCCTGAATGTATGCTGTAAAGCTATAACATTCTGCATTTTCTTTAAACAAATATAAACAAAACAAATTCATTAATCCATCATATATACAAAAGCAAAAGTATATAAAGAAATATTTTAGTAAAAGTTTTTTGCTAATAATTTCTTGTTGATGCTTTTTTATTTTTATATCTTTAAAACTTTCTACAGCATTTGATATGGCATCTTGATTAAAAGTGTTTTCCTTTTTGTGTATAAGATAATAGAGAAATAAAGGAATAATGGAAATTAAATAAACTACACAAGAAATAATTATAGGTATCCATTTAGGTAAACTATCTAAAAAAAGGCCTCCTAGGATAATAGCTAAAATAATTCCTAAATTTTCAAGCAGTTTTGAAAAACCATTTGATGAAGCCCCCTTATAAAGTGCCGAATAACTAAAAGTTAACTCCATAGGCAATTCTTTAAAGGCGGTTGATATTCCATGAAAAATGGCAGCGATTATAATACCTAGCAATTTATATTCAGTATCAAGAAGCAAAACAGATAAAGAGTAAAATAAAAAGGGCAGAATTTTAATAAATAAAAATAGTTGAGGGTGTCTTTCCATTTTTTTGAAAAAAAATGTAGAAAATAAAAGTCTTAAAAACATATTTAGCACTAAAAATAAAAAAGCATACGAAAAGTTGTTTGTGCTTTGATAAACAATTAGTGCTATAAAAGCCCCTACGATATTAGAGGAAAATTGAGAAAGTATTTTGTGAAAGTTTAGTAACTTTAATTGCATTTAACACCCTTATTTTTAAATATATATTTTGTTAAGAAAAAAAGATTAAAAATTAATAAAGTAGAAATTAATAAATTGAAAATAAATTTATTTAAAAAATAAATATATTACACAAAAAAATATTACAATAAAAATACTTGAAAATCAAACGAATTTAGATTTATAATATAAATGTATGAAAAAGAAATTATTATTGCATAGTTGTTGTGGGCCATGCTCAACAAGTGTTATAGATAAATTAAAAAATGATTATGATTTAACCATATTTTATTATAATCCAAACATATATCCACAGGAGGAATATATTAAAAGGTTAAATGAGCAAAAAAGATATTTATCATTAAGTGGTCAAGACATTAAAGTTATAGATGGAGAGTATCTTGATAATCAACTTTTTTATGATAGGTTTTTAGGATATGAAGATTGTGCTGAAGGTGGAGATAGATGTAAAATTTGTATTTTTTTGCGTCTTAAGAAAACTGCAGAATTGGCTAAAAGTATGGGATATAGCCTATTTGCTTCCACTTTAAGTGTAAGTCCACATAAAAATGCAAACCTTATAAATGAATTTGGGTTAAAACTTCAAGATGAATATGATATTGAATATTTAGTATCAGATTTTAAAAAACAAGATGGTTATTTAAATAGTATAAAACTATCAAAAAGTTATGGGCTTTATCGCCAAAATTATTGTGGGTGTAAATATTCTATTCACTAAAAATCTTCTTTATATTTAATATTAAAAATAAAAAAAGAGATAAGTTTATTTTATCTCTTTTTGATTTTATTAAACTTAAAAATTAATAAAGTAAAAATATTTATATAAAATGCTCATAGCAATTAATAAAAGTTTTAATTTTTTGGTTCTCTTTTAAATTTAAATAATTTTTTAGAAAAGTCGGTTTCAAAGAACTTTTCAAATAAAAATTTAAACAAAGCAAATAGTAAAGCAATAATTACCCATGCAACTATTAAGAAAATCCATGCATTTGCTTGGATAGGAGCATATTTCAAAAAACTTCCAGCAATTACAAAATGTTCAAATAAATAAACAAGTAAGCAGGAAATTAAAGCTCCAAAACAAATAATTGAACGATATACATCAAGAGGTAAACATAATTGTAACATTATAAAGAAAGCACCTATCGTTACTGTATAAGAAATTAATGTAGCTAAAACTTTGGTGTCAGTAATATGGGTTATAGAGCAGAAAATATAGCAGGCTAAGGCCCCTAAAAATAAAACCAATGCACCCGGTAAAGCCTTTGAGGTAAGGTTTGCAATAAACGAACCTTTAATTCTATCTTCATTAGGCTGTAGTGTTAGGAAGAAAGAGGAAATGCCTATAAAGAAAGTTTCCCATAACATTATATCGGTGTTTACAAGTGGATAATTATAACTTGGGGAAATAAGTGTAAATATTGTTAAGAACATAGCAAAAAATGTTTTAGTTAAAAATAATGCTGATGCTTTGGAGATATTATTAATTACCCTTCTACCTTCTGCTACAACTTTTGGCATAGTAGCAAAATTATTGTCTAACATAACTAAACTGCTTGCACTTCTTGTAGCTTCACTTCCACTAGCCATAGCTATTGAACAATCGGCTTCTTTTAATGCTAAGATATCATTAACTCCGTCCCCAGTCATGGCAACTTTGTTACCTTCTTCCTTTAGGGCTTTAACAATTATGCATTTTTGCTCAGGCGTAACTCTACCAAAAACATTATATTTAATAGCACATTTAGCTACTTCCTTATCGGATAAACCCTCAAGACTTATGCATTTATGGGCATCAATAACTCCAACTTTTTTACTAATTGTGCTAACAGTATCAACATTATCGCCTGAAATAATTTTTATTTGAACATCGTTATTGTTAAACCATTCTATTGTGTCTCTTGCATCTGGGCGAATATTATCTTGAATAGTGATTATTGCAAGAGGAGAATTATTTATTTTAATTTCTTCATTCTTTATATTTGTTTTATTTTTAGCAAGTAAAAGTACTCTATAACCATCGCTTGTAAAATCTTTAATAGTATTTTTTAATTCGTTATCTAGTTTTTTTGTAACAAACTCAGGGGCACCCAACATAAAAGTTCCAAGAGAATCTAAGGTCACAGCCGAAAATTTTCTTTGACTTGAAAATTCTATAATGTCGCTTGCTTTATAATCGTTAGCAACTCCAAAATAATTTTTAAGAGCTGTTTGAGTTTGATTTGTTGCTTTTATTGCATTAATGTAATTTTTTAAAATATTTTCTATATCTTCCTGATTAGAATTTATTGGAATAACATTAGATACTGTCATTGTACCATCAGTTAAAGTTCCAGTTTTATCAAGACATAATACATTTGAACGAGCAAGCATTTCTATACTATAAGCATCTTGAGCAAGGGTTTTTCTTCTAGCAAGTTTTAAAACACCAACCACTAGAGAAACACTAGTAAGAAGAAACATTCCTACAGGCATCATACCTATTATTGCACCTGAAGTGTAAGCAATGGCATTTTTAAAATCAGGAGAAACAAAGTCATAGTTTATTGCATCTAAAAAGGTTAATATTCCAAGTGGAACAAGTATTATTCCTATTGTTTTAATAATGATATTAAGAGTTTTTAAAATCTCACTTTGATTGTTTTTAAATTCTCTTGCTTTTTTTACTAGTGATGAGGAATAAGTTGATAAGCCAACATTTACAGCTTGAGCCTTACATTTTCCACTAACAACAAAACTTCCACCTAAAAGAGTGTCACCTGCAAATTTTTTAACAGGCTTGCTTTCACCGGTAATTAAACTTTCATTTGTTTCAACACTACCTTCAAGTAAAACGCAGTCAGCACAAATTTGATTTCCGCTTTCAAAAAATAAAATATCATCTTTAACCACTTTGTCAATATCCACCAAAGTTTCAGTAGAATTTCTAAGGGTTAAAATTTGAGTTTGGTTCATAATAGAAATTTTATCAACCATGCGTTTAGCACGTATCTCTTGAATAAGTCCTATAAGTAAGTTGGCTATAAAGATAAATATAAACGAGGCATTTGCATAATTTTGTGTACTAATTAACAAAGCCGCCATAAAAAAACAAATAAAGTTAAACCATGTACAAATGTTGCCCACAAAAATTTGAGTGTATGTTTTAGAAGCTTTTGTTAAAGTTGTGTTTACTTGTCCATTTTTTGTGCGTTCGCTAACTTGTTCAGAGTTTAATCCGCTATTAAAATTTATTTCATCGTTTGCTATTAATTTTTCCATAATATTAGTTTATCAAAATTATAAATAAAAAGCCAAATATTAGTTATATTTTTTTTAAAAAAAATGTTAATTTTTTAGTTATATTCTTATTACTTTAAATTAATTATTTAAATCCTCATTGAATAAAAGTTTAAATTACAACTATTATTATAAAAATATAATTTTTTAGCATGATAAAAAATCAATAAAAAATAAAATATCCACAAACTTCTCTCAATTTGTGGATACCTTTATATATGTATTTATTTTAGATTTTTTTCTTTGTTAATTAGTTAATATTCCAAAGTTTAATTAAAATCGAAATTATATATTTGTATTAAATGTGTGTTAAAAGTTTTTTTAATTTAATTGTCTTAAAACACAGGCACATAAATCTTCAACAAACATTTTAGAATCATCACTTTCATAATCATATTCACTGTCAACTTCATCACATAAACTGCAAATTATACCGTTATATGCAAAATTAATATTTGTCTCATTAATTTCAAATAAAGTTCCTTCTTCTTTGCCTTTTTCACAAATTGCAGAAAAAAGTTCTAATATAACTTCTTTGCATTTATACAATAATTCTGTAATTGTATCAGCATCTTCTTCTGTTAAAAATGGTGCATAATTATCTAAAAATGTCCATGGCATAACCATCCAGTAGTTTGCTTTCATGGTTATAATTACTGCTTTTATAAATACCTTTAAACTTGCTCGAAAAGTTGTAATTCTAAAACCATTTGAGAAGAATTTCATCATTCTATTTAAATAAAAAATTATGCTGTTAAATACCATTTCATCTTTACTTACAAAGTACTCATAAATAGTACTTTTACCCATTCCACATCTCTTTGCAACTTCTGCAAGAGTAATAGATTTGTAGTCTACACGGTCGTTTAACATGCCAAGAACTTCTTCATAAATCATTTCTTTCTTCATTTTGCAACTCCTACAAGACTTATAAGTCAGTATAATTATTATATATTTTTTTAAATTTGTAAAACAAATTACAGCAAATTAGTACATTTTAAACCGTTTAAAAGGTTTTTTTAATATTAAAAAAAATATATTAAATAAAAACCGACCTATTGTTCATTATTATGAATATAGTTTAATGTAGTGTTTTTTTATAAAACACATAGTATTAGAAAAATATATTTTCAAGCATTATATTATTTTTAATATAATATAAAAGAAGAAAAAATTTAAAAAACTAAAATTATTTAATTAATAAAGAAAATTAACCTTTACAAAAGTTGTAGAAAAATTAAATATAATAGTATAATGATTTTAATAATTTAAATAAATTTGGTAGATAAATTTAATAATAATTGCTATAATACTACTAGTTATTTTTAGTAAAAAAGGAAGGATTTACAAATAATGAAAAAAGCAAAAATAGTTTGTACTATAGGACCTGCAACGGATACTTACAATGCTATAGTAAAATTATTAAAATGTGGAATGAATGTTGCTCGTCTTAACATGAGTCATGGAACTTTAGAAAGTCATCAAAAGACATTAAACAACATAAAAAAAGCTCGTAAAGATTTAAAAATGCCATGTGCAATAATGGTAGATACTTGCGGCCCAGAATTAAGAATAGGAACTTTTGAAAGTGGTAAAGTTACCTTAGTTAAAGGTCAAACTTTTGTTTTTTCTACCATAGAAGTTAAGGGAACTATTAACGAAGTTTATTGTGGTTATCCAGCTTTATTAGATAAATTAAAATCAGGTCAAAAATTATATGCTAATAATGGACTTTTAGAATTTACTATTAAAGGTGTTGAAAATGGTAAGATAATATGTAGGGTAGATGTAGGTGGTGACCTTAGTGACCATAAGAGTATATCTATACCTCGCTTTAGATTGCCTTTACCTTTTATTAGCGAAAAAGATGAAAAGAATATAGAATTTGCAGCAAAAAATGATGTTGAATTAATATCTGCTTCCTTTGTTAATCGCCCAGAAGATTTACAAGAAATGCGTGAATGCATAAAAAAATATGGTGGAAGGCAAGAGATAATATCAAAAATAGAAAGTGCTGAAGGCATTAAGAATCTAGAAAGGATTATTGAATTAAGCGATGGTATTATGGTAGCAAGAGGAGACATGGGAACAGAAGTACCTATTGAACATATACCTGCCATTCAAAAAGATATGATAACAAAAACTGTTCAAAGAGGAAAAAGTGTTATCGTAGCAACTGAAATGTTAGAAAGCATGATATATAAAAGACGTCCTACTAGAGCAGAAACCACTGATGTAGCACAAGCCATTTATGATGGAACAAGTTCTACTATGTTATCAGGGGAAAGTGCTTCAGGTAAATATCCTTTTGAAGCAACTTCAACTATGTCTAGTATTATAACTGCAACGGAGAAAGTGGTTGATTATACTCATATGCAATTGCCAGTTTTTAAAAGTTTACATAGAAACTTAGATGCAATATCTTATTCCGCCTGCGAGACAGCAAAAGCTGTTGGAGCAAAGGCTATTGTTTGTTATACCGATAAAGGTAAAACAGCAAAAATGATTTCTCGTTTTTACCCAGAAGCAAAAATTATTGCTTTAACTCATAATGAATTTGTTTATAATGGGCTTGCTCTTTGTTGGGGTGTAACTCCTGTTATAGTTAAAGAATTTAATAAGATTGAAGAGATGTTATTAAATGCTGAAAAAGTTGTAAAGGACTTGAATTTTGCTAAGTCAGGTGATAAAATTGTTGTTACATTAGGTATTCCTATCGCAGATAAAGGAACAACTAATGCTATAAAATTAACAGTATTAAATTAAAAATAAAGGGTTATTATAAAATGTTACATTGGGCTTCTTTAATTATATTTTTTGGTCTTTCAGTTCTAGCACTTTGGACAGCTAGTACCTTATTACAAAAAAATGGTATATATTTCTTTTGTATTGTAGCCAGTATAGTAGCCGGTTACTTTGCCAAAGTAGATTTATTTCAAAAAGTTTTTTCGGTGCAAATGGTTATTATACCTGTAATTTTGTTGGCCTTGCTTATAACATATTTAAAATATGGTAAGTCTGAAAGCATAAGACTATTTATTATTGTTACTGTTTCACAGGTTGTAATGTTTGTATTAAGATTTTTTGAATATGCATTCCTTGATATATTTAATGGTGTATATTACTATATGACTTGGAACTACTTAAGTAGTTTTGTGGGTACTATGATAGCTTTTGCTTTATCTTGCGTAGCAGGTTATTTCTTTATTTCTTATGTTGATATGAAAAAAGTAACACAAATAATAAGAAATGCTATTTATTTGGTTATTGTAAGTGCAATTGATAGTATAATATTTATTACAATTGCCTATTCAGGATACTTTGCATTTGTTGACATCTTTTTAACTTTACTTTTATATTTTGCTTTTGATCTTGTATTATGCATTTTATTAAGTTGTTATGAAATACTTGCTAATGGTAAGCAACAAGCACCAGAAGTAATATTAATAAATAAAAAACCTAAAGAAAAAAAGCAGGAAACAGCTAAAACAAGTTTAACCAAACAAGAGGAAAAAGATAGCAAAATATCAAGTTATTTTGATAAAAAACAAGATAATAAAACAACATCTAATTCTCAAACTACTACAAAAAATAATTCAAAAAATGATAAAAAATCATCATTTTTACATAAAAAGAAATAAACAAAATTTATGTTTTATTTATTCTGATTATTGACATAGTGTAAAATTATTTGTATTATATTAATATACAAAAGATAATTTTACATATTTGCAATAAAGTAAAACTAAAAGAGCCGCAGTAAATTTATTTAAAATACGTAAGAACAATAAAAATACAAAAGGCGCTAATACACAAAAGATGTATTTTTAACAAAAGATAAAATTAGAGTAAGATTAATCTTACTCTAAAAAAATGGGCAATTAACTCAGTTGGTAGAGTGTCACTTTGACGTAGTGGAAGTCAGGGGTCCGAGTCCCTTATTGCCCACCAATAGATGACTGATAAGACAACTATCTTATCGGTCATTTTTTTATGATTTGAAGAAAGTTTTGGAGTGTCTTAAGGTTTTTAATAAAATATTTTGTTTTGCTACAATGCTTGTATGATAAAAGGTAAGTTGTTAGTTATACAATATTCTCACCCAAAATTATTTTAGGCATTGTTGTTAAACATCTATTCCAACGTTTATAAAATTTTTCTACACCAAGTTTAGATACTCTTGCATGAGATTCTTCATTTTCTAATACCCAATATAAAACATATATAACTTTACCAACATTTTTTGTAAGTCGAATAGGTAATTCTCCTTTTTTAACTGCATTAAAATCTTTTTGTCGGTGAGTACGTTTTATATAATGAACATCAATAACTCCATCTTGTTTCAAGTAAAATTCTGCAACTTCCTTCATTAGTTCTTCAATTTCATTAAGTTTGGTTAGTTTCGCTTCATATATACATATTTCATTAAACATATTGCACCTCTACAAATTAAAATTTTGTATTTTAACTATAACATAAAAGGCAAGCAATTTTCAAATTAATTACTTGCTGCATTTATCAATGTTGTACTTATTCTAAGTCATTGTGGCAACCATTTCATCTGCATTTTTATTTATATTTTTGCCTATAATTAATAATAGATTTTAAAAATAATATTTAAAATGTAAAAAGAAATTTTAGAAATATTTTTTTTATTATTTAAAAAAATATCAAATTGTCTTTTATTTATATAAATAAATATTCATTAAAAAGTAATTTTAACAATGTTTTGCTTGATATTTTAGTATAAAGGGAATATTATTTTAATAAGTTTATATGAATAAAAGAAATGCAAATAAAAAGCATAATAAAAAATAATATTATTGTAGCACACCTTACCTCAAATGAAGTTATTATTAATGATTTACAATCTGCTATGGATACGATAATGAACGTTGAATATCAAGCAAAAACAAAAAATATCGCAATATCAAAAGATCTTATTTCTAAAGACTTTTTTATATTAAGTAGTGGTCTTGCGGGTGAAATATTGCAAAAAATTGTTAATTATCATTTTCGTATAGCTATTTATGGTGACTATTCAAATTATAAAAGTAAACCATTAAAGGATTTCATTTATGAAAGTAATAAAGGGCAAGACATATTTTTTGTTGATAATTTAGAAATAGCTATTAATAAATTAACTGCATAATAAACTTATTTAAAGTTTTAATAAATATATGTGTTTTTTTATAGTATTAACAAATTAAGTTTATTAGAATTTATTTAAATTTAATTTGAAAATTCAATAAATATTTTTAATGATACAACTTAATTTTAATCCATCTATGAAGTTCTGGAAGTTGTTGTTTTTCTATAAAATAATAAAGAATATCATCAACCTCTTGAACGTTTTGGGTATCATAATAATATAAACTAGGTTTGTCTTTTTCATCAAATTTATAAACATAAATTATAAATTTTTTTCTTTTGGATTTTTGGATAAAAACTTAAATTTAATTTTATGTGCTACATATATCTGACAAACCCCTTCAATATTAGGATAAACATTAACCATTAAGTCGCAGACAAAACGGGAATTGTTTTGATAGGCATCTTTAAGTTTATTTAATTGTTTTTTTAAAAAATCATAATTTGGTAATGGTTTGCTTAAAATTTTATAATATTTTCATTTGATAAATCAAAATTGCCATGGTCAAATCTATAATAATATTCATATTTTTCCATAATTTTACCTCGTTATAATTTAAATTTTAGTCTATTAATAATAGTTAAAAATTTCTATGGTTCTTTTTTAAAAAATAATAACATATCTTTTTTAATTTTCCTATTTTAAAAAAACTAATTTTTAAAATCAATTTTAGTTTAGCTTTAATTATTATTAAAAATAAATAAGTAGTGTTTATTGTTAATTAAATGTTTTATCAAACAGTTTTTTATTTATTTGATATATTTATAAAAGCTTAGTTAGTTTCTTTTTTATTTTATTATTAAATTATTTATAAATTTAATTTCTTATGATTTTTGAACTATTATATAGTTTTATATAATAATCATTTTTTTGTAAAAGTTCATCATGTTTTCCACTTGCCACAATTTCACCAGAATCTAATAAAAAGATTTTATCGGCATATGTTATAGTTGATAAACGATGTGCTATTAATATTATAGTCATTTTATTTTTAAGTTTTGCTATAACCTTCATTATGTCATCTTGGTTGGTGTTATCTAGCGAACTTGTGGCTTCATCAAATATTAAAACTTTTGCCTTTCTACTTAATGCCCTTGCAATACAAAGTTTTTGTTTTTGGCCTCCTGAAAGTAGGCAAGCATTTTCACCAATGATACTATCAAGTTGTAGAGGTAAATTTATAACAAGGTCATAAATATTTGTTCTTTTTAAAAGTTTGAATATTTCATCATCAGTTATATTTGGGTTAATAATTTTAAAGTTGTCACGAATGGAAATATTAAAGATATATGGAAATTGATTTACTACTACAATGTTTTCTTTTATAAAATCTTTTGAAAGTTCTTCAATGTTAGTTTTATCAAAGTAGATATCTCCACTTGATTTATAATAAAGGTGCGAAATTAAATTTATAATTGTACTTTTGCCTGAACCACTTTCGCCAGCAAAAGCAACAGTTTGTTTTGGCATTATTGTAAAGTTTAAATTTTTTAAAACAGGATTATTTTTTTCATATTCAAAATAGACATTTTTAAAGGTGATTTTTCCTGAAAAATTTGTTGGAGAAGAGTCTCCATATTCATCGTAACTATAAACTTTTTTGTTAGTAAGTAAAAAGATTCTATTTGCATATACACTTGCATTTCCTAAATTTATTTTTAAATCCTCTAATATGGAAGCAAAGTCAAGCACATTATTTTTATATAGAAAACAGGTGTAAAAAACAAGTGGAGTAATGCATTCAGATTTTAAAAAATAAACGCATAATATAATAAAAATAAAATTACAAATGTATTTCAAAATGTTAGTAAAATTAACTAGTCCTATTCCCACATAGTATTCAAGGTTATCTTTTTTGCAATAATCTAATTGATTTTTTTTAAGGTCATCTAATATAGAATTTGTGCAGTTAAGAACTTTAATATCTTTAACCCCTCTAATAACTTCAATAATTTTAGAATTTACTTTTTCGGCAGAATCTTTAACAGGAGGTTTTAACTTTTTAAAATAATGAATACGAATTTTACTTGCTAAAATGGTTATTAAAATTGTTCCAACAAGTATAAGTCCTAAATAAACATTAAAAAAGAAAATATAAATAACGTAAGTTGATTTTTTAATAAGGTCAACAATTCTTTTAGTAAAGTCTTTAAATTCTTTTGAGATAGAATCTATATCAGAAGTAAGCCTAGTTAAAATTATGCCACTACCCATTTTATCATAGCAACCCATTTGAATATCAAGGGAACTTTTTAACACTGTTTGTTGAATATCTATTTTTGTTCGGTTTTCAAGTTGTTTATAGAAATAGGTGTTAACAATAGAAGTAAGTGCTGTTAATATACTTAGCCCTAAACTTATTAAAGCATACATTATAGCCATATAATAGTCTAAGTCATTCATTAAACTTGTTATCATTTTGGCTATGAACATTGCATCAAAAAAATTTAATATTGCCTGAAAAAATAAAAGAGAGATGTATCCTATTAAAAACTTTAAATGCTTTTTATAATAATTAAAAAGCATTTTTAAACCATAATTAAATTCTTTCGTACTGTTTTTTGATTTTATATTTATCATATTTTTATCCAAAAGTTTGATTAAATATAATTTTAAATATTTTTAATTATAAGTAAAGACATTATATTAATAAATTTTAATTTATGAATTATTAAAAATTCTTACCAGTATTCTTGGTAAGGTTTATTTTAGTAAAAACCTTTAAAACTTATTAGAACAATATCTTTTATTTTTAATATAGAAAATAATTTGTAATTATTTATTATTGTTCAAATTCAACACTTTCTACTTTAGGTTGAAAAGATTGCAGATTTTGTAAACTTTCTGATGTGATAGAGGAGGAGGTGGTGGTTTCTATTACGGAAGGTTGACCAGTTGACTCGGATATTAAGGAGTTATTTATAGGAGTTTGTTCATTTAACTTAAGATATAACTCCTCTTTAATTTGGTTTATTTCACTTTCAAATTCACTACATTGAGAATCAGCCAAAATAGATTGAGTTTCTTCTAATATAGTATCTAAACTTGGTTTTGGTGTAAAGGAGTCGCTATTTTGATTTTGGATACTATTTGCAATAGAACTTGCTAAAGTATTGCCCATAACTTTTGAAACTTCATCTCCGTATATTGGCATCCCTTCTTTATATTTCCAATCAGAATCTCTTGCTGTAATATTGATGAAATGTTCATTATTTAAATCTTTTGTCATATCAGAAACCAAAACACTTACAGTATGATCATTTTCTTTAAAAGCAATAGTTCCATTTCCTTTATGAATTCTACCCATAAATGTATCCATTAAAAATCTATTAGAGATTTCAGCACCATATATAGGACCTAATATATTTTTATCCTTCATTGGTAAAACTTGTAGACCTGTGCAAACATATTCTTGATAAGGTGCATAAGAAACAGAAAATACTTGGCGGAATGCTTGAGTTGCAGTAGCTTTATCAATACCTAATTCAAGCATTTTGTGAAGACCTCTTCCAATTATAGAGCATATTTCTCTTGTACCCCAACAATGCGAAAAGAAAGTAATTTGGTTAAAGTTTTTTATTATTTTATTTTTAGGTAATAAATTTTTGTTTTCATCTATACAAAGAGGTAGAAATATTGTTTCGGCAAGTTCGGTTCTTTCTTCTTTAGTTAAAGAACTTGATCTGATGCCTTTATCATCAGCTCTTCCATAGGCAATACCTATAAAATCTACAGCCTCTGTAGTGGCAAATTCATTTTCTATCGTAGGTTGTTTTATACCAACTAAACTTTGTGCAATTTTACACATGGCATTTGCATCTTTTGAATCAATTGTAGCATTTCCACCAAAACAAAAAACGGTTGGTTTTGTAACTTTAAAACTTTTAGGGTCTAGATTTTCCCAGTTTTTTTCTTTTTCAAGATTTCTTCTTCCAATTGAATAATGTTCAAGATATCCCATTTCAAAAACCTTTTAAAATATTTGTATCTAAAATATATAAAATTATTTTAATTATAAATTAAAACTTATATTAAAAGTTAAAATAATAAATAATTAAAATTATAAAAAAGATACCCAACTGAATATTTAGTTCAGTTGGATATCGACTGGTGATCCCGACGGGATTCGAACCCATTTATAAAAACGCTACATACCGCTTAAATACTGAACTTTTTATAAAATTCTACTCAAATTCTACTCAATTTTTATTAATTTCCAATTTACCCCTATTGATTGACAAACCGCCTCTATTATGCTTACACGAAAGAAAAAGGAGGTGTTATCATTATGTTTATGTTCCAACTCACCCTTGTAACATTACAAATCATATTAACCATTTTACAAATAGTTAAAGACCTTAAACAATAATGCTATCACTTCCTTAACAAGAAGATAGCATAACATAGACAATTTGTCAATCAACCACCTGAACCAGCCCCTAGCCAATGTATATTTTTATAAAAAATAAAGGCAGTTAATAACTGCCTTTTTTTATCTTAAGTAAACATTAAATGTAAGTTTATAATTCCAATCTATATCCTCAATATCTTCTAGTTTGCACTTCAAATATTTACAAGCATATTCTTTAATTACTTTAATAGAAAAATTACTTGCTTTTATTTTCAAATACTCTTGATAAGTTATTTTTACTTGTTTCATTTTTTAAATCCTCTAATATAAAAACTATTTATTTTTTTTCTTGTAACAACTGCAGGTGCTACACATAACCCTATCACCCCGTTATAAAGTCCAACCAATTGAACGAACTGCATTTCTGCGATTATATATTGTATGGTTAAGGGAATTATCAATTTGTTCAACACGACCACAATAATCACAAGTAATGCGATAAAATGTAACAATAATAGTATTCGTTTCTACTCCCAAAATTCAACTCCTTTTATCTATTAAACATCACTCTAGGGAAATGACAATCAACTATTTTTAATTCAAATGCTAAATAATCCAATAAAATATCAAACTCAATATAATTATTAATTTTTACTTTTATAGTCTTTTTATTTCTAAGAAAAATTCTTAACTTTTGCTTTTTTTCACTAACTTTAATAAAAACTATATCTTTTATAACAAACGCATAATTTCCAATAACAACACAATTACATTTTTTATTTTTTAATTCAATATTACTCAACATTAATCTCCTTATTTATAATTTTGTTATATTCTTTTTCATCCAGCCAAATGCTATATAATTTATCTTTTTCAACAAATCTAGCCACATTCAATAAATTACATTCTTGTAAAATTCTTTGTTTCTCTTCATTAGTATGATAAGAACAAAAAGAGTTGCCAACTTTACAATTTCTAGTATGATAATAACTTTTCTTGTTATATTTTACACAACTTTCTTTGCCCATATATTTACCCATATAGTTTGCAATTTGTAACTTATCACCCTTTCGCATTTTAACAATAGTAACAAGTCCTTTATCATAAATGGAAGTATCAAAGTTGTATATTTGGTCGCCAAAATCAGTATATAAATAATCGCAATAACATTCATTTTCTTTGCCTCTATATTCAATCTTTGAGTTAACTGCACGAGTTAAATATTTATCAAAATTACAACCGCCAATTAAACCGTGAAAATGCAAACCGCCTTTTTTATGATATTCTGGAACTACAATAATATAAATATCTTTAAAATTATATTGCAATTTTTCTCTAAAACTTTTCCAAATATTTTTAACAACTTCATCATCATATTTATTAATAATTTTTGTATTTTCAATAGTTATTGTAACCCAATAATTCCATTCATTAGAATTAATTATTGAATACATATTTTGTAGACCTCGTTTACGACTATCTTTTAAACGATTAAGCAAAGCAAATATTAATTCTTCATTTTCATTTTTAGGAACAAGAACCCCATTACTATCATATATAAATTTTCTAGTCCTATCGACATTCTCGTTAACTTCAATTCCGCCTCTTTGCCAAAATGCATCTTTAAAAATTAGTATTTCTTTTTTATCTCCATAATCGTGAACTACTACATTAGCCTTATATTTTCTTTGATAATCACACTTTAAAAATTTAGGACAGGTAAAGTTAGGGCTATGATTAATACAATACATACAAGCATTATAATCTTTAATCACAGGTAAAGAAGGTAATTCCTCTAATTCATTTTCATTTTTCAAAGTTAACCCCCTTTTTTAATTTTTCCGTTTAAGTGTCCCCATTATCAAGTAAAGGGGACACTTGATTTTTTCTTTTTTGTCAAACTTTCGCCAAAGGTCCGGCAGGCTCGGACCCTTTGGCGAAATAGATTTTGTAAATTCTTTAATTATCAAATTAAAGGTCTTTTATTATAATCAGGCTTTGCCCGATACCCACAAGGGAACTAGTCCCCTTGACCCCATTTTTATATTCGCCATTTTTGGCAACCCTTCCCGGAACTATGTTCGGGGAAGGGAACAAATATTGTTTTATCGTTAATGTTTATCAAGGGGCGAACATAAAGCACCCCTCAAGTTTGCAATTCGTGTTTATCCTTCTCCTTATCCTTGACAAACTTAGTTTAAGCAAATATTATTCTTCTTCATTGTCAACAGGTGGAAGTGAACAAGGCTTAGTTATCTCGCAAGTAATAGCTTGTTGATTATCATTATCTATTTTAGAATAATTTTCAAGTTCATTTTTCTTTTTTTCTTCTAACTTTTGTAATTCTTGTTGTTTAATCTTTTGCCATAAAGTTCTATGAAACATTTTCCAAATAAAACTATGTGGCATTGTTTCTATAGCAAACTTAAGAGCATACTCATTTTTAATTTTTAAGATAATAAGCCTTATTTCTTTCTTTTCTTTAATTTTTAAAGGCTTATCATATAAAGAAGTATATTTCATTAAAGTATCTTCAACGAACTTAATAAAAGCAGTAGAAGGGTTTTGTACTTCAAAAGAAGTTTGTAATTTTCCGTACTCTTCATAAATAAACTGAGTCAAATCTTCAAAACTTTTAATTTCCATTTTAAGCAATCATTCCTTTCCTTGTTTTTAAAATCATTTTATCGTAATCGGCATTTTTCAAATACCCTTGAGGTGCAGTAAAGTAATGTTCATTATTGTATTCAACAAAACTATCACGAGTAAATTGGTATCCCTCTTCAGTAAAGTAATCATATGCACAATTAGTTTGTCCTAAAAAGAAAGTAGGCTTTTTAGAATGTGTATCATAATAAGACCAAACTGGGAGAGAAGTTGATTCAGTTATTACTTCACCGAAATTAACACTACCATATTTATCACAATTAAGCATATACTCTTCAGCAGTATCACAGGAATTGAATACTCTATATTGCCAAGTGATTTTTTCAATAATTCCATAAATATTTTTTTGTAAATCTATACTATCAATAACAATACATTTATCAGCAATAGCACGAATATTAACATCAATATTACCAAGTCTTTGACAAGTCATATAAATATCGTAATCATTATGGCGATGGAACTGGTACCACCTGTAAACCTCTTCACGCAAAAATTTTGATATTCTGCTATCGTAATATATTTGTGCCTCATCCAAAAATATTTTTGCAAAAGGGGGCAAAAACTTTGTTTTAAAAAATGGATTAGGTAAGCCAATTTCAAAACCATTAACTTCATAACTTTTAATTCTCTTACCAATATGTAAAGCACAATCACTAAAACAAGTATGTTTTTGTGGTGGCGGTTCTAATAAATTAAAACCGCCATCACGCAATACATTCAATTCCTTATTACAATTTCTCCAATCTGCAAAACCGCTATCAATAACTCTTTTTGCGAATATATAAGCAAGAAACATTGACTTACCAACACCAGGCTTACCAGATATAATTGTTACTGGCATAAATTATTCTTCTTTTTTTTTACCAAATAAACAACTTTTGTATTTTTATTATTTAAAGTTTTAACAATTTCATTTTTAGTCTTTTTTGATAATTTACAAGTATCTTCTACAAACTTTATATTTTCTCCTTGTTTATTTGTTATAGTTACAAAAGTTGAAGTACCTTTATCTATTTTACCAAAATAATCAAATTCTTTTTTTAAAACAAATTTACCTTTTTTATCTTTTTCCCAAACATCCTTTGATTTTTTAACTTCTAAATTAACCATATCTTGTTTTTTTGGTTGAAATTTCCTTGACAATTTTTTACCTCCGTATATAATTTATTTAACCTAGATGGTCTTAATTGACAGGTTGGCAATTCGTACAACCCATACAACAAAGGTATATAGGTTAGAAATTTTGAGCCAGTTTGTTGTATTAAAAGTCTTAACTTTTGTTAAGGCTTTTTATTTTTTTCTTATTATCTTAATAATTCTAAATAATCTTCAAATGAAGTATTAAAAACAAACTTTGAATAATCAGTATAAGTTCCTGTAAAATGACTTGAACTTGTCGCATCTGTATATATTTTTACATTTGGACAACTTATAAAAAAGTTTCTATTTATTTTTAATATAGATGAAGGAACAAATATTGATTGTAAATTTGGACAATTTGAAAAAATAGTTTCAGTAAGTTCTTTCATATTTTTTGATAAAGAAACATGTTTCAAATTAGCACAATTCATAAAACTATAACTAGCAATAGAACGAACTAAAGGCGAAAGAATTAATTTTGTTCCATTTGTAGGAAATAAACCACCAACAGTAAAGATATCGCCATCCATTTCACAATCAGTATAACCTCCAATGAGTTCTTGCCAATCATAAACAAAACGATTTTCATCATCATACAAGCCGGGTCTATTTGCAGATATTTCAGGTAATAAAACAGGTGGATTTATAATATCCTGATATTCTTGATATGTTACAACATAATTTACATTATAATAACTTGTTTCATTGTTATAATAATAAGCATTCCAAAAACCAGAGTATAATGAACTAATTTCATTTGCAGATTTTTCACAATAAATCACACGAAATAAACCATTTGCATCATACATAGGAATATTAGTAGTAACTACAAAGGCATAATCTTTTACATTTGTAACTGAAATAGGTATAAATATATTTCTAAATGAACAATTAGCAAAAGCATAAGAACCTATATATTTTATATTGCCATTAACTAAATTAACACTAGATAAGGATGAACAATTACTAAAAGCATAATCACCTATTTGAACAACACTAGATGGAATTTCAATAGAAGTTAACTTATCACAATCTTTAAAACATTCATTGTAAATAATTCTAGTACTTGAATCTATTTCAAAACTTGAAATTGTGTTATCTTCAACAGAACATAACACTAAATTATTATTTATATTGTTCCCAAGAAATTTAGCACCATTATTTGTATAATATTCTAAAGATTTACAATCATAAAAAGCATTAGAACCAATATTCATTATTGTATTTGGAATACTAATTTCTAACAAATTAATACACCCTGAAAAAGCACTTTGACCAATACTTGTAACACTTTTAGGCAATTCAACTTTTTTAAGATTATAACAATCTTGTAAGTTTGATATATACTCTATTGTATTAGGTATTTTTAATATCCCTGAACCAAGAGTTTTAAAGCTATTATTAGCATATAGCCCTTTTGAACCGCTTATAATTCCTAAATGTTTATTAGTTAATAAACTATTAAAAGAACATATAAATTCATTATCTAAATTAAAGTATCCCGTTGAATAATCTACAGTTTCAAAAACTGGATATAATGTCATATTTCTATCAATTTCCAACTTTAATTCTTCTGCAGATATAACATATTTACCATCAAATGACCAACCCAAAAAGTCAAACCCCTCTTTGTTTAAAATAGGAAAGGTAAGTTCTCCTAATTTAGATGGATTAGTAATTGAAACCTTTTCAACTAAATAAACATAACCATTTTCGTTATCAACAAACTTAATATGATAATTTTCACTTGCTGAACTATTTTCTTGAATATGAGATAATTGCCCTTTAATTAACCTAAATTTTAAACCATCAATTTCTTTATATTCTTTAAACCTACCATAATACTCGTTATTTGTTGCAGTAATTAAAATGTCAGTATGTGCCTTATAAAATTTGATAGTTATAGTTATTTCAGTTTTACCTGCATTATCTCCGTTTAAATCTATATATGATAATTCAGTTTGTGCATATAATACACCTTTAGTAGAACGAACATTATAACAAGGCATATTGTTTAATAATAAATCATATTTATTAATCTCTCCATCAAAACCTAAATTGTATTTAGGAACGGAATAAGACAATTCATATAAATTTGTTTGATTGTTTAAATGAAATTCATTATCGCTTAAATCAAAATCTTCTATTTTAAAATTTGCGTACGGGTCATAATGATTTAGTTCACCCAAAGTTTTACCATTTTCAACAACAGAAGTATAAACATCTACAAAGCAAAATACACCGATTACTGAAACTACTATCATTAATATATAAGTAATAAGATATGCTAAAAAACCTTTCATTCTACACCTCCAATAACTTCTATATTAGAAAATGTAAAATTACCAGTATTTCCATTTAAATTAAATTCTCTTGAAGTAGAAGAAGATATATTACATTCCTTAAACTTTAAATCTTTAAATGCGTTTAAAGTTAGTCCTGTACAATAATTATCATCAAAAAACTTACTATCAAGATTAATATTAATAATAATATCTAAGCCTTTAAATGTAGATAAGAACTTTATAATATCTTCTTTTAAACTTAAGTAATAAGTATTATTATCATTCTTAGTTAAATCAAAAGAATATTCATTAATATAATAATTTGTAACAGCACCGAAATAATCATCTTGCTTATGAACATTAGCATAATCTGGATTAGCACCAAATTGTTTAAACAAACTTTCACTTGAATCAACAAGTCCATTAGAAGATTTTTCTATTTTAATATTAAACATTGTAAAATCTAAATATGTATTTTTACCGCCAACACTTTCAACGGAAGTCCCATCATTATTAACTATTGCAAATGTAAAATATTTTGAAATATCCATTTTTAAAATATGTTTTCCATCTTTTAAACTAGCAACTGCACTTTCTAAATCACGGATAAACATATTAATACCAAAATACTCTTGGTTCCACATATACCACCATTTTTTATATGTAGGTTTGTAACCTCTAGGAGCCAAAGTAAAATAAACAGGTTTACCATCAACTTTTGTATCAAAGATAAAACCCTTATATTCAGGTAATGTTTTTAATGCAGAATAAGAAGTTTTGGAATACAAATCAGTAGAATAATAAAATGAATTTTTATCAACATTATCAAAATATAAACTATGGTAACAATCTCCCATAAAATTATTATTAACATTTTCATTTAGTGATAATTTATCTATTGCTTGAAAACCCATAGAGGTTACTGTTTTATAATGCCCATCTACAACCTCATCACCGTTAACATAAGTATTAACTTGAAAATCATAACAGTAACGACCATTTTTATTTTTGTTTGTAAATAATTTTACTTCAAATGGAAACACTTCTTTAAGTGCTGGGTCAGTTGCAGACAAAGCATTAGCATTTACATTATTTATAACTATTTTCTTATTATGTTTAAAATAATAAGCAGAATAGCCAATAGACACAATAGATAATAATGTTAATATAACTAAAAGTGTGGTAAATATATTAAGTAAAATTTTATTATATCCCATTATTTTTTTCCTTTTAATAAAAAAAGACTAATTATTTTCAACTAGCCTTTTTTTAAATTTCTATAATAAATTAAATGTTATTTTGGCAGTTGTTTCTGCTACTTCTTTAATACCAAACATTGTTGGTATTGAAATCCCATTAATTAAAGATGCTACACCCAATATCGCAAAAAATATTACGCACAACAAAAACAATACAACAAAAGTAATACCAATAGCACGAAGAAAAGAAACCCCCGAATTATATGTTTTATAAGCCAAATTTTAACACCCCCCAAGTATTAAATTTTATTTGAATAAATTTCAAGTATTTATTCTATGGCAAGATTACACCTTGCACTTACACTTTTATTAAATTAAAAATTAATATCTATTTTTTATTTTTTGCATTATAACAATTTGCACTATCTTTTCTAGAAGCAAGATAACCACTTCTATATGCTTTCTGCGTTGCAGTTAATGTTTCACCTGTATAAACATTTTTTCCTGTTTTAAGTTCAACAGCTGATTTACGGGCTTTTTCATCAGGGTTTAATAATGTAAAATCTTTACCATTTTTAGACTTACACTTAACTCCCTCTTTACTTTTATTAAAAGTTGCTTTTTTACCTTTCAACTTCAAATTCCTACCTTTAATTAACTTTTTTAGTATATATAACGGAATCTGCTATTTTTTTAGTTATATCTACAAGAACAGGAGTATCAACTATATTTTCAACATTGACTAATACTTCAACAATATCACCACATACAAGATTGGCACATATTTCAGGTAAATGACCAGATTGAACACTTAAAGTAACTACATCACCATTACCATA
The DNA here is from genome assembly GCA_947366895.1 of uncultured Clostridia bacterium. Taxonomy (GTDB): domain Bacteria; phylum Bacillota; class Clostridia; order Christensenellales; family UBA1242; genus UBA7862. The sequence continues at coordinate 111,771 of CANBBP010000003.1, forward strand.
TTTGTTAATTTCTAAGAATTTAACCATACAATAATCATTACCTTTTTTAGATACGCCTTCAGCACCACCGATATACATTTTTTTAAATCTAACTAAATTTTGATTATCAAAAACATTAACATTTTCTTTAACTTCTTTTTTCTCTTCCATAATTTTTAATACCTCTTTTAATTAATTAACAATCTTTTAACATATTCGCGACTATGTTTTTTGATTGCTGGAGGTAAGAGTAGGACTTGCACCTAGTTACATTGGAACCCAAAAAACAATGTAACTCTCTTATTTCTCTTACCATAGGGAATAAGGAGAACTAAAACCTTATTCCTTAAACCTTGCCCATTATTTTATAAGGAGATTTGACAAGGGGACATAATGGCTAAAATAAATTATGTTCACGAGCATATTCAAGTAGATAATTAATACATTCGCTAGTATCTTTAAACTTCTTTTGCTCTTTAACGATATCTTTCATATATTCAAAATTTTCAGCTTTAAACCTAATTAATTGGCTACAATCGGTTATTTCAAATTCTTCTTCATCTTTCAGTAATTCTTCTAATTCATTCTTATTTGTTTCATTTTTATCAGTTTCACCAGTGGAACTTTTACTATTTACATAACTAATTATCTCTTTTTTAGTCATAATAGGCTTTAAATTAATACCTAAATCTTTTTCTAAAATTTCAAGAGAAAGGTTAGATAATTCAACTAATTTTATAAAATCAAAATCTTTAAATTTTTCATTAAAAACACCATTATAAAAAAATCTATCATAAACTGCTAAACAACGAAAATATGTACTCTTAGAAATATTAAATACATTTTTAACAAATTCAACAGCTGAATAACAACCAAAACACCAAGAGGATTTAGAATAAGAAAGGTTTAAACCAACTAAATTTACAGGAGAACTATCATTTTTACGAAATGAAGAATATTCCTTCCAAAATTCTCTTATTTGATTCAAATAGAAACAAAGTGAAATCCTAGAAGTATTACATTTATTAATTTGACTTTTAATATTTTTACAAATATTAGCTAATAAATCATAATCTTTAATTTCAAGCTCTGGATAAATTACAACGATATCTTCCATTTTTATACCTCTTATTTCATAATCTCATATACTACAAAATCATTTATACCTAATAAAACCAAAGCATTTATTTTTTTTACTAAAACTTTATAATTTTTACATTCATAAATTTGGTTTTGGGTCTTTATTAAATACTTAATCATATTGTTTAACCTCTTTTAATAAATAACTTCTATATTTCAAATAAGTAGAAATATCTGCAGGGAAACATTCTTTTTTATCACACCACAATAAAAAATCTTCTACTACTTGTAAACGAACAGCAGGCGAAATTTCTAAATGTAAATTAATATCTATAGATAATTCTTCTTTTTCTAAATCTTCCATTTTTTACTCCTTATTTATATACACAAGTTGTGTATGTTTAATATAGTATATACACACAAAGATAAAAAATCAACTAAAATTGCAAAAAAAAATACACAATTTGTGTGTTTTTTTTTATAATTCAATTAAGGAGAATAATTTTTATGAAAAAATTAAAAGAACTAAGAAAAAAAGAAAATAAAACGCAAGAAGAAATAGCTACAAATGTAGGAATAGAAAAAAGAAATTATCAAAATTATGAACTTGGTATTAGAAAACCAACATTAGAAACATTAATTAAAATAGCAAATTATTTTAATGTAAGTTTAGATTATATTGTAGAAAGAGATTTCAATAATGACATAGGCTATATAACAAATGATGAAAAAGAATTAATCACTGACTATAGAAAACTAAATCAAATAAATAAAATTAAAATTCTTGCAGAACTTAAAGGCTTTTTAATTGCACAAAACTGATATAAAGGAATAAAAGCATATGAAAAAAATATATAAATATCTTTTAGTTTTATTATTAGTAGTTATTTCATCCTCTTTATTTTTTGCTTGCAACCCAATAGAAGAATTAACTGATAATGAAGTTATATCAAAGGCAGTAGAAAAAATGGAACAATATTTTCCTAGTAACAAAAAAGTATATTATAATATAAAGTTAGATGAAGAAATAAAGATAGAAGAAAAGTATATTGTATCTATAAAATGGAGTTCATCAAATGAACAAATATGCAATTCTCAAACGGGAAAAATAAATGTATCAAGTGAAGATCAAAAATTTACTTTAATAGCAAGATTAACATACAAAGATGAAATAAGATTTTTAGATTACAATTTGACAATTCCTAAAAATGTTTATATTAATAATAATCTAAAGTTTAATAGAGGAAATGAAATTAGATGTGAAATAAAATCATTAAAAATACAAAATGATAAATTATCAATTTCAATTTATCTTCTAAATAATTTGAATAGTAGAAAAACTATATATGGAATTACAAAACTTCAAGACTTTTCAATAAATTCAACTTATGATAATTTGTACTTAATAAAACAAAAAACTTGTGAGGATATTAATCCTAAACGATTTACTTTAAAATATGGTGATTATATTGAACTTACATTACCCGATATAGATATAAAAGAAATGTATGTATATAGACATTTAGCAACTACAAACTTTTATTTTACGGTAGATATTGTTGAATGTAGTTTGAGATAAAATATATACTAATTCACAAAACGAAACTTTTTTTATATACTTAAAAAATGTGCAACTAGCACATAAAGGAGATATATAAAGAATGGAATTTACAAAAGAGCAATTAGAATTGCTTTCAAATTTTTATATATACCGAAAGTTTAAAAATTGAAAAAAACATTGAAGAACAAGAAAACTTAATAAAACAAAAACAAAACATTGAACAAGAAATAAATAAATTAAGTGAACAAATTAAAATTCGCAATGCTATTATTAATGGAATACTTAAAGGAATTTTACTAGAAAAACAAAACAATAATTTTAACCAACAAGAATTAGAACTAATAAAATTAAGTGGAATAAAACTAGAAAATAAAAGTTCAGTAACTCAAATAAAAGGAGATACTGAACAAGAAATGAAATTACAAAACATATCTATACATAAAAACAAAACTTGTAATACATGGTATACAAGATATAGAGTAAATGGCAAACAAATTTATATTAGTGCAAAAACTCAAAAAGAATGTTATGACAAATTAAAAGAGAAATTGAAGATACTTAAAAAAGAAAAACAATCAAAGTTTTATACTTTACAACTCTGGTATGAAAAATGGCTTGAACTTTTTAAGTTTAAAAAAGTAAAAGAAAGTACTTTAAATGATTATAAATTTATGCTTAAAAATATTAATGAAAAATTGCTTAAAAAAGATATTAGTAAAATTACAAAGATAGAATTAATAGAACAAATTAATAATATTAAAGGTGAAAGACAAAGGGAAAAGACTTTTGTATTTTTAAAAGATATTTTTACAAAAGCATTTAATTACAATGTTACAAAAGAAAATATATTTTCTATTTTAGAGAAACCTAAACATACTAAAAAATGTGGTTCTGCAATGACAGAAGAAGAACAAAACATATTTATTGAAAAATGTTTAAATAACAATGGAATTATATTTTTGATTGCTCTTTATCAAGGTTTAAGAAGGGGAGAATGTTTAGCCCTAACAAATGAAGATTTTGATATTAATAATAAATTACTAATTATTAATAAAAGTCAAAATGAACAAAACAAAATATCTAGTACTAAAAATGAATATAGTAATAGAAAAGTACCATTATTTAATAATACCATAAATTTATTAAAAACAACCAAATTACTAAAAATTAAAGGCAAATTGTTTAAATATACAACCCATTCCATACAAGATAATTTTAAAAAGATTTTAAAGGAATGTAACTTTAATAAAGATTATAGAATACACGACCTAAGACATACATTTATTACAAATTGTAAAAACCAAAACATACCTGAACATATTATACAAAGTTGGGTAGGTCATAACATAGGAAGTAATGTTACAAGTAAAGTATATACACATATCACAAGTGATAAAAAAGAGATAGAAATATTAAATAAATTCTACTCAAATTCTACTCAAAAAAAAGAAGATTGAAAAATCAATCTTCTTTAAGCACCATATATTGTATTTTTCTCTTACCAACCAAACACAATATATTGAAAATGGTGATCCCGACGGGATTCGAACCCATGATACCGCCGTGAAAGGGCGATGTCTTAACCGCTTGACCACGGGACCATATTATTGTTTAATTTAACCATTTAATTTAAAAATGGTAGTGGCGGTTAGATTTGAACTAACGACCTTTCGGGTATGAACCGAATGCTATAACCCCTAAGCTACGCCACCACAACTAACAGCATATGTATTATAATTTAATTTTATTGTTGTGTCAACATTTTTTTTTAATTTAAAGATACATATTTTGGTATTTAATAAAAAGATTATATATTTTTTATTTTTATTATTTTATTTTCATACCTTTTTTTATAAATTTATTAGTTTAAAATAAAAAAAACCATAACTATTTTAATTATGGCTTTTTTATTTACTTTAGTTTTTTTGACAATATATTAATATCTATTATTTAAAATACTACAAAGGAGTCTATATTAGATTCGCCTCTACAAACTACTTTTACAGTGTGTTCCTTGTTTTCAAGTTCTTTTGTTAGATAGGAAACAACAATATCGCTATTATTTTGAACAATATCGCTTGAAGCCATTTCTATGCCATCTATGAAAACAACAAAATCTCTAGTGAATGCTTTAGAAGATAATATTGCAAGCCTTGACCCAGTAAAGTTGAAAGATATTGAACTATCGTTTTTGCCTATATATACATGACCAAATGATGATAGAGTTTGTTTTCCTCTCCAACTACCAGAATAAGTAAAATCATCTAAGTCAGGGGATAATTGTTTACCAGTTAGAGAATAACTAAAATTGATATTTCTTATAGCCGCATATCCATATCCATTTTGTGAAGATTCTGCTGTTTTTCTTACTTCAAGTTTATAATATCTAAATTCTTTAACATCAAAATTAAAGGCTAGTGTTGTGCCACTTACAGCTCCATCATCAAAACTAGTTATAACTTCTAAATAATCTAAAGATTTACCAACCCATAAGGTTATTGACCTCGGAGTTTGATTTTTATTAGATGAACCGTTATATAAAAATCCTGAAAGAACAAATCTATTTGCTGTAATTTCTTTTCCTAAATCTATAGTAAATGACCATGGTTTAGTTGCCATTGAAGTAGGAGAAGAGCAGACATTGTTTTCATCAGAATCTATCAAATTTTCGCCAGGATAATTTGAAGGAAAACCAGTAGTATCAACTATTTTAATATTTGGAAAATAATTAATATTAGTATTATAAGATGTTCCATAGGTATAAGAGTAATTTCTTTTGTACATGTAGTCAGTTTCAAAACTATTGTCAGAGAATTGATAAGTATCTCTATAAGCTGTTGCATAAGTTACATTAACATGTTCAGGAGCATAATCTTGAACTTCTCCTGAGTCTTCATTAATGGTTCCTTGTTCTGGAACAAATTTGCCCCAACCAACACCTAAGAACGAAGTGGTACCACCCTTTTGACCTGTTACCATAACTGCTTTAAAATGTACCCAAGTTCCAGCAGCTAGTTCATAATCTGCATAAGTTCCTTCTGCTGTTGGGAAATTATAATTGTTTGCTGTTTGAGCAAAATGTGCTGCTTTTTCATAAGTTTTGCCCTCATCAAAAGAAACAAATAAAGCTACATTCCATCTGCCTCGAATGGATATTCTATATTTTGCTGTTTCATCGGCATAAATTTTTCCTTTAAGTTCAACAACACTATTTAATGGAACATTATCGCCTTCTTGATTTGTGTACCATATGTCAGTGTTACAGTTTTGGATTTTATTTTTATTGTCAACTTGTTCTTTTGATGAATATCCTGCATAATTGTTTTCAAATGCAGTTACAGCATCGGTATAAGCAGAGCCTGAGTCGTAAGTATAAGTTGTTCTTGTTAAAACACTTTTATTCATTTCATAACTTTGTTCAAATTCAAGAATTAGTTCTACATCTTCTATATTTCTAGAACCAAAATTTGGGTCACTTTCAAAAGCAGAGGTTTTAGTAAGTTCTAGGGTAACTCTTATTTCACCTGATTCTTTATGATTTGGGTCTGGGATATAGGTATAAACTCCCTCGGTTTCAGTTTCTACTATTTGACCATATTCAGCTACAGGGGTTGATTTTACTGTAAAGTTAAAATCATTAGGTAAAACTATGCTTCCTTGATTATATATATTACCAGTTCCTAATTCGTATTTTCTAAGGTCAATAGTAAATTCTTCGCCATAAGGAATAACATAAGGTTGCATGGTTTTTATGTCTTTCTTTTTATTATCATAAGTATATGTTCTTCCTGTTTGATAAATACAAGATACAGGAACAAACAATGGAAGAGTAGTATCTTTATATGAATTAACAATATCATCAGTTATGCCAAATTCGGTAGGACCATTTTCTGGGTGATTATAAGTGCCACTTAGGATATTTCTAAAATAGTATGTCATATCATTATGAGTGGTTTCTTGCCATGCCCGTAAGTAACCAGTATAACTTTGCCCGTAACCTCTGCTTTGTTGTTTTACTTTAGATTGAATAAAGTTTTCCGGCCCAAAATTATGAAGTAGGGTTGCGTATAATGTTAGTCCCTGATTACCATTACTTGCTCCGCCAGTTTTCATTTTTAATACTTCACTTAATGCCCAAGTTGCACTTGTGTAACTATTCCAGCCACCAAGTCCTTGTGCTCCATAAGAACCTATACTTCTATTTGCTGAAATTTTAGTAAATAGAGCATAAGAAACAAGAGTCATTGCATTATTTGTTACTTCACCACCATTGCCAACACCAAAGCCTTGGAAATTATGATGATATTCATGGAAATTGCCCCATGAACCACTATTAACAATACCATTATAGTTAAGAGCATTTCTCATCCAGTCTGCTGGACAATTAACTGACCTTCTACCAGGGAATGCAACTGCGGCACCTGCTGCAACAAATGAGTCATATAGGAAAACTATACCTTGGGATGAACCTGTTGTTGTAACTGTGGACACTTTTTCCCATAGTATTGCTACTTTATAAAGGTCATCATATGAGTAACTGCTAGCATAAAGTCTAGGCCCTGAATGAAGTACACCATAACTCCAAACTTCTAAATCGAAATATGGGACAGATGATTTTAAGCTTTGTTCAAAATCACCTTTTGTGGTGTATCCTAAAATAAAGTGAGGATAAGTTACAGCACCTGAAATTGTGGTAGTAAAAGTAGCATTTGTGTTTCTTATATAAATAGGACCACCAATAAAGGAACCAATATAGCCCGTGTATGTTTTTGTTGATTCATCGTAAAAAGTTGTATTTTTATTTAAAACAAGAGTATTAAGTAAAACAGGAATTCTTTGCATTTGATTTTTTTCAGTCCAAATATTGTTTGCTTGACCATTATATAATGCCTGACCTATATGGAAGGTTAAACCGCCAGTGGCATTCATATCACTTTCACTTATTGTTACTTTAATAACTTCGCCAGCAGGAGCATAAAGCCCTGTAACTCCATAGCCATTGTATCCTCGTGGTCTCATAGTAATTTGTTTAACTACACCTTGTTCGCTATCAGAAACATCTCCAAGATATAGACCAACTGAAGCAGTATGTTTATAAAGTTTTCTGCGTCTACCATCCATTAATGCTGGTGATGGGTCGGATGTTGTGCCATTATATAAATAACCATTTGAATTAATCCATTTATAAGCACCTTTTTTACTAGGATTACCTGCGTTAGCTGTATCAACAGATGCAAGGGAATTTGCTTCACTAATAAGGGCATCTCTTAAAGGGGCATTTGCATCGCCTAAAACTGTTTTTAAAGTATAGCCATATTTAGGGTAGCCAGTAGGTAGTCCTTCATCTTGAGTCTTTTTAGGGATATTTCTATCTACGAGGTCGGTTATGACACCAGAATAGCCTACAGCGGTAGTTGTTTTATAGTTTTCTACATCATAAGATTGTCTAGCCTCATTCATTAAAAATTGATTTCTTAAAGCAAGTAAAGTTACTGTTGTGTCTAGCCATGAACCAACTGAAAACATAGTAACTATTAATAATATAGATGCTACAAATCCCACTCTGAATTTAGAAGATTTAAATTTTTTAAAGAAATTTTTAAAAAACAAAATAAAGGAATTTTGACCATTTTTGTTTTTATTGTTAGCTGGTTTTGAATTAGTGGATTTAGTTGAAAACTCGCTGGTCTTGTTTTGGTTAGAGTAATTGCCATAATTTAAATTGTTATAATTACTGCCATGACTTGTTGGAGTAGAACTTTTACTTTGAGTGCTAGAACCTGCTAATTTAGTACTATTTAAAGCCGACTTATTGTTCATATTTTTATTTATTGAAGAGTTAAAATTGGTGCCTCTATTTGTACTAACAGGTTTTGAATAACTATTTTGTGAGTTTATATTTGACCTAGAAGATTTAGGTAAATTTTGTGTGCTTGATTTTGAATTTATAGATTTTGAAGTTTTATTATCATTAATAGGCATGTTGTTTTCTCCATATCATGAATTTAATTAGTTATTATGTATAGTTTATAATAAATAACTAGTAAACTAATAGTACTATTATATTATAAATCTATATAATTGCAAATAGAAAATTCAGGAAAATTGTAAAAACGAAACTATATAATGACATTTTAGCAGTTAAAAAAGGTTTAAATTTTTAAATATTTTATTAAATTTTTAACAAAATAGCATTAAAAAATAGATAAAATACACAAAAAATATATGAAAATTTTTTAGAAAAATTTAATAAAAATGCTTTAAAATAATTAAATATTTTAATAAAAAAATAGCAAAAAAATCATAAAAAATTAGCAATTTTTTATAAAAAAATAATAAAAATAATCAAGAAAAAATAGTTAAAAATGTACATATTTTTAGCAATATAACAAACAAAATTAGATAATAAAACTAATAAAATTTTGTCAAGCAAAATCACTATAAAAAAGTTCTATATTGGGCATAAAATCTATTAAAAAAGGTTTGTTAAAAAAATGCCTATAATATATAATATTTGTATCATACTAACTAATGAAGAAATACGCGTAATTATTTATTTAGAATATTTTTATTAAATAAAAAACGCAAAAAAATACAAAGGGAAACAATGAAAATGAAAACCAAAAAAAGTGTAAGTTTTATATTCTCAGTAATCTTTGCTTTAACTTGTTTTTTAACAGGTCTTAGTGCTTGTTTATTTGTATCTAAAGGGTTGGGAGTAAATGCCGAAAGTACTGCCACATCAGTAAGCATTGGTTCAACTGTTAAATTTGGTGAATATCCTCAAAAAGAGTTAAAGAATGCTAGTGAACTTTCAACACTTGTAAACAAGTTAAAGTTTAGTTCTGGTTTAACCAAATGGTTTAATGAGGATGGAACTTCAAACATAACAAACACAAGTAATGTTCCCATTAGTGAATTTACACTTGACACCTATTGTAAAAATAATGGTTTTGAAAATGTTTCCAATGATGATATTTCCTACAATGTTAAAACGGGATATTTTACTGTTAAAAGAAAAGTAGGAGAACTTGATAAAGGTGAAAAGTTTGTTGAATTTGTAAGTGGCGATTATGCTTTAAATACATATGCAGATAGATATTCAACTTCAAGTATTGCTTCAGAAGTTACTCCATTTAAAAATCCATTAGCAGAGGGAGAAACTGAATACAATAATCCTTATCTAGCAGGTAATACTTATTATTTTAAAGTTGAACCTATTGAGTGGATTGTTTTAAATAATGAAAATGGTTCTATAAATTTAATTGCAAAGGATACTTTATTTGCAAGCAGAAATAATAATATCCCAGCTTATTCTTATGCTTATTCATCTTTAAGATTATTTTTAAATGGTAAAACCAGCACTTTATATGCAGTTAATAATGAAACTCCTTATAGTTATGACTATTCTACTTATCACAACTTTTTGACCCAAGCTTTTAATAGTGAAGAACAAGAAGTTATAAAAGCAGAGACAAGAAGTTTAAACGATGTTTATGCTTTATACAATACAGGCTCTCGTGGTGGAGATGAAAAAACAAACTACCACTACTATAACACTACTTATAAATATTTTGTAACCGAAAGTGATGAAAGTGCAATAAATGTTTCTACTCGCGTTTATATTGCCGAAACTGACCTAGAGATTCCAGAAGGTAGTATAAAATTAAATGTTAAAGCAGAACCTGTTCCAACTATTCAAGATAAAGTTTATTTATTATCTTATAACGAGTTTGTTAATCATTTTGATACTGAAGAAAAAAGAGTTTCTCAAGGCACTCCTTTTGCAATTGCAACAGGTGTAAAGGGAAGTTATACAGGGGGAGCTAATTATAGTTTTACTCAAGATATTACCTATTCATTAGGAGTTACCGAGGATGGTAGTGAAAGTTTAAAAAATTATTTTGTAACTAATACTGGAAGTATTGAAACAACTTCAAGTGATAGTAATATAGGGGTAAGACCTGCCATAACTTTAGATGCTTCAAAAATTGGTTTAATTTTAGGAGAAGATACTTCTTTGCGTGCAGGCAGTGCAAGTTCAAATTTAACCAACGTTTCAACAATTTTTGATGAATCAGCAAGACTTGTTTATTTAAAAGATGCTAGAAGATATCAAGAAAATTTTTATGTAACAAATTTAGTTAGCAAAGAAAAAATTGCAGGAGATAAAAAAGCTGTTGAAGTAAATTTAAATTATTTTAATGCAAGAACTAAATCTAGTAATCTTCCTTTAAATGATAGTTTAGTTTCAAGCGAAGTATCTTATAAAATAAGTGCAATAATCAGAAATGATTATGGTGAAGCAATTTGTTATGGAACAATTATTAGTGGTAACTTTTCTACAAGCGGAGAACTTTTCTTTATGTTTGAAGTTGATAGTGAAGAAAAATATACCATAGAAATTGTAGAAGAAAGTGTATATGTTAATTATAAAATATTAAGTAAAACTGCTTTACAACATAATACTCTTTACATTGATGGACAAAATGGTAACGATTCACGAGATGGTTTAACCGAAGAAACAAGTATAGCAAGTTTACCTAAAGCACTAGAAATTGTAGAAAAAAATGGCATTAAAGATATTTGTGTTCTTTCTGCTATTGATGTTAAAGCGGTTTCAGGTAGATATGAAATTGCTTGTAGTCACGATTTAACTTTCTATCATGAAGATAATGGTTATTTGTTTGAAAATGATTTAGCAAATCCTTGCGAAATTTATATAGGTTCAGAAGATGCAAGAAAGCAAGGTACCATAACTTTTGATGGTAAGCATGGTAATAGCGGAGTAATGGTGATAGATAACTTTTATAGTTCTTTAACCATTTATGATAATGTTATTATAAAAGATTATGATACAAGTTTAGACATCTTTGATATGACGGGTTGTGATGTTTATGTTAATGGTGGCTTATTTACAGATATTATAACTTCAGGTTATTTCTTTAAAAACTTACTTGCTAGTGAAAATCTTCAAGCAAATCAAAATAATGCATTAAATGAATTTAATGGTGGCTTATTTACAAAATCAAATGTTAAGGGTGTAGTTTTAGGAAATCTTGCTGATGTTAGTCTTTATAATTTTACTGTAAAAGATAATGAATTTGAAAACCTTATTAATGCTAGTTATAATGCTAGTGTTGTAATAGGCGAAGTTAATGGTAGAGGAAAAGTTTCAATAACTGCTAATAGAATAACAGGTAAGGGCTGTATTGAAGTGGGTTCCGCTACTGGAGAACCAAGCAATGTTACTATTATAAATGGGGAATTTCTTAATAATCAGGGCTCTTCATTTAGCCCTGGTGGTGTATATGCAAAGTATTGCTCTTCAGTAATTGTTAATGGCGGAAAATTTACAGGTAATACAGCTAATGGAACGGAAGGCGGCTCAGTTTTTACTTTAGATAGTGGGGCAACCATTGAAATAACAGGTGGTGAATATTCTTCAAACACAGGAGAATATGGTGTTTTAAGAGCAACTACAACTGATGAACTTATTGATAACCTAAAAGAACATAGAATAAATATTACTGGTGGAAAATTTATTAATAATAGAGCTAGAAATAATGGGGCTACTTTCTCTATTGATGCTAAAAATTCCGCAAGTAGTGGGGCAAAAACTATTGTAGAAATTAGTGATGTTGAAATTGAACAATCTATTTCTAATGGTAATGGCGGAGCAATATATTTAAAAGCAAATGAAGTTAATATCGAAAGAATAAAAGTTTCAAATTGTGAAGCTACGGGCCTTGCAGGTGCTATATACTTTGATAATATAGAAAGTGATTGTGTAATAAAAAATAGTGAATTTATTAATAACCAATCAAGTAAATATGCAGGAGCATTTTATTTTGTAGAATGTGAATTTGTTACAATAGAAAGTTCTTCATTTAGTAATAATATTGGTAGAGCATATGGCGATAACTTTGATATTTTTGCAAGTGCGGGTGCCATATACTTTATGGGTGCAAAAAATAATAGTTTTAATAAATATTTATTAAATATAATTGATTGCAACATATTTGAAAATAAAGGTGAAAGCGGATTAAACTCTACTAATGGTACCGAATATTTATCTGGTGGAGGTGCTTTATTTGTTAATTCTGGTGCAATATTAAATATTGAAAATAGTAATATTTATAATAATGCTGGTGCTAGTGAAGGTGCCATAAAGGTTTGGGGAGACATTTCTAAAAATGTTTATCCTAGTGCTAATATTATTAACACAAATATTACTGGAAACACAGGTGGAATAACAGGAGGAATCAGTTTTAGTTTTTGCGAAGAAATATTAATTAATGGCGGTGAATTATCAAGCAATCAGTCAAATTCAATAAACCCTACATGTTATGCAGGTGTTTTTGCTGGAGATAAAATAAATAATAATACTCTTGAAATTAAAAATTATAAAATAAATAATAATAAAAATCTTTTTAATAATGGTGATGCAGGGTTTGTAATTTTTGCAGATACTACAAATACAATAATTTCAAACTCTAATGTAGAAGGCAATATCGCAGGGGCTATAGTTGAAATGGGCAACTGTGCTTTAATTGATGGGGTTAAGTTTCTTAACAATACAACAAGTACAGAATTAGGCGGTATTTTAAAAATAACAAGTTATGAACAAGAAGTAAAAAATTGTGTATTTAATTATAATACTTTAAACAAAACTGGCAAGAATGCAAGTTGTGTTAATGTAACTATTGCAGGACCATTTAATATTACAGGTTGTGAATTTAGTTATAATTCTTCAAGTATAGGTTCTGCTATTTACTCGATAGAAAATAGCGAACTTCATATCACCGATTGTAAATTTGTTGGTAACAATAGAAACAGTGTTGCTTCTAGTGGTGCTTGTGTTTTAAATGGAACAACAACCTTAACTAATTGTATTTTTACAGGAAATAATTCAAACGATGCTTCCAGCGATTTTGGTGGTGGTGCTATTTTTGCAGGTAGCAATTCTTTATTAGAGATATATTCTTGTACCTTTAGTGAAAATAATTCTTCTTTTAATGGTGGTGCTATATACACTTTAGGTAGTTTAATTATTGATGCTATTAGTTCTACAAATCCTACTAAATTTATTGGGAATTTTGTTTCTTCCAGTTCAAGAAACACCTTTGGTGGTGCTATAGCTGTAAATGATGGTGTAGTTAAAATTAATAGTGGATTATTTGTAAACAATTATGCTACAGCATCAGGTTCTTATGTAGGTAATGGTGGAGCAGTAGCTTCATGTACCATTGCAAGTGCAATAGTAATTAAAAATGTTGAGTTTACTGGCAACGGAGACATAAATAAAACTTATGGCGGTGCTGTTTATAGTACTGGTAATTTAACAATAACAAATATCAATTGTGACCAAAATAAGGGCTTAAATGGTGGAAATATTTATATAGGTTCTGGTAATGCAACTATTGAAAATTCTACTTTTAATAATTCTAAAGCAAATCAGGGCGGAGGAATTTATGCTGTTTCTGCTATAGTAGATTTAAGGGAAATAAATATTGTTAATTCAACTGCAAGTCAAGGCGGAGCAATTTATTCTTCTGGGGCAGAAGCATTAAATATATTTGATAGTAATTTTTCGTTTGGTACAGCCTCTAATGGTAGTGCAATGTTTATTACAGGTAGCGGTTCTACCCGTCTTAATGGGGTTGTTATAGAAGGTAATTATTCTACCGATGGTGGTGCAGTATATTCTAATAATGGCTCAATTTATGTTTATGACACTACAATTACAGGTAATGGTGTACCAACAGGAAAACTAGGGGCTGGTTTTTATGCAAGAGCAACTTCCTTTACCTTTGCTAGAATGGTTTTTATTTCAGAAAATTATGAAAATGGTATAAAAGATGCCGAAACAAATCTTTATGTTAAAGGTGAAAGAGGTTTAAGTAATAACCTTTATATTGAAAGAAATGCTTTAAGCATAGTAGATACTTTACAAGAAGGTTCTTCTATTGGTGTAAAAGCAGCTTCAGCAAGAATTGCTAGTGGTGTTAATTATACTCTTACAACCAGTGATTTTGAAAAATTTTATAGTGATGATGTTAATAAAGTTTTAAAACTTGAATATAGTAAAAGTCCTTCTACAGGGGCAGTTACTACAAGTATTGTTACCGAAAATGTTTCAAATAGATTAAGTTTAGTTGTAAGTAATTATATAGGTAGTTATGATGGAGAATTACACACTGTAGGTGTAGAAGTTTTAGGTGTTACAAACTATCAAATTTATTATTCAACTCAAGAAGGTAGCGGTTATGTAACTGATCTTGTTGAAGGTCAAACCGCCTTTAGAGATGCTGGAGAATATACCGTTTATGTAATGGTTAGGTCAGGAAGTAATTCAGTAACAGGTAGTGCTAGTGTAATAATTAAAAAACAAACTGTTACTATACAAACTTTACCAACTGTAAAGGGATTAACAATATCAAGTTCAACTTATCCTACAACTTTAAGCGAAGCTGAAATAGTTGGAGGTATTGCAAGTTTTGATGGCTTTGAAATTGCTGGTAATTTTGAATGGTCTATTCCAACTACAAGAACAGCAACAAAAAAAGGGTATCAATATTATTCAATGAAATTTGTACCTGTTAATAGTGCTAACTTTGATGAATGTGAATTTACTATTCTTGTTTATGTTGGTGGCTTTGATGCTCTATTCTATATCAATCAAGGTTCTTATCAAGGTTTTTATGTTAATGGTTCGGTTTCAAGTGCTGAAATAAAAGATGAAACAAGCAAATACTTTACAAAAAGTTTAGAAGTTGCACTTGATTCTATGGAAGACAATGGCATTATTTATATGATTTCTACTTATTCTTTATCAAGTACCGAAAGCAGTGTAATTACTATAAATAGTGTAATGACAATATCTTTATTAAGACATGCCTTAAATAATAATTCTTTATTAGAAATTAATAGCAATAAAGATGTTAATATGAGTGCTATACAAATAGGTAAAAGTGGTATGGCTGGCACTTTAATCTTTGATGGCAATAACATTGCTACAACTGGTGCAATGGTTAAAATATTTGCTCCAAATAGTTCAGTTAATATTAGTGGTAACATCATTTTTAAAAACCATAATACTAAGGGTAATACAACTGGCACAAGAGGAGCTCTTGAAATTACCGATTGTGGTACAAATGGTAATGTAACTATTAATGGTGTGGAAATGTATAACTGTAATGGTGGTGAAAATGGTGCTCCATTATATGTTTACGGAACAAATGGTAATAACTTAGGATTGTATATCCGTGACTTAACCATTCATGATTGCTCAGGTTTTAATGGTGGAGCTTTATATATAGGTAATAATGTTACAGCAAATATACTTTCTGCTTATATAACTAAAAATTTAGCATTTAATAATGGTGGTGGTGTTTATATAGTAGAAAATGCTAATGTTTCTATTTACGAAGCAAACATAACAAACAATACAGCAAACAACTATGGTGGCGGAATTTATTTTGAACAATTAAAAAATATATTTGGTTTAAATGTTTCTAATAATACAGCAGGTTTTGGTGGAGGTATGTATGTTGCTGGAACAAAACCAAACAGTGTTACAAATGTTGGAATATCTTCCTATGGTGGCATAAAAGTAGATAGAAATAGAGCAATTGGTTTTTCTTCTAATGCAGGTTATGGCGGCGGAATTTATTTTGAAAATAGTTTTATTTTAAATAACGCAATAATTACTAATAATACATGTAATGGTCAAGGTGCTGGCATATATAATGCTAATGGTTCAAATAGTTCTATGCAAAACGTTACTATTTCAGGCAATGTAATTGCATCTTCTTCTGCAACCTTATGTGGCACTCTTGCAGGTAGTGGTATTGTTTGTGCAGGTGTAAACTTTAAAAATGTTTTAATTCATTCAAACTTTACAAGATATACAGGAGAAACAGGTGACCGCATTGCTTTATATGGTGCAGTTTATGTATTATCTAATGAAGCAAACTTTAATAGTTCAAGAATATTTAACAATAGTATCTCAACCCAAAACACAAGCACAATATTATCAGGTGCAGGAATAAGTACCTTTGGTGGTAGTGGAAACAACATTGTTTTAGATAATGGTACCGAAGTTGCAAATAACTTCTTTGCTATATCTTCTAACTTTATAGAAAATGGTGGATCAGCATCTTATCCACAAATTTATGTAGGAAAGTTATCAGGAGATGTTTATAGTGAACTTTATATCATTAACTCTAAAATAGCAGGTGCTTTTGAAGAAGTTGGTGTAGGCGGAGGTGGCAGAGTTTATCTTTCTGGTAAACTTAATGTAACTAGTGCTATTGAGACCGATATTTCAAGCGAAGAAAAAGAAACCGTAATATATCAATATGGTAATTTAGATAAAAAATCTATAGTTTATATTGCTCTTTATCCAACTCCTGCTTCTTGCAGTATTAATGACATTGTAGTTAAAATGGATAGTAGATATCTAGCTTCATTTACTAAGACCTATCCAAGTGGCGAAGAAGTTAATATAGACCCTACTCCTTTTATAGAAATTAATGCTAGTGTTATTAGTATATTAAAAAATGATGCTTACGCTTTAAATGTTGATACTTACGATTTTTCATTGTTCATTGCTAACGCAGATAGAAAGTTAAATGAAGTTTATTGGAACGCAGAATCAGGTAACGATAATAATAGAGGAGACTCTATTACTAACGCTGTTAAAACTTTAGAAAAAGCTTTATCACTTTGCAATAATAATGGGACTATTTATATGATAGGTACTTATACTGTAACAAGTGATACTACTTTATCTGCTCCAAATGTAAAAATATTAAGACATGGTAATTATCAAGGAATTTGTTTTATTAAGGTTACAAATAACTCAACTTTAACTCTTGAAGATATAATTCTTGATGGAAATGGTGCATCTATTCCTATGGCAAGAGAATCTCTCATCTATGTTGAAAATGGTTCTACTTTAATTGTTAATACGGGTACAATAATTAGAAATGCTTCTATGAATTATCAATCTTCTATTGATGTTAAAGGTAGTGCTATAAATAATGCTGGTCATTTAATAATTAAATCAGGAAGTATAATAGGTAACCAAATGTATGGTACTGGTTCAAGTAATAATGATGGCGGAGCAATTTTCAGTACTGGTACTATTGATATTTATGGCGGTGTAATAAGTAATAACAATTCAAGAAATAATGGCGGAGCAATATTTGTTCAAGCAGGCTCATTAAATATATATGGTGGGGATATCTATGCTAATGTAGCAAGTGGCTTTGGCGGAGCAATTTATTTAAATGCTGGGTCAACCTTAAATGTTAATGGCGGCAGTATTTTTGAAAACTTGGCTGTTGATGGCGGAGCAATTTATGTTAAAAATGCAACTATGAATTTTAATAGTGGATTGGTTTACTCAAATACAGCAAATGGGGCTTCTGGTTTTGGTGGAGGCATTTATAGCATAGGTGGAAATCTTAAATTAGAAGGTGGAGAAATTGCAAATAATACTGCTAATAATGGCGGTGGTATTTATATCTCTAGTGGTTCAGTTGAAATTTCAAACTTCTTAAGAATGCTTGATAATTCTGCAAACACTCAGGGCGGAGCAATTTATATTCAAAGTGGCAGCCTTAATATTTTAGGCGGAGAAATTTATGCCAATTATGCAGCTGGTGCAGGTGGAGCAATTCTTATTGCAGTTGATGGCAATGTTGTTATTTCTGGTGGAGAAATTTATTCAAACACTGCAAATCAAGGTGGAGCAATTTATTCTTCAGCAAAAGGTAACTTAAATGATGCTAGCAAAGGTTTTGTAACTGAAAAAGGCTCTTTAAATGAAATTAATCATGTGGGAGTTTCTAATTTAACTATTACAGGTGGATATATTTATAATAATAAGGCCGATAGTGATGGCGGAGCAATTTATGTAAGTGGTGGGTCTGAAATAGCAACCTTACTTATAGACAAGGTTGATTTAAGCGAAAATACTGCTTTACAATCAGGTGGTGCTTTATATATAAGTGGAAATGCTTATGTAGAAGTTAAAAATGCAAGCATATATAAAAATCAGTCAACAAATTCACATGGTGGTGCTATCAATGTAACTAATGGGGCTAACTTATTATTAAGTGGTGGCAAAATATATGATAACACTGCTTCAATTTACGGAAGTATTGTATCTATATTAGGTGAAAATTCACAGTTAGTTATTACTAATGCACAAATTTTAAATAACACTTTTGTAGGAGATATTTCCACAAGTGGTGCAGTTTATGTGGATATTGATAGTGAATTGGTTGTTGGTGAAGGTGCCTATATTTACGAAAATTATAAAGTATATGATGCAGTAAAATATAACTTTAATATTTTCTTAAAAAGTTCAACTGATAATGGTGCAAAAGTTAAAGTATTAACTAGTTTAAATAGTAATGCAAGTCTTGGTGTTAATAGTGACAATACAAAAGAAAGTTGTGCTATTGCTATTGCATATTCTGAGAATTTTGAAATGTCTAGTAAAAATATAGTTTCTAAATTCTTTACAGATGTAGAAGGCAAATATATTTATTTAGATAATAACGTTATTTATTTAGGTCGTTCAAAATCTTCTAATGACAATAGTTTTGGTTTTGTTTATGTAGCAACCGATTATATTAGCGAATATGATGGTGCAGAGCACTCTATAGGTTTTGATATCTTAGAGGACCCTAATGGTGTTACTGTACAATTTATTGCAAGCGATTATACCGAAGAACCTGCTTATAATTCTGCATGGTTATCTGAAAAACCAACTATGAGTGTTGCAGGCAAAAAATATATTCACTTTAGAATTGTATATTCTGGCACTCCAGAATATTTGGGATATAGATTGCTTTATATTAGAGGTTTAACTCCAGTTATTACTGAAGAACCTCATGTAGAAACCGAATTAATAACAAATACTGTTTATTCAACAACCGCAGGTCCAGGAGGTAGTGATAATAGGCCTGAACTTGTTGGCGGAAGTGCTGAATATAATGGCAAAAAAATTAGTGGAAGATTTGTTTGGGCTTTTGATAGTTTTGAATTTAATGATATAGGCTTGCAAGATGCTTACATCAATTTTGTACCAACAAATTCAAGTTATAATGTTGTTGCACTTGTTATTAAAGTGGGTGTTTATGTAGAAAAATTCTATTATGGTGCAGGTTCAAATGGTGAAGTTGGCTTTTATATTGATAGTGACTTTACTAGAATAAGTGAAGTTGCTACTATGGAAGAAGCTGTTGGAAGCATTACTAATAATGGTACAATATATCTTGCTAAAACTTATGTTGTTACTGGTGAAGAATACTGGGGAACAAATGATGGATTTACAGTAAATATTTCAAGAACAAGAAACACTAAAGGTGAAATGTTTACTTCTGAAATGATAACAGTAAATAAAAACGGTAACTTAAATATAGGTATTAAAAGAGATGGCATTCAAGTTAAAGATGGTTCAATTAACATAAGCGGTGGTGCTGTTTGGAAAACAAGCAATAATGCTGATACAATGCCTACTAATGATAATTATTCAACCAATGCAGGTTGCAGAAGTGTGGGCTCTATTATTGGCATTCTTAGTGGCGGTAACGTAAGCATTATTAAAGGTGTAACCTTAGAAAATAATGATAATAATAGTAGTGAAAATACAAACTCAGGTTTAGGTGGAGCAATAAGAAATGAAGGCAATTTATACATTGAAGATGTAACCATTCAAGGTAATATTGCAAGTGGTTATGGTGGAGCTATTGCAGTTATTAATGGTGCTTATCTAGAAATTGTTTCTGCTAATATCTATTATAATTTAGCAAGCAAAATAAATAGCAGTGATGGTGGAAATGGTGGTGTATTATATATTGCTGGAAATAGTGAAGTTTTAATTCATGGTTTAACTGCTATAAATAATAGAGCATTAAATAATGGCGGTGTTATTTATCAAAATGGTGGAGTATTAGAACTTGCTCCTAATTATGATGAAAGTGCTGGGGTTTGGAGTAGCATTAACATAAGTTCTAATAGAACAAATAACATAGGTACAATTTATACAACCTGCGAAAACACTAATGCTAATTTAATTATTAGAGGTGGAGAGTTAAAAAGTAATATTGCTACAAAAGGTAGTGCAATTTACTTTAATAACAAACCTAAAAATAGCGATGCAATACAAAATGTATTAACTTTTGAAGCAAGTACTAACGGAAACAGTCAATCAACACTTGCTATAGATGGTGAAATCTATATGCAAAATCCGGACCAAATAATTCAAAAGAGAGCTTTTAGTGGAGATACAAACATAGAGTTGTCTTTAGGATTTGTTGGAGAACTAGGGCAAGTTATTGTTGATAAAGTTGATTTCTATGAAAAAACTTTAGAAAGCTATACATTAGTTGGTTCAGATATCTTTAAACTTACCGAAATTACTACTCATGGCGGACATGATACCCTTCAACTATCTAAGAAATTTTCTTTATTTGTATATGCCGATAATTATATTCCAAAGGTACCTGCTGTACCAGAAGAAGATAGAGTAAAATATGAACTTGAAGTTCAGTATGGCGATACTTATGCTGACTATATTAAAGGAAACATCTTAAAAACAAAAACCGGAGAAGTTGAAGTAATTAAGGCTGGATATGCAATAGGTATGTTCTGTTATATGCATGATAACGGAGCCGCTATAAATGGTATAGATTTAAGTACCCAAGTTTATTATGAAATGTCCTATGAAAACGGTGATAGTGCAGATTGTAATATTTACATTGTTTGGGTAGTGGCTGACCCAATTATAGAAGTTGTTATAACTAACGAAAATGCTAATCCTTTTACTTATGGCGAAGAAGTTGTATTAAAGGCTGAAGTTAAAAATAAAAGCGATGATTTTGTTTATGGTTATACTTGGTTTAAAGAAAATGAATTTGTTCCAGATTCTACAAGTGATACTTTAAAAATAAGAGAAGTAAATCAAAGCGGGAACTATAAAGTTCAAGTAAGTGTTACATCTTCTACTCTTATGATTTCAAGAGAGGCAATGTCAGACTATGTTCAAGTAGTAATAGAACCTGCAATGTTAGAAGTGGGCTTAGAAGTAAACGCCTTTACTTATACAGGGGCTCCTATTGATGCAAGATTTACTAACGGAAAAGATAGCGGTACAAACTTAGTTCTTGTTGATGGTCAATTTGGTTTTGAAGATGATATTGAAGTTTTAAAACTAAGTGCTGATAACAATGGGGCTATTGAAACTTTAGCAAATATTGGCGAAGAATACTACACAATGGATATATCTATTGATAACCCTAACTACTATTTAAAATATAATTCGTTAGGTTGGAGAATCACTCCATTACCTCTTGATATCAATGGTTGGTTTGATGTGTTTACTAATAGCCAGTATCAAAACGATTATGAACAAAAAGATGGAGTAAAACATGCACTTGTTCCTACATTTAGTAATGTTGTGGAAAACGATAACATTATTCTAGAATTAAATTTTGCTAGAGTAGGAGATACTGATGATAGCGGAAATCAAAATTATATTACCGTTTATTACAATTATAATATAGGTTTTGTTGCAAACCCTGAAGATACTTTTGCAATGGATACAACCGATATTGGGTATGTAGATATAGGAAGATATATCAGTTTACTAATAAAAAATTATAATCCTAACTATGCAAACCCTATAGATGAAGGAACTTTCAGATTTGTTTGGAGCATTACTGAAAAACAAGCATTTATTGATAGATGGAATATAGAAAATGATATTATTATTCACGAAGAATTAGCAAACAATGAAGATCCTTATACAGTTGTTAAAACTTATAGATATTTAAGTGAAGATGATAATGGATATAGAATAACCGCTTCGTTAAAAGATAGTGACAACGAACAAATTTACAATAATTTAACTTTAAAACTTATTGTTCAAGGTTTAACAAATGCTGGTGTAGAAGTTAATTTATCAACAACCTTTACTGTAAATGCTGATAATAGACTGGAATTTGTAGAAGGTGAAAACAACTATATTACTTTAACTGAGGCTGGCGAATATAATGTACTTGTTGAGATTGTTGGTTACTTAGAAGTTACCGATAAAAATAGAACCGACTTTATGAAGGGACAATACTTTATTTTAAGTAAAGATGGTGTTTATATTTTTGCTGACCCTGGTGAATATGTTTTTGATTTAAACGAAACATATTATAAACAATCAAGTAATTATCACGCACTTAATAGTTCAGTTTATAGTATAACGTTAGTTATAGAAAAACAGGAATTAGACCTTGTTTGGGGTATTGATGGAGTAAATGTTAATGCTATAGTTTATGATAAACTTTATCATAGGGCAGCTGTTTCTAGTGCTATTATAGGAAAGGATAATAACAATAATATAGAAATAGACTTAAAAGATGCTTATACCTATTCTAAAGATTTCTATAAAAATTTAGCAGGAAAATATACCGCATTAGTAGAACTTACTGAAACATATGAAAATAACTATGAAATTAAGTTGGGAACAGAAACATTTACATGGACTATTGAAAAAGCAACTTTAGTTATTATTTGGCCTACTATTACTACTTTTGAATGGAATGGAGAATATCAAACGTTTAATCCAACAATAAGGGGTGGTATTGGTGCCGATGTTCTTGGATTATCTACTGAGGGCAATTCAGAAAGAGAAGCAGGAACTTATACTTGCACAGTAACTATTGGAACTTTAAATCCTAATTATGAACTAGGTGATGATCAACCTAGATTCTGTGAATGGAAAATTACAGCAAGAACAATAACTTTCGTTTGGGAAATAAACGATAATGGTACCATTCTTGATAGAACTTTAACCTCTGCAAACTCAGATGAAGAAAGGTCAAGTGTTTACGATGGGCAACCATTTATTCTTGTTCCTAAAATTTCAAATTTAGTAGGAAATGATGAGCTTATCTTTAATACTTCCTATGTAAAGAGTGATGAAAATTGTATTAATGCTGGCGAATATTATGCAAGTATTGATATTTCTTCTGGTTTAGGTGGCACTAATGCAAGCAACTATATTTTAGTAGCAAATGAGACAACCGATATTTCATGGAAGATTAATCCTAAAGAAGTTACTTTTGTTTGGGATTATGTTGGCGGATTTGTTTACAAAGGTGATAACTATAGTGTAAAAGCCAGTGTAAATCCTGATGATATTGTAAATAACGATACCTTTAATATTACTTATTCTCATGATTACTTTAATTCTACAAGTTATTATCAAGAAACAGCAAGTGCTGTTGGCGGATATAGAGCAAAAGTTGCAGATATTGGCAACCCTAACTATACCTTTAATGAAAATAATAGTAATACCTTTAGAGCATGGGAGATTACTAAAAAATCAATTAACCTAACTTGGGAGGGTAGTAATACCGAAAGTTTAGTTTACGATGGAAGTGCAAAATTCTTTTATGTTACTGGTTTATCGGGAGTTATTTCAGGAGAAGAAAGTGGAGTAACTATAAGAGTTTCTTATACCGATAGTTTTGGAGCTGGTTTAGAAAGTGCTGATGTTATTGATGTTGGTTCATATACTGGAACAGCTATTGTTGAGGGATTATATAGTAACAATTATGAAATTGTAGAAACCGATCTAACAACTTCATGGACAATAACTCCATTACCATTAAAGTTTGAATGGAATGGTGTTGCACCTGAAGGGGCTGTATGGAGTAATGATACTATTGTGTATGATGCAAACTCATCAAGTCCTCGTGCACAATACTTCTTATTTAATGTATTAAATGCAAACAAAAGAGATGAAATAACTTTTTATATTCAAATAACTGCCACAGGCAATGTTAATGCTACTAATATAACAGTTGATTTTGATGCCGCAGGATTAAACCTTAATGAGTTAATTGCCTTTATGGAAAGAAACTGCATAAATGCTTCTACTTATCAAGCAAAAGTAATTGCTGTTTCAGGAATGGGTGGAGATAATTATTCACTAGAAAATGCGGAAAATATTGAAAAAAGTTGGACAATAACTCCTGCTGAAATAGATTTAACAACTCATACCGATGCCTTTATTCTTGATTATGGCGATGGCTCTACTATACCATTTGTATATAGTGGATTAAATCAAGATGTATTTATAAAGGTAAGAAATGTTTATAAAGAAAATGAATTTTTAACTTATGGCACCGATTATACAATAAGCGATAATAGCGGTAAAAATGCTGGTAATTATTTAGCTGTTGTAACTTTAAATAACACAGGTAATTATATCTTTTCTAATAAATTAACCCGTTCTTATGAATGGCGTGTAAGTTGGAGAATTGATAAACTTGCTGTTGTTCTTGAATGGTCCAGTGCCTCTAGCGACTTTAATAATACCTATAATGGTAATCCTATTGTTGTTACTGCCAGTGTATTAAATGCTATGGGTGATGATGTTGTTTCAGTTGTTGCTTATTCTAATGGTACAGAAGTTATTCCTATACCTTCTCATGATTATAGTTCAAATGTTTATACAAATAGCCAAATTAATGTTGGTAAATATTTAGCAAAAGCAACACAGGTATCAAATCCAAATTATACTGTAGATGAGGCTACCAGCACTAATGAATGGTATATTTTAAAACGCAAAGCTAACATTACTTGGGTTGGAAATAATATCAACAATAATATTGGCGGTTCTATTACAAGCGATAGTGCAACCTATTTAGGTAGTAGAGGAAGTGAAAATGCTATTTACTTTACAGGAGTAGCTTCTAACTTAATTAATGGAACAACACTTAATTTAACAATGCAGTATTATCGTGCAGACAATATTGAAAATTGGGATAGTTGGCAAAGTTATGACGATGATGAAGTAACTTGGAGTAAAGTTTTAAATGCTACTGATTGTTTAGGTGTTGGATATTATAAGTGTGTTGTTTCTGCAAGTGAAGATTCTTTCTATACATTGGAAGGAGCAAACACTACAAAATATTGGAAAATAAATAAAAGAACAGTAATCTTTAATTGGAATACTAATACCTTTGTATATGATGGTACAGAACAAGGACCAAGACCTACAATGAGTGGAGTGGCTCCTAGTGATAGTGCAATAATAACTTCTTCAACCTGTGTAATTGCTGGGAATAGTTCTATGAGAAATGCAAATAAACCAGGTGAACATTACACAGCATATATTGAATCTTTAGGAAATACCCCTCAAGCTAAAAACTATGATGTTGAAAATAGTTCAAATAGAACTTGGGAATGGACAATAACTCCTAGAGAAATTGAAATTGCATGGCGTTCATCAAATAATTCATCTTGGGTTTATGATGCAGTTAATAGTAAGTATTATTATATTGTTTCAACTAGTGGCTTAGTATTGGGCGAAGATGTTAAGTTTGAATATGAAATTTCATTTACTCCTTCAAATAGTGCAAATACACAAATCTTGTCACAATTAAGTGATTGTAAAAATGCTGGTGATTATACTGCAGTTGTAACTGGCTTAATTGGTGATAGTAGATACAACTATAGTTTATCAGCTTATGGTGAAGCAGCTTTAACAAGAAGTTGGGTTATTTACCAAGCATATGTAACATTTGATTGGAACTATAACGATGGTAATGGTGCATTTAATTATGATGGAAGTTTGAAATCTGTAACTGCAACTGTTAAAGGAGCATTAAACGATGAATTAGTAGTTGTTCCATTTACAGCAAACGACAATGGTTATGAAAACAATCAAAAAACTGATGTTGGTATTTACTTTGCAAGAGTATCAAGACTAAATAATAATAACTATACCTTTAATTCTTCTCTTGCTGTACTAGAGTGGCAAATAAAACCACAAGTGGTAAATATTAATTGGAATATGTCTGGCTTGCCAACTGATGCAAATGCAGAAGGCGGAATTATAAGAAAAACTTATGATGGCACTGAAGGATATTTCTATCCTGAAATTGTAGGAGCTGTAGCAGATGAAGATGTTAATTTATCTTTTGCCAATTATCTTGTTACATCTTCTAATAGTACTATTACAAACTCTACAATAAATGCAGGAAATTATAGATGTACAGTTAGTTCTTTATATGGTGCTAATGCCTATAACTATACAATTGAAGGACTAGATGAAAATGATTTAAATAGAAGTTGGATAATAGACCCTATTCTCTTAACTTTTGCTCCTCCTTCTGACACCATGTATTCATATAATGGTAATCCTCAAAATCTATCAATTTCTTTACAGGGTAATATCTTAGATATTGATGAAAATAAAGTTTACCCTATGTATAAGTATTTAAGTGCAAGCCCTGTTGTAACCTTTACTCAGAAAAATGCGGGAAGTTATAATATAATAGTTTCCTTAGGCGGAGTATCTGCAAATAATTATGCTTTCACAGAAGATACCTTAACTAATATAACTTTTAAAATAAATCAAGTTTATATTAAAATTCAATTCTTAGATAATGGAACAAATAGAGAATATATCTATGATGGAAATGAGCATAGACCAGAACCTACTATAGAAGGAGTTATGCCTAACGATTCTCCTTTAAGATATGATTATCAATATCTTGAAGATGGCAACTGGACTAACTTTGCTGGCACATCTTCATCTTATATGGTGGGAAGATATAAGTTATCTGTTGGCTTAACTCCAGATGGTATGACTAATTATAAAATAGATAATGAAAGCACTGTTCAATGTGAATACTCAATTACTTCTGCTACTCCTAAATGGAATGTAATACCTCTTAAAACTGGTGTCGCACCTGAAGGTGAAGGAGATGAAGAAGCAAGGACTACAGTTGTTCTTATTACATTTACTGGAGCAAACTCTGAAAAAGCAGAAATACCTAGAGGAACAATTTCCTTTACTACAGGAAGTACTGATCCATCTAATGGACAAATGCAAGTAATTTCTCGTCAATTATATTCCGCTAAGATTGAGGCTGAATCACCAAGTTCAATTTTTGCTAAATATTATGAAATGTTTAAAGAGACCATAGATTTCTATGCTTTTGCCGATAATACTTCTTATACTATAATTACTTATCATGAATATCATAGCGGTGGCTATACTCCATCTTTTGGTTATGATGGTGTTACCAATGCTATTAAAGGTAGAAACTATAAGAACTTATCTAATCAAAAGCCTTCAAAACAATTCTATCCATCAAATTCACCACAAGCTAATGTTAAATTGTATTATGCTGTTGGTGATGAATATTCAGAAATATTAGGTCAACCTCCTATTACAGGTATTAAATATGGTGATGTAATAAAATTCTTTATTACAGGCGGAACAAACTTAACTGTAAACAATTACTATTTAGCAATTAATAATACTATTGTTGATAGTAGTCTTGCATTTAGCGGAACTATTGTAACATATATTACTGACCAAAATAATGATGCAATAAGACACTTTAAGAGCAAAGTAAATACTGCAACTGGCGAAGGAATTTGCACTCTTGTTACTTATGCTGAGGTAAGATTTGTTACCGTTGGTACATTAGTTATTAAAGGTTATAAAGAGGGTGGAATAACTATTAATGATAAAGGGGAAGAAAGAAGTTTTATTGAAGGAACTTCTGCTCCTAATGATATTGAGATTGCTAAGAAAGAATTAACCTTTAGCAAAGATAATAAACTCCCTAATGCTACAATGGCATATGGTACTGGTGTTATAGTAAAAGATGAAGGTAGTAATTTTAAATTTGTAGAAAGTGAATTTGTTAATTTTAATACTGAAGTTGAAGCAGTAATTGCTTCTATTAAACTAGGGGCAATAATCAATTCTGCTTTGGGTGAAGATTTATTAACTTTACAAGCAGATACTTATCCAAATAGAATTACCATAGAAGAAATGAGCCACCCATATTATACTTTTAATATTATAGATGGTGATGCTTATGGCGATTTAAAGGTCGATAAACAAACTCTTAGTGCTGATACTGAAGGTATAAGAATTGAAATTAATGATAGTAATTGTGTTTATAATGGTTTAGTTCAAAGACCAACAATAACTATAATCTACAACCAAAAAGAAGTTGCATATGAAAATATAGAATATCAAAATGCTATTGAAGCAGGAAATAATACAGCAACATTCTTATTCTATCCAACTGGAAACTATACAGGCGTTATAGTTGGTTCCTATTCTATTGCAAAATTTAATTTGGCTGATGTTGATATTAGTAGCGACTTAACAAGTAGTGTTGAATATACCGCTTCTTCTATAACTAAAGAATTTACCTATATGTCTGGGGCAGAAGAAAGAAGTAATGTATTTATTAGAAGAGAAGATAATTCAATTCAATATTTATTTGTAAATAAAGACTTTAACGTTTATTATTCTTCTAATATTAATGCTGGCGAAGCAACTATAACCATTCAAGCAAGAGGAAATAATGTTACAGGCACCAAAGATATTAAATTTACAATTACTCCTCAAGTTGTTGTAGATAGTGATATCAGTGATTATTCCTTAGTATTTAATGGTCAAACAAGTAAAGAGTATGTTTACACAGGTTCAGCAATTAGTCCAACTGTTAGTTATCTTTATAGTACATCAAAAGGTATTTCATTTACATTGAGTGATCAATATTCTTATGTTGATAACATGAAAAATGAATTACCTGATGGAAGTATTAACGTAGGTTCTTACTTTGTTGTGGCAACTATAACTGGTGCTGTTATGTCTAGTTATAACAATTATACTGGCGTGGTTTACTTACCATATAGCATTACTGCTTTAGACTTTACAACCTTAGATAGTTTTAATATTGCACCTATAGCTAAACAAACTTACTCTATAGGAAATATTGAACCTACTATTGATTTCTTTAGAATGATGACTATAGATGGTCAAGAACAAAAGGTAACCTTAACCCCTGAAATTGATTATCTTGTAAGTTATGAAAATAATAAAAATGCGGGCACTGCTCGTGTAACTATTACAGGTATAGGCAATTTTAAAGGTACAAAATATACAAGTTTTGTTATTGCTCAAAAAGATATTAAGGATATTGTATTTGCTCCAAATCAAACTTACACCTTTACTAGCAGAAGAATTTCTCCTAGTGTAGATGAAATTATAGGAACATATAATAATCTAAGTCTAAGTGAAAATGCAACTATTGCAGTTGTGGGTTATGGTGAAAATATTAATGCTACTTATGAAGATAGTGAAGGGGTTATTCATAATTTAGGTTCTGTTGATATTGTAGGTATAGGCAACTATACAGGAAATGCAACTGTAACATTTAGTATTAAAAAATTGTCTATTTCTCAAAGTCAGGCAAATAATGTATTATTACAATTCTCAGAGGATAGTTATTATTACACAGGGTCAGAAATAACTCCTGATGTTACTTCAATTTCTTACTTATATAGTAATGGTGAATCTTCTTATTTCCTTTATATGTATGGCAAAGAAAGCGAAGATGATACCGATTATGATTATACAGTTGGTTATACCAATAATATTAATGCTAGTGAAAATGCAATCATTACTATAACTTTTGCTCCTAATAGTAATTATGAAGGTACATTTAATAAAAACTTTACAATCAAACCAAAAGATTTAGATACAAGTTATTTTATAACTTCTAGAACTTATCAAACTGGTGTACAAGTTTCAGAGGCTCCTGATACCACTCTTTCAAATGAAATATACACCTCAGATGCAATTCAAAAAGATGTTAAGGTTTATCATTACACTAAATCTGGCGACAATTACATTTATACCGAATTAACATTTAATATTGATTACACTCTTGAATATGTAAGCAATACAAATGTCGGTATGGCTGTGTTAAGTGCAAAGGGTCGTGGAAATTATGCTTCAAATATTATTAATTATTTTACTATTGAGCAAAAAGATATCAGTGATGCAAGTGGAGATATAACCATACCTAATATTCCAGATGAAGTTTATACAGGTTCAGTTATTCTACCAAGCATAACAATGTTCCATCAAAGTTCTCAGGGAAGCATTCCTCTTGTTATTGATGTTGATTATACAATAAGCATTGATAATAGAGAAAATTCTCAGTACGATAATATTAATGCTAGTGTTGATGGTAAAAAAGCTTGCATCGTTATAACTGGTAAGGGTAACTATAAAGGAGTAGTTTATAAAGAATTTGTTATTACTCCACGTAGTTTAACTTCACAAAATATTAATGTTTCTTCAATCCCTAACCAAGAATATACTGGTAAGGAAATTACTCCAAATGATGCTATTATTGTTACAGATGGTTCTAAAACCTTAGTATTTAATGTTGATTATACTATTAGTTATACCGATAATATAAATGTAGGTAATGTTGTACCTGTAACAATTCAAGGGCTAGGTAATTATAAAGATAATTTAAATAGAACCTTTGTAATTGTACCTAGAAATATAGGCTTACATGCTGATGAATTTAAAATTGTAATTAGCGATTTTAACTTTACTGGGTCAGAAATAAAACCAAGTTATAACGAGTTTACTTTGTTATACAATGGTGTTGCATTAAGTAATGATAGATTTATCTATACTATAGATAGTGATAGTTATGAAAACAACATTAATGTAAGTGGCGAAGAAAAAGCAAGTTTTGTTATTGTTGGTAACAATAATTTTACAGGTAGATTAGCCTTTGAATTTAATATTGTTCCATTACCTTATGATGAAACAAGCTTTGATATAACCTTAGATGAAAGTTATAGATATACTGGTAGACAAATTACTCCTAACCCTAATATTGTTGTTAATAGTCTACTATGTGCCGATAAAGTATTACAATTAAATAGAGATTACACTTTAAGTTATGAAAGGAATCAAAGTTTAACTATTGCTGGAAATGATAAAGCAAAAGTTATAATAAACTTTATTGGTAACTTCGCTGGTTTAACTTCAAAAACTTTTGATATTAGAAGAATAGATATAACTTCAGATGATGTAATAATTTCTATTGCCGAAGGTCATGAGGTTTATTATACAGGAAATATTATAGAACTTCACTATGATGATTTATTAGTTGTATTAAAAGAAACAAATGGTTCTCCTGCATATACAATGTCTCTTGCAGATATTACTCTAAGACAGGTTTTCACCCTTGAAAATGGTGATAGTGTTAATAATAAAGATGTTGCAAGTGGTGGTGCAGTAGAAATTACTTTTGGTAGTGCAAATGGTATTTTTACAGGAACTGTTATTTATCACTTTGATATTTCTCCACTTGATATAGGTAGCGATAACATTATTATTAATGATAGAGTATTAAAAGACGAAATTTATACAGGGCTTGATATTGAAAAAGACTTTAGTGATTATGTTGACTCAATAGGCGGAGAATCTGTTATTGTTGGAATGCTTCAAGCAGGCAATACAATATTAAAATATGGTGTTGATTATACTGCTTATTACACTGGCAATCATACAGATGTTGGTACAGTTAGATTAACTATTAGAGGAAATTATAACGAAACAAATAAAGCTAATATTACCGGCGAAAGAGTTATTGAATTTAATATTGTTCCTAAAGATTTAGATGAAAGATACTTTATTTATGAAGATATAGACCCTCAAATTTACAACTATCATAACGAAGTTATTGTTGATGAATTTATTGGTGTAGAATTTAAACTTAGTGGCGGTAGCACAAAGATACTTGAATACGGAAAAGACTTTGTTGTAGCAGGATATACACACAATGTTAATGTTGGTACAGCTATTGTTACAATAGAAGGTCAAGGTAATTTTGCAGGCACTTATAATATTGAGTTTGAAATTGTAAAACGTACTATAACTTCTGATGAAGTAAAATTTGTAAATAGTCAAGACCGTTATTATATGGGCGAAGATATAAACTTAGGAATATTTGAGGTCTTGATAGGAAACAAAGAAAGAATTACCTTAACTAACGAACAGATAGAATTTGTAGGAAATAAAAAAGATGTTGGAACTATAACAATTAAGTTTGCAACAGCTAAATTAGGTGGTAATTATGAGGGTGATGACATTCAATTAACATTTAATGTTTTAGCAAGAGAATATAATAAAAATATATTCACTATCCCTCCTATAAAAGCTCAAAATAAAACAAGCGGTGAAATAAGACCAATATTTGAGGCTCCATATATTTCAGGAGATACAGGTATAACATTTATAAATGAAGATAATCACATTATAACTTTAGTTAAAGATGTTGATTATATTCTAGAATATAGAAACAATATAGATGAAACGGAATTTGCATACATTGATATTTCATTTAAAGGAAACTTTACAGGAACAACAACCGTAACATTTAGAATTGTAAAACCTATTGCTTCTGAGCAAGAATTTAATGATTTAAAAGCTAATGGTATTAACATAGTTTCTAAATCGGCAACCGACTTAAGTACTCCAAAATATGATGAAGTAAAATATTTAAAAGACTTAAAGTTTGTAGATAATAACTTAAACGAAATTACATCTATTACTTGGAGTAATGGAAATGTAGAAATATTCTCAGCTGGTACATTTAATGCAAATATAAGGTATAATCCAGATAGTGACCTTTATGTAGATTATTTAACTACAATAGAATACACCATTGGTTATGGTACCTTTAAAGATATTGATATTTATAAAGATGAAGAAGGTAGAAATTACTTTATATTTAAATTTGTTGCAGGCATGAAACTAACTGATATTGAACTACCAACCTACTTTACATGGCAATATCAAATAGATACTACAGTTAATGCAACTACTTCGGGAACTTATTATGTATTAAATGAAAATGGAGAATATGTAAGAGTAAACTTACCAGGTGATTATAAACCGGGAACTACTTATTTTGTTCCAGCAGATTCAATATCTCTTGCAAACATAAATATTGGTAACTTAGAATATTACGAACTTTCAAACTATAAGGCTTGCTATAATAGTAATCCTGCTTGTTATGAAACTTTAAGAAATATTGATGTTACTATAAGAATTGTTAGGGGAGACCTAAATCCAAGTAGTTTTGAACATAAACCTATTACCGTTATATATAACAATAACCTTACATTAAGTTCTATTTACATTGAAGGCTCAGGTTATATATGGGATGCTTCACAAGAAGGATATAATAGAAGATTAAATGTTAATGGTGAAAATGGTGAAACCTTTAAAATGATTTATAATCCTAAGGAAGATAATGGCTTCTTTGAAACATTATTTGGAAGCAAAAACAATTATAATCCTGTAACTGTAAATGTTAAAGTTTATGTAATTAAAGCAACCTTTACAAAAACTGAAATTAACAAATTGTTAGGTGACTTTAGTATAGGTACAAAAACTTATGTTCCTAATCTAACAATAGAACAATTAAACATTACTTTACCAGCTGGCTTTAGTTTTGCTAACTTTCAACAAGAATTGGTTTTTGGCAATAATAGTTGTGCTTTAATATACAATAAAAATAGTGAATTTAATTTGAACTATCATGAGTATGGTTCTGCACTATCTGAAAGATTTAGTATTAACATTAATATTATTTCTCCTGTTTTAACTTATAGAATTGATGAGAGTGCTACTTCTTCTGGTGTACAAAATACTCCTGACCATGGTTTAGTAATAAGAAGAGTTTGGGGTTCTACTTTGAATGCAGGCGGAGTATATGTTCCTATTATTGTTAGTTACTTAAATGAACTTACTGGTGAATGGGTTGAAATAAATGATGGAAGCCTAACAACCTGGATAGATGGAGATGTTCTTCTTAATAAAGGTGTAGGTTATATAATTCGCCAAGTTAAGTTTGAAGCAAAGGATAAGAGTTTTATCTCAAATCAAAGTTATCAAATGTTTGATATAACCGTTCTTGTAAATGGTGCAGATCCTGATATAGCTTCCTTAACATTCTTAGAAAATGAAACCATTGTTTATAATAAAGCGCCAACTTTAGTAAGAATGTCTAGAGTAACAACAACAAATCCTAACTTAACTTATCTAGATACTATAAGATACACTTATATAAAGGGTATAGAACTAGCTGACCAAATAGTATTTACTGGTGATGAAACTTCCCTTAATGTAGATACCGTATTAGGGGCAGGAATTTATAAGATTATTGCTCACTTTGATTCTTCTATTTGTGGCTTCTATAACTTTGAGGATTTAAGTGTGGATGGCAAACCATTTACTCTTGAAAAAGAACTTAGAATTAATAAAGCCACGTTAAACATAACTATCAATCCTGTTGAAAGAACTTATGGTGACCTTATTATGAACAACGATCCTGAAGTTAAAGCAATAGGTATTGAAACTCTTGATAGTGATGATTACACTTGGGGCTTCTATGCTGACGATAAGAAAGGAACTCGTATT
The DNA here is from genome assembly GCA_947366895.1 of uncultured Clostridia bacterium. GTDB lineage: Bacteria > Bacillota > Clostridia > Christensenellales > UBA1242 > UBA7862. The sequence goes on from CANBBP010000003.1 coordinate 146,744, forward strand.
GAACTTAATTACAAAACAAATGCTGGCACTTATTATATGATTTTAGAACTTAATGAAAGTTTAAAAGAAAATTATAATTTAGATGCAGGTTCCATATTTATGGCAGAGTATGTAATTAAACAAAAAGAAATATTTAATTACGACCTTATTCTAGATGGAGTTTTAAGAGAAGATGGTTCAAAACTAAACGATAAAATTAGTATCAACTTTGATAAATCACAATTTGTTGATGGTATTGTTCCAGAGTATGAACTTATATTCACTCGTGATGGTCAACAGGTTACAAATGTTGTTTCACAAGGCGATTACGAAGTAACTGTTGTATTTGCAGGAAATAATTACTTTACTACAAGAAAAGTTAGCTTTAAAGTTTATGAAGCACAAAATTATAGAAATTTAATTATATTTATTTCTGTTGGTGCATTTATTCTTATTGCAGGTTTAATTGTTGTTCTATCTATAAGAAGAACTCGTAAAAAACGCAAACAAAATGTTGGACAAGAACAATTAAAACGCACAAAGCAAGAAATAAACTCTAAAACTGCAAATATTCAAAATGGTAATGTTCAAAGTAATAACATTCAAAATGGTAATATTCAAAATCAGAATATACAAAATTTTAATAATCCTCAAAGTTATAATAATGTTCAAAATTTCAATAATCCTCAGAACTTTAACAATCCTCAGAATATTGATAATTCACAATATTATAATGGGCAAAATATTAATAACCAAATGGGGAATAATCAAAATCCTAATGGACAAAACTTTAATAACTCTGGATTTAATGATCCAAACAATCCTAATAATCCTCAATAATTTTAAAGAGTTATTCTTTAATATTTGTTATATTAACAAATTAAAATTAAAAAAAGTAAGTAGAAAATACTTACTTTTTTTATTATCTTTTTTAAGTAAAAGCATTTTGTTATTAGTAGTTTTTTTGATATAATAATTATGTTTTTCTCTTATAATTTATTTATTAAAAAATAAAATATAGACAATATATTTTTTAAATATTTATGAGAAAAATATAAATTCAAAGGATAAAAAGGTAACTATTATGGTTAGCGAAAAATATTTACAAAATACAGGAGCAATAAGAGATTTATGTCAAGATGTATGTTCATCTATTAATTCTTTAATAGAAAATAATTCATTAAAAGAAGAGGAGAAGATTCTTTTAAAAGACTATTACAAGCAAGCACTTAATGATACAGCTGAATTAACAGAACTAGGATATTTTAATAAAAAAATAGATGAAAGCAACAAAAAGAAAGCTGTAAAATTAATCGAAAATATTTTTAAAATCGAAAGTTATGGCAATAAAATTGTTAAAAAAATTTGGGCAGAAGAAATTAGCGACATAGAAAATTTTAATGAAAAGAAATTTAAACTTTGTGTTAAGGCTTTGCCTCTTAATATGCTAACTTTAAGTAAAGATATTGAAGAAGCCTTCAACTTAAAGGAAGATTTTTATGCAACCTGTTTAATATCTAATAGAAACGTTATAGTAACTCCTCCTAATTATAATGATAAAGAAGAAGATAATTTTTCTTTTGGAATTATTTATGAGGTTAACGAAAATAATTTTATAATGGCTAGTGAAGTGTCTAATCTTTGTAGTTTGAAACCACTAGATAGTGATGTAGATAATATGAGGAGTGTAGACTATAAAGATATTAAGGTTTGCATAAATGGGAGTGCTGTTAAACTTAAAACTCCTAATCAAATAATAGGAAATAATTTAGATAATTCACTACAAGAAAATAATAATGTTGTAATTTTAGATGGTAAACAAACCAGACCAATAGGTATATTTTGTTTAAGTTACGATATTAAAAAAGTAAATTTACTTAGAAGAAGATTATCTTTTATTGCAGGTAAACTTGGTATCCCATTAATAACCATAGACTTATTAAAATTTTATCAAAACAATAAGGAGAACTTTTCTTCAAACACATTATCTCGAAAATTATTTAATGCTTATGTTGATAAACTTTGTGCTGATTTAACTTTATATTGTAGATTTGATTTTAAAGCAGGAACTAAAAAACTTATAGGGCTTAATACTAATTTAAGATATAACTTTTTATTTAAGTTTTCACAAAATATAAATAACTATCTAGAAGGGGTAGAGTTAGATGAAAAATCTACCGCAGAGTTTATTGTAGATAAATTTTTAAAAGCTGTTGACAAACATAATAAACTTACAAAAAAGCGTGAAAAGTGTAATGGGGAACCTTTATTCTTTCCAAATGATACAATGTTTATAGCTTTACCTACCGACTTTTTAAATGAATAATAACACTAAAAATATAAACCCTCTACCATAAATAAGAAAGGGTTTTATAATCTTTATGAAACCTACAAAGAGTTTACGCATAATTATTTTATATAGGGAATAATATATAACTTATTTAATATATGTAAAGTAAATATGTGAGAAAAAACAAGATTTTTTTGTAAAGTTTTGTTAAAAATTACACAAAATATATGTATAGTATGCACAAAAAACAATAAATACCCTAAAATCTATCAATTTTTATTTAGGCAAAATGCCTAAAAAATGGCTTTCTATTGACTTTTTTTGGTTTTAGTTATAAAATATGTTAAACAAATTTGGAGGGAAGAGAAATATGAAAAGATTTTTAATGTTTTTGGTTATTGCTATTGCAGTAGTCAGTCTCGGCTTAACAATCTATTATTTTTCTGTTGATAACGAAGTTATCTATATTAAAAGTTCATATCTTGTTGTTGATAAATATAGCACAATCAAGGCAGATGGCGAAAATGGGTTGCTAGATTTTAGAAACAGATCAACTCATACAACTTTAAGTTATTCAGTTCAACAAGATGAGGATAATAAAGTTTTAGAATATAATGATGAAGGGTTCTTCACAGCATTAGAAGGTGGCGAAGCTAAAATTGTTATAAGAACTAACAATCGTAGTTATGCAAGACTTGTAATTGATGTTTTAGTTTGTGATGGTTCTTCTGATTATCCTTTTATGGTTAGAAACGAAGAAGAACTTCTAAACATGAAACCTGGTAACAGTTATAAATTATCAAATAATATTGAACTTACAGACAACTGGAACCCTATTAATATATCTTCAGGTACACTTTTTGATGGAAACTTTTTTGCTATTAATAATATGATTATTACTGATAGCGAAGTTCCACTAAATAAAAATGTTGGATTTGCCTCAGTTGTAAATGGAACAATTAAAAATTTATTTTTAACAAATATAAATATAAATGTTAGCAATGCAGTTAACATTGGTGCATTTGCTGGCATTAATAATGGAATAATTCAAACAAGTGAAGCAAGTGGTACAATTATTAACGAGAATACAGCTTCTTCAACAACTGGCGGAATTGCTGGAAAAATGCAATCTAAAGCAAAAATTGATAGATGTGGCTTTGATGGAACTAAAAAAGATTGTGGCTTATATGTTATAGGTTCAAATATTAAAGCTGGCGGTATTGTTGGTATTAATGACAATGGTACAATAAGCGAAAGTTATTCAAGAGGTAAAGTTGATAATGGAACCTCTGGAAACACAAAATTTGGTGGAATAGTTGGCGAAAATACTGGAAGTACTGCAAATATATATGATTCATATTTCTATGCTACTGAAGAGTTAACAAACACTTCAGCAGGAGCAGTAGGTGGTATTATTAATACTCAAAATAGTCAAGCACTTGTAACAGGTTGTTATTATGGTGGAAATATGGCTAACCTAACCCTTACCGCAAATAATGGCAGTTTAATAAGTGATGCAAATAAATATTTAGACAGTAGTGAATTTAAATATGAAAATAACTTTATTACAAGCATAGGTGTTAATCAAGATTCTAATAGATATTGGAACTTTAACGGTGTTTGGACTATACCTACAGGGGATAATTATCCTATGCTTAATTTTCATTCTTCAGTAGGTTCAACTTATGTAATTAATCCTGATGATATTTCTACTCAAGATACAATTAATACAGCAGAAAAATTATATCAAGCTGTTAAAGCAAATGATAAAGATTATGATATAGTTGCAACTGAAATTGATATGACCAAAGATGACCCTAACTTTGTATGGAAACCTGTAGAATTCTTTAATCATAAACTTATAAGTAAAAAAGGTTGCATTATAAGAAACTTAATTATTGATGGTTCTGAAATTGGTACTGAAGGAAGTGTTGCTCTTGTTCAAAAAATGGGCTCTGATGCAATGATAAGCAATATTACCTTTGACACTGTTACAATAGTTACAAATGGAGCACAACAATATAGATACGTTGGTGTAATTGCTGGTGAAAGTGAAGGAGCAGTTATCAATAGTGTTAAAATAAATAATGTTGATGTTTACGTTACTGGTTCAAGAAATGTTAACTCAGCATTTGGTACAATATTTGGTTTTGCAGATACAGGTACTGTTATAAATAATGTAGAAGTAAACAACATTAATGTAGAAAATGGTTATTATGTTTATGCAGGCGGATTTGCTGGAATAAGTTATGCAACAATTACTGCAAGTAAAATGGGTTCTAATGGTTCAAACTTAGCTACATCAAGATTATACAATTATTCAAACAATGTTAAACTAGTTGCAAACTTTGCTGGCGGTATAGTTGGTGCAAATGCAGGGAATATTAGTTATTCAGTATCAAAAGAATTTATTTATAATAACGAAAAATCAAATTCATCTTCCCAATATGTAAATAATATTTATAAAGGCAAACCTAATGTTTTTGTGGGCGGTATAGTTGGAACTAATGAATATAACAATGGAACAACAAAAGCAAAAGGAACAATAGTTGATGTATATGCAAATGCTATTGTAAGAGCAACATCAGGTAACAACTATAAAATGTATATCGGCGGTATCGCAGGATATAACAGCAATGAAATATCAAGAGCCTATGTTAAAGCATCTACTTTTGATATTGGTGGTTCATTCAATGCTTGTGTTGGTGGAATTACTGGTTATAATTATGGAAAAATTGCTGATTGTGTTGTAGATGAAGATAGTAGAATTTCAACTTCAATAGTTTCAAGTGTAGGAACTTCAATAGATAAAGGTAACTACATCTTAAATACTGATGATTGTACAATAGTTGGCGGTCTTGTTGGATATGATGCACAATCTACATCATCAAACTATAGTATTTATAAATGTGCAACATATATGAAAGAAATTAAAGGTTACTATGCAGGCGGTGTAAGCGGAATTTCTTTTGGTAAAGTTCAATATGTTTATTGTGGTGAAAGTTCAAAAAGTTATGGTGGTGTTTCAATTACAGGTTATTTAGCTGGTGGTTTAAGTTCAGTTGTTGCTGGCGGCTTTATGAAAAACTGTTATACATTCTGTTCTCTAACAAATGCTAATGGTAATTATAATTATCAAAATGTAATGTCAGTTATTAGAATGGAAGTTAGTGCAGTTGCTGGTTTAACAGTATTTGCATTAAATGCTGGCACAGTTGTTGAAGGTTGTTATGCAGTAACAAAATTTAGTAACAGTTCTGGTGTAAGTTACGGTTCAAGTGCAGATTTAACAGGCTTTGTTTGTGGAATTATTAGAAATTGTGCTTATATGAATGATGGTAAAGTACCTACAAGAAATGGAACAAGACTAACCGAAGCAGATTTTACAGGAGCAAATGGTTTCTATAATTTCAAAAATGCTATAGATGCAACAGGTGCTGGCTTATCAGCTTGGAATTTTGATAGTAAGTATCCAACCTTAGATGGTGTAAATCTTAACTTCCCAAATTCAAGTTTACCTAAGTTTGATTAATATCAATATCTAGTATAATTATAAATATAAAAAGACTTTTATTAAAAAAAGTCTTTTTTTTAAAAAAACAGTGGACAATTATAAATATGTATGTTATACTACCTATGGTTGTGATGATAATAAACAACCATACAAATATTGGAAATTCATTTATCAATAAATGCCCGATACTTTCTAGTATCGGGTTTTTATTATAAAATAAAACCACCAGATTCACTGGTGGATTTTTATTTTTGTTTAATTTTTAAAACTAAATTAAAAAAATTATTCTGCTTCTTTTTGAGCTTTTTCAAATTCTACAAGAATAGCATTTCTAATTTCTTCTCTTGTTTCGGTATTCAATGGATGAACAATGTCTTTATATTCTCCGTCTAAAGTTTTTCTGCTTGGCATTGCGATAAAATATCCTTGATTGCCTTCAATAACCTTGATATCATGAACAACAAAGCATTCATCAATAGTAATTGAAGCTACTGCCTTTAATTTGTTGTCATCTTTTTTGATTATTCTTACGCGTACATCTGAAATATTCAAAGTTCTATACCTTCCTTTTTATTTGCCTCTTATGATTTTTTAAGGCTTTCTAGGTAAATTTTATTATAACACAAAAAAAAAGGCAAACATTTTAAATAAAGTTTTTTTATTTTTTTAAATTATTTTAAATAAAGTAAAATAAACAATTTTTAATATTTACTCATATAAATTTAATATGAATATTAACTTATCTAACATTAATAAAATTTTTTTTATAGGTATTGGTGGTATAAGCATGAGTGGTTTAGCCAAAATACTTTATTCTCAGGGCAAAGAAATTAAGGGTAGCGACATTGCTAAAAATAATATTACCAAAAGCTTAAAAAAACAAGGAATAAAAGTTTTTAGCAAACATAATAAAAAAAATGTTAAAGGTTGTGAGTTGGTAGTATTTTCAGGTGCTATTTCAGATACAAATCCTGAAATTTTGTATGCCAAAGAACATAATATAGCTATTATTGAAAGGTCAGAGTTACTATATATAATATCAAAGAATTATAAAAATGTAATTGCTGTTTCTGGAACACATGGTAAAACTACCACAACTTCCATGATAGCTTATGTTTTTATAGTATCAGGTTTAAATCCTACTATACATATAGGAGGAGAGTTTGATTATATTAAAGGAAATGTTAAAGTAGGAGATAAACAATTTTTTATAACTGAAGCCTGTGAGTTTAGGGATAGCTTTTTAACTTTAAAACCAACAACAAGTGTTATTACTAATATTGAACCTGAACATCTTGATTATTTTAAAACATATGAAAGAGAAAAAAAATCTTTTAACACATATAAACAAAGAACTTCAGGAAAATGTTTTATAAATTCAAAATATAAAAACATTATAAAAAATAGTACAAACTTAATTACTTATGGTTTAAATAATGCAAGTTCTATATGTGCTAAAAATATTTCTTTAGGTTTAGATGGAAAATATTCTTTTGATTGTTATAAAGGCAAAAGTTTTATAGGAAACTTTAAACTTAATATTTATGGTAAACACAATATAGAAAATGCTTTAGCTACAATAAGTGTCTGTTTAGAGTACAATATAGATTATAAAGCTATTTATTTAGGTCTTAAGACTTTTAACAATGCCCATAGAAGATTTGAGTTTATGGGCTATTACAAAAATTGTAAGGTAATACATGATTATGCTCATCACCCTACTGAAATATTAAGCAGTATTAAAACTTGTAAAGAGGTGTTTAATAAAAAGGTTATATGTATTTTTCAACCTCATACTTATTCTAGAACAAAAACTTTACTTGAAAGTTTTTCAAAATGTTTTGATGGATTAGATGCACTATATATTTTAAAAACTTATTCAGCAAGAGAAAATTATGATTTCTTAGGAAGTGCCGACCATTTAAAGGAAAAATTATTAGAAAGCAATCCTAACTTTTTAGTAAAAGGAGCTTATTCAAAAAAACAATTTTTAAAAGAAATAAAAAATGTGGATTTATCTGATTGCGTACTTTTATTTTTAGGGGCAGGGGATATTGAAAAACTACCTAAATTATTAATCAAAAAATAATTTTAGATAATTTTTACATAAAAAAACACGCTTTTTTTTGCGTGCTTTTATTTTTATAAATTGTGTTTCTTTTGGAATTTTTCAACTTTACCACTAGCATCAACAATTTTTTGTTTGCCTGTAAAGAATGGGTGGCATTTGTTGCAAATATCAATTTTAATTGTGTCTCCTGCTTTTGTTGTTTTTGTTGTAAAAGTTTCACCACAAGCACATTCAACTTTAACTTCATGATAATTTGGTTGTATTTCTTTATTCATTTTTTACTCCTTTTACAAAAAATGTTTAATACATAAATAAGTTAAAAAACAATTTTTAATTTTAAGTTTCATATAGTATAAATCAAAAAAATAATTTAGTCAATATTTTTTTATTTAAATTAGGTTATAATATTATTATAAGATATGTTTTATTAAAATTTTATTATTCACTTTTATAAAAATCATTCTTATATTGTTATAGTTAAAAAAAGTCTAAATCATGCATATTTAAACGATTTTAGCATTTTTCTATGTCTAAAAGTTTTGCATAATTTGTAAATTTATTTGACTTTGAATATACTACTAATATATAATAAAAAAAACTAGAGTAGTTTAAGGAGTATCTATGAAAAAAGGTGGAGTTAAGACTTCGGGTGTTATTACATTAATAATGTATTTTCTTTTACTAGTAATAGCAGTGTTTGGTGTTCTAAGTAACTTCTTAGAGCCTGTAAAGAAAATATTAGTAGATGTTGCAATCTTAGGGCAAATTGTTACACTTATAAGTGCTATTTTTGTTTATTTTCCCCTAACTCTTATTATGCAGTTATCTTCTACGCTTGATGCTGATTTAATAAATACACTAAATCTTGTATTATCTATTGTCTTTGCTGTTTTTTGTTTATTTATGTTTTTTTGGGGAATCAAAGAAATTGCTTTAGGCAAAAAAGATGATTATAGATTTGCTAAATGTAAAAAAACTTGTGCTTTTATGCATTTTATAAAATTTATGGTTTTTGCTTACTTGGTTGCTGTTATTGTATGTACTTTCTTAGTAGAAGGAGTTAAAAATACTTCTGATGCTTTTTCTGAAATGTTTGGAGTTCCTTATATTTTTGTAATAGTAACAGGTGTTCTTGCTTTCTTACAATTTTTATGTTTTGTGCTTGCCGTTGCAAATATTAACAAAGTTGCAAAAGCAGTTAAACAAGGTCAAGTTGCAAATGATCCTAATGCTAACTATCAACAAAATGGTTATAATCAAAATGCTGGTTACAATAATGTTCCTCAGGGTCAAGTTTATCAAGGTCAACAAATGCAGGCTAATATGCCTCCTATGAATAATTATCAACCTCAATACAATCAACCTCAACAACCACAAACATATAGTCAACCACAACAAATGGCAGGGGGAGATTCACCTTTAATAGTTCCTGGTCAAAATGGTATACCTGTAAATATTACACAAAAAGGTATTCAAGACCTTGAAAGATTAGAACGCTTAAGACAAAGTGGTGCTATTACAGAATCTAACTATATTATAATGCGTACTAAAATTTGCAATTCAAACTTAAGTTAATAATAAAAAATAAAAGGCATCACGAGGTTATTGTGATGCCTTTTTTAAACTAAATTTTTTAAATTAATTGAAAAACATTATAAGAATTTACTAATTGTGTATTAAAGAAAGAATTTATTAATAATATATTTTTTTATAATAATAAATTTTTTATTCATAAGACTGTTGAAAGGAAAACTAATGAAAAACTTAAAATATAAAATACCTTTTATTTTATGTATAGTTTTTATGTTTGCACTTGGTGTTTTTACATTAGGTGTTGGTTTTTCTATGCCAAGTTACGCAATAAGCTTAGATGATATATCAAGTGATGTTTTGTCTTCTATAGAAGTATCATTTAATGGCGAAACAAAAGATAGTAATTATTTATTTGAAGCAGAATACAAAGCTGACTATTATGAACTAAGTTTAAGTAATGTTGCTACAGCAACTAGTTATGTTTGGTATTACGCTGCTAATAATGACTATGTACTAATTGAAAATGCTACGAATAACTCGATACAAATTAAAAATTGTAAAGAATCAGGAAGTTATATATGTGCAGTAACCACTGCTGATGGGGTTAAGAGAACGGAGCCTATAAACATAAATATTGCTCCTAAAAAAATATTCTTTACTAATTTAAAAGCAGAAGATAAAGAATATGATGGCACAACAAAAATAAATATTACTGCTGACCCTATAGGTATTATAGCTGGGGATAATGTAGATATAACCATAATAGGTAATACCATAAATGCAATGGTTGGAGAAAAAAGAGTAACAATAACTCCAAGTGATATTATATTCTCAGGTGAAGATGGTAGTAATTACATAGCTGATGAAAACTTATCAACTGATATACTTTTAGTAGAAATTACCCCTAAACCACTTTCTTTAGTTTGGCAAACTCCTGAAAATAAATCGGACTATGATTATACAGGACAAGACCAAATAGGAAATATATCAGTTTACTATTTTGGATTGAGTGGCGAAAAAGTTAATTTATCTTTTTCAATTACGGGTTATAACACCTTAAATGGGGTAACTAAAAATTATTATGATGAATTTTTAAATGCAGGTACTTATACTGCAACAGCAACTCTAACAGCCACTGAAATTAATTATGATATTTCAAATTTAACTAAAGTTTTGAGAATAAGAAGAATTAACGCAAATGTTAATATTTCAAACACAACTTTTACTTATAATGCTTTAGAACAAGATGCTAAAAGTTGCGTTAGTATTGATAATGTAGAGCAAAAATTAATATTTACTGATAGCACTTTTACAACTGTTAAAGAAGGAAATAATAAGGAAATTACAGTAAGTGCTGAGGATAGTTTAAATTATTTAGCATTTTCAAAAACTTTTACAATAACAGTTTTAAAGGCAACTTCTACAATTGATACTACAAATGTAAAAAAGAATTATGTTTATACAGGTGCAGTGCAAAAAATAAATTCAGGTGCTACAATCAATAATAATGAACAAGTTATAAGCTATTCAATTGATAATCAGTTTTTAACGGTTGCTCAAGGCAATGCCCTTAAAGTTTCAATATATGCTAATGAAACCGATAATTATAATTATGTTTCCACAACTTTTTCAATAAATGTGGAAAAGGGTAACATTGATATATCCAGTTGGCGATGGAATTATACTAAACCTTATATATATAGTAAAGGAGTTGCTAGAGAAGTTTATGTTACAGGATTTCCTCGTGATAAGGTTAGTGTTGTTTATGAAGATTGCAAAGCTACCGATGTAGGGGTTTATCAAGCAAAAGCAAAGTTTACTTTGTTAGATACCGACAACTATAATCCTTTAAGTGAATTTCCCGATTTAATTTGGAGAATTAATAAGCAAACTGTAATAATTCCTATTGCTGAAAATACTACAACTACTTATAATGGAGAAACTCAAGTTTTAAATATTGCAACTAGTTCGCTATATTCAATAAGTGGTAATGGACAAAAGAATGCAGGAAAGTATATTGTTAACATTTCTTTAAATGATAATAAAAATTTTGAATGGAATAATGGAAGCAGTAACGATTTAAGTATAAACTGGATAATAGAAAAACTTAAAGTTGCTACTCCACAATTTGATTTAGAAAATTATGATGGAACAGAAGAATCTATAAACATTTCAAAAGATAGCCCTTATTACATAATCTATGGAGATGAAAAGTTTATTCTTCTAGGTTTAAATGATGAAAATAACTATGCTTGGGAAGATAGCGATAGAGCTTATTTAAGAATAGATATAGGTGGTGGCTTTTTTGATGGTCCTGCTTTGCCAATAGTTGCTATTTCTTTAACACTTATTACATTAATATTAATTTGTATATATTTCGCAGTTCATAGTGTTATAATTTTAAAAAGACATAGAAAGAAAATTGCTCTACTTAAAGCTAGAAAGTTAAAAAAATTGACAACTCTTGCTTCAGGAGATGATTTAACTAGTGGAACGAATTTTACAACAACCTATGAGGAACAAGAACCTAAAAAAGTAAAACAACAAAAGCTTGTTGATGATAAAATTCATGAAACTAATTTAAATAAAGAAACAATTCAAAGCGGGAATGTTATTTTAAATAATAAAGAAAATAGTTCTATAAACAAAGAAGAAGTTAATAATGAAATATTAGAAGAAGCTAATAAAGATAATACAAAAAATCAAGATGTAATATCAAAAGAAATTATTAATAAAGAGGAAAGTGTTAAAGAATTAAAAAAGACTAATAGTAAAACTTCTAATGAACCTAAAACCCGTAAGCCTTATGCTAAAAGTAGAAAGATAGAAAGCAAAAAGAAAGTAGCTGCAAAGAAAAGAGAATCTAATGCTAAAAAAATTGCTGCAAAAAAAGAGGCAGAAAAAAAGAAAAATGCGGTCAAAAAATCTAAGGCTAAAACCACTGCTAAAAGTTCTAAAAATGGTACAAATAAAAAAGCAATTACAATAAAAGAAGAAAATAATTAAATTTAAAAATATGAATATTAATATTTTAAAAAACTTAATAAGATATAAATAGACATTTTAATAAGTTAAAAAAATTTACCTTTAATATTTTTCTTTTTTTAAACTATTAAAAAAACAAACTCTACATTTGTAGAGTTTGTTTTTTGTATTAACTATATTTTTGTAGAGTTTGTTTTTTTGTATAAATTATATAAGTTTAAAAGTCAGTAAACTAAAGATATAAAAATTTTTAACTATTTATACATTTTAAAATATCTTGTTTAGAAATTGTACCCTCTCGCAAAATAGTAACTTCATTCCCGATACAAGAAACTATTGTTGAAGCATTGTTATTAGATAAATCTATGGCTTCTTTTTTTCTATTATTATCTTGTTGTGGTCTTAGAATAAAATAATCTTCATTTGCAAAATTATTACAAATATCATCAAAGTTGTTTAATGGAACTTCACCTTCTTTATTAACTGAGGTAGAAGGTATAGGATTATCTAAATGCTGTAATATATCTTGGCACAACTCATTTTTAGGCATACGAAAAGCAATAGTTTTTTTGTTTTTATAATGCTTAAGTAAAGGATTATTATCTTTGGCTTCGAAAATTATGGTAAGTTTTCCCGGCCAAAAGGTAGATATTAATTTTAAAGCATTTTGAGAAATTTCTTTTACATATTTTAATATATCTTCATCTTGTTTAATTAAGAAAATAAAAGGTTTATCTAAATTTCTATTTTTAATGGTGTAAAGATTTGTTATTGCTTCTTTATTTATACTATTAGCAGAAAACCCCCAAATAGTATCAGTTTTAAAACATACCACTTTACCTTGTTTTATGTTATTTATAATTTCTTTTGTATTATCATTAATTGTCATAAATACCTCGTAGTTCAGCGGTTTCTAAAATTTTCCCCTGCATGGCTTTTTCTAGTTGAGGCAAAGTAAAATCCCCTAGTAAATTAAGCATTTCATTTAATGCATATACTCTAAACCTATAATTGTGAGGTCTATCAGGAGGACAAGGCCCACCATAGCAATTTTCATTCCAACTATTTTTACCTTGAACAAAAGTAAAACTGGTTTGACTTTCATTTTCACTTAACTCTTGTTTTGTTAAATTTGCTACAAGCCAGTGTATCCATTCGTAACCACAAACAGGTACAGAGTCTGGGTCATCAAAAATTATAGCAAAAGATTTTGTGTCTTTTGGTGCGTTTTCAATTATTAGTGGCAGTGATAAAGTAGGCATACCAAACTTTTGCTCACTTCCTCTTTTACCATATTTATCTAAAATCTTTCCATTTACAATTCCTGAACTTTTTAAAATCATTTTTAATTATCCTTATTGTTTAAAATGTTCTGCAATATCAAAAGGTTCGGCTAGAATTTGTTTAATTCTTTCTAATTTGTCGTTATCTATTCTTTCAAATATAGGTTGAACACCCTTTATTGCATGACCTTTTTTAATATTTAATTTGCTTGCTTCTTGCCACATATCTAAGGTAGTAGGGTCGCCTTCTAATCCTAATTGTTCTTGCCATAATAGTTTTACTTTAGTAGGAATTATAGGGCTAGCAACAATACACAAACTAGCACATAAATTTAAACAATTAAATAAAACCTTTTCTGCTTCTTTGGTTTTTTCTTGTTTCATAAGTTGCCATGGTGCCGATTTTTCAAGGTAACCATTACCTATTGTGGCATAACTCATAATAAGTTTATAAGTATCTCTTAGTTCTGCTTTTTCAAAACTTTCGGCTATTTTTGTAGGCATTTCTTTTATAGCTGAAAGTATTTCTTTATCAAATTCATTAATAGAATTATCGTTTTCTGCCTCATAATTTAAAGTACCATCAAAATAACTTTTTATCATGTTAAGCGTTCTATTAAATAAGTTACCAAACTTTCCAACAAGTTCTGCATTACAATTATTTTTAAAATCTTCCCATTTATAATCGGTATCTCTATTCTCTGGAATTATAGTTGTTAAATATGCTCTTAGAGTATCTATATCTACCTCAGGATTATCATTTAGTAAGGCATTGCAAAACACACCTATTTTTTTACTTTTGCTAAATTTTTGACCTTCATAGTTTAAAAAATTTAGTCCCACAACATTGTAGGCTTTGTTATATTTTCCTTCTTCAAGTAGCATACTAGGAAAGAACACTGTATGAAATTGAATATTATCTTTTCCTACAAAGTTATATATCTTTGCTTCATTATTAAGCCATAAATCTTTATATTTTTGTTCACTAAGTTCTTTTGTTATAGATATATAACCTATAGGAGCATCAAACCATACATATAAAACTTTGTTTTCATAACCCTTTAATGGTATAGGAAAGCCCCATGTTATATCGCGAGAAATACATCTATCTTTTAAGCCCTCTGCAATCCATTTTTTTGCTTCTGCGTATACATGAGGGCGGAAAATTTCTTTTTTTGTTTCTAACCATTTATCAAGTAGGTCAGTTGCTTCGGAAAGTTTTAAAAATATGTGTTTAGATTTTTTTAGTTTTGCTTCCTTCCCACAAACTTTACAATGGGCATGTTTCAATTCATTTAAGGAAAAAAGACTATCACATTTTTCACATTGGTCACCATTTGCACTTTCATAACCACATTTAGGGCAAGTGCCAACAACAAAACGGTCAGGTAAAAACATATTACAATTTTCACAGTAAAACATTTCTATTTCACCTTCAGTAATATAACCATTTTTATCTAAGTCAAGAAAAAAATCGGTAGTAATTTTTTCATGAGTAGGAGTATGAGTATTTGAATAAATGTCGTAACTAATATTTAATTTCTCATATATTTTTTTATGAATTTCATGAAGATTGGCAGTAAGTTTTTCAACTGGTATATTAAGTTCCTGTGCTGTTACTAAGGAAGGGGTACCATGCATATCTGACCCGCCAACAAAAGTTGTATCATAGCCATAACTTCTACAAAATCTTGCATAAATATCTGCAGGCAAATGACAACCAACTATATGACCAACATGAGGAATATTGTTAACATATGTTAAAGCGGCAGTTATTAATCGTTTTTCTTTTTTCATATTTTTTTATCTCCGTATTTTAATTAAATTTTTTTATTTGCTTTCTGTTTCTATTATTATTGTTACTGGGCCATCATTTTCAACCGATACTTTCATATCCGCACCAAAGATACCACAATTAATTTTATTAAAACATTTTGTTTCTTTACATTTATCAATAAATAAATTTACAAGTTCTTCTGCCCTTTGGGGCATCATAGCATTTAAAAAATCAGGACGAAAACCATGCGAAGTATTTGCATAAAGGGTAAAATTGCTTATGACCAGCATTTCGCCTGCAATTTGAGAAATATTTAAATTCATCTTTTGATTGTCATCTTCAAATATTCTAAGCCCAGATATTTTTTTAACAAGATAATTTAAGTCTTCTTCAGTATCGTCTTTCCCTATACCTAAAAATACCACAAAACCTTTATTTATTTGGCCTACAATATTTTTATCTACTTCTACACAAGCTTTTAAACATCTTTGAATAACAGCTTTCATGTTTTTTCCCTTTAATCAAATTTAATAAAAAAATTATACACTATTTTTGTTTTACAAGCAATAAAAAAAATTAACACATTGATTATAATTTTGCTTATATAGTTAAAGTCTTGAAAGTATAAAAATCTACAAAAAATACATTTTTTGTTTTGAAAGAAAAACAATATATTATATACTACTTGTATAAAATGGAGTGAATTATCTATGAAAAAGTTTCTAAAATACTTTTTAATAGTTCCCATAATTTTTATTGCAATTTTTACCTTATTTGCATGTAATGATGATGAGGTAAAAAGCATCAATTTATCTATTCCAGATTATACAATAACTGAAGAAGGATATTATGTTCTTGATAAGAAAATAGCAACTCAAGTTCCATTAAATGTTTCCATAGAACCCGATATATTTTCCGCAAATAATCTAGATTTTAAAAGTAGTAATGAAGATATTGCTATGGTTAGAAAATATAAAGGTAATGTTAATATTATATTAGGTAAAGACTTAGGAATGGTTACCATTACTGCAAGCTTTACAAAGAAAGATAAATCAGTAGTAAGTAGTTCAATTAAAATAATAGTTAGTGACACAACAAGCAATATTTACTTTGATAACTTTACCTATGAAGCAATATATTCTGGTGAAGATATTTCTAATAATTATAGTGTTGTTCAAGATGATGAAAGATTATTTAACTATTCTTACTTTAATATCGACAACGGAGAAAAAGAAGTAAGTGAAATTGTTAATGTGGGAAGATATAAAATAGTTTGTATTAATCCTCAAGAACCTAATGATAAGGCAGAAACTTATGTTATTGTTAAAAAAGTTAAATTAAATAATAAATTATCAAATGCTTTAATTGCAAATAATTATCAGGCTTTTTATGGTGATAGTTTACCAACCGATTTATATTATGAAGGCGATGTCCCTGATAATGTTTTAGCAGCCACAACAAGCACAAAAATTGTTTATGGTATAGGTAAAGATTCTGCAACAGCAATAGGCAAAGCAGTTGAAATTACTCCAGCTTTTAGAGGAAGTAATGTAGGTGTTTATTTAACAACAGTAAGGATGAGTATTTTTACCGAGTTTGAAGCAAATTATTCTGATGAGTATGATACCCAAGATGGAATGTTTAGAATTTATGCTAAAGAAGTTATTTTAAAGGGAAAGAACCAAACTTCTATTTATGGCGATAGAGTAAAAAATTCTTTTGATTTATATTCTTATTCCGATTATTTAGAAAACGATAATAGCACAAACGGACTTACTCCTCTTGATAGTTCAAAAATTAATTATTCTAAAGATGTGGGGTTAGGTAATGTTGTTTATAAACTAAATGGAAGCCCTGTAACTCTTAATAGTGTAGGACACCTTGATGTTTTAATAGATAACTCAGGTGGTGGTAATTTTGATGAATATGGTGCTTATGATGTTTTCTTTGACAATGCAACTGTAAGTAAAAATTTGGTTTTAAAAGGTGTAGAAAGTGGAACATTAACCGTTACCCCTAGGGGAGTAACAATTTTACCTAAAAGAAACCAATTTAAAAATTATGGTCAAACCGATCCTTCTAGTTATACATATGATGTTGTAGCAGGTAGTTTTATTAGTCATGACCAAGTTGTTAATCCATTAAGAATTGTATATAAAACTGTTGATGATAATCCATTGGGTGATGGAAACTATCTTGCTAAAGCGGGTAATTATTATTTTAGTATAGATGATAGTGTAAATAAAAATTATGACATTTTGTTAGATGAAAGAGCTATTGAAGAAAGTCAAATTGCAGAAGAAGAGAAAGTTGTATTTGAGGTAAGACTTTGCCCTATAGTAATTAAGTTAAAAGATAAAGAAGTATTATATAAAACTCCAACTGGTATAACCGAAAACGGACAAACTTCTCATAAAGTTGGCTATTATGGTAATGCTGATGATTATAAACTGGAAATAGAAACTTTAACTATTGATGGAAAAGATGCCGATTTAAGCACAATAGATTCTGGTGAGGAAGGGCAATTAGGTAAAATAAGGCTTAACACTGTAGGTTATTTTTCTTTTGTTGTAGGTGTAAGTAAAGTTACAAATCCTAATTACTATTTATCCTATGAAACAATTATTTCAGGTGTTTATTATGGTGATGAAGCAGATGGTGCTAACTATGATGTTATTTGGCAAAATTCTAATTTAAATGTTATGAAACGTACTATAATAGTAACTCCTAATCAAGACTTACAATTTAGCAAAGTTTATGATGCAACAAATGATGATAGTGATTTATTCAGTAACAAAAATCTCACTTATTATACTGCAAGAGATGAAGAAGGAAATGCTATAAATTTAGAGGAAGTAGTTGATAATTACGATAGCTTATTAACCTTAATAGATAATAATGAATATTCAAAACTTGATGATAATGGAATTAGTTATACAAAAGTTTCTAGTTTTAAAGATGTAGGAAAATATAAAATATTTTTGTTAAATGAAATTAGTATAAGATATGTTCCTGGTATGGAATATTATCAACTTATACTTGATGATAATAAAGATTATAACTTTGAAATTACTCCTTTTGCAGTGTTTATAACTCCTCATACTGACCAAGGTAAAATATATGGTATGAAAGACCAGGTTATTAGATATTCTTATACTAACTTACCTGAAGCAGAGACCGAACTAACTGTAGAAGGCTCTTTAAGTAGGGTTTCAGGAGAAGATGCTAATGAATATGCAATTAATTTAGGTTCATTATCCTTTGGAATGAATTATAGATTATATCTTGATACAAGCAATCTTGCTGTATACACAATAAGACCAAGAACAGTAAATATTATGCCTTATTCATATTCTTATGTTTATGGTGATGTTAAAGATGTTACCTTAAGATATACAACCGAGATTGAAGGCAAAAATGAATATGATGCAAGCATCTTAGTTGAACCACAATTTAATGGCGAATTTTCCATTGTAAGAAATAAAGATGATTTAACAAGTGTTGTAAGACAAGATAGTTTAGGTTACTATCCAGTAAATATAAGTGATGGTAATGTATTAAGTTATAGCATTGCATTAGGATCCTTTTGCTGTACTACCAATAATTATGTTATTAATTTTATAGATACTTCCACCTTTACTATTACTAAAAGAGAAGCCACCATTAATATATCAGAAGAAAGATGGAATGGTAGACCAGAAGATGTTGAAACTAACGAATTTGTTTTAAATACAAACTATGAAATTAATAATCTTGTTGGGGCAGAAAGTGTTGTATCAACTTTAAAAATAGTTCTTAATATAAATTCTTATTATTGCACAGTAAACACCTTTGATTTATCTTTATCTATAGCAGGTGAAGATGTTACCCAAAATTATAATATAGTTAAGGGAAAAGATGTTGTTTATCGCTTTGATATGGCAGTTGTTTCGTTATCTATAGTTACTGCAGAAAACGAAAGATTATCGACATATGAAAGTACATATAAGGGTACTGCTTTTGAAGATTTATTTAAGTTAGTAAGTTTAACTGATGGGTACCAAATTGATTATGATGAAAGTAATTTTACCTTTGTTTATGTTAAAGGTGCACAATCATATTTACAAGCCAAAGATGTAGGAAATTATGTTGTAAAAATAGATACAACTAGAGATGACTTTAAAATTGTGTTAACTAATAATGGTAATCAAATAATATATACAAAAGATACCTTTAATACCGAAGTTGGAAATGCTGTTTTAAATATATCTAATTCAGGTTATTTAAATATTAGAAAAGCAAAAATAGAAATTAAAAATAGTCCAAAGTTTGCTAAACCTTTAATGTATGGCGATACTACTTTGCCATTATTAAGTCAAACAACAGATGATAATGAACCTATTTTTGTAGGTGTAAATAATGAACTTATTTTACTTAAAACTTATGAAGATACAGGATTAAACTATGTAGGTTCAGGTTATTCTTTCTCAAACTTTCAAGCTAACTATTCGTACAATATTATAGTAACAATTCAGGCAGTTAAACTTGATGGTAGTTTAGATAATAATTATGAAACTTTAACAATCCCTGCTGTATCACTTAAAGTATTGCCAAGACAAATAGGAATAGAATCATCTAAATTCACAACAAGAAATGGTGGAACTGATTTTAAAAATATTATTTATGATGGTAATTTAAAATCGCTTATTTTATCTCTTGAAGTGGAAGAGACTTCTATTGATTATAAAAATTATTATACAATAACCTATAGTTATCAAAGATTAGCAATATTCTATGAAAATTCTATATCAGGTCAGTTTTATTATAGAAACTTTGATGTTAATACAAATGCTCCAACGGGTGACACTTTAATAAGTGATTGTGATAGATTACCAACAAACATTACTAGTTTTGAAATAAGAGCAGTTGGAAGAAATTTTTATGCTATTGTAAATAAATCAATGTGTATTTTAATGGAAAGTGGAAGCGGTAGCGGTGTAAGCCCCGATAATGCTGGTGCATATATTTGTGTTGCCACATGTAATGCTTTTGAAAACTATACATTTACTATTAAAGATGAAAACAATCAGTCTATTGGTGTAAATTCAAATATTCAATTTGCTTGTATGTTTGAAATTAAAAGATCTAATGATGTAACTATAACCAACTGGAAAGATAGTTTTTACTATAATACTAAATTTGATTTTACTAACCCTTCAACATTACCTTTTGAATATAATATTTATCCTAGTTATTTGAAAGATTATGTTGAATATTCTATGAACAATTATGGAGATATTTCAACAGGTGGAAACTTAGGTGTTGGTACCTATACTGCCATATTAACCATAGATACCGAAAGTTATTATATTCAATTTAACTTAAAATTTAATGTAGAAAAACTAGCTGTTGAATTTATTTTTCCTTCAATTAAAACCTATGTTTATATAGGTAAAGATGTACCAGTAACTTCATTTTTATCAAATATTAGGGTAGTATTAAAACGAAGCGATGGCACTGTTGACCAAACTTTCTACTATGACCCATACACTAATGTTGGTATTAGTAAATATATTGTGCTTAAGTATTATGATGCCGATACTAGGGAAGAAATACTTAATGAAGAAGGTATAAATATTGCACCGTATAGAATTGGTGATTATATTTTAAAAATGGTTTATGGTACCCAAGAAACCAGTGGCACTGATAATTATTATGGAGAGGGAGAGTTTGAATATAGCATTGTAACAAGAACTTTCTCAGGTGCTATTAGAATAGATACAGGTAATATTTATTATAATCCACTTTATACTCAGGAAAAATTCTATGAAGAAATTATAGATAAAATGGTTATAGTAGATTATGATGGTAGATATAACATTGATGTTTATATAGGTAATGAGGTAAATCAGGCAAACAAAATTAATGTTACACCAGATGATGAAATGAATTATCCTGCTTCTAATCCACAAGATTTAGGTTGGTTAAGAGTATTAAATAATGTTGGTGCACACTATTTAACTTTTGTAGTTACTTTCCCTGATGATGATACTCTTACTCCTGTTATAAAAAGTGGAACATTAACCACCAAAAGAAAATCCTTAGCTTATAAAGATTTCGATTTCTTATCTACAACTCAAAGTGCACATACCTATACTGGAAAAAATATTTATAATTATATAGCTTTTGGTTTTAGTGATGAATTTTCTGAAGGCAAAAAAATAAATTTAGACCCTGATATGAAAACATCAACTTTTAGAGATGGCGATTATGTTTATCATTTTTCAATTGGTGGTACTGGAAATAATAAGTATGTTGAAGTAAAAGATAATATGTTCTATACAATCTTTGAACTTAGATATTCTTATAAAAGTAATAGTTCTCCTTTAGATTATGCTCCTATTGAACCAGGTTCAGGATATAGTGTAACTTACAATATTTTTGGTGGAGATAACTATATGTCTGGAGGAGTAGGTACACATTCTAAAGATTTTGTTATTAATAAATTAGATGTTTTATATTTATATTTCCGTGATAACTGGGATACATCAAGTTTAGTTTATTCAGGAAAAAGTTTAGTAGATAAAACAAAATCAGGTAACGATAGAACTTTAGGAAAACTAAAAATCAAAGATTTAATTATTGTAAAAAGTGATGATGCTTTGCCAACATCTAACCTAAACTTTACATTATTTGATACAAGCATTTATAAAGATTCACAAGGGATATATTTACAAGTTTTCTTTACTGATGCATTTGGAAATATTGTAGAAAATGATAATGTAATTGACGCTGGAAAATATAAGATGAATTTATCATTAGCATTTACTAAAAATTATTCTATCTTAAAATACTTTAATAAAGTTAATTTAGGTGGTACAATATATAATGCTGGTGATTTTGTACAATCACTTAATGGTGACAAACCTAGATCTTGGTGTGAACCTTACTTAGTTTCAAAAGAGTTTGAAGTAGAAAAAGCTCCTTCAAATTATTCTATAAATACTTGGAATAGTGCCTTAAAACTATTTGATGATGGTGAAAGTGCTGATGTTAAATTAGTTAATAATGAATTGATTGTAACATCGCTTTCAGGCTTAATTAAAATTATTGCTAGAGGTAGTTTAGTAATTGAAATTAAGATGACTGTAGGTAATGATGAAGTTACTCAAGGAATAATTCAAGGAGAAGAAGGTTTTGATTTGAGAGTAGGGCAGTCTTATAATATTTATATTAAAGGAAATCAAAATTATAAAGATAGCGATGCTATAAGAATTGTTATAAATGGTGGTGGTTCATAAAAATAAATAAAAGAAGAGAAAGAAAATTTTCTTTCTCTTTTTTTAATATATACTCATTAATAATTTTATTGTTATAAGTTATAAATGTAAAATCCTATAGGACTTTTTTTGTGCTAACTTTTTAGAAAGTTATTTACCATAATGTAAAAAGCTTTTATAAATACATGAGTTAAATAACTTTTAATTTTTCTATTGTAGTAATACTAAATAAGTGTTTCAAAAGAAATACCTATTTTTTTTGATAATTGTAATCTGTTAAATTCATGTTCAATCAACAATTCTTATAATCTATCTTGAAATTCATTCATAAAATCTCCAACTCTTCAATTTAAAAATAAATGAAAGAGACTCACGATTTTTTGTATAATTAAGTCCCGCTATCAAAAATAATAATTTGCTTTGAAATAATTTAGTGCTTTAATATAAAGGATTTATAAATCATATCTTAATAAATCTTCGTAAGTTTGACCTTTAACAATTATCCTTGCTTTTTTGTTATTTAATAAAACTACTGGTGGTACAGGGTTTCTATTATAATTACTTGCCATGGAATAATGATAAGCCCCCGTTGTTAAAACTGCAACTATATCACCTTTCTTTAGTTTTTCAAGACTTGCATTATTAATTATTTTGTCACCGCTTTCACAACATTTTCCTACTAAGGTAACGGTTTCAATTTCGTTAGTTTCTTTTTTTGCTTTAATAGGTGTATATACCGATTGATACAAAGAAACTCTAGGGTTTTCAAACATTCCTCCATCTAAAGATACATATTTTCTAACACCTTTAATTTCTTTTATATTTCCTACGGTATAAAGGGTAACTCCAGCTTCTGCTACAAGAGTTCTGCCTGGTTCTATAACAAGAGTAGGCTCTTTTAGTTTATTTTTCTTAACACAAGAAGATATTTCATCAGCAATAACTTTAATAAAATCTTTATAGTCATTATCAGTTAAATCGGCATCACTATTATTGTACCAAACACCATAACCACCTCCAGCATTAATAATGTTAACATCTATATTATAATTTTTCTTAAGTTTTGCAATAAAGAGCATAGTTTTATGAGTGGCTAACTTGAAAGGCTCTTTATCAAAAATTTGGCTACCTATATGAAAGTGAAGGCCTAAAAAATTTAGTTTTTTATTTTCTTTTATTTTTAATATAAATTTTTCAGCCTCTCCACTTTCTAAATTAATACCAAACTTGCTATCAGTTTTACTTGTTTGAACATATTCATGGGTATGTGCTTCAACTCCAGGATTAATTCTAACGATAATATTAATTTTATTTTCCCACTTTTTGTTTTTACTAATTATTTCTTCTAGGGTTTCAAGTTCATCTTCATTGTCTACAATAAAATTAAAAATGTTATTTTTTAAAGCAAGATTAATTTCTTTTTCAGTTTTATTATTGCCATGGAAATAAACTTTTGATGTATCAAATTTGGTTTTTAATACCGTTGCAATTTCTCCACCAGATACAACATCGCAAGCAAAATCGTAATTTTTCATAATTTCATAAATGGCTTTACAACAAAATGCTTTTGAGGCATAACTTATTATGCTATTAGGATATACTTCTTTTAGTATATTTTTAAAAAGTTCGCATCTATTTCTAATAACTTGCTCATTTAATGTATATAAAGGTGAACCATATTTTTTTATAAGTTCACTTGCTTTTATACCTCCTAAAAGCATTTCATTATCTTTATCAAAGGTATATATTAAGTTTTTATCCATGAAACAATTCTCCTATTTATTTTACTATATTTTACAATTTAAAAAAAATAATGTAAAGTATTATAAATAATAACCAGTCTTATTAAGTTGAATAAATTTATTAAAGATGTTAAAATATCTAAACTATGGTTAAAAGAAAAAAATTAAATTCTGCAACAAAAATAATTTTAGGTTTTTTGGTAATTATCTTGGTAGGAACGTTATTACTTTCTCTTCCCATTTCTTCAAATAGTGGGGAATGGTTCCCATTTATTGATAGTTTATTAACTGCAACAAGTGCTGTTTGTGTAACAGGTCTTAGTGTTGTAGATATTGCTGTTCATTTTTCCCTTTTTGGTCAAATAATATTATTATTGTTAATTCAAATAGGTGGACTAGGATTTATAACCTTAACCTCCCTTGTGTTTTTATTAATAAGAAAACGTATTACTTATGAGGAAAGAGTTACCATTCAGGAAAGTTTAAATCAGGATAATGTTCAGGGGATTGTAAGACTAGTCAAAAATATTATTATTTTGGTTTTTGTTACCGAACTTATTGGAGTTGTTGCTCTTGCTCCTTCTATGATAATAAATTATGGTTGGGGTGAAGGCATATTTAAAAGTTTCTTTATGTCTATTTCTGCTTTTTGTAATGCAGGTTTTGATATTTTAGGTAGCGAAACAAACTCTTATGTTAGTTTATCTATATTTGCTCAAAATGTTTTTGTAATATTGCCTATAATGTTTTTAATAATTATTGGCGGGATTGGTTATGTAGTTTTATTTGATTTTGGTAATGTATTTAAGAAAAAGAAATTATCTTTGCATACTAAAGTTACATTGGTTTCTGTGTTTGTTTTAATTTTTGGCGGAGCTTTATTATTTGCTATTCTTGAATGGAATAATCCCGCTACAATAGGACAAATGAGTGTGGGGGGCAAAATTCTTAATAGTTTTTTTGCAAGTGTAACTCCTCGTACTGCGGGCTTTTATACCATAGATTATTCTAAAATGTCGCAGGGGGGAATAGTATTAACTTGTATCTTAATGTTTATTGGCGGTGGGTCTGCATCTACTGCAGGTGGTATAAAGATAACAACTTTCTTAGTACTATTACTTGCTGTTTTTAGAAGAACAAATAATAATGGAGATGTAGTTTTTTGTAAAAGAAAGGTAACAAATAAAATAGTTCAAAAAAGTATAAGAGTTGTTTGTATTGCCCTTTTATTAGTTGTTATTTCTACTTTAGCAATTTGTTTATTTGAAGGGGATAAGGTTTCTGCTATTGAGGTATTATTTGAAACTATTTCTGCAATCTCTACCTGCGGTTTAAGTTTAGGTATTACAGCAAGTTTAGGTTTTATAAGTAAATTAATTCTTGTTATACTTATGTTTGTAGGTCGTGTAGGTGCAATAACTTTAACCGTTGCAATGGGTAGTAAAATAGGAAGCATGAAGCAAGATATACAATATCCAGATGCTAAAATTATGGTAGGTTAAATATTAGTTAGTTTTTAAAATTTCAAGGAGTAAAATAAAAATGGAAAATCAACAAGAAGTTAAAAAAATAGCAAAAAAGATGAATCAGTTTGTAGTTATAGGTCTAGGTAGATTTGGTAAAAGTGTAGCAACAACACTAACTGAACTTGGAAAAGAAGTTTTAGTTATAGATACAAATCAAGATGCTATAAATCAAATGGAAGGTATTGTATCAGGTGCTGTTGTTGCAGATTCTACAGGGAGTGATGTTTTGCATTCTCTAGGAGTGCAAAATTTTGATTGTGCTATAGTTTGTATTGGTAAAGATTTGCAAGCAAGTATTTTAACAACTTTAATTTGTAAAGATTTAGGGGTAAATTATGTAGTTGCAAAGGCCAAGAATGAACAAATTAAAAAAGTTTTAGAACGTATTGGTGCAGATATGGTTGTGTTTCCTGAAGTTTATATGGGCAAGAAAGTTGCTAATATGTTAACAAATCCTAGCATGAATGAAATATTAAACTTAACTGATAATTTTAAAATTGTAGAAATCCCTGTACCTGATGCTTGGCAAAATAAAACAATTATTGAACTTGATGTTAGAAAAAAATATAAAGTATCTATCATATTTATAAAAAGAGGAAATGATGTCGTGTCTATTGAGCCTGACACTCAATTTTTAAAAGGAGACACTCTTATTATTTCCGGAGAAAGTAATAAATTAGAAGTTATAAGTAATATGACAAGTGAAGTTATTGATGCAAGTCAATCATTAAAAGATGCTCTTGAAGGTGACTAAACTATAAAAATTAGTTAAAATTTTTTAAAAAATACCTAAAAAAATAATTTTTACTTATTGACAAGGGCTTTTGCCTGTGGTATGATTTTAATAGTTTTAAGGAGACATTTATGACTATTATAGGAAAAAATATTAGTTTTTGGTATTTCTACTTTACAAACGCATATACAAGCTGTATGTGATATTTTTTTCTTGCATTTTTTTTAAACAAAGAAAATAAAACCACATATAGCAATATATGTGGTTTTTTTGTGTTTAAAAAATAATATTCTAAAAAATTAAATGGATTCATTAAATAAAAAAGAGGACTAAACCATGAAAAATAAAAATTTATATAGACTAACCGTAACCGAATTAGAATTATTTGATAAACTTGCTCAAAGTTATAGATACAATAATATTCCTATTCTTATGGCAGATTATGCAACTCAAAGAGGGGGCATTTTAAGCGAATTTGTAACAAGTGGTGGTATTGCATATATGGCAGGAGGTAGTAATGGTCAACAATTCTTTAAGAATGTTCCACAATTCACTCTATCTCATGATGCCTTTGTTGATAGAACTGTAGATTTAGCAAAAGAAATTGTAAAATGTTTTCCTAAGGGAATTGTAGATGAAAAATTCGCAACCTTTAACTATGCTCCTGTTGGGGATATGTTATGGGCTAGGTCTATACAATCTCAAGTAGGTGGAAAATTAGTAGCTACAAGTGAACAAAACTTTAGAGAATATTTTGAAGAAAAAGCAAATCTCATGGACATATTAAAACAAGCTGGCTTAAGTGCAAACGTTATACCTTCTATGGTTG
>CANBBP010000004.1 GCA_947366895.1 uncultured Clostridia bacterium
GCATTTTGTTTTTTAGTTTCCTCATTCACATTAATATTATTATTTTGTGGATTGGGATTAAAATCATCGTTTTTCATTTGTTCTCCTTAAAGTTAGTTTTAATTAGGTTAATTATATCTCATATTCTTTTACAAGTAAAGTTAATACATAGTAAAAATATTTTTTATTATATTTTATTTACTTTTATGAACCTTGAATAAACTCAAAATCGTATTCAAAAACAACATCTTTTATAAAATCTTCCTTGCTATGAGTTTTTAAATATTCTTTAAGTTCTTTTGTTTTAAATTTATAAAATAGTTCATAACAATTAATAACATCATAATTATACTCTTTAAAATGTTCTTCTGCCTTTTTAACTTTTTGTATAGCATAATCTTTAACATATTTTGTAAAGTCATCATCAAATCTATTTTGTGATACTTCATAATCTTCTTTAGTCAAATTTTCAGCTATTAGTTGGCTAGCTCTAACATAGTTTTGAGTTATTAGTTTAAAGTGAGGAACACCATTTTCAAAATAAACTTTCTTTTTTACTCTTCTTTTAAAAATGTCTATCATGGTATCTACATTACCGGCTCTCTCATCTTTAAAACCTTTAACCTCAAATTGTATTCTTTCTATGTCTCCATTAAACCAAACAAGGTTATTACTCTCTTCTTCTGATAGGGCAATTAATATTTTGCTATCTTTAAGAATCATCATTCTTTCTTCATTTACTATTTCTTTTTGAGCCCCACCTGATGAAGATGAACTTCCACCGCTTTCACTACCTGAACTACTGCCACCTGATGAGCCACCCGAGCCTCCTGAACTTCCGCCTTCACTAGAAGAACTAGGAGGTTCTTTTGTGTCTACAATATATACGCACATACAATTAACAGGTCCTAGATATGTTTTATAAAAATCACCAATAGTTGTTAAATCGTTATATGCTTTAAGTTCGCTACTATTACCGCTATTACTTAGGAAAGTATATAAATCACTATCTATACCTGTTGCAGTAGAAAGTAAATCTTTTGCACTTTCTTTAGTGCTTATTAAAACTATATTATTAGTATTAGTTTTTCTTCTTAATAAATAATCAAGTATTTTAGTAAGGTTCTCTTTGCCTGCTTCATCATTAAAAGCTAAAAATCTACAATGAGCAAAGCCAAAAGTTTTGCCTATTTCTAAATTTAGTTTTTCAAATACTTCACCAACACTTTTACCTTTACCGCTAGAAACTTTTAAATTTTCTTGCCCGCCTGAAGCTTGAGGCACTATGTATTGAACGGTAATTTCATATTCATCATCTTTTTTATCAACACCAACTGCTGTTATAATACTTTCTGTTCTACCCTGTTCAGGCAAACTTATTGTTGTTGGACACATAGCAATAATAAGTAATAAAAGCAGTATTAACAGTTTGTTTCTCCACAAATACTTTAACATTTCTGCTCCTTTTTCTTACTTGTTATACAAAACTTTATTTTTGAATTTACCTTTGATTTAATATTAACTAATTGTTTTATGCTATCAGATTGCTTAATTTTAGGTTGCAGTTTGCCCTTATAAATTTCACCTTTATTTTTAGATTTATCTCCTAGTGGGTCGCTACTAAAATTGCCTGTTTCATTTTTTGCGTTTTTATCTGATTTATTAAAAAATGAAAACAATAAAAATAATATAGGAAATGCATACTGCATTGCAATACTAAAGTACGAAACATACTGCTTAATAATTTCAACTGTATGGATAATATCAAAATGAGAAAATAGGTTTGCCCCTAAAATAATTGCAAGTAGAATACAAACTATAATTTGTTGATTAAATTTAGGTAAAACTTGTCTAATGCAATAAAAAGCTCCTAAAACATTAAGAGTAAAATATAAAAATAAACCTATATCCCAGATCAGAATAATAATCCAATCAAAACCTCCTATATCCGAAGATGAGGGTAATATTTGCATTATATCAGATATAGAGTTAGTATGACATACTGTGCTATATGAAAAAACTGAAAAAACAATCATCATAAATACAGTCATCATAACTATACCTACTAAAGTTGAAATAACAATTTTAAGATTAAACTTTTTATCAGGCTTAATATTGCCTAAAAATACTATAAAAATTAAATAATCCCCAAACCAAAAAGAAAATCTATAAATAGTTGAAAAATTTGTAAAAAAACCATTTTCACATATTGGCAACAACTCAGTAAAATCTGCCCTAAAAAGGCCTATAAAAAACGACAATAAAAAGCCCATTAATACAACAGGAAACATTATTTCTATAAGTCTTGCAAAAGCATTAACCCCAAAAGTAGACATGTAAAAAACAACTATCAATAAAGGAATACTAAAGGTATACCATTGTATTGATGTATGTAAATTTTCGTTAAGATATATATAGTTAGACTGAAACACTGCCCAACACTTTGTTAAAAAGAATAAACAAAATAAGGTCATTATTATTTTTGCAATTACTTTACCAAAAAATTTTTGCATTATCTCATAAAAAGATAATTCAGGAAATTTTTTTGATAAAAGTAAAAAAACAAGAAGAACTAAAAAATCCAATAAAAGCATTATAAAGAAAAATAAATAACTATCTCTACTTATTTCTTTAACAAGTAAAGACGGTAAAAATAATACTTTTAATGAACATAAACTTATTAATAATATAAAAATTAATTGCCTAGTTGTTATCAGTTTTTTCATTCTACTACTCACCTTTAATTATTTTTCTTTACCTCTTTTGTTCTTTATAATTTCGTTTATAAAAATAATCTTAAAAATTAAAATTATAATTAAATTTCAAAATTATCTTTTCTATCTTCATTTTCAGGATTGTTTTGTTTATTTTGTTCTTTTAATTTTTTATCTTTAGAAATACTTTTTTCTTTAGCAGGTTTCAACTTGTTTTGTATACTATCAGATTGTTTTAATACTTTTTTATTAGTTTTATTTTCATTATCTTTATTATCTTTTTTGTCTTTTTTGTCTTTATAAAGCATATCATTATTCATTCTAACTTCCTGCATATTAGGTATGCTTTCAGGTCGGGTAGTCATTTGTGTTAAATTTTCTTTAAATATAAAGTCTTTTTGGTCATTTGAAATATAAGGAGCAAGAGGTGCCAGATAAGGAGTATTAAAACTATCAAAGTTGGCTAAATAACCAAACAAGAACATACTGGCTAAAATTAATCCATGAAGGCCTAGCACCCCACCTACTAATGCAAATATAAATCTTAATAACGAAACCTGTGAACTTTGATTTGGTAAAATATAAATTGTAATTCCAGACATTGCAACAATCATAACACCAGGGTGACTTACAAGACCAGCCTGAACAGCAGTATCACCCAAAATCAAAGCTCCTACAATAGATACAGCAATACCTAAATATTTAGGCATTCTAAGACTAGCTTCAAATAAAACATCAAACAAGACTATAATAAACAGGATTTCCAAAAACGGATTGAATGGTAAATTTTGAGTTGAATTAACTACCGTAACAAGAAATTTTAATGGCAATACCTTGTAATGGTAAAGCCTAAGAGCTATATACATACCAGGTAAATAAACCGACATAATAAGAGCAATAATTCTTAATATTCTTAATGTAGAAGCCTTATGAGGTTCACTATAATAATCATTACTGCTTTGAAAATCTTCAAATGCTATTAAAGGTACGGTTAAAACAATAGGAGAACCATCAACTATAATAGCAATACGACCCTCCAAAATTTTACTACATGCTATGTCGGGTTTTTCGCAACTACCAACTTGTCTAAAAATTGAATTAGGTTTATTTTCTAGAAAAGTACCTATGTAATAACTATCTAAAACTCCATCAATATCTATTTTATTAATTTTATCTTTAACTTCTTGAACAATCTTTTTATCTGCTATGTCATCTAGATATAAAAGTTTAACACTAGTTTGAGTGCGTTTACCTACTGTTAAATCTTCAATTTTTAAATGTTTACATACCAGCCTTTTACGAATAAGCGAAACATTTATTTTAATATTTTCTACAAATCCTTCTCTTGGTCCATTAATAACAGCCGATGTAGGCGGTTCTTGAACAGTTCTTCCATCATAATGAATTACATTAAAACCTAAAGCTCTTTCATCTCCATCAATAAAAAGTAATGCATATCCTCTTAGTAAATTATTTTGAATATCTTTAGGCTCAATTATTTCAGCATTACTAAAATTTACAATACCTGTCTTAATGTCTTCAAGTGAACAATTTTTAAAAGACTTAAATTTATATAGAGGTGCAAGAATATTTAAATTTAATTCTTGTTGCTCTACAATTCCATCAATAAAAATAACAAAAACATCATTTTTGCCATTTGAGATTTTTTTGATAATTATATCGCTACTATTATGTAACTCTTCTTTTAAGTTTTTTACTCTTGTTTCTAGATTTTCCATATTGCTAGTATGAGAATAAAGTTAATAGATATACTACCAAAAACAATAAATTTTTTATTTCAAATAATATAAACAAATTTATCTTCAAATCATAAATATATAAAGATATAGTTATTCTAAAAAAGTTACAAACATATATAAAAAAAATAATTTAAAAATATTTGTCATAATTATATAATTAAAATCATATATATATTAATGAACAATCAAAAATAAATATTTTAATAATTGTATTGACACTTTTAAAATTATTATGTATATTTATTGATGTTTTTGTAGAAAGTAAAAAAAAATTTTACAAATTAAAAAATAATAACTTTTTGTATAAAATAAGAGAAATATGTTACATATCTCTCATTTTTTTGATTTGTTATTGTGGATATGTGGACAACTTTTGTGCATAAATGGGTATTTATTCATTATTTTGATTAAAAATTCATAAATTTTGTAAAAATTTGAATCCAATTTGTTTTATTTAGTTAAATCATTTGTAGATAACTATAAAGTAAATTTAGTTGACAAAATTAAATTTATTTAAAATAAAGCTTACAAACAAAAAAAGATTAATCTAGGCAATCAGATTAATCTTTTTTTAAAATTATAAATAAAAAATTAAAAAATATTTTAATACTATTTTTTTTGAGGCAATTCATTTTTTGTTACAACATAAGCCCAAACTGTGTCTTTTGTAATCTTAACTTTATCACTTATCTCTATTCCTGCAACACAATAAATTTCATCATCTACCGCAAGCACAGGGATTAAATCTCTTACTCTATTAGGTATCTTCTTATCTATAAAGAAACTTCTAAGAGGTTTTGTACCTCCACCAAATTTGGTAAATTTATCACCATTTTTTCTAGTTCTCCAAACAGCATTTTTAGGAACCTTGTTTAAATCCATTAATAAGGCATTTTCCTTTAAACTTAAATCTTTAGTTCTTTTAACCTTTATTTCAACTATGTTTGCAAAATTCAAACTACCAGACTTAAAAGGATATATTTGAGCAATAACTTCTTTTTCATTTCTAAATAAAGTAATATAATCATACTCTTTTTGAACAATTATTCCATTAGGTAAATTAATTTTCTTACCATTATCATTTAAAGCTAAATCTTTTACTAATTCAATATGTTTTCTTTCAATATTTTTAGCGGTATTTAAATCATCTAAACTTTCAAATACAATTCTATTAATTACACTAGGATGATAATGAAAATAAACTAGAGGAATTTTAACAAAATTCTTTTCTCTGATTGTTCCACCATGACCTACATAACTTAAAATAAAATCATTATCTTCTCTACAGGAATCAGCGAAATTAATTAAATTTTGTTCTACACCTTCCCACCTTTGTTTTATTTGAGGCATAATAACATTTCTTAAAAAGTTTCTATTGTATTTTGTCTCTACATTAGTTTCATCCTCTACATATTCAATATAATTCATAGAAGCATATCTTACAATGTCATCTTTACTAGTATTTAAAAAGGGTCTAATATATTTATCATCACGCATAGCTTCCATACCACAAGCACCATTTAAACCTGCACCTCTAAGAAGATGCATTAAAATAGTTTCAGCTTGGTCAGAAATATGATGAGCAATGGCTATTTTATCTATAGCATTCTCTTTAAGAAGTCTTTCAAACACTCCGTATCTAGCTTCACGGGCGGCTTGTTCTATACCAATTCTGCGTTCAGTGGCTATTTTCCCAGCATCAACTGAATATTTATGACAATATACACCATTTTCCTTACACCAGTTTTTTACAAACATGGCATCCCCCAATGAACTTTCTCCCCTCAACATATGGTCAATGGTAATAGCCACAACGTTACAATCTAAAGTTTCTTTGTTTGAATGCAAAAAGTGAAGTAAACTCATTGAGTCTACTCCTCCACTAACCGCTACACCAATTGTTTCACCAGGCTGTATCAATTTATTAAGTTTTATAAATTCAATAACTTTCTTTTCCATACAAATTAATTATAAACTAAATCTACTACAATTTCAACACTTTATTTTTTTATGTGAATTTTGCACATTTCTTATACCATTATTTGTATGAAATTTTATCTACTTTATTACAAAAAAAGTAAAACAAACAAGTTTTACTTTTTTTTAATTATATTTTTAAAAGGTCAAATTTAAATATTTAAACCAAAAGATAAGAAAAACCAACTTAAGCAAAATTATAAAATAACTTTGCAACTAATACGGTCATATCATCATTAGGATAATTCTTTTGTTCCCTTTTTGCTCTTGTTAAAATTCTATCTGCCACCTCTTGCGGATTTGCAAGTGTAAGATTTTTTAAAAAGTTTTGTAAAAGTTCTTCTTCTCCAAAAGCATCCACTACACCATCGCTTAACATAATAACATAATCATCAGGAGATAAAACCGTTTTTGTAACTTTAGGTTTTACTTCATCTAAAATGCCCATTGGTAAACTATTACTTTCTATTTTGCTAACAATGTCACCTTTTTTAACAAACCCTATAGTTGCTCCCTGCTTTATAAAATCTACTTCTCCATTTTTTAAATCAACAACACTTATATCAAGTGCAGAAAAAACATCCTCTGAACCCAAATTTAATAATTTATTTACACTTGTTAATATTGTTTGGTCATCAAAACCTGCCCTATAAAAATTTTCTATTAAACTAAGCGACAATTCGCTAGCATTATTTGCGTTTTCCCCATGCCCCATTCCATCACATAAAGCAAACATAAATTTATCGCCTAGTAATTTAGAAGTAGAATGAGTATCTCCACAAATATCTTCTCCACCTTTAGAAGTTTGTGCTATACCTAAAGCAATATCGTAAGTTGGAGCAGTTTTATAACTAACATAAGTAAGATTACTATCATTATTTGGCAATATATCTTCAACTATCATTTTACTTTTAAATAACTTGCTTAGAATCATAGTAATCTTGTCATTATCAAAATCGGTAGCTCGTATTATCATAGATACTACATTGGTTTTTTCATCTTTTTCAAAACAAACAACTTCACTAGGAATAATATTATTGTATATTAACGTTTCTTTTATAATTTTTTCTTGCTTTATATCCATATTAACAACTTGTTTTGTCTCTGCTGATAAATTAAGCAAAATTCCAGATATTCCACCTAATTGTTCTGCAATAAGCACTTTACTTGCATCTAAATTTCCTATCATCTTTGTGTAATTTTTATACTCACTTAACAAGCTATTCATACTCCCTACAACCTGATTTAATTTTCCACATCTATTTGTTAAATATGCGGGCAAATCAACAAGAGTAATTTTACCCTTTTCAAAACCTACATTAACAAGATTTTCAAATATTTTTTTAAGTTCTGAATTAAACCCTTTTAAACATTTAGCCCTTTGTGGACAATTCTCGCAATTATGTTTTATAACTTCACTACATATCATTAATTTAGCATTTTTTACATCAAGCCCACCTTTAACCAGTGACCTAAAATTTTTGTACATTTCATAAAATACCTGAGATGTATAAAGCAGTCTTTTACTTACTTGTAATTTATTTTGATTTAAAATGTTTTTAAGCGAATTAGTTTTGGAAGATAAAAATAAGGTATCAGATAACTTATCTGTTACTTTTCTTGGAATAGATAAAAATATTACTGCACTTATTAAACTAGGCAACATTGTAAAAATAGTAAAAGATGTTATTGGTAAAATAAATAAACTAAATACAAGGTCTATAATGATACTTACTAAAACTAAATAAATTTTAAATTGTTCTTTAAAAATATATGTAAAAACTCCTATTGAACTAAGCAAAGTTACATACACTAAATTGGCATCACATAGCGAAGTCCCTAACCCCATTACAATACTTAAAATAATACTAAAAGCATTTGTTTTAAACAATACATTAGAAAATAAAATTATAGTAATACCAGCAAGTTTTACAATATCAAAACCAAAATTGTTTAAATTTTCTAAACCACAAAAAGCAAAACAAACAAGAACACAACCACATACTATTTCATCAATATTAAGATTAAGATTATAATTTCTAGTTTTAAGCAATCTAAAAAAGTTTGAGGCACATACTAAAAAGATAGAATTAAAAACAATATTAATTAAAGCAATATAAAAAGATTGTAAAGAAGAAATATTAAAAAACAAGTAAATAAGCCCGAAAATTAGCCCATAGATAAAAGTCAGCCATGCTGGTATAACTTTTCCTACTCGTTTATGTAAATAACTTATTAGCCCTCCTAATAGCCCTAAAGAAATAGCAAAAATAATTGTAAAAGTAGATATGTTGTTTAATAACAAACTTAGAAAATAAGATATCGATAAGTAAAATGGTTGTTCACCTAAAAATAATAGAGTTAAAAAAAATCCATAAAAACAAGGTGAAATTGTACCTAAAATTTTAGTATTGTTAAATAAAAAGAATAAACAAAAATATCCTAAATATTTAGTTAGACCCTGCCAATTTAACTTAAAATATTCTAAAATTTTTTTTAGGCTTATTTGCATTGTTATCCACCTTTTAATAAAAAAGTTTATCTATTTTTTGTAAATAAATAGATTAAAAAAACTAAATAATTTTTACGATATTTATATTTTTTTAAGTTGTTTTTTAACTTATGTACTTAAAATTATTTATAAATTTTTTAATGTTCAAAAATATTAATTAATTTTAAATTTACAATAAAATAGTAATAAAAAAAAGACTTTCATCAAAATGAAAATCTTTTATTATTTTTAATTATTTTGTAAAAAGTAGGTTTAAATTTTAAATATTTGTCAATATATTTTTATGATTTAATTTTATTATCTTTCTATATCTTATATTTTAATAACTATTATAAAAATATTTTTTATTAGCCACAAAATAAATTTTAAAAAAAATCATATTCTTTTTAAAATAAAAATCTAATTAGGTAACTTTAAATGTTCAAGTTGTTGTTCAAAAGGAGCAATTGTACCACATAAAGTTGGGAAAGCGTTATATTCGTTTTTATCAGTTCTAGGCAAAATATGAAAATGTAAATGAGAAATTGTTTGTTGAGCTTCTTCCCCACTTGCATTTATAATGTTAACTCCCTTAAAACCGCACGAATTAACATAATGATTTGCTATTTTTTTTACAGCACTAATTACACTATATAAACTTGTTTCATCACAATCAAGTACACTTTCACAATGCTTTTTAGGAATAACCAAAGTATGACCATAACAATCTTTTGAAATGTCTAAAAATGCAAGAACATAATCATCCTCGTAAATTTTATAACATGGAGCATCACCATTAATAATTTTACAAAAAATACAATTATCCATTTTTATATAACCTCTTATTTAACTTGATATTTCTAAATTAAAACTATGTTAGTTTTTTTATTTTATAATAACTACATTTTTATAATAACAAAATAATAAAAATTCAACAAGTCTTTTAAAATTATATTTATTGGCTATATTTAATATAATCACAAAATTCATTAACTAAACATCAAAAAGGAGCAACTCATGGAAAACGATAAAAAAAGTATTATAACTCAAATGTTATGTATTCTAGGTAAAATTATAGCAGTGATTATGATTATTAGATATGCCTTGCTTATAGTTCATACTTATTATCCATTTTTACCAAATGGGATAGTTATGGACATTCTTTCCTACATTAATTTATATGCTCCTATAGCTCTAGTAATAGTTGTTGCTTTAAGTGCAATTTGGGATAAAAGTGATATATTAAAATTAATAATGCTTATAATTTGTACAGCAATAGTCATATTTAGTTTCTTTCCAGCTGTTAGAGAAACTATAGAACAATTCGCAGGAATTGTTCGGTTACATAACACTTTTTAAAAATAAAACTATATTCAATTAATTAAATTCATAACCTTAGTAAAAATAAAGTATACCTATATAAATATTATATAATATCAGTCAAAACTACTCACCTTTTTAGTAACTTTCACTTGCCTCGTTTAAACGTTTTACACACAATAAACACTATTTGTGATTTTCTTTTAACAATAAAAAAACACACTTAAATTAATAAGTGTGTCTATTTATCTTAAACTTTTTTTCTTAATATGTCCCCTTGCTTTAATGATAAATCAGTTTTTAATCTCAAAATTTGTTTTACCAATTTTGCTTCATCAACTTCCTCTCCATTTTCATTATATAATTTTTCCACTTTAATCAGTTTGTTAAAATTTTCATCAGGTGATAAGACTTCTAAAGTATCTCCTAAAACGAACTTATTTCTTTGTTCAATTTTTACCTCACCATTATTAGCATCTTCTATTACTATTGCCATAAATTCATGGGTTTGAATAGGAGTTGAAGTTGATAAACATTCACTTTCTTCCTGCATTTTATCCTTAAAATTAAACCCAGTAGTATATCTACGATGGCTGGCTTTTTCTAATTCTTTAACCAATTCACTAGGACAATCAAAAGATTTCTTTTTATTTAAACTATCATAATAATTATCTATTGCCCTTCTATATGCATTAGTTACAGTAGCAACATAATAAGGCGATTTCATTCTACCTTCTATTTTAAAACTTGTTACCCCAGCCTTAGCTAAATCATTTATATACTTTAACATATTAAGGTCTTTACTATTTAAAATATAAGTTCCGTGTTCATCTTCTTCAATGGGAAGTTGTTCGTTTTTTCTACTAACTTCATTTATAGTATAAGCCCACCTACAAGCCTGAATACATTGACCA
The DNA here is from genome assembly GCA_947366895.1 of uncultured Clostridia bacterium. GTDB lineage: Bacteria > Bacillota > Clostridia > Christensenellales > UBA1242 > UBA7862. The sequence continues at coordinate 11,156 of CANBBP010000004.1, forward strand.
TTATTTCCATCTCTATTTGTTAAAAAATTGCTTAGTAAACATCTGCCTGAATAACTAATACACATAGCTCCATGAACAAATGCTTCTAATTCAATTTCTCTTGGTAAATAATCTCTTATCTCTTTTATTTCAGTTAAAGTTAGTTCTCTTGCTAAAACTATTCTCTTTGCTCCCAAATCAACCAATAATTTTGCAGTATGTTTGTTTGTAACATTAGCTTGAGTGCTTATATGAATTTCTACATCTGGGGCATACTGTTTTATATATTGCATAATGCCAAGGTCACTAACTATAATACCATCAACTTGTAACTTATTTAAAAACTTTAAATATTCTGGTAGGTTAATAAAATCTTTATTATGAGCAACAATATTTACTGTAACATAAACTTTTACATTTTTTGTATGACAAAAATCTACAGCCTCTAAAAGTTCTTTCTCAGTAAAATTTCCTGCAAATGCACGCATTCCAAAACTTTTACCACTCAAATAAACTGCATTAGCACCAAAATAAACCGCAGTTTTTAATTTTTCCATATTCCCAGCAGGACTTAATAACTCTAATTCCATATTCATCCCTTTTGTATTAAATAATTGTGTATTATTTAAAACTAAAACCAAATTTTAGATAAGTAATTATTATTAATTAAAATTTACTTAATTTAAAATTTGGTTTAATTTAATTAATTTTATTTTTTATATTTTAAACAATAATATTAATTATTTTATTCTTAACAAAAATAATTTTCTTAACTGGCGTTATTAAATAAGAAGCAAATTTATCGTTTTTCTTTATTTTTTCAAAAACAACATCTTGCTCAGAATTTTCTGCTATCTCTATTGTACCACGCATTTTGCCATTAATTTGCACAGGAAAAGCTATGTTCTTAACACTATCATCTTGTAGTTTGTCAATCCATTTTGACTTACAAATATAAGTTTTAAAACCTAATATTTCATTAATTTCTTCAGCAATATGAGGAGCAAAAGGATAAAGTAAAGTTAAAAATATTCTAAACTCTTCACGACTTATAAATTTATCTTGATAAATCTTATTAACAAAAGTCATAAGAGAAGAAATTGCAGTATTAAATTTTAAAGATAAAATATCATTTGTAACTTTATCTATAATAACATTTAAATCTGCTATATGTTCAGGGTGTACGCCATTGAACTCATCAACAAAATCTTGCATTCTTTCAACCCTATCCAAAAATCTTTTACAGCCATTAATATTAACACTTGACCACGGGGTTGAACATTCATAATCTGCCATAAACAAAGTATAAAGTCTTAAAACATCTGCCCCAAACTTTACTATTATGTCCATAGGGTCTACAACATTTCCTAAACTTTTACTCATTTTATTTCCATCTTCACCTAAAACCAAACCTTGCATAGATCTTTTTTTATAAGGTTCTTCAAAAGGTACAAGACCTAAATCATATAAAAACATATTCCAAAAACGAGAATAAATCATATGTCTTGTAACATGTTCCATTCCACCATTATACCAATCAACTGGTCCCCAGTATTTAAGGTTTTCAATATTAGCAAATTCCTTTGCATTATTTGGGTCCATATATCTCAAATAATACCAACTTGAACCAGCCCATTGTGGCATAGTATCGGTTTCTCGTTTTGCCTTACCATGACATTTAGGACATTCACAATTAACCCATTCCTCAACTTGAGCAAGTGGAGATTCTCCATTTTTACTAGGCTTAAAGTTTTCTATTGCTGGAAGTTTAACCGGCAAATCTTTTTCAGGCACTAAAACAGTTCCGCATTTATCACAATATACTATAGGAAATGGTTCTCCCCAATATCTTTGACGATTAAATGCCCAATCTTTCATTTGAAAATTATCTTTAGCGCAACCTATACCTAACTCTACCAAATGTTTTATCATTTTTTCTTTTGCTTCTTTAACAGATAATCCATTTAAAAAATCTGAGTTAATAAGTTTACCATCTGAAATATCAGTATTTGCTTGTTTAGAAACATCTCCGCCTTCAATAACAGGTACAATAGGTAAATTGTACATTTTAGCAAAATCGTAGTCTCTATTATCATGAGCAGGAACAGCCATAATAGCCCCTGTACCATAACCCATCATAACATAGTCAGCAATAAAAATAGGTACTTCTTTTTTATTAAGCGGATTTATAGCAGTAATACCTTCTAATTTTACACCTGACTTATCTTTATTAACTTGAACTCTATCAAACTCACTTTTTTGTTTAGTTTTTATTTGATATGCTTCAACATCTTTTATATTAGCTATTTTATCTTTGTACTTTTCTATTAATGGATGCTCAGGAGCAATAACCATAAAGGTAACTCCAAAGAGAGTATCACATCTAGTAGTATAAATTTTAAGGGTATCAATTTCTTTATTATCTACCTTAACAATAAAGTTTACTTCGGCACCAGAAGATTTTCCAATCCAATGGCGTTGTTCTTCTTTAACCCTTGCAGGATAATCAAGGTTATCTAACCCTAATAAAAGTCTGTTAGCATATTCTCTTATCTTTAAAAACCATACATCTTTTTCTTTTTGTACAACTTGACAAGAACATCTATCACAAACTCCGCCCTGACTTTCCTCATTAGACAAAATAACATCACAATTAGGACAATAATTAACAAAGGCTTTGCTTCTATATGCTAAACCTTTCTCATACATTTTGCTAAATATCCATTGTGTAAAATGATAAAATTTATCATCTGTTGTATCTACTTCCCTAGACCAATCAAAAGAAAATCCCACTCTTTTTAATTGTGCTTTCATGTTTTTTATATTGTTATCCGTAGCAATTCTAGGAGCAATATTATTTTTTATAGCAAAATTTTCAGTTGGTAAACCAAAGGCATCCCAACCTATAGGAAACATAACATTATATCCCTGAAGCCTTTTCATACGACTTATTACTTCCATTGATGTATAAGCCTTTATATGCCCCATATGCAACCCCACTCCCGAAGGATAAGGAAACTCAATCAAGCCCATAAACTTTGGCTTTTTATCAAAATCTGTACTTACAAATACCTTTTCATCTTCCCAAATTTTTTGCCATTTTTCTTCTATAGAATTAAAATCCATTATAGTACCTTCATTTTTAAAGATTGTATTTATTAATTGCTTAATTAATAACTTTTAATCTATTATTTTTTTATATATTTTAATTTGATAATTTATTTATTATCTTTTGAAGCTTTTACTTCAACATTTTGAGCAGTTTTTTCTTGTTTCAAATTATCGGTTTTTGACTTAGAAGATATTCCTCTTACTTTACTAACAGGTAAACTAAAACAAATGCCCATACCTTCAGAATCAAGTTCTGCCTTCTCGCTAATAGTTTCCATGATTTTATTTCTAGTTTCACTAGAAGTAAGAGTCATAATTATTTCTTTTTCAGGTTGAATACTAACACCCATAAAGCTATCTCTTTCATGAACTCCAGTACCACGACCATAAATAATAGTACCACCATTTGCACCTGCTTCACGACTAGCCTCAACAACAAGGTCACTATGACCACGATTAACAATACTAATAACTAAATCAAAATTATTATCCATTATTGTTTTCCCCCTTCTTTACTTAGAGAATTATAATTTTTAAAAGTATCTAAAGATACATTTGTCATACTTTTTAAAGGTATCGTACAAGCAATCCCTGAATACTTCTCGGTAGATAAAAATATGCTATCTAATAAATCTAAAACCTTTTCACTATCTTTTAAATTAACAACTGAAAATAAAACTTCCTTTTCTTGATTAAAACCTAATAAACTAGCTATATTACTAGGGGCAGTACCTTCACCAAAACTAACAATATTAATATTAACATCTATAGACTTTAAATAATTTAATACTGCTTGCCCCCTACCACGATTAACAATAACAATAAGCATTTCAAACATAGCAGGCATTAAATCTTTCTTACTTTTATCTTTAAGTTGTTTAGCATTATGATTTCTAATTTTCTGCTCTTTTTCTTTTATCTTCTTTTCAAGGTGTTCTTTTTTTTCTATAAGTTTTTTTTCAATATTTTCTTTTTTTTCTTTAATCTTGTCTAAATTACTCATTTTTCACCCCCTGTGTTTTGGGTTGAAAATTCATTTTCTTTTTTTTCTTTAATCTCGCTATTTTCAACACTCTCTAAATTTTTACTTTGCTCATCAGATTTTTTATCAATATCATTTTTCTCTTTATCTTCTTCAATTTGATTATTTACTATTGCCTGAAGATATTCACTTTCTTCTTTAATTATTTCCTCTTTTTCTTTAACTAAATTTTCTTCTTTTATTTTCAAGTTTTTTTGTTTAGTTGATTTATTTTTACTTTTTTTATTTGAAACCTTTTTACTATTTTTCTTTTTTGATTTATTTGATTTTTCTTTCTTTTGAGTTTTTTCCTGAGTTTCTTCTTTTGAATTTTCTATACCTAAAACTTGCATCCAATCAAATTCTATTATAGATACTTTATTATGAGTGGTTTCAACAACTTTATTTTTAATAGTAACAATTTTATAAATACACCCTAAAATTTGCATTGTTAATATAGGAAAGGCTGCAATAAGTGCTATAGTTCCAAACCCAGAAGCGGCACCTTCACTTAAACCAGTAACCATAGGAAGAATAAAAGATACTGCCATTGCACCAGTTGCTACACCACCAGAGTCAAAAGCAACAGCTGTAAACAATTTAGTATTAAAAAACGATAATGCAATACAAATAACATAAACAGGTACAATAACGTAAAGTAAACTGAAGTTGAATAGAGACATAAGTACTGCGGTCATAACTGAACAAGCAACACCTATAGAAACAACAATTACAATAACCCTTTGTTTAATTACACCACCAGTAATATCTTCAACTTGTTTTTTAAGAACATGTAAAGCAGGCTCAGCCAAAATAGCTAAAGCACCTAAAAGAAAGCCTATAGGTATAGCAATGTATCTATAATCAAGTAAACCTATATACTCACCAATAATTGTACCAGTATGCAAATAGCCACATTCAACACCAGTTAAAAAGAGAACTATTCCAATATATGTGTATAAAAAACCCATACACATTTTTAATACTTTACGTTTTGGAAATCTAAAAGAAAATATTTGGAATATAGTAAACAAAATTAAAATAGGAAGTAAAACAAGAGCAACTTTCCAAATATTAGTTAATAGAACATTGCCAACATCAACTAAAATATTTCCTGAAGAAATTATTGTTTCGCCGCCTGTTGCTATAGTACTAGGGTCTAAAAATAAACTCATAAACATAACTGCAAGTATAGGGCCAGCGGAACAACAAGCTATAAGGCCAAAACTATCATCTTCATTTTTACCACTTCTTACAGCAGCAATACCTAAACCAAAACTTATAAGAAATGGCACAGAAATAGGGCCTGTTGTTACACTACCACTATCAAAAGCAATAGGCATAAATTGTTGTGGAACAAAAAAAGATAAAATCAAAATAAGACCATAAGCAATAGTAAGAATAATAGAAAGCCTAATTTTAAAAATAATTTTTAATATGGCAAGCATCAAGAAAATACCCACACCAAGTGAAACAACAGCAATAAAAAACATGCTACTACTTTCACCCATAACCTGATTAGCAAGTACCATTAAATCAGGTTCTGCAAAGGTTATAATAAAACCAATAACAAAAGAGCATAAAACCATAAACCAAATTTTTTTGGATTTTGATAAACTTGAGCCAACATTTTCGCCTAACTCTTGCATTGAACTATCTGCACCCAATGTAAAAAGTGACATACCAATTATTAATAAAATTGCACTAATTCCAAGTTTAACTTTATCTGTAACATCAGTTGGCACAAGAAAAAAAATAAGGGCAAAGATTATTAATGTTATAGGAAAAACAGCCAAAAATGATTCTTTAAGTTTTACTAGGTAATTTTTAAACATAATACCTTCCCCCTTTAATGCTCTATTAATATAATATTATTATATATAAATTATAATATTAAATCAATGTAAAAATTTATATTTTTTATAATTTGTCAACTAAATTTATATAATTTTTATTTGTAATTTTATTTTAACAAAATAAAAAAAAGAAGATAGTTAATATCTCCTTTTATTTAATAATTATTTAGCTTTATATTTTAAAGCTCTAAGACTATTTAATATTGCCATTAATGTAACACCAACATCTGCAATAACTGCCCACATCATACCAGTTATACCTAACACTCCTAAAGTTAAAAACAAAACTTTAATAACTGCCGAAAGAATTATATTTTGCCAAACAATTTTTCTTGTATATCGTGAAACCTTTATTGCACTTATAACTTTCTCAGGATTATCATCTACTAAAACTATATTAGAAGCCTCGATACTTGCACTGCTACCATTAAGACCCATGCTGATACCCACATCAGCAAGCATTAATGAAGGTGAATCATTAATACCATCTCCCACAAAGCCCACTTTATTAGATTTATTTTGCTTTGCATTTTCTAGCCAGTTAAATTTATCTTGTGGAAGCATTTGATAATGATATTCATCAATCTCTAATTCCTTAGCAACATTGCTAACAATGCTTTCGTTATCTCCTGATAATAAAACACTTCTAACTCCCAGTTTTTTAAGCCTCGCACTTAAATCTTTTGAACTGGATTTTATAGTATCTTTTAAATAAATTGTTCCTAGTTTCTTATTATTACAATATAAATCTACGACAGTATTTCCTATTGTATTTTTATTTTTTCTACCAACAAAATATTTTTTTTCTTTATATTCAAAATAAACTCCTTCCCCTGCCACCTCTTTTACTTTAGAAACTTTTACAAGTTTTCTTGTGTTACTTTCAACTATAGATTTCGCTAATGGGTGTAAAGAATATTGTTCACCTAAAGAGGCCAAAAAAATGATATCTTCTTCTTTTAAATTTTTATCAAAACTTTCAATTTTTTCTACAGCAAATTTACCTGTAGTTAGGGTGCCAGTTTTATCAAATGCTATACAATTTAATTTGGCACAAACATCAAGATAATTAGAACCCTTAATTAATATGCCTTTTTTAGATGCATTTCCTATACCAGAAAAATATGTTAAAGGTACCGATATTGCAAATGCACAAGGACAAGAAACAACTAAAAATATAAGTCCTGTATAAATTGCTGTATTTAAATCTTTTAATACTAAATACTCAATGCCAAAAACAGCAACAGCAAGTATCATAATGACTATTGTATAATATCTAGCAACTTTAGATATAACTGTTTCAGTTTTAGATTTTTTATCAGCAGCATTTTCTATTAAATTCATAATTCTGCTTACTGTACTATTTTCATAAATTTGAGTAGCTTTTATTTTTAATACACCATCTAAAACAATACTACCTGAAAGAATTTCTTCGTTTTCTTTAACAGGAATAGGCAAACTCTCACCAGTCAAACTTTGTTTATCTAAGGTTGCGTTTCCCTCAATAACAATTCCATCAATAGCAACTCTCTCGCCTGCACGAACAATTATAATATCCCCTATTTTAAGTTCTTGAGGAGAAACTCTTTTTTCCTCTTCGCCTTTTAATAACACTGCATAATCAGGTTTTAAATTTGTTAGTTCTTCTATTGAATTTCTTGATTTATTTAAGGCTAATCCTTCAATAATTTTTCCTAAAGTATAAAGTGTAATAACCATTAGTCCTTCCATATGACCACCCATGCCTCCATGGCTCATATGGTCTCCTACAATGGTAGCTCCTATAACCGATATTGTAACTAGTAAATTTTCGTTCACAATGCCTTTAAATAACAATCGTATTGCCTTAATATAAGTTTTATAGCCTATAATTAACGCACTAATCACATATAAGGTCCAACTCGCCCACTCAGGCAACGCAACAAAGAACGTAATAGCACCTAATATTATACCTAAAAAAAGTACACTTAAATCAATAAAAAATTTCTTTTTACTATCCTGTTTTTTTGTTTCTTTAATTACAGCATTTGGTTCTATTTGATGAGTTATAGTTAATATTTTTTGATAACTCTTTGCATAATTTAAGCACTCAAAAGTTATTGTAGACTTAACAAAATTAATATTTAAATTTTTAATTCCTTCAATTTGATTTAAATTATTTTCCAAATTTTTTGCACAATTTGGACAATTTAAACCTGTAATATATAATTTACTTTTTTTATATTTCTTATTATTTTCCGTTATATTTTTGCTATCATTTTGAGTGCTTTTATTGTTAATTTCAATAGAACAAGAACTACAACTATTATTACAATCGTTTTTATTTTCATAGTTCGTTTCATCTTCTAATTCAGAAATTTTAGCATCAGGTTCAAGTTTTTTTGTAAGCTTTTTAACTTTCAAAAACACTTCATTAATATTATCACTATCTATTGTTAAGGTTTGTTTAAAAAAGTCTATATTAATATTTTTTACATATTTTATATTTCTTAATTGTCCTTCTAAGGCTTTAGCACAATTTGGACAATCTAACCCCGTTAGTTTACATTTTTTAATCATTTATTCTTCCTCCAAAATATGCTCTAAACTAACTTCAAAAACTTCTAAGACATGGTTATCTGCAAGAGAATACCACACCTCTTTACCTAGTTTTCTGCTTTTTATCAAATTCATTTCTCTTAAATTTTTTAACTGGTGAGACACAGCCGACTTCGTCATATTTAAAATTACAGCAATATCACAAACACATAATTCGTTACTAGATAATAAATTTATTATTTTTATTCTTGTACTATCACTTAATGCTTTATAAAAGTCTGCTATTAATAACAACTTTTCTTCATCTAAAATACTTGCTTTTGCTTTTTCTACAAGTTCTGAATGTATAATATCACAATCGCAAATAACTTCATTTTTCCCCATAAGATACCCTTTTAATAGTTGAATGATTGTTCAACTATGTGTAGTATAATTGAATATATATTCAACTGTCAAGGTATTTTATGATATTTTTTAAAAAAAGTTTTAATAATTTTTTTACAATTAAATTAGTTTCATTTAAAAATCTTTTATACTTAATTAATACTATTTTAATGCTAAACCAAAATATTTAATAATTAATTTAGTTATATTAATTATTAAATATAAAAGGTTTAAGCACTTATAATATTTGACAATTATGACTAAAAAAGATATTATAATAATATATTAAATTAATAAAAAATATTTTATTAAATAAATAAGAGGGACAAAAAAAATGGAATATAATTATAAAACTCAGATGACATGTTCATCTTTAATAACCTTTGATATTGATGGTAACAAAATTTCAAACATCAAATTTACAGGTGGTTGCAATGGCAATTTAAAAGCAATAAGTAAACTTGTTGATGGTTGGACAGTTGAACAAATTGAAGATAAACTTTCAGGTAATACCTGCGGTTTTAGGCCTACCTCCTGTGCCGACCAATTAGCAAAAGCTGTAAGACAAGCATATGAGGAAACTAAAAACACTAAATAATTATAATAAAAATCCACAATTTGATAAAAGATTGTGGATTTTTTTATAAATTGAATTTAAAAAATATTTGCTTATTAAGTATACATCTTTTTTAATACAAATAAAACAAGTCTTTGAGGCAAGATTTTAATTAAGAAAACAAGTATTTTATACACCCATCCTACCGTTTTAGTTGCAGGTAATTTATTTTTCTTAACAAGTTTTAACATTGTTTTAGAAACAGTAATAGGTTCTTTACCATGCTGTTCATCTCTTTCCATTTTTGCAATAGATATTGTTGCTACTTCTTCATAAACAGTACCAGCATCATTTAAACATTTTTGTCTACCTGCAGTGAAACCCGTTTTAGTATCCCCCACAAGCACATTACATATACTTATACCAAAGGAAGTTACTTCCATTCGTAAAGCTTTAGCCCAAATATCAAGAGCTGATTTTGTTGCAGAATAAAAGGATTGAAAAGGTATTGGAGCAACACTAGCTACAGAACAAGTATTTAAAATCTTTCCTCTTTTTTGAGCCCTCATAATGGGTAAAACTTGTTGAGTTACTAAAACTGCCCCAAAAAAATTAACATCAAATAAACTTTTAACTTTTTCAAGAGGTTCGTTTTCTACCGAGCCAGAAATACCAAAACCGGCATTATTTATTAATACATCTATTCTATGCTCTATATTCATTATATAATCAATTACTTCCTTAACTTGATTTACATCAGTAACATCACAAGAAAGAGAAGCAAATTTTTCTTCCTCTAATATTGTTCTAGATAGACCATAAACCTTATAACCTTTATCAGCAAAATATAACGCAGTTTCTCTACCTATCCCACTTGAAGCACCAGTAATAACTACTACTTGTTCGTTAGATTTTTGTTTTGTCATTTTATCTAAGTTCTTCCTCTAAATTTAACTATTTTTAAGAAAAAATTAATTACTATATAAAACATTAAATTTTTTTAATTTTACTTAGTCATTAAAATTATCAATATCATCTGGGAAATTACCAACATTGTAATCTGACTTCTTATACGATTGATTATCATAATTTTTCTCAGGTTCGTTAAGATTTTCTTCCAAAATATTATCACTGTATCCTTGGTCACTAACACGCGTATTATGACGTGGTGCATCAAGCGAAGAAATAAAATCATCATCTAAATTCTTGTCAGCAACTTTATTCTTTCTTTTATTAAGTCTAAAAATTTCCTTATCACTAAGTGGTGCAACTTGTGCCCCATCTCTAAACCATTTAAATACAAAATAACCTGCACTACATAATACAAAGATAATTACAATTATAATTATCCCCCAAGTTATACTACTTAAATCACGGCGACTAATTGATAATCTAATAGTGTCACTATTTAAGCCATCAAAGGTTAAATAAGCAAAATAAACAAAATTTCCATTTTCAGTTATATTTATAATATTGCTATTTATTTTTGATTGATTATTTCTATAATAAAAATATTTTACACCATTTTCACTTAATAAATCATTCTTATTAGGAATATTATCTATATTTTCAATATCTAATACAACTTTTATATTTGAATCGTGACTTAATGAACTCACTTCTTTATCATTTACATATGCTTTATATGCTACATTTTTTATAGATATATTGTATAAATTATTCCCACTTAATTTATCTAATAAAGAAGCATCTAAATTAGTTATATCATTAATTGGGGTTTCTCCACTAAAAAATTCTATTTTAATTTTTCCAGCAGGTATATAAATAATTTCCTTTTCTTCTACTCCATAACTTTCACATATTAAATTATCTTGCTCTTCATTATAATATTCACTATTTTCAGAGTAATAAATTTTCATTCTAAAATTTTCTATTTCACTACCTTGGTAAATTGTTAATTTATCTCCGGCATATAATTTAGAAAAATCAACAACCCCTTGAAGAAGAATATTTACCTTATTGCCACTAGTCATTTTATTGTTGAGTGCTTCAATATCTTCTTGTGAAATTTCAGCTATATTATTAAATGAAATATCTAATTTAGACATTGATAAATTTGGAAGAATTATATTATTAATATCCGTTATCTCATTACCAGATAAATTAATACTAGGGGCAAGACCACCAGAAAATACTAATTTAGATACATCAATGTCTTTAATATTATTATTAGATAAATCTAAATTATTTAAATAAGTTAAACTTTCATTTAAAATAAAAGAAGTTAATTTATTATTTGATACTTTAAGAGTTTTTAATGCAAACAATGATGACAAATTCTGATTATCAATTTTAGTTAAAGCATTGCCATTTAATATTAAAGTATTAATACCATCTAAAGTTAAACTATTTAAACCCTTAATATCTTTAATACTAAAATTTTTATTTTTAATACAATCATATTTAGCGTATTTGCCTACTGATAAATCCAAAATACCTTTTTGTAAATCCTCTAAAATAATTTCTCCATCTATTGAAGCATTATAGTAAGTTGAAGGATTGGAATGTGATGAATAATCAAACACATCAATACTAAATTCTTTTATTGGATATCCTTCATTAATTATTTGGCAAGATAGTTCCCTAAGAATATTAAACAAAGAAATATCCATATTATATTCACTAAAGCAGTTCTGACTATTAATTTTACCATTAGAAGATGTTGCATCATCTACTACATCTGCATAAGTTTTCTGAGTGGTTACAAAAGGTAAAATAAAAAAAGCACAACAAAAACAAAAAGAAAGAGCTATAATTAATAAACATTTTGATTTTTTCATTATATTAATTTTATTTTCCTCCTTTCAAATTCAAATTGTGATTATTTTATTTTTTTATTTAGTTTAAAATAATTTTTTTCTAAAACAATTGTATATATATTTTATCAAACAAGTATCATAAATCAAAATACTTTTAATAATTTTTAATATGGAATTAATTTTAGAAATAATAATTATAATAAATATATAATCATCTATTAAATTAAGTTTTGACTATTCATAAATTATTGTGTTAAAATATTAATTAAATAATACAATTTTAAAATTTATGGTTAAATTTACTTCTAAAATGGCATTATTTTTAAATAGGATAAATTAATGAATAAAAGAAATAGAGATGACTTAACTGTCAGAAAAATCATGGTAATTCCAACAAGGCACATAATTTCTATGTTGCTTATTTTACTTGAATATTCTGCAGTTATAGCCACAGTTATAGTTATTACAATTTATGTACCATATTTTTATATTGCTGTACTTTTAACACAATTTATATGTGCTATTGGAATTATTAATTCTAAAGATAACCCCGATTATAAAGTGCCATGGTTATTTTTTGTAATGCTTATTCCTATTATTGGCTTTATGACTTATTTAATGTTTTACTCACGAAATGTATCAAAAAAACAATTAAAAAAAATTAAAAAATTAAATGCTGTTACAATTAAACACGATAACTATGTTTTAGAAGAACTAGAATCAAAAAATTCTCTTGCCTACTCACAGGCAAAATGTTTAAAGGATTTGGCAAATACTCATATCTATCAAAATACAAATATATCTTATTTTCCTAGTGGAGAAACAATGTTCTCCTCCCTTTTAGAAGATTTAAAAAAGGCTAACGAATTTATTTTCTTAGATTATTTTATAATTGAACAAGGATTATTTTGGAACTCAATTTTAAATATCCTTAAGGAGAAAGTTATAGAAGGTGTAGAGGTAAGAGTTGTATATGATGATATAGGTTCTATGACAAAACTTCCTGGTAAATATTACAAAAAACTAAGACAATTTGGTATTCACACTGTACCTTTTGGCATTTTAAAAGGTCAAGCGAATAATGAATTTAATAACCGTAACCACAGAAAAATAACAATAATTGATGGTAAAATTGCTTACACTGGTGGCATAAACTTAGCAGATGAATATATTAACCATATTAAGCTTTATGGACATTGGAAAGATGTAGCTATTCGTTTAGAAGGCGAAGCTGTAGATGAATTAACTAGATTATTTTTATTTGATTATGGCATGAGTGATAAAAAAAATACTTTGGACTTTAAAAAATATTATAAGGGTTATAAAAAAGAAAATTCTGGTTTTTGTATACCTTTTGGAGATGGACCAAAACCTGTTTATGAAAGACGAGTAGCAAAAACTTTATTAATGACTATGTTAGGTCAAGCAGAAAAATATATGTATATTACAACTCCTTACTTAATAATAGATGGAGAACTTACTTCTGCTATAGAAAATGCTTCACTAAGAGGAGTTGATATAAGAATTATTACTCCTCATATTCCAGACAAAAAAGCTGTATTTATGGTTACTCGTGGCTCTTACGATAGACTTATGAAAGCAGGTGTAAAAATTTACGAATATGAACCAGGCTTTATTCATGCTAAAACTTATATTTGTGATGATAAATTTGCAATAGTAGGAACCATTAATCTTGATTATAGAAGCCTTGTTCACCACTACGAAAATGGTGTATGGATATACAATCATAAAGTTATTCTTGATATTAAAAAAGACTTTGACCTAACACAATCAAAATCAATTCAAATTGAAAAAGATACGATAAAAGAAAAACCACTAGCAAAAACTTTTAAATCCTTAATAAGTATTTTTTCTTCCCTATTATAATTTTCTCTATACCGCTTTTACAATACTATTCTTAAAACTTTAAAAAAAAGACAACTTAAAAATCTTTTTATTATTTTAATAATAAACATTAAAAAAGCATTTTAACTAATTTAGTTAAAATGCTTTTTAATTTTTATGTCTTATAAATACCCAAAATTATAAATTAATAATTTTAATAAATCATAATACTTTAACCCTCAAATTAAAATTACTACAAACTTAAATTATTTTAAAATAATTTAAAACTTTTATTTTCAATTTTTATTATTAGGATTTTGATTTGGTTTTATAGTATTTGAATTATTATTTTGACCCAAATTATTATATGGAGAATTTGGCCTGATAGCATTATTCAAAGGATTAACAATTTTATTTGTTTGCCCATTTATGCCATTTGACAATCCTACATTATTATTTTTTTGAGTAGCACCTTGTTTACTACTTGGTATACCAAACATACTGCTAGGATTTATACTACTGTTTGTATAATTTAATGGTCTATTTATATTATTAGTAACACCGAAATTATTCAAGTTAGCATTATTAATATTCCCACCATTAGGGTTAGGATTTAATCTATTTACACCCATATTAGAAGAATTTTGATTTAACCCATTATTATTAAAACTAGTATTAACCCTATTTAATCCATTCGGAATTATTTGGTTATTATTAATATTACTATTATTTGGTACATTAGGTTTAACTGAATTTAAATTATTGTTTACACTATTAAGATTGTTTTTACCTACAAAATTTGAATTATAGTTATTGTTTATATTAGCCATGTTTTGAAGCCTTTGCATATTAGTATTTTGACCATTTATATTATTTAAACTAGCATTCAAATTATTACTACTCTTGTTTGACATTAATTGTTGATTATTATTAACATTTACAAAAGTGTTAGTATTATTTGCATTTTGGTTAGTAGGATAAACATATCTATTAATATTTTGATTTACACTAGAATTTATATTTCCATTTTGATAGGAATTATTAGGCAAAGGACCTACATTATTTTGGTTAAAATTCTTCCCATTATTTAAGTTATTGTTAATATTCATATTCGTTGCATTTTGTATATTATTATTTTGTCCTACAAAATTTTGATTTGGCATATTAACATTTTGCATTCTAACATTGGGAGGAACACCATTTGTACTTTTTACATTATTAATAACAGTATTAGGATTTATATTGCCAGTATAAGCAGGTGTAACATTTTGTTTATTATTAATATTAGGTGTGTTTGTATTTAAAATTGCTTTTTTCTTCTTTTTCTTTCTATTACCTATAATTATTAATACAAAAATTAAAATTATAAATACAATAATAGCAATAACAATTAATAACATATTATTAGTAGGATTAGAAGATTCAATTAAGAAAGATCCCGAAATTATTTCTATTTTATTATCAACCACTTGAATTGCAACAAGTTCATTATTATTTAAAAGATGATAAGTGTTTTGTGAAGCATTAAAATATATCTTAGCATTTTCAATATACGTTTCTTGTGAGCCTCTTAAAAATTTAACTGTAAATACCTTTAAAATATTAGGCACCTTATTATAATTATCTTCACCAATTAAATTAATTATATCTTCTTTATCACTTAATGTTTGAATAGATAAAACAACATTTGTGTCAAAACCATTTTCACAATAAGCATAGAACGAATTGTTTTCACTAAAAACAGTTGTGGCTTTAACTGAGAAAGTTATATTATCATCATTAATAAGATAATAATCATCTCTTAAAAGATTAATTTTGATATTATAAATACCACTTTCAACAAAGGAATCTACCACTTTACCATTACAAGTAATAATCATTTCAAAACTTGCAGGTGCCTCGTGAAATTCACCATTTCTTCTTACTTCTACTTTGGCAGATACATTTGTTTTTTCGCCTGCTAAAACGTTTGATGTATCATCAAAAACTACTCTTGCACAATAATAAGCTTGAACTTTTTCACTTCCAGATAATTCATTATAGTTACGAGTATCATCTGGTACAAAACTCCACTGAACATTATTAGTTAAAATTAAATCAGTTAAAATACTATTAGTTAAAGTTCCTTTTGTAGAACCTTCATCTAATTGTAGATAATGAATATCAGTTAAATTATCATCAATAAATAATACTTCTGGCTTACATTTAATTTTTACTACTGGATTTGCTTTATCAATAGAAAAGTTTTTAGATAAAGTGCCTGTAAAATTATTAGAACCAGTTATTATTAAAATAGCACTATCATTTGAATTTGCATTAATATTATTTTGGTATTCACATAAATAATCAACCCCATTAACAAGTTGTATACTATTAAATGTTAAAGTAAAATCAAGTTCAATTTGTGAACCATTATAAACCAAATTTTTAGGTAAAACATAAAGCATATCTTCTTCAAGAGGTTTAGCCTCAATATTAAAAGGTATTTCAATATTACCCTCAAAATTTAAATTTGTTGAACTTACTATTATATATCCTGTACCAACATTCAAATTATTAGTATAATTTGTAATAGTATATTCATTACTATTTACTGTATAATCCCCCAGTTTTAAAGTAAATCTAGGTTCCAAACTTAAGCCAGAATAAATTTGATTTTGTATATTAGGTTGGGTTTTATTTAAAGCCTCTTTATTAATTACAAAAGTTTTTGAAACTTGTGAACTTTCTAAGCCATAATTTTCATTATCTTTAAGAGTAACTGAAATTAATATATTTCCAGCATTAATAAAGTCTTTTTTACTATAAGTTAATTCATAACCATTTACATTAACATCTTGTCCTAAATTATCAACAACTTTAATGCTTGGTGTTTGGTCACTTCCATTAAAGGTAGTAAGTTCTTTATCTAAAACAATCTCTTTTATTAACCACTTAGAAATTTGATAATTTTTAATTATTGTGCCTGTAAAGTTTCCTATTCCTTCAATTTGAATTGTTATATTGCCTGCATTTGTAAAATCTGAAGTTACAGCATTATTTCTTTTAAAAGTTACTAAATAATCATTTTCTTGCTCTAAAATTTTTCCATTAAGTTTTGCTAAAATTTCTGGCTTTTGAACTTCAGTGTTATACACAGTATCTTCACTAATTGTGAATAGGTCATGAGATAATGTTCTTTGAATTATACTAAAAGCATTATTTCTAGTAACAGTTCCTTCATAACCATTTATACCTTTAATAACAAAACTTGCAAGTCCTACATTAAGATTATTTGTGTAAGTAATTTCATAATCCTCATTTTCAACAAGATATTTGTTAGTAGTATTTGACTTTATAATAATTTCAGGAATTATTTCATATCCAGTATAAACATACTCTTTTTCTATGTTTGTTATTTCAACATCAAGTGAAATTTGATTAATCTCAAAGGACTTTACTACAACAGTATTGCTTTGATAGTTTGGCGATTTTCCTTTAATAACAAGATGAGCAGTTCCTGCTGTAAAATTATTTACATAACCATTTTCAACTTTAAAAACATTTTCTTGGTCTTTTTTATTTTCATATTCACTAGCACTAAGAATTTTAATTGATTGTATTTGCTTAGTTTCACTATCAAAAATAATTTCTATGTAGCCAGAATATAAAGTAAAATCTCTATTTAATACAAGATTTAAACTTTCATCTAAACTTGATTTTGTATATTTAATTATTACTTCATCACTAGAAAAATCTATTTCAATAGGGTCGCCAGTAAAATCAAAACTTGTAGGAATAGTAATATCTATAGTACTCATATTAAAATTAGCAGCGTTAACAATATATTCTTGTGAAACACTTCCTGTAAAATTACCAGTGCCTAAAACTTCAAAAACATAGCTACCCGCTTCTAAATATGCATTTGTACCAAATAAATTACTATTTTTTTGTCCTTCATAATCTTCTAAAGAATATATGGCAAAAATGAAATCTTTATTAATTACTAAATTATAACTTCCCTCTGAAATAGATATAACAGGAGCAACAAATTTACCAAGATAAAAATCATTTAAGTTTAATAATGTACTACTTGCACTACCATCACTATTTGCTACGTAATATGATATTTCATCAGAACTAATTGTTCTTGCTTTTATTGTAAAAGTAGTTATAGACTCTCCAGTAAAATTACCTTTACCTGAAACTTTCACTTCTACATTACCTGCATTTATGAATGTAGCAATATCGGTATCGTTATATGTCACTTGATAATCTTCAGATGTTAAAGTTAATCCATTTTTACTTAAAACTTTATTTATTTCTATTACGTGTTCTTCAGTATCAAAGGTAACAATATCATCAACTAAAGTTACACTACTAATAATAGCTTTTGTTATTGTATATACATTTACTGAAACTAAAGAACTAGATAATTCAAAGTTTTTATTATCTAATAAAATAAATCTAACATTAATTTCACCATGGTCTTTTAGGTTAGTTGTTACTGTACCATTTCTCTCATATACAGCAGAAAAATCCGTGCCAGAATTCAATTGTAAACTTCCTGCGTAAATCTCTTCTACTATAACATGGTTATTATTGCTATAAACTCCATTATTTTCTTTAAGGGAAAAACTATCAACTATTGCTTTTTTAATACTAAAAGTTTGAATAATACTTCCTGTATAATTTCCGGTAGAGGCTGTAAAAGTAACCTTAATATTTTCTTTTGCTTGAATGCAATCTGTTTCATAATTAATAGAGTAATCTTTATTTTCAACTAAAGTATAATTTGCTTGTGTATCTAATAAAGAAATAGTAAAGGTTTGAACTTCTCTATTATAAGTTCTATCTTCTAGCCCTTCTATATTTAAAACATCATTAGTAAAAGCAGTTTCAAGTTCCTTTTGTTTTATTGTATAAGTTTTAACAAACTCGCCTACAATATTATTTTCATTTGTAGAAGTTATTTTAATTATTATACTACCAGCGGATATAAAATCACTTGTGACAGAACTTCCTCTTAAATAAGTAACATTTAAATAATTTATATTATCAGATACATTATATAATTCAACTTCTCCTATCTTTACACTTGTTACTTCTGCCTTTTGTTTAGTGTTATTAAAAGTTAAATCATCTGAATTTAAAGTATTATCAAAAGTTACTAATGTTTCTTCACTATTAAGATTAATTTCTTTAATTATAAAACTCAAAGAGTTTAGTGTTCCTGTATAATTACCTTTGCCCTTTAAAACAATAAAATAAGTACCAGCATCAATAGGGTTTTCAACTAAATTTCCAGTTAAACTACCTAAATAATATTGAGTTGTAAAATCACTATTATTTTCAAGAGTTAATAAACCATAATTTAAAGTTATAACAGGTTTTTGAGTTTCTTTATTATAACTAAATAAAGATGTATATTCGTTGACAGTAGTGTTTGAAATATCAAATGCTGTTATATTAAAAGTTGTTGAAATACTATCAGTATAATCTCCCTTACCAGTTACCTTTATTGTATAAGTATTTACATTAATCATTTCTTCTACTTCGACATTATCTAATAAATAAGAAATATCATAATTACTACTATCTATGGTTTTTTCACCTAATTTTATAGTAACGGTTGTTGATAAGGCTTCTCCTGTAAAAACTTTACTACTTTGACTTAAAGAAATTGTAGCTTTAGTGAATGAAGCCTTTTTAATAGTATAAGTTTTAGTTATTGTTCCTTCAAAATTGCCCATTCCAGTAAGTTCAATAGTAATATCCCCTCTAGAAACAAACTCATCAGCAACAACTCCATTTCTTTTATAAACTACCGTATAACTAGTTCCTTCGAGTAAAACATAATCATTAAAAACGGCGGTTATTGTTGGCTTTAATTCTTCACCTGTAAATTCTGCCTCAAGAGGGATAGTAAACATATCTTGTGATAAGGTTTTTTGTTCTATCTTAAAAGCATTATTGTAAGTTACATCTCCTGTATAACTATTAATTCCAGATATAACAAAACTTACATTTCCCACATTAAGATTATCAGAAGTAAATGTAATTTTATAATCTTCATTTAATATTAAATTTCTATTGGTAACAGTTGATTTAACTGAAATTTCTGGAACTATGGAAGACCCAGTAAATGTATATTTCTCTTCTAAGTTTGTTATTTCTAGATTTTCACTATCAAAAGATATTTGTGAAATTGTAAATTGCTTTACTACTACAGTATCATTTTCAAAATTTGGTAATGCTCCACATATAGCAAAAATTGCAATCCCAGCATTAGTATTATTTGCATAGCCATTAACTACATTAAATACATTATCATTATCTTTCTTGTCATTAATTTCAGATTTTGGTAACACTCTCACACTTTCTATATTGTTAGTGTCCCCCTTATATGTAACTTCAATATAGCCATTAAATAGTTTAAAATCAGTTCCTAAAATTAGTGATAATGTAACACTATCAGGTTTAGTATATTTTACCAATACTTCATTATTATCAAAATCAAAAGTAATAGGATTTCCTGTATAATCAACTACTTCAGGAATTGTTACCTCTATTGTTAAAGAATTAAAATCAGCAAGATTAACAACATAATTTTTTGTAATAGTTTCCGAAAAATTGTTAATACCATTTAAAACAAAAACATATTCTCCAACATTAAGATAACTACTTGTACCAAATAAGTTATTAGTTTTATTTCCTGAATAATCTGTTTTAGTATAAATTTCAAAAGAATAATCAGTACCCAATATTAAATCATAACCATTATTATCTGTTATTGAAACAAAAGGTAAAACATAATCTCCTTTATACTTTCCATTAAAATCAATTAAAGTATCACTTTTATTCCCTTCACTATCAGCAATAAAATATTTAACTTCATTAGATAATATAGCACGAGGTTTTATTGTAAATTTAACAGTTATCGTACCCGTAAAATTTCCTATACCTGTTACTGAAACTTCCACCTCACCAGCATCTTTATAAGAATAATTATCGGTATTATTGTATTTAACTGTATAATCACTTGCTTTAAGTGCTAAACCATTTTCACTTTCTACACTTTTAATTTGTATAGTATGCTCAGTATTATTAAAATAAACTTCATCTTCTACTAAAGTAACTGAAGAAATATTTGCTGAATTTATATTGTAAGTTAATTCTTTATTAAGAGTTTCATCAAACTCAAAATTTTTAGTATCTATTAACTCTAAAATTATACTTATACTTCCTGCACTAGTTAAATCGTCATTTATAACTCCATTTCTTTTAGTTACAATTTTATATTCGCTTGTATTTAAAACTAAACTTCCCGCCTTTACAACAACTGGAATAGTAATTTCACTTTCAGAATAATCGCTATTATTTTTTGTTAATTCAAAACTATTAACAACAGCTTTTACGATATTAAAAGTTTGAATAATTGTTCCAGTATAATTGCCATTTGTCCCAGTAATAGTAACTTTAATATCTTGTTCAACTTCTATACAATCACTATCCACTGAAAAACTAAATTCGTTATTTGCTAATTGATAATTGCTTGCATTTTTATCAACAATATTAATAGCTAAAGTATGTTGGTTTCTATTATAAACCTTGTCATCAAAACCCGAAAATATTAAATCATCATTCTCTAAGGCTATAAGTAAATTTTTTTGTTTAATAGTATAGTCAGTTACATATTCTCCTATAATATTTTGATTGCTGCTAGAAACTATTTTAATAGTTATAACACCACTAGAAATAAAATCTGTAGTTAAACTTTCCCCTCTATAGTATTTAATTTCTAAAGGTTCAATAATAGTGTCATCTTCGCTAAATTGATAAAATTCTATGCCACCTATTTTAATACTAACAATAGTTACTTTTTGCTCTGAGTTATTAAAAATTAAATTTTCAATATCAAGATCATCACTAAATGTAACTAAAATATCGCTTCCACTTAAACTAGTTTGTTCAATATTAAATGTAGCACTTGCTTGTCCTTTAAATTTGCCCTGCCCCTTTATAACAATAGTGCCACCTGTAGAAACTAAAATATTTTCACCAAATTCACTTGTATAATCAGTACCTTCACTAAATGTAAAAACTTTGTCACCTACAAAATTAAACTTTACTTCAAAATTAGGAATAATTTGACTGCCTGTATATGTATAAGAAGTTTTATCTAAAACAATATAGTTATCTTTAAGGGTTGCTTGTGTAACTTTAAAAGGAGTTTTTACACTATCAATATAATTACCCTTACCAACAGCAACTATTAAATAGTCCCCAATTTCAAAAATGCTATCTAAGTTTGAGTTCTCGCCACCTTCGGTATAATCTTCTTTGTTATAATAAAATAAATCATAATCTCTACCTTCAACAAGTTTAAGGCCATTCAAAGATAACTCTATACTTACAGTGGTTAAAACATTTTCATCAAAATAATATTCTACTTCCTCTTTATCTACAGTTAAATTACCCTTAGTAATACTTGCTCTTATAATATTAAAGTTAGTAGTAACACTACCTGTATAAAAATCTCCATAACCTGTTATTGTAATTGTAGCTTTTCCTAAATTAATATTATCTTTATAAGATAAAACATAATGAGAATTTTGAACTAATTCAATGCCTGTTTCACTACCCTTATTATCTAAGTCAGGAGGTTGATAAGCATAATCTCTTAAGTCATTAAATACAGGCTCAATTTCAAAACTTGTATAGCCCCTATCATCTAAATTTAAGTCGTTATCTTTAAGAGCAAGTTCTATACTTCTTTTAGTTATTTCAAGAGTTACAATTTTAGTTCCCTGATACCTTCCATCTTCTTTGCCAACAATTTGAATTTCATAAGTTCCTGGTCTTGTAATATCAGGAACCTTGATAGTATAATCCACATCTTTTACTGGTTGAAAATTAAAAGAAGTATCTTTAACAACAATTTCAGGTATAACATTTTCAACAGGATTCCATTGTTGAGGTGCAAGAGGGTCAACAACACAAGCACCAATATCTTTTTGAGTTGTAGTATGCTCTATCATGTCATTTATATTTAAATGTAAAGCCGGACGCACTCCCTGTGAACCATTAGAAACTGTAACATTTGTATTTGAAAGAGTTGTTCCACCTATGTAAGTAACCTGATAACCATTATTGTAACTTGCTGACCTAAGCCATGAATTAACACCATTTTTTAATTGTTCTTCAGATGCTCCCCAAATACCAGCATTCATATTTGATGTAGTAACACCATCTACTGTTTTAGAAATTTTATAACCTGTTTCAGTTAAAGAAGGTAACCATAGTCTATCAGTTTTCCATGCATCACTATAGTCTCTACTAGCATAGTTATTATCAGAACTATTAAAACCTTCGTCTCCAGTTTCTTTATCCCATGCTTCATTAGAACGATTAAAATAATTGTTTACTGAACTATCAAATTGAGCAGTAAAACTTTGATTTTTTTGCCAAGAAACTTTTTCAGGGGTAACAATAAAATCTGTTAAATCGTTAAACTCTCCTTCTTTACTATAAGTAAAAGGAGAAAACACACTATTGCTTTGCTTTGTTGCCGTGTCTTGATAAGTTCCATTGTTTGAAGTATTGTATAAGCCACCATTATTTAAAATTACCGAACGCATATAACTAGTGCCATACATGTTATCAGGGAAATTTGATGTAGCAGGGCTAGAACTTGCAGAAGCATTCATACTAGTAAAACACCACCTAACTCGACCTTCATCATCAAAAACTGAAGTACCAAAATAAGTTTTGCCTTTTAATTGATAACTATTTGCCAACCATAAAGTTAATATTGCATTGCCATCCTCATCGGTAGATAAATATGTAACAGTAAAGTCTAAACCACCTAAGGTAACAATAATATCTTGCCCACTTTCTTTATTTAAAGATGCATTTTCACTTTCTCTAATTTGTTCAGCTGTTTTCTTTTCTTCTGCCTGAGAAAGTATTGTACTTAAGTTAAAAACATTTGTATTTTCATCATTAGATACCAATTGTAACAGTTTATTTACATTGTCTCCATTAAACATATAAACATCATTATTCCAAAGTTCACCTATTACAATAGCACTATTAATATCACTACTAGTAAAGGCACTAGCACTAATGGAAGGAATAAACAACCCCGTAATAAAAATAAAAAATGACACAAAAAAAGAGGTTAAGCAAAATGATATATTTTTAGAAAAACATTTTTTCATTTTTCGCTTTCCTCCTTTTTTATTTTTTAAGTTACAATTAAATTATGTAAAAAAATCAATTTAAGAATAAATTTTTTATATCAAATAATCTCAAATAATAAAATTCAAAATTTTTTAATTATATTTAAAAAATCCCAGCAAACAAAAAATATTATATTGTAATTTATATTATAATTTACAAACAAAAAACAAGCAACCAAAAACATATTAATTTAAAAAATAGCTAAACTTAATTTGTAATTTTACTATTATTTTTTATAAAAAAATATTAAATCTCTTTTATTAAATATACACCTATTATTTTGTGTAATATTAATAAAACAATACAAACATAAATTTAAATAAGGTCACTATAAAACCTTAAAAAGTTTAAAAAAATAGGTAATTAATTTACCTATCTTTTTTTATTTTTTAAATATTGTTTTGTTTAATTAAGTTGAATTAATTAAAAAATAAATTTAACAATTATTAACTTATACTATTACCAAAATTTAAATTATTAATAAAAATATTTTACCTAATTAAATTGCCAAAACAAACGCAGGACAAATACCATAATTACTATGAAAAGCAGAAAGACTATTATAATTGAGATTACCTTTAGGATCAACTACACACCCATTAGCTGTAGAACCTGCCGAACGTAAATAATAATACCCTGTAAACACAGCATAATCATAATAAGTATTCGTAGCACGAGCAAAATCAGTAACTTGTTTTTGTCTTGTTGTACTTGAGGTATAATATTTTTGAATTTTTAAATATGTTGGAGCCCAAACACTATCAGTTACAACTTCACCTTTTACATCACTAGAATAAGTTGAAGTATAATGAGTTACCTGTTTTAAATAAGAAGTTAACCCGGCTTCTACAACAAATCTATCCTTAAAATATGATCTCAAATTACTATACTCCCAATCAGTTGAATTCCGAGCAAACATATTTGAACCTAATAAGTTTTTTGTTACAGCAATAAATTTTCCATCATCTTCAATTACATCCCATTTTATAGGTTCTACTTCAAAGAAATATGTCGCCCCTTCTGCTATTGAAGCATTATTACTAAAAGCACAACCTGAAGATTTCCAAGGCTTAGCAGATGGCACTTTAACATATTTTTTACCATCATAAAGGTATTCTTTTAAAATTGTTGACTTATTATCAATATCAGTAGTGTACGTTTTACCTGTTTCGGTCAAAGTAGCTGATTTCAAAATTCCATTTAGTTCATAACCAACATAAGTTTGTGGAAATACTCCAGCCTCAATACCAGCAGTTGTAATTTGTGTTTTATCAATTTCCCAAACAGCATATAAAGTTACTGACTTACTTGTAACGCCTGCTAGACTAATTGTCCATGCCCCAACAGTTGCAGTTTGTGATAATGCAAATCCCTGAAGGATATGAAGGTTCCATGTCAAAGCGGAAGTTAAAGCTTCTTTTTCTTCCTCAGTAAAAGTATAAGAATTATTTGTTGGTTTAACAAACAAATTATTATAGCTGCCATTTCCACCATTTGCATTAAATTCTAAAGTTATTCCTACTTCTTCAAAACTAGCATAAAGTACCTTAATTTCTTCCGTAAAATTAATTAGATAAGAACCTATTAATTTATTTCCTGTTAAAGCTGAGTTATCATAATATCCATTAAATTCATATTCTGCTTGAGGTTTATCAAGTGGATAAACAGCTTCAAGATTTATAGTTTTTCCAAAATTAGTGGAAATTCTATTTAATTCAATTTCTCCATACATTAAAGAAACAACTCTTGATTTACCTTCATAAACAGCATACAAAATATTTTCACTAGATGTTGTTGTAAAAGTATCGTTTTCGCCATAACTAGTACCTGTACCATCACGAGAAGTATTCCAATTTTTAAAGATATAATTATTTAACTGACTATTATCTAAAGTTGGTAAATTTATATAACTATAACTTGTTGCATTTTGTTTTTTAACCTGTGGTAAAGGGCTTAGGGTTGAATCATAAGTTTCATTTCCTATCATGCTAGATAAATTCAAATCAAATTTTAAATAACTATCAACACTTACCCACTTTACAATAATAGATAGGTCATTATTTAAATTATTAATGGTTTCACCTGCATTATACTCTGTACCATTAACAATAAAACCACCAAATTTTGTTAAAATTAAAGATTGATTACTATTAGAAATTTTTTCTATTAAATCTTGTGATACACTTGGTAAAGTATAACTTTTACCATAGATTGCTTTTTGAGTTTCATCTAACTTTATTTTTTGATTTTCTGTAACATCACTTGAATAAATTATATCACTTGTATTTAAAGTTACGTTTAATTCATTACCTTCCCAAATAGCATATAAAATATTATCTGCAAGAGTGGTAGAAAAGGTTTCTCCACCTTTATGATTAAACCCTGTTCCATCACTTTTTGTATTCCAATGTTTAAATGTATAATTTGTTAAATCTTGTAAAGTTGGTAAATTATTATATACATACAAACTTTGTTCACTATTTTTAGTAATAATTTCAGGAGTAATTTGAGAAGTTGTTTCGCCTGCTGGTAAATTTAAACTGAATTGTAATCTTGAGTATACTGGTGCTGCCACCCAATTAATAGTAAATGTTATTTCTTCCAAAGCAGTATCAAGTAAAAGCTCTTCCCCTGGCATATAAATATTATCATTAAGTTTAAAGCCACCAAAAATAAAAGCGGTGTTATTATTTTGATTAATTTTTTCTACTACTTTTGGAAAAACAATTTTATTTCCATAATTTGATACAATATCATTTATTAAATATAGGCTACCATTAAAAGTTGCATCAGATGTATCAAATTTTACAATTCTTTTTTTGCCTTGCCAAACAGCATATAAAGTGTTTTCTTGTTCTTTTGTTGTAAAAGTTGAATTTACTGAATAACTTTCACCTGTTCCATCACTTTTTGTATTCCAGTTTTTAAAAGTATAATTTGTAAATTTACCAGTTAAAGCAGGTAACTTTGAAAAAGAGTATGTAGGAAAATTTTGTTTTATAACCATAGTATCAGGTTTATTGCCGCTATAATTTTCGTTATCTATCATAGAAGATAAATTTAAGTCAAATTTTAAATAACTATCAACCTTAACCCATTTAATTTTTATTTCTAAATCTTCTATAATGTTTTTTATTGTTTCGCCTGCATTATATTCAGTGCCATTTACTATAAAACCGCCAAATTTTACAAGAGGGTCATCAATTTTTGATATATAATCTATAACTGATTGTTCAAAACTTGGTAATGTAACTTTATCGCCATAATATACAACTGGTTTATCAAGTGACATATCAATATCATATTCCATATCACTTTTATCAAAGTTTACATTTATAATTGTTTCACCTTTCCAAACTGCATAATATCTTATGCCTTCGGTTTTTAAAGTTTTTGTTTCGTTTTCAAGTATTAGTGAACTTTCTTCATCCCATGTCGCAAATCTACTATTGCTCCAACCTACAAAAGAATATCCAGTATTAATAAAATCATCAGGTTTTTCTATTATTGTATAATCGGTGTTAAATAGTGTTTCAAGTTCTATAACTTTACCATCATTTAAATTAGAATAAAACATAACCTTATAAGTATTTGGTGTAAATTTTGCATAGTATTGTGAACCATCTATAAGAACTTCATTACTTGTAGCTTCAAGAGTTAATGCAGGGTCTTTATACCAACCACTAAAAGTATAACCTGTAATTTTATCTGGTTGCTTTATATCACCTACCTTACTATCTTTATCCAAAGATAATTCTATCCAGGAACCATTAACCATATACTTTATAGTAATTTCGTTTTTATTTAATCCAAAATAAACAAGAATTCCAGCAGTAATAGCTAGTAAAGCAATTATTATAATTATCAAAAATATCGTTTTTTTCTTTTTAGTCATAAAAAGTCTTCCTTTGTAAATTTTTTTAAAATTAAATATAATAAATCTTTTTAATTTTAGATTTAAAAATTATTTTTTAATTACTTCAACTGGGGTTTTACGACAGTATGTTAAAATAGGAACTAAAGAACCTAATATTGTAATTAAAATTCCTAAAATAATAGTATAACCAAACATCCCAAAATTAATGTTTAAAATACTAAGCGGTAAACTAAAAGCACTTGAAATAACCAAGTTAATAACCATACTACCTATTACACCTAAAATAAGACCAGTAACAATACTTGCAACTGCTAATATCAAACAACTGGTTGCAAATATGCCTATAAGGTTTACAAAATTTGCTCCCATTGCTCTTAATGAACCTATTGATTTTCTATTATGACGAGCAACATCTAAAAAGAAAGTAAACATTAAATAAACACTAAATAAACTTAAAAATACTGTTGAAACCACAAAAGCTATTTTTAAACCATCAATAGAATTAGTAACATTAACAAGTTCTTCACCATACCTACCAGTATATTCTAAACCATTATCTAATAAAATTCTAATTTGTTTACTGGAAGTTAAATCATGTTTAACAGGAGCAACTAATTTTAAAACTGGATAAGATGTATGTTGAACAATTTCACCTATTCTACCAATTAAGTTATTATCTAGGTTGTCTGCAAAAACAATTTCATTGCCCTTTGTTAAGCCAACTATTGTAAAACTATCGCTATAACCATAATTAGTTTTTAGTGTTATTTTTGTACCTTTCCCTGCAATAACTGAACTAAAATTTTCTTGAGTTTCGTTATAGGTTATATTTGAATTATATATTTTATTAAAAACTTCTACAGGAAGCAAAACTTCATTTGCTGTTAAAGTTTGTTTATAACTATTTAAAAGTATAGAACTTTCTTGTGCTTTTGTTTGGCTGTAAACATTTAGTAGATTTAAACTAGACATACTATTTTTAATAAAACTAAATTGAATGTTTTTAGTTTCTTGCACATTTTTTATAATTTCAATAGATTTAGAAGGTGCAGTATGTATTACCGAATAGGTTGTTTGATTATAATAGTTAAAATCCTCTTCACAACCTTTTTTCACCATTAAATCTTGATTAGTGAAAGTACTATAATTAGTTTCATAGATTGCACTAACTTCATATTTATTATCAGATATTTCTATTGTTTTACCTATTACGTCTTGCATTCTTTTAGAAATATCAAGATAATTTTCTTCGCTACCTTCAAAATATTTTGTGCCATTTATTAGCATTTGTTTTGCAAGATAATCGCTAATGGCAATTTTTGTTTTGGTATCAAGTGAAGTTGGATATTTCCCATACAATACCTTTTGCCCTATTTTGTTAGTATCAGAATTTTCCTCTTGAAAAACTTCCATAATGCCAGTGATTTTTGTTTGTTCTCGATTTAAAAACTTTAAATACATTTCAGTTGAATATAATTTATATAATTCATTATCTACGCTATTTGAAAATATGTTTTGTTGGGTATCTTTACTTATTTCATCTTTTGTTTGATTTTCAAATACAATATATTTTTGACCTTGATTAATGGTTGCTTTAGCAAGAGCATAAGAACTATCAAATATGCTTACTAAGTAACTAATGGCAAACATCATTAATGTTAAACTTATTAGCACAAACATACTTACTAACTTAAGTTTACTTTTATTTAAAAATTTTAATCCTATTCTTGCACTAGATTTAAAACTTAAGTTAGAACGATTATTTATTTTTTCTTCTTCTTTTTTGCGTTTAGTTGAAGTAAATAAAGCTGCATCTTTTTTATCTAATGTTTTAGAATAATAACTATCAGATACAATTTGTCCAGCCTTTATTTGAATAACTCTATCGGCAAACTTTTCTACAATCTCTTTACTATGAGCAACACACACTACTAATGCTTTTTTACTATATTCTTTTAAAGCTTCCCAAAAAATCTTAGAGTTTTCTGCATCTAAGTTAGCTGTTGGTTCATCAGCAAAAATTATCTTTGGTTTAACTACAAGAATTTTTGCTATTTCCACTCTTTGCAATTCCCCACTAGATAATTCATTAATTTTTCTTTTTTGAAAGCCATCTAATTTAACTGTTTTTAATGCGTTATTTATTTCTGACATTTCAACTTTTAAACCACTAAGTTCCACAGCAACTTTAATATTTTCTTCAACTGTTAATCTATCTATTAAATTATTTTTTTCAAATATTATAGCTATTTCTTTAGAACGATATATATCCCGTTTACTTTGGCTCATACTTTTAATATCAGTACCATTATAAATAACTTCTCCACTATCATAAGTATCAAGGCCAGCCATAATATTCATTAAGGTGCTTTTACCAGCACCACTTGAACCAAACAAAAAGACTAAACCATTATTACCAAACTTTACATTTATATCTCTTAATGCATCATGAGTACTTGAAGTATTTTTATATGTTTTTTTCAAATTCTGAATTTCTAACATCTTTAATTTTTCCTTTCTTCTTTTGTTTAATAAAAATTTAAAATCTTTTTTTATTTTGTTAAATTTTAACACAACAAAATTTTGTCTTTGAAATTTGTTATATATTATAAAATAATTTTTCATATTTAGCAAACCAATTAAGCAGGTTTGCCTACGTATTTTTTAATGAGTTATTTCATATAATATTTATAAAATTAATATTTATTATAAGGTAAAAAATATGTTTGTTAATAAGGCTGTGGCACTTAGAATTTCAAAATTGCTTAAAGAACATAATATAACTCAGTATAGACTGGAGCAAAACTCTGGTATCCAACATGGGAGTATGGCTTGTATTATGAATGAAAGAAATAAAACTGTAGCTCTCACAACTATAATTCTTCTAGCTAGGGGTTTTGGAATGACCATGCAGGAATTTCTTAATGATAGCCTTTTTGATGATGCCAATTTAGAGGTTGATTAAATTCAAAATATAAAAATGATAATTTATTATTTTTCATAATCCTTATATATCACTTAATTTTAAGGCTAAAATATTACACCTATATTTATTTGACATGACTATTACTTTGATGTAATAATTTTATTTAAGGAGAAAGATTAATGAAAAAATTAAAATTTTTTAAATGTAATAATTGTAACGAAGTTATAATTAAACTTATTGATGAAAATCAAAAATTAATGTGTGAAAATTCAGAACTTAAAGAATTAATTGCAAATTCTGTAGAGGCTTCTCAAGAAAAACATATGCCAGTTATAAACAAACAAGATAATATTATAGAAGTTAGTATAGGAAGTGTACTCCACCCTATGACCGAAGAACACTCAATTAATTTTATTGTTTTAGAAACAAACTCAGGTTATAAAATAGCAAACCTTACACCACAAGATAAACCAGAAACCAAGTTTTCTTTACTTGAAAATGAAATTGTTTTAAATGTTTATGAATATTGTTCCTTGCATGGTTTATGGGTATTAAATGTACAATAAAAAATATAAATTCTAAAGCTTTAAAATTATTTAAAAAATAAAAAGTAAAAGATTATAATATCAAATATATTAAAAACACCTTTCAAAATTTTGAAAGGTGCTTTTTTGTAATTAAAAAAATTGTTACTTACTATAGTTATGTCATTTTAATTTAAAATAAGTTTAAGTTTTAAAAATAGTTTATTATTTATAAGTTTTTATAAATAATTATATGTTCTTTATATTAACGCAAAGGAGAAAAAAGAGGAATTAACTTATTAGATTTATTTTCTAGTAAATCCTCTATTATTTTTACTCCAGCCATAGCATTAATTATACCATTTGCACCAACACTTAAAAAATAATAAAAATTAGGATTTTCAGTTTGTCCTATTAAACCTAAATTATTATCTGTTGAACCAAAGGCTCAACAAAATTTATAATCTATTTCTATATCTTTTGCAAAAGTTGGCAACATATTTTTTAATGCTTTTATCAAATTGTTGTATTTTTTTTCAGCCACTTTTTCGCTAATAGGTTTTAATTTAAAAGTTGTATCTTCTCCTCCATATATTAAACGATTATCTGGAAGTATTCGCAAATAATGGTAAGGCTCATTATCATCTTGTATTAAAGCATTATTTTTCCAAGATAGATTTTTAATAGGTTTTGTTACAATTGAATATGAAATATATCTATCACATAAGTTTTTATCTTTCATAAGAGAAAAATTAAAACCAGTTGCTAATATTATTTTTTTGCATTTAATCGAATTACCATAATTTGTGTTTGCTAAAAAATAATCTTTATTATCTATAATATTATTTATCTTGGTATTTTCAAAAATCATTTCCTGATTTTTTGCATTTTCAATCATTTGTTTCGTAAACAAGTAAGGATTAAATTCTGCACCTCCGTCTTCGTTATATATACCTGCTTTTATTTCAAAAGGAAAAGGATTATTTTCCTTTGTAAATAATTGCGATTTAAAACCATGCTTTAATCTAAATTCATGCTCTTTTTTTACAGCATTCATTCCAAAAATCGAATTGGTATACATAAAACTTGGCACCTTTCTAAAACTACAATAATTGCCATGCTCATTTATAAATTTATTTATGCCTTCTATACTTTCTAGCCCCATATTATAAACAGTTTCTATTTCAGTTTCGGTCATAAACTTCAATAAATTTTCTGCATAATCATCAAGTTGATATTCTAAAAGAACTGTTGCACAAGCAGTACAACAGCACCCAAACCTTGCCATATCTACTAAAACTACATTATATTTTTTTGATAAATAGTAGTTTAATATAGCCCCATCTATTCCACCTCCTATAATTAGTATGTCACATTTTATGTCTTTATCTGAATAAGAATATTGTTTAATTTTATCTTTAACCTGACAAAAATAGGGTTGCCCTTTTACATATTCCATAAATAAAATATTAACTTATTACTAATAAAATATTCTAATAAAATTTTAACCATAAAGGATAAAATGTTTTTTCTTTTTTTACAAACCTTTCACAAGTTATAAACAATTTTAACTAACTATTTTTTAAGGAACTATATTTATTAATTATCTTTTTATAATAATCCTCTAATAAATAAAATTTATGATGATCTTTTTTATATTTTTTTATAAACGGTTTATACAATTTATAAATAAAATTTTCCATATCATCAACATAAAATCTATTACGATTTCTTAGCATTTCTAATCTATCATATCTATAAGAAGCAGCAGTAAAACTAACTGCACACATATTTTGTATTTCTTTTACACTTTTAACTTTACACTCATTTAACACACACATAGGCATAAGCAATCTTGCTGCAAACATACTAGCCTGTGTTTCTCTTGTTCTTTGATTTATAGTATTATCCTTATGATTTAAAACAATATGCCCCATCTCATGAGCAATAGTAAACCTTTTAGTCCCTTCAGAAACATTATCATCAAATAAAATTAAACATTTGTCTTTAATAAAAATAGTAATACCTAAGTTATCTTTAAAAACACTATAATCAAAATTACCATATTTTCTAACTTCCGAAAATGAAGCTAAAAACCACCCATTATTTTGAATTAATTTTTCTAAATTAATAGGCAATTCTCTTAAATTATTATTAATAATAAATTCTCGCGTTTTTTTGCTTACAAAATAATAATCTCTTTTTGTAATCGAACTTGTATAACCTTTAAAATCTGGTTTAGGTCTAAAAACTATTTTTTTTTATCTGCTTCATTTTTTTCAGCTAAAACTTCGGTAAATTTTCTTATTGCTTCAACTTTAGAATCATCAACAACATAGGTATTAAAGGAACCATTTCTTCCTATTATGGTTATAGTATTTTCAGTTTGTGGCAACTTAACAGATAAGGTTTTATCTTCCGAACTTAATAACCAATCTATAGTAACATTAAACAGTTCTGAAAGTTTTATCAAAGTAGAAGCATCTAATCCTCTCCTACCATTTTCCCACATTGCAATAGTTGCCGAAGTAAGCCCCAATTTATTAGCAAGGTCAATTTGAGTCATTTTATGTTGACGCCTTAATTGTTTAATTTTCCAACCAAGCAATCCTAATTTTTCTTCTTTCAATTTCATATTTAATATTTTCCTTATTTAAAATATAACATAGAATAAAAAAAACATCAAACAAATTAACTTTTTACATTAAAATAGTTGCTAAAACCCTTACAAAAGTATATTATATTAACATATTGTTAGGGTTTTAATCATTTTATATAAACAAAATTAGGAAAAACATATGAAAAAAGAAGAATTAAAAACAAAACTTGAGGAGTACTGGTACGACAACCAATACTTAAAAGAGAAAGTAAAAGAAGTAGAAGAAATGAATCAACTAATAAGATTAGGCAAAGCTTCAGAGATAATAATAGAAACAAAAAAACATGAAGAACACGAGATGTCAAAAATAATTAAAAAGAAAAACTATATTGAAAGTTTGTTTCAAAATTTATCACAACCTTATAGGACTTTAATGTATTTTAAATACATTTCTTTTTTAACCTTTGATCAAATAGCCTCAAGAATGAACTATTCAACAAAACGAATATATCAACTACATAACACCGCCATAACGGACCTATTAACAATAATTAATAAGGAGGCATAAACCTTAGCACATATTATCACCAATTAGCAAAAATTAGAAAGCATTAGAAATTTTAGAATATATACTGCAATTGTAAATTAATATTAAGGAGATAAATATGAATAAATTTACTTTACAGTTAGATTCTAAAAACTTTTCACCCAATGTAGCTATGCTACCATTAGCCAATCTTGATAAAAATATAAAAGTCGTAGATGCCTTCCTAAATCTTAAAGTAAAAGAAGGAAATGAAACATTCATTGTTAATTTTTCAGTTTTACCAGAACATGAAAATGCAAAATGGGATAATGTTGACCAAATAACAATTACAAATAATAAGGACATAAAAATTAATATAAGTGATGAGCTCCAACAAGCCCTTAACTGTTGTGCAGAAAACATTGTTTTAAATTTTGATGGTTCTAGCAATATAACCTTTAATGAGGGAAACATTGAAGTTGATTATTATACTCTACAAGAAATTGAAGAAAACACTTCAACACACAACTTTAACGTTGGCAAATCAAATGTTTCAATAAACCTTTTAACAAAAAAAATGTCTGCTACCCTTCCCCTTACTTCAAGTGATAATAGTGTGCTACCTCTTTCAATCAACGCATACTTTAACGAAAAAATAAACAATGAACCCTTTAATCTTGGCTTGCCTAATAAATGCGGATTAGACATTCAACAATTCCTCCAAAAAAATACCTCTAATGAAGCTAACCTAAATGATAAAGATAAAATTACCTATACCTATATAAATGGTAAAGGAAATCAACAACAAATAGTAGAAAAATATTATTACTACGATAAAAACAATAATAAACAGTATGTTAAAGATATTTCAAAAATTCAAATAGATAAAAATCAACAAATATACTATGCCCAAGAAACCTTTTATAATGTCATAATGTCCAATGTATCCTTTAACGAATTTGAAGATTATTCAATCGTTCCCGCTGATAAAGAAGAAATTGAAAAACTAAAGAAACATGTTGATAGAATTATAACTGAAGAACCCTTCTTAAAAATTTATAGTTATAATAAAGTAGACACCTATTATTTAACCTCAAAACATATTAATGAAGACTACTACACCTTATATTTTTCAAATAATATAGATAGAATATCTATTAAAATTTTTGATAAAAAATATTCAATGGGTGCCTTAGAATTTGAAAACTGCTACTATATAGAATCTTCAAAGATATACGATAACTGTTCAATAACCCTTTCCTTTAAAATTGAAGATACCCTAATAGAAGCATATAAAGAATTGCAAACCCCTAAAGGGCTTAATTTTGTTTCTTCCCTAAAAGATATAAAAGGTTCAGAATTTTTAAACAACGAACCCGAAGAATTAGTAAACTTAAAAGAGCAAATAACCCAACTTGAAATGAATGAAACTTCTCTTGAGGCTACCCTTAAAACTTTAAAGAAACAATTTTTTGTAACCTTCTTGTCAAAAGATAATACCATTAAAGATATTTTATTAAACCACAATAGCCAACAAATAAACACTTCAAATAATAAAATAACAAAAGACATTTTACAAAGTATGTACACTTCACAAATTAATAAAACTCTTTTGTTTATAGATTTAGAAAAAAACTTTGGTTCTGAAACCATTAAAAAATATTTTAAAGATTTCTTCTTAGATATTTTCTCAGAATTTGAAGAAGCAAGTTTAAATAAAATTTTTGATGCTGAAAGTTTCTCTGGTAATATAGAACAAGACTTTAAAGCTATTTCTGATTGCCCTAAACCTATTGATGTTAACATCTACTCTTTAGATGTCTCTCTTGAGAACTGCCTAAATCAAATTGAAAGTTACTCTAACCAACTAGAAGAATTAAAAATCAAAAAAGGAAAACTCTCCCAAAAACTTGACCTCCTAGAAATGCAAGTACCCGTTTTGTATTTATACGATTCAAATAATATCTATGGTTTTGCAAAGGCAAATAAAACAAATGACTTATTCCGATTAACTCTAATTGCCGATAACTTTGAAAATGCCATATATATTAAATATAATTCCTATTCCTCTAACCAAATAAGCAGTATTGTAGGCAGCCTTGGTAATTTAATTTACTTTAACTATGATGATGATAAACTTTCTTCTATAAGTGATACTAATAACAATGTCACCTTATTAACTCATACCAATAATTCTTTAATTGTCACTTACCCCGATTCTTCAAGCTGCGTTTTAAACTTTGACTCATCAAATAATATCTCTGCTATCTTAGACGAATCAGGCGATGCCTGTACCTTTAGTACTAATAATGATGATACCGTTATTTCCTCCTTCTCTCTTATCGATAAAGTTCAAAACGGAACTATCACCTATAAAGATAATAAACCTTTCAATTTCTTCCTTACCTGTGACCCTTCTTACTTTAATTCTTCAAACTTTTCCTTTGATAAAACAACAATTCACAATAATAACTTCCTATCCGCTACTATATCAAATTCCAATAAATCCCTCTCTTACATCTTTGATAAATTTGGCAAGGTTAAATCAATAATAGATACCTCTTCTTCTCTTACTTTCCCTATAGCTAGCGAGTTTAACTATAGCGATGATAAACTATCTCAAAAAATCACCAGCCTTCCTCTTTCAAGAAACTTTCTAAGTGATGTTTGTTTTAATGCTTCTTCTATTCTTCAAGTCCCTGCCCTTTATTTGGGTTCTACTGTTTGTCACACTTCTTCTCTTCCAGTCTTTTATTCTTCTCATGACAATATTCATGAAATCCCTTCAGCTTCTTCTAATAAAGTTTGTTCCGTTAATATGTCACCTTTTATGCTTGATCTACTTAATTCTGAAAACTACTCTAACTTTATGCTCTCTATTTGGGCTAAGGCTAACTCTGCCTTTATTGAACCTATCCTTTCTGATATCTCTGATATTAGAAGATTTGATATCTCAGCTCTTGTTACCTTTACTGATAATTCCTCTGAGTATTTCATTAAAGCTTTTGATTTTAGAAATACCAATTGGCAATTTTGTGCTTTGCCTATTTCCCTTAGTAAACCTGTTCTAAATATTTCTTGTTTTATCAACTATTCTTTTAATACTGGCAATATTTTGTTTTCCGATTTTGATTTCCGTAAAGCTAGTTGTGAAACTATTGAATTTGATTCTCTATCTAGACCTATTAAAGTCTTTAACTCTCTTTCCCCTCTTGTTTACTCTTACCAATATGAGGGTGAAACTAACAACCTTTCTAAAGAAATAATTTCTAAGGATAGTCTTTCTTTTGTTAACTCTTTTAACTACCTTAATGGTAAACTCATTAAAAGTATTAACTACAATAACATTGTTAAAGAAAATATATTTAACGATAAGGGCTATTTAGTTAGCACTGTTTCTTATCATACTTCTGAACCTTCTTCTAAGTTATGTCAAGATTATTCTCTTAACGATTTTGGTTTACAGTCTAGTATTAATAACTCTTTTGGTGAAGCAGTTTCTTCTATCCATTATCTTCCTGGCACGGGTATTGTTAAGTCTCATAGTGATACTAATTCTAATACTTGTTTTAGTTATTCTTCTTCTAACAAGCTTTTACAGCAGTCTACTTCTATTCTTGGTATTGAAAACACTAACACCTATGGCTATACTCTTGATTTTCTTACTTCCCTTAAGCATAACAATTTTAATATTAATTATGACTATGATTCTAAGGGTAATATTACCAACATTAATTTAGCTGGTTGTAATTATCTTTCAAGGGTGTTTAGTGATAATGAAGTTGCTACTACTCTTGCTACTGGTGAATGTTTCAGGCAAACGCTTAATTCCTCAGGTAAGGTTCTTGATACTTTCTATTCAATTAATAACGAAGAAGTTTTAATTTCAAGTAACCTTTACGATTTTCTAGGTAATCTTGTTAAGACTATCGATTACTCTAATGGTGAACATTATCTTAAGTCTTTCTTTAATCAATTTAACAAACTTTACAAAGTTGAAAGTTCTCAACATAGTTCTATTGTTTCTATTGCTAACTCTTTTGATAGTGTTAATCATGATATTGTTAATAGTTGTTTAATTAATGTTTTAGATAAGGCTTTATCTTATCATTTTAATTATGATAACACTCCTGATAGTAACCTTACTAGCCTTCTTTTACCTAACAATTTTACTCAGTCTATTAATTATGATAATCTCTCAAGGCTTTCTTCTCTTTCTTTAGGACCCGTTTCAAAAGAGTTTACCTATCTAAAAAATGGTGACCATACTTCTAACTTAGTGTCCGCTTTATCTTTTGCTAACAACAATATTATCAATCAAAAACTTTCTTACAAATATGACAAGCATGGTAACATAATTGAAGTTAGAAGCAACAATCAATTACTTGCTAGATACTCTTACGATAGTCTTTCAAGAATAGTTAGAGAAGATAACAAAGAATTTCAAAAGACCTTTACTTTCTCCTATGATGCAGGGGGTAACATATTAAATAAATTTGTATATTCTTTTACTTTAAACAATAACTTAGATAACGAAACTATTATTGATAGTTACTACTACTCTTACCCTGCTACTGGTTGGAGGGATCAGTTATTAAGTTTTAACGAGCAAGTATTTGAATATGATAGTTTAGGCAACCCTATTGTGTATATGGGTAAAACCCTATGCTGGTCTCATGGTAGGCAGTTAGACAAGTTTGATAACGTTAACTTTACTTACAATGCTAATGGTATTAGAACTTCTAAATCTTTTAATGGTAATACTACTAAATATTATTTAAATGGTAATAAGATACTTGCCCAAAGTGATACTATCAACACTCTTTACTTTCACTATGGTATTGATGGTGTAACATGTTTTAATTTAGATGGAATAGAATATTTGTATAAGAAGAATATCCAAAATGACATTATTGGAATATATGATACCGATGGTAATGAAATAGTTAAATACTCCTACGATGCTTGGGGTAACCACAAAACCTACGTTCTAAATGATACGGGTTATGTTGACATCTCCCTTAAAAACACATATACTGAAAATGGATCATTAAACAAGGATATTGCTGAAATCAACCCATTTAGATATCGTAGCTATTATTATGATAAAGAAACTAATCTATATTATCTAAATAGTCGTTACTATGATAGTGAGTTAGGTAGGTTTATTAATGCTGATGATATCTCTACTCTTGATGTTACTAAAGAAACTATTAACGGTCTTAACCTATATGCTTATTGTTTGAATAACCCAGTAAACGATATCGATGAAAATGGCAACTTACCTACTTGGTTAAATTGGGTACTTGCAGTCGCTGTAATCGTTGCGGTCTCAGTTGTTACAGCTGGTGCTGGTGCTCTAGCAGCATCAATAATTACTACTTCGGCAACGATTGCAACAAGTGTGGCAATGTCTGCTATGATAGGAGGTATGATTGCTGGTGGAATTAATTTGGCTTCACAAGCGATTTCAAATGGTGGTATAGACGGGATTAATTTTGGGAGTCTCGCATTAACAACATTAACAGGCAGTATTTCTGGAGCCTTTGGTGGTAGTCAATTAGGTGTGGGTGTGCAAGTAGGAACCAATGCGTTTTTAGGCGGTATGAATTATATAGGTACTTCCAGAATAGAGGGAAAAGAAATTAATATTCATGATTTGTTAGATTCTATTTTTCTTGGAGGAATTGGAGGTTGGATAGGTGGAGATGGTATTATGATCCCAGGTAAAGAAGTAGCATCTGCTGCCTTTTGGACAGAACTATATAAGAAGTCAACCATGTTTGCTAAAGAATTTTCATCAGCTCTTTTTAAAAACTTGACTATAAACACAACTAAAGGTATAATTTGGAACATAATTAGTGGAATATTAAGTAAAAAAGGATGATACATGAAAAAAAGATTTTTAATGAATGGTTGGGCATATTTAATTATATGTTGTATAGCTGTACTATTGATTCTTGTGACAATTGTTGAAGCAGTTGTTATAATTAAAAATAATTTACCTTCAAATCCATATATATACTGGCTAGGTGTATTAATTTTTATTGATTTGTGCTCAATATGTTTTTGTATATATGCATATTTTACTGTAACCATAGATGAAGAGGGAATAAAAGAATATCATCTATCTAAGTGTCTTAAGGAATTTAAGTGGGCCGATATAAAATGTGTTGAAGTTTCAACATATATGTTTAAATATATTTTTATAACAACAGACAATAGAAGTTTATGGGCAAAATTAAATTCATCGTCTTTGAAAGACCAAAGGTTTATGAGATTTATTTACAGCAAGAAAATAATTAATTCTATAAAAACATATTATAAAAATGAAATTATATACACGAAAGATAAGAAAAATCTACATGATGTAATATAATAGTTAATAATTAAAACTAAAAATAATGTCTTTTAATAATTTAACAAGGAATAGTCTCATTATCCGAGGCTATTCTTTTGTTTACTTATAATCAAATCAATATTTTCTTAATGATAATACTATCTTAACCAAAAAATATAACTATTTAAAAAATGGTGATCATACTTCTAACTTAGTGTCCGCTTTATCTTTTGCTAACAATAATATTATCAATCAAAAACTTTCTTACAAATATGACAAGCATGGTAACCTTACTGAAGTTAGAACTAACAATCATTTACTTGCTAGATACTCTTACGATAGTCTTTCAAGAATAGTTAGAGAAGATAACAAAGAATTTCAAAAGACCTTTACTTTCTCCTATGATGCAGGGGGTAACATTACTTGTAAGAACGAATATGCTTTTACTTTAATAGATAATCTTGATACTCTTTCTCCTACCAATACTTTTACTTACTCTTACCCTGCTACTGGTTGGAGAGATCAGTTAATAGGTTTAAATAACGAAGAGTTTGAATATGATAACCTAGGCAACCCTTTTGTGTATAGGGATAAAACCCTATGCTGGTCTCATGGTAGGCAGTTAGATAAATTTGATAACGTTAACTTTACTTACAATGCTAATGGTATTAGAACTTCTAAGACCTTCATGGGTAATACTACTAAATATTATTTAAATGGAAGTAAAATACTTGCTCAATCTGATGATATCTCTACTATCTATTTCCATTATGGTATTGATGGTGTAACAGGTTTTAATTTAGATGGAATAGAATATTTGTATAATTAGGATAATTAATGAGAAATAATTTTAAATAACTCCAAATAGTAAAAAAAATAAATTTTATTTATATTACATATACACCATTAATTTATGGTGTATTTTTTATTAGCGAATTATTACCTTATAATTTATCAAACCTTAGCATTAATTAGTAGGAATTAGCAAAAGTTAGAAAGCATTAGAATTAGTAGGAATTATAATTAAAATGTTAGGAGGTAAAATATAATGATAAAAAATAGTCGAAAAAAATTTACTGGAGGAATATATGGAAAATGAAATAATTTTAGCACTAAAAAATATATCAATTGAAACACTAATAATTGCATTTATTGTTTTTTCATTAACTATGTTATTAAAATGGCCTATTAAAAGAATGACCTCAAAATTTAATGAAGAAAAACGAAAAGCAATTAATACTTTAATTATATTAATTCCTGCATTACTTTCCTTAGTACTATCTATCCTTTATTATGGCTTAATAAATAATTCATGGTTTTGTAAAATAACTTTTGAAACTTGTTTAAGTTCTTATTTATTATCATTATCCATTTATGCCATATTCGCAAGAATAGTAATTCTATTTAAAGGGGTATTAAATGGTAAAGTTAAGTTTGGCGATAAAGAACAGTTTGAAACAATTTCAGAAATTAAAGATGAGATAGTTTCAACTACTAAATTATTAAATTCTAAAAATGATAAGATTAAAGAAATTGTTGAAAAAATTCAAGAATTAAAAAATTTAAAACAATCTATAGAAGATAGTAAAACAACAAATAGTTTAATACCTATAAAAGATATTGATGAAACCATTTTAAAACTTGAAAAATCGATAAGCGAAATAGAAAATGAAAAAATTTTAGTTACATTATAAAAATTAATTTTTAAATAAAGCCTGAAATTGAATTTTTTTTATCATAAAAAAAGTTAATTAGGGCGACCTTATTAAATATAGAAGTTAATTATTTTATATAAATACCAGTTAAATAAAAAACATATTAGATTATCTTTCTAATATGTTTTTTTATATCTATAGATATTTTTAATATTGGTTTATAAAAATATAATACTAATTAAACTTTATTGGATTATTAAAATATCTGAATAACATAAAAAGGTATAAATTTTTAGATATCTTAATAAAAAACAGTAAATCCTGCATAGCCACCCTCACCGCCATCAATACCAAAATTTGGGGAACCTGAGCCACCACCTCCACCACCTCTTGCCCCTGGAGAGCCTCCGGAACCATTTCCTGTATCTCCACTATTTCCACCATATCCATAACTGCCTCCACCACCAGAGCCATGTCTATTATCATAAGTAACTCCTGTAGAAGCACCGCCATTACCAGTTACGCATAATGCCCCTTGCCTATCCTCAGGATTACCATATCTTGAAGATGTTATTTCTTTAAAAGTACAAATTGAGCCACCATTACCATTATTAGTTTTAACACCACCTGAAGCACTCATACAAAGCGTACATTTCATTCCATTTTTTTCATAGGTATTTGTTATAGTATCTCCAAAAAATTCAACTGATGCATAACTATTACCAATAGTACTATCTTGGCTACTATGCATATGGCTACCTATGCCAGAGTAACCACCATTACACTGAACTATCTTTTGATATTCGCTATCATATAAAGCTAAACTTATTGCTTTATAAACCTCCGTATCACTATGTCTATATCTTCCTATAAGAGAAGCATCAGGCACTTCAATTCTGCAATATGAATTATTGTCTAGTTGTATTTTTAAAAATGCCTTGCCAGCACCCTCGCCACCTATTCCTCCATAATTTCCTGCTGGGGGTTTTACAAAAGAAAAATAACTACCCCCGCCTCCTCTGCCTCCTGCTCCCCACATGGCTAGAGTTATAACTAGTTTTCTATTTTTTTCGGTAGACTTAGGAACAAAGCTTAAAATAGTTCCAGAACTTCCATCGCTATAAGCACTAAGAATTAATTGCCCATCTTTATTAACTAAAAACCTTGTAAAATTATCTGAAGTAAGTTCATGCTCATTTTCATTTATAGGTCTTGTTCCCCTTGGTGCTATTGTTATAATTGAACCATTATATTTCAATTTATTTTCAAAAACATCATATAAATCTCCACAAACTGCTTTCTTAGATTGATTATCAATTTCGTTATTAAACCCTCTTAATTTAACTCCTATTGCTGATGAGGCTTTGGTTCTTGCATCGTTATTATTGTATAATTCACCAATATAATTATTAACATCTATTCCTTTAATTAATAACTTTCCCATATTAACACTCCCTAACAATCTTCTACTTTGCCAATATAATTTGATTTTAATTGATTATAGAGTTTATCAAGTTCAAAAGTTTTTATAGGTAAAAATTGATTAACTTGGCCTTTAACCGAAATATTTACACAAATATTTTCAGTCAATCCAAAGTTTAACCAAAGGTCTTTAAAGTTTAAATTGTTATAATTGAAATTATGATAAGGTAATAAGTCTCTTATTACTTCCCATTCTTTTGTTAATAAATCAAATTGTTTTACTCTTTCTTCTAGATCACTATGATCCTTAAGATATTTTTCCATTGAAATATTATTTGTTTGCATTTCAGTTATTGATTGATCTTCAAGTATTTTTAAAGCATTTCCTTC
Organism: uncultured Clostridia bacterium; assembly: GCA_947366895.1. Taxonomy (GTDB): domain Bacteria; phylum Bacillota; class Clostridia; order Christensenellales; family UBA1242; genus UBA7862. The sequence continues at coordinate 55,709 of CANBBP010000004.1, forward strand.
ATTAGTAATATAATTTTTTATTTTTGATTTAACTGTATTAATAAGATCTAAAAATTGTTTTTCTTTATCTCTATCATCTTTTGAAGAATACACTCTCATTGTTACATTACTTTTATTATCATCAAAGGAATAACTTACCTTTGTAATCTTTATATATTCGTTATCTACTATGATTGCCATAATTTTCCTCCTAATCAATTAAGTCAATAGTATTTGCTTTTAATAAAGTGAATACCGATGTACCATTTTTCATTTTTTCTATTTCAGTTTCTAAAGTTGTTACTTTATTTTGTAATTCATTAAAACGAGTTTCAAATTCAGTTAAACTTTGATTTGTAAAGTTTTTGTATTCATCAAACTCAGATTGATTTGCTTTTATATCTGCATTGAATGGTGTTACATATTCTCCGTTTATAAGAACTTTACTTCCTTGTTTTTCTATAACTTGTGTTAAAGCATCTTCTGCTTTTGTTTTTGCCATATTTGCAACATTTGTTGCTTGTTCAGAATTCGACAATGCTCTTTCGGCTTTTTCTTCAGCATTAGTAGAATTTGTATTTGCCTGTAAAGCATTATCCTTTGCAATGTTAGAATTTTCGTTGCTAGTTTCAGCCAAACTTTTTATTTCATTCATTCTTTCTGCAGTAATAGGTGTGCCAGCAGTTATGACTTTGTATGCAGGTGTAATTTCTGCTAAAATATTATTTGCTGATTGTGATAATATTTTAATATTCATTTTATTAGGTTCATCTCTAACTTCATCAATAAAATTTTCCATTTTTTCTCCCTTAAAATTAATTAAATTTTTATGCATTATTGTTTTCGACTTATTATTTTTTCCTCCTCTTAATAAATTTTAATGCTTAGATATTCTAATGCTTTCTAACTTTTACTAATTTGTGATAATTCATACTAATGTTTTTTAATAACTATAAATTTTATTTAATACTATAAGCTTATTAAATAGTAAATATAATTTTATTAAAAATAATTACTACTTAAAAGATTTATTTTTTTTAAAATTAGCAGAATACGAAAAAACTTTAATAAAATAGATTACTAAAAATTAAAAAAATCATATAAAAATAATAAAAAACACCACAATATTTGTGATGTTTTTTAATAATTTTTTATTCTTTTAATAAAATAATTCTAATCAAATTACATTACTTCTTTTTTGCTGTTACCTTGCTAGTTGGTTTTGCTACAGGTTTTGAAGAAGTTTTTGTTGTGTTTTTAGTAGCAGGTTTTTTATTTATGTTACTTTTAGTACTTGCTGTTGGTTTTGATGCAGTAGTTTTAGAAGCAACTTTATTAGGTTTAACTTCAATTTTAGCTTTATTAGTACTTAAGTTTTTATTTGAAGTTTTATTATTACTATTTGTTTTACTAATAGGTTTACTTGCAACTGCAGAGTTGTTAGTATTTGACTTATTTGAAACCTTTAAATTATTTGCATTTGAACTTGCTACATTTTTAACTACATTATTATTATTTTTTTTTGTAGTGCTTGAATTGGTTTTGGCATTAGTTTTATTTTTATTTCCCGCAGTAGCTTTTGCTGGTTTATTTTTAATAAAGAACCACCAAATAGCAAAGCCTCCTGCTGCAACAACTATAATAGCAATTAAGCAGCAAATTGCTATAACTCCACCATTATTTGGGTCTGCATTTGGAGCATTAGGAGTATACTTGTTACCATAAGAAATAGTTATACCATTTGAAGCATAATTATCTGCTACTTCTTTTGATACAAATACAACTTCAAGCATATTATCTGAATTAATACTATTTTTATTAAGAGTAAGTTTACCATTACTATAATTAGAAGGGTCTATAACTCCTCCATTAAGACGAACACAACCTACAGTATACCCAGTATCGGCATTTATATCATAAGTTATTGAATCTCCACTAACTTGAGCAATACCACTATTACCAGCAGTAGTAATTGTACCACCAACATTACCATTAACATAAGCATAAACACTTGTAGTTTTGCTATTTGTAACTGCAGCACTTGAGTTTTTAATTTGAACAATTGTAAATGGACTAAAACTTGTAACTTTTGCAATAAGTCCATATTCAGTTATAATTGCAGGGATTTCTTCAACACCTGTTATATTTCCTGAATCATCATGCTTATAATGATAAATTTTAAATGTTGTGCCTGCATCATCTTTGCTATAACCTTCTGGGAATCCAAAAGCTACTTGCATATAACTTCCGTTTGGAACTTTTTGAACAACACCACAAATTTGTAAATCTATTTCATAAGTAGAAGAAGTAACAATTTCATCATCTTTTATGTCCATATCTTCTTTTAAAAGTCCTTCCATCTCTTGAACTTTACTATTTGATGGTTTTGAAGCAACTAATAAAAGTTGACTGCGTTGACTTTGTGCAAAATAATTACCTTTTTCATCTTTAAAATCAGTAACTGAAAGGTCAGAGTTATCTAATAAACTTGGTGCACCAAACACATTCATATATAATCTGCCATCGTTAAAGATTTTGCTGCAAACAACACTTTTCCCTTTAAAAGAATATGTAAATGGGTCAGGTTCTTTACCACTTTTTTTACCAACTAAACCTACTGGTGTAAAATAACACATAGCAGAATTATGAATATACATTTTACTTGGTGTAAATTTAAAAGTTATTGTTTTTGCTCCATCCCATGATAAATTTTCTATCTTAACTTCATCTTTAATAGTACTATTTCCATGAGAACTTTCAATTTTTAATTCAAAACTACTTACACCTTCCTTGAACATTAAATCATCGGTATAAACAACTTTTATGTCATAAGTTTGGTCTACAGGCAAAGCACCTGTATTTGCAGGATAAAATCCAACTGCAGCAGGAGAAGGAACATAAGAACCATAACCATTATTGCAATATTGAGCTGTAGGTTTAACAATGTAATTTGACTCATCTAAATTAGCAGGATCATATCTAACTATATGATTTCTAGTAAAGAGGTCATTTTTATCACCATAAATATCAGGGGCTTTATTTATAATTGCAAACTGAATATATTCAGTACTTGGGCCAACACTAATTTTAGTGTCATAGTCAGTACTTGGGAAATAATCGCCATCAATGTTATCTTTCATTGCTTCATTAACAGCAACAACATTCATCCAATAAGACCAATCTACTTCATTATCTTTAGATGAACCTAATCTATAAGCTAAATATTTTCCTTCGTTTTGTAATCTTACTGCACCTTTACCATCATAAGAGATAAGTAATTCTAAATTTTTTCCATAATTTGTGTGTGAATATGAACCTAGTATTGTCATTCCATTTTCATCAATATCTGTTCCATAATTATAAGGTTTAAGTGCAGGATAATTAAGTTTATATCCGGAAGAAGATACACTACCATCTTCTATATGTGTATCATAAATACTTTGTTCGCCAACTAATACCCACTTATTTTCACCAGATGTAGCATTATAAGTAACATCTACTAAATACCACATTCCATCAACTTGAACATAATTCCACATATGAGGTTCATAATTACCATCTTTACTACCATCAGCATAACCTTGAACGCAAACACATGGAATATTAAGTCTATCCATAACAGCTTTAAAGCTTTTTGCATAGCCTTCACAAACGGATTCCTTGTTAATCAATGCTCCATAAGAAGTGTGAATATAGCCTACTTTATCAGTATCTATATTTTTGCCATCTTTAACTTCAGTTCCAAATCCATAAGTATTATGTTGAGAAATATATGTATTAACATATTCTATTTTTTCAACTATGCTGCTTTTCTTTTCTGCTTCAGTAACAATAGTTGATATTTCATTATTATAACTTTCAATAGCACTATTAACAGCATTTTCTGAGTTAATGCTTCCGTTATACATTGATAATACTCTACTAGAATCTAGATAAGCAACATTCTTACCATTTTTACCGCCTGCACTTATAGATGTTGAAAAAACATCAACATAAAATAAGTCTGGGTGATCCATATAAAAAGCATCTCTACCAATTCCATAAGCTTTTGTAAGTCTATTATTGTCAACACCATTTACATAGGCATCAACTTCACCTTGTGTAACAATTTTATTTGAAATTAAATCATATTGAATTTTACCTTTTTTGAAAGCCCCACTATTTGAAAGATTTTCAAAAGCAGTATAAAATTTCTTAGCCATTTCATTATTTTCTATTTGGCTGTAATAATACTTATAAGCATAGTCGCTATCGGCTTTAGCAAGAACCATATTGCAAAAAATTATTCCAGAACTAAACAACACTGAAACAGTAACAATTATTGCTACAACAAACGAATATACCCGTTTTTTTAGTATTTTCATAAATCCTCCATAAAATAATTTTTATTTTTTGTAAATTATCAGTAAAAATCTAATAGTAAAATTACTTACATAGTATACACCCATAAACTAAAATATGCAAACTTTTAACTTAAAGGTGTTAAAAATTTTGTGCTATTTATTCTTTTTATTTTAAAAGAAAAAAGCCACCAATAAAATAGTGACTTTTTTAATATTAAATTTTTTCTTGGAATTTTTTAACACGAGTGTCAATCATTTGTTTTGCGATTTCTATTGAATTATCGTTTTCTAATTTAACTTCAGTTGTGCCAAAAACAGCAATTAAAGTTGAATACTTTATAACAAATTTTACATATATGTTATTCCCTATTCCTATAGAAAAATGTTGCTTGGTTCCTTTAGGTTTTGCGTTAGGTTGCTTTAAAGCATAATCTTTAAGTTCACCAAAATATCTTTTTTGATTAGCTGGTAAAGTATCAAATGCACTATCAAAATCTAATTTTTCTACTTGGCTAGATCTTGTTTGTGTTAGGTTAGAATTACTATTTTTGATTTCATCATTATTTATTTTTTCTTCTAATTTTTCTTCTAACTTAATTTGCGAACTTTTAAGTTCTTTTTGTGCATCACTAACTTCACGAATAGCCCTCAATAATTCTTCATACTTACTATCTTCTTTTTGTCTATTATACTCAGCAACTTTATTTTCAAAGTTTTGTGACTCTTCTAACAATCTATTTTTTTCTATAGAATTTTCATTTATTGCAAGTTTTTGTTCCTTAATTTGCTTTGCTTTTGAGTAGAATCTCATTAAATCATTAATATCATAATCTATCATATCTTGGTTATTAAATGGGACCCATTCAGGATTATTTGCAAATTGAATTAATAAAAATTGCATTAACATTTTTTCTATTTTAGCCAACTTATCGCTTTTTGCTTTTTCCTCATCACTAGCAACTTGATATTTTGCCATTTTTAAAATAGTTTCACGTAATTGCTGGATTTCTAAATCTTTAAATCCATCGCTATTCATTACAACCTGTGGAGAAGCAATATTTGACATCATATTTGTAGGCACAACTTGTATAGTAGGAGGAACTTGACTAATAACTTGTGGACCTACATAACCAGCATATTGACCATTATTATATCTTATATCTTCGATATTAGATTTTCTATCCTTTTTGCGTCTTTTAGAAAGAAGAAGAATAATAGTTAAAAGTAATAATAAAATTATAAGACCAATAACAACATATAACCAATTATCTTTTAAAAATTCTGAAAAATTATCAGCAGGTGATTGCTGTTTGTTATAAATAAAGCCTTTAGTTTGTTCATTATCAGATAAAACCTCACCATCAATTTTAAATTCGTAGTTAGGATTATTAAGTTTTAATTCATATGAATAAGTTTGTCCACTAATCATGTCCTCAGGTTTTACTTCAACTTTATTCGCACCACTACCTGTATAGTATTTAATATCAAATAAATTATTTTGTTCAGAGTTTTCAAGGTCAACAACAGGATAGCCATTTTTGTTGTTCCATGTTCCAACAATTTGAGCTTTTTTAATTTCCCAAGTAAGAGTAATTTCCTCAAACTCATTTTGTCTTACTGAAAAAACATTTCTACTTTCTTGAGATTTCCATGTGTACCCATGTGTTGTTAAACGGATAGTAATTGTATAAATATCAGCATCTATTCCTATTGTTTCGCTACCACTTACTATTTCCATTATTTCAGGATTAAACCCAATAATTTGATTTGTTATATCAACTTCTTCTCCTGTATAAATAAGTTCAGGGAATGTTGGTAGTTCTAACACAACTTTTTCTTGTTCTTCAATTTCCCAAGTAAGTTCAATTTCATTTGTGTTTGCATCTTCATCTTCCCAACGATAACTTATATCAGTAAGTATAATTTGTATGGTATAAACTCCAACTTCCGTTCCAGTAATTTGTCCAGAAACTGACATTATTGATGGTTTAAAATTAAATTCAGCAGCATGTTCAGTTAAATATGTGACTATATTAAATTCTTCACCTGTATAAGCTAAAATTGGCATTGTTGGTTTTTCAACAAAAGTTCTTCCACCTTCTCCTGTTGTAAAATGATGAGAAGTTTCACCAACAAGTTCTATGTTATCTAAATACTCGCTTTTAACTATAATCTCTTTTGTAAACTCACCATTAACAGCACCAATTACTTCATTTACATCTACTAAATTTCCATCTTTATCTTTAAATTGATATTGAGTATAAGTTTTATAATCTGCATAATCTGACACTATTTCAGCAGAGATACCAACTTTAGACCAACGGTCTATGTTAATAACAATTTTATCTACATCTATTGTTATAGGTAAAAATCTTTCTTTCCAATAAAAGTTAGTAAGTGAATTTTTAAGTTTAAATTCAAGTACATATTTTCCATAATTAATAGCTTTAATTTCTCTATCTTCTTCACTTTCAAAACTTTCATTAAGACCAGTATAAACTTCTCCATTTCTTAAAATATCTATATCATAATATAAATACCAATCATTTTGTAAATTGCACATTTGGGCAAAATTATGAATTTCGGCATCAAATATAGTCCATGAATTATTATAAACTGGTATTTCTAAATACTTTGGTGCAATTTCCCAGTTTAAAGTAGTTTTAAGTCCGGCAGGCATTGAACAATTTTCAAAGTTGTCAGTATTAAAAAGACTATAATCAATAGCATATGAAACCCTGTAACTACCCAATACACTTACATTACTTTGAGAGGTGTCACCGGTATATTTAATACAATTTTCAAGTTCTTCAGGTACATTTATAAGTTTAAGAGTATAACTAACTGCTGCACTTTCATCTTTTGTTCCTGTTCTTCTATATTCAAGATTTCCTGTATAAGGAGTTTCAGTTTTTCCATTATTTACTATATATCCCCAAACTATATTACTTGTATCAACATTTGCTTTTGCAATATTAAAAGCAATTGATGTAATAAAGTCTGGAGCATTATAACAGGAAGAATCATAAATAAAACTTATATTAATATTATATGACCCTGCATTTTTAAATACAATTTGCCCATTTGAATTACAATCAACTATATTAGCTTTAAGATTGGAAGAAATAGTATCTAAACCCACAAATTCAATAATATGGTTTAAACCATCAAACCTAATGTTTGTTATTTCATGATCATCGGCATCTATCCATTTTTGTTGTATCATATCATAAGTAGCAATAATATCATCATGGGTATATTGCAATTTTAAATTAGAAACATCAAAATTGCCTTTTACAATTTCAAAATCAAAGTTATCACAATCTTCTGAAACAATTGTGCCACCTTCCATTTCTGCACTAACAGTTATAACTGCATGATATTTACCTACTAAAGTAGGTATTGTTGTAGAACCATTATCTTCAATAGTGCCATCACTTTTAACATTGTAATAAGTAATAACTATATCATCTTTTGTAAGGCCACTATCATTAACGGTAAAGTTTATTTTTACATCAAAAGGTATGCCTGTATAAAAATAAGTTTGTTCTAAAGCTCTATCATTAAGTGTTATATAAAGTTGTACAACAACTTTATTTGTTCCAACGGAAAACTCTCGAGTAGGAACAGTTGGGTTTAACACATAACTTCCAGAAAACTCTGCTTTTAAATTTGCTTCTACAATATAACTTGTTTCTTTAGTTTTATCAGAACCTATTTCACTAACTGGAATTTGATTACCTTTGCTTCCATCTTCATTTACTTCGTAGTAAGTATAATCCACCATTTCATGTAAAGAAATATCTTCCACAGGTCTTAATTTAGGAATAGTAGCATCATTCCAATTTGCAATTAAAGTTGCTTTTTCTATTTCCCAATTTATTCTCCAAACAAATGGACTGGAAGAATCTTCATCATAGGTTGTTTTATCAAGTTCATTTGGAGTAATATAATTTGCATTAGAGTTTGTAAACTGCACTCTTGTCGTATATGACCCAACAGGGATAACTCCATTCCCTGTATATTTTGCAGTAAGTCCAGTTGGGATAGTTCCTGTCAATTCAACCTTTTGAGCGGTTGCCTTTTTAAATACACGATTATTTGTTTCTTTATCATAATTCCAAGTAAGACCACCTAAATTATATTTAGCCTGTATAATTTCATAATTAATGATATGAGTAGCTGTTGTAGGCTTATAGTTTTCTAAAGATTTAACATAAACTTTTACAGAATACTTACCAACATTAGTAACTGATGTCGTTCCTTCAAAACCATTTATACCTTTAGATAAATCTATTTCCATTCCGTGTGAATGTAAATCTTCTTCATCAACAGTAAAATTAAAAGCATTTCCAGTGTAAATATACTTTATATTAGTTGTATCTTGAATTTCAACATCATTACATTTCCAAACAGGATGTTCTAGTGTTACATCACTACCTTCAACAGTAAAAGGCTGAGTTTTAACATCTCCAACCAATTTATAACAATCATTAGTGTAGTTACTGCCAAATATTTCTATGCCAATTACATAGGTCCCAACTTCAAGTTTAGGCATTGTTATTGTTCTAGTTTTTTTATCATCAGATAATACTTTATTATTATTTATATCATCATATTTTGTTGTTGGGTCACTACTCTTATAATAATAAATATATAATTCAGTCCTATCATTTGGATAACTATCTCCTGTTATAGTAATAATAGGAGTTTTACTTGCATCCCATGTCCAACCGCTATCACTTTCTATGGTAAGAGTAAGAGGTTTCTTTGTTATTTCTATTTCAAGTTCAAAAGCAGAAGTTTTATCTGTTCCATCTTTCCATTCATATTCCACTTCATCAGCAAGGGCTATTCTAACTTTATATTTTCCAGCACTCTTTGCCTTAAGAACACTTTTTGTGCTATCAAAAGTAACACCCTCTGAAATTGGCACAACTTTTATATCACTCATTAACATTCCCCCCATTAAAGGGAACTCTTGTTCTTGCCCGTTATATTCTTTTGATTTAGTAGAAACATCAGGTCTTGTTATTTGAGTTTTACCTTTTGTAAAAGAAGTAGTGTATGGCTTTGAAGTATCAATCTGATAATTACATTCATTTGTAATTTTTGCTGTTACAAAATACTGTCCAACTTTATTAGGTTTATTAGGGTAATTAAATGTGTAGCCTTTATCATCACTACTTACATAGTCAACCCCAATAATAGGGGTTCTACTATTATTTAGGTCATCAGTATAAATTTCTGCTGAATTAATATTGGCAACAACAAAGCCTTCCGTATCTCGTGAAAAAGTTACAACAAGTTTCTTTTTGTTTATAGTAAATGTATAAGTATGAGTTCTATTAGAAATATCTTTACCAGCAAAAGAAACATTTGGCCTTTCCTCAACACTTTTTAAAGTTAAATCAATATAATAAACACCTGCTTCTTTGAATTCTGTTACATTTTCATTTTCACTATTTCTATAAACAATACTTTCCACCCAATCAGTATTATAAAAATCTGCTAAAGTTTCAAAAGTTTGAACCTGTCCATTATAATCAACATTAAAATCATCTATTGAACATAAATAAAGAGAATCTTCTTCTGCTTTTGTTAAATTTAAGTGAAGTGCTGGACGATAATTTAATGATTCATTTGCTTTATGTGAAGATGATTCCATATCTCCACTTTTTGCAATACAACTAATACTAACATTATTACCAACATTACCTGCTCTTTGCCAAACTATATTTGTTGCTTGTTTTTGGTTAGCAGTCATGCCCCAAATACCTTTAGGACTTGAACTCCACTCTGTCATAGAGGGTATCCAAACATAATCATCTTTCCATTGAGAGTAATATTGTTTTGTATTTGGAGTATAACCCGGCACTGGCAAATAATTTATATTATATCCGTTGTCATACATCTTAAAAGTTCCTTCTGGAACTCCCCAAGCACCATTAGGGTTTGAATAAGTAATGCTAGGGTTAACTAAATGATGATTTTGTGTTTCCTGATATTTAATTTTTGCAGGTGTAACAATATAATCAGTTAAACTACCAGTTATCCCCTCCATAGTATAAATTGCATATTTATTTGTTTCACTCTGAGTATTGGCACCTGCTAGAGTTGGATTAGTCTTATTACCTTCTGTATCATTAGGAACATATCCACAACCTTTAGCATTTAATGTTACATTTCTAATATAACTTGTTGAATACATATTAGCAGGATAGGCTACATTTGCTACCCCATTACTAGGAGACCATAAACTATATTTAAAAGAATTTGTAGAAGAATCTAATTGTAAAAGAGTAGCAATAATATTTCCATCATTATCTTTAGTTAAAGAAGTTACTGTCCAATCAATATTACCAAACCCTAAAACAATATCTCGACCTTTAGCATTTGTATTTAATATATTAGATTTAACAATATTACTGCCAAATAAAGTTACTTGAGATCTTGTAAATAGTGTTTCTAAATCGTTATAAGTTGCTTTTTGATTTCCTGTTAATAAACTATATAATGTCGATAATTTATTACCATTAAAAACTTTATCAGAAGTAGCATAATCATCTTTTAAAATACTTCCTATATTAACAACTTTAGTAGTATCGGAAGAAGTCATAGCAAAAGTTTTATCTTTTTGCAAACTATTAAAACACAAAAAAGACAATCCTATACCAAATGTAAAAACACAACATAGAATTGCAAAAATTATTTTTTTTAAGTTTTTATATGTAATCACAATCAACTTCTCCTTTGCAAAACACAATTAAAAGGTGACATATCTCCCCAATTATATTATCTAGTATAAATATATTATAATACATAAAATAGCATTTTTTTCAAAATGATTTAAACAACTTATAAAAAAACCCTTTAAAATTGCTATATTAATTAAAAAAATAAATTAAATACAATTGACTTATAATTAAAAGAAACTATTAAAATAATCCCCATTAATTCTATAAAAATATTTTAAACATCAGATAATCTGCAAAAAACCAAAATTATAATAAACTTTTATATCAATCATGTTACACAATCGTAATTTTAATAAAATTATAATATTTTAATCATTAAAAAACTTACAATAAATTTTATTTATTACTTCTATTCTTAAAATCCTTGATTTTCTGTTTCGCAATTATTTAAGTTTTTCTTATTGATATAAACTTCTTCAAAACTTTTTCAACTTTACATAAATTTTAATCAATAAATCTAAATAGTATAAATATAATAAATATACCGTAAAATAAAAAAAGAACTCAAATAAATAATTGTTTTAGTTTTTTTAGTAGAAAAAAGTGGACTAAAGCCTCACACCTTAAAAGGCACCAAACTTGCTTTGGATACCTTTAGTTCGTTAATGGTGGTGCCATGCAAAAAAATACTTGTGTATTTTTCTAACATAGACACCCTGATATTTTGCTTTACAGCAAAATTTATTGCTTTTAAGCAATGCAAGGGGGCAATAAAAAACCTAAACCAAAGGCTTTGGTTTAGGTTAATTATGGTAGGATTGAGTGGACTCGAACCACCGACCCCCACCTTATCAGGGTGGTGCTCTAACCGGCTGAGCTACAATCCTATAGGTTTGTTTTATCGACTTTAACAACTGTCATATGGTGGAGATAGTCGGGCTCGAACCGACGACCTTCTGCGTGCAAGGCAGACGCTCTAGCCAACTGAGCTATACCCCCACATTCATTAAAGCGATATTATAATATCAAATTTATTTTTACTTGTCAATGATTAAAACAAAACTTTTAAAATTTTTTATATATATTAATAATATATTCAAAATAAATTTTCTAATTATACAAATCAATTTATAAATTATTAATTTTAAATTAATAATTAAATATTTACTTTTTTACAATTCTGTGATAAAATAAAATATATGAATATAGATAGTAGAGAAAGTTTAAATGGCTATAATGTAACTAGAAATGGCGAACAAATAACAAGAAACTACAACTTTACTGATATAAAAAGATTTTTATCCTCAGGTACTAGTTCAATATTTACAGCGACTTCTCAAATTGATGGAAGTAATGGAATAAAAAAAGGTGATAAAGTTTTTTTTAAAATTAATAATACTTTGGGTATAAATCAACTGGGAAGAATTGATGAAAGTATGGGAAGTTGTGAAGATGTCGCTGAAGTTTTGGGCTTTTATGCTCTAAGAAATTTATCTAAAACTCTAGGTGACAAATCAATATTAGGAACAACCCCTTATCAGTTTGCAGAATACTCTGATAATAGTTTTTATGATATTATTGCAACAAAAACAAACTTTCAGGTTGATTCTAGTACACTATATGGTTGTTTATCAAAAAATTGTGTAGAAAAAAACGCAGATATGATTTTTGGGGATTCCCTACTAGGACTTGTTGTACCTAGTAAAAACGTGTTATCAAGCAGTGCTAACACTATATTTAATTATAATAGAGCTTTTGGCGAATTACAATTACAAGCCAGTGCTATTGGGCAAGATGTAACTATTCACCCAGTCTGCAGTAGATATCTTGCCAATTTAACATTTTGGGATTATTTTTATGCTAATGCAGATAGGCATTGTAGAAATGTAATCTTTCAAAAAGTAGCCATTAATGATAGAAAATATTTAATAAAACCAGTTAATGTTATTGATAATGGTGGAGGGTTAGATTTACAATTTGGCAATTGTAAAAAAAGATTTGAATATCATATGAAGAGAATAGAACAAACGGGTTATGTTGAGGCCTTTAGAAGTTCTTCCGATTACCAATTTTGTAGAATATACGAATTACAAGCAGGAAAAGAAAGTTTTACTGATCAAGAAACAAGGGATAATTTTAGAAGTTTAAAAGCTCATGAAAAAATTGTTTCATTAATAAGTAATAGCCAAACACTATATCAAGACTTTGCAAATATGTATAAATCTTTAGATTTTGCTAAAGCCATTAGTGATATGAGAACTGAACTAGGATACAAACCTAACTTCCTCCCCTTTCTATCTGAAGTTTCAATGGCTTTGTTAAATTATAAACGCCATGAAATAAGTGAAGTAATGGCAAAAACAATGGGTGAAGATTTTGATGAAGAAACTTTTGATAAATCTCCAAATTATTACATAGATAAATTTCAAAGTTATATTAAAGATGAAAATTTAAATTTACACATTGCAACAGATGAAGAAATAAAAGAATTTGATGAAAATTTTGAAAGTGATAATTTTGCTCAAAGAAGTGATATAAGCATAAGTTCATTCCTTCAACAAAGAACAAAGAATGACAGTCAGCAATCAGATTCAATTTTAGATGACACGGTAACCTTACCTTTAGAACAAGTCTATTCTCAAGAAATGCCAGCATTTGTTAGCCAAAATGAGACCGATCCTAACATTGACTTTAGTCAAAATGATTTTATTAAACAACAACCACAAATTTTAAATAGAAGTTTAGAAAATCATGTTAGTCAACTTATCCCTCAAGCAGATATACCAACTTCTACCGATTGTTTACCAACTGATGATTTAAGCCAGTAGAAAAGGATTTAATAAAAAAGGATAAACTATGAAAATTAATGTTTATTATAAAGAAATTAAACTTGGCGAACTATCCCACGTAACTAATAACTATATTTATAAAGCCAACAAGCAGAATATAGAAAAAGCACACAAAAAAGGATATATCACCTTTTTATATAAATGTGATGATAGTTTTATTAGTGAAGAACTTCCCTTTTCGTTACAAAACCTTATTCCAACTGAAAAGCAACAAGATATTTTACTTTTAGCTGATATTAATAAGAATGATAGTGACTTTGAAAAACTTTATAAACTATCAAAACTTGATTTAGAAACAACTGACTTTTATGTAAAATCTTAATATAAATTTAACTTTAAAATATAAAAAGCACCTAAAACTAAGAGCAACAAACTTTGAAACTAGCAAAAAAAACTTTATCATTTTTTTGATAAAGTTTTTTTATATTATACATTTAACAATTGTTTTATACTTCTTACAACTTATATTTTTAGTTTAAAAAACTAACTTAATCTAATTTTGAATTTTATATTCTAATAGTCTTATATAATTTTCTAAAATATCTTTTATTTTTTCTGATTTATCATTCACAAAAAAGTCCGTTTCATCAAACATATCATAATTCTCTTCTGCATCATAATCTATTATTTTATCAAATTTATCTAATGCTTTATTAAAATTATCTTTCAAATCTTGTGGTAAAATTTTATTCATATTTTTTGAAAGATCCTCAAGCTGGTCATTTTCTTTCAAATTACAAAAATATAAAAAATGAGATAAGCAAGCATTATCTCTATATTTTTTAACTGGTACATCAATTGTCATATTTATATAATAATCTAACAAACTGTTATAAGGTTCTTCTAATTTACCTTTTTTGCGTAACTTTATTGCAATATCAAACCATTTATCTTTATTTGTTTTTTTATTAAACATATATTCCACAAAACCTTATAGAATTATTATAAATACACTTTGTTATAATTATTGCTCTAATTTAAAAATTGACAAGAAAAGTGATTTTTATTTTATAATTATTGTTTTTTAAAATTCTTATAATTCCCGCCTTGCTTCTATTGCTCTTGATAAAGTAACTTCATCTGCATATTCAAGTTCACTACCCATTGATATACCTTGTGCTAATCTAGTAACTTTAATTCCAAGTGGTTTTAAAATTTTAGCAATATACATTGCTGTTGCTTCACCTTGAACATCTGGATTAGTGGCAACAATAACTTCTTCATAATTATTTGTAGAAACTCTACTCAAAAGTTCTTTTATTCTAATATCATCAGGTCCTTTATTATCAAGTGGACTAATACAGCCATGTAAAACATGATAAACGCAATCAAAATTTTTAACTTTTTCAATGCAATTTATATCTTTAGGTTCCTTAACTACACAAATAATTTTACTTTTCCTAGTTTTGCATATATCGCATAAATCACTAGATGAAAAATTACCACATTCCTTACAAATTTTTATTTTGCTTTTAACTTCAATAATACTTGAAGCTAAATTATTTGCAACTTCTTCATCTTCATCTAAAATTTGATAAGCATAACGTTGAGCAGTTTTATAGCCTACCCCACTTAATGACATAAAAGCCCCTATAAGTTTTTCTATTAAATTTTCTTCCACTTTATTAATTAACCTCTATTTAAAATTAAAAACCACTCATAGGACCTAATGTATCTTTAGATAATTGGCTAACTTTACTTTGAGCATCATTAATAGCAGCCATAATTAAATCTTCAAGCATTTCAACATCATCTGGGTCTACTGCTTCTTTTTTAATTCTAATAGATTTAATTTCATTTTTACCTGTTATAACAACTTCAACCATGCCTCCGCCACTTGCACCTATAAGTTCTGTATTTGCAAGTTCTTCCTGTTTCTTTTGCATTTCTGCCTGCATTTTTTGTGCTTGACGAATCATGCTTTGCATATTTGCACCGCCACCAAAACCACCAAATTTATTATATCCTGCCATAATTATCTCCTCTTTTTTTCTAAATTATTAATCTCTAATTTCAAGATCTTTACCAAATATATCCTGTAACTTTTTTAAATTAATAGATACTTTGTCATCTTTCTTTTTTATTAAGTTAAATTTTAAATCTAAATCATTATTAACTTGTTTTAAAAGTGTAGTTATTTTATAAAGATTTTCTTCTTTTGTCAAAATATTATATAAAAATTCTTCTCGAATGTTTATTATAAGACAATTTTTTTCTAATTTAATTTCACGAATTTCTCCACAGGCTGTAAATAGTGCCATAAAATTTTGTTTATGAAGAAGTGTAACCACAGCACCCCATATAGCCCTTGGGGATTGATTATTTACTAATTGATTTTTTATTAGTTTGGCATCACTATATAAATCATTTTTAATATTTGTGCTAGTTTGCGAACTTATATTCTCATTTAAAAAATTTTCATAACTACTATCATCAATTAGTTTTTTTTTTGGTTATCTAAACTAGCACATTCCAAAGCGGTTATCTCAATTAATGTTTTAGGTGAAATAGCATATTTAAGTTCAGCCTCTATTCCACTAAATTTCTGCATAAAGATAAGTAAATTCTCTGTACTTACTTGCTCTGATTGTAATATTAATTCTTGTAGGGTTTCACTTGAAACATTAAGAAGCTTTTCATAATTTTTACAATTTTTTATTGTAAGTAAATTTTTAAAATGAATTGTTATTTCTTTACCAATAGAAGTTAAATTTTTACCTGATGAATAAATATCGTTTATAACTTCCAAAACACCGCCTAAATCATGACCTATTATTTTTAAAGCTAATTCACTAACAATTTTTTTATCGCTGGAGCCCAAAATTTCTAGAGTTTTATTAATATTCACATTTTCGCCACTAAAAGCTATAACACAATCTGCAATAGATAAGGTGTCTCTTACACTACCTTCGCCTGCATGAGCAATTGCATTAATAGAAGGCTCATCATACTTAATGCCCTCTTTATTAAAAATATTTTTTAAATGTTCTTCTAATAATGCAGTTTCTACCAATCTAAAGTCAAAACGCATACATCTTGAAAGAATTGTAGCAGGCAACTTATATACTTCAGTTGTAGCTAAAATAAAAACTGCATGTTTTGGTGGTTCTTCTAAAGTTTTAAGTAGGGCATTAAAAGCACTATCGGTAAGCATATGAACTTCATCTATTATATAAACTTTATATTTTGCATTTATGGGTGAATATTTTATTTTTTCCCTTAATTCTCTAATTTCATTTACACCATTATTTGAAGCTGCATCTATTTCTAAAATATCAATGTTACTTGGGTCATCTAACGAATTACAAACCTCACAATTACCACATGGAGAGCCATTTTTAGTACTTGCACAATTCATAGCTTTTGCAAAGATTTTAGCACAAGAGGTTTTGCCAGTACCACGAGAACCTGTAAATAAATAAGCATGACCTATCTGCCCTGTTTTTACTTGATTAATTAATGTGGAGGTAATATGTTCTTGACCTATAACTTCATCAAATGATTTTGGTCTATACTTACGATAAAGTGCTAAATACATTTTTTATTCCTTAATAAACTATTAATAAATTTTTAATGTTAATGTAAAAATTATAATTTTAAAACTCTTAATTTTATTTTAATCCTTCTAAGAGCATTGTCAATACTTTTGGGTTCTTTTTTAAGAATTGAAGCTATTTCAATATAATTTAAACCCTTCACATAATATTGCAAAACTTTCTTTTCGTAGCTACTAAGCAGTTTATTTATATAATCATCAACCTCGTTTACTTTTTCTTTAAAAAGCATATTTTCTTCTGGAGTTAAATTGTTAGAAGTAATAAAAAATCCATTATCTTCATCATGTTCATCATCATCTTCATTTTTTACTGAAACTAAAATTTTGCCTTGATTATTTATAGAAAAATATGTATTTAAAGGTAAATTTTTATTTCTATTATTAGCAAGAAGTGCCGATTGTATTTGTCTTTTAATTAATAAACTTGCATAAGTTTTAAAGGAAGTTGTTGATTTGGGATTGTAACTTCTAAATGCATTAAAAAGCCCAAGCATTCCCTCTTGAATTAAATCATCAGTAGTTGCATTAATTAAAAAATATTTGCGAGATATAACAGTTACAAGAGGTTTGTATGCTTGCATCAAATCATTAACTGCTTTTTCATCGCCATTAAGAGCCTTTTCTAAAAGAGCATCTTCCTTAGTCATTTAATTATTCCTTTGTCTTAAAATTTCATAAACTATAGCACTTGTTGCAGTAGATACATTAAGGGAATTTACATTGCCTTTCATAGGTAATGAAATTATACCATCACATAATTTTTTTGTTAAAGTTCCCACTCCTTCGCCTTCACTACCCACAACAATAGCAATATTTCCTTTTAAGTTACTTTTAAAAATATTTTCGCCATTAGCTTCACAAGCATAAACCCAAATATTTTGTTTTTGAAGCGATTTTATAACATCGTTAATATTAGTAACTTTTGCTATCTTAACATAATTTATAGCACCACAACTAGTTTTGTAAACAGTTTCATTAACACTACAACTTCTACGATTTTCAATTATTATTCCATCAACTCCGCTACATTCACAAACTCTTATAATACTTCCAAAATTATGAGGGTCCTGAATGTTATCTAAAATAACAATAAAATTATTTTCACCTTTTTTATTATTTAGTATATCTTCTAAATTACAATAATTAAAATCGGTAACCTCTGCTACATATCCTTGATTATGTGAAGATAATTTATCTAAAGATAACCTATCAACAAAATCAAATCTTACCTTATTTTGTTTACATAAGTTTACTATTTTTTTACTAAAGTCATCATTAACATTTTTTGCTATCATAACTTTATTTAAGGTTTTTCCACTATTTAAAGCTTCATAAACACTATTTTTGCCGCTAATAATCATTTTATTGCCTCCATAAAATCTTGTTGTAATAAACTAAAAAAATATCTAATTCTATCAAAGTTACCCAGTAAATAAAGATACCCTATAACAGCCTCAAACCCTGTTGCTTTTTTATAATCAGCAATAGATGAATTTTTAGAAACAGTATTCATTTTTGTATTCCTTGCTCGCCTTGCAACATCTTTTTCTTCAATAGTTAATATTTCTTGCAAATTTTCTAAAGCAACCGATTGATAAGAAGCTTTAACAAATCTTGTTGTTAGTTTATGAAGATTATTGTTTTTAAAGTTTGTATGTTCACAAAAATATTCCCTAACCATTAAAGTCCAAACAGCATCACCAATAAATGCCAAATTTAATGAATTAATTTCTACTACTTCCCTATGGGTATAACTTTTGCTAAGTTTAATTTCTTCTAACATATTAAATATTATATCATAGTTTATAATTTTTTACAAATTTTTTAAAATATAGATTTTTACATCAAAAATGACAGCATAAAAAAAGAATATGAAATATACATATTCTTTTTATTAACATCTAACTTTTTTTATCTTTAATTATGAAAGGTTCCAACTTTTCTTTACAAGAGTTTTCATCTTTCAAAAAAATTTTTAAAATTTCTCTACTAATTACTGGATTATTCACAAGTTCCAGTTTTTGTTCTTCCAAAAAACCCACACATAAAATATTAGGTTTCTGTTTTTGTAATAACAATAGATATTCAATACCTCTAATATTTAACCTATCTATTTCAAAAAGTGTAACTTCTTCCCCTACTGAATATGTGTTATATAACTTTTTAGTCATAATTTCTCCACCCCCTCGTTTACAAAATAAATTATTGACAAAGATCATCTGTTGGAACTTCTATTGGTAAAGTTGTTGTTAAATCTGCAGGAGTTTGATACCTTTGATCTATTATTGTAATTCTTGGTGTATTTTTCATATGTTCTGAAATTACAGGGACATCACTTTCGTAAGAACATCTACCTTCTAGAGGAATAAACATATCATCCCCATAAATTTCACCTTTTAAATAATTGATAGCTTGCATATTTTCATTTGCTAGAAGGGAATCTTCTTCTCTTTCTAAATCATCATATAATTCACTTTGTGTTTCTTCATTTTCATTTATTTTCCCTAATAAATGTTTGCTTACTAAACTACTAATTCCAGCTACAGCAAAACCACCAAGCATGCAACCTAATACAACCTTTCCTGATGAAGTAGAAAGAAGTTCAGGGGCATTTTCAGCAACAATTCTAGCCTCATCTGATGGCATCAAACTTAATGCTGAAATAAAACCAACCGCAGTAGATACCTTTCCAACAACCTCATTTGCTTTAAATATATTTGATAGTTTATCATATTCTTTTTGACAACTGTCTAATATGCTATTAATTCTATCCACTTCTTGACTAGTTTGTCTGTGTTTAGTCTCAAGTCTCATTTGGGCATAAGTTTTATCACAACTAAAAAACCTTATGATTGACATAAAAGTTTCCCCCCCTCTTTAATTATTATTAAAATTCTAACATATTACGACAAATTTTACAATACTAATAATTTATTTATACACATTGACTAAACTTAAATCTCATTTAGTAATTTATTTCTTCTTTCGTTATATTCATCTTTAGTCATAAAACCTTCATCATAAAGTTTATTTAACATCTCTAGTTGCCCCTCTATATTCTCATGTTTTTTTGAAAAGTTATTATCCTTATTTGTATTATTATGGTTATGATATTCTATATCATTTCCTAAATCACTATCCTTTATGCATAACATAAATACACCACCCAATAAGCTAACAAATATTGCAGATAATATACCAAATATTTGAATATCCGAAGTACTTCTAGCATTGTTTATTTTATTAATGGAAATTATTCCTATAATAATAGGAAATATTAAATAAAATTTAAAAATCATTCCTAAAACAATAAAAAATTTTGCTAATGTTTTCATATTTTCCTCTATATTAATTTAAGTATAACATTTTTATTAACTGCTTGTCTATATATTATTTATTAGATTAAAAAATAAAATGTTATTTTACAATAAGTGTGTTAATTAAAGCACACTTTTTTTATTTATATTTATTTTATTCCTTTAATTAACAAAAAATTAAGAAAAAGGGGGAATAAATGGCTGTTGTTGTAACAGGTAAAAATGGTCAAGATATTGTTTTATTAAATCCAAGTGAAAAATCTTTAAAATATACTATGGAATTAAGACATAAAAAGGCATTAACAAATCTTGGTAAAAGAAAATTAGATGAAAATGGTAAACAAATAAAATTGACAAAAGAACAACTTGCATATCGTGCTGGTTATTTAGGTAGACAAAAAGATACAAATAAGGCTTTTAAAGCCAAACATCCAAAATATAAACGCAAAACAAAAAATAGATAAAAATTGCGACATCGCAAAAAAAATGATGTTCGCTTTCTACTCTTTTAATTAAATAAAAGTAGAAGTCTTATGAAATTAGTAGTAAGCACATATTCAATACTTTAAGTTGATTTGCAGTAAGGACTAACTGTATTAAAAACCTTTTTGTAGCGAACTCAATATTGAGTTCTATATTAAAAAATTAAATTATTAAATTAAATATTAAGTAAAAATTATTAAAGATTAAAAATATTAAGGAGAAATATTAAAAATGGCATTTGTAAAACCAATTAGAGAAATAGGAATAGTTATTAGTAAAACACATAATGAAGCAAGAGAAGAAAGAGAAGATTTTAACGGAAATAAATACCCTGCAAGAGAAGAAGAACATATTGTTGAAGTAATAAGTTGTGATGAAGATGATTTAAATGAAGAAACAGGTATTTTTAATGGAACTCGTGCAAGTTATAAAGTAGATAAAGAAACATTTGATAAAGTTAAATTTGGTATGTTTGCAAAAGTTAAATATACTGCAAGTCAGTATGGAGAAAAACAAGTAAATGTTAAACCTGAAACTTTTGCATTATTAGAAAAAGCACCTTTTAATTTTGGTGCAAGAAATATTAAATAAAGGAGAAAATTTTGGCAACGATTTTCAAAAATATAGGTTTAGTGCTTTTAGGAATTATAATTGCAGTTGGTGTTGCTAGCCTTGTAACTGCTATCGGTTGTGCAGTAAATGGAATTAGTTTTACTCAGCAAATAGTTCAATGGGCTGGTGGAACTGCAAATATAACTCCTGCAATATAAAAAGGTAATGTATGAAAAAGATAATAATTATAGCACTAATAGTTATATTAGTTGTCTTATTTGGAACATTCCCTTTATCACTTCTAGGCAAGTTATTTAATTGGATAAGCATAGGTTTTAATTGGCTTGCAGGTATATTAAATATATTTGGTTGGAATGGAATAATTTAAGTATTTATAAAATTAAAAAGCACTAACTAGGAACTGCCCTATTTGGTGCTTTTTTTAAAAGGAAAAAAGGAAAAATAAATGGACAAATTATTTAGTGTTCTTTGGCGAATAGTTGGTGTTCTTTCTGTTTTAGTTATTACTGCATTTATTTGGTTATATTTCTTTGTCCCAAGGCCACAAACAATAAGCACTAATTATATTTCGGCTTTAACATTATATGATGATGAAGATACTCCATTGGAAGATGCAACTATTGTTTCTAATATAAATGTTTATAGAAACAAAGATAAAACTAATAATAGTCAACAACTTTTTGAATGGTCTATGACTACTTATCAAGGAACTAACTATACAGAAAAAGCAACAAAAGGTATTCAAATTGTTGGAGATTATAAAGCAACACCATATAGAAGTTATAGAACAGTAAAAGATACAAGGCTTTGGGGGCAATGGAAAAATTTTTATCTTTGGTATGATATAGGAATAGACAATTTATATTCTTATGATATTAGTTATGATAAAGATAGTAATACAGGAACTGCTTATGCCTCCCCTACTGCTTTAAATAATAATAGTGTTTTTGTTGTTTCAGTTGGTAATGGCGAAGAAGCAAAACTTGCTCAATTAAGATTTAGAAAACAAGTATTAAATAGCAAGTATTATAGGCAAGAATGGTTTGGTTTTTATGATAATTATCTTTCTAATTGGTCGGAATATAATCTTGTAAGTTTGAACTACACTATTGGCTCAATATATAAAACAATTTCTAGTTTAAATGAAGGAACATATTATTTAACATTAGATTTGGCTGAATTTTTTGATGTATATATTGCTGATGATGATGGTCAATTCAATATTCAAACAACTGATACTCAATTCACTTATGTTACTTGCAAAGTATCAGTAAATGATGAAGGTATGACAACTAGAAATCAATCAATGTATGGTATGGTTGCTCAAAATGATGGCTCTATTTCTTTTGAATATGATGAAGAACAAAAGTTATATTGGCAAGCACATGAAAATATTACATTAGGAAGTAATGTATTAGAATCTCGCTATTCTGATTATTACAATGGAAATCTTTTATATATAACTAATGAAACAATATCAAAATATAAAGATTATAAAAATTTAAGAATACATTTGATTATTGATTTGTCTCAATTTGAAAATGTAATTGGTATAGATAGTTTTGGTCTTGATGGCTTGAATTATCACGACATAACAATTCTTGGAAATAAACAAGATTTTTATTTTATGTCAAATAGTTTAACAAATATAAAAGTCGGTAAAATTTATCACTCGCAAGAAGTAAAACCTATTGTTTATGATAATGCAAATATGAATATAGAGTTGGTGGCTTAATATGGAAAGTATGAAAGTAAAAGAATTTATTTTTTGGTTAATATGTTTAGTTGGTGCTGTCCTATGTTCATTTTGGGTTATTCAAACTTATACAGCAAGTAATGAAATATTAGGTAGTTTAAATAGAACTTCTAGTAATCTTGTTTTTATTATTCAATGTAAAACTGCTGTTATGACACCAGATAAAGAAGTTCAAAATAAATATTCACTTAAAAAAGAATTTATATCAGTATATCAAGTAGATAAAGATTTTAATGCAGATGAGAATGAATATGAGTTTGTATTAAATAAAACTTGCTTTGCAAGTTCTGAAATGGTTGCAGGTCGTGTAAATTGCAATTTAGAATTTACTTTTTTAGATACTGATGGCTCGGAGTTATTAACTGATACATTATATCTAACTATTAATTTTTATGATGGTAGTACTGTTTTAGAAATGTTTACATTAGGTGGCGAAACTGCAAATGCTTATTGGTTAAGTTATTTTAATGCTAGGGGCTTTGATATGCGAGTATATAATTTAGGAGCAAAAAATGGACTTATCTAAAAAAATTATAATTGCAATAGTCAGTGTTTGTGTTGTTGTAATTGCTGGTGTGTTTATTGGTGTAAATTGGAACTCTTTGAGTGTTTTATTTAGTGGCACAAAAATTTATACTTATGAACAAATAGAAGAAAGTTATGATAAAGGTTATAATGACGCAAATACAAACGAAAAACAATATTTAGAACAATTAAATTATTTTAAAAAATTATACGAAGATAATAATTTAGAATTAGTTAATTGTAGAAATCAAATTGAAAATTTAACAAATTCAAATAACAATTATAAAAGTCAAGTTGAAGATTTAACAGAACAAAAAACAAATTTAGAATATAGTATTTCAAGCTTAGAAAGTATTAAATTAGAAAATGAAGAAACAATAAGAGAAAATAACAAAAATATTAGTTCTTTACAAGAAGAAGTTGAAAAATTAAAGAGTGATAATAATACTAATATTGAAAATATAACCAAATTACAAAATCAAATATTAACATTACAATCTTTAAATGTTCAATTACAAAGAACTAATGAACTTAATATTTCAACAATTACGACATTAAATAATCAAGTTTCTTCATTAAATACTCAAATTAGTGATTTAACTTTTCAAATTCAAAATAACAATTCAAATACTTCTATTTTAAATAATAAAATTGCTGAACTTGAAAAATCTGTTGCATACTATGAACAATATATTGCGAATTTAGAAAATAGCGAACAAGTTGTTATTACTTTTGAATTTAATGGTAGTGTTTACAATATTCAAATAGTTAATAAAGGTTCAAATGTTAATGTTATATCTCCTACTTCAACAGAAAAAGTAATATTTAATTATTGGGAAATAAATGGCGAACAAATAGATTTATCTACTTATACTTTTAATTCTAATGTAAAAGTTGTAGCAAATATTACATTAAAAAATAGTGTACAATTTAATGCTAATGATAGTGTTGTAGATACTCAATATGTATTGAAAAATGCTAGTGCTTTATTACCTACTCCACCAATAAAAGATGGTTATGTATTTGAATGTTGGACTTTAAATGGTATTGATAGTGTTGATATTGAAAATTATAAAATAACAGAAGATACTATTTTCTATGCTAAATTTACTAAATTACATAATGTAATATTTATGTATGAAAGTGAAGAACTTGATACTATAGAAGTAAAAAATGGCGAATATGCAACTGCACCATCAGTTGATAATACAAGTTATAAAGTATTTAATGGTTGGTTATTAAATGGTGTTAGTGTTGATATAAGTGAATATAAAGTAGTTGCTGATACGGTGTTTACTGCAAGTATTACATATTGCTATGATGTTACATTTATGGTAGATGATGAAGTATATAATACTCAAATTGTTGAAAAAGATAAATATGCTTTATCTCCAACTAATCCTACAAAATCTGGTTATTTATTTAAAGGTTGGAGTTTAGACAAAAATACATTAGTTTCTGTTGCTTCTAATACAATCACTTCTAATACTATATATTATTCCATTTTTGAAAAGGTAAAAACTCTTGTTTCAAAAGAATGGAATGGTCTTTCAAATTTTTCTGGTATGTATGTTTGGACTGATGGAATAAATACCTATTATTCATCTGGTGAACAACAATATGTTTTAGATAAAGAAACATCAACTTGGAATATAATAATTTGGAATGTTTCTAATATTAACGGAAGTTATGCATGGACTGATGGAAATAATAGTTATATAGCATCATCACATTATGATTCTAATTTAAGGAAAACTGTATATGATAATTATATTTTAGATAAAGAAACTTTAACTTGGAATGCTATATCTTGGAATAATATTCCAGATTTTAATCCTAATGATGTCTGGAAAGATAATGATAATATCTATTATAGTAATGCACATAAATTTGATAAGAATACTTTAACTTGGTTATCTTTTTCAATTTCTTTCCCTGTTTCTAATTCTCAAGTTAGTATTTCCAACATAAGAACTATTGATGGTTCTGCTTACTATTTTGCTACTCCTCAATGGGCAGTTTACAAATTTAATGGTAAGAGTTGGGATAAAACTTCTAGTTTTGGTCAATATTCTGATGCTAAAAATCTTTGGTTTGATGGCGAAAATTATCATTTTTCATATTATAACTATGGCTTTAAAGATTATATTTTTAATACTGAAACTATGAAATGGACATCTAATACTATATTATTTGATTTTGATGAAGATTATAGCCCTAGTCAATTTGGTAATTATATATGGACTGATGGTATAAATACCTATTATTCTAATTATTCTCATCAGTATATTTTGGTGTAATTTTGTCCATATATATAATTTTTGCACCACCAGGAGAAGGTAAAACTTGTTTTCTTGCACATTGTTTAAATACTGCAATGTATGATAGGCAAAGAAATAAGGCTATGCAAATGGAGTTAGTGGCCAAACAACAAAATGGTTTTAAGAATATTAAAACTATACCACAACATTGTGTAAGTGCTAATTTTGATTTAATTGGTAAAAAGTTTGGCTACTCTCCTAGATATTCTAGGAAGATTAACCCTTATAGATTAGGTTTTGAAAATAAGTATATTAAAACACATTATAACCTACCTTATGAAATTATTGGTATTACGGAAGCACAAAAATATCTTAATAGTAGAATGTCTTTATACTTCCCTGATTGGCAGTCAAGATGGTATGAACAGCATAGACATAATAATTTAGATATATATTTAGATACTCAAAGACCTATGCTTATAGATGCTAATATTCGTGAACTTGCTGAATTTATAGAAATAGTAAAACTTACTATTGATTATGATAATTTTGGTAAACCTTGCCGTTTAACTTGGCAAATTAGAAGAATTAAAAATAGTAATTTATTTGATAAATATATGTCTAGTGGCAGACAGGACAAGTCCTGTTATGATGAAGAAACAGTTGTTGCTAATTATAATGTATTTGCCTTATATGATAGTCAAAGTTGTAAACCAAAGTTTTATGAAGGTCATTTTGAAGAAGATATAGATTATCAAGAATGTGAACCACCAGAAGAAACTATGAAAGGTTATATAAAATACTTGGAAGAAAACGATGATGAATTGCCAAAAGGCTTTTACCAAAAAAGGAGTTTAGTTGCATAATGAATTTTAATAAAAATGATTTAATAGATAGTGTTTTGAAACATTATTATTTAACTTTTGAAAATACATTAGATACTGCTGACTATGTTCCTGAAAAATTTAATTCAAAGATACATAAATATATTTTTAAAAATATGAAAAAGTCTTTTAAAAAAATTGATAAAGAAGATAGAGTTTATCAAAAGAAAGTTAAAAAAGAATTAAGATTAGAAAAACGATTAGATATAAAGGAAAAAAGAAAACAAAAACGATTTAGAAGAAAAGAAAAAATTAAATCTTTCTTTCTAAAAGTTAAACAATTATTTTTCACTTTTATAAAAAAATTGTTTAAGCGAAAAGAAAGAACTAACAAGCAGTCTAACAAGAAAAAACCTTAGTTTTTTCGCCTTAATAAAAATATCAGTAGCCGAATTAGTAATACAACTAAAAAGGTTACTGAAATTAAAGGTTAATGTGTGTATTGTGGGTAACTCCATTTTTGCTTACTTGCTTGGAGTTATCCATAATTCCACAAGACTTAACTATATTTGCACAGACTACTCTATCTTGATGGCTGTGTAAATGTAGTTTAGTCGCTTAACCAAACGCAAAATATATAATTAAAATTACCTATAAAGGCTATCTTGATGGACTAAAATAGGTAAATTAAACAAGTATTACAACATATTCGCACAAGGTCGTGGCTTGTCCCGACCTGTGCGAGTGTTTACTCGACAATAGTAACACTCAAAGGAAAATATTTTATTTTAAGGAATAAATAAAAATGAATTTTCATTTGTTATTTGAACAAAGTGGAACTTTTAAAAATGTTCTTAAAAGTTATGGTTTTACTGCTTATGACTATGATATTTTAAATGAATATTTTCAAACTGATTTTCAGATTGATTTATTCCAGGAGATTGAAAACGAATACAATAACTTAATAAATGGAACTAATATTAAAACTATTTTTACTAATATGACTACTGAAAATGATTTTGTAATTGCTTTCTTCCCCTGCACCTATTTTTGTGATAGTAATCAATTACAATTTAGATTATGGAATGCTGGAAAGAAATTAGATTATGATAAAAAAGCAGTTGAAAGACTTATTAAAAGAAATAATGAAAGGTCCAGGTATTTTGATTTATATTTAAAATTTTGTTTTATTTGCAAAAATAAAGGAATAAAAACAATCATTGAAAATCCTGCAAGTTCCGGAAACAAGAATTATTTAATAATGTTCTCTCCTATTGAATTATCTTTTTATGAAAAAGACAGGTCATTATTTGGAGATAACTTTAAAAAAGCAACTAATTATTTTGCTATAAATTTTGATATGCAAGAAAACTTTATTTTATATGATAAAAATTACTATGTTAAAAACATACAAAAAGATTTTCATTCAATGCAAACTAGAAGCAAAATAAATAGTTTATATGCACAGAATTTTTATAAAAGATTTTTAGAAAATAAAGTTTAATTGGAGATAAAATTTATGTCTATATTTGATAAAAGAAAATTAAAAAATAAAGATAAAGTTAATAATTTAAAAGAAGATTTTAAACATAAAAAAATTGATATTAAAGATATACCAAAAGATATATTAGTAGAATTATTTATAAATGCAGTTGCAAAAATTGATTATTTAGAAAATGTTAAACCTTATGTTTCTGATGAAAGAGATATTAAAGATTTAGTATGTGATAAACGATTTATAATTGAAGATTTGTTCAAAGAATTAGAAGAAGATATAAAATTAGGTATTTATAAATAATTGGAGATAAAATAATGAGTTGGGAATTTGGAGATATTGAAATTGTAGTTAAATATAAAGATTATGAAGCAAAATATTATAAAGATTATTTTTTAGAAGTTGATGATGAAGCAACTTTTTATAATTTAGAAATCTATAAAGATAAAAAATGTTTAAGGCATGCAACATTTGATAAAGAACTTACTGAAAGTTATATATTAGAGTATTTAAAATCTTATGTAGATGAAATAGAAAAATGAATTAAATTTAAAAAATTATAAGTATTGGAGATAAAAAATGAATGAGCAAAATTCACTTACTTATAATTTATATTCTACTGAAAGAATTTTTAGGAATGAAACAATGTTTTCTTTCTACTTTCAGAAGAATAAAAAAGTTATAAAAAAGTTTTCTCCGATTGATATAAACGGAGAACGATTTAAGTTAAATCTTCTTACAGGAGAAATAAGCGAATATAAGAAAAAAGATATTTTAAATAGTTATGGTGCAAGTTTAAGAAGAACAGTTATTTTAATGAATATGTTACTTGCAATGAATGACTTTGATTGGTTTTGGACTTTGACTTTTGATAAAGAAAAAATAGATAGAACTAACGATAAAGCAGTCTTTGATTGTTATAAAAAATACATAGATAACATTAAAGCAAAATACCCTAGTTTTAAATATATGACTTTCCCGGAAAGACACGAAGATGGTTGTTTTCATTTTCATTTACTTACAGCAGGTTTAACACCTAAACAAATGGGTTTAGTTAATAGTGGTAAAGTTTGTTGTCATTGGGCAAAGAAAAAAGATAAGTCTGGAATACTTAAAGATATAAAATTTTGCTCTCGTGAGTATTTTGAGAAAACAAAACACTTACATATTTTAAAAGAAACCGATGGCGAAACTATTTTTAATGTAACTACTTTTGCTTATGGCTTTACTACTGTTAGTAGAATTGTAAGTCGTGAAAGGTGTAATAGTTATGTTAAAAAGTATGTAGAGAAAGCATTAGGCTCAACAGAAGTATTTAAGAAAAGGTTTTATTATAGTTCTAACTTAAATGTTCCTTATCAAGTTAAAAAACTTATTGGTGCTGATTTTTCTGAAACACCTGTAATTGAAGATTTAGAGTTAATAAAAAATAACCCTTTAATTGTTTGTGCAAAAGGGGTTTATATGAATGAAGATTATAATGTCCTTCAAGTTAAAATTGATAATGAAACAAAACAACAAATTGAGAAAGGTTTAATACCTTTATCAAACGAAGAATATTTAAACTTCTTAAAAGGTTTAGGTAATACCTATGAACAAGCAAAAATTTAAAAAAATTATATGCAAACAATGTAAGAATGAAATTAGTCCTTATTATAATTTTAAAGAATATGCCTATAAGGTAGATAGTAAAATATTTTGTTCTTATGGTTGTATGCAAAAGTATAAACAAGAACACAAACATAGGAATTGTAACTATGTAATTTCACATTAAAAAGGAGAAATAATTGCGTAAGAAAAACAAATATAAAGAAAAGAAAACAAAGTTTTCTAGTAAAAAAATAAATGATAAAAAAATAAATAAAGTTAAAAATAGAGTTCTAAATAAAAGTTTGCCAATAGGACAAACTCTTGAAACACAAGACAAATATTTACCTAATAATAAAAAAACATCAAATGAATTAAAATCTTCTAGACCTGTAATAATAGCAGATAAACAAATAAATCCTAGTGGTATAGAAGAATATGCAATAATGGTTGGTTCTACTCAAAAAACTAAAAATACTTTTCCATACAATAAAAATGGAATAAAAAATATTAGAAATAATATTGAAGTAGAAGATAATGAAAGTAAACCGATAACATTAAATAGTAAATTTAGATTAACAAATAATTCTACTAGAATTCCAGAAAAAGAAATTAAAAAATTATATGATAATGTTGTTAATCATAATAGATTTTCTAGTGAAAATAGAAAGAAAAAAAATAAATTTGATAATAGATATAAAAAAAGCAAGAACTAAATTCTTGCTTCTGCATAGGTACTAACAAGCCCTATGGGCTGATAGAGATTAACCACTCTACCCAATGCTAAACTTACATAGCAGGTGCATATAGCATTAAAAACCTATATGCCTGTTATCAAAATCATTTGATATTGTTATTATATGTTAAATAATAAAAAAAATCAAGCATTAAATTAAATAAATTTTAAAAGGAAAAAAATAAAATGAGAGATAAATATATACATATTGAAGATATTAGTAAAGAAATAGAAAAAGAATGTGAATTTTTAGAAACTTTTGAAAAAGAGATAGAACATTCAAAAAAAAGAATTAAATATTTAAGTTGTTTAGAAAATTATTTATTTGAAGATGGTCTATGCCCTTTTACTAAAAAAGAATTATTAGAAAATGATATTAAATTACAAGATTATGTAATGCCACTATTAGTAAAAGAAGAAATTATATTAAGACAAAAAATAGTTAGATTTAAAGAATTTAAGAGAATATCAAAAGATAATATTGGAGAATTATTAAAAGATTTTATTAACTTTTGTGTTGAATTAAAGAATGGTAAAAAATTTGGTGTTGGAGAATTTCATATACAAAGTTATTTAGATAATAGGGAGTTTGTGTAATGGTAAAATTAAAATGTTATAATTGTAAAACTCTTGAAGATGCACAAGATTTTATATATCAATGTATAGATAAAGATATACAAGTTTGGAGAACTGCCTGTTGGGAAGTTTATAAAGAAGATTTTTGTTTTAATATTGATTGGTCTAACAAAAGACTTTCTTATGCTAGTAAAAATTTTTATATTGGAAATGATTTTGAAATTATAGAATTTCATAAGGGAGATAAAATATAGTGGAAAACTTTAACAAATGTGATATAGAATTATTAAATGAAGATTTGCAAGAAGTTAAAAATTTGAAATTCTATTTAGATAGTTTAAATGATTGTTTTGATTGGTCTAATAATAATTTCGCTCACTTATGTTTTTATGTTTATAAGGTTAAAGAATTATTTCATAATTATAATTACTATAATAGAAACAATGAAACATATAGTTTTAAAAGCATAATGTCTTATTATGGTTTAAACGATACTGATGTTTCTAGACTATGTTCTTGTTTTGAAAAATATTGTTCTTTTCGTGATATTGAAAATGAAATACCAATATTAGAAGAACCTTTTATAGATTTTTCAAAGTCAAAACTTATAGAACTTTTACAAGTTCCAAACGAACAAATTTTTAAAGATATAGATAATAAAGTTCTTCGCCCAGATATGAGTGTTAAGACTATAAGAGATTATGTTAAAAATTATAATGCTTTGAAAAATATATCTTCTGCAAACAATCAAGAAGAACAGATAGAAGAATTTAATGAAGAAGATATACCACTCGCCTACAATCCTAAACAACATTATGATTTTGAATATTTTGAAGATAAAACAAAAAATCAATTATTGAATATTGTTTGGGAATTACAAAAAGAATATGAAAAATTAAAAGGTATTAAAAAATGAAAATAAAAACTTTACCAGCAGATTGTGCTAATTGTAAGTATTATTATTTAAATTGTGCAGATACTTATTCCTGTTCAAAATTAAATGGAAAATCTATATATTGTAATTTTACAGATGGAGTTGGGTTTAGACATAAAGATTGTCCGTTAATAATAGGAAATAAAAAGAAAAAAAATTAAAAGAATATATAATGATAAATTTAAAAAATAATATTAAAAGGAAGTAAAAAATAAAAAAAATGGTTAATGAATTAAAAATAAATAATGTAGAATATATTAAACAACTAGAAAAAGAAAATGAATTATTGAAAAAAAGATTATATAATAAACAAGTAGAAATATTTTTTAAAGTTGAAGAATTTACATATAAAATAGATAATTTAAAAAAAGAAAATGAAAAATTAAAACAAAAAAATATATGTTTATTTAATTTGTGTAAAGTATAAAATTAAAATCAATAATTAAAAAACTAGGTGTTTTATTCGCCTAGTTTTTTTGTTTTATTTATGTAAAAGAATATAATAGATGTTGGAATTAAAATTACCATTTGTATAATATCAGCTATTATTGTTTCTTGAACATTTGTTAACATAAGTATTAAATGTGCAAAAGTTGATATTGTAAATATAATGTAACTAATTGTTCTTTTTATTACTCTAAACTTTTCATCAATTTTTTCTTTTTTCATATTATCTAGTTTTAGTGATGAAATTAAACATATAATCCATATTATTAAAAGTGGAATAAATACTAAATTTGTTATATACATTTTCTTTTTCTCCTGTAAAAGTTTTATATAATATTCTACCTCTCCCCCTGAAAAAATCAAGTATTTTTAAAGGGTTTATTATATATTTACAAAATAAGACAAAAAAGGAAAATATTATGAAACGCAAAGAGAAAAAAATATATAAAACCGCTTACTCAGCAGAAGAAAAATTAAATGCACTTAAATTATTAAAAAGGGCAAGTTTTGAATTTACTGCACATAGATATCACTGCACTATTCAAACCCTTTATAGATGGAAAAGGATTTATAATGGAACATTAGAGAGCCTACAACCAAAATATTGTGCACCATATACACCACACCCTAATAGACATACAGAAGAAGAAATTAAACATATAAAAGATTTAATTAAGAGAAATAAACATATAGGTTTAAATGAATTGTATGGGAAATTAAGGTTAAATTATGCTTATACTCGTAACCCTGTAAGTTTATATAGATTTTTAAGAAAACATGGTTGGTATGCAGAAGTTAAAAAGAAAAATAAATATGTTCCACAGCCTTATGATACACCTATTCATATAGGCGAAAAATGGCAACTTGATGTTAAGTTTGTTCCTAGAACTTGTTATGTTGGAGAATTTAAAGAAGAAAGAAGATTTTATCAATACACAGTAATTGATGAAGCAACAAGAGAAAGATTTATATACCCTTATGAAGAACAACTAGCAACTTCTACTATTGACTTTATACAAAGGGCAATTATTTATTTTGGTTATCAACCAAATATTATACAAACAGATAATGGCTCTGAATTTACATATACATTACAAACAAGAAATGATAGAGTGCATTTATTTGATAGATATTGTCGGGCAAAAAAGATAGTTCATAAACTTATAAAACCACGAACACCAAGACATAATGGCAAGGTTGAAAGGTCGCATAGAAACGATAATGAAAGATTTTATAAATGGTTAAAATTTTATTCTTTTGAAGATTTAAAAAAGCAAATGAAAGCATATTTAGAAAGGTCAAATAATATTCCTATATCTACTCTATCTTCAAGAGATAAACAAAGAAAATGGCTAACTCCAAAAGAAAAGCGAAAAGAATTATTACTTTTGGATTGGGGTGTAGTTGAATAAAAAAGATTAAAATTAAATATTTAAAATACTAACTATGTCAGTTATTGCCATAGTTCTTTTTGCTGTAAAAAATTCGCAACTTCTACTAGTAGAAGTATATATTAGAATAAAAAATAGTAGTAAAAGAATAAATTTTACTACTACTAATAAATTTACATATTTTTTTATTTATTTTTTAAAAAACATTTGACAATTATACATTATTTATTAGATTAAAAAATAAAATATAATCATTAAATCAATAAAAAACATTTTTAAGTGCTAATATACAAAAATAATTAATAAAATAAAATATATATATAATTAATAAAATTCTTTAAAAAGGATTATTTAGTTTTGAACTAATCAAAATAAAAATTAAAAAAAAATTTGAGGTTTTTTAATTCATGTTTTTAATAATCAAAAAAAAGTGGTTAATATTATTTGTAATAGGACTTATAAGCATTTTGCTAGTTACAATTTGTTTTATAGGAGTTAAAATAAAATCAGTTAATAGTTATAGTGTAGCAAATGCAAAATTTACAGTTGTTATTGATGCTGGGCATGGAGGAATTGATGGAGGAAGTGTAGGTAAATCATTAGGAGCAATAGAAAGTGAATTAAATTTAGCATATGCAAAAAATTTAGCAAAACAATTAAATTCCATGGGCATAAATACCATTTTAACAAGAAGTAATGAAGAAGGTTTATATGATATTAATGCTAAAAGTTTGAAAAAAAGCGATATGAAAAAACGCAAGGAGATTATAGAAAATGCTAATCCTACTTTAGTTGTATCAATCCACATGAATAGTTTTTCTTCTCCTAGAGCAAGAGGTGCCCAAACCTTTTATAAAAAGGGAAACGAACAAGGACAACAACTTGCACAAAGTATTCAAAATCAACTTAAAACAAATATTGAATACGGAAAAAGCAGTTCAAAAATTGGGGATTACTACATATTAAACTGCACTAACATTCCTTCCGTTCTTGTAGAGTGTGGCTTTTTAAGCAACCCCGATGATGAAAAATTAATTGTTTCAAACGATTATCAAAACAAAATTTGTTATTCCATTCTCAGCGGTATAATTGCTTTTTTAAATGGTTAAATAATAACTTAAACCATACTTAATTATTATTTTTTATTAATCATTAATCTCTTTAAAAAGTTAAAAAAACATAACAAAAAGTTATGTTTTTTATAATTAAGTATAATATTTTAAACATTAAAACTCTATCTCATCACCATCATTTGCGATAAATAAATTTTTAATATTTCTTTTTCTTGCTTCCTCCTTGGCTAAAGGTGAAGCATGGGTACTAATAATCTTTTTATCGCTATATTTTTTGCTAATTTCTTCTATATTATCAACACCCATATGTGCTGAATTGTTTTGAGGTTTTGTCATATCTAAAACTGCAACGTTGCTATTTTCAACTATCTTTATAATGTTATCACATAAAACACTATCACCTGAAAAACCTACACACTTATTACCATTTTTTATTGTATAACCATAAGCATTTTTAAAGTCTCCATGAGAAACTGAATATGCTGTTACAAAATAATCTTTTATAATTTCTTCATTCTCTAACTTTTCAAATTCTATGATTGTATATTTCCCCTCTTGTTTCATATCAAAATATGATTCTTTTTTAGTAAAAACAAAATTACTACATAATAATTCAATCGCTTTTTCTGTTCCCTTTGGACAATATATTTTTAATTCTTTATTTGCTTTTAACAAATATTTATTAAATATAAAGAAAGGTAAATCAAAAATATGGTCAGCATGTAAATGAGTTATTAATACAGCTTCTATCCTTAAAATATTCACTCCCTGTTGAATTAATGTTTTAAGTAAGCCATTACCACAATCTATTAAAATTTTATTATCAACAAGTGAACAAGCACTTCTATCTTTTCCTAGTATAGCCCCAGTTCCAACTAATTTTAATTTCATATAGCCTCCAAAAATATTATATTATTAAAATTTTGAAATATATGGGAAATTTAAATATTTTTTAAAACTATATATATTTTATCACTTTCTATAAAAGTAAAATTATTAACATTTATTGCACTTAAAAAGCCACCATTCCCATCACCATAAAAAAGCATTTCAATAAACTGATTTGTTATAGTATCTCTTAAGTTTTCATTTTCACTTGAAACATAAAGTCTTGAAAATAAATCTAAAATTTCTTGAGATTCTACTAAACTAAGTTTATTTATTATAACATTTCTAGGAGTTACACTATAAGAAATATCCTCCGTATTTTGAATAGTTACTAATGAATTTATTGTTACATAAATATTATCAGGTATATATTTTAAAATTAGATTACTAAAAAAATTATTAAATTCGTTAATTTTGCTTTTTAATTCAAAAAAATCTAATTTAACTATAGCATTAACATCAACATTAATATTTTCTTCAACAGCCTGAAAATTAGTAAAATTTAATTGCTTTAACTCAGTACCTATTGAAACTTCTGAAACATTAATATTTTTGTTTGCATAATTACTTAAAAATAAAGCTACACAAGAACCAAACTGATTTGCTGAAAGTTGCATTTCTCCACTAGCAAGGATACCTGCTTCAAAATTTTCTTTATTGAAAACAAATCCTTCACCATTATCTAAATAAATATTATTTTCTTCCCCAAACATAATGCTAAAACCTTTTTGAGCATCTTCACTCGTAAAAGGTTGAGTTACAAGAGTTGTTTCATCTACACTTACATTAATAGCATTAATTTTTCGCCTTATATCAATAACATCAATGCCAACTGCAAACCTTAGATATAAATAAAATCCTATTATAATAGTAACAATAACCATAACTGTTATAAGTATTACCTTTAAAATAGTAGCAAATATATTTCTTCCATGAGTTTTTTCTTGTGACATAATTATCTCCTAATTAATTATTACATCTTTTTATAACTTTTGCAAAATATTTTTTATATATTATAAACTAAAATAAACTAACTGAAAAGTAGCAATTTATTATTTATAAAATTTTTTTCATTTAATTAAGCTTAATTAAAGATAATTTATACTATTTTATATTTAGTTAATTTGCACATTGACTTTTACTTTTTAACTATGCTATTATATGTTTGTTATGAAAAGTAAGTGCGTTTTATTTAACTTAATAAACAACACTTTAATTGTTGAAAGTTGTCAACTTAAGGGTAATTATCTCCCTGTAAAAATTAAAAATAAAAAAGTTAAAAAAGTTGTTTGGTAGTACTATACACTCCAGACAATTTTTTTTAACAAAAAGGAGAAAAAAATGAATAAACCATATCAATATGGTGATAAATTAGTAGAAAACTTTATAAAGCAATCTGTATATAGAAGAGCAACAGGATTACTTACTTCACTTGATAAAGAAGGCGGATATAAACCTTTTCATAGAGGTTATTACACAGGTGCTTTTGATATGTTTCACTATGGTCATTTATTAGGAATACAAAATGCTTTAAAATATTGTGACCAATTAATAGTAGCTGTATCTACGGATGAAGTAATAAGAGAATACAAGCATCGTGAACCCATTATCCCATTTGAACAAAGACTTGCAATAGTA
Organism: uncultured Clostridia bacterium; assembly: GCA_947366895.1. Classification (GTDB taxonomy): domain Bacteria; phylum Bacillota; class Clostridia; order Christensenellales; family UBA1242; genus UBA7862. The sequence continues at coordinate 93,638 of CANBBP010000004.1, forward strand.
AGTGCTATTAAAGGCGTATCAATAGCCATCCCACAACATGACCTTTATGATAAATTAGGTCCAGTAAACGCATTAGGCTGTGATGTTATTTTTACATCAAGCGAATATTTAAGAAGTAACTACACAGGCAAAGAAATGACTCCAAAAGAACAAGCAGGAGTGGAAAGATGGGAGACTTTTCAAGAGCAGGCAATGGAAAGTGGCTTAAATGTTATTTATCTTCCTAGAACCGATAGCGTATCTACAACTGAAATAAAAGATAGAGTTGTTACTCAACAGCAACAACTAATTACTGAAGAAAAAAGTTATATAGAAGATGATGTTTTGATACCAAACCCTAATGATAATTTTTCAGTAATAAATACTGAACAAGATTTTGAAGGTTTTCCTAACGAACCTTTAACACAACCTAATCCTCAAGACATTAAAGTAATAGAGGATTTAACTAATTCAGCATTAACCGCAGGCATAGATAATGCAGTTAGTCAATAATATTTTATGTTGACAAGTTTAAATATTTTATAATACAATACTTGTAAATAATTAAGCCTTACTAAAAGGGAGTAGAAAGCACTACTATATAGTGTGTTGAAAATCGTCAATACAGCAAATATTTTTTGCTCGGTTTCAACTTAAATTTCAAGACTTTTACTGAAAAATATTCAGTAGAAGTCTTTTTTATTAAATTAATTTAAGGAGTTTTTTATGTTTATTAATATTTTACTTTTAGTGATTGGTTTAGTTCTTCTTGTTAAAGGTGCCGATTTTTTTGTTGATGGTTCAAGTAAAATAGCAAAAGCATTAAAAATTCCACCTCTTATTATTGGCCTTACCCTTGTATCTTTAGGCACTAGTGCCCCAGAGGCATCTGTAAGCATAAATAGTTCTATAAGTGGTATGAACGATATGAGCATTGGAAATGTTGTAGGCTCTAATATTTTTAACACTCTTCTAATACTAGGTATAAGTGCTTTGATTTGTCCCTTAGTTATTGGAAAAGACATTAAAAAATATGACTTACCTATTGTTGTAGGTTTAAGTTTAATATTACTAATCTTCTCCTTTGTAATATCTCCATACGAACTTGATATATTTGAATCTATTTCTTTACTTATACTAACTATAAGTTATATCTTGTTTTTAATTGCTAGAACAACAAAATTAAGCAAAAGAAAAGCCAATAAAATGGCAAAAGAATTACTGAATGAAACAACTATCAACAATAAAAAGAAAAAAGAAAAACCTCTTTGGTTAAGCATAATTCTTGCAGTTATTGGACTTACAGGAGTAATATTTGGAGGGAACTTAGTTGTTAATAATGTTTCTAGTATTGCAAAGGCTTTAGGAATGAGTGAAGCACTTGTAGGGCTAACTATAGTTGCAGTAGGAACTTCTCTACCAGAACTTGTAACAAGTGTGGTAGCAAGTGTAAAAAAAGAAAACGAAATAGCAATAGGAAATGTAATAGGTTCTAATATATTTAACATAATATTTATTTTAGGTTTATCTTCTACCATAAGTACTCTTTCTATTTCCCCTAATATAGTTATAGATATGATAATTATGTTGCTATCCGTTTTAATAATATTATTAATATCTTTATTTTCTAAAAAACTAAATAGATATCATGGGGCTTTACTTTTGGGCATTTATATAATTTACTTTATATATATAATAATAAGAAACTAATGTTTTTAAATTTTAATAAATTTGTATATTATAAAATATATTAAACAACATACTAAAAAAAGAATAGAAAATTAATTCTATTCTTTTTTACTTTTTTATAATACTTTATTTAAAATCTTTAATTAAAATAAAGATACTTAATAAATTTAAATTAATAATTTTAATAAAACACTATTACTTATTTTGCATTGCTTGACTAATTGCAACACTAACTGAAACAGTAGCTCCAACCATAGGGTTATTTCCCATACCAATAAGACCCATCATTTCTACATGAGCAGGAACAGAAGAGGAACCAGCAAACTGAGCATCACTATGCATTCTACCCATAGTATCAGTCATGCCATATGAAGCAGGGCCAGCAGCCATATTATCAGGGTGTAATGTTCTACCTGTGCCACCACCAGAAGCAACTGAGAAATATTTTTTACCTTCCTCAAGTCTTTCCTTTTTATATGTTCCAGCAACTGGATGTTGAAAACGAGTAGGATTAGTTGAATTTCCTGTAATAGAAATATCAACATTTTCAAGATGCATTATTGCTACACCTTCTCTAACATCGTTTGCTCCATAACATCTTACTTTAGACCTTTCGCCATTTGAGTAAGCAGTTTCTTTAACAACTTTAACTTTACCTGTTGAAAAATCAAAATCAGTTTGAACATATGTAAAACCATTTATACGAGAAATAATTTGAGCAGCATCTTTGCCTAAACCATTAAGAATAACTCTAAGAGGTTTTTGACGAACTTTATTTGCATTTTTAGCAATACCAATTGCACCTTCTGCAGCAGCAAAACTTTCATGACCAGCAAGAAAAGCAAAACATTCAGTTTCTTCACTAAGTAGCATATAGCCTAAATTACCATGACCTAAGCCAACTTTTCTATCATCAGCAACTGAGCCTGGTATACAAAAAGATTGTAAACCTTCTCCTAGACATTTAGAAACATCACAAGCTTTTTTTACACCTTTTTTAATTGCAATAGCAGCACCAACTGTATAAGCCCAACCAGCATTGTCAAAACATATAGGTTGAATACTTTTTACTATTTCAATAACATTTACACCTAAATCATCACAAAGTTTTTTTGCTTCATCAAGGTCTTTTATACCATTGTCATTAAGCACTTTATTAATTTGGTTAATTCTTCTTTCATAATTTTCAAATAACATAATAATACTTCCCCCTCTTCCTTTATTCTTCTCTTGGGTCTACTAGTTTTACAGCTTCATCAATTCTACCATATTTACCACTAGCCTTTTTAATTGCTTCAAGAGGTTCAATACCTTTTTTTATGTTTTCCATCATTTTGCCTAAATTAACAAATTCATATCCTATAATTTCATTGTCTTTATCTAAACCTATTTTTGTTATGTATCCTTCTGAAAGTTCTAAGTATCTAGGACCTTTAAGTTTAGTACTATAACAAGTACCAACTTGGCTACGAGTACCTTTACCTAAATCTTCAAGACCTGCACCTATAGATAAACCACCCTCAGAGAATGCTGATTGACTTCTACCATAAACAATTTGTAAAAATAATTCTCTCATTGCGGTATTAATAGCATCGCAAACAAGGTCTGTATTAAGAGCTTCTAAAATAGTTTTTCCAACTAAGATTTCACTTGCCATAGCAGCAGAATGAGTCATACCTGAGCAACCTAAAGTTTCAACAAGAGCCTCCTCAATAATACCATCTTTTATATTAAGTGTTAATTTACAAGCCCCTTGTTGTGGTGCACACCAACCTATACCATGAGTAAAGCCTGAAATATCTTTAATTTCTTTTGCTTTTACCCATTTGGCTTCTTCAGGTATTGGTGCAGGACCATGATTTGCACCTTTTTTGACAACACACATATTGTCAACTTCTGATGTATAGTTCATAATAACCCCCTATATTATTTATTACAAAAGTATAATAACATTTTATATGCAAAAAGTAAATAAATTTACACACTAACTTATTCTTAATTATTTATACTTTTAAACTATATTACTTTATTATTTAATAAAAATATGATAAACTATAATTATAGGAGTTTATTATGTTAGGTGCATTAATTTTATTTTTTATTGTTATGGTGGCTTATATGATAATTGCCGAGATATTTACTGTGCTTTTTAGACTTACAGGGTTACCAGAAGAAAAAGCTAAGTTACAAGTTGTATCATTACTTACAACCTGTGGTTTTACCACAAAGGAAACAGAAGTTTTTGTTACAACTCCTACAAGAAGAAAGTTAGCAATAACTGCCATGATTTTTGGGTATGCCTTTTCTGCAACTTTAGTATCTGCTTTTATATCTATTGTTTTAACAATAGGAAATAATGAAGATGAAAATTTATGGTTTATTTTTTTAATACTAGTTGGAATTTTGTTAATCATACTCATACTCTCAAAAATAAAATTTGTAAAAAATGCATTTGACTCATTAATATTTAAATTAGGACATATTTTTGTAAAAGAAAAAACAAAAAATTTCATTAAAGTAATTGATGATTGCGGAGCAAACTCTATTGTTGAATTAACTCTTGTTACATTACCTAAAGGTTTTTATGACAAAACACTTGAAGAACTTAAAATAAAACAAAATTATGGATTAACAGTTTTAGCAATAATGAGGAACGATAAAACCATTCATGAAGTTTCAAGAAACGATATTTTAAAAGAAAAAGATATGCTTACTCTCTATGGTAATTTAAAAACTATTAAACAACTTTTTATAGATAACATTGAAAATAATAAAAATGAAGATATTGACTTTTGATAATTAAAATTAAATTTAATTGTAATTAAAAGATTAATTTCAAATTATTAATAAAAAATTGATATAACTTTATACTTTGAAAATTAAAAAACCATATTTAATATAGGAATATTAAATAAATCCTATATTAAATATGGTTTATTTTATTGTTGTTTTTTCTTTCTAAAATCTTCTCGACCTCTTATAGTATGGTCAAGAGTTTTCTTACGCATTCTTATAGAAACTGGGGTTATTTCTAATAATTCATCTTCATCTAACATATCTAAATATTGTTCCAAACTTGGTTTTTGTACAGGTTCCAATCTTAATGCATCATCACTTGCACTTGAACGAGTGTTTGTTAAGTGTTTTGTTTTACATACATTAACAACAATATCATCAACTCTAGGATTAGTTCCAACAATCATACCACCATAAACTTTTTCTCCAGGAGTTATAAACAATTTTCCATGTTGTTGTGAATAAAACAATCCATATTGAACAGCTTCACCTGTTTCATATGCAACAAGCATACCAAAGTTTCTTCTTTGTAAATTACCCTTAAATTCTTGATAATCATAAAAAACACTACTCATAATACCTTCACCATTAGTATCAGTCATAAATTGTCCTTTATAACCAAATAAGCCTCTAGCTGGAATTAAATATTCAAGTCTTGTTCTTCCATTATTACTATGCATTCCCAATAGTTCACCTTTCCTTGCACCAAGAACACTAATAACACTACCTGCTTTATCATCTGGAAGGTCAACTACAAGTTTTTCAATAGGTTCACATTTTTTACCATCAATTTCTTTATATAATACACGAGGCATGCTAACTTGAAATTCAAAACCATCACGACGTAAATTTTCCATTAAAATTGATAGGTGCATTTCTCCTCTACCTAAAACTCTAAAAGTATCAGCACTATCAGTATCATAAACCTTTAAACTTAAATCTTTAATTGTCTCTTTAATAAGTCTATCTCTAAGTTGTCTACTTGTACAAAACTTTCCTTCCTTACCTGCAAATGGACTATTATTAACCATAAAACTCATTTCAACACTAGGTTCACTTATCTTTACAAATGGTAAAGTTTCAACATTATCCTTGTCGCTTAAAGTGTCACCTATTGTAATATTATCAGCACCTGCAATACAAACAATGTCCCCTACTTTAGCATTTTGTATAGTTAGTCTTTTAAGCCCAACAAATTCAAACATATTTTGAACTTTAAAAGGAATATTTTTTGTTTCATCATGATAATTAGTAATTACAAGATTATCATTAATTTTTAAACTTCCCTGTTCAATTTTGCCAACAGCAAGTTTACCTAAAAAGTCATTTTGTTCAGTTGAACTAACAAGCATTTTAAATGGTTTTTCTTCATAACCCTCAGGGCATGGAATGTGATTAATAATTGCTTCATAAAGAGGGGTCATATCTTTACCCTCTTTTGACATATCATCAGTAGCAGTTCCCATTCTTGCAGAAGCATAAATTATAGGACTATCAAGTTGTTCTTCAGTTGCATTTAAATCCATAAGAAGTTCTAAAACTTCATCTCCTACTTCATTAATTCTACTATCTTTTCTATCAATTTTATTAATAACTATAATAACTTTTAAATTAAGAGACAAAGCTTTTTCTAATACAAATCTAGTTTGTGGCATAGGGCCCTCGTAAGCATCAACGACAAGTAAAACTCCATCTACCATTTTAAGAACACGTTCAACCTCACCACCAAAATCTGCGTGCCCTGGGGTATCAACAACATTAACCTTAATATCTTTATACATAAAGGAAGCATTTTTACTTAAAATTGTAATACCTCTTTCTCTTTCAATGGCATTACTATCCATAACTCTATCTTCAACTTCTTGATTTTGCCTAAAAGCACCACCCTGTTTTAAAAGTTCATTAACTAAACTTGTTTTACCATGGTCTACGTGAGCAATAATTGCCACATTTCTTACTTTATCGTTTTTCATAAAATTTTTCCTTTTTACTTTTTAATTATTGTTTATAATTTTTAACACTAATAAATTATATTTATTGAGTTTATTTACTAAAAACATTTACACTAAAACTTGAATATTTTATCACACTAAAATTAAAAATAAAAGACTTTTTTTAAAAAACATAAAATTTATTTTTAAAAAGAAAAATAAAAATTAAGACATAAAAAAACCATTAGATATTTTCTAATGGTTTTTTTAATAAATTATAATTAATTAAATTTTATCGTGGAAAGTTCTTGCAATAACTTCTTCTTGATGTTTTCTGCTAAGTTTATTAAAGTTAACAGCATAACCAGAAACACGAATTGTAAGATTTGGATATTTCCAAGGATTATTCATAGCATCAATTAAAAGATCTCTATTTAAAACGTTAACATTAATGTGTTGAGCTTTTTGATTAAAATAGCCATCTAAAATTGCAACAAGATTCTTTTCTCTATCTTCTTCACTATGACCTAAAGCATCAGGAACAATAGAGAATGTATTAGAAATACCATCTTGACAACAATCTTTGTAAGGAATTTTTGCTACAGAGTTAAGAGAAGCTAAAGCACCAGAAGCATCTCTACCATGCATAGGATTTGCACCAGGAGCAAATGCCTCGCCTTCTTTTCTACCATCTGGAGTAGCACCTGTTTTCTTACCATACATAACATTAGATGTGATAGTTAAAAGAGATAATGTATGTTTTGCATTTCTATAAAGAGGATGTTCTTTTAAGTCTGCAATAAATTCTCTTGCAAGTTCAACTGCAATATCATCTACTTTATCATCATCATTACCATATTTAGGGTATTCACCTTCAATATTGAAATCTACTGCAATACCTTCTTCATTTCTTACTGGAGAAACTTTTGCATATTTAATAGCAGATAATGAGTCTACTGCAACAGAGAATCCTGCACAACCAAATGCCATAAGTCTTTCAACATTTGTATCATGAAGAGCCATTTGACTTGCTTCATATGCATATTTATCATGCATATAGTGAATGATATTCATAGCATCGACATAGGTTTTTGCAATTTTCTTTAAAGCTAAAGAATATTGTTTTCTAACTTTATCATAACTTAAAACTTTTTCGGTACTCTTTGTTAAACCTTCAACAACAAGTTTACCAGTTTTTTCATCAATACCGCCATTAATAGCATAAAGTAAAGATTTTGCTAAGTTACATCTAGCACCAAAGAATTGCATTTGTTTGCCAACTTTCATAGCACTAACACAGCAAGCAATAGCATAATCGTTGCCATAAATAGCACGCATTACATCATCACCTTCATATTGAATGGCATCTGTTAATATAGAAATCTTTGCACAAAATTTTCTAAATTTTGCAGGTAATTTTGATGAATATAATATTGTAAGGTTTGGCTCTGGACTAGGGTTAAGATTAATAAGAGTTTGAAGAAATCTAAAAGAAGATTTTGTTACTAAACTTCTCTTATCATCTGCCATACCACCAATTGCTTCAGTTACCCATGTAGGATCACCAGCAAAAATTTCATCATAGCTAGGAGTTCTTAAATGACGAACTAAACGAAGTTTAATAATAAATTGGTCAACAAGTTCTTGTGCTTCTTCTTCTGTTATTAAACCTTCTTTTAAATCTCTTTCAATATAGCAATCAATAAAGGTAGAAGTTCTTCCTAAACTTTCTGCTGCACCATTATTTTCCTTAATTGCTGCAAGATAAGCAAAATAAGTCCATTGAATAGCTTCTTTAGCATTTGTAGCTGGTTTTGAAATATCATAGCCATAACTAGCAGCCATTTCTTTAATTTTATCAAGAGCTCTATATTGTTCAAAAATTTCTTCTCTTAAACGAATATTTTCTTCGGTTGTAACATCAAGATAGTGAGTATTCCATTCTTTTGATTTTTCTTCTTTAAGTTTTTCAATACCATAAAGAGCAACTCTTCTATAGTCGCCTATAATTCTGCCTCTGCCATAAGCATCAGGTAAACCAGTTAATAAACCTGCACTTCTAGCACGCCTAATTTCTGGAGTATAAGCATCAAAAACCCCTTGATTGTGTGATTTTCTATATTCATTAAAAGTTTTTTCCATTTTAGGATCTATCTTTTTATGATAAGCTTCAAGAGCTTCTTTAGCTGTTCTAACACCACCATAAAGATTAACAATTCTTTTTAATGGTTTATCAGTTTGAAGACCAACAATAACTTCATTTTTCTTATCAATATAACCAGGTTTAAAACTTGTTATACCTGAAAAATGTACAAGGTCAACATCAAGCAATCCTTTCTTACTTTCTTGTGCAAGAAGTTTTTCAACTGTTTCCATAACTTTTGCAGTTTTTTCACTTTTGCCAACTAAGAAAGAATCATCTCCTTTATATTCTTTATAGTTAGACAAAATAAAATCGCTAACATTTATTTCCTTTTGCCATGCGCCAGCTTTAAAGCCTTTCCATGCATCTACTGGAGCAGTTTCAATTTGTTTTTTCATAAGTTTTACATCTCCTCTATCAATTTAATTACACTAAAAATTTTAGCCTTTTTTACTATTAAAGTCAATAACAAAAGTTAATTTTTTATCCCTTTTTTTCTTTTTTGTAAAAGAAAGTACATCTAATACTATTATATGATTATTTAAGCATTTTAGTCATATCTATTTATTTCCTTAAGTCTAAGTAAAATCCACTTTCTAAGTTACAATCCAAATTAATTTTTGAATTATTTAATAGCTCAAAAATACAATTATGTATTTTTGTTCTTCTAACTTTATAACTTTTTCCACTATCATTTTTTAATATCAATTTGTTATTAAATTTACATTCCCTACAAGAAACATTATCAAAATTAGTTTTATACGGACAATGGCAAAAAGTCATAACTGCAGGATATCCTATATAAGTTAATCCATTTTGTAAAGCACTTGCAAAACTTTCAAAACTCTTAACAAAAGTATTAATATTAAAATCTTTTAAAAGTTCTATAGTAGAATTATTTGTAATATTTAAATAAACTCCTCCCACAACTTCAAAGCCTAAAAGAGAAAAATATAAATGCCCTATATTATTTGCTATAACACCTATTTTATCTTTACCAAGAGATAAAATTATTTTTTCTATTAAATTAAAATCATCATTTCTTAATACCTTAGGTAAATCTAAATATAGTTTTTTAATGTTAAACTTTTCTTGTAATTTATCAAACATACTATCAACATTTTTTAAAGTAAACAAATCAGGAGAAAATACAAAATAAGTATCTTCGTTAAAATATTTTTCTATTTCAGAAAATAAAGTTTCTTCATTAAAGCAAATAAATTTTTTAGTTTCCTTATAGTTTGTTGTAATATTATCTTTCCTTAAAGAAGGTTTCTTATCTTTTTTAAAACCTTCAATTTTATCGCATAATTTTTGATAATACGAGTAATCAATATCAATTAAGTTTAGATTTTTATTTTGATAATTATTTATAATTTCTTGTTCCAGTTTTTCTAAAGCATTTCTCCTTAACTCATTTAATAATGCTTTTGGCATAAACACGTTATCTATTTTACAATTTAAATTATTAAGTTCAAAAAATGTATCTTTTGTTTTTTGTAAACTTAATAATACATCTTCTTGTTTTAACTTTTGATTTTGTGCCTTTTGAAGATTATCACTACTATAACAAACTATATTAATCGAACAGGCACTTAATTTTAATATTGCTTTATCATTTTCATTTGCTAAAAATTCAGCATTAAATTTTATTTTATTTTGATTATTAAGCAAACTATCTTCCCATTTACTATCTACAGTTAAATATACTTCACTTGTAACTTTAGGATTTATTTTTGTATAAACAATATATTCATTCTTTTCTTTTATACATTTAACACTGCCTACTCCTAAACTTTCTTCAGTATTATTATAAATAAACTTTAAGCCATCACCTTTCTTAATTTCATAATTACTTGTTTTAATTAAAACTTCATAGATTTCTTTAAATGGATTAACCTTTATAACACTACCTATTTTTATACCTCTATGATTTTGAAAGGTAGTATTTATTATTGCTTTATTAGGTTCAGTGTCTAAATAAAAACCTGTATTATATTCGCCACGATTAAATAGTTTTTTAAAATTATTCACCTTTAAAATGCTATTAAAAGAGCCACCAAATTCAACTGCCTTGCACACTTCACTATAAGTTTTTGTTGTATACGATACATAACTAGGCCTTCTAAGACGTCCTTCAATTTTTAAAGAACAAACGCCGCACTCTTTTAACTCTTTTATTTTATCAATTAAACATAGGTCATTAGCAGAAAGTAAATAGCCTTTTTTTATTCTTTTGTCATCACAAAAAGAAGAATATAAAAGCCTGCAAGGTTGTAAACATCTTCCTCTATTTCCACTTTCCTCCGAAGCAATAGAACTTAAATAACAGTTGCCAGAAAAGCTAACACAAAGGGCACCTTGAACAAAATATTCTATTTCTAAATTAGTATTGTTTTTAATATTAATTATATCTTGTTTAGTTACTTCCCTACTTAAAACAATTCTTTTAAAACCTATCTTTTCTGCAATAATTGCTCCTTGTAAAGAATGTATTCCCATTTGTGTACTTGCATGCAAAATTATACCTTTAAAGGTTTTTATTAATAATTTAGCAATACCTAAATCTTGTACAATAAATGCATCAACCTTTGCTTCTATTGCTCCCTTTACAAAATTCAATAAGTCACTTATTTCTTTATCGGTTATAAGAGTATTTACTACTAAATATATTTTAACATTATGTAAATGTGCAATATTTACATAATAAGATAAATTTTCTAAATCAAAGTTTTGTGCTTTATTACGAGCATTGAAATTTTTTAACCCTAAATAAATGGCATTTGCTCCATTATTAATAGCACAAAAAAAACTTTTTTCATCTCCTGCAGGTGCAAGAACTTCTAATTCTTTCAATTATGTTTTCCTTTTATATTTAAATTTTAAAATTGACAATTAGATTATATCATAATATTCAACTTAATTAAACAAAAAAAAGAGATTGCAAAAGCTATCTCTCTTTCACAATCTCTAACTAAAATATTTTTTAAGTTGCCAAGAAACCTGCTGCACGTAAAGATGCTAATAACTGATTTAAGGTTTCACCAACTTCATCTGGTGTAGGAGTATCATCAACATCAGGAACAGCAGCTGCAGGTGTAATAGTTGCCTCAGGACCAGTAGGACCTGTAGGGCCTGTTGGACCTGTTGCACCCGTAGCTCCAGTTGCACCAGTTGCTCCCGTTAAACCAGCAGGACCGGTTGGACCGGTTGCACCTGTGGCTCCAGTTGCACCAATATCTCCTACAGGGCCTGTTGGACCTGTAGGACCCGTAGGACCTGTAGCACCCGTTGCACCTGTTGGACCGGTTGCACCAACAGCACCAGCACCTCCAGTTGCTCCCGTTGGACCGGTTGGTCCCATAGGACCAGTCAATCCTGTTGGGCCTG
>CANBBP010000005.1 GCA_947366895.1 uncultured Clostridia bacterium
TCAGCTCGTGTCGTGAGATGTTGGGTTAAGTCCCGCAACGAGCGCAACCCTTACCGTTAGTTGCCATCATTCAGTTGGGCACTCTAGCAGAACTGCCGTAGATAATACGGAGGAAGGTGGGGATGACGTCAAATCATCATGCCTCTTACGTCTTGGGCTACACACGTGCTACAATGGTCATCACAAAGAGTTGCAATACAGTAATGTGGAGCTAATCTCAAAAAAATGATCTCAGTTCGGACTGTGGGCTGCAACCCGCCCACACGAAGTCGGAGTTGCTAGTAATCCCGAATCAGCATGTCGGGGTGAATGCGTTCCCGGGTCTTGTACACACCGCCCGTCACGCCATGGGAGTTGGGGGGACCCAAAGTCGGTGAGCTAACCTAGCAATAGGAGGCAACTGCCTAAGGTAAAACCAATGACTGGGGTGAAGTCGTAACAAGGTAGCTATACGAGAACGTGTGGCTGGATCACCTCCTTTTAAAGAGAAGTGAAGTCGACGAAACCGATTGAAATATATCGGCAGGTACACAAGTTAGAAAGCAAACTAAATTAAAAAACTCTTGAATAAAAACAAGTAAAAATATAACCCAAAAACCTTTACTATTAAAATGGAATTTAAAAAGACTAACAAGAAATTGTTGGTCTTTTTTTTATTTCTATAAAGAAAGATTTTAAACTAAAGGTTAATAATTAGGTAAATAGTTTTAATAATATAAATAAAAATTAAATAGACATATAAAAAATATATTTATTAATTATATAATCAACAATTTAATTATTATATAAAATATTTTTGTAGCAATATAAATATAGTTCTATTTAATTATATAATATATTGTAGAAATTTAAAGTTATAGTTACCTTTTTATAATGCTAATTTAAATGAAATTTATTTTTATATTTAAATGAAATTTATTTTTATATTTAATTGGAGTTATTAATATAATAAAAATATTATAATGCTTATCGCGTTAGGCGAAGTTTTATAACGCACTAAGTGATAATATATTAATTATGAATAAGTTTTGTTATATGCTAAGAGAATTAAGACAAGAGAGAAATCTTTCTCAAAGTCAATTTGCAAAAGAATTTAATGTTAGTCAAACAACTGTAAGTGGATGGGAAACTGGTTATAGAGAGCCTGATATTAATACATTAATTGAGTTAGCAAAATATTTTGGAGTTACTACTGATTCTCTTTTAGGAGTAGAAGATTGTTTAAAACAAAAATAATTTTAATTTAAACTTATTTAAGGAAGGGTTTAACAATATATAAAATTACCATTAATTTAACATTAAAAAAAAAGACTAACAATTTTTTGTTAGTTTTTTTATTTATTATATGAACAAAAGAAAATATATTAAATATTTTTAAAAATTTGTAGTTTCAAAAGATTTAAACTTCTTGCAATCTTTTTAAACTAACATTTAATCTTTTACAAATTTTATAGTAAGAAAAAAAACTAATGTGTTTTCCTGCTAAAACTTTTTCAAAAGTGGTTTTTGTAATTTTACAATGTTTGCAAAATGTAGGAATGTCTTTTTCATTAGAATTAATATATTTAATTATATAATTTATATTTTTTATAATCATATTTTCCTCTTTTAAACAAATAATAGATTTAATGCGATATGCGTTAATTTATTATATAATGCATTTCGCGTTAAGTCAAGCAAATTAACGCATATAGTGATATTATCAATTTATGAATAAGTTTAAATATATATTAAAAGAATTGAGAAAAGAAAAAAAACTTTCTCAAGCTGAATTTGCAAAGGAATTTAATATTGGTCAAACAACTGTAAGCGGTTGGGAAACGGGTTATAGAGAACCTGATTTAGATACATTAATTAAGTTGTCAAAATATTTTGGAGTTACAACAGATTATCTATTAGGAATTGATTTTTGATTTTTAAAATAAACTTATACAAATAAGTATAGGTTTTTTTATTTTAAAATTATTTATATATTAATAATTATTTATATTTATTTTTTGTATTACTCTTATTAGAGAGATTTGCTCTAAGATAAGTAAAGTTAATCAGATTGTGCTATTAAATTTATATGAATAAATTTAGCGAAAGATTAAAGGAATTGCGTGCTGAGAATAATATTTCACAAACAGAATTAGCGAAAGCTTTGAAAGTTGTTCAAAGATGTGTAAGTGGTTGGGAAAATCAGGGCAGGGAGCCAAATTATGATGTTATTATAGAAATAGCAAAATATTTTAAAGTTACAACTGATTATCTCTTGGGTTTAGAAGATTAATAATTTTATTAAAAAAGAGCTTTAAAAAAACTTATTTTAAAATATCTTTATTAAGTTAGAGTTTTTTTTGTAGTTGTAAATATAAAAATTATATGTTAATATAATTTATATGGAAGAAGATAAAATATCTGAAATTTTAGGCCAAGTGGCTCAATCAAAACCTTTTGCATGTGGTAATTCTAGAAAGTGTTATAATATATATGGTTTTGCTGTATTGCAGGAAAAGTCTGATGAAAAGGTTTCACTACTGCATTAAATTATCAAAGATTATCACAAATTTTTGTTCAACAAGGGGTTAATACTTCTTTAATTCATTTTGTGGATTTTCAAAATTGAAATTTAATTTATATTGAAGATTTAGTTAAGGGAAGTCCGGTTTATTATAGAGGTGCCAGTTCTTATTGTTTAGAGAATAATTTAAAAGAACCTAAAAGTTCAAGTAAATTATATGAAGAAATTAAAACAATGTTTATGCAGGAAAGGGGAATAGCTATTTCTGATTTTTTTGGATTTTCTAAAAATGAAAAGCGGGCTTTTTATAGCGAATTAGATAGTTATATTCAGCAACAAAGAGAACAAAACGCAGTTATAAGAGAAGAATATGAATATTGTAATAAGATAGATGAAGCAGTTAGGCAAGAAAATTTAAGCAAAGCCAAAACCTATGCAGGTTTGCAACAAGGTTTTTACGATAAATTTTTACAAGATTTAATGGTTGCTAGCAGGTATAATCGAGGATTGGATTGTCATTCAGATAATTATTTATTTGATGAAGAAAGTGGATTTTCATTAATAGATTTAACAGTTTCTTTAAAAGAAGATAAAGAACCTGAACCTATGTCTCAAGAAATTGTAGCTTTAGCAACAAGATATGCAAGCGACATATTAACTAGAGGTAGTGAAGATACTGCAGTTACAATGCAAATACTTGAAAAAGTTGCAAACAGTGCAAAAACTTTTAATTTAGGTGATGAGCAAGATTTATGTTTACATTCTCCTAATGGTATGATTAACGTTAATGATATTTCTAGTTCATGTGATGACGGGCAAGAGCAATAAATTTTAAATAAGTTAATTAAAGATAATTAAAAAGGATAAAAAAGATAGATAAAAAAATAGTTGAAGTTATCAACTATTTTTTTGATTTGTTGTTAAGTTACATTACTATCAAATTTTTAATTTATTAATAATGTTATGCTATTGATTTTTTATTTCATTGCTAAATCTAAATTACTATCAATAATAGGTTCAGGTTTTATTTCTACTAAAACAGGAAATTTAGGAGGTAAATTTTGTTCAGTTGATAAAGTATTTTCAGTAGTTCCTGCTTGAGGAAAAGTTTCCGCTTGTTGAATATCTATTAGTGTTGTAATATTTGTTTGCGGTATATCTGCTTGAGTAGTAACTTCATCTTGATTTGTGGTTTCTGCTTGAGGGGAAGGTTCTAAAATATCAACTTGTGAAGCAGGCTTATTAAAGGCATTGGTTAAATTGTATTCTTCAAGACTTCTTGATAGTGTAATTAAACATCTTCCAGTACCTTCACTATTATTATTTTTAGCATCTCTTATAGTTATGGTATCAGGATAACCATCAATAATTTCCTTATTTGCTTTTGGGGCAATAAATACATTAGGAATGCCATTTGTATCGGCTTCTATCATAGCAAGGTCTTCTTTTGTATCTCCGCCTGTAATAAGTAAATTGGTTCCTTGTTCGCTAGGTAAGTTTAAAACAGCTTCAACACCATCTTTTTTAGATTGTGCTGGAGTTGTTAAAGGTTTTAAAGAGGCATCAGAGCAGTTATATATTTCTTTACATTTATCACCAACTATGTAGTTAATTAAATTACCTGTATCACCTATGGCTAGTTTACAATACATATTGGCATAATAATTTATTATATTTACATCGTCTTTAATTCCTTCTACTTGGGCGGAACTTATGATTGCTATAGAAACTGTGCTTTTAGTAGCAAGAGCCATAGATAGTACACCTCTAAAGAAAGTAGGAAATCTTCCGCCATTTTCATGTTCTATACACTTTGGAATTAAATTATCTATTGTGTCATTATAATCTAAACACATTAAAATCTTATTCATATAATTATTTTATTATTCTTTTTAAAATAAGTCAATACACAATTTTTTTTCCTATAAAAATCGAGTTTTTTATATATAAAACGATATAAACATATAAAACCTAAATCTTTTTTTATAATAAATCGATATATTCATAATATATCTAATATAAACCTATAAAAAACGATATTTTATAAATTAATCTAAATTTATTTTAAATAAAACTCGATAATTTCATAAATAAAATAAACTAATCTAAAAAAAATCGATATTTTCTAACAAAAACTTAAGTAATTCATTTAAAAAACTGATATATACATATAAAAACAAAATTAAACTAAAAAAAATCGATATATTAATACAAAACTCGATATTTTCAATACTGCTTTTAAATATAAAAATCGATTTAATCTAAAATAATCTGATTTAATCTAAATAAACTCGATATTTTCTAATAATACTTTAATTCCTTTTTTTAAAAAACGATATTTTTATAAATAAAATAATTCAATCTTATAAAAAACAATATATAAATAAAAAAAACGATATAATAATATATATATTTACAATAAAAAGCGATTTAATATAATAAAAGCTAAATAAATCTAACATAAACTAAAATAATCGTAAAAAACCTGATATATTCTAATACAACACGATATAATCTAATAAAACCTGTTAAAACATGTTTCAATTCTAAATAAATAGATATAATATAATAAAACTCGTTAAAACCTGATTTAATTAAAAATATATCGATATAAACTAATAAATCACGAAGTAATAATATAAAATCTTAATTATTCCAATAAAACCCGATATTTTTTAAATAAAGACTGAGTATTTCATTTTAAAAAACTGATATATTCATAAAAAAACTGATATATTCTAAATAAAATCGATATATTAATATAAAATCCGATTTTTTACATTATTGGGTTTTTTCATTTTATATTTTAAAAATTCAAAAATATATTAAACTTAATTTACTAAATTGTTTATTTTCTTTTTAATTATACATAATAAAGTATTGACAAAGCATAAGCATTAATATATAATTCTATTGTTTTAATAAATATCTTATTTATCAAAGACAGCAAGTGAAGGTAAACTTCGTAATTCTTTTTTAAAAAGTTCTTGCCGAGGTAAGTAATGAGGAAATTTTTTCTTTTAATTTAAGATAGTTTTACCTTGTACTTACTTTGAGTATAAGGTTTTTTTATTTTAACTTAAAAGGAGAAGTAGATGTCTAAAGAAGTTATAGAAGCTAAGAAAAAAGTTGTTGAAGAAATTAAAGAAAGATTTAACAATTCTAAAAGTGTAATTTTTGTAAATTATAAAGGTATTAATGTTGAACAAGATACTGCTCTTAGAAAATCTTTTAGAGAAAAAGATGTTCAATACAAAATTTATAAAAATAGACTTATTAAAATTGCTCTTGATGAATTGGGTATCGCTAATTATGATGCTAAACATTTAGATGGTACAACTGCTATTGCTTTTGGTTCTGATGAGGTTGGGGCTGCTACTGTTTTATATAAAGCAAAAAAAGATTTTGGTGTTTTAGAAGCTAAGTTTGGTGTTATTGCTGGCGAAGTTGTTGATGAAGCAAAAATCGAAGCTCTTTCAAAAACTCCTACTAAAGAAGTTCTTATTGCAATGCTTCTTGGTATGCTTAATGCACCAGTTGCTGCTCTTGCAAGAGCTCTTGATGCTATCAGTAAAAAAGAGGCTTAATTAAAATACTTATCCACTTTTTATTTTAAATTGTGTATAAGTTAAATTAAATTATTAAAAAATTATTTCTAAAAAATAATCAATTATAAAAAACAAAAATTTAAGGAGAAAAAAATTATTATGGCAAATTTAGATAATATTGTTGAAGAAATTAAAAAATTATCACTTATTGAAGTAAGTGACCTTGTTAAAAAATTAGAAGAAGAATTTGGTGTTAGTGCAGCTGCTGCTGTTGCTGCTCCTGCTGCTGGTGCTGGTGCTCCTGCTGCTGCAGAAGAAAAAACAGAATTTACTATCGTTCTTAAAGAAGTTGGCCCAAATAAAATACCAGTTATTAAAGTAACTCGTGAAGCAACAGGCTTAGGCTTAAGCGAAGCAAAAGCATTAGTTGATGGTGCACCTTCAACAATTAAAGAAAATGTTCCTACTGAACTTGCAAAAGAACTTGAAGCAAAATTCAAGGAAGCAGGTGCAACTGTTGAACTTAAGTAATTTTTAAATTACAATTATTTAAATATAAATTTAAAAAAAATCACAAAAATTAATTTGTGATTTTTTTTATAATTCAAAATATAATTTAAATAAGAAATTTAAAAATATTATTTATTATTAAATATAAAATTATAATTTAAATATTATTAAGGTTTTAAATATGTCATGCATTTTGGTTCGTTGGATAAAGCGGCATTTACTGTTATTCCATTTGAAAAGCATCTATTATCTTTATTAAATAAACAGTTAGCATTACAGGTTAAGCACATATCTTTTAAATGTCTATAGTCTGCCACTTTTGGTGGGTTTTCACTGAAAATAAGGCTACTAAAATCTTTTGTGCCTTTTCCTTTTTCGTTTTGATATTCAAGACATTCCAATTTTTTGCTGATTGTTATTTTTTCGGCACAACATGTTAAATCTTTATTATATTTACAGTTTGTTTTTCTACATCTTAAATCCATTTTTAATTTTTCCTTTTTTTGTTTTAATTATTATCTATTAAAATAAATTTAATCAAAATAATTTTAATAAGAAATTAAAAAATTGGTTTTTATTAAATTAAAAGATTTTTAAAATAAATTTTTAATTAATAAACCCGTTTGCATATTATTTCTTTTTGTGTTATCATAAAATTACTTAAAAAATAGGAGCATAAGAAAATGAAAGTTTTATTATTACAAGATGTTAAGGGTACAGGAAAAAAAGGTGAAATTGTAAATGTTAATGATGGCTATGCTAACAATTTTTTAATTAAAAAGAATTTAGCAAAAACCGTTGATAATTCAGTTTTATTAGAAAAAGCAAGTAAGGAAGCTAGTGTTGAAAGAAATAAGGCATTAGATAAACAAGCTGCAGAAAAAAAAGCACAAGAATTAAAAGGGAAAACTTTTAAAATAAGTGCTAAATTAGGAGATAATGGTAAAATGTTTGGTGCAATTACTTCTAAAGAAATTGCAGAAGCAGTAACCAATGCTGGAATAGATTTAGATAAAAAACAAATAGATTTAGAAAGTAATATAAAAGCAACTGGGGAATATACTATAGAAGCAAAGTTATATACTGGAGTAATAGCAAGATTTAAAATTCTTGTTGGATAAAAATAGAGTAAAACTATATTTTAATTAGATAAAATAATTAATATTGATTATTTATTTAAATTAATAAATTAATTAAATATTACTAATATTAGTATTTAATATAAATTATAATATTAAAAAAACAGCAACATAATTATTGCTGTTTTTTTATTTAATCTCTTCTTGTTCTTGCAAGCACGACTAATAAAAATCTTAGTAGGTTTAAAATAGATACTACAAGTGCTGCTACATAGGTTAATGCTGCTGCGGTTAAAACTTTTTTTGTTCCATCAATTTCATCTTCGGTTAAAGTACCGCTTGCTTTTAATATTTTTACAGCCCTTCTTGAAGCATTAAATTCAACAGGTAATGTTGCTAGATTAAATAGTACTGATAAACCAAAAACTATAATACCACTCCAAAGAAATATATCACCAGTTATTCCGCCTGCTTCAACTCCAAAGTTAAATATTAATCCAATAACTACAAGTGGCCACAATAGGGTGGAAGCAAAATTTGTAATAGGTACAAGGATTCTTCTAATTTGATAAGGAAGATATTTTTCTTTTTTTTGTAGAGCATGTCCAAATTCGTGGCAGGCTATTCCCAAAGCGGCAACTGAAGATGAAGAATAAACATCTTGTGATAAACAAATTTCTTCTTTAGAAGGATTGTAGTGATCAGTTAGGTGTCCATTTATGCATCTTATTTGCAAATAATTTGTATCGGTTGCGGACATTAACCGTTTTATAAAATCGCATGCTGTAAGACCACATGATGAATAGATATTTCTATATTTACTATAAGTGCTTTTAACTTTAAATTGTGCAAAGGTTGCAAGTAGTAATCCTGGGAGTAAAATTATCCCCATTAAATAATATTGAAAATACATTTTAATATTCCTTTTTATTAAGTGGAATTTTTTATTTTAAGTGAAGTTTAATGATATAACTATTTATAGTATAGAACATATAAATAGTATTTGCAAATTTTTTGTATTTACTTTTTTATGTAATATTAACTTTCTTCTATATTTTCTATCTTATTTTCATTATTAAATTTTATATTATAAACCTTTGCGTATTTTACTGGCTTTGAATAATAAATCAATGCTATTTCTTCTGGGTTGTATTCAGGTGATAAGGTTTGATAAGGCTTTTCAAAATTTCCAAAAAACTTGTTTAGATGGTTGTTTGATAATTTACTTGATAGGGCAGGGGAAAGATAGTTTCTAGCTAGTTTAAAATTTTTATTTTTTAATGCTTCAAAAAAAGCAAAAGGAACAAACTCTTTAATTTTGGTTATTGTTGGTTTTTGGTTGTTGTATGCTAATTCTTTTGTTTTATTAAATGCATTTTCAAATGAGTATGTTGTAATTTCTCCGTGATTTGCGTAGTCATGTAAATTTTTATAAGTAGTTATTGTGTTTTCATTTCCTTCTAATAAATCAACTTCTTGCATTTCTTGTAAAAAGTATTTATTGTTTTCGTATAAAATATGACAAGTAACAAATTTTGAATTTTGAGTGCGAAAATATATTAAAATATTACCATCTTTAATTTTTGCTTCCATATCTGTTACTTTACAATTATTTCTAAAATCTAAATAGTTTGTAGAATTTTCTATTCGACAATTAAGATAATTATTACTAAACCAACTTATGGTATGAGGGGTGTTTTGAGAACGGATTACTTTTGTTTTAAGACCAAACCCAACTGGTGAATTTGCAAAGATAAAAGGATTAACTTCCAATAAAAAATTATTATTTGGAAAACGAGTTAATGTTAGGTTACTCATATTAGTTTGAAGTGAGTTTTCATTGAAAGGTTCTAAAATGCACGAAAATGGCAAAGAGTTTAACTCTTCTGAAAATGATGGGTAAAAAGATAAGGCGGTTTTATCTTTTAAAATAAATGAATAGGTCTTATTTTTTATAAGACTTTTTTGATTATCATAGTAGTTTAATACGCAATCAAAACTAGGCTTTATGTGTAAGTAGAAATCCATATATATCTCCTTATTAATATGAATATGACAAGCATTTATTGTTTTATGTATAGAAATAAATTTCTAGATAATAATTACTAAGAAGTTAAATTTATTTAAGGAGATTTTATGAATAAAAAAGAGGACAGGCAAAGAAAGATGCTAGAAATTGTTAAAAAATGTATAGACAATAATTATAATCTTGACAAGACCTTTGATATGATTTCTAGTAAATTGAAACTTAAAAAAGGTAGTGCAAAAAATTATTATTATACTTTTATTAAGTCTATTAAAAATGACCCTAACAAATATCAAAAATTGGATATAGAAAAATTATCAAAAAATAATTTTAATAGATTTGAAGAAACAGAAATTAATGAACTTGTAACTATAGTTGATAATAATTTAATGAAAGGTATCAGTGTAAGGCAAACATGTTTAGAACTTGCAAATAATGATGCAAAGGTAATGTTAAGATTACAAAACAAATATAGAAATTGTAAGCATAATGGGAGCAAAAAAAATATGGGAAACAAAGAAAATATTATTAATATAGATTTTGCAAAACAAAAGTTAAATAAAAAAATTAGTGATAGTGATATTAATGCCTTATTTATGGGACTTGTAAAAATAGTTAAAAAGAGTGCTTTAGATAGTGCTAATCAAGAATTAAAAGTTGAATGTAATGAGGCAAATGAAAATTTTAGACAAACTTTAATAGATTTAAATAAAAAAGAAGAAGAACTTAAAATAATGCAAGAAGTAAATAGAGAACTTAATTTAAAAGTAGAGGCACAAAAAGAACAAATTTGTTCGTTGTTGCAAAAACTTTCAAGTAGGAGGCTTAAAAGCTTAGAAAAGAAAAGCGATTATAAAACTATGAAATTAAAAAAGTTTGATTTAAGTAAATGATTTATTAAATAATTAAATATATAATTGCTAGTAAGGATTTAAAAAAAATAAGGTTATAGTCACTAACATTTGAAACTAGCGGAATAATTAAAGAGAACTCTATAGTTTTAGAGTTCTTTTTCTTGTGGCTTTATGCCGCGAAAGGTTCTTTACTCAGGGCTTAAGAATGGAACATAATAGACAAAAGGCAAAAAGAAAAAAGCGAAAGTATCTTCGCTTTAATAGCATAATGCTTGTTTCTTTGTCTTATTTGCAGAGATTATCATTCTAAGCCCTGTGTCAAGAACATCGTGGAATAAATTAGCCACAAGTCTAAATAACCACATAAATATCATAAGTATTGGTTTTAGTTTTAATAATGCCACCTTTGAAGTGTCTTTCGGTTGTGTAAGTTTCTGTAAATACTTTTTGAGTTATCGGCTCATTACTTGCCATTTGGTTTATTGCGTAATTTATACCTATTTCAATTTTGTTCTCATAAACTTTCACAAACTTTATGAATAATTCAAACGCCATATTTGGACATTGTTTCATAGTGTATTTGAAGAAGTTTTGTATATCTTCTTTTGTTAGTTCATATCTCTCTTTAGATTGCTCTATAATAACTTTCTCTTGCAAGTCTTTCTTTGCGTTTTCAAGTTCTTCTAATCTTGCTTTTGTTGTTTCGGTAAATATGCCTTTTTCAATAGCTGACATAATATTTGCAATGGATGTATTTACTCGTTGTAAATCGGTTTTTAATGCGTTTAATGGTGTATTGCTACCAATCCTTTTCTTATGCACTTCAAATATCTTTTCAGTCAATATTTCAAGGTTTTTAGGTGTATTGAATTGTTCTATTAAGAATTTGTCTACAACACCCTCAATAAAGTCCTTATGCAATCTTTTATTATGACAGTTATCTTTCTTTGTTCCTATGCAATTATAGTATCTCAAATGTTCGCCATTAGAAGATATTGCAGATACTGGATACATTTTCTTATTGCAATAACCACAATATATTTTGTCTTTTAGTTTAAATATTTCATGATTATCTTTTCTGCAACCATATCTATTTTTATCCATTCTTTCTTTAACCTTTGTGAATAGTTCTTTTGTTATTATTTGTGGGTAGATATTGTCATATCGTTTGCCATTTATCTCATATTCGCCAGTGTATAGTTTTCTTTGTAGAAAATGTCTTATTGTTTGTGGTATAAACTTTTGACCTTTATTTGTAATGCTTTCATTCTCTAAATCTTTAGATATTTGCAATATTGTTTTGCCACTTGCATAATCTTTGTAAATTCTATTTAATATTTCACTTTCTTCTTGGTTTACTTTTAACATTTTGTTTTCTTTAATGTAGCCATAAGGAACACTGCCAATACAATGTCCTTTCATTCGTGATTCGTGTAGTCCACGACTTACTTTTTGTGCTAATTCTTCACTAAAGTATTGGTTCATTCCTTCTAGCAAACTTTCAAGTAAAACTCCTTCTGGTGTTTCTGGTATATTTTCCATTGCAGATAAAAGTTTAATTCCATTATCTTTTAAGTGTTTTCTATGAATTGCTGACTCGTATTTGTTTCTTGCAAATCTGTCTAGTTTGTAAACTAATACATAGTCCCATTTCTTGTTATTGCTATCTTTTAGCATTCTTTGAAAAGATTCTCTTTCATCTGTTGTTCCACTGATTGCTCGGTCAATGTATGAATCAACGATTATTATATCGTTTCTTTTCGCATAGTCTTGGCAGACATGAACTTGTCCCTCTATGCTTTGTTCTGTTTGGTTTGTGCTAGAGTATCTAGCGTAGATTACTGCTGTTTTCATTTTTTCTAAACTCCTTTATATTTTTTATTTGTCTTTCGACGGAGCGAAACTAAACGAAAGCGGATTCTTGTTTTAAACTTTTAAATATATATATTTTTTAGTCAAGGTTTGCGAAAAGCAATACACTTTAACCTTGACTAAAAAGAGTTTTCGTTTACGCTCCACAAGGCGAAAGATAAATTAGTTGGTTGTTCTCAACTGAGATATTGTTTCTTTACTTACTTTTCCCACCAAGACACCTTCATCCCAACAATTAAAGTCATCAAATAAAAGTAGTTTTCTATCTTCAATTCCAATAGTGCAAACAATATCACTATCCATAATGTCTGATATGAAATAGGTCGGTAGTCCTTTTGAGTAAACAATTTTTTCTTCGGTCTTTGCTAAATATTTCATTATATAGGCGATAGATTGTGCCAAAGAATTTGGGGCTATTGGCTCAAAGTCGTTCCTTCCAAATCTATCTAAAAAATATTGGTTTTGATATGTCGTTTGCATTTGATGTGTTTTTGTGCTGAAATCTCGTTTTTCTATAAACTCTAAATTGTTGTTTGGTATATACACAAGTGTGTGAAAGTGTAGCCTTTTATTTATTGGACTTCGTTCCCAAACACCTGCATATTTCCAACTTTTGCGATTAGATAAATGTTTTAGACAATTAGACAACTTCGTTTTAAATGACTCTTCGTTGTGCTTTTTGTCATCATAAGTAAATGTGCAAAAATATGACCATTCTTGTAAGTAAACTTTTCTTACAAATCTTTTTCTTCTTTCAATTAAATTTCTTAACTTTCTGTCTAAATTAACTTTTACAAACTCTCTTAATCTTTCTTCGTTCTTTATATATGGCTTTAAACTTTCAATAATTTCGATGTTTCTTTCTCGTGGCTTTTTATCTAAATTTTCTCTATATGTCTTTTCAAAAAGTTTGTTTAAATTTGTTGTCGATGTTTCTAAATTTTCTTTCTTAATAGTGTTAGTTTTCCGTTTTTTGTGTGGTTGTAATTCTTTGGGTATTGCAATGTAATGGCTACCATCGAAATACACTTTTGTTTCTCCAAATGGCATATTACACCTGCCTTTTGGATGGTTTCTCTTTTATTTTGCGGTGTTGCATAATGTGATCTAGTAGTGCAAGATAAAACGATTCATCTAAGCCACCAACATCAATTAAATTTTGAGAGAAATCCTTATTGTTTGATTTGTTTTTAAAAATGTTTTGCATTTTTCATTGCCTCCTTTTAGTTTTTTGGCAATTAAAAAAGGCATAGAAAGAAAATACTTCTTCTACGCCTTTGAAATGCAACCACTGTTTCTTAAACGAAAATCTCGGCTTGCCATTTTTGCGTGTCTTTTTCAATTACTTTTGTAAATGTATCACAAACAATTTCAAAATAAAATGATATTACTTGCCCCTTAGTAGTCATCTTATTGATTTTGATTGCTAACACTTGACACTATGTTAGCAAGTTGTTCGTTAAAATACAACGAACTAACTTAAACAAAACTTCTAATAAATCCGTAGTAAACCCTAACTAAATTTAAACTGACTTAAAGTAAAACCCAAATTTTTTAAGTGTTTGTGAAATATTTACGAGTAGAATATCTCACAAAAATCTCGGAATTACAAGATGGTTTACTGGTAGTTTACAAGTAATAAACAGGTATTTTGCGGACAAAATGCGAACTTTTGCAATGCATTTACACTTAATAGCCACAAAAACATTAAAAAGTTGACGGTCTAACTGAAACTTTTTAATATCTTCTATATAATAGCCACGAAAAAGCCATTTTGAGCGGGTGTTTTTACAAAAAAATTTATAAACTTAAAAATTTATGTTAAAAAGCAAAACAAAAGAGAAAGTGGGCGAAGAAAAAAGTGGAGGTGCGATAGCCTGCGGCACTCCACTTTTTGCCCACTTTCGTTTTGCGAAAGGTTTGTTTATATTTAGTTGTTTTAGTTTAGGCGTGTGCTTGTCTGCTGGAGCGAAGCGACAGCACTTGTATCAAGACAAGCACACGCCTGAGTGCCATTTTATTTAAAATTTTATAAAATAAGTCAACGATTGCTTGCAAAAATCATATCATTTATGTTATATTAAAAGTAAAGAAAGTAAAGATTTTTTAAGGAGCAAAAAATATGATAAAGCAAGCGAAGTTATCAAATAAATGCCAAATAACAGTTCCGAAAGAGGTTAGGAAATTGTTGGAGATTGATAAGGGAGATGATGTCGTTTTTTATATTGAAGATAATGAGGTAAAACTAACCAGTATTAAAAACATTAATCTAAAACTAAAGAACCCAAAAAAGAAAACAACAATGAAAAAAGGAGAAAATAACAATGGATAAACAAAAGATTGACAACAAGGCAAGTTTGATATGGAGCATCGCAGATAAACTTCAAGGAGATTATAAGCCTCATGAATATGGAGATGTTATTCTTCCATTTACTGTGCTTAAAAGGTTTGATAGCGTCCTTGCCGACACTAAAGATAAGGTTATTAAAGTAGCATCTGAATATCCAGTTATTACTCCACCTGTTGACAAACTTCTTAAAAGTGTAGCAAAACAACAAATATACAATATAAGCAAATATAATTTTAAAAATTTGCTTGACGACCCTGATAATATAAAAATCAACTTTAAAAAATATATTGCTGGCTTTTCTGAAGAAGTAAAAGATATCTTAAGTAAAGAGCATGGGTTTGAGTTTGATAGACAAATTGAAAAACTAGACAATGCGGGTTTGTTATATTTGATAATTGCCGAATTTAATACCGAAAAGGCAGATTTACACCCTAACAAAGTTAGCGATATTGAAATGGGGTATATTTTTGAGGAAGTAATTAGAAAATTTAGTGAAACATATCAGGCTGATGCTGGAGAATTCTACACCCCAAGAGAAATTATTGATTTAATGGTTAATTTACTTTTAAATAATGAAGAATTAAGTGAAAACAATAAGGTAATACAAATATATGACGGAGCGTGTGGCACTGGTGGGATGTTGTCTATCGCCTACGAACGAATCAAGGAACTAAATAGTACAAATGCCGTTTTTACAAATGGGCAAGAAATTAACCCTCAAACTTATGCTATTTGTAAAAGTGATATGCTACTTAAAGGTGGTAAAAATTCAACAATTAAATTTGGTAGTACCCTTTCGAACGATCAATTTTCTGAAGAACAATTTGATTATATTATTATGAATCCACCTTTTGGTAGAGAATGGAAAAAAGACAAGGAAGAAGTTGAAAAGGAATATAAGCGTGGTTTTGCTGGTAGATTTGGTGCAGGATTGCCTGCAGTTAGTGATAGTCAAATGTTATTTTTGCAAAATGCTATTTCAAAAATGAAACCAAGTGGAAGTAGAGTTGCAATAATACATAATGGTTCTGCTTTATTTGCTGGTGATGCAGAAAGTGGACCAAGTGAAATTAGAAGATATATAATTGAAAATGACTTGCTTGAAGCCATTATTCAATTACCAAACAACATCTTTTATAATACTGGAATAGCTACATATATTTGGCTATTGTCAAATAAAAAATCAAAAGAAAGAGTTGGTAAAATTCAACTTATAAATGCAAATGAAATGTTTGTAAAGCGACGCAAGGTTTTAGGCGAAAAGCGAAATGACATTTCAAAGACGCAAATTGAGGATATAACCAAACTTTATGATGATTTTAAAGAAGCCGATAACAGCAAAATATTAGACAACGAAGATTTTAAGTATTTTAAAGTTGTAGTTGAAACGCCGATTAAAGATGAAAAAAGCAACATTATATTAGATAAAAAAGGCAAAAAACAACCTGATATAAATTTAAGAGATTTTGAGATTATACCAGCGAAAGAAAATATTGAAGCATTTATGCAAAAAAATGTTTATCCTTTCAACCCTGATGCTTATATAGATAAAGACAAAACTAAAGTTGGTTATGAAATTCCTTTTACAAGGTTATTTTATAAATTTATTCCACCTACTCCATCAAAGGCTATCTTTGCTGAAATTAAAGAGCTTGAAAAACAAGAAACCACTTTAATGAAGGAGTTATTTAGCAATGATTAAGATGAAAGAAAGTGGTGTTGAATGGATTGGACAAATTCCTGAAGACTGGAAATTAAAAAGATTGAAAATAGTTTTACAGGAAAGAAATGAAAATAATAATCCTGTTAAAACAGATTATATATTGTCATTGACAAATGATAAAGGAGTTATTCCATACTCTGAAAAAGGCGATATTGGTAATAAATCTAAAGATGATATTACTGGGTATAAGTTAGCTTATCCAAATGATATTGTGCTAAACAGCATGAATGTTGTTATTGGTTCGGTCGGTATTTCCAACTATTTTGGAGCTGTAAGTCCAGTTTATTATATGTTAAGACCAAGAAATAAAAATGACGATGTAAGGTATTATAATTATATTTTTCAGACAAAAGAATTTCAAAATAAGTTAAAGGGTTATGGGAATGGAATTCTAGAAATAAGAATGAGAATTCAGATGTTAAAATTAAACACTGTAGAGTTACCTGTTCCATCAAGTGAAGAGCAAGTAAAAATCGCTGATTTTCTTGATAAAAAATGTTCGCAAATTAATGCACTTATAAAAATTCAAGAAAAAGAAATTGAAAAGATTAAACAATATAAACAAGCCGTTATAAGCGAAGTTGTAACAAAAGGCTTAGACCGTAGTGTGAAAATGAAAGATAGTGGCGTTGAATGGATAGGCGAAGTCCCTGTAGATTGGGAAGTAAAAAAATTAAAATTTTGTTATAAAAACAGAAATACTAAGTATACATTAGGAGAATTCCCATATATTGCATTGGAAAATATAGAATCTTTTAGTGGGAAATATGTTTACACTGAGACAAATTCAAATTATTTACTTGAAGGTTCAATTATTGCGACTAAGGGAGATGTGATATTTGGTAAGCTTAGACCGTATTTAACAAAAGCATTTCTAATTGAATCTGATTCTTGTGTATCTACAGAATTTGCAGTATTTTATTCAAATGAGAATAATTCAGAATTTTTAAAATATTTATTTTTAAGCTATAGATTTATAGACATAATAAACTCTTCTACATATGGGACAAAGATGCCAAGAGCGAATATTGATTTTATAAATAATCTAGAGATAGCTTTACCAAATTTAAAAACCCAGCAAGAAATATCGGAGTATCTTGAAAAAAAATCAAATGAAATAGATAACTTAATACAAATAAAGAAATTTAAAATTCAAAAACTTCAAGATTATCAAAAATCTTTAATATACGAATATGTAACAGGTAAAAAGAGGTGTATTTAATGGAAACAAAAGAAAAGAATTATGAAGCGTTCATTGAAAGATATTTAACCACTACAGGTGGCTATATAAAAGATAATGGTTCTGGTTATGACAATAAAATTGGAATAATTACACCTGATTTATTTTCTTTTATTAAAACCACTCAACCTAAAGAATGGAAAAGGGTTCAGGATAGTCAAGGCTCTCAAGCAGAGATATATTTTATTGATAGACTGAAGAAAAATATTGATGAATATGGATTTTTACATGTTTTACGCAACGGAATTAAACTGAATGGAGTTACAATAAAACTTATTTTCTTCAAGCCAGAGACTGAAATCAATCCAGATAGTATCAAATTATATAATCAAAACATTTGCAAGCTTGTTCGTCAATTACACTATTCATATCTAAATAATAATAGTCTTGATACCGTGCTTTTTGTAAATGGTTTTCCAATTGCAACAATTGAATTGAAAAACGAGTTTACTGGACAAACTTGTCAAGATGCTATACGACAATACAAATACGATAGGGACCCAAATGAAGTTATATTTCAATTTAATAAAAGGTCTTTAGTGCATTTCGCAGTTGATTTGCAAGAAGTATATATGACAACAAAATTGAATAGTACATCAACAAAATTTTTGCCATTTAACCAAGGCTCAAATGGTGCAGGTAAAGTTGGTGGTAAGGGTAATCCAATAAATGAAAATGGTTTTGCAACTGCTTATTTGTGGGAGAATGTTTTAAATAAAGATAGTCTTTTTGATATATTAAATAAATATATACAATTGGAAGTTAAGAAAAACAAAAAAACTGGCGAAATTAAAAAGACTTTGATTTTCCCTAGATATCATCAGTTGGATGTTGTAAGAAAGTTAATAGCAGATGCAAAAGCAAATGGTGCTGGAAAAAATTATTTAATTCAACATAGTGCAGGAAGTGGAAAAAGTAATAGTATTGCATGGCTTGCTTATCGTCTTGCAACTTTACATGACAGTAATGATAATACAATTTTTGATAGCGTAGTGGTTATTACAGACAGAAGAGTTCTTGACCAACAACTTCAAGATAATATCTATCAGTTTGAGCATACTCTAGGCTTTATAGAAAAAATTGACAAGAACAAAACCAGCCAAGATTTATTGAAAGCAATAAATGCGGGCAAAAAAATAATAATTACAACATTACAAAAATTTCCTATTATTTATAAAGACATTGAATCTCAACATAAGCATTTTGCAGTTATAATAGATGAGGCTCATTCATCTCAGACTGGTAATAGTGCAAAAAAACTTAAAGCTGGTTTAGGAGATTTGGAAGAAGCAATAAAAATTGAGAATGAACTGGAACAAAAAACCTCTGAAGATGAAGATAAATTGCTTTTTGAACTTGCAAGTCAGGGAAAACAAAAAAATCTATCATTCTTTGCTTTTACTGCAACTCCAAAAGCCAAAACTCTTCAAATATTTGGAACAAAAACTGAAGAAGGTAAATTTGTTCCCTTCCATATATATTCAATGCAACAGGCAATTGAAGAAGGCTTTATTTTAGATGTTTTGCAAAATTATATGACTTATAGCACATTTTATAAGTTGGTTAAAAAGACAAATGAAGACCCTGAATTTGATGCTAGTAAAGGAATTAAAGAACTTGTAAGGTTTGAGACTTTGCATCCTACCAACATATCTCAAAAAACAGCAATTATTATAGAGCAATTTTTAAACACAACCGCCAACAAAATAAACGGAAAAGCAAAAGCTATGGTTGTTACTCCATCGAGATTGCATGCGGTAAAATATGTAAATGCTTTTAAAGAATATATTAAAAAGATATCTATGGAAGACAAAATTAAGGTGTTAGTTGCCTTTTCTGGCGAAGTTTTTGACCCTGACACAAAAGAGACTTATACGGAGCCAGGGATAAATAAGATAAGCGAAAGCCAATTGCCTGAAGCTTTTGAAGAAGAATACAATGTATTAATAGTTGCTGAAAAATATCAAACAGGATTTGACCAACCATTGCTCCATACGATGTTTGTTGATAAAAAACTTTCTGGAATAAAAGCTGTTCAAACTCTTTCACGACTTAATAGAATCTGTGAAGGTAAAACTGATACTTTCGTTTTGGACTTTGTAAATAAAGCTGAAGATATACAAAATTCGTTCCAAGACTTTTACCAAGGCACTGTGTTGACAGAAGGTTTTGATGTTAATAATGTTTATGATATTTATGGCAGATTGGAGGCATATAAACTGGCTGATATAAATGACATAAATGGATTCGCTGAATTATATTATTCAAATTCTGAAGATATGGGTAAATTAAGCTCTTATTTGTATAGGGCAAAAGAAAAATATATTGTTCTTGAAAAGAATGATAAACACGAATTTAAATCTATTATGCAAGCATTTTTACGAAATTATAATTTCGTTACTCAAGTAACTCGTATGAATGATAAAGAATTGCAATCGGCATACATTTATTATAAATATCTAAATCAGTTTCTTCCAAAAGACAACGCCAAATCAGTAGATGTTAAAGATTTAGTCGAGTTAGAGTTCTATAAGCTTGAAAAGAAGTTTGAAGGAAGCATAACTCTTACAAAAGAACAAGCCGAAATTGAGCCTCCTACTGGAAATATCGGCAAAAAAGGTGAAACGGCAAAGAGTAAATTGAGCGAAATTATCAATAAAATTAATCAAAAGTATCAGACAAAGTTCACGAATATGGATAAAGTCTTTGAGCAAATCGAAAACGATTATTTAAATGATGATAGAATGAAAGCATTTGCTAAAAACAACGAAGAAAAAGCATTTAAAAAAGTTTATGATATCGAGTTTGAAAACAAAGCGATACAAAGATATGAGCAAAATAGCGAATTATTTAAGATTTTATTTACTGACGAAGAATTTATGAATGATATTAAATCAGCTTTATTTAAAGCAATTTATAGTAAATTAAAACAATCTCAATAAATCTTTTAATAAAAAAGACATACTAAATAAATAGTATGTCTTTTTCGCTAGTTTCAAAGTTTATAACCTATATAACTTTATTTTTTTTGTTAAGTTTTATTTAATAAGTAAAGTTAAAAATAATTGAAAAATGCAAGAAGTTATGATATAGTTTTTATATGCAAAATATATTTATAGGAAAAACAAATATTGATTGTGTTACAAGTTTAATAGAAAAATTAAAACAAAATTATTTAACAAATAAAAATGCACATCATATTTTTATAGTACCAGATAGAGTATCTGTTTTAACGGAGATTAAAATATTTGAAGCTCTTAATATTGAAAGTACTTGCTCAATAGAGGTTCAAACTTTATCAAGAATTGCTTCACAGGTTGTTGATAATGTAAGAGTTATTCCTAAAACTTCTAGTTGTATGCTTTTTCAAAAACTTTTAAAACAATATAGAAATGATTTAAAATGTTTTAATAAAAAGATAGATATTGATTTAGCTTCAACATTATATAAAACAATCAGCCAGTTTAAGAGTTGTAAAATTGCTCCTGAGGAAGTAAATGTAACAACTCAAAATAAACTATTAGAAGATAAATTAAACGATATTGCTATTCTTTATTCTGCCTATCAAAGACACTTAAGAGAAAATGAATTGCTTGACAGCATGGATAGACTTGATTTTGTAATAGATAAAATTTCACAAAATGAAAAGATAAAAAATAGTTTTGTATATATAGGTTTTTTTGATGCTTTTACTTTGCAAGGTTATCAAATTATAAGTGGCATTATTAATAGTTGTATAGAATTTAATATAGGCTTAACCAGCACCGATAATAGTATTAATGAACATATTTATGATAATGCTTTAAAAGATAATATTTTAAAAATTATGGAGGCACAAAATAAAGAACCTAATATAATTTTTTGTAAAGAAAATGTTAGCGGTCAATTTAAGTATTTGCAAGATAATTTATATGGCTTTAATTATTATCCATTAAAGTTAAAAGAAAGTAATATTCGCTTATTTGAAGGAAAAACATTTGAAGAAGAAGTTTTATTTTGTTGTAGTAATATCAAAAATTTAATTGAAAGTGGAAAATATAAGTTTAAAGATTTTGTTGTGGCTGTTCCTAATTTATTGGAAAAACATAATGAAATAGAAAGAATTTTTAATTCTTATAATTTTAATTTTTATATAGATATTTCTGAAAATCTTGCTAATAGTATTCTTGTTAGATTTATTGACCAACTTGTTCAAGTTGTGTTAGAAAACTTTTCAAGGGTTAGTGTATTATCGTTTATAAAAAATAAATTATTAAATTTGGATTATAATGATATTGAAGATTTTGAAGATTACATAATTAAATATAATTTAAATAATGGTTATCAAATAAAAAATAGTAAAATAGAAAACAGCAAATTTTATTCAGGTTTTAATAATTGTAGAAATGCTTTATTTGATATGACTAGCGAATTTATTGATGATATTAAAAATAGTAAAACCTATAATGATTTTATTTTGAGTTTAGAGAAAATTCTTTTAAAATTAAACATACCTGAAAAACTTGTTGATTATACTATTTATTACACAAGTATAAATAATATTAAACAGGCCAAATTATTTGAGCAATATTATAATAATTTAACAACCGTTTTAGATTCATTGCGAGAAATTCTTGGCAATGAGGAATGTGATTTTAAATTGTTTTATTCCACTTTACTAAGTGGAATAAGTGAAACAAAAATTTCGACTCCACCTTTATCTACAAATGCTATATTTATAGGTGATGCAAGTACTAGCTTTTTTGATAATTCCAAAGTTTATTTTATTCTTAATGCTGATGAAAAAAGTTTTCCTTTTTCTATGAATGATTGTGGTATTATTAGTGATAAAGAGATAAATCAATTAAATGATTATTACAAACTTGAACCTAGTATACAAAGTATAAATAGCAAAGAAAGATTTAAAAGTTTTGAACTTATATTAAAAGCAAAAGAAAAGTTATTTATAAGTTATAATTTTAGTGTTTCACCAAAAAGTAAAATATTAGATGATATATCTAAAATGTTTATAATTGAAGAAAGCAATAATAAATTTAAAACTTTACAATTAGATAATTATAATAGACAAGATTTTTATGTTATTAATAACAATTTATCTACTGCAAGTAATAATCTTATTTCTAAACTTCGTGAAGTTTATGATGGCAAAGGTGATGCAGATGAAAAGGTTGCTATTTTATTTAATGCTGTAAATAGAACTAAAAAGGTTGTTGACCTTAAAAAGTTTGACTTTAAAAATATTATAAATTTAAGTAATAATGTTTTTTTTACAAAAGATAGCATAAGTGTCTCACAGGTAGAAAATTATATGACCTGTCCGTTTATTCATTTTGTGCGATTTGGTTTAAATTTAAAAGAAAAAGATATAGGAGAATTGGATAACTTAAATATCGGAAATATATTACACAATGTAGCAAAGGTATTTATTGATAATAATTCTTTACCATTAAAATCTGAAAAAGAGATAGGCGTTAATGTTGAAAAAGCATTTAATGAAGTTATAAATAGAGATGTTTATGAAAGTGTAAAAAATAATTTATTAAATAAAGTATTAATAAAAAATCTTTTAAGTGAGGCTAAAAGATTTTGTAGTATTTTAAATTATCAAGCAAAGTTTTCTTCCTTTAAATCTTTTAAAACGGAGATTAGATTTGATGATAATGGTATTATAAAAAGTTTAAAAATTAATTTGGGAAATCGTATATTAAAGTTAGTTGGACAAGTTGATAGAATTGATGTGTTTGAAGATTATTTTAGAATTATAGATTATAAAACAGGAAAGTGCGATACCTCTTTAAAAGAACTTTTCTTTGGTAAAAAAGTTCAGTTAGAAGCTTATTTAAAAGTAATAGAAAGTAGTTTAAAGTTAAAACCTGCAGGTGCTTATTATATGCCTGTAAAAAGTGGTATTGCAGATGAAAATAGTTCTTTGCAATTAAAGTATCAATTAAAAGGTAGAACCATTGATAATGAAAAAATAATTGTTGCTAGCGATAATAGATTAGCAGGTGAAGAACTTACAAGCGACATTATAGACATAAAGTATAATAAAAAAGATGAAAAAGAAGAAAAAAAATTAAGTGCTTATTCTAAAGTTATAAATAGTAAGGATATTGAAACACTATCAAATTATGCCATAAATTTAATATCAAAAACCTGCAAAGATATTTTAGCTTTAAATATTACTCCGAGTCCTCTAGTTTTAGGAAGTGACAACCCATGTAAAAATTGCAGTTATATTGGCCTTTGTAGATTTGATGAAAAGTGTGGCAACATAAAAAGACAACCAACAGCAAAAATTTCAATACAAAATTTTATTAAACATAATGATGAAGAAATAGTAAAAGGATAAGTTTATGGCAAGTAATTTCACCCCTACCAAACATCAACAAGAGGTTCTAGATAATAAAAGTAATAATTTACTTGTTTCTGCTTCTGCTGGTAGTGGAAAGACAGCAACTATTATACAAAAGATTTTAAATCTTATTACAAAAGATCATATAGATATTCAGGAACTTTTAGTTATAACTTTTACTGAGGCTTCAAGTCTTGAAATGAAAATTAGGCTTAAAGAAAAACTTTTTGAGTATGCAGGTAAGAATATAGAACTTAGTAATCAAATAGATAAAATACCAACAAGTGATATTAGTACTATTCACTCATTTTGTTCTAAGTGTATAAGAAAGTATTTTTTTGAGTTAGGACTTAATCCTAATTTTATAGTTCTAGATGCTAATAATTCTAATTTTTTAAAAGGAACAGCAATTAATAGAGTTATTGAAGATTATTCTATTAAACAAGATGATGAATTTGTTTTGCTTTCTCAAATATTTGGTGGCGGAAGAAATTTTTCAGGGTTAAAAGAAAATGTTCTTAATCTTTATGAATTTTTTTGCTCTGTAGAAGATAGAGAAGATTATATAAAAAATATTGCAAAACTTTGTTATGAAGAAGATTTACATAAAAATAAAGCTTGTGAAATGTTAAATAGTTATTTATTATCTAATATATATTTTATTACTTTGTCATTAAAAGATTATTGTATTCAAGCACAAGTAAATAACGCAGATTATTTTGTTCAATTTATAACCTTATTACAAACACAATTTGAAGCCATTAGTTATAAGAAAGATTTTTTAAAAAATAGACAAGAGATATTAAAAACTGAATTACCTTTAATAACAAAGAAAAAATTATCAGAGGATAATAATTCCTTTAAAGAACAATTTAAACCTTTTTATGATGATGTTAAAAAGATAGTTCAAGATTTAAAGAAAATTGTTATTGATAGACCAATAGAAGATTTATCAAACGATTTAAAAAATACAAAAAAAGTAATTGATAAATTTTTAGAGATTGAAAATGAATTTGAAAAACATTATGATGATTTAAAACAAAAGAGAAATGCTTTAGATTTTAACGACTTAGAAAAATATTTTTTAAGGTTATTAAAAAATGAAGATATTAGAAAGGCTATATCTGAAACTTATAAATATATTTTTGTTGATGAGTATCAAGATATAAATAATATTCAAGAACTTATTCTTAGCAATTTAACTATGAACAATAATATGGTTATGGTGGGGGACATTAAACAAAGTATTTATGGTTTTAGAAATAGTACTCCTACTATATTTGTAAATAAGAGTTTAGATTATTCTAATAATGCAGAAAGTGGAACATTAATAAACTTAAATGAAAATTTTAGAAGTAATCCTAGTATATTATCGTTTGTAAATGAAATTTTTAATAAATGTATGTCACAAGATTTTGGCGGTGTTGATTATATTCAAAATGGTCAATTACAAGGCATGACTGAATATAAGAAGGTAAACGATATTCCTATTATTAATTTACATTTAATTAATACTAAAAAAGATGATAGTGATTTAGATGAATTAGAAGAAGAATATTCTTATCCATATAGTGTACTAGAAGATAAAAATTCATATTTTACTAAATTTACTATGGCAAGAAAAGAGGCAATGATTATTGCTAAGGAAATATTAAATATTGTTGGTAAAGACTATTATGATGCTAAGAGTGGTGAAACAAAAAAAATTACATTTGGTGATATTGCTATACTATCAAGAAAAAATGAGTTTTTAAAACAAGTGGCTAATGTTTTAATGGAATATAAAATACCTATCACTTTAAATAGTAATGATAATATTTATAAAGACAGTGATATTATTGCTATTCTTAGCATTTTAAAAATAGTAAATAATTTTCATGATGATTTGGCTTTAAGTACTTCTTTAACCAGTTTTATTGCTGAAGTTACTTTTGATGAACTTGCAATTATAAGAAATAAGTATTCAGAATGTGACTTTTTTTATGAAAGTGTAAAACTTTATTTTGAAAATGAAAGTGATAAACTACAAAGTAAATTAAAGAGTTTTATTGAAATTATTAATTTATTAAGAGATAAATTGGTATATTGTTCGATATATGAAATCTTAAATTTTTTACAAACTAAATATGATTTTTTATCAGGTATCAAAATGTTGCCTAATGGTGAAGATAGATACAACACGGTTAAAAAATTTATTGATAGTTTTGAAAAAGCTGAATATAATTATGACCTTTCAAGATATTTAGATTTTGTTGAAAATTACGCAAAGGATACAGAAAGCCCTTCCACTTTAGCTACAAATCCAAACAGTATAAAGATGGGAACTATTCATTCATCAAAAGGGTTAGAGTATCCAGTTGTATTTTTGGTGGGTATTGGTAAAAGTTTTTCAAATACTACTTTTAGAAGTGAAATTTTAAAAGATAAAGATTATGGTTTGGGATTATATTATTATGACCTAGATAATAGTGAAAAATTTTCCACTCTTGCAAGAAATGCCATAACTATTAACTTAAAAAAACAGGAAAAAGCAGAAGAATTAAGGTTACTGTATGTAGCATTAACTAGGGCTAAAAATCATTTAATTATTATTGGTAGTAAAAATTTAAATAATGTTATAAAAATAAATTCTATTAAAGATGCACAGGCTGTTAATTCTTTTACTGAGTGGACTTTGGCTTCTCTTAGCGATTTGGCTTTTAACTCATTAAAACAGGGGAAAACTAATTTTACTGATAAACATAAATTATTTAATATAGATGTTAATATTTATAATGATAGCTTTTTTGAAATGGGAAAAATAAATAAAGTAGATTTAAAATTAAATAATGTAACAGATAGCGATGTTAAAAAATTATTAAAATCGTTTGATTTTATTTTTGAAAAAAGCAACAATTTAGCTCTTAAAAATACAGTTTCAAGTATGTTACAAGAACATAATGAAGAAGGTGTCTCATTAAATTTTGAGCCTAAGAAACTTGAAGTTAGTGAAAATAAAAAAGAGGGAATAGATGCCTCAAAACTTGGAACAATTTATCATAACATTATGCAAAAGGTTGACTTTAATAACGTTCATGCAAGTAATAAAGATAATGTAGAAAAAATAATTGATAGTTTAAATATTGAACAAAAATATTTAAATAAAGTTGATGTTAAAAAAATTATTAATTGTATAAATAAAATTCAAAATTTAAAAATTAAAAGTTCTTTAAAAGAACAACCTTTTTTAAGTTATTTACCTTATAATAAAATTTTTATTAAAAGTGATATTAAAGAAAAAATTATTATTCAAGGTGTAGCCGACTTAATAGTTGAAACAGAAGATGGTAAAATTCTTATAGACTACAAGACAACAAGAGCAAATACTAAAGACCAGTTGGTCGAAAAATATCAAGTTCAGTTAAAATTATATAAAGTATGCCTAGAAAAAGCCATGCAAAAAAATATTGATAAAGTTTATATTTATTCTTTTTGTTTTGATGATTTTATTGAAATTAAATAAATTTAATTATAAATTTCAAAAAAAATAAATAAATTGTTTTTAAAATGTTTTTATTTATATTTTTTTCGTGATATACTACTTTAGTATTATTACTAAAACTATGTAATTTTTATCTTGGGTTAAGGAGAAAAGTATGTATCTACTAGGTGCTATTGAAGATGTTATAGTTTCTATAAGAGATTTTTTTCAACTTGTTTTTGTTGAAATTGCAGACCTAGCATTTTGGCCTTTTATTATTTTAGGTCTTATGCTTGCCTCCATTGCTGTTATGGGTGTTTTGATAGGTTTGTCTTATGAAAATAAAATTTTAAGAAGTGTAAACAAACTTAATTCTTACTTTTTATCAAAACCTTTTATTACTGAAGAAAATCTTGTTGAGTTTAATCTAAAAATGAAAAAAGTTCCTAAGGTTCTTCGTAATAACTGGCAAATATATATGTTAAATCGTGAAGATTCTCCTACAACCTATATCAATACAAGTACTTGTATTGATAAACCATTAAGAACAAGTTCTATTGAAAAAAATATGAGTAACTTTACTATCTTTACTATTTTCTTAGCTCTTGTTGCTTTATTCATTGGTTTACAATATGCACAATTAGATAGTACAACAAATGCAAATGTTGGTTCAATTTTATTCTATGCAGGTCTTGTTCCATTAGGAGTGGCTTTCTTATATGTAATAGCAATATTCATTGCAAAAGCTGTAAAAGATGATATTTATTCTTCCTTATATGATAATTTCCCTTTGTATGAAAGAAATTTAACCAAAGCTGTTTCAACCTTGCCTTCTTATGTAGATTATGAAATATTATTTACTAGAAAAGAAATTAAAGAAGGTATTCCTATTTTACAACAATATCTTGAAAAAAGAGCTCTTGTTGAACAACAAGAACTTGAAAGAGCAAGACAAGATTCTATGGCTACCGAAGAATATGACTTTGCAGAGTTAGGAATAGATGGCTCACTTGTTTTAGAAAGAGCAATGAAGGAAAGTGAAACGTTTATAAGAACTCGTAACAGACTTCAAGAAGAGTGTGGTCAAATAGAGGCAGAAAAGGAAAATTATAAAAAGACCTTTGAAAATAATGAAAAGGATTTCCAAAGAAAACTTCAAGCTAGCAGAGAAAACTTAGAAAGTTTGAAAGCACAACAGGAAGCTTCTACAAACCGTATTGAAAGTAACTATATTAGAAAACAACAAAGCGATGAAATTAAAAAACAAGAACAACTTGAAAAAGACAATGAAGAAGCAAATGCAAAATTCAATGAAGAGCAAATTAATCTACAACAAGAAATAGATAAGAGAAAACAAGAAATTGAAGAGAAAAAAGCTTTCGTTGAACAAGCTATGTTACTTGAATTTAAACATTATGCAAATACTCTTTATAAAGCACTTACTCAAAAAGCAGCAGAAATAGGTAACCAAAAACTTATAACCCTTGCACAAGAAAATAACGATTTAAAATCTATATTATCAGATATGCAAGGAGCTGAACAATTTTATGACCCAACAGCTGGTATGATTCAAAATGAAGAAATAACTGCAGAAAAATTATATGATATGACTAATGGCGAACTTAATCAACTTGAAGAAAATAGAAATTTAAGTCACCAAATGAATCAAGAAGAAGCAAACAATCAAAATGTTCAAAATGAAAATAATCAAATAATTAATAACGTTAATGATAATCAAGATAGTAATGTAAATGGTGATGCTTCAAATAATGTGGGTGTAGATTCATCAAATATAGGTGGAGATGGGGGACAAATTCCTAATGCTCAAAGTGAAGAAGATTTGTTAGCACTTCAAAAACAAATTGAGGAAGAAAGTAATAAACTTCAACAGCAAAAGCAAGAACTAGAAAATGATATTAATTCTATTAATACTCAAATGAATAATCCTCAACCTCAACAGCCGGAAGTTCAAAGTGGCAATGTAGAAACAGCACCTCAACCACAAACTATTCAACCTGTTGAACAACCACAAGTTGTACAACCAGTTGAACAACAACCACAAACTCAAGTTGTACAAGAAGTTCCAAATGTTCAACCTCAAGTACAACCACAACAAGAACAAGTTGTACAACCTCAAGTTGAACCTAATTATGAAAATGAATTAGAAAAATTAGAAGAAACAACTGCCGCAACAACAAGAGGTAGAAGAACATCAAATGCTTCAAGCAATCCTAGAACAACTGCTAGAGGGGCAAAAACAAAGAGGGCAGGAAGAAACACTGCAAGGTCAAATAGTGAAATAGATGCCTTGAATGCAGAAATGCAAAAACTTTTAGATTCCACAAAAAATAGTTAATATCAATAAAATGTATTTTTTAATATTAATAAATAACTAATATTAGATTACAAAAAAATTATATAAAATAATAAAAAACATAGATTTTTTAATCTATGTTTTTTTGTTTTGTAGTAAAAGTGGTGTTTAAAAATTACTACAATAGGAAAATGTAAAATAAAGTTTAAGCTTTAATTTTGCTAAATACGGTTAGTTCCACAAGTTTACTATGTTTTTTAGCACTTTCTAAGTTCTTGCTATTTATAATATTATCTTTTTTAATAATAATTTCATTGTTAAGACCATAAATAGTTTTTATTGCTTTTCTGCCTATTAAAAAGTTTCCGTTACCTACAACTCTTTGTGGAGTAGGTTCGTTATTTATTTTAAAAGCATTTTTAGGTGGCTGAGGAAGGCTTATTTCGTTTTGCGTAATTTCAGTTTCTTGTGGTGGAGTTTGTATTTGTGAAGGTTCAAATAGTTGAGGTAATTGTTCTTGCTGTTGATTTGTATTATTGTCAGGCATCATATCATTAATAGTAGGCATTATTTTGATTATATTATTAGATGTTGATTGTTTTGCTTTTTTTATTTTTGGTTTAAAATCGCTATATTTTACTTTTTTGTCTGAATTATTAATAATAATAATTTTGCCTATATTAACAATGTTACGTGGTGTTATAACTAAATCTTTAGTAAGTAAATTTTTTACCTCAAAATTTTTTTCTATTTCTACATCACTTAGTACTCCTAAATTATCGCCATTTGAGGAATATATTTCTAAATTTATAGGATTGTTTTCTTGTATGGTTTTATCGGTGTTTTCTAATATTAAAGCTTCGCTATTTTTAATAACTAAACAAGAACTTCCCACACTGTATATTTTATTTGTTGATAAAATATATTCTTCTTCCTCATCATCAAAAATTTTAAAGTATTGTATTTTCTTGTAGGTACTATCAAAGTATGCATCTTTTATAGTGCCTTCAATTTTTCCTGAATACAAATTAAGCACGGGTTTTGAAATAATTTCGCTTAATAAATTCATTTTGCCCTCTCTTTTTTGTAAAATGGTATATCACAATAAAATATATGTTTGTTTTTTAAAAAATATTATTTTTATTCGCTAGTAATAGTAACAATTTTATGATAATATATGTATATACAAATTTAGTTTTGCTTTATTTAAAAATTAATTTTATATTGGCTTTGTTATTAATGTTTTTATTAGGTTAATAAGATATGAAAATTTTTATGAAATTAAAAGCATTTTTTAATAAAAATATTTCCATCTTGCCATATCAAAAAGTTGATATGGTTTCTTTTGTTAGGTTAAGAAGTAACTCCATAAAAATTAATAGTTATGTTACAGTAGAGGAAAATTTTAATTTTGTATTGGTTTATTATAACAAGGTTTGCGATATTTTACCTGAAGGTAATCATAAACTTAACGAGGATACTATACCTAAATTATATAGATTTTCTAAAACACCTTTTGGTTTAAAAGCTCTTACAACAAGAAGTATTGTTACTGATGCGTATTATATAAATTTGAAAGATTTTGATAATAACAATTTTAGAACTATTGATAGAGTTATTGCATTAAATGAAGGACAAAAAGTTAGAATTAAATTAAGTGGTAACTTTAGTATGAAAGTTGTTGATACATTAAAATTTATGAAAGCATTATGCAATGACTATGCTGTAATACGAAATAAAAAAACAATGAAAGAAATTTGTTCAACTGTTGGCTATGAAGTTTCAAAAGCATTAAATTCAAAAAACTATTCTATTGATGATTATGTTTTTAATCAAGATAAAATTATTGCTACTATAGAAGAATATGTTAATAATCATACAAAAACTTTTGGGATTGAAGTTAGTAAATTTTCGATAAATAATTTTGATGTAAATAAGAAATACTTAAATGAAGTTCAATTAACAGCCTTAGAGCAAGTACAGGGTATAAATGAAAATATTGTAAATGAAGAATTATCTAATTTAGTTAATTCTGAACAAGATTCTTTACAAAAAGAAGAGAGCATAGTTTATGTGGGGGATTCTTGCGAAAAAAAGAAAAGCGGTAAAAATAAAGAAGGCATAAATGAAATTAAGATAATTAATGATAATTTTGTTACAAAAGAAGAATCTACAAATAATCAGCAAAAAACAAATAAAAACGATATAGATATAAATAAGGCTTTAGAAGAAACTGCCAATAAAATATTAGAAAATAAC
Organism: uncultured Clostridia bacterium; assembly: GCA_947366895.1. Lineage (GTDB taxonomy): Bacteria > Bacillota > Clostridia > Christensenellales > UBA1242 > UBA7862. Next base: position 32,094 of record CANBBP010000005.1, read on the forward strand.
TGTAATAAAACTTTTAAAAATGAAGAAGATATTTTTATAAAAGACAATAATTCTAATTTAAATTTTGCAAAAAAAGAAGTTTCTTCTAATAAACCTAAAATAGATAACGATGCTTTTTTAAAACAGCCTGAGCCTATGATTTTAGTAAGGAGTTTTGAAGAAGATATAATTATTAAAAAAACGAATGAGACACAAGATAAAATACCTTCTAAAAAAATAAAACCTGAAAAAGAAAAAAGTGAGTTAGTAACTAATAAAAATAATAAAGAAAAAGTTACAAGAAAAAAATGTAATAATTGTGGGCAAGAAACTATAGAGAATAATGCTAAATTTTGTAATAAGTGTGGTAATAATTTAAGCGATTACAAAATATGTGCATGTTGTGGTGCAAAAAATTTAATAGAGGATAAAAAATGTTGTGTTTGTAAAAGTTTGCTTGATTAATTTTTAGAATAATTGTAAAATAAGTTGTAAAAAAATTAACTAAAAAATAGGTGGCACAATATTTTTAAAAATTTATTGAATAAATTATTTTTTTAACAAATTTTATATCTTTAATTAAGGAGAAGATTATTATGTCAAAAATAACAAAGGAAACAACTTTAGGTGAAATTTTAAAAAATTATTCTAATGCAGAAGAAATATTAAAGGGTTTTGGAATGCATTGTTTTTCATGTCCTATGAGTCAAATGGAAACTGTTGAAGAGGCAGGTGCTGTTCATGGCTTGGATGCAGAGTTTATGGTAAAGAAATTACAAGAAGATTTAATTGAAAATAAACCAAAAAAATGTTGTTGCAAAAAATCAAATAAAGAAAACGAATAAAATTTATATTAAATAAAATTTAGTTTTTATAAGATTACTTATTTAATTTAATCTAAGTTGATAGGTATATTATTTAATTTTTCTAAACAAACTAATAAAAAGAGGGAGGATAGAAAATGAAAGAACCTACAAAATTAAAAACTGATGTATGTTGTGATGTTTGTGCTTGTGTGCATAATATAGAAGGTTGTTTATGCGATAAAGATGCAATCAAAATTACAAAGGATACAAATGATAGTAATGCTCATTTTTGTAAAAGTTTTGAATGCAAAGATAGTTGCAAATGTAACAAATAAAAAGATTTTATTATTTGAATTTATATTTTAACAATATAATAAATATCTAGAATTAAAAAAAAGAATGTTTTAAACATTCTTTTTTTTGTATTTATTAAATTATTTGTTGTATAGTAAATTTTTTTATTATATGGACTATTGCTCTAAATTATCTTGGGGTGGAGTTATTTGTGGGTTTTGCATAGGTAAGTCTATTTGTTGATTTATTAAGGGGTCTAATTTTTGTTGAATTGACAAAGTTTCTGCCTCACTTAAGTCTTGCTCTTCTCCAAAGTGTAAGGGAGTAGATAATTCATCTTCAAGTTTTACTTCCTCATTTTTTATATGAGTATTTAATATATCTTCTATAAGGTGAGGATTATCTTGTTGACTTTGATAAGAAGATAGAGAAGTGTCTAGTTGATTGAAAGGAAAACTATCTAAAGTTTCATGAATATTTTTATAACTTAATATGCCTCCCAAGATAGTTGAACTATCCATTGGAGATTGTTCTCTTTTTATTCCTAAATATTGTTGCAAAGTGTCACGAGAATATTCAGAAAGATGTTCGGGAGCTTTAGCTGTTAAAAAGATATTATTTAAGTTGGGTAACCTATCCCCATTTTGAGTAGTTAAACTTTGCCATTGAGTAGTTTCAGTATTTGTAAACCCTAAGTAATTAAAACTATCTTCTAGTTGTTTGGAAGAAAATCCTCTTGCTCCTCCTCGTTTAACAAAGGGGTGTTTCTTTTCAAAAAAATGGAGTGCAAGGTATCCGTCTGGATTTACACTTTTTGCGATATTTAAAATCATGTTTACATAATTAGCTTCAGGGCAGAATGGTAAAGCAGCAAAGGAATATATAAAATCAACTTTTGGCAGTCTTAAGTGTGCTAAATCCTGAGCTTGTGCGTGTAAGTTTTGTTTTACTGAATTATCACCTTGTAAGTAATGTTCGTTTAATATATTCCTATTAATACTTAAATCAATACCCATAACAGGAATTCCCTGTTTTGCTATATATACACTATCTGCAAAAGCTCCACAACCTAGGTCAAGAGCAGAGTTAAATTCTCCTTTATGTGAAGATAGAAATTCAACTAATACATCTCTAGGTTCACGGCTTTTTGTATTATCATGATATACTTTCCAGATTCTACCGTTTTTTTCGCTAAGAGTTTCAAAGTTTTCTTTAGAAATTTTTTTAATTTTATTTTGTTCACTTAAATTCATTTTAATAATTTTCCTATTATTTATGCTACCATAATAATTGCTTATTGTAAAGATTTAATTGGTTTCTATTTGTGCAACTTGCACAAAATTTTTAAATTACTATTTTTAGCATTTTTTTCAAAAAAAAGGGGTTGACTATAGCCAGAAAGTGTTGTATTATTATCTAACCGTGAAAAATGGGTTGATGCGTAAAGTTACTATTTTTAGCAGCAAAAATAGAGAATTTGCGTGGACAAGTTTGAATTAAATTCAAGCGAACTGGCATTTTAAAAAAACTTTTAAAATCTTTACATAAAAGATTTTTTTAAAAAAAATTTAATGCGACACACACGGTAAAGTGTATTAAATTTTTGTCAGTATGGGAAAGGAGATTATATGGCAACACAAAAAATAAGAATTAAGTTAAAATCTTACGACCACTACTTGATAGACCTTGCTACTTCCAGAATTATGGATACTGCAATTAAGTCAGGTTCACAAGTTGCTGGTCCAATACCACTTCCAACAGAAAAGGAAGTTGTAACAATCATTAGAGCACCTCATAAATATAAAGATAGTCGTGAACAATTTGAGATGCGTACACACAAAAGGATTATTGATATTTATACACCTTCAAGCAAAGCAGTTGATAGTTTAATGAAACTTGATTTGCCAGCAGGAGTTGATATCAATATTAAATTATAAGGTTGCGAGGTGAAAGAAAATGAAAAAAGCAATTCTTGGTAAAAAATTAGGAATGACACAAGTTTTTGATGCAGACGGAAAAGTAACCCCAGTAACTGTTATACTTGCTGGTCCTTGCACCGTTGTTCAAAAGAAAACTGTCGAAAGTGATGGCTACGATGCTGTTGTTGTAGGTTTTGGACAAACAAAAGAAAAAAGTAAAAATAAAGCTGAATTAGGTTTGTTTAAAAAGGCACAAGTTGAAGTTAAAAAATATTTAAAAGAATTTAAACTTGATAACTTTGCTGACCTTCAAGTAGGAAGCGAAATTAAATGTTCAGTTTTTCAAGAAAACGATTTAGTTGATGTAACAGGAACAACAAAAGGTCATGGTTTTAGTGGAAACATTAAAAGATGGAATGCTCATAGATTAAAAATGACTCACGGTACTGGTCCCGTTCATAGAGAAGTTGGTTCATTAAGTGCTAACTCAACTCCTAGCAGAGTTTTTAAAAATCATAAAATGCCAGGTCAATATGGTAATGAACAAGTTACCAAACAAAACTTAAAAGTCGTTAAAGTTGATGAGGAAAGAAATCTTATCTTAGTTAAGGGTGGTATACCTGGAAGCAAGGACAGCCTCGTATCAATTTGCAGTGCTAAAAAAGCATAAGCGAGTAAGGAGAACACAATATGCCTAAGGTTAAAGTTTATAACACAAAAGCAGAAGTTGTTGGTCAAGCAACCCTTAGTGAAGAAGTTTTTGGTTGTGAATACAAAGAAGCACTTATTCATCAAGTAGTTGTAGCCTATAACAATAATCAAAGACAAGGTACAAAATCTACCCTTCTTCGTAGTGAAGTTAGAGGTCATGCAAAAAAACCTTGGAGACAAAAAGGCACAGGTAGAGCAAGACAAGGTTCAACCAAGAGTGCACAATGGAAAGGTGGCGGTATAATTTTTGCACCAAAACCTAGAGATTTTTCTCAAAAAATTAATAAATCAATGAAAGTTGCTGCATTCAAGAGTGCTATAAGTGCAAAACTTGCAGATGCTGAAATAGTTGTTTTAGAAAGTATTTCTCTTGAACAACCAAAAACAAAATTATTTCAAAACATATTAGATGCTTTTAAAGTAAACGGTAAAAATGTTATGTTTGTTTTAAAAGAAAAAGACGATACAATTCTTAGAGCTTCAGGAAATATTCCAAATGTAAAAGTTACTTATGCTGATGTATTGGGAACATACGATATAGTTGCAAATTCCAAACTCTACATCACCAAAGATGCAATTAAAAAGTTAGAGGAGGCTTATAAATAATGAGTGCCTATGACATTATTAAAAAACCACTTCTTTCAGAAAAGAGTTATGCAACAATCGCTGAAAAGAAGTATACTTTTGTTGTTGATTTGAATGCTAATAAAATTCAAATTAAACAAGCAGTTGAAGAAATTTTTAAAGTAAAAGTTAAACAAGTTAATACCTTAATAGTTAAAGGTAAAAAGAAAACCCAAAATACAAAACAAGGTAGAAGTGTTGGTAGAACTAGCGATTACAAAAAAGCTATTGTATGGCTTACTAAGGAAAGCAAACCTATTGAATTCTTCGAAAGTTTGAACTAAGGTAGGAGGGAAGTAAAATGGCAATTAAAAGACATAATCCAACCACTCCATCACAAAGATTTTTAACTACTTTAGATAATTCAGAGTTAACAAAAAAGAAACCTGAAAAATCACTTCTTGCAGTTAAAAATAAAAATGGTGGTAGAAATGCTCAAGGCAAAATCACCGTTAGACACAAGGGTGGCGGAAATAGACAAAAATATAGATTGATTGAATTTAAAAGAAATCACGATAATGTTCCTGCAAGAGTTGAAGCTATCGAATATGACCCTAATAGAACTGCTAATATTGCTCTTTTATATTATGCAGATGGAGCAAAATCTTACATTCTAGCACCTGTTGGCCTAAATGTTGGCGATAAGGTTATGAGTGGAGAAGAAGTTGAAGTAAAAGTCGGTAACTGCATGCCACTTAAAAATATCCCAGTTGGTAGTGTTGTTCATAATATTGAACTTCGTCCTAATCAAGGTGGTAAAATAGCAAGATCTGCTGGAATTGCTGCAAGACTTATGGCTAAAGAAGGCAAATATGCAACACTTAAAATGCCTAGTGGCGAAATGAGAGTTGTTAATATCAATTGTCGTGCTACATTAGGTCAAGTTGGCAATATAGACCATGAAATTATGAACATTGGTAAAGCTGGAAGAAATAGACACATGGGAGTTAGACCTAGTGTTCGTGGTGTAGTTATGAACCCATGCGATCACCCTCATGGTGGTGGTGAAGGTAAGTCACCAGTTGGTATGCCTAGCCCAGTTACACCTTGGGGTAAGCCTGCTCTTGGACTTAAAACAAGAAATAAGAAAAAGAACACTAATAAGTTTATTATTAGTAGGTCTTAATTTACAAGGAGTTGTTAGAAAATGAGTAGATCATTAAAGAAAAAACCGTTCGTTGAAGAAAGATTGTTAGTTCGCATTAAACAAATGAACGAAACTAACTCTAAAAAACCTATTAAAACTTGGTCAAGAGCATCTGTTATTTATCCTGAATTTGTTGGTCACACAATAGCAGTTCATAATGGTAAAAAGCATATTCCAGTTTATTGTACAGCAGAAATGGTTGGTCATAAACTTGGCGAATTTGCTCCTACAAGAACTTATAGAGGCCATGGTGCAGATAAGGCAAAAGGTAAGTAAGGAGATAGGAAACAATGGCAAAGAATATTAGAGAAAAAACCGAAAGAATTAATAAAAATAGAGATACAAGACCTCATGCTAGTGCTAAATTCTTAAGAGTAAGTTCAAGTAAACTTGATATCATTATGGATTTAGTTCGTGGTAAAAGTTATAATGAGGCTGTTGGTATACTTGCAAATACTCCAAACAAATCTGCTGAATATATTTTAGATGTTGTTAAATCTGCTGGTGCTAATGCAGAAAACAATATGGGCTTAAACAAGCAAGATTTATATGTTGCAGAAATTTATTCTGGTCAAGGTGCTACTTATAAACGCCAAAATATCCGTGGTCGTGGTAGAGTTGACCAAATTTTAAAAAGAACAAGTCATATTACTGTAAAACTTGATACAGTGGTTAAATAAGGGAAGGAGCAAAAATATGGGACAAAAAGTTAGTCCAAACGGACTTAGAATTGGAATCAATAAAGGTTGGAATTCTTTGTGGTATGTTGGCAAGGCCGATTTTGCTAAAAACCTTAAAGAAGACAATGTTATTAGGAAATTTATCAAACAAAAATATTTTGCTTGTGCAATTTCCAAAGTAGTTATAGAAAGAACTGCAAAAAGAATTATAGTTAATGTTTATACTGCTCGTCCTGGTATATTAATCGGACAAAAAGGTGCAGGTGTTGAAACTTTAAAGAAAGAACTATTAAAACTTACTAAAGCAGAAACAATTTCTATCAATATTAAAGAAATAAAAAACCCAGATACCGATGCAACTTTAATTGCTGAAAGCATTGCTGGTCAACTTGAAAAACGTGTTCACTTTAGAAGAGCTATGAAAACTGCTATGCAAAAAGCAATGAAAGCTGGTGTTAAAGGTATTAAAACTATGGTTGGTGGCAGACTTGATGGAGCAGATATTGCAAGAAGTGAAAAATATCATCAAGGTAGTTTACCTCTTCAAACATTAAGAGCTGATATTGATTATGGTTTTGCTGAAGCAAAAACAACATTTGGTATTTTAGGAATTAAAGTTTGGGTATACAACGGCGAAATTTACTCTAAAAAAGCAAGTACTTCAAAAGAGGAGGTTCGTAGCAATGTTAATGCCTAAGAAAACAAAAAGAAGAAAAGTTCATCGTGGAAGAATGAAAGGTGTTGCAACAAGAGGCAACAAACTTGCATATGGCGATTATGGTTTAATTACAACAGAACCTTGCTGGATTACATCTAATCAAATAGAAGCTGCTCGTATCGCTATGACTAGATACATTAAGAGAGGCGGAAAAGTTTGGATTGATATTTTCCCAGACAAGCCTATAACTAAAAAACCTGCTGAAACTCGTATGGGTAGCGGTAAAGGTAACCCAGAATACTGGGTAGCAGTTGTCAAACCTGGTAGAGTACTTTTTGAAATGAAAGGTGTAGCAGAAGAAGTTGCTAGAGAAGCTCTTCGTCTTGCAGGTCATAAATTACCTTGCGTTACAAAATTTATTAAAAGAGTTGAAGATACCCCTGTTGTAGGTGAAACTGAAGTTGCTAATGAGCAAAATGAAGTAGAAGGTGGTGCAGTTTAATGAAGATAAATGAAATAAGAAGTTTAACTAATGATGAATTAAACGCAAAATTAGTATCAGTTAAAGCAGAACTTTTTAATTTAAGATTTCAACATGCAACTGGTAACTTAGCTAATCCAATGCTTCTAAACTCTTTAAAGAAAGATATTGCAAAAATTAAAACTGTTCTTACTGAAAGAGAATTAAATATCAATACAACCTCTAGTAAAAAGGCTAAGGCATAGGAGTGAGAAGTATGGAAGAGAGAAATAATAGAAGAACAAAAATTGGTGTTGTTGTAAGTGACAAAATGCAAAAAACTTGTGTTGTTAGTGTTACTTCAAATGTTAAACACCCACTATATAAAAAAGTCGTTAAAATTACTAAAAAGTTTAAAGTACATGATGAAAACAATGAGTGTCATGTAGGCGATACCATTGAAATTATGGAAACCCGTCCTATAAGCAAAACAACTCACTTTAGACTTTTAAGAATTGTTGAAAGAGCAAAATAATAGGAGGTAATAAGTTTATGATTCAACCACAAACAAGATTAAAGGTTGCTGATAACACAGGTGCTAAAGTTATTATGTGCATTAGAGTACTCGGTGGTTCTTTTAGAAGAAGTGGAAATATCGGGGACGTTATTATTGCCTCTGTTAAAAAAGCTACTCCTGGTGGAGTTGTTAAAAAAGGCGATGTTGTTAAAGCTGTTATTGTTAGAACAAGTAAGGGTGTTCAAAGACAAGATGGTTCATCAATTAAGTTTGACGACAATGCTGCTGTTATTATAGACAATCAAAAACAACCAAAAGGTACACGTATCTTTGGACCAGTTGCAAGGGAACTTAGAGAAAATGGTTATATGAAAATTGTTTCCTTAGCACCTGAGACATTATAAGGAGTTTTAAGAGTATGGCAAAAATGAATATTAAAAAGGGTGATAAAGTTTTAGTTATCACTGGTAAAGATACTGGTAAAACAGCCGAAGTATTGTCTTGCTTCCCAGAAGAAAACAAAGTTACTGTTAAAGGTTTAAATATTATTGTTAAACATAACAAACCAAAATCTGCACAAGACAAAGGTGGCATTGTTAAAAAAGAAGGTAAAATACCTGCCAGTAATGTAATGGTAGTTTGTCCATCTTGTGACAAAGCAACAAGAATTGCTCATGCAATTAGTGAAAATGGAAACAAGACAAGAACTTGTAAACATTGTGGAGCAAATTTAGATAATGCTAAAAAGGCAACAAAAAAATCTACTGCAAAAGCAGAAGCAAAACCTACTACTGCTAAAGTAGAAACAAAGAAAGCAGAAACTAAAACAACTGCTAAAAAAGAAACTGCAACTGAAACAAAAACTGTAAAATCAGCTGAAGTTAAAGCAGAAACAAAATCTACTGCAAAAGTAGAAAAAACTGATGCAAAAGCAGAAGTAAAAGAAGTTAAATCAACTTCAACAAAGAAAGTAGAAAAAGCCGAGCCTGCTAAGAAGGTAGAAGATAAAAAAACAACTACTAAATCAGCAGATAAGAAAACAACTAGCACAGCAAAGAGTGCAAAGTAGGAGGAAGAAATGGCAAATAAAAAAGATAGTGCTAGACTACGTGATTATTACAAAAAAACCGTTGTTCCAGCATTGAAGAAAGAATATTCTTATAAAAATGTTATGGAAATTCCTAAACTAGAAAAAATAGTTGTTTGTATGGGTTTAGGTGCTGTTAAAGATAATTCAAAAAGTTTTAATTTAGCACTTGATGAACTTACTGCAATTACTGGTCAAAAGGCAATTCCTACTTATGCAAAAAAATCTATCTCAAACTTTAAAGTTAGAGAAAATCAAAAAATTGGTGCAAAAGTTACACTTCGTGGAAATATTATGTACGAATTTTTAGATAAATTAATTGCTATTGCACTACCTAGAGTTAGAGACTTTAAGGGTGTTTCAACAAAAGCTTTTGATGGTAGAGGCAATTATGCTTTAGGAATTAAGGAACAACTTATATTCCCAGAGATTTCTTATGAAAAAGTCGAACAAATAAGAGGTATGGATGTTATCATTGTTACAACAGCCAAAACCGATAAAGAAGCATACACATTATTAAGTTTATTTGGTATGCCTTTCAGTAAAAGATAATTTTAAGAGGTTTAAAAAATATTATGGCAAAAAAATCAATGATAAATAAGCAACAAAAAAAGCAAAAGTATACAACTCGTGAATACACAAGATGTTCAATTTGTGGCAGACCACACGCAGTTTTAAAAAAGTATGGCATTTGCAGAATTTGTTTTAGAAACTTAGCCTATAAAGGTGAAATACCTGGCGTTAAAAAGTCTAGTTGGTAATAAAGGAGAAATAGGAAAATGATAGTTACTGACCCAATCGCAGATATGCTTACAAGAGTTCGTAATGCATTAACAATTAAGAAATCAGAAGTTGTTATCCCTGCTTCAAAAACAAAAAATGCCATTGCTGAAATTCTTTTTAACGAAGGCTATATTGAAAAATTTGAACTTGTAGATGATGGCAACTACAAATCAATTAAACTAACATTAAAGTATGGTCCTAATGGCGAAAAAGTTATTCAAGGATTAAAAAGAATATCTAAACCTGGTCTTAGAGTTTATGCTGAATGCAACGATATTCCAAGAGTTCTTAATGGTTTAGGTATTGCTATTGTATCTACTAATAAAGGAATTATGACGGACAAAGAGGCTAGAAACCAAAACGTTGGTGGCGAAGTCTTAGCATTCGTTTGGTAAGGAGGAAATTAGAATATGTCAAGAATAGGAAGATTACCAGTTGAAATACCAAACGGTGTAAATATTACTATTGATGATAACAATCTTGTTACAGTTAATGGTAAGTTAGGTACATTATCTCAAAAAGTAGATAAAGTTATTAAAGTAGAAATAAAGGATAACCAAGTTGTTTTAACTCGTCCTAGTGATGAAAATACTGTTAAGGCAAAACATGGCTTATACAGAGTTTTAATAAACAATATGGTTAAAGGTGTTACTGACGGCTTTTCTAAAACTATTATTATAAATGGTGTTGGTTATAAAGCTACAAAACAAGGTAACAAAGTTGTTTTAAACATAGGGTTTTCTCACCCAGTAGAACTTATTGAAGAAGAAGGAATTACTCTTGAATGTCCTGATGCAACTACTTTAGTTGTTAAAGGCATATCAAAAGAACAAGTTGGTCAATATGCAGCCAAAGTTAGAGGTATCAAACCTGTTGAACCATATCATGCTTATGGCTTAAGATATAGTGATGAAGTTGTTATTAGAAAAGTCGGCAAAGTTTCTGGTAAGAAATAATTAGAAAGGTGTAAAATATGATTAACAAAATTAATAAAAATGTTCAAAGAAAAAAGCGTCATCTAAGAGTTAGAAAACATATTTTTGGAACAAAAACATGTCCTAGACTTAATATCTATAGAAGTACATCAAATATTTATGCACAAGTTATTAATGATGAAAATGGCACAACTTTATGTAGTGCTTCCACTCTTTCAAAAGAACTTATCGAAACTTTAAAAGGTAAAACTAAAAGTGAACAAGCTTTTCTTGTTGGCGAATTAGTTGGCAAAGAAGCTGTTAAAAAAGGTATCAAAAATGTTGTTTTTGATAGAGGCGGATATCTTTACACTGGTAGAATTTTACAAGTAGCAGAAGGTGCAAGAAAGGCAGGTTTAGAGTTCTAATGGAGGAAAATATGAAAGACAATAATATAATTGAAGAAAATGTTGAAGCAGTTAATAATGTAGAAGTTGAAACTTCAAATGAAGTTGTTAATGAAACTCCTGTAACTGAAGAACCTAAAAAGAAATCAGGTAAAGTAGAAAAATCAACTGTTAAAACATATAGTCCAGCAGAAAAGTCAACTGGAAACAAAAAGTTTGATAAAAAGAAAACTCCTGAAAGACCTACAACAAGAAGAGAAGAAAGTGAGTTTGATAAAAAACTTGTTGAAGTAAGGCGTGTTGCTAAAGTTGTTAAAGGCGGAAGAACAATGCGTTTTAGTGCTTTAGTTGTTGTTGGTAACCACAATGGTTTAGTTGGGGTTGGAAATGGCAAAGCTAACGAAGTTCCAGAGGCTATAGAAAAAGCAACTGCTGCTGCTAAGAGAAACTTAATTTCAGTTCCTATTGTTGGAACAACTATCCCTCACAATATTATTGGTAAATTTGGTGCTTCTAGTGTTCTTATGTTCCCTGCACCTCAAGGTACTGGTGTTATTGCTGGTGGTAGTGCTAGAGCAGTTGTAGAACTTGCAGGTATTAAAGATATTGTTACAAAATCTCATGGTTCAAATAACAAAATTAATGGTGTTAAAGCAACAATTGAAGGACTTAAATTATTAAGAACTAAAGAAGAAGTTGCTGCACTACGCGGTAAATCTGTAGAAGAACTATAATATAGGAGAAATAAGTTTATGGAAAAGAAAGAAACAAAAAAAGCAAAAAACACTGGCAAACTTAAAGTTACCTATGTTAAAAGTGTTATAGGTTTTGATAAAAAACAAGTTAAAGTTATTGAAGCTTTAGGTTTTAAAAAACTTAACACCACTAAAATATTCCCAGATAATGAAAGTATTAGGGGAAGTATTTTTAAGGTAAAACATTTACTTAAAGTAGAAGAAATTTAATTTTTTTTAGTTTTTTATTTTAATAATGGCAATTATTTATCTTAAAGATAATTTCTGTTACTTTTGGTAAATAATTTAATGTAATTAAAATACTACATTTACAAATTTTAGTGAAAGGAGAGTAGTTTTAAATGAACATTCAATCATTGAAACCTGCCGAAAATTCTAGATTTAAAGAAAAAAGACTTGGTCGTGGCATAGGTAGTGGACTTGGAAAAACAAGTGGTAAAGGTCACAAAGGACAAAATGCTAGAAGTGGTGGTGGTGTTCGTGTTGGTTTTGAAGGTGGACAAATGCCACTTGTAAGAAAATTACCACGAAGAGGCTTTAACAATGCTATTTTCAAAAAACAATATTCTATTGTAAATATTTCAGACTTAAATAAGTTTGATGAAAATGCTATTGTAGATGCTAATGCACTTATAGAAAAAGGTATTCTTTCTAAAGTAGAAGAATATGGGGTTAAAATTCTTGGCAATGGTAAACTTGAAAAAGCATTGACCGTTAAGGCTAATAAATTTTCTGCAAGTGCTGTAAAGAAAATTAAAAAGTCTGGCGGAAAGATTGAGGAGGCATAATGTTTAAGACTCTTAGAGAAGCATTTAGAATTAAAGAGGTTAGAAAAAAAATCCTTCTTACTTTATTGCTACTTCTTATTTATAGATTAGGTTGCTGGATACCAACTCCTGGTATTGCACTTTCCACCTTTCAAGGTGCTGTAAATAAAGATACTGGGTTCTTATCGATTATAAGTGCTGTAAGTGGTAACGCATTATCAAATGGTGCTTTACTTGCTTTAGGTGTTGTTCCTTATATTAATGCTTCAATTATTATTCAACTTTTAACAGTTGCAATTCCTGCTTTAGAAAGATTATCTAAGCAAGGAGAGGACGGTAAGAAAAAAATTTCTAAATACACAAGAATTTGTGCTTTAGTTTTAGCGATTGCTCAGTCTGTAGGTATTGTTGTTGGTTTTGGTACTAGCAGTTTAGATTCAAGCGTTTTCTTTGGGAATGCTTTCGTTACAGGTGCTATGGTTGTTTTAATTCTTGTTGCTGGCTCTATGTTTACTGTATGGCTAGGCGATAAGATAACAGCTCTTGGTGTTGGTAACGGATTATCACTTCTTATTTTTGTAGGCTTGCTATCAAGTGCAGGTACTGCAATATTCAGACAAATTACTGATATTTCAGTTGCTAGTTTAGATAAAGTTTGGACAATCCTTTTATTCTTTGTATTATTAATAGCTATATTTGCTTTTATCGTTTGGATTGATAGTGCTGAGAGAAGAGTTCCTGTTCAATATGCTAAACAAATTAAAGGTAGAAAAATGTATGGTGGTCAAAACACTAACATTCCTATCAAAATTAATGCTTCTGGTGTTATGCCTATAATTTTTGCTACTGCTTTAATTAGTTTTCCACAATTAATTATGAGTATCTTTTGGTATAGCACTGAGGAAGGTAGTGCATACATGTGGTATGCAAAAAATTTAGGTTCAGGTACTTGGATTTACAGTTTGTTAGTTGCTATCTTAATTTTAGCTTTCTCATACTTTTATTCACAAATTAGTTTTAATCCAGAAGATGTATCTCGACAAATTCAACAAAATGGCGGTTTTATTCCAGGCTATCGTGCTGGTAAACCAACTGCCGATTATCTTAAAAAAGTTTCTAATCGTATTACTTTGTGGGGTGCAATTTTCTTAGCTTTTATTGCTTTGATTCCTACTTACATCTTCACATTCGTTGGTACTCCAGGTTCGCTTATTAATGCTTTTAGTGCAACAGGACTTTTAATTGTAGTTTCCGTAGCACTTGAAATTGATAAACAACTTGAGGCACAACTTTTGATGAGAAATTATAAGGGCTTTCTAAAATAAAACAATCTTTGAAAAATTAATTTAATATACAAAATTTTATTAAAAATTTGAGGAGAAAAAATTATGAAAATCGTTTTATTAGGACCTCCAGGAAGTGGAAAGGGTACACAAGCCCATTTAATTTGTGAAAAATACAATTTACCTCACATATCAACTGGTGATATATTTAGAGCAAATCTTGCTCAAGGTACGGAACTTGGTAAGAAAGCAAAAGAATATATGGACAAGGGAGCTCTTGTTCCAGATGACCTTACAATTTCAATTGTTGTTGATAGATTGAGTAAGGATGATTGTAAAGATGGTTTTGTTTTTGATGGTTTTCCTAGAAATCTTGCACAAGCAAAAAAACTTGATGAAATGGTAACTTTAGACAAAGCAATAATGATTCATCTTGATGATGAAGAAATTATAAATAGATTGTCAAAAAGAAGAATGTGCAAAGGCTGTGGAAATCCTACTCACTTAGACTGGTTAGTAAATGGCAAGTGTGAAAAGTGTGGTGGTGATGTTTATCAAAGAGAAGATGATGAAGAAAGCACAATCAAATCAAGACTAGAAAAACAAAAATTACCTCAAGATGTTATAGATTTTTATAAACAAAAAGGTATTTATGAACAAATTACATCTACTGATACAAAAGAAAAAACTTTTATATTATTAGATGAGATTTTAAAGAAGATATAATAGAAGGCGATTTATGATTAAGATTAAAACCGATAAGGAAATTGAATTGCTGAGGATTGCAGGTGAAATAACAAAAAATACTTTATTAGAAGTAGAAAAACATATTAAACCTGGAGTTACAACAAAAGAACTTGATAAAATCGCTTACGACTATATTAAAAAAAATAACGCAACACCTTCGTTTTTGCATTATGGTGGCTTTCCTGCAACCATTTGTGCTTCTGTTAATGAAGTTGTTGTTCACGGATTTCCTGATGATAAACCTCTTAAAGAGGGTGACATATTAAGTGTTGATGTGGGGGCTTGTTATAAGGGATATCATGGTGATAGTGCTAGAACATTTCCAGTAGGAAATATCTCAGTTGAAAATCAAAAATTAATTGATGTTACAAAACAAAGTTTCTTTGAAGGAATTAAAAACATCAAGGCAGGAAATACAGTTGGAGACATATCGTCTCAAGTTCAACGATATGTTGAAAAACATGGGTTTGGCATTGTTAGAGAAATGGTTGGTCATGGTGTTGGAAAAGAACTTCATGAAGAACCAGCTGTACCAAATTATGGCTATGCAGGGCTAGGTCCAAAACTTAAAGAAAATATGGTTATTGCCATAGAACCTATGGTTACTGCGGGTGACTATCATGTTATAATTGATGGTTGGCTTTGCAAAACAAAAGATGGTTTGCCTTCTGCCCACTATGAAAACACTGTTCTAATAACAAGTGACGGCATTGAAATCTTAACTTAAAGGAGAAGTATTTTGATAGAACAAGGTTGTATAGTTACTTCTTTAAAAGGGCATGACACTGGTAGGATTTATGTTGTTGTAAAAGTTGATGGTGAATTTGCACAAGTAGTTGATGGAAAATATAGACTTTTACAAAATCCTAAAAAGAAGAGGATTAAACACTTACAAGATTTGCACGAAAAATATGATAGTTTTGAAGAAAAATTATTAACAAATAAGTTATACGATTTTGAAATCAAAAAGAAATTATCGGGCATTTTGCACAAAGATTGAAATTACTACTTTAAAAAAAGGAGATTTTATGCCAAAATCAGATTGTTTGGAAACAGAAGGAGTTGTAACTGAAGTTTTACCTAATGCAACTTTTAAAGTAAAACTACAAAATGGGGTTATAATTACTTGTTATATTTCTGGTAAACTTAGAATGAATTTTATTAAAATTCTAGTTGGCGATCAAGTTAAAGTTGAAATGAGCCCATATGATTTAACAAAGGGCAGAATTACTTGGAGAAGTAAATCAAATTAAAATACACTATTATAGAGGAGTTAGAAAAATGAAAGTTAGACCATCGGTTAAACCTATTTGCGATAAATGCAAGGTTATAAAAAGAGAAGGCAAAGTTATGGTTATTTGCTCTAAGAGTAAAAAACACAAACAAGTTCAAGGTTAATATATTTCTTTGAACTTTTAAATATTGAAAATAACATAATATGTGGGCGGCTGTTTAAAAAGAAGATTCTTTTTAAATCCACATTTATGTAGATATATATTTTTAAAATCAAATAATTTTAATTTTAGTTTATTATGGAGGAAAAAGGAAAATGGCTCGTATTGCTGGTGTTGATTTACCAAACGAGAAAAGGCTTGAAATAGGTCTTACATACATAAAAGGTATTGGAAGACAAACAAGCAATAAAATTTTAGCTGACACAAAAATCAGCCCTGATATTCGTGTTAAAGATTTAACTGAAGCTCAGGTTGCAACATTAAGAAATTATATTGAAAAAAATCTTACTGTTGAGGGAGATTTAACTAGAGAAGTTTCTCTTAATATTAAGGCTTTAAGTGAAATTGGCTGTTACAGAGGAGTAAGACATCGTAAAGGCTTACCTGTTAGAGGTCAAAGTACAAAACAAAATGCTAGAACAAGAAAAGGTCCAAAGAAGACTGTTGCTAGAAAGAAAAGTGTAATAGGTAAATAAGGAGTTAGACAATGGCTGTTGATACTAAAAAAACTAGTAAAAAAAGAAAACAAACTAAAAATGTAGATAAAGGTGCAGTACATATTCAAGCATCTTTTAACAACACTGTTGTTACATTTACAGATATGGCTGGTAACACTATTTCTTGGTCTAGTGCCGGCTCATTAGGTTTTAAAGGTGCTAGAAAAAGCACCCCATTTGCAGCTCAACAAGCAGTTGAAACTGCTGGAAAACTTGCAAAAGACCAGGGTTTAAAATCAGTAGAAGTTTATGTTAAAGGACCAGGCAATGGTAGGGAGGCTGCTATTAGAGCATTATCTACTTGTGAATTTAATGTTACAAAGATTAGTGATGTTTCGCCAATCCCTCACAATGGTTGTCGTCCTCCTAAAAGAAGAAGAATTTAAGAGGAGAGAAATAGAGAAATGGCAAAATATACAGATGCAGATTGCAGACTTTGCAGAAGAGAAGGTTGTAAACTTTTCTTAAAGGGAGATAGATGTATTTCTCCTAAATGTGCAATAGAAAAAAGACCAGTAGTTCCTGGACAACATGGTATGGGTAGAAAGAAAACTACTGAGTATAGTTTACAATTAAGAGAAAAACAAAAAGTAAAAAGAGCATATGGCTTATTAGAAAAACAATTTAGACAATCTTATGAAAAAGCAACACGTATGAAAGGTGTTGTTGGCGAAAATATGCTTAGTTTATTAGAAAGAAGATTAGACAATGTTGTTTACAGAATGGGTATAGGCGATTCAAGAAGTGAAAGCCGCCAAATTGTAAATCATGGTCATATTTGCGTAAATGGTAAAGTTGTAAATATTCCTTCTTATATGGTAAAAATAGGCGATGAAATTTCTATTAAAGAAAGCAAAAGAGATTTACCAAAGTTCAAACAACTTAAAGGTATCAAAATTGTTATGCCTAAATGGTTAGAATTTGATTCTAACAAACTTACTGGCAAAATTAATGCATTGCCAAAGAGAGATGATATAGACTTGAATATTCAAGAACATATGATTATTGAGTTATATTCAAGATAAGGAGGATTTTTTCTATGATGCAAATTGAAAAACCAAAAATTGTAGCAGAAGAAAAGGATAATGGTAGTTTTGCTAAATTTGTAGTAGAACCACTTGAAAGAGGTTTTGGTATAACATTAGGTAATTGTCTTAGAAGAACTTTGTTAGGTTCAATGCCAGGGGCTGCTGCAGTTGCTATTAAAATTGATGGTATTCAACATGAATTTTCTAGCATTCCTGGTATAACAGAAGATGTTACTGATATTATTTTAAATATTAAAAATCTTGCTGTTAAAACAAGTGTTTTAGATGAAGATTTTACAACAACTTTATACCTTAAGAAAAAAGGTTCAGGGGTTGTTTATGCTAGCGATATTGAAACTAATGACCAAGTAGAAATTTTAAATCCTGAACTTAAAATTTGTACATTAGATGATGATGCAAATTTAAATATGGAAATTACTATCGGTCGTGGTAGAGGATATGTTCCAGCACAAAAAAATAAAAAAGAAGATGACCCTATTGGTTGTATTGCTATAGATTCTATCTTTACACCTATTAAGGCTGTTAATTATAACGTTGAAAATACCCGTGTTGGTCAATCTATAGATTATGATAAATTAACTCTTGAAGTTCAAACAAATGGTACAATGAGTGCTAAAGAAGTTATTAGTCTTGCAGCAAAAATTGTTCAAGACCATATTCAACTTTTTGTAAACCTTGTTGATTTTATGAGTGATGTTGATATTCTTGTTTCTACAGAAGTTGAAAAACCTGTAAAAGTAATGGAAATGTCTATTGAAGATATGGACCTTTCTGTTAGAAGTTACAACTGCTTAAAGAGAGCTAATATTAATACTATTGAAGATTTAACAAGAAAATCTAAGGATGATATGCTAAAAGTAAGAAACTTAGGTTTAAAATCTTTAGAAGAAGTTATTAATAAACTTGAAGCTATGGGTTTATCACTTAGAAACGATGAAGAATAATTTTAAACTAATAATTTAAGTTTTACAAATTTTTAAAGGAGAAAATTATGGCTATTGCTAAATTAAATAGACCTACAAAAGAAAGGGTAATTTTAATTCGTAATCAAGCAAGTTCGCTTTTATGGGACGGTAAAATTGAAACTACTTCTGCTAGAGCAAAAGCAGTTCAAAGATATGCTGAAAAGATTTTAACCATTGCTATTAATAATTATAAAGATACAGTTAAAGCTATTAAAAATGAAGTTGATAGTAAAGGCGTTAAAGTTAAAAGAGAAGTTATAAATGATGGTCCTAACAAACTTAATGCTAGAAGAAAAATTATGTCTAAACTTTTTGATAGGCAAGAAATAAGACAACCAAAAGAGTCTAAAGCAAGTTTTGATGAAAGAACAAAGGATATTAATCATCCACTTATTGAAAAAATCTTTAATGTTTATGCTCCTAAATATGCCGAAAGGAATAAACAAAATGGTCAAGGTGGCGGTTATACAAGAGTTCTTAAAACTGGTACAAGACGCGGTGATAATGCTCAAATGTGTATTGTTGAATTAATATAATAATTTGATGTTACATTTTTGAATTATTAAGGTTATTCTTTTATAATTTTATATAATAAACTAAAATTTGTTTTATATAAAGAACACTAAAAAATAGTGTTCTTTTTTTATTTCTATTAAGACAATGATTAGTTTTATTTTAAAAATAATTTTTGATATTTTTATATTTTGTTTTTTTATTTTTGTTTTATACTTTTTACCTGTTATGAAGATATAACAAGTATTAAAATCGTTTGACTTTTTAAAGCCCTCACAGGTATAATTAAAATTGTAGTAAAGTTGGGAATTTATAATAATTTTGTTTAATTTTGATTTAGTTTTTTTATTACTTACGCACATACTAAATTAGGAGAATTTATGAAGAAGGTTTTTTTAATTATCTTAATATCCCTCCTTTGTGTTTTGGGAGCACTAGGTATTGCAATAGGTGGAATGTATCTTTTTGGCGGTTTTAATGAAAAATTAGTATATGCTGAAGAGTTTCATTTTAACAAAACTGAAGTTGTATCTGCTGAAAATATGTATTTGAAAATTGATACTACGACTGAAGGTGTTAATAAAAAGAAATTAAAGCTTATTGTTTCAATGGGTGGAGAAAGAATAATAAATTTTCCGCAAACAGTTTACATAGGTGAACCTTTTACAATTGTTCCTAAACAAGAAAAAGGTGTTAATATTGGAGGCAATGTTACTTTAACCGCTATATATGATGAACCTAATGCTAATGTAAATGTCCAAGCAAAATGTAATATTTTAGTTGATGTTCCTGTAAAATCGGTATCTATCAATTTGAGTTCTAATAAACTTACTCCTGACCAACAAATTTTTATTTGTAAAAAAGGATTTCCTGTAACTGATACTTTTAAAGTTGACCCTGTTAATTCACTTACTCCTTATGATAAGTCATGGCCTATTAGTGATGCAATAAAAGAAAATCTTATTGATAAAACTATGTATTTAGAACTTGCACCTAATGGAAATGTACCTATAGATGATGTCGCTTTTTTTGTTGATGAAACAGGTAAAAAATATCCTGATAAAATTATACAAGTTAAATATAGTTATGATGGCAATAATTTTGTTTTTGATGAAACAATTTGTTTAAAAGCTGGAAATATTTCTAGTGATGCAAAGTTAAATTTATATGTTTATCCTACTTATAAGGCTCAAAATAATAATATTTTGGGAAGTGATATTGAACTTAACAAAAAAGAAGCATTAAATAATATCACAGATTTTGTTGTGGGCAGTTATATTATTGATAATATGACTATATTTGATAAAGATGATAATTATACCGTAAATAAAGATGTTTTATTAGACAAACAAATTAAAATATATATTAATAATCCAGATGCGAAAGGTGATGATATTAATTTAAATTTAAATCTTGAAGCTACTAATTCACCTAGTTCTTTAATAGGTAAGTTAGAATATAAAGATAATGTTTATCTAAAAATATCATATCCTGAATTTATTACATTAACTAAAATGGATGGATCTTCTGATACCGAACAAATTGTTGGTGAAGATAGAGGTTTAAATATTAATTGCGAAAATCTTGGCGACCAAGTTTCTACATGGTATTGGTTATTAAAAATAAATGATTTTCATGCGTATTATAATTATTTAAAAAATAATATTCCTTTAACTGCAACTTTAGGGTACTATGGTGAAGGTACATCGGTCGCAAATAAAACATTTAATATTGTTCCAAAAATTAATGAAGTTGGTTCCTTAACACCTAAATATGAAGAAGGTAATTCATTTAGAGTTAAAAGTGGAGAAACTTTTAATATAGGTCCAAATAATATAGTAATAAATCCTGCCACTGCTTTTGCTCCTACCTATACCGATTTAGCATTTTATTTAGATTTTGCAGAAAATTCTATTAATAGTAAAACAACTATTTCAACTATTCCTACTCAGGCAGGAGATTATAAAGCAACCTTTAATTTTAAACTTAAACAAAAATTGGAACCAAGCAAATTAAATAATTTAGCAATTTCATGTTTACCTTCATGGGCAACAATTAATCAGGAAAAGAATGTTTTTAGTTATCTTACTCAGATAGGTCAAGACTATTTATATTCTGGAGAAATATATCTTACTATTCATTCAACAATAAATGATGATACTTTGTTTAGTATTGATGAATTTAGTGTATCAATTTCTTCATTTATGGTAAAGTTCTATGAACAAATGGAAAACTCAACTAATTTTGAAGTTATTCCTTATCTTACTATAAATGGTATAAGATATTATACTGATTTTGATTTCTATCAAGATATTGAAAACACAACATCTAATAATAAGTATTTAAAAATAAATAATGAATATGATTTTGGCAATGCGTTTACCGTTTCGGGTATAGGAACATTTATTATTACTGCTCAACTTGTTTATATAGAAAATAAAGGAATTGAAGGGGAAGAAGTTATTTACTGGTTGGGTAAAAAAACCAATGTAAATATTGATGTTTATGAACAATTATCTTCACTTTATGTTTCTAGTTATTTAAGTGATGATGAATACAATATAGAGTTTGATAACACTACTTATGATGAAGATGATAGAAAAACTTACTATATATTTATTACAAGTAATGAAATGGAAGCTCTTAAAAATTATGTTGCTTATAATCAGGTTAATATTTCTTACAAACAATACTTTGCTGGAATTGATACAAGTAGATATATTGGAATAGATGAAATAAATATGGACGCAATTACATTTAGTAAAAACTTTATTGAAGTAAAGAAAAACAATGTTGTTGTGGGATATAAACTTTCTTACACTATTAATCCTGTTAATACAATAGAAATTGATGGCAGATATTTAGATAATATTTTCCGTGTTGAAATGTGTATAGAAGTTAATGGTGAAAAAGTTTATGCTGAATTTAAAATGAAAAATTCTAATGCAAATTATCTAGATATTAAAATTAATGATAAGATAATTAAAGAAGCTGTTTTAAATTACAATTCTTCAGGCAATAATGGGGTTTCACCTGAAAAAGCTATAGAACTTAGAGCAAACTATGTTAATGGGACATTTACTTATGGTGATGGAATTGAAAATTATCTTAGATATTATTTCAAATATAATGCTGAGGATAGTTCAGGAATTACCGAGTCTCTTTCATATGGACTTAGAGTAGTTGATGAATCTTTAGGCATCAGTCTTGCAAATCTTTATAGTTTTGAAAACAAATTTGATAAAGAAATTTCAATGGGAAAAGGTGGGCTAGTATTTAAAAACTTCCCAGTTGTTCTTGATGAAGATGGAAATAGTAAAGGGGTTTTGGTAGAATTTACGATTTTCTCTAACGATGCTGATTATGATTTTAATACTCACTATGAATATGTTAACAATATGTTTATTCAAACTCTTAATCATAACTTATCTGCAAGTATTTACTTTAAAATATTTGGTGCCGAAATAACCATTGAAGCAAAAAATGACATCGATTTTGTAGGTTATGAAGGAAATAAAGTTGATGTATTTGGAGATAGTTCTAATACGGGTTCTATATTTAATATTAATGTTAAATCTGGTTTAGGGGTTGATATGACTGTAAATGATTATTCTCAATTATTTACTGCTATAGCAGCAAGTTCATATGCTTCATTTGAAGATGTTGATGGAAAAGAAAATTACTCTAAACTAGTTATGAATAAAGATTGTTTAAATAACAATATTGTTTCATTCTCTTTCTATATTGGTTCTCCTGCAGATGCAAATAAAATTAAAATTAAGGTCGGAGAAGATACAACATATAACTTTAGTCAAAACATTTCTTCTGCTTATATGATAGAATTTATAAATGAGTTTTCTTCACCTAGTGTTGATAATAAAGTAGTTGAAGTCACTTATAGAAAACCTGGAGGAAATAAAGATTTAAATGAATTTATTACCTTACCAGAATCTTTACCAACTTTTGATGGAATTACAAAACCTATAATAACAAAATCGGAATCTGGAAACTTATTATCATTTGTTACTGTTCCTTCCGATTATTCAGTAACTTTAAAATTAGCTTTAACAAAGGTTTATACCGATGGAAGTTCTAGCAACTATGAAGAAAGTTTTGTTATAAATGTTACACCTAGATTTAAAGAGAATGACTTAACTTTAGGGGTAATAGAAGAAGGAAGTGAAGTAGGCTCTATTACTGCTGGAAGTATAGATAGTTATGCACAATTTAGTGGAGAACTTGAAAAAGTAAAAAATAATATAGTTTCAGTTTCGTTCATATTTAGTGATGTAGATAATGATACTTTTATTAAAGCTGAAAAACACATGTCAGGCAGTTTTACTAATGGTGAGTTAAAGATTTCTTCTACAAGTTTAAATTATGATAAACTAGTTAATGTAAAACTTTTATTAGGTTTTATAGATGGTGGAAATTATATTTATCAAAAAACAATAAAAGTACTTGGCAATATGACTTTAGAGTTTGCTGATGATTATAAAGTTATAAATGTAAATGAGGGTAGTGGATATATTAATCTTATTGATGAATCAAAATACAAATTTACTGAAAATGGTGTAGAGAACCCTAATCATAATGGATTTAGTGAAGCTCTTGCAGGTTTTGTATATAATAGTTCTACTGGGTATAATAAAAACAGTTTTGAATTTGATAGTAATGTTTTTGAAGATGTTACAATAGATTATAATCTTTACCATTTGCGTATAAAGTATGCTGATTTTGAAAAGGGTAGCACATTTAATACAGTTATAAAATTTAAATATGATGTTGGAAATTATATTCTAGTATTTGACCTTGTGTTAACCATAAATATAATTTAATAATTAAATTGAATTTTTAATTAATATAGTGGTAAAATATCAAGTATTTTTACTGCTATATTAATTTAAATTCTTTAAATATAATTATTAAATATTTTATAAAGGGGAAAAAATGAATTTATTTGAAAATCCAAAATATTACAATAGGGAAGATTTTGATAAATTAAGTTACGATGACCAAAAAGAATTGTTTTTGAGAATTAGGTCATGGGTGGCAACCGTTGATATGCAAACAAGATATATTAAAGATAAATATAAAAATACTATTATTAAGCGAATAGAGCAAATTTGTGCTTATGCATGTTCGGGTCATGTTCCTTCACAGGATTATATGGGTTATATATATAAACGAGGATTTAGTGATTTTTTCCCTATAAATTATAAAAGGTCGGTTGAATGGAATATTATTGCTGCTTCTAGTGGCAGTAAGCTTGCTCCTCAAAAGATGAAAACCTTTATGAATCCAGCTGTTGATATGATATTATTAAGTCCAAAGTGGGGACAAATAATTAAATATAATGATCTTAATCTTGCTAATTACTTTTGGTTTTTAAGCCAATATATTTGTGAAATATTATATAAAGAATTAAATCTTAATCCTGTTGAAATGTCAAAAAAAGAATTGATTGAAGAAGATATTAATGAAAATCGTACAAGGGTTTTCCTTGATAGATTTAGAAATAAGAGTGTTGAACAGGCTTTAGAAATTCTTGTTCAACAATTGCCAGAAGATATGCCAGAAATTAAAAATAATGGTGTGGGTGAGTCAATGCTTAAAGAAGAAGAAAATGCAAAATCAAATAATGATTTTGATGATATTAATATTGATATTGAGGATATATAAACTAAAATTATTTTTTTAAAAATTATTTGATAAACTCTATTTTAAATATTAGACATTGACAAGACTTATAAAATATTATATCATAAATTATACCTATAAAGAGTGTGTTAGGGACAAGCCCGATTGTAGCACACAGCAACCTGTTTATATTAACAAGGTGCTAATACTTGATTGATGGGATATTAATTTAATTATGAGAAAAATCCTATCTATAAATCTAGATAGGGTTTTTTAGTTATAATACTTAAAATTAAACATCAATATGAAGAAAATTTTTACTAAAAAGAGGAAAAAATCATGAAAAAAATAATTACAAGTGAAAGTGTAAATTGTGGTCATCCTGATAAAACTTGCGATATTATTGCAGATAGTTTTTTAGATGAAGCATTAAGGCAAGATAAAAATAGTCAAATGGCTGTTGAATGTGCCATAAAAGATGATAGGTTAATGATTTACGGAGAAACTACAACAACTGCAAAAATTAATTATGAGGAAATTGCAAGAAAAGTTTTAAAAGATATAGGTTATACTAACGAATTTGATATAACAAAAATTTTATCGCAACAATCTCCAAATATTGCTAATGCTGTAAAAAAACAGGAACTTTGTGCAAACGACCAAGGAATTATGTTTGGATATGCAACTGATGAAAATAAATATTTTATGCCTTATCCTATTATTATTGCTCATAAGCTAGTTAAAGCTTATGATGATTTTAGAAGAAAAAATTCTCAAAAATATTTTGCTGATGCAAAAAGTCAAGTATCAATTTGTTATGAAGATGGAGTTCCTGTTTCTATTGATACTATCCTTATGTCGGTTTCTCATGTTAAAGGATTGGAGCATGAAACAATTATTAATGATATTAAGTTAGAGGTTATTAATCCTGTTTTAAAAGAATTTAGTCAATTAAATACTGACAATATTAAATATATAATTAATCCTAGTGGAGAGTTTTACATTTGGGGAAGTTTTTCTGACAGTGGTTGTGTAGGAAGAAAAATTATTGTTGATACTTATGGCGGTGTAGCAAAAGTTGGAGGAGGCTGTTTTAGTTCAAAAAATGCTACTAAAGTTGATAGAAGTGGAGCTTATTATGCAAGATATGTAGCTAAAAGTATTGTTGCGAATGCTCTTGCAAAAAAGTGCGAAGTAGAACTTAGTTATGCTATAGGGTTAGCAAATCCTATAAGTGTAGAAGTTAATACTTTTGGTTCTGGCAAATTTAGTGATGATAAAATAAAAGAAATTGTTTTAAAAAATTTTGATTTTAGTGTAAGTAATATGATAAAAGAACTAGACCTATTAAATCCTATTTATTCTAAAACCGCTTGTTATGGACATTTTGGTAGAGATGAGTTTAGTTGGGAAAAACCAAAAAAGATAAGTCTTTAAATATTTTTATATTAATTAAAAAATAATTTTTGTTATTTTTTAAAAATAATTATTTAAAATATAAACGTTAAAAAATTTAATTATAAAAAAGTACTTCTTAAAAAATTTGCAAAAATATGTAAATATTTGTATATATTTTTAAATGCTTGCAAACAATATTTTTAGGAGTATTTTTTTATGGGTTGTGGAATGGTAAGAAAGGTAGATGAATTAGGTAGGGTAGTAATTCCAAAGGAAATGCGTAGAATTTTAAATATAAAATCGGGCAGTTCAATTGAGATGTCTATTAATGATAAAAATCAAGTGGTATTAGAAAAATTTTTTGAATTATCTAATGTGTTTAATTCTGCTGAAAATTTAGCGAATATAATTTTTGATGAACTTAATTTGCCATGTATTATTTGTGATGATGAAAAAGTTATTATTAGTAAGGGTGTTAATAAAAAAGAATATTTGAACAAAAAAATACTTTCAAATATTAAAATAAAAGATAATAAATGTGAAATGATTAAAGATATGCCTTTTTTAGAAGAACAGTCTAATATCTCAAATTTTACATATATTTTTACTATTACAAGCGAGGGCTTTGAAAATGGTTTTTTGATTATCCTAAAAGATGAATCTGAACTTGATGATAATACAAAAAATAATATAATCTTATTAACTAAATTTTTATCAACATTATTAACCTTTTAATTTTATATTTTATATACAAAAGACTTCCTTTAAATAAAGCGCACTTCCCATAGGGAATTAAAAAACTAAATGATTAAGAGTTATACTTTCAAGCAAGGACAAAAGCTCTCGAACGATATGTTCGAGAGCTTTTTACTACAAACCTTTTAGAAAGATAAATTGAAATTTATCGTTATATTTCACCAAATAATTTCACCATTATAGTAAATTGAGTTAAGATCGGAAAAATAGGATTTTATTCCATAATATGGCGTAATCAACAAACCGATAAAACAACCCGTGCCGATATAAAACCCTAATTTTACGCTATATTCCAAATCGGAATTTTTCATTTTATATGCGAAATAT
The DNA here is from genome assembly GCA_947366895.1 of uncultured Clostridia bacterium. GTDB lineage: Bacteria > Bacillota > Clostridia > Christensenellales > UBA1242 > UBA7862. The sequence goes on from CANBBP010000005.1 coordinate 59,231, forward strand.
AAACCGGTAGGCGGCAAAAAGAATATCCAAATACCGCATACAACACAGGAAAGTATTTTTTCAAAACCCCATTCTAATGATATATCTAAAAAGAACAATAGTATGAGAACGGCGACTAAAATAAAAGATATAACAAATGTAATGATTTTATATTTAATTTGATGTTTCATAACAACCCCTCATTAAATTACTGTTTATCTTACTGTCATTATATCACGAAAAATGAAAGAACGCAACCGATTGAATTTTGCGGGAAATATAAAACATATCTATATCTCACTAGGCTACGAGTAGCCTAGTTCGTCCACGAAAAAAAGTATAGAAAAGGCACAGCTTAACGCTATGCCTAAACCTTTTTATTTGCGTTTTATTATATTCCCTATGGGAATTACGGTAATGGGGGAGTTTTTTTATTTAGTTTTAAATAAACAATAAAAAATTTTTAGTATAAGCAAATAAATTTTTATAAAAAAACAAATGCTAAAATTAAATAGTTATTTAGGAGCAAAGATGAAAAAACAATCGTTTTTTGTAGGTGCCTTGCTTTTAGCAATTAGTGGTATTATATGTAAAATATTAGGTGCTATTTATAAGATACCGTTGACTAACATTCTAGGTAGTCAAGGTATGGGAGTGTATTATTTAATTTTTCCTATTTATGCTTTTTTATTAACTTTAACTTCCTCAAGTTTTACAACTGCTATATCAAGACAAGTTTCTAATTTGGTTGCTGAAAAACAGACTTTACTTGCTTATAAAACATTTAAAGCTTCGTTATTATTACTTGCTTGTTTAGGCTCTGGAGCAGGGGTTTTACTTGCTTGTTTTTCTAGAGTTATAGCAACATTACAAGGACTAGAAAATGCCTTTATTTGTTATCTTTCTGTTGCTCCTAGTATTTTTCTTGTGGCCATTTCTTGTGCGTTTAAAGGCTATTTTCAGGGTTTACAAAACATGACTCCAACCGCAACTTCTCAGGTTGTAGGGCAATTATGTAAACTTTCTATGGGCTTTTTATTTGCTAAAATATTAAGTGCAAAAGGTGTTATTTTTGGAGCAATAGGTGCCTTGTTAGGAGTAACTATAGCAGAAGGGATAACTGCACTTTTTTTTGTTATTTATTTTTTTATTTTTAAGAAAAAAAATCAAACTTATTTTAATTTTTCTAATGCTGAAGAAAAGGAAAAAGAAATTTCTCAGAAATATATTATTAAACATATTTTTAAAACGGCAATCCCTTTTACATTAAGTAGTGTAATTTTACCAATGTCTATGGTTATTGATAGTTTTTTAATTGTTAATATTTTAAAATCTATGCATTTTGATAAACTATTTGCAACTAGTTTATTAGGTTTAAATTCTGGTGTTGTAAATACTTTGGTAAGTTTGCCTTCAACTCTTTCGGTGGCAGTTTGTATGAGTATTGTACCTTATATTACTTTTAGTTTATCAAAAAAAGATTTTGAAGGAATTAATAAAAAAACTTCTCTTGCTATAAAACTTACAATGCTTGTTTCTTTACCATGTGTGTTTATATTTGTTTTGTTTTCTCCCTATATTTTAAAAGTTTTATACTCTTCTACATTCTCTAGTATATATGAATTTAATGTGGCATCATCTCTTTTAACACTATCTAGTATAAATGTTTTGTATTTATCTTTTTTACAAATTTCAACTGCACTTTTGCAAGCAATAAATAGATCTTATATACCTGTAATTAGCTTATCAATTTCTCTTGTAATAAAAGTTATTTGCGAAGTAATTTTGATAAATATTCCAAATATTAATATTGCAGGTGCTGTTATATCTAATGCTTTGTGTTATTTAATTTCTAGTTTAATAAATATCTATTACTTTAAAACTAAAATTAAAATTGAGTTTTCTTTTTATAGAACTATTGTAACACCATTTATATCAAGTTGTGTTATGTCTTTAGTTATTTTTATTCTATTAAATATTGTAGGAAGTAAAACTATTGGTGTAGTATTTTCATTTGTTTTAGGGGCAATAGTTTATGCTATTCTTATTTTTGTGTTAAGAACTTTTAATAAAGATGAAACATCATTTTTTAAATTAAAAAAACAAAGTCAAAAATCATAGTTTAAAATTTAGAAAAATGTAAATCATTAAAATATGAACAAAACAGAATTTTTAAAAGTATTAAGTTTAAATTCCAATTTGAGTGTTTCTTCCTGTAAGAGAGTTTTAGAAAACACTTATTCCTTAATTTGTGAAAGCCTTCGTAAAGGGCAAAGTGTAAACTTTTATGGGTTTGGAAAATTTTATGTGAAAAGCTATAAAGAAAGATGTATTAATAATGCAGGATTAAGAAAAATTATACCAGCAAAAAATATTCCATCATTTAAAACAGGAAAAATATTTAAAAATGTTGTTAATTAATTTAACAACATTTTTTGTTTATAAATTTTTAAGCTAAATGGGCATTTAAAAATTTTTAGTTAATTATTATAGGCTTATAAAAGATGTTTTAAATAAGTAAGATCCTTTTTCTTTTACAAAAAGTTTTGCAAAAACTATAGATAATGTGTTAATATTGTTTTATGAAAATAGCGAATATAGAAATTAAAAACGGATTATTTTTAGCCCCTATGGCAAGTGTTACAGATAAACCTTTTAGAACATTATGTAAAATGTTAGGAGTAGGATTAACATATACTGAAATGGTTAGTGTTAAAGGACTATATTACAAAAGCAAAAAGACAGAACAACTACTTGATACTTCAGAAATAGAAAGACCTTGTGCTGTTCAATTATTTGGACATGAACCTGAAATATTTAGAAGTGTACTTAAAGGCGGCGTTTTAGATAAGTTTGATATAATTGATATAAATATGGGTTGTCCTGCACCAAAGATTGTAAAAAATGGTGATGGAAGTGCCTTAATGAAAAACTTAGATTTGGCTAGGGATATCATAAAGGCTTGCGTAGAAAGTACTAATAAACCTGTAACTGTAAAGTTTCGTAAGGGTTTTTATAAGTCAGATGATAAATTAGTTGAATTTGCAAAAATGTGTCAAGAAAGTGGAGCAAGTGCTATTACCATTCACCCTAGAACTAGGGAAGATATGTTTTCAGGTTCAGTAAATTTAGAGGACATAAAAAAGGTTAAACAAAATGTAAGTATACCTGTTATAGGTAATGGAGATGTAGTAGATTTAGAAACCTATTATAAAATGGCCAAGATTTGTGATGGAGTTATGATAGGTAGAGAGGCTTTAAAGAAACCAGAAATCTTTTTTGAAATAAATAATAGTTTAAGTATTGCAAATAAAATTGTTCCTTCATTTTTTGATTTTTATAGACAACTTGTTGAAAATGAAAATAACAACAGTTTTAGTAATAAATTAATAAAAAATGAAAAGATAAAAAAAGAAAATATATCATTTAATTTCCCAACAAAAGAACAAATTATTAAAATGCATTTAACTTTACTAAAAAAAGAATATTGTGATGAATTTATTGTAAAGATATTTAAAAAGTATATTTTATCATATTTAAGTGGTTTAAAAAATTCAACTGATTTAAAAAGAGAAATTGTTCTTATAAATGATTTAAAAGTTATGGAAGAAATGATTTTTAATTATTTTAACAATATTGATTAGGTTAAAGTTAATAATCTTTTTATTCTTAATAACAAACTTGTAAAAATAAAACATATAAAACAAAAAAAGCAAAATTTTACTGTAAAATAAATATACAAAAAATAATAAAATTGCTAAAATAAAAGTACTATCATATATATTATTATATTAATTAATAAATTAGCAGGAGAAGAAAATGAAAAAGACAATTAAAGATATTGAAGTTAAAGGTAAAAAAATTTTATTGCGTTTAGACCTTAATGTTCCTTTAAATAAAGAAACAGGAGAAATTAGTGATGATACTAGAATTATGGAATCTTTATCTACCATAAATTATTTATGCGAAAATGGAGCAAGGGTTCTTATATGCTCTCATTTGGGCAGACCTGAAGGAATAGATAAAAAGTATTCATTAAAACCAGTTGCTGAAAAATTGGAAAAAATTTTAAAGCATAAAGTGTTTTTTGCAGAAGATACCGTTGGTAAAGATGCAAAGACAAAATCAAAGGAACTTTGTGATGGTGAAGTTTTAGTTTTAGAAAACTTGCGTTTTGACAAAAGAGAAGAAGAAAATGATGAAGGTTTTTGTAAAGAACTTGCTAGCCTTGCAGATATTTATGTTAATGATGCTTTTGGTACTGCTCATAGAAAACATGCATCTACTTATGGTGTTGCAAACCTTTTACCTAATGCAGTAGGTTTTTTAATGGGAAAAGAATTAAAAGTTATAAATGGAATTTTGGATAATCCTAAAAGACCTTTTGTTGCTATTTTAGGTGGTGCAAAAATTAAAGATAAGATACCTGTAATTGAAAACCTTATTTTAAAAGCAGATACCATTTTAATAGGTGGTGGTATGTCTTATACCTTTAAAAAAGCTTTGGGCGGAAATGTTGGTAAATCTCTTGTTGATGAAGAAAAACTAGAACTTGCAAAATCTTTAATTGAAAAAGCAAAAGCAAATAATGTAGAACTTGTTTTACCTGTTGATACTGTTTGTGCTTTAGATTTTTCAAGCGAAGCAAAATCTAAAAAATTTTCTGCTGAGCAAATTCCTGATGAATATATGGGAATGGATATTGGTAAAAAAACAATTAAGATATTTAAAAAATATATTAAAAAAGCTGGGACCATAGTTTGGAATGGACCTTTAGGTGTTTTTGAATTTGATAAATTTGCAAAAGGCACAAATAAAATTGCAAAAGCAATAAGCAAAACAAAAGCATTCACTTTTATAGGCGGTGGAGATAGTGCTTCTGCTATTATTAAAAGCGGTTATGCTAAAGAAGTTAATCATATTTCAACAGGTGGTGGAGCAAGTTTAAATATGTTAGAGGGTAAAGTGTTGCCTGGCGTTGAAGCAATAGATGAAGTAGGGCAAGAAAAAAAGTTTGTAAAAGATAAAAATACTTCTAAGACTGCTAAAAAATCAACATCAAAAAAACCTGCTACAAAAAAATCTACTGCAAAGAAAACAACAACTAAAAAATCTACTACTAAAAAAACAAATAGTAAAAAAACTGTTAAAGAAAAATAATAAAATTTTTGTTTGATATTTTATATTAAAAAAAAGGTAAACAAAAAAATGAAAAAGAAATTAACAACACTTATAATAATGGATGGTTTTGGTATGCCAAATGATTTTGATCGCAGTGGCATCATTCCTGAAAATACAAAAAATTTAAGAGAGTTAAGAGACAAATATACTTTTGCTACTCTTAGAGCAAGTGAAGAATATGTTGGACTGCCTAAAGGTCAAGCAGGAACAAGTGAAGTTGGACATATGACAATAGGAAGTGGTAGAGTAACATATCAACCTCTTGTAAGAATTAATAAAGATATTGAAAGTGGTGAGTTTTTTAAAAACAAAGTATTGGTTGAGGCAATAGAAGGTGCCAAAAAAAATAATAAAAACTTACATTTAATAGGTATGGCAAGTGATGGTGGAATCCACTCACATATTAATCATTTATTTGCATTGCTTGATTTATGTAAGAAAAAAGACTTTAGCAACGTTTATATTCATTTCATAGGTGATGGCAGAGATACTGCACCTAAAAGCATAAAAACTTATTTACAACAAGTTGAAGATTATATTAATAAATGTGGAGTAGGTAAATTAGCTACCATTGTAGGCAGGTTTTATGCTCTTGATAGGGATAAAAACTGGGATAGAAATAAAATTGCTTATGATTTGTGGGTTGAAGCTAAGGGAGAAAAGTTTGAAGATTTTAATAGTGCTATAGATAAAGCTTATGATAATGGTCAAACTGATGAATTTATAAAGCCTATTGTTTTAACAAAAAATAACGAACCCATTACAAAAATTTCAGAGGGAGATTTTGTAATATCTTATAATTTCCGTGCTGATAGAGAAAGGCAACTTGCTTATGTAATGGTAGAAGATAACGATTTAGATTTTGTTAAAGATTTAAAATTAGACTTTATAACAATGACTGAATATGATGAAAACTTTAGAAAAGTTAAGGTTGCTTATAAAACTGAATCTTCTACGGAACTATTAAGTGAAGTTTTAGCAAACAATAACTTAAAACAAGTCAAAGTTGCAGAGACTGAAAAATATGCTCATTTAACTTTTTTCTTTAATTCTGGTAAACAGGATACCTATGAAGGTGAAGATAGAATACTTGTAGCAAGTGAAAAAATGGCTAGTTATGCCAATAAACCAGAAATGGGTGCAAGAAAAATTACTGAGCAAGTTTTAAAGGTTTTAGATAAATATGATTTTGTTGCTATTAATTTTGCGAATTGTGATATGGTTGGTCATTCAGGAGTAAAAGATGCAGCAAGAGTAGCAACTAAAATTGTTGATGAATGTGTTAAAAAGGTTGTTGATGAAGTTATATCTCGTGGGGGGCAAGGGATTATAACAGCTGACCATGGTAATGCTGATATAATGGAATATCCTGATGGTACACCTCATACTTCTCATACAACAGCTGTAGTTCCATTTATTTTATTTGATAGCGAGCAACCAAAAAGAAAGTTAAGGGAAGAAGGTACTCTTGCTGATATTGCTCCTACAATACTTAAAATGTTAAATATAGATATTCCTAAAGAAATGACAGGCAAACCTATGTTTTAATTAATAAAATTAATTTTTGATGCATAATTAATAAACAATAATTATATTATGTGTATTTTGTTAAGGAGAAAATAATGAGAAATAAATATGTAATGGCAAATTTTAAAATGAATAAAAGTGATAGTGAGGTTGAAGAATATTTAAAAACTTTTTTACCTCTTGTAGAAGGAAATGAAACAAAAATCATTTTAAGCATTCCTTTTACCTCACTTAAAACTGCTATTGAAAAAACTAAAAAAAGTAATGTAATGATTGCAGCACAAAATATGAACGAAAATGAAAAAGGGGCTTATACTGGGGAAGTTAGTGCTGATATGTTATCTGGTTTAGGTGTAGATGCTGTTATAGTTGGCCATAGCGAAAGAAGAAGTAACTTTAATGAAACTGATGAACTTGTTAATAAAAAAATATTAAGAGGTTTAAAAAGTGGTCTTATTTGTATCTTTTGTGTTGGTGAAACTATGTACGAACGCAAAAATCAAATGACTGAACAAGTTTTAGTTCGCCAAATAACAGAGGGATTAAAATCGGTATATGCTAATGAATTAAAAAATATTATTATTGCTTATGAACCTGTTTGGGCTATAGGGACTGGGGTAACTCCTATGGATGTAGAAATAGTAGAAACAGTAAAAGTAATAAGAAATATTTTAACTTCTATGTATGATGAAAAAATTGCCAAAGATGTTATTATAACTTATGGCGGTAGCATTAATGAAGTTAATTGTAAAGAAATTGGTAAATTTGAAGGATTAGATGGGGCATTAATTGGTGGTGCATCTTTAATGCCAGAAAAGTTTGCAAAAATAGTTAGTGCTTTTAAACCAAAAGCATGTAGAAAGAAAAAAGATTAATTTGTTTTATTTTATAAAAATACTAAAAAATTAAAAATTCACTCTTGAAAAAATATTTGTTATGTTGTAAAATATCATTTGTAAATAATTATAATTTAACAATATTTTTTCAAGGATAATTTAAAATGGACTTATTAAATAATTTATGGGGAATGATTAAGGCTCAGTTTTTTTATAGTTTTAGGTCATCTATAGCTACAATATTTTTATTGTTTGGATTATTTTTTATTTATCTATTATTAAAAGATGATTATGATAAATTAGGCAAAACTTTAAAAAATGTAGCTAGTGCCATTATTTGCTGTACTTTGGCATTTGCATTATTTTAAAATTAATAATTTGTCAAATGAAGGGAATAATTTATTTGTGTAACATTTAATTAAGTTGATTTTTATTTTTTTTTGTGTTACTATTCTTTAAATAGTTTATATGAGGAGTTAGTATGTTTAATTTACTTTGTGATGCTATATTACCTAACTGGGTAGTAAATTCATTTCCTATTATTAAATTTATTTTATTAATTCTTATTGTACTTGCTTCTATTGCTTTGATTGTTATTGTTTTATGTCAAGAAAGTGAAGAAGGTGGCTCAAATGCCATTACAGGTATAAAGGAAAGTTACTATGCTCAAAATAAGGGAGCAAATAAAGAAGGTAGATTAAGAAGAGCAACTATTATTTTATCAATTTTTATTGCAGTAACTGTTATTATTTTCTTTATATTAACTGAAATTTATCCTAATAGTATTTGGAGTTAATTAATAATAAAATTAATTTTAAAAATTATGACACTTTGATTTTTATTATCAAGGTGTTTTTTTTTGACTTTAAATTTGTAATTGTATAAACTAATAATATGGATAGTATTAAAAAAAGTATTTTAAAATTTTTAGATGAAAGAAAAGTTAATTATAAAGGTAAAAATAAATTAGCAGAAATTTTAAGTAATATATTAAAAGTTAATTATGAAGATGTTTTATCTCAAATTAATGAACTTGAACAAAATGGTGATATATTTGAATTTTCAAAAAATAAATATGCAACCTGTAAAAGTCTTAATATTGTAAAAGGTAAAGTTAGTTATTCAGGACATAACTATTGTTTTGTATTAAATTCTGAAGGAGATATTTTTGTTCAGAAAAGAAACTTACTTAATAGTTTTGATGGAGACACTGTTTTAGTTAAAATTTTATCTGGTGAATATGGTGGTAAAAAAAGAGAAGGTAAAGTAATTAAAATTCTTAATAGGTCAGATGATAATATTATAGGTACATTTAGACTTATTAAAAACTATGGCTATGTTGTTAGTGATAAAAAGAATTTTGATAAGGATATTTTTATTGAAGCAAAAGATATTAATGGAGCAAAAGATGGAGAAAAAGTTGTTGTTAATTTAACTGCAGTTAAAAGTGGTAATCCTGTAGGTAAGATAGTTGAAGTTATAGGCGATATAAATGCTGTAGGAAATGATATTAAATGTTTATTGCGTCAGTATAAAATTATTGAAAAGTTTCCTGATGATGCATTGCGACAAGCAAAATCTTTTAAGCAAGAAATAGATAAAAATAATTATATTAATACTAGAAAAGATTTAACAGACCTTATGTTATTTACTATAGATGGAAAAGATGCAAAAGACCTTGATGATGCTATTTCGCTTAATAAAAATCCTGATGGAACTTATGAATTAGGTGTTCATATTGCTGATGTTGGAGAATATGTTAGAAAAGATAGCAAACTTGATGAAAGTGCTTTTGAGAGGGGTACAAGTATTTATTTTTTAAATCAAGTAATTCCTATGTTGCCAAAAGAACTAAGTAATGGTATTTGTTCGCTTAATCCTAATGTGGATAGGTTAGCACTTAGTGTAATAATGAAAATTGATAAAAAAGGCAATGTAATAAATAGTGAAGTTTGCGAAAGTGTTATTAAAAGTAAATATAGGCTTAATTATGATGAAGTTTTAGAAGTTATTGAGGGGAATACAAATACATCTAAAAGACTAAGTGAAATTAAAAATACTATTCTTGATATGTATGAATTATCATGTATCCTTGAAGATAAAAGAAAGGCTTTAGGCTCTTTAAATTTTGAATTGCCTGAATGCAAAGTAATTGTTGATGAAAACAATAAACCTATAAGAATAGAAAAACGACTTGCTACTAAGTCCACTAAACTTATAGAGACTTTTATGGTTATAGCAAACGAGGTTGTAGCTCAAAAGTTTGATACACTAAAAATCCCATTTGTATATCGTGTTCATGAAAAGCCAGATAGTGAAAAAATGCAATCATTTTTTAATTTCCTTTCTTCATTAGGTATTAAATTTGATTTAGAAAAAAAAGATATTTCTCCAAAAGATTTACAATCTATTTTATTAAAAGTAGAAAATTTGCCTTCTAGCAAGGTTGTAAATATGGTAATGTTGAGAAGTTTAAAGAAAGCTAAATATTTTGATAAATGTTTAGGACATTTTGGATTAGCACTTAATTTTTATTGTCATTTTACTTCCCCTATAAGAAGATATCCTGATTTATGTATTCATAGAATTATAAAAGAATATTTGCACCATAATAACTCTTATATTAAATCACCTAAAATGGTAGATTTTGTTGTAAAGGCTTCAATGCAATCAAGTAATACAGAAAAGAATGCTGAAGAAGTTGAAAGAGCAATTACTGATTATAAAAAATGTGAATATATGTCGCAGTTTATAGGTGAAAAATTTGAAGGTATTATTAGTGGGGTTACAGCAAGAGGCTTCTTTGTAGAACTAGACAACACTTGTGAAGGATTTGTATCAATCTCCTCATTATCAGATGATTTTTACAATTATGATGATAATTCACTTGCTTTAGTTGGTGCTAACGGAAAATTTTATCGTATAGGTGAAAAAGTTGAAGTTGAACTTATAGATTGTGTTTTAAGCGAAAGAAAAATAAACTTTAATATTGTTAAAAAGTTAAATAAATAAAGGAAGTAGAAAATTACACAATGGAAAAAGATAATGTAGAAAATGTAGTAAACATAAATAATGAAAATACTATTTTACAAAATACCATAGTATCAATTAGAAATAATAGAGAAACAGGTTTTGAAATTTTAAGAATTATTGCTATCTTCTTAATATCTTGCGTTCATCTTATGAACTATGGAGGTATGCTAGAAAACGCAGGGGGGGGGGTACAGCTTATATAGTCAAAAATTACTTTATTCATTTTTTACTACATCAGTAAATATTTTTGTTTTAATTTCTTCTTCTTTTTAGTTAAAAGCAAATTTAAATTAAAAAAAGTTATTTTTCTTTGGTTACAAGTCTTTGCATATTCTGTTATATTTTATTTAATTAATAGCATTTTTATAGTTAAAAATTTTGATTTTATTTATCTATTAAAACATTGTATGCCTATCCTTGGTAATAGTTTTTGGTTTTTTACAGCATACTTTATAATGTATTTATTTTCACCATTTTTAAATTTAATACTAAATAACGCAACAAAAAAACAATTGTCTATTTTATTTATTGGCCTTGTGGTTTTTACCTTTTATGCAAGTAGGAATTTGGGATTTTCAGAGGTTGCAAGTTTAAATTACGGATATAGTATTTTGTGGTTTATAATTCTTTATCTGATAGGTGGCTTCTTAAGACTATATCCTCCTAAAATTAAAAAAGTATACATTTTTTTAATTTACATTCTTTCAACAATTTTGTTATGGGCAATGACTTTTATTGATACAAATGGTCAATTAATTCATATAATTTATTATAATACATTAGATTATAATTCACCCCTTGTTTTAATTGCTAGCATTTGTTTATTACTTTTATTTAAAGATATAAAAATTAAAAATAATATTTTACATAAAACTATATGTTTTGTTTCTTCATGTACATTTGGTATATACTTGTTACAAGAATCTGCGATAAAACCTTTTATATATTATACTCTTTTTGATATTTCAAAATATTATGGGAGAGTAGACAGTGTTTTAATTGTTTTAGCTTTCGCTTTAGCCTTGGTATTATTAGGAATAGCGGTAGAAATTATATTTAAAACAATAGCTTTTATATTTAGAAAAATTTTTAGTTCAATAATTAAAAAATATAATAATAAAACACTAAATGAATAATGATAATTTGCAAATATGTTGTCGACTTATCAATAATAAAAAATAGGGGAAAATAAATGATATATAAAAAATTTAACCAAGCTGAATTTTTCAATGGAAAAACTAATAAAACGTATGAATATAATATTGAGGATAATGATATTAATTATTGTATAGTTGACATTGATGGTAGATTTCCATCAGGGGAAGGAATTTATGCATTAAATAAAGAATGCAAAGAAATGGCTCATGTATTATCAGGTAATGGTATTTTAGTTGTAGAAGATAAAGAATATAACCTAGAAAAAGATGATGTTGTATTAATTGATAAGTTTGAAAAGTATTATTGGAAGGGTAAAATGAGGCTGGGTTTACCATGTTCTCCTGCTTGGGAACCTCAACAACATATTGAACTAGAATTTAAAATAGTTGAAGAAAACGATAGAGAACAATTCTTAAATTTAGTAAATCATGTTTTAAGCAATTTGGATAATAAAGATTATTTTATTCCTTATAGTAATGATGAATACGATTCCATGATATATAATAAAAATTATGCAACCATATTTGGAGCTTATCATAAAAATAAATTAGTTGGTGTATCGGTTGTAATTTTTGATAAAAAATATATGGAGGAAGAAAAACCTCTTTATGATATTTCTTCAACTAATATTTGTGAGTTAGGAGGGAATTTAGTTTTGCCTGAATATAGAGGACTTAAAATAGCAAGTTTTTTACAAAAGCTTTCAATTGAGTATGCTATAAAAAAGAAGTTTGAATATGTTATTGCTATGGCTCATCCTGACAATATTAAAGGTTGTAAAACCTTGGAAGGAGCAGGTTTAAATTATTTAAAAACTCTTAAATTACAAAGTGGATATTTAAGAAATTTATATCTTTTAAAATTGTAATTTTTTGATTTCAAGTTTTTTCTTATAAAAATTTTTAATTATTATAATTCAAGATAAATATAAATAACTATAAATCAATATATTATAAAAAACATTTTATTACTTTATTATAAAATGTTTTTTTATTATATATTTTTTTGTCGATATTATCTTACCTTATATTATATAATTTTTAGTAATTAAGTCGTGTACTTAGTTTTTTTAATAAATTTGCTATTTTTTTTTATTTGTGTTATTATTTTCTAGTAAGAAAGTAAGGAGAAATTATAAAAAGGAAAAAACAATAATGAAAGTTGTTGCTACAAATAAATTTGCTCATTTTAATTATTTTGTATTGGAAACATACCAAGCAGGTATTAGTTTACTAGGTAGTGAGATTAAATCTGTTAGACAAAATGGCATGACTTTAAATGAAAGTTTTGTTTTAATAACTAATAAAGGAGTTATGCTTAAAAATAGTTATATTAAAAATTATCAAAATATCAATAATAATTTTTCTCCTAAACCAACAAGAGATAGGGCCTTACTTCTTAATAAAAATGAAATTTTAAAATTAAAACAAAAAACTGAAACAAAAGGGCTAACAATAATTCCTATAAAAGCTTATTTAAAAGATGAATTACTTAAAATAGAAATAGGATTATGTAAAGGCAAAAAATTATATAATAAAAAGGAGGATAAAAAAGAAAGAGATATTAAACGTGAAACTGAAAGATTATTAAAATAAAAAAATGTTTTAAAATTCTAAAGAATAAGATATTTTACTTTTGTCAAAATAAATTTTTTATGGGGGTGCAACGGTTTTGACAGGGTAGTCGAGAAACTTATTAAGCGAGAAGTAGTGCCAGTCTACTTTAAAAATGGCAACACTTTTTTAAGTGCAAACAATAATTTTAATGCTAACAAAGTAGCTCTTGCTGCTTAGTTAACCGTTTGATGATAAAATTGCCTTCATAGTTTTTCATCAGGCGTCAGTTATATGAAGGAACTTTATTTAGGGTTTGACTAAATAATTTTACTTTACAAACTCGTTTTTAAAATTTTGTTAGTTTAGTTTTAAAAATTAAATTAAAAATTAACTATTCTCGTAGAAAGATTTGTTTTTGCTACTTTGGACGCGAGTTCAATTCTCGCCACCTCCACCATACGCATTCTAAGTCGAAACCTCTTAAAAGAGTGTTCGGCTTAGTTTTTTATTATCTTACTGAGTCATTAAAGCAAGAAAATAGGCTTTTATTTGCTTGTTGGCAGTTTGCAGTATATAAACACTTTAATTAAAATAAAATCGCTTGTTAGTGCCTTTTTATGCCGTGAAAGGTTCTTGACATGAGTTGGAATGGTTTAGGCTTTTTGCCTAGGCAAAGAAAAAAGAGCGAAAGCGATTGTTGCCTTTGCTCTTTTGCCTAAACAAACCATTACAATAGAGGCTCATGTCAAGAACACCATGGAATAAATTGGCACTTTTAAATTAGCATTTCTAATGTTATATATTGAAACTCATAATTATAAAATATTTTTTTAGATTTAGATAAAAAATAAAAGCCCTGAAAATCAGGACTTCTATTTATTGGTGTATTAAATTTAATTTCTATTTTATCATTATAAAGTTTGATTGAATTTATTAGGTAATTTATTAAAACCAAAGGTTCAAGTTTTAAAGCATCTGTGTAATATCTCTTTATTTCTTCTTCCGTTAGTTTTACAGTAGCTTTACTTTTTTCAATTAGTATTTGTTTTTCTAAATCTGCTAACTTTACTTCAAGTTCTTTCATTCTTTTATTTGTAGTATGGTTCATTATTCCATGTTCTAATGCTGTTACTAAGTTATCTAATGCAGTTTGTGTTTGTTTTTGTTCTTTATATAATTGTTTTAAAATAAAGTTTTCTTTTTCTATATTATTTTGATATTCAATTAAGTTTTTAACTATTGCATTTATATTATTTGGCTTTGATAGTTCTTCTATAATATTGTCAATAATAAATGTTTCAAGTTCATTTTTTCTTAATGTTGTTTTTATGCAGTTATTATGTTTTTTCTTTCTACCATAACATTTATAATAATCATTTTTAGTTCCGTTTTTTCCAATTCCACATTCGGCACTTATTGGATAACCACAATAACCACATTTAAGTTTATGCCTTAAAAGAAAAGTGGATTTCATACTTCGTTTTCCATGATAATTTTTAGTTGTTATTTTTTTAACCTTTGCAAACAATTCATCAGATATAATTCTTGGATACATATTTTCTATTAGCTCATTTTCAAAAGTATATCTGCCTAAATACTTTTCATTTTTTAACATTCTATACACACGATTTTCGGTAAAAGGTTTTCCATTATTAAAAATACCTTTTTGATTTAATTTTGCAATTATGTCTTTTACAAAAACTCCTGTTGAATATTGTTCAAAGATAAATTTAATTATGTCAACTTTTGTTTCATCTACTACAATTTTTCTTCCGTTTACTTTGTATCCATAAAGTAGAGAACCACCTTGATAATTTCCTTTTAGTCTAGTTTCATGCATACCTCTCTTAATCTTTTGTGCAAGTTCGGCAGAGTAATATTGATTCATACCTTCTAGTAAACTTTCGAGAATTATACCTTCTGGTGTATCTGGTATATTTTCCATTGCAGATAATACTTTTACACCATTCTTTAAAAGTGTGTGTTTATGTATAGTTGTTTCATATTTGTTTCGTGAAAATCTATCTAGTTTATATACTAAAACATAATTCCATGCCTTTTTATTGCTATCTTTTATCATTCGTTGAAAATCTGGTCGGTTATCATTTGTTCCAGTCATGGCTCTATCAATATATGTATCAAGAATAATTATATCGTTCTTTTCTGCATACTCTTTACATACTCTTAATTGCCCATCAATAGATTGTTCAGTTTGGCTATCGCTAGAATATCTAGCATAAATTACTGCTGTTTTCATTTTTGGATTTCCTCCTTTTAATTAAAATTTTTTATATTTGTCTTTCGACAATCAAAAAGATAAACGAAAACGGATTTTAATTTTTTCGTTTTGTAATTTTTCTTTTTTAGTCAAGGGTTGCTAAAAGCAATATACTTTACCCTTGACTAAAAAGAGTTTTCGTTTTATCTATATATTTCTTTTGTTACTATCTTTCACCAAAAAAGGCGAAAGACAAATATTTTTAATTTGACTTTGGCATATTATCTATTACTTCTTTGCAAACTTGTCCTATAACTTCACCTTCATTAAGGCAATGGAAGTTATCAAACAAAAGTAATTTTCTATCTTCTTGACCTATGGTGCATACAATATCATCTTCAATAATGTCTGATAGAAAATATTGATAAAGTTCTTTTGAGTAGATAATTTTTTCGCCAGATTTTTCAAGATATTTCATAATATATCTTGTTGCTTCAAATATGTGGTCTTTACTTACTATCGGTTTAAAGTCGTTTCTTCCAAATCGTTCTAAAAAATATGTATTTTGTAAAGTATTTTGCATTTGGTGTTTCTTTGTTGAATAATCTCTTTTTTCTATAAATTCGCCAATCATAGTTGGGGTATAAAAGAGCCCGTGAAAATGCAATCTATTATTTTCGGGACTCCGTTCCCAAACTCCTATATATTTCCAGTTCTTTCTATAACTTAATTTCTTCAAACAATTACTAAATCTTTTTTTAAATTCTATTTCGTTTAATTTATTACTATCATAAGTAAAAGTGCAGAAGTAGTGCCATTCTTGCAAATTTACTTTTCTTACTAATCTTTTCCTTCTTTCAATTAAATTGCGTTTCTTTCTATTAAAGTTTATTTCCGTAAATTCTTTTGCTTTTTCTTTATTGTTAAAGTATGTTTCTAATTCTTTTTCAATTATTTCTTTCTTTTCTTTCTTCTTTTTATTTTCGTTTTCTTTATATGCTTTCTCAAATATTTCTTTTGGTATCTCTTCTAAATTTGTATTAACTTTCTTTCGTTTTTTCCATGGTTGTTTTTCATTTGGTATAGCGATATAATGACTTCCGTCAAAATATACTTTTGCCTCGGGATATTTTCCCTTACTCATTGTCTATATTTTCAGTATGTAAAGACATAAGTTTTTCTAGCAGAGAATAATAGAAATTACTATCTAATACCTCTACATCTAATTTGTTTGTGAAAATAATTTGAATGTTGTTTATCATACTTAACTCCTTTTTTAATAAACTTATAGAATTAAAAAAGACATAGACAGAGTGGTCGACTCACTCTATCTACGCCTCAAAATGCAACTATTCCTATATTAAGCCTAGGAACGATGGCTTTGCTACTTTTTATCGTATGCCTAATCTAATCTCAGCTTGTCATTTTTTGCGTTTGTCTATATTTAATTCGCTAAAATGTTATCACACTATTTTAGAAAATACAATGATAATACTTAAATAAAACTCGTAGTTTAGTCGTATAAAATTTAATGTTAGTTAAGATTTATTTAACTTAAATTTAACTCACTTAAACAAATTTTATGCTGTAAAGTTGAATTTATAAAAGTAAAATTCTTTGCATGAAAAATAGGTGCACATATTTTATATACACTATAAGTGATAAAATTCCTTTTTATTTATAAAAAGAAAAATTGTAAAGGTTTAATACTAAAAAGCTTTTACAATAATAAACTGAAATTGTGTTTTAATAATAAACTTTAAAACATAAATCAAGTGGCAAAACTGGGGAGGAAAAAGGCAGTCGGCCACGAAGGGAGTTTACTCGTGGCGATGCCTTTTCCAGTTTTGCCATTGTTTTAGCGATGTTATTTTATTTAGTTAAATTTTATGAGATTGTATTTATTAAATTTTTCTATTTAGTTTAGTTAGTTTTTAGGCGTGTGCTTGTCTTCGGTGGAGCGAAGCGACACCGACTCGTATCAAGACAAGCACACGCCTCAGTGCCAAATAAAAACAAATTGTTTAATTTTTACTTTGATTTATATATTATTTCATTCAAAAGTACACCTTTATTTACTATCTTTTTAAATTTACTGATAGATAGTTCTTTTTCCGTTATTACACTCCCTTTAATTTCAAAGCATATACATTTTTTTTGTCCTGCACTATTAGATAACTTAAGGTAGAAGCATAACTTATTTTCAAAATAATCTTCTTCATTACTTACCAACTTTTTATATGCATCAATATTAATCCCTATATACATTTTGTTTTCAGTTTTATAGTCAATTAACTCCCTCATATCAAAATTACACTCAATCCTACAATTATCGGTACAATCAACTATTTCTTTTTTTATAGTCTTAACTTCTATTTTTTTTAAGCTGCATTCCATTGGGAACTTGGTATTATAATTTTTTATCTTAATACAAATGTAGAAATATTTTAAATCTGACATAACTTCATTATATTCTAATATGTAGCTATGAACAATATCTGTTGCTGGTATTTCTTTTTCTGTGAGAAAATTTGCTATACCTTTTTCAAAAACTACAACATGGTTCAGAGAATAATCCAATTTTTCTTCTTTATACTGCTGCAACCATGAGTTATAAAAAACAATAATACCTAAAAATGTTGACCCTAAATAAGTTAAGATACCAATACTGATGTCTAAAATAATTTCTATATTAAATATAATTTTATTTATAATCATATATATGCCAATTATTAGCAGAATTGAAATTGGAATTATTAATAATATACAGTAAACATTCAAATGCTTCTTACTGAACTTTCTGAAATATTTTTCTTTCATATTTTTCCTTTACCTGTTTAAAAATTTATCTATTTTGTTTTTTAAGTTTAAACCTACTAAATCCATAAATTCATCATCATCTTCATATCTCATTATATATCTACTAGAAATTGATTTTTGTATCCTTTTGCACACAGAATTTATATTAGATTTTGTCTTTATATTAAATTTCTCGCTTATAATTTTTAAACCATTAAAAGTTCCAAGACATATATAATCAATTATATCATAAACATTAATATTTCTAGGTTGGTTACTTTTGTAATCTTTTAAATATTCGCAAATAGCCAATCTTCTTTGGCTTTCGCTTAAATTTATAAACTCATCATCTTTATCGTATCTGCAAATATATTTAGATAGCAAAGTTTTTTGAACTCTTACACAAACACTTGATATATTTCCATGTTGCTTTTTATAATTTAAACCAAAGTTTATGCATAAATTTTCAAGTCCGAAGTATGAACCTACAAAATTACCTGTTGTATCATATACATTGATTATCTTTGATTTAGCAACACAATCAGAACATTTGTTTCTACTAGCGATTTGATATTTCCATTCATGGCCACAAATGTGGCATTTCCAATTATATTCTTTAAAACTATTAAAATGTACTTTGTCTGGTGATATCTTGTTTTTAGATAAATCCCAATCTAATGCAATTTCTGGTTGTTGTGATTCCAAGTCATTAAATCCTTTAAGGACTTGTTTTCCTGAGCAAATTGAACAGCCATAACCTTTAAGTTTATTCTGTATGCTACATTTGTATGAATGTCCTAATTTGCAAATCCAATTATATAAAGTCTTACCACCACCATAAATTTCACTTGGATGTTGGTTATTTTTCTCATAGTCCCATTCTTGTAATAAATTTGGATGTAGGGTTGCTAAATCGTTAGTAGTTTTTATTACTTGTTTTCCTGAGCAAATTGGACATCTTGTCCCATTAAATCTATTTTTCGGACTGGCTTTATAACTATTTTGACAAATAGGACATATCCAATAATAACGCACCGATGAGCCATAAGATACAAACTCAGGCTTTATTTTTCCGTTGTTATTGTAATCCCATTCTGATACTAAATGAGGAGCTTTATATGCAATACTATTTTCTTTAACTAAGGATATATATTGTTCATGTATTTGTATTCTATCTCTATCGATATCAATATCTAATTTACTTCTATCATCTAAACTCTTTAAAATTGATTTAACTAAGTTGTTAAATTCATTAGATTTATAACTACAATTTATATAAAAATTCGCATCATTAATAATCTTTCCATTTTTTATTTCGTTTACTGTAAATATTTTTATTCCATATTCCTGCAACTTTGCAATTTTTTCATTATCCTTATGTAACTTATCCTTATGATAAAAATAACCATTGTATTCAATCCCTATATTTAACTCAGGTATAAATATATCTATTTCATATTTATCATTATATTTATAACGATTTATTGCTGATTTATAAATTTTTTTTATATAATAAAATATTGCTTGTTCAGGAAATGATGTTTGTAATTCACTTGCACATTTAGGGCAACCCTGTCCATTGCTACGCTGTTTTATAGATGAAGTGTAATCTTCATGACCAAAATTGCATTTCCATAAAACCTTCTCATTTGATTTGATAGTAAATTGTGAAGGTAAACATATATTCTTATCACTCCATTCTTTTGCTAATTGTGGATTTTTGGTTTCTAAGTCATTATATCCTTTTAATACTTTTTGTCCAGAGCAATAGGGACACCCACTATTCATTTTTGTCCTATTTGTTATTGTTGCTGGATAAATACCAAAACATTTAGGACATTTCCAATTAACACTTAAATTGCTTTGTGGCATAACATCCCAAGCCGTTAATTCTTTTATTTCACAGTCAACCCATTCATTCAAGAGTTCTGGAAATTTATCTGCCAGAGATTCACCTTTTATTAACCTCGTCTTAATATTATTTAGTCTAGCATAATATTTTAAACAATCAGAACACACATCATACTGAGATTTAAGTTTATCCTTTGGTGATTGTTGATAAGACTTACCACATTTTTCGCAAATCCACCATGGCTTATCGTTACTACCACAAGTAACTTTTTCAGGAAAATAACTTGATTTGCAGTTATTTTGTTTATCCCAGAATTTCATTAGTCTTTCATTAGTAATTATATAGTTTCTCTCTAACATAAGCCTATTGTATCATAAACGATTAGTTTAAACAATATTTAAGATTAAAAACAACGAAAACTCAAATATTTTCCAATTTAAATAGAATCTGCTTAAATGTGATTTATAATAATAAAAAAGGCACTTTATCAAATTATGATAAAATGTCTTAAATTTATAAATTTATTTCGCTAGTTTTAAAAGTTTATGACTATGATTTCTATTTTTTTATTTTTTTTTCTATTGTGCTTTTTGACTTTAATTTTATTTCAAAAAAAATTTTTTCCATACTTATCCTTTATTTTCATTAATAATATAACATTTTCTTTACAAAAAATATAGCATAATTTTTATTTATAATATATAATACAGTTGATATTAAAGGGTGTAAAAATAAATGGATAATATAACAAAAGAAGATTTGAATAATTTAATAAACAGTGCTTTAAATATTGTTTATAAGAATGATAAAAACTTGATAGATATAGGTTTATCTACTTTTGATTCAACTAAATTTACAGATACTAATAAACACAATGGGGAAAGGGCTGTTGTTTTTAGATTCACTTACTATTTGCAAAATTTAATAGTAGGAGATGATAGGTTCAAAAATTATATAGTTGATTGTGAATATAATAGACATATTTACGGGGTAAAAAAAATTGCTATAAAAGATAACAAAATAGTTTCAATAATCCCTGATGTTGTAATCCATAATAGACAAAAAGACAACTTTAATTTATTGGTTATAGAGTGCAAAGGTTGGTGGAATAAGGATAAAGTGGAAAGAGATGATGATTATGACAAATTAAAATATTTAACCAATCAGGAAAAAGAATATAAATACAACTATGGTCTATTTATAGAATTTTCAAAAGATAGAGAAAAAACAATCAATGGTAAAATATGGTATGAAGATGGACAAGTTAAATAATTTTAGTAATGAAAAGTTTGTTTTAGTAAATTTGTATTCAATTAGATTATATTAATTAAGACCTAAATTAAGGTTTGACTATAAAAATATATAAGGATTATTATATGGAGATTGTTTATTACATTGTTATACCAATTATTACCTCAATACTAGGAGGCTTGATAGCTGGACTATTTACATTTTTGGGAGTTAAGATGACTATTAAATATGAAAACGAAAAGAAGAAAGATGAAGAATACAAAAATATTCTTGAGAATAAACCAAGGCTAGAAATTAGTGAATTTAAAGCATTTGAAGATTTTTTTCAAGAGAATGATAATAACACTTTTGGTATTGCATTTCTTTCAATTAAAAATTTTTCTAATTCTGTTGGAAGGGCATATTTTACATATGATAAATTAGCAAGTGATAGTAAAAATTATATATATGTTGAATACAAACTTAAAAACACTGGATATACGGAAATTATGAATTTCTGTATAACTACTAATTTGCCTAAAAATACATCAATATTTAACTTTCAACAAAAAGAATTTTTTATTAATAATAATATGTTAAATTACGATGTTTGGGGAGATGTAAAATATATAAAAACAGGACAAGAGATTACTATTCGTGTGTATTATATAAAAGATAAGGTAGTGGGTTCTAATTTGGGGAATCCTTCCTTAACAATTTGGTTAATTGATGTAAATAATAATTGGTGGGAACAAAAACTCGATGCCCCATATAATACAATAGATACTTCGTATAAAAGTAGTCAAAAAAATTTTAAAAATTGTTCTGATGTAAGAGTTGCGATAGAATGCTTTAATAATCCAATATTATGGTAATTAAAAGTTCGTTTTAGGTTACTCTTGCTCCACCAAATGAAATCTAAATAGAACTTTTTTATTAAAAATTAACATATGGGGAAGTACTATATAATAAATGAATTATATTCTTAAATAATTTATTTCTGCATAGAAAATAAATATGTTTTGTGGTTTGAAATATTAATTGTCTATTAAAGTTGTAAAGTTTTGATTTTTTAGTAAAGTAATTAAAAATGTAAGTTAATCTTAATATATTATGTAAAAGTATTGTAATATATTATGCCAGGAGAAAATGATGAAAGATACATTGAGTTTTAGTACTAGAGAAGAATTTAGAAAATGGCTTTCACAAAATTGTCATACAAGTGATGGGATTTGGGTTTTGTTTGAAAAGTATAAGACAATAAAAGCTGATGAAGCACTTGAGGAAGCTCTTTGCTATGGTTGGATTGATGGACAGTTAAAAAGAATAGGTGAAAAATCATATAAAAAATATTTTACTTTGCGTAGGGAAAATAGCAAATGGTCAGAGAAAAATAAGACCCTTTTCAAAAGTCTTGAAGAACGTGGATTAATGACCGATTTTGGTAGAGAGAAAGTTGAAGAAGCCAAGAAAAATGGACAATGGTTTGTAATAGACCCTATGACATTTTCAGAAGAACAAGTTAAGGTTTTAGATGAGATATTGAAACAATACGAACCAGCACATAGTAATTTTCAAATTATGTCTATGTCGGTAAAAAAGACATATACACGAGCATATTTTGATGCAAAAACTGATGCTGGAAAGGAAAAACGAATTGCTTGGATAGTAGATAGACTTAATAATAATTTAAAACCTATGTGATTAAGAAAAACTACATAAACAACTGTAAAATTTAAAAGTAGAAATTAGATAAATTATTTTAATATTGACTTATTAAATTTATATAACTTTTTTTTATTTTATTTCTTTTTTTTAATATAATTTATACAATAAAATAAAATTAAAGTATTTATAATTTTTTATACATTAATTTTAAAAATAGGACTTCATAAAGAAGTTCTATTTTATTTTAAGTTTTTTTTGATAAAAAATTGAGGGTTTTGTATTTTAATTTATTATCAAAATTGAACATATTTCAAAGTTTAGCAATAATTAGCAATAATTAGCAAAAGTTAGAAAGTATTAGAAATTTTAGGAATTATACTTGATAATGGGAGGGAAAAATATTTAGTCGAAAAAAATTTAAGTAGATTTTTAATTAAATTAATAGATATTAAGAAAATGAGCATAAAAGGAAAAAACAAATAAAAGGTTTTATTAATATTGAATTGCATAATGAAAAACCAACTTAAAAGATACAAAAAACATAAACATAAAAACAACAAAAAAATTATAATTATAGGGATAAATTAATATGAAAAATGAAGAAATTAAAGATGAAGAAATCTTAAAAGAAGAAGATAAAAACGAAGTTTTAAATAATGATGAAGAAACACGAAAAAACAATGAATTAATAGAAAAGTTAAAATCATTAGTTTTTGAAGATAGGCAAGTTCAATTTCCAAATAGAAAAAAAATAAAAGTAGATGAAAGTTTATCAAATGATGAATTTACAGTAGCAGATATATTTAATTATGAAGATGTTGACATTAACAGGAAGGTAATAAATGCACAAACAATGAATACACTTGTAGAAGCTGTTACAGTTGCTTTATCAAAAGCAGTAGAGGCAAATAATACTTTAGTAGCAAATAAACTATCTAGTATATTTTTGGGTGATAATTTCATATCTACCTTGCAACTTGATAATATATTTAGCAAATTAAAAAATGAAGTTGTAAAAGTATTAAAATTTGATTCTTATGGATTTTTAAAAATAGGTAAATTTGTTGTAGATAATTCAGTTATTTCAGTTGATATAACATCATCTAATGACAAAGCACAACATGCAAAACTTGTTATATCTTGTAAAAATCATTTAATAACGGAAGCGGTGGTATATGATGATGACGATAACGTTATTGCACCTAAACTATTTATTAAACCTTCATCAGCAGAAGATAGTTTTATAGAGATTTATTTTGAACCAGAATATATGTCAGATAATGTTATTGAAATAAAAGGCAATATGATTAATGAAGTTTTAACTAATTCATCAACTATAGAAGGTATAACGGATATTTGCAATTTTGTTGCTCAAATACCTGAAAATGCAACAGTAACACCAGCAAATAAATTGTTTACTAGATTTCAAAATATTTTTACACTTGTAGAGAATTTAACTACGAATTTAAATAGTACATCAGCAGAAATTAACAATTTAAAAAATGGAAATTCCGTATTTACTTTGTTAAAAGCCAATACTATTGATTTAATTGATTAATAATGATTTTATAAATTTATCATTATATAATAAATATAAAGAATAACTAATAAAGGTATATTTTAAAAAATGATAATAGAAATAAAATTATAGAGTTATATTCTTCAAATAACCTTTGAATAAAAAATTTATAGAAATATTATTTACTAAATTTATGTAATTTACATGTGTGAAGAATAAATTTTAAATACAATTTAGATAATGTATAAGACTTAAAAAGTGAAAATAATATTAAATAATTAAAAACTAAAATAAAAAAGAGTAGTGCAAAACTACTCTTTTTTATTAAATAAATAATAAAATAAATTTCTTTTTTTAAAATATTATTTCATCATTATAAGTTTTGTATACTAGCTTATGTTATATATATAATAAGTTCGTTAATATCAATCTTTGTTATATCAATAACTGAAATGTCATCACATTAAGCAAGTATTTTGCTGCCATTTAAATAATATTTAGTAGTATTACCATTAAAAGATTTAGAAGTTCTAATACCATTAGCATTGTAAGTAAAGTTAACGTTATCAAACTTGTCTAACTGCCTACCATGAGACCAGCATAGGGTTTTACCCATATACACAATAGGGTTGCCTAAACTATCATATTCAAATTCTTCGTTATTTAAACCTATTAATTGATCTTTCCAACCAGTAATAGGGTAGAAGTAGGTTAAAGTGTTAGTTGGTGTAAGAGTTTCAAGATTATCTATTAAAGTAAAAGTATATTCATTCTTACAAGTAATATTACCCCCTGCATCATAGGAGAAAGTAAAGGTCTTTTGAAATTCTTTATTATCTTTTCTAACTATTTTTGAAAGACTATAGAAGGTATATTATTTTCATAAAAAAATCTTTGATAATTCAAAGACTTTTTTATGTAGATATTTTATTTATTAATTAAAGCAAATTATAAATAATATCAAACCTATTATTTATGATTTTATTATAAGGTTTTATGAGCATTTTTTTTATAAATTATAAAGCAACTAAGAGCTATTATAAAAAATATAATACTAAAAACGATTGAAGTTATTTGTATTGTTTTTTCACTTTTTTCAATTATCATATTATGACTATCTAAAGTAATAAGTCCTTTAGCTTCAGTTTCTAATGATACGATAAATATAAATGAAGATGATTCAATATTGTCTAATTTAGAATTATCAATTCCAACAAATAAAATAGTTTTAGGTGGGATATCACTTATTGACTCTTTATCAATAAATTCTTCTAGGTTTCTGACTATTAATTTTGAACCATATTCTTCTGTATTTATGATACAAGAATCATCTTTAATTTCTATTGAAGATAAGGTTACTTGAATTACTGTAGTGTTATTTAATGTAGCCTTGTTGGAGTAAATAGATGGCATAAAAGAAATGCCAACAAATATAATTGATAGAAGTAAAAAAATTATAGAAATAATTAACTTTTTTTTATTATATTTCATAAATTATCTCCTTTAACTTTATAACCCAAATAATATACCAAAAAACATAGCAAATGGAGCAAGGATCGGTGCTGCTATAAAGGAAACAGCTGTTAGTACTATTGTACCTATACCAATATTTATATCTAGATCATAAGACTTATTATTAATTTCAATACCAAAATTGAATCCTAATCCATCAAGTCCTATTGAGAATTTACTATGAATAATAGAATTATCCATATAAAAATAAATATTTCCTTTATCCATTACTCCAATTTCAAAGTGAAACGAATCCCAAAGATTAAAACCAACACCCATACTACTATAATCATTTCCTAGATCTGAAAATGAATAGAATTTGTTTGGAGATCCTGTTTGAGTTAACAATGAAGATGAGATGTCAATATTTCCAAAGATTCTATTTATAGGTCTAGAAAAAGGAATTAATTTATTAGAATATTTAATGTGAGTTCTTTCTATGTAGTTAGAAGTTGAATTATTGTTACCAGAAAATCTCGTTGGTATATTTTTATTTAAATATTTTATTGGAATATTGCCTAAATGGTCACTATAAATAATTGGATTATTTAAACAATAACAATATAAGTTTATACCATTTAAAACCATTTTGGTTACATCAAGTGTTGAAATGTCATCAGCATTAATGAATCTACCAATTTCAGGGTCATAGTAACGACTATTGAGGTAATAGAGATTAGTTTCACTATCATAGTAGTAAGACCTATAACGGAAAGGATTGATTTCAGCAATATCCTTGTTTAATGATCCATTTTCAGTATATGTGTTTTTAAGGGATATGTCAACATAACCCGTATCATTTAGAATGTAGGTTTTGTGGTTACCCCAAGCATCGTAGGAGTATTTAACAATTTCATTACCATCAGTATCATATATTCCAATAATATCGTTTTGAATATTCTTCTTATACAAATATTCTATTCCATCTAAATTAAAACCTGTTACACCATCAATACCATAATGGAAATAGATAGTAGAGATATCATCAGATTGAGCAAGTATTTTACTTCCATTTAAATAATATTTAGTAGTATTACCCATGAAGGTCTTAGAAGTTCTAATACCATTAGCATTGTAAGTAAAGTTAACGTTATCAAATTTATCTAACTGCCTACCATGAGACCAGCATAGGGTTTTATCTTTATTTAGAATAAGAAAAAAAACAAGTTAAATTCTTGTTCCTTATTGAATTTGTTTAATACCATTGTATATGGTATTAGTATGATAAACTAAAAAAATCTTAGAATACTATCCTAAGATTTTTTTAGTTATAAATAAGGTTGAATTTAAAGAATTTTTTACTTAGTCATGCCAAATAGGTTTTTTTTCAACTATAGGACCAAACCAAAATTGCCTTATAAATTTCATATTATCTTCATTATCTTCAATTTTAAAATAAGAATTTTTACTCATACTATTGTAAGTGTTTTTCGTAGTATCTTTAATAACTATATAGTCACATTCTCGATAAATAGTAATTGTTTCAACTTCTTTTATATCTGAAATTTGAATTTCTGATTTAAATCCAAAAAATAATCCCTTTCGATATAATTTATTTACTTCTTTATTATAATAAATCAAACAACAAACTTTATTTAATAAAATTAAACACAGGATGAATAATGTAGAAAAAATAATGAAAGGTATACAAAATAAAATTAATAATATTGCATCAAAATTTAATATATAATAAATTAATTCGTAAAGGATTATTGCCGCACATATAAAAAGCACTATCAAAATTATAGAGAATGTAATTGTCATTCTTTTTGATACAAAAACCTTATTTTTATTCATTTATTTTTCCTTCTTTTTCTGATTGAATCAAACAATAGACTAAGTGAACCTGTTAAATTAGAAAATATAGTAGAAATTATGGAGTTCTCAAATGTTCCTAAAGGACCTCCCATGCAGGGAAGAAAAGTTCCAAGTATGTTTATTCCAGCACCTTGTATGCCACTGGACATAATAGAAGTCCAATCGCTAATATATCCATTTGACATCTTTTGATTTATTGCATCACCGATACTTCCACCAATAAAACCTGAAATAAAAGCAATTGAAGTTCCGATTAATAATGAAGTACTAACACTTAATGTGGTCCCTGCAATGGTTGCTCCAACACCTATCATAACAGGGGCAATAAAATAAGCCGCAAGTCCCGCTCCTAAGCCCATAACAGCCCCAGAAAACATACCTGAAATTACTCCAGTTCCAATATCTTCTCCATTAGCAGCTGCTGTCAATCCACCATAGATTGCTCCTGAAACTGCTCCAATGATAGTAGAAATTGCTACTCCAATAAAGAATGATAGAACAATGTAACCATCATCATCGACTTCGTTAACTGGATTATTTAAGCAGTATGTATATAGGTTAAGTCCATTTGTAATACTTTTTGATAAATCAAGAATATTTATATCATCAGCATTAATAAACCTACCGATTTCAGGGTCATAGTATCTTGAGTTAAGATAATATAAGTTGGTTTCACTATCATAATAATAACTGCGATATCTAAATGGGTTGATTTCAGCAATATCCTTGTTTAATGATCCATTTTCAGTATATTGAGTTTTGGTTTTGTTGTCAATGTTATCATAAAATATGCATACCTTATTTAAAAAAAACCACCATGAATTTGGCGGTTTTTTATGTTTGTTACTTATTTATAATTTCTTTTTTATAATATAATTTTATATATTCTAATATTTTTTTGTTATAAACAAGAGAAATAAATTTTGAGTCCTTTAGGGATATTGAATTTAATTTTTCATTTAAAGATCTATTATCAGTTGTGATGTAAATATACTTATATAAATTTGTTGCTACTTCAATACATTTTATCTCAGTCCAATTCATTATATTAACACATTTAAATAAATGATAAACTTTGATACCATTTTCATCTATACTTATAGTACAAAATGTAAATATACATAAAAGAATAAAAAGAATATCTACTATTAAAAATAAAATAATACAATAAATATATGAAGTTGGATGTAGTGTATTTTTAGTTATAATCAAAACAATAATAGATAAAATAAGTATTAAACTAGTTAAACAAAGTAAAAATATATATGCCCAACCATTTGTTAGAAATTTTTTTTTCATTTTTATCACAACCTTTTAACTTAATATTTCACTTATTACACCCCAAATTATACCTTTTGAAGAATTTGTAACCATAGTTTCTATAAGTGTTTCAACAAATTTTCTTGTAAAAAGAGTTGTTTTAGGCATAAATTCTTTCCAAAAAGGAGCAGAAGCTAATTCTCCTCCAGGGACCATTGCTCCAGAACCGCCTATAAATCCTCCGATTCCTCCTAAAATAATTGAATAAGTTAAACTTTTCATGTTAGGTATTTCTTTTCTTATTAGGGAAGATCCTACATATGTTGCTCCTCCTAAAAAAGCATTAACTCCAACTTGCCAACCTATTCTTAAGGAACTACCGCCAAAAGCCCCTGAAACACTGCCAGTGAAAGTTGAAAAAGCAAGGGTTCCAAAATTAATATTATTAATACCACCATTTGAAATTGCTTGTGAAACTAAATTAATTCCACCGACAATCATTCCACTAACCATAGCTGAAACTCCAATTGAAGTTACTGTTGATGTTGTTGCTAATCCAATTGTTGTTAGTGCTGTCGCTACTGCTGTTGCGATGCCAGCTGTAATAACTGAGACCGCAACGATTACAGCGACTGCAAGTACCCAATTTAACCAAGTAGGTAAGTTGCCATTTTCATCGATATCGTTTACTGGGTTATTCAAACAATAAGCATATAGGTTAAGACCGTTAATAGTTTCTTTAGTAACATCAAGAGTAGAGATATCATCAGCATTAATAAACCTACCTAACTCACTATCATAGTAACGACTATTTAGATAATATAGATTAGTTTCTTTATCATAATAATAGCTACGATATCTAAATGGGTTGATTTCAGCAATATCCTTGTTTAATGATCCATTTTCAGTATATGTGTTTTTAAGGGAGATGTCAACATAACCATTTTAGGCTGATATCATTTTCTCTATTATTTTATTAATTATTATATAGGGGAGAATTAACTTTTAAAAATTATTATATTTTTAATAAAATAAAGCCACAAAGAGATTTGTGGCTTTATTACTAGTAATATGTTTCATTTAAGTTTATTCTTAACTTTTTGTAATTTATGTTTTAATTGTAAAGTCTTATTTTAAGAAGCTATTGGTTTTTCCCAAAAGTCTTTAATAAATTCTAAATTTTTTTGATTATATTTCAACCTTATGAATGAAAGTTTGCTTAAAGTTTCATAACTTCTACCTTTTTTATCTACAATTATAATATATTTTGTTTCAAAAGGCATTGTTGAGATGACGACATCTTTAATATCTAAAACTGAAACTTCATGTTTAAATCCGAAGAAGAAACCTTTTCTGCCAATTTTGTTTGTTTTTTCATTATAATATACAATGCAACCCATTCTGTTTAGGCAGAATAAAAATAAATATAAGAATGGAAACAAAAAGCATAATATTATTATATCAGAAATTATAGTATTTTTGTTTGTATTAATAATGTTTAATATTAAACAAACTAAAAAATATATAAAAATAGTTAGAAAGATTATTGATGCTATAAGAAAAATAAATAACAAGGTTTTATTCGAAAATGCTTTATTTTTATTCATTTTATTTCTCCTTTATTTAAACATTCAAGTATTTTTTATTTTTTTCGTACTTCTTAAAAAATCAAAGAGTAATCCAATTGATCCTGTAATATTTGAAAACATACTAGAAACAATAATATTTCCTGTAGTAGTAAGTGGCCATGCAATTGAACCAAAAATTGATCCAACTAGGTTGATAGGTGCCCATTGTAATCCACTTATAGCAATAGAACCCAAATCATTTATTGAGTGGTATTTAATAAGTTGTGAAGTAATTTCTGCTGCTGCTCCTCCTATAAAACCTGAAACTAAAGCAATAGAACCGCCTATTAACAAAGAAGTTCCTGTAGTGATTGCAGTCCCCATAATAAATCCTACTCCAGTTGCTGAAGCAATAGCTACAACATTCCCAACTAAAATTGGAGCAATGAATAAAGAAGCAACTCCTGCACCTCCACCCATAATTGCACCAGATATTAACCCAGAAACTATTCCTGCACCTACATCTTCTCCATTAGCAGCCGCTGTTAATCCACCGTAAATAGCACCTGAGGCGGCTCCGATAAAGGCACCTATACCTAATGCTGCTAATAAAGTTAAACCAGTAATAACGAATGTGCCTGAATAATCATTATTCATTATAGGATTATTTAAACAATAACAATATAAGTTTATACCATTTAGATCCATTTTAGTTACATCAAGTGTTGATATATCATCAGCATTAATAAACCTACCGATTTCAGGGTCATAGTATCTTGAGTTAAGATAATATAAGTTGGTTTCACTATCATAATAATAACTGCGATATCTAAATGGGTTGATTTCAGCAATATCCTTGTTTAATGATCCATTTTCAG
>CANBBP010000006.1 GCA_947366895.1 uncultured Clostridia bacterium
AAATGAAAAAAAAGAAGAAAAATATCAAAAAATGTATAAAAAAGATAGAAAATAATAAAAATCAATCAAAAAAATAACTAAAAACTATTAAAAATTAATAAAAAGTTTCTAATTTTTATAAAAATTAATAAATTTTTGCGAAATAATAAAATAAATTTTTTAAATGAGTAAAACGTTAAATAATAATTTTTATTTTGATTATACAAGGAATTATGTTTATGCTATAATTAATACATAATAATTATTTGATACAAAGGATAAATATGGAAGAATTAAAGATATCAGAGACATTAATAGTTGAAAAAATTAAAGAATTTTTAATAAATAAAGAAAATGGGAATTGGCACGAGGATAAAATAAAAACTACAAAATTGCATGAGCATGGTGTAGATATTGTTTTGACAGGTGGAAGTAGGAATGGAGAAAGATTTATAATTGAATGTAAAGGAAAGTCTTATGCAAAATCTGCTAAATCTATAAATAGAGAAGGTTGGCTTAATGCTCTTGGTCAAATAATTACTAGAATGGGAACAAAAAGAATAATTAGCAAAGGTGTTCAAAAAGGGAATATAAATCGTGCTTATAAATATGGCTTAGGACTTTGTAATGAAGCTGCTCAAGTTGCATTAAGAAGAATACCAAGAGAAATAGCAAAAGTTTTAAATTTATATATATTTTCTTGTGATGATAATGGAAATATTCAAATGTTTACTCCATCTGAATTTATTTCATAAATAGTGGATAAATTTAAAAATTAAATTTGTTACTTAATATAGAAATCATTTTTATTTGCTATATTAAATTTAGAAAAAATTAATTAATCTTTTAGTTTTATTTAATAAATTAATTGTACTTTTGAATAATAGAATTTATGAAAAACATAGGAAGTGAAGTGTGAGAGATATTGTAGCAGTAGTAAGTGAAATGAATAGTGAAATAAATAATGAACTATTAAAATTTACAAGAGATAATAGAGTAGAAGTTTCTAAAAAAATTTTAATGCCATTAAGGCATTTTGTGGAAGCATTAAGTTTATTTATTTTAATACAAGATAAAAAAGAAAAATTAAATTACAATTACGATAATATTCAAAAAGCTTTAAAACATATAAAAACTTGTCAACAATCATTATTTATAGATAAGTTTCATTATATGCTTCAGGGTTCTATATCTCATTATTATGAAAACGAAAAAATATCAGAAAGACTTATGCTTAAATATTATGAGTATTTAGTGCAGTTAAGAAAATATTTTAAAGTAAATTACAATTTAGATATTTTATCAAATATTTATAAATTTCAAGTATATCAAGATCCTAAATTTTTAGAATATTATGAAAAAATTTTTTATAAAGTAAAGCAGGTACCTATAGAAAAGGGTAGTTTATTTGGCGGAGAAAGATATTATGTTCAAAAAGTAAATCAAGTTTTGGTTTTTAATGAACTTTATTATGAAATAACTTTATCATCTGCAACAGATTTTGCAACAAAATACGATAGAATGATTTTGTATTCTAAAGAGCCAGTTTTTTCTAATTATGCAATAAATGTAAAATATCAAAGGTCTAAAGTTTTAATATTTGATAAAGAAATGCCTATAAATATTTTAACAAGTTGGTATGTTTCTATAAGGCCATGTGAAATTGTAAACTTTGCAAAAATTTTGGGTAAAGATATTACTATTCAAACATCTAATAAAGAATATCAAAATTTAATGAAATATCTTACTACATATCATATTGACCTTACACGATTGATAAAGTTAAATGATACCCTCTATAATAATATTAAAAATGAAATAACAAATGGTGTTGAAAATGTTAAGATTTTTTCTATTTTAGATGAATGTAGAGAATTGGTTTTAAAATTAAATAATGGTCATAATATTATAAGTTATTTATTATTTAGGTTAAATAATAAAATAATTAAAAATCAATTTATTAATAGTCAGAATAGTGAACTATCAAATTTATTCTTAAAATATGGTTGTATACCCTTTGACGAAATGCCATATAATACAAGTTTAATACTTCATAATACATTAATATATGATTTACTAAATAGCATAGATATAAGCGGACGAGAACATGAATTGCTTGGTAGAAAATTAGTAAATAACATAGAAAAAGAAGGCATTTTATATACCAAAATTTCTGATTTAGATAGTTTTAAAAATCTAGATGATTTAGTTAGTGATTATAATAATCTTATATATAAAAAGAGACATCAATCAAGAGAAATTCATAAACAATTTGATAACTTATACATCCAAGAATATGAAGATAATATTTTAGATATTATTAATAATGTTATAAGTCTTTCAAAACAGGGTATAGATGCTTATGATTCTATATATAAAAGTTGGTTTAGCAAAATAGATAAAAATAATTATGCTATAGAGAAACTAACGATGTTAGAAAATATGTTTTCTATGTCAAAAGTCTCTTTAATTTATGGTGCTGCTGGGACTGGAAAAACATATATGATTACCGCTTTAGCAGAAATATTTTCTGATAAAAAAGTTTTGTTTTTGGCTCAAACCAATACTGCTGTAAATAATTTGATTAATAGGGTTGATTATCATAATAAATATTTTAGATTTATGACTATTTATCAATTTTTGCATAATCATAAAGATGTAAATTATGATGTTGTTATTTTAGATGAATGTGGTATTGTTAGCAATCAGGATATGAGTGATATATTAAATAAAGCAATATTTGAAGAATTGGTGCTGGTTGGCGATGTTTATCAGATAGAAGCAATTTCATATGGTAATTGGTTTAATATGTTGCGTTATTTTGTTCCTAGTTATGTGGTTAATGATTTAAAAATACCTTATAGGACTGAAGATGAAGAATTATTAAAAATATGGGAGAAGGTAAGAAATAATTCATCTGATATTCAAGAAACATTGGATAGAAATGGTTTTTCTGAAGATTTAGGTGACTCGGTATTTATACCATATTCAAAAGATGAAATAATATTATGTTTAAATTATGATGGTCTATATGGTATAAACAATATTAATAGGTTTTTACAAGCAAATAATGAAAATCCCCCTGTTTATTGGGACATTTGGACCTATAAAATAGGTGATAGAGTTATATTTAATGAAACAACTAGATTTAATGGATTGATATATAATAATTTAAAGGGTACTATTGTTGGTATAAATAAAACCGAACAATTTATTATTTTTGATATTGAAGTAGAACTTAAACTTGAAAATGTTGACCCATTTGAATATAATTTAGTTAGTGTAGAATGTAAGGATAATAAATCAATTATATCTATAAGAGTAAATAAAATTAAGACTACAGATAATGACGATCAAAGCCCAGATAATGTAGTTCCATTTCAAGTTGCTTATGCAACTTCAATTCATAAATCGCAGGGGTTAGAATTTGATTCTGTAAAAGTAATTATTACAAATGATATAGAAGAAAAAATATCAAAGAATATTTTTTATACAGCAATTACAAGAACAAAAAATATGTTAAAAGTGTATTGGACTCCTGAAACGGAAAAAGCAACAATTAATAGATTTACATCTAATTTTAATATGAGAGATATAAAAATTCTTTCTCAAAAATATAACTTAAAATTATATCTAAATAACGAGATTAAATAAGATTATTAAACATTATATTTAAAATATAGAAAAAAACAGACTTTTAAAAATATTTATGTTATAATAATTTATTATTAGGTAAAATTATGGAAATAAATATGATTAAATTAGCAACTTTATTCAGTGGTATAGGTGCCATAGAACAAACATTGAAAAAAATGGGCATAAAATATAAAATAATATTCGCTTGTGACAATGGTGAGCGAGAAGTTTATATTTCTGATTATGATATGTCTCTTATAGATAAATTTAAATCAAATAAAGAAAAACAAGTTCTGATAAATAAATATTATTCTAATTTAAAAAAAATAAATTTTATGGAAAAGTCGTATAAAGCAAATTATGATATTAATGATAATAATTTTTATCAAGATGTTCGTTTTTTAAATGGGGAAGAGTATCAAAATAGGGTAGATCTATTAGTTGGAGGAAGCCCATGCCAATCATTTTCAGTCAATGGTAAGCAAGGTGGATTTGATGATACTAGAGGAACTTTATTTTATGAGTATGCAAGAATAATAAAAGAAACCCAGCCCAAATGTTTTATTTTTGAAAATGTTAAGGGTATGTTAACACACCACAAAGGTAAAACTTGGAATACCATTAAAAATACATTTAATGAACTAAATTATAATATTTATATTCGTACTAATTCAAAAGGGGAGGAAACTCCAATTTTAAATGCATACGAGTTTGGTATACCACAAAATAGGCCAAGAATTTATGTGGTAGGGATTAGAAATGATTTAAATTTAAAAGATAAATTTATTTTTCCGAAGCCAATAAAACTTTGTAATAAAGTTTCAGATTATTTAGATAAGGAAGTTGATCCTAAGTATTATTTAGGTAAAAAGGGTTTTGAATTTGTTACGACACATCCTAGTCGAGCACAAGTTGGATGTGATATTATGAGATGTCAAAAGGCAAACCAACAATTTAATTGGAATGGTGATTTTATTTTTGAACCGATTGCTAAAGTCCAAAGGAATGAAAAAATTTTGAAAAAAGCCTTCGTAGGAGAGTTTAAAGGCGAAATAGGAGTTATAAGAAAATTTACTCCTAGAGAATGTTTAAGATTAATGGGATTTCTAGATGACTTTCAAATAGTTGTTGATGATACTATGATGTATAGACAGGCCGGTAATTCAATTGTTGTCAATGTGTTAGAGAAACTAATGGAAGAATTAATGAGGGTAGGTGTATTCAATGATTAGGGTAGGAACTCTTTTTAGCGGAATAGGGGCTATTGAACAAGCTCTAATTAGGTTAAATATTGATCATGAAATTGTTTTCGCTTGT
This sequence comes from uncultured Clostridia bacterium, assembly GCA_947366895.1. Lineage (GTDB taxonomy): Bacteria > Bacillota > Clostridia > Christensenellales > UBA1242 > UBA7862. The sequence goes on from CANBBP010000006.1 coordinate 4,933, forward strand.
GATAATGGCGATATTGAGATAGATATTGATTTAGCTAGAGAAAAAAAGCATGTTAAATGTTTAAAATCAAAAAAAGAAAAAAAAGAGTATGTAGATAGTTTATATAAAAATCTAAGTAGAAAACAAAATTATGTTAAACAATCATATTTAGCAAATTATAATATTAATGTGGATAATTTTCATCTAGATGTTAGGCTAATGGATGGTACTGATTATTGCAAAAAGATTGATTTGCTAGTAGGAGGAAGTCCATGTCAATCATTTTCAACCGTGGGATTTAAAGGTGGATTAGAAGATGCTAGAGGAACATTGTTTTATGAATATGCAAGATTATTAAAAGAAACACAACCAAAAGTATTTATCTATGAAAATGTTAGAGGTTTAATAACTCATGATAAGGGAAGAACATGGAAAAAAATAAAGGAAATATTTGATAAAGATTTACATTATAAAATAACTGAGCCTCAGATTTTGAATGCCGCAGAATATGGAATCCCTCAAACTCGGAGACGACTTTTTGTGATTGGAATTAGGGATGATATTCATTGTAAAGAATTTCAATATCCAGTTCCTGTTGGAGTAGAAAATTTAAAGTTTACTATGCAGGATTTTCTTGAGGATAATTGTAAATTTGGCAATTTCGGATTTAGTAAACAAACTGGGGAAATAGAGATAATTAAGGAGAAAGGATATCCAGATAAAAAGTTTTATTTAACTCCTAAAGTTAGAGATTATGTTTTAAATAGTGGAACAAAAACTTTTAAAACATCAATAAAAACGGATTTACCGATTGCAAGAACCTTACTAAGAACTATGACTCAACATCATAGAGCAGGAATAGATAACTATATAACTGTAAAAAAGGATATTAATGAGCACGTTTTAAGGTCCTTAACGGATAGAGAAACTTTAAGGCTAATGGGTTATACCGATGAATTTAAAATTGTTGTATCATCTCAACAAATATTCAAACAAGCAGGAAATTCCATTGTTGTAGATGTTATGATGGCTATTTTAAGAGAAATAATTAAAACAGGTGTCTTTAATTAGGAGGAAATTATGCAATTAAAAAGAATAGATGCTATTGATATAAATTATGTTGATTCTGCTGCTGACAGGGCATTAAAAGTTGGCAATACAAGTGGTGCTGGTGAAGCGAGGCTTTATACAGGTCATGATGAACAGCTTATGGACAGTTTTTTTGAATTAGATAAAGTTGAATGTTTCTTTATGCTAAAAGAAGATTTACTAAATTACATGGAGGACAGTAAACAGGAGTATTTTTATCCATCTCGTGATTATAGGGAAGAAATTTCAAAATTTTATCAAACAAATTTAGAAAATACTCGTAATATTAAAGAAGAAAAGATTAAATTATATTTTAGAAAAAAATATGACAACCAAAATAGGTATTATTTAGTTCTAGAGAATGTTGTTGATAATAGAAAAAGATATGCTTATTTAAGAAATATATGCTTGCCACGTATGACAGTTATTACTTTTGTAAAGTTTGAAGATGAATCAAATAAAAAATTTATTTATCTTAAACCAGTCTTTTATATTGATCCTACAAAAAGAGAGATTATAGAAGAACAAAAGGAAATAGATATTTTAAATCCTAAAAATGAAACTGAAGAAAAAATTGTAAGGGAAAAGTATAGAAAAAAACAAACAAAATATAGATTGGAATTACTAGAAAAAATGCCAGCTTGTTTAATAACAAAGGTATCTGATGATAGGTTATTAGTAGCATGTCATGTAAAACCATATTCTGAATGTGAAAGTGAAGAAGAAAAATATGATGTAAAAAATGGAATTGTTTTAACTCCTACATATCATACTTTATTTGATTTAGGATTTATTTCCTTTTCATCTGAAGGTAAACTTTTAATATCGCCATTTTTATCTAATTTAAATAAACAAAGACTGTGTTTACATGAACAAAATATTTATAGGCTTCAAACAGGAACTGAAAAATACATGAAATATCATAGAGAAAATATTTTTAATACCATCAAATTTGAGGAGTTAAATTTTATAGATTAAAAGTCTATGTTAGTATAAATATTGTGACATTTTGTATATCAACAATATAGATACTTTATTTTATTTGAGTAGATTAATAAATTATTTAGATTTATATATCTGCTGAAAATGATATAATGATAAGCATATATATTTTATTTATATGAAAGATCTCATATTATATAAATTTAAATAGGGTAGAGTTTTTTAATTTATACTTTTGATAGAAGAATTATCTTGGGAAGATAGAAGAACAGTTTGACTTTTTATTTAAGCTTGGAAATTTCAATATATTTTTTATTGTAGGATAATCATACTATTTTTAACACAAAGAAGTAAATTTATTTATTTTATAAAAAACGCTAATAACTTTAATCCTAAAAATTAGCGATTTTTTTAATTTGGAGCTGATGGCGGGAATCGGACCCGCGACCCCTTCCTTACCAAGGAAGTGCTCTACCTCTGAGCCACATCAGCATATTAATTGATGATATTATTTTATAGATTTATAAGATTTTTGTCAACTGCTAATTTGTTAGATTTGTTAAGTTTAAAGTTATTTTATTTTTATAATTATGAATATACGAATTAAACTATGCAATACAAAAAGTACCTTATCTTTTAAGATAAGATATTTTTTAATAATATTATTCATAATCTAGTATTTTAATATTTAAATTAATATTTGTTTTATTATTTTAATTAGTAAAAATTTTTATTTCAATATTAAAAAATTAAAAGTTTGTAATATTTATATGTATTATTTTTTATTTTTTTTGCTTTTTAGGTTTGCCCATAAAATTATAATTACTTGAATAGGTATGCCTAAAATATAAATCATCCACATTTTATAATCTAGGAATTGTATGAAAAAAGCAGTTAAAAGTGTCCAAACCATTATTGACTCTAGATATACTGAATAACTTTTTTTGCCCCAAAGTGAATTTGAAATAACTGCTACTAATGCAGTTGCAGGTACCGACCAAACAAAAATATTCCAAAAACTTACATTAAGTATGATATTTGCATAGACATAAAGAATTGTTGCAAATAACCAAACTATAGAAATTGCAAGTAGGGTAGTTATTAGATGATTGCTTGCTTGTGATTTTGTGTATTGTTTTTCTTTTTCTTTTTTATCTTCTGTACTAATTAAATAGTCAAAACTTACATTAAATAGGTCACATATTTTAAGCAATATATCTATATCTGGTAAGGTGTCTCCTCTTTCCCAACGAGAAACAGCCTTGTCAGAATAATTTAATTTTTCAGCAAGTTCAACTTGGGTTAGTTTATTAGATTTTCTTAATTCGCTAATATTATTTGCGATTGTTTTTTTTATGTCTTGTTCTTCCATGTAAGTATTATATCATTAGATATGTCCTTAATACAACTATTTTTAAAACTTTTTTCTCAAATTCTACAAAAGTGAGAATTGATATTTGACTCTCTCTACAAAAGAGTGGCACTCTCAAAAAATGTTTATAAATTGTAGATTGAATTTGTGTAAAATTAGTTGTAATATATAATATATAAAATATGCCCAAAGAAAATTTTAAGAACAAGCATTTATTAAATTTTAAAAAAAGGAGAGCAATATATGAAAAAAAATTTAAACATATTAAAATGTTTTATGTTGATTATTTTATCAGCCTTTTTATTTACAGGTTGTTCTCTTATGGATTTTTTATTTCCACCTGAAAAAGTAGAAACATATCAATTTAGTGGATATGTTTTTGCTGATGATATGCCATTACCTGATGCTACTGTTTCTTGTGGACTAAGTGAAATTACAACAGATGAAAGAGGATATTATTCTTTTTCAAACTTAACAAAAGTTGTTCAAGTAACAGTTAAGAAAGAAGGATATTATTTTGATGATACTTTAGTTTATATAAAAAGTAATCGAAATGATGTAAACTTTGAGGGTAATAAATATTATAACATTAGCGGTAGTGTTAAAGATGGTTTAGAGAATGTTGCTAATGCAAATGTAAAAGTTACAAGTAAATCTGGAACTTATGTTACTTCTACAAATAGTTATGGTGATTTTTATTTATCTAAATTAGCAGGTATTGCAAGCATAAGTGCTAATTATGAAGATATTGAATTTTTTTCTCAAGAAGTTAATAAAGAAACAGAATTTGTAACAATTAATTCTGCAATAGAAGTTAAAGGCAGTATCTCTTGTGATAGCAGTTATAGTAATAATGATTTTATATTAAAGTGTAATGATGAAATTATAGAGGATTGTTTAATATCAAAAGATGAAAATAGTTTAATATTTAATATTAAAAATGTTAAACCAAATACAAAAATTAAGTTAGAGAGTTCTTCATTTTTTATAGATAATAATGAGTTTACGGTAACAAATGAAAATAGGCAAGTATCATTTAATTGTGAAAAATTTTATTCGGCAAATATTAAAGTTGTTAGTGGTCAAACAATATTGCAAGATGCTGAGTTATTAGTAAATGGAAACATTTATTTAACGCAAAATAATAATGGTTTAGTACTACTAGAAAATTTGCACGGTGAAAGTATTATAACTGCAAGATTGAATGATTTTAATTTTGATACGAAAACAATAAATTATAATACAAATAATGATGTAACCATTACAGGAACTTTTGATTTAAATTTAGATATTACTACTGATGATAATTTATATGATGATATTAAAGTAATTATAAATGGAAAAGAAATATCAGTTTTAAATAATAAATTAAATTTATTAGATGTTCAACTAGGTGACAATATATTAATTGATTCAGACAATTATTATATTGAAAATCAAGAGTTTGAAATATTATCAACTAATAATTTAGTTTTAAATTTATTTAGATATTTTACTTTAAATTTATCGGTGACTTATAAAAATAATCCTTTAAGTAATGTTAATGTAATTATAGGGGATGACTCATATAACTTAAACACAAATGGTTTATTAATTGTTGATAACCTTTATGGTAATAGAGATGTTGAGATTAATTTAAACGGATATAAGTTTGATAAATACATAACAAATATTAATAATTGCAACATAGAAGCAGTTGCTAAAAAGATTTTTAATCTTACAGGTAAGGTTGTTAGTGGCGATATAATATTAGAAAATGCAATTGTAAGAACAAATAATCAAGAAATATTAACCGATAATAATGGGGAATTTGTTGTTGAGGGCCTTTATGAAGGAGGAACAATAGTTGCTAGTTTAAATAATTATAATGAGGCTCAAATTGAATATGAAATTGAAAATGAATATTTAATTATTAATTTAACTTATAATATTGCTGGTGAAATAGTATGTGGTGATAATAAATTAAATGATGTTATAGTTAAAGTTGGGGAGCAAACAACTACCACAAATTTAGATGGAAAATTTGTTTTATCAAATTTACAGGGCAATAGCAAAATTGAGTTTGAAAAAGCTTATTACAATTTTAGTTCAGTAAATGTAAATAAAGAGAACAAAAACATTTTAGTTACTTCTACTTATTATATAGAAGGAAATGTAACTGATAGCACTAATAATGCAATAACAGATTTTAATATAATTTTGATTGATGTAAATAGTGATGAACAAATTTTAACAACTACAAATAATGAAGGATATTTTATATTTAATAATTTATTAGGGGAATATGTTTTACTATATGACACAAATGTAGATTTTACATTAAAACCCAGTTATCATGATGTAACTAGTGGCGGAAGATATAACTTTTCTAATAATGGTTATGGCTTTAGTGGAAGAGTAATGTGTGGAGAAATACCAGTAGCTAATGTTCAGATTACTGCAGGTGAACAAACTACAACAACAAATGAACAAGGATATTACACCTTTGCACTTATAACAAAACCAACAACTTTAAGTTTATATAAAAATGGATATACCTTTGAAAATAATAATTTTGCTATAAATGAAGAACTAGATGAAAGAATAGACATTAACTTTAATTGTACTTATAGTATTAGTGGTAATGTATTAAGTGGTAAACTACCTTTAGAAAATGCTTTAGTTGAAATTCAAAATAAAGTTTGCCAAACTGATGAAAGTGGATATTATGTTATAAATGGAATAGAAGGGCATGCTTCAATTACTATTACTAAGCAGGGTTATACTTTTGAAGGTAAAACTGAAATTTCAGAAGCAGAAACATTAAGCTTTAATGCCTATTATACTGCAAAATACAAAATTGTTACAGGTGAAATTAATGTTAGTGGTGTAACACTTGTAACAAATAATGGTAGTTTTATAAGTGATAGTTCAGGCTTAATAATAGTAGAAAATGTAGAAATCGGCGAAAGTTTTACATTATCAAAAGAAGGCTATAATTTTAGTGATTATACATTTAATGGTTTTTCTTCTAGTGAAATAATAATTAATTGTAGTTATAATATTGTAGGAACAGTTTTTAATGGGGAAGCAACAATAAGCAATGTTAGTGTACTATTAAATAATAACATTATAACTACTAGTGATAGCAATGGTTGTTTTGTATTAAACAACTTAGAAGGGAAAAATTATTTATCCTTTTCTATGGAAAATTATCAGTTTGATAATATAGAAATTTCATCTCCTATTAATTTAGAAGTTTATGCAAAATATTCAGTTAGCGGATATGTAAAGGTTGGTTCATCTGCTTTAAGCAATGTTAAAGTTATTGCAGGAAAATTTGAGACAACAACAAATGGTGCTGGTTATTTTGAAATAAATGGTTTAACTACAAAAGTTAATCTTATTTTAGAGAAAGAAGGATATGAATTTGAAGGCCAATTTGAAGTTAATGGTTTTAGCGAACTTGAATTTAAAGCAACCTATATGGTATGTGGTTATGTAAGAAGTGGCTCAGATGGAGTAAGTGGGGTGTTAGTAACTTCATCAATAGGTGGCAATGGTATTGAAACTGATTTAAATGGTTACTACGAAATAAGAGGGCAAGAAGGTATAATAACTTTAACTTTTGAAAAAGATGGTTATGAAACTGTAGTTTCACAAAGCATTAATGCTTTTACAAATAATTTAAATGTTAATCTTACTTATAGTGTAGTTATTAATTTTTCAGGAACTGATGATTATAGTGGCATATTTGTATCAGTAAATGGAAGCAGAAAAGAATATTCGGATAGCACTATTACTTTATCAGGACTTGAAGGATTTAATAAAATTACATTTTCAAAAACAGGATATTCGTTTAATCCAAATGAATATGGTGTTGAAGGATATGTAATAATAGAGGTTGAATTAATAAGATATTATTCAGCAAACTTTAGAGTAGTAACTGATAGTGGATTATTTGTAAGTGATGCTCAGGTATATGCTGGAACAAAACTTGCAAATTTTGGTCAAGATGGAAAATATTATGTTGATGAATTAAGTAATAAAGTTAATGTGTATGCATATTTTAGTGTAAAAAATTCGGAAGGCAAAGAATTGTTTTCATATACAAAAAATTATGGTATAATAGAAGATAGTGGTACTTACACAATAACTATTAGTAATGATGAGTATGCTTACTTTATGTTTGTTAGAGCATACCAACGATTAAGAGATATATATGCATATAGAATAACAGTTAATGGTGTTGTTACTCCACGAAAATTTGCAGGACCTCAAAGTGTTTCCATGATTTATAAAAAAGTTGGCGATTTTAGAATTTATGAAAATTTAAATTATGGTGATAAGGTTGATATCCTTGGCTTAGGGGTTGATCCTAGAGTTAGTATGCTTACTGTTTCTGATTTAAAAAATAAGACTGCTAAATATCAACTTGTAAGGTCAGAAGCATTAAATAAAGATTTAACTGCAAATTACTCTACTACTTGGCAAGCCGAGAATGTTAGTTTTGCTTCTTATCAATCAACTTTTGGTGCCTCTGCTGATGGATTTTACCCTTATAATATAACAAAAGAGACTATTAAAACATTATCAACTCTTAAAGTTATTGAAGGAAGTAATGATATTCAATTATCTATCTCACTAAATACTGGTGATGTAGCAACAGCTAATTATAAAACTTTAATGAACAAACTTGTGCCTGAACAAACTATTGGAAATTTTGGAAATATTAGTTTAACTTTTACTTTTGATTCAAATGGCAATATTAAAACCTTGCAAACAAGTGAATGGTATGAAGTAAAATCTTTTGGTCAAACAGTTGTCACTGATGGAGCTATGACTTATAATTATTCTACAAGTGAATATAATGAAAACATTAGTCAAATAGATGCAAGTTCAAACGAGGCAATAAGAAGAACATTGAATGAAACCTTGCCTCAAGATGTTAAAACAGCAATTTCAAAGATAAATAAATATATATTAAATAAAAGAAAGGAGGAAGTATGAAAAATAATTTTAAAGTAATATTTAGTTTACTTATTTGTTTTATTGCTAGTTTTTCTATTCTTTTACTTTCTCCTTCATCTATTAGTGCTAGTGCTTCTATTGTAGATACTGGTAGAGTATATCAAGCTACTAATCAAAGTAAATTTATAACACTTAACAATAATAGTTTAACTACTAAACTTTATAATGATAGCAAGTTTAATACCGAAGAACTTTATTCTATGAGTATAACAAATTGTGGTTTATGGTTTGATAATAGTGGAAATATTAGTTATTCAGCAAATGGTTCTATAATAGAAGTTACTGGAAAAAAATGTTCTAATAGTTCCCATGCTCAAAATCCTAGAATACAAACCGCCTTTAGATTACCTAGTAAATTTAATAGAGCAATTCAAAATGGTTTTTTAAATGTTAGTTTGTATGCAAAAATATCTAATGTAAATGCATCAACTTCAGTTGGTTTTCAAAATGGTAGTTTAACAGGTAATGGAGAAATATTTCAAAGTTGGAGTGGTTCAGGAGATTATACAATAACCGATTTAAATAGCATTTCAACAGTCACTGAGGGTGTTTATAGTGGTTATTACAAAATAGATTTCACCCCAACTTCTTCTGATATTTTGTTGGTATTTGCAAACGAACATAATAGTGGTGGACCAAATGAAAATGTTTTAAAAGTTGAAGACCCTACTATTGTACTTAGTTCTAAAAGAAATGGTGGCACAAATATAACTAATGTAAAAGTTAATGGTAAAGATAGTGACACAAGTTGGACAAAAGAAAATAAAAAACTTACCTTTAATGTTGAAGATGATAAAATAGGTATTGACTATGTAACAATTAATGGAGATATTATTGATTGTGAAAATATCTCAATTAATAATGACACATTAAAAAGTTATTGCTACGAAGTAAGTTCTATAGCAGAAACTAACTTTGTTATTGTTGCTTACGACTTTTTAGGCACTCCAACAACTTTATCTAAACTTGTTGGTTTTGTTGATAGTCAAGACGTTAGTGATATTAATATCATGGCAGATAAATCATATCATGAAAAAAATATTGATATTAGTATTTCATTCATAGAAGATACTACACATAGTCATGATTATGTTTTTTATACTTTAGTAGATAACTCTAGCTTTGAAGATACCACTCCTGACCCTAGTGATACTACTGGAAAAACAAAGCAAGTTAATCATCAAAATGGAGAATATACTTTTCATTTTAATTTTGATAAAGATGGAGAATATACTCTTACTTTATTAATAATTGATGAAGCTGGTCATAGTAAATTATTTTCTCATACTTTTACCATTGATAGTGTTAAACGTAGAGTTAATGTAATTGCTCACCATGGGTCTTATCAGTTAGATGGAGTATATGAAGATGAACAAGGTTTATATACTTGGAGTGGAGAAAGAGTTACAATAAGTTATAATGCTGATGAAAATTTCCGTTTTTATAAATTATTTAGAAATGGAAGCGAAATGCAAACAAATGGAAGCATTTATAACTATGAATGCAAAGATGCCGATATTGAAATTGAAATTTTTAATAGATTTGAAATCCTATTAAATCCAAAACTTGTTTATGAATTTAATGTAAACGGAACTAATTTAGAATATAAACTAAACACTGATATTTTACAAAATGTTTTAAGTTATGAAGAACTTAAAGAATTATTAAACATTCAAGAAGATTTATCAAATGAAGTAATTTTAAATTTATTAAATGAAAACATTTCAAATAATATATCTTTTACTATATCTAAAGATAATTTTAATACAGATACAATTTTTGATAAAGGAACATATTTAGTAAGTTGGAGTGTTGATACTTCAAACTATATGGGCAATGGAAATTTTGAAATAGTTGTTAATCCTAAAACTTTAGAAATAGAATATTTAGATAATAACTTTATATATAATGGTAATGTTCAAAACATCAACTATAAAGAAATTTCAGGACAGAAAATTATAGTTAAGTACTTTATGTCTAATTCAGAAAATGGCAACAACGATAATGAAGTAGAATTTAAAAATGCTGGTAATTATAGAGTAGAACTTACATTAAAAGATGAAAATTATCAATTATCTAATGGAGTAATTTTTGTTACCATCAATAAAAAAGAAGTTAATGCAATTATTACTAATACAAACTTTACATATAATACAAATGAACAATCAATAATTTATACCTTAAGTGAAGATATACCAAGTTTTGTTCTTTATTATATAGATAATAATGAACAATCTATGCAAACAACTTTTAAAAATGCTGGCAACTATTCATTTATAATTTTACCAGAAGATGAAAATAATTATTTAATTAATAACAATTCAGGTAATTGTAAAATTGAAAAGGTTATTGCAAATATAAAAGTAAATAAATACATTTATGATTATACAGGTAATGTTTTAAATCTTGACTATTCACTAACAGCTAATAATGAAGCAGTTATTGTTAATGGGTTAAAAATAAATTATAGTATTGGAGACAATAATTTAGTAGAATTTAAAGAACCTAATACTTATAATTTTGTATTTACTACAGATGATATAAACAATTATATTTTACAAGGGGATATATCAGGTCTTGCTACTATTAAAAAAACTATAGTAAAAATTTATCTTTCTAATAGTAGTTATGAATATACAGGTAGTGAAATTAATCTTGACTATTATTTTGTAAATGAAGATAATGAACATTTAACAAGTTTAAACAATATAGAATTAAAGTTTATTCAAAATAATCAATATGTTGATTTTATTGAATGCGGAGAATACTCTTATGAATTTGTAACCGAAGACAAGAATTATGAACTTATTTATATTGATAGAACAAACATAAATATTGTTAAAGCAGTTTTAAATATCAACATTTTAAATTCTTCATATATTTACAATCAAAATGGTATTACATTAAATTATAAAATTACATCAAATAATGGAAAAGATTATACTAATAATAACAATATTTCTTTAGTAATTAGTCAAAACGGAGAAAGTACTAATTTAAATAATGTTGGTTTATACACTTATACTTTTTCTTCAAATAATGAAAATATTATTTTATCTTCAGCAGATGAATTTGGAAAAGTTTCAGGAATAATTGAAATAGTTCCAAAAGAAGTTATTGTAGAAGTTATAAATAGTTATGATTATACTGGTAGAGAAATTGAATTTAAATACTCTCTTAGTGAAGATATTCTAGTAAATGTTGAAGTTGAAACTTTATTAAATGCTGGAAATTATGTTTATAAAATAACATCACAAAATAACAATTATGTTATTCTTAATAATTTAGGTGAAATAATTGTTAATCCTAAAGAGTTATCTTTAAGTGAAATTACCACAAATTATATTTTTAATGGAGAAAATATTTCTATAGAATATGCTATAGAAATGGAACAAGAATTTTTAGAAGAAATTAATAATTTAGATTGTTTAATTACTTTTAGTTATGCAGATAATGAAACCGAAATTTTTTCAAATATTATAAATGCAAATTCTTATAAAATATTTATTACTCCAACAAATAGCAATTTTGTTATTAATACAAAAGATATTATTATTGTTGTTAGTCCTAAAGACATTAAAATTGATGTTATAAATAATATAAAAACATATGATAAAACAAACAAAAATATTGATATAACTGTTGAAGACAATATTGATTATGCTATTAACTATTATTTAAATGGTGAAGAAGTAAACGAAACAATAAACGCAGGAATATATGATTTTATAGTAACTATACTTGATAGCAATTATACTGGAACAATTTCAGGTACTTTTGAAATTAAACCTGCTTCATTAACTATACAAGTTGTCTCTGACCAATATAAAGTTTATGGTGATGATATTGATGAAAAATATGATTACACCTTGTCAGGACTAATTGAAGGTGATGAGATTGAAGTTAATTTATCTCGTGATGAAGGCGAAAATGTAGGGTTATACCAAATATATTTAGATAACATTAATTGTTTAAATTATTCTATTAATTTTGTATCAAGACCTTTTAAAATAATAGCTAGAAAACTTATGATTATAGCAGACAATATGATAAAAGAATTTGATGCAGAAGATGGAGAATTAACTTATAAAATTAGTTATGGCAATTTGATAAATGGCGATACATTACAAGGTGCTCTTGTAAGAGAAACAGGTGAAGATGTTGGTGTATACAATATTAATTTAGGAACATTAGGTAATAACAATTATCAAATAATATTCAAGAAAGCAACATTTACTATTGTTCCTAGTGACTTATATATTAAACTAAATGATATATCTACAATTTATGGTGAAGAACTCCCTTTATCATTTAGTGCTAACAAATCCTTTAAACAAGAAATGGTAACAGGTAGTATTCAAAGAGCATTAGGTAATAATGTTGGGGAATACGAAATAAATAAAGGTTCTTTACAAAGTAAAAATTATAACTTAATTATTACAAATGGTATTTATACAATAAATCCTAGACCTGCACAAGTAACAGCAATTAATACTCAAAAGACTTATGGATTAAATGATAACTTATCTTATGTAGTTTCAGAACTTATAAATAATGATGTATTACAGGGAAATATTTCAAGAGAAACTGGAGAAGATGCAGGAACTTATGCTATTAATTTAGGTTCATTGGAAACATTAAACCCTAATTATTCTTTTACTCTTATATCTGATAACTTTATAATTAACAAAGCTAGTATCTCTATTGTTATTGATGATATTACTCAAATTTATGGCGAAGAAGAAAAAGAATATACTTATAAAGTAACAAGATTAGATAATTCACAATTAGTAGAAGATTTAAAATTAAATTTATTTAGGAAAAATAGTGATAAAATTGATGCAGGCGAATATGTTATATCAGCAGAGTTTTTACCTTTAAAAAACTATGTTATAGATAGTTTAAGATCAGGTGTTTATACAATTGAAAAAGCAAACATAATACCTGAACTTATGGCAACTACAACAACTTATAATGGAAATGTTCAACATTTTACAAATACAAACTTCCCTTATGAATTAAACTTTGTTTATAAACGTAATGGAATAGAAGTTGATAGTGTTGTAAATGCTGGAACATATACTGTTCAAGGTTTCTTTGCTGGTAACAATAATTATTATCCAGCAAGAAGTAATACTGTTGGTTTTGTGGTTAATAAATTATCGGTATGCTTTAATTTGGGTGAAAATGTATTTATATATGATGGTGAAGAAAAGTTCCCTGAATATTCATTTGATGAAAATTTAGGTTTATCAAAAAATGCTATTACTTACGAATTTGCTAATGGAATAAATCCTGTTGAAATTGGTGAATATAGTTTTGTTCTTCAAATTAACGATGATAATTATGAAGGGCAAGCACAAGGAATAATTAAAATAACAAAACCATTTTCTTTTGTAACAGATTTTGCTACTTTAGAGTGTGATGATGCAGGTAATGATTCAAGCATTAAAAATTTAAAACTTGTTGGCAAAGTTTTTAGTGGAAAATTTAATAATCAAGAAATATTGCAAGCTTGTGCTTTTGAAGGTGTAGAACAAGTAACTAAAAATCATGTATTTACAGTTAGAATGCGTGCAAAAACAAATGATGGCAATGTTTATGTTTATAAGATAGATAAAAATAATGTTGCTACTGAAGTTGTTGTTTCTGTTGAAGATGGATATTATATTTTTAAAGTAGATGGGTTAGATTGTTTTTATATTGTTACAAAAGATATAGAACCTATGTCTTTAATAGCTGTTGCAAGTATTATAGGAGTATCAATAGTTGTTTTAGTTGCTATTGTTATTGCCTTTAAAGTTAGAAGAAATCGCAAGAAAAAACTAGCTGTTAAAATGGCAAAAAATAATGCAGAACAAAAAATTGAAGTTAATGAAGTTGATATTAGTAATAACAATAATCAAGAAAATTCTTTGGGCAACAAAAATAAAAAAGTTAGAATGGATGAAGTTTTAAGTAAAGCCATAAATAATGGAACAATAAATCAAGATAATGCTAATATTGATAATAAAAATAATCAAATAAATGAAAATAAAAATTAAAAATTTTTAATTTATAATAATTTAAATTTTATTATATAAAAATATTATTAGTTTAATTATTTATTCAAATAAAAAAAGACATTTTATTTAGTTATAAAGTGTCTTTTTTTATTTTGTTTTTTATTAATTAGTTTTAAAAATAATTAACTTTTTGTTCTAGCAATAGAGGTATTATCCTTTTTGCGGCTTTGTAATTCCTTTATAGGATATTGTTTATCTTGGTATCTATAGTCTTCACCTCCTAATTTTTCTAAACAGTATTTCATAACAAGGTGGCTAGGAACACTATTAGGGTCATCAAGAGTTAATGCTTTTTGATAGTGGAAAAATCTATCATTATCGCTTAACTTATTAACATCTTTATAGTCTCTATCCTTAGCTGTAAGAGTTATAGAATTATTTATAACTTCTCTAATATAATCCTTATGACTACCTATTTTTAGCAACATTGGAAACTCGCCATCACCAAAAATTTCATCATGTCCTTTCTTCTCATATTTTTTAAGAAGTCTAACAGCTTCTTTTAAATGAGCACATTCCATTTCATAATGTTCATACCAAATTTGTTTTAAATCTTTATTATCTTCATCTTCGTAACAACTATAATATAAATAACATTCTGCGTATTCGTGCATAACCCATTGCTCTAGCCATGTCATAGTGGCATCTTTTAAAGTTTCATATTGCGTAACATGGGCTTCTTCAATCATTGCAATTTCTCCATATAACTTTCTGCCTATATCATTTTTATACCATTGAGAAATATTCATATAATAATTCATAGTTTGTTGTTCTGCTGCTGTAATTGTGCAGGCAACTAGTTTACTATATAAGTCTGCTTTTTTTGCATTCATGCCGCATTTTAAGTCATCTATTGGGTGACGATGTTCCGCTATAGTAGGGCGACCTGGCATAATTTCAGTAAATCCGCCAACTAGTTTTTTTGCATCAATTTTTTTATCAACCATTAATAAATTAGAAAATCTATATAAATGGTCAAAATCTTCTAGTAATGCAAAATCTAATGCTTTTTTATTGTTTTCATCTTTTTCATTTATGGCAAGAGAAGCTGTTAAATCAACTGCTAGTTGTTCATAAGCTATAGTTGTTTCTAATATGCTTTCATTTAAAGGTTTTAAGCAGGCAATATGTTTTTGTTGCCATTGTTCTTGTCTCCTAATCATAGCTAAACTTTCAAGAATTTCAGGCTCTTTACAATGTCTTGCAAATTGATGCATAAACCAAACGGATTCATATTCTGTGCCATTCATTAAAATAACTCTTGTTTTAGAGTAAGGACCAGTTTTATTTTTATTGTAGGCTTTTGGATACATTTCCTTTAAACTTTTAAAGTAATTGTTTAATTCCTTAGTTTCTTGTGATAATGGGTTCATATTATATTTTTTACCTCCAAACCAATTATTGACTTTAACAATTTTTTTATTACATTAAATAATTTTGTTTTATTAAGACTATAAAAGATAAAATAAAAAAATAGTCAAAATATTACAAAATAAGACTAGTAAATTTTGAATATTTAATTTTGTATTACGCAAATTAAAATTGTTGCTAGGAGGTAACAAAAAAAATGAAAAAATCATTTATGAAAAAATCAATTATGTTTTTAAGTTTAATTTTAGTGTGTGTGTTAATGTGCGGATTAGTTTCTACTAATACTTTTGTTACAACAAAAAATGCTCACGCAAGAAGTTTTGAAGGAGAAAAAATAGTAGTAGTAGGCAAAGGAGAAATAGAAGTAGACCCAGATGCTGTAAAAGTAAGTTTTGGTTTAAGATGTAGAGGTGAAAGTTTACAAGCAGGACAAACTAAAATGAGAGAAATAGTTGAAAATGTAACAAACAAAATTAAAGAATATAATAAAGATACAAATGTTTATATAAACTATTCATCATCTTATCCAGTATATGAAAATGGACTTCTTGCTTACGAATTTGATTGTTGTATGATAGCAAAATCTAACGATATAAATAATGTTAATGGCTTAGTAGATGCTGTAGTTAATGCAGGAGCAACAAGCGTTCATAGTGTTAATTATTTATTAGAAAATAAAGAAGATGCTTATATTAAAGCTCTTATTGAAGCAAAACAAAATGCAGAAAACAAAGTTAAAGCTATTTATGAAAATGCAATCTTAAGAGGATTAAAAGAAGAAGCTGTTTATAATTATTGTGAAGGTAGTCGTTGTGAAAAAATAAAAATACAAGCAAAAGTTAATGCTTGTTATGAAGTAAATTCTCCTGTTATAAATGATAGTGTTAAAAATTCATCTTTACAAAAAGCATTTGAAACATCAAGTAATTCTACTACAGCCGCACAAGCAAAAGAAAGCACTTCATTAATAAATAATGATAGTAAAAAAATGGAACAAGATGAAAAAACAAAAAGCAATAATACAACAAATGCTAAGAAAGACAGTATTAAAAATGTAGAAAATAATGATAATCAAAATAAAGCAGAAATTAAAGAAAGTAAAGATGCTTCTTCCCAAAATGTTAATGATACAAATTCAACTTTAGATAAAAATGATGATGCAACCAAAAATATTTCATCAAGTAATAACGAAGCAGTAAAGAAAAATGATATTGAAATTTCTTCTAAACAAAATAATTCAAAAACAAATAAAGTAAATAAATCTAATGTAGAAACGAGAAAAATAATAGATGCTGATGGGAATGTTGTTCTTGAAATAATTTAATAATTTTATATTATTTTCTTTTTAATAATTTATTAATTATAACTTTTTACTAATCTTAATTTATTATCTTTTAAAAAAATTTTTATTAAATAATGAAAAATTTTAATTAAAAAGCAACATACAAAGGTATGTTGCTTTTTATAAAACCTTTTAGGAAATAAAAATTAATTATTTTTTTTAACAATTTCAGTAATAATTTTTTCTAATTCTTGTAAGGTTGAATAATATTGAATTTTGCTATTAGGGAAAGCTCCAAAAACCATATTAGATATTTTGCTCCCACTGCGGGCTACGAGTTCTAAAGGTATATTGTGTTCTTTTATAATGCCTAGTTCTATTCCTAAACCTAGTGACTTATTTGTAACATCTGCAATCATATATTTACAAGTTGCTACAAGATTTAAATCATAGTCGACCATTTTTTTATTTAATTCATCTAGGGATATATTAGGATTATTCTTTTTAAGTTTTTCACGATAATTTTCTATATCTATAGGTTGAATTACTTTTATGTCAAATGTATTTTTTTTTATTACTTTAACAACAAAAGGAAATATGTCTGTATCCTCTTTACTTGTTGTAAAAAAAGCACCTGCCACAAATATATGTTCCATTTAAAATACCTCTTATATTAATTTTATCATATATAAAAAATAATTGAAAATAAAAACAATTATTTTTTAATTTACTTTTATTAATATCTTTTTATAATCTAAATTTCTATCAATACACCAAAGATATTATTATTTATCTTGCTTAGAATTTTCATAAATAGGGTGTTTTATTTGACTTTTTAGTTATTAAAAATTTACAATTAATTAGGAGATTTAAATGTTAAGAAAAAGTGGGATAATGCTTCATATTTCTAGTTTACCAAATAAGTACGGTTTTGGTTGTTTTTCAAAAGAAGCTTATGAATTTGTAGATTTTTTACACGATAGTGGGTTTAAAATTTGGGAAATTCTACCACTTAATCCAACTAATGAAAGTGGTTCACCTTTTCAAAGTTATTCAGTATTTGCAGGCAATCCTTGTTTTATAGATTTGACAGAATTTTTAAATGAAAATGAATTATTAGATTTAATAGAAAAAAATCAAGATGATTTATTAAATAACGATAATGTTAAAAAAGTGGCAACTTGTAACCAAATAGATTTTGAAAAAATATATACTAAAAGAATTAGTTTACTAAAAAAAATTTTTGATAGGGATTATGAAAAATATGATTTAACAAACTTCAAAAAAGAAAATGCTTTTTGGCTTGATGATTATTCAACTTTTATGGCTTTAAAAGATAAGTATAAATTGCCTTACTGGAAATTTCCAAATGAGTTTAGTAACTATAATAAAAAAGCAATAAACTATTTTAAAGAAAGTAATAAAAAAGCAATTGATTTTTATGTATTTATTCAATACTTATTTTTTGAACAATGGAAAAAGTTAAAGACTTATGCAAATATAAAGGGAATAGAAATTTTTGGTGACATTGCCTTTTATCCTGCGGGGGACAGTTGTGATGTGTGGGCAAATAAGAAAGATTTTTGCTTTGATGAAAATAATAATCCTAAGGGTTTGGCAGGAGTACCACCTGATTACTTTTCTAAAGATGGTCAGTTATGGGGAAACCCTGTTTATAATATTAAAGAAATGAAAAATAATAATTACCGCTTTTGGACAAAAAGATTAGAGCATGCCTATAAGTTTTTTGATATTGTAAGACTTGACCATTTTAGAGGTTTTGAAGCATTTTATGTGGTTGATAATATTAATGCAAATACTGCAAAAAAAGGGAAGTGGATTAAAGGGTTAGGTTTAGATTTTTTTAATCATCTTAAAAATAAAAAAATCCCTAAGCTTGTTGCTGAAGATTTAGGGTGTATAACTAAGTCCGTTAGGGACCTTATGGATAAAATAGGTGTTGCAGGGATGAAAGTGTTTCAATTTGCTTTTGATGGAAATCCAAAAAATAATTATTTTCCTCATAATTATATAGATAATTGTGTTGCTTATATAGGTACTCATGATAACAATACCTTTATTGGATTTTTAGAAGAAGACATTGATAATAAAACATCATTAGAAATAAAAAAATATTTAGGTCAAAATGAAAATTGTAATAATAATGAAGTATTAGAAATGCTATTTAGTGTCATGCTAAATTCAAGAGCTGAAACGGTTATATTAACTATGCAAGATATCTTGTATTTAAATGCTTTTTATAGAATGAACACTCCTTCAATAGTAGGAGGAAATTGGTGCTTTAGATTAAATAATAACTATAACTCTAGTAATATAAAAGAATTTTTATTAAAACTAAATATTAGTTCAAATCGTATGTAGTTTCTTTGACACAATTTGTCATTTTTTAGTATAATCTAATTTATAGTAGGAATTAAAATGAAAAGTTAAAAATTATCTTAGTTACTTTAATTTAATAAATTTATTTTATAATTTAAAGCAACTTAATTTAATATGATTACTAAAAAAATAAACTTGTTAAAACTATCTTTTTATTGTTTAGCAATATTGTTAAAAACTTCTAAGAAAGCATAAAAAAAATAGTTAAAAAATCACAATTTTTTACTTTATTCTTTTATGGACAAATAAATAAAAAATAATTCCACTTAGGAGAAAATAACATTATGACTAATAAAGAACAAATATATTTGTTCAATCAGGGAACATATTATCATGCTTATAATTTTCTAGGTTGTCACCTTAAAAAAGAAAAAAATTTTACAGGTGCTTTTTTTCGTGTTTGGGCACCAAACGCAAAAGAGGTAAGTGTTGTTGGTGATTTTAATAATTGGAATGGTCAAACTTATAAAATGAAACAAATTGAAAAAAGTGGTGTTTGGGAAACTTTTGTTAATAATGTTAAAATTTATGATAAATATAAATATCAAATTGTAACTTCAAAAAATGATGTAATTTTAAAACAAGACCCTTATGCTTTTTATCAAGAAACAAATGGTCATGATGCTTCTATGGTGTATGATATTTCAGGCTATAATTGGCAAGATAAAAATTATCAAGAACAACTAAAATTAAAAGATATATATTCTTCACCCATGAATATTTATGAAGTTAATTTTTTGTCATGGAGAAGGGGTGATAATTTTGAGTATTATACTTATGATAGATTAACAAAAGAATTAATTCCATATGTTAAAGGTATGGGTTATACGCACATAGAAATTATGCCCATTACAGAATTTCCTTTTGATGGCTCATGGGGTTATCAAGTAACAGGGTATTTTGCAATAACTTCTCGATTAGGTACTCCTCAACAATTTATGAATTTTGTAGATGAGTGTCACAAAAATAATATAGGAGTAATTTTAGATTGGGTACCAGCACATTTTCCAAAAGATAGTTTTGGCTTAATCGATTATGATGGCACTCCACTATATGAAAATGCTGGCTGGGATAGAAAAGAACATAAAGCATGGGGAACAAGACGTTTTGATTATGGAAGAAACGAAGTTCAAAGTTTTTTAATATCTTCTGCTATGATGCTACTTAAAGAATTTCATATTGATGGTCTTAGGGTAGATGCAGTAGCTTCTATGTTATATTTAGATTATGATAAAAAAGCGGGAGAATGGTTACCAAATTCAAAAGGCGGTAAAGAAAATTTAGAAGCCATTGCATTTTTACAAAAACTTAATTCTGCGATATTTAAAGAATTTCCTAAAGCACTTATGATTGCTGAAGAAAGTACAGCATGGCCACTGGTTTCAAAGCCAACAGATATTGGTGGGCTAGGCTTTAATTTTAAGTGGAACATGGGTTGGATGAATGACATGCTAGAGTATATTAAAATTGACCCATGGTTTAGAAAGGGTTCCCATAATAAACTAACTTTTTCTATGTTTTATGCCTTTAGTGAAAATTTTGTTTTACCTATTTCTCATGATGAGGTTGTGCATGGCAAAGGTTCACTTATGGAAAAAATGTTTGGTGAATACAATGAAAAGTTTGATGAATATCGTGCCTTTCTTGCTTATATGATTGCTCACCCAGGAAAGAAATTAACTTTTATGGGAATTGAATTAGGGCAGTTTAAAGAATGGGATAATGGTATGGGACTAGATTTTTGCTTGCTTGATTTTGAAAAACATAGACAATTAAAGGAATATGTAAAAGAATTAAATCATTTTTATTGTTCTAATTCTCAATTATATGAAATTGACTTTTCATGGGAAGGTTTTAAATGGATTATTCCAGATGATAACGTTCAAAATGTTGTAGCCTTTATTAGAAAAAATAAAAAGGGAGAAGAATTAATTTGTGTAATTAATTTTTCTCCTAGTGAAAGAGAATTTTATAGCATAGGTGTTGAAAAGGGAAGATATAAAGAAGTTTTTAATTCTTCTCTAAATAAATTTGGTGGAAACGAAATTAAAACGAAAGATAAGATTTATAGCAGTGTAAAAATACCAATGCACGGTTATAATTGCAGTATAGAGTTGAGTTTATCTCGTTATGAGGCAATATTTTTAAAAAAAGTTAACAATAAAAAAGGAAAAGATGAATATGGAAAATAAAGAAAATAAATTAAACTCAACTAAAAGTGAAAAAAAAGAAACCTTAAAAAAGATAACATCTAAAAATATAGACATGACAAAAACTGAGGATAAAAAAACGACTAAATCTATTACTAAAAATGAAACAAAAGTTCCTAATAAAAAAACTGAAAAGGTAACTAAAGATAATTTAAAAACTAAAACTCAAGATACAAAAATAAATAAGGTTAATAAAACTAATTTAACTGCATCTTCTCAAAACGCAAAAAAGGAAAATAGTTCTAATAAAACCATAAAATCAACAAATAATTTGCAAACTGAAAAGAAAATTGAAAATGGTATTAATAGACCTGAAATAATGGAAAATAAAAATAGTAAAGAAGAAAACAATAAAATTAAAGTACTATATGTCGTTTCAGAATGTCATCCATTTTGTGCGACAGGTGGGCTTGCAGATGTAGCAGAAGGATTACCTAAATTTATTAATCAAAATAGTAACATCGATATGAGAGTAGTTTTACCTATGTATAGTGATATACCTAGTGAATATCGTGATAACTTTAAATTTTTAGGTTATAAATATATTCCTGTTGCTTGGCGTAATATTTATTGTGGGGTTTTTACTTATTCATTAAACGGGGTTACTTACTACTTTTTAGATAATGAATATTATTTTAAAAGGGGTGGTGGAATATATAGTTATTATGATGATGGGGAACGATTTGCCTTTACATCTCGTGCTGTACTAGAATGTATTTCTTTAATGGACTTCAACCCACAAATTATACATTGTAACGATTGGCAATCTGCCTTGATACCAATTTATCTTAAAACTATATATGTTAATAATTTAGAATATAATAAAATTAAAACTGTATTTACATTGCATAATACAGAATATCAAGGAAAATTTGATATTAAAATTATTAGTGACTTATTTGGTATAGATGTTAAGTATACAAGTTTATTAGAATATAACAAAGATCTTAATCTTGTTAAAGCTGCAATTTGTTGTTGCGATAAATTTACTACTGTTAGTCCTACTTATGCTCAAGAAATATTGTCCCCTGAGCATAGTAATGGGTTAGATGTTATTTTAAAACAAAATTCATATAAAATATCTGGTATATTAAATGCAATTGACTGTGAATTTTATAATCCTAAAACTGATAAAGTTTTATATAAAAACTATGATGAAAAATCAATAAAAGATAAGGTAATAAACAAAACTGAACTTCAAAAAGAATTTGGTTTAGAAGTTGGCGAAAATATACCTATGATGTGTATTGTTACAAGAATGGCAAAACATAAAGGTCTTGATTTAATTAAATCTTGTATGGAAGAAGTTTTACAAAAAAATATAGTTCAGTTTATAGCAGTAGGTGGCGGAGATAGAGAGTACGAAGATTATTTTAGATATTTACAAAATAAATATCCTTCTAAAGTTAAAGCACTTTTAGGATATAGTAATATAATGGGTAGAAAGGCATACGGAGCAAGTGATATCTTTATTATGCCTTCAAAGTCTGAGCCTTGTGGATTGTCGCAAATGGTTGCAAGTAGATATGGTGCAATCCCTATTGTTAGAGAAACTGGTGGACTTAGAGATAGTATGTGGGACTTTGGTTGCATAGGCGGAGGAAATGCTTATACATTTAGTAATTACAATATAAATGATTTAGTATATTCAATTAATCGTGCTTTAAACGACTATAGTAATAAAGAAGAATGGAAAAATAAAATAATTATTTGCATGAAGCGAGATTTTAGTTGGAAAGTTTCGGCAAATGGTTATATTAATATGTATAATGAATTAATTAAATAATTTTAATAAGAAAACCTAAATTAACATAGTGGGAGAAAAGTTTAAGATATGAAACAAATTACCGAAAAAGAGGCAATTACTAAAATAAATAATCAATTAGAAAAGTATTATAATATTTCAATAACTGATGCAACAGACAGTCAACTTTTTAAAGCTTTGGCAGGTACTTGTATTGATGAAATGTTTTTAAAAAGACAAAAGTTTAGTAAAAACTGTAAAGCAAAAGATGGCAAGGCTGTTAATTATATGTGCATGGAATTTTTAATAGGTAAAACCTTGCGTACGAGTTTATTTAATTTGGGTTATGAAAAAGTTTTTTCTAAAGTTTTAAAAAATAATGGCAAAGATATAAAATCTCTTTATGCTATAGAAGAAGATGCAGGATTAGGTAATGGCGGATTAGGAAGGCTTGCCAGTTGTTTTTTAGATTCCCTTGCTACTCTTGATTATCCTGTTACTGGTCATTGTTTAAGATATGATTTTGGTTTATTTAAACAAAAATTGGTTGATGGACAACAAACTGAATTGCCTGATGAGTGGTTGGGAAGTGGTGAGGTTTGGCAAATTCCTCGTAGTGATAAGGCATGCAGAATTAAGTTTGATGGCTATGTTACTGAAAATATGCAAAATGGTCATCTTAAAGTTGAGTATCATGATTGTACTGAAGTAGAAGCCTTCCCTTATGATGTTATGTTTAGTGGATATGATTCAAAAAACATTGCTGTTTTAAGATTATGGAGTGCTAGAAGTTTTAACACCTTTGATACTAAAAAGTTTTCCCAAGGAGAATATACTCAAGCTATGGCAGAAAAGAATGAACTTGAACTATTAAGTAAAGTTCTTTATCCGGCCGATGACCATATGCAAGGTAAGGCTTTAAGATTAAGACAACAATATTTTCTTGTCTCGGCTGCTATGCAAAGTATAGTGATTACTCACAAAAGAAGATATAAAAATTTAAAATTATTACCTAAATATATTTCCGTACATCTAAATGACACTCACCCTGTTTTGTGTGTCCCTGAATTATTAAGAATACTTATGGATGAAAATAATTTATCGTGGGATGAAGCCTGGAGTATAGTAGGTAAAACTATTAGTTATACAAATCATACTATTTTAAAAGAGGCTCTAGAAGTATGGGATGAAAGTTTAATTGCAAGAACTTTACCTAGAATATATAGTATTATAAAAGAAATTGATAGAAGATTTAGAATGTCCGCAGGGAATTTAGGTATAGACTATAATTCAATTGAAGAAATGTCAGTTATTTCTAATAAAAAAATTAGCATGGCAAATTTAGCTGTAATAGCTAGTCATAAAATAAATGGTGTTTCTAAATTACATTCAGATATTTTAAAGGATAGATTATTTAAATCTTTTAATGGCATATATCCTGAAAAATTTACTAATGTTACTAATGGTATAACTCATAGAAGATGGCTATGCGAAAGTAATCCAAAACTTAGCGAACTTATAGAAAGTTTAATTGGTGATAAGTTTATTAAAAATGCTTCACAATTAGAAAAATTAGAAAAATTTGTTGATGATGAAAGTATCGTAAAAAAAGTAAAAAATATTAAATTAAAAAATAAAGAAGAATTTGCAAAATTTCTTTTTGATACACAAGGAATAAAAATAGATCCTACAACAAGATTTGATGTTCAAGCAAAACGTATTCATGAGTATAAAAGGCAATTGCTTAATGTATTGCATATAATTTATTTGTATTCAATTTTAAGGCAGAATCCAGATGCAGATATAACTCCTCAAACTTTTATATTTGCAGGTAAAGCAGCAAGTGGATATAGAAGAGCAAAAGAAATAATTTATCTTATAAACCAACTAGCAAAAGAAATAGATAAAAACGAAAAAATTTCTAAAAAATTGAAAGTTGTATTTGTTGAAAACTATTCTGTAACAGTTGCAGAAAAATTAATGCCAGCAACTGATGTTAGCGAACAAATTTCATTAGCAGGTCAAGAAGCAAGTGGAACAGGCAATATGAAAGCAGTATTAAATGGTGCTTTAATGATTTGTACCCCAGATGGGGCTAATATTGAAATTAGCGAAGTTTGTGGCGAAAATAGTTCATTCATGTTTGGTATGACTGCTGAAGATGTTACAAAAACTTGGAATAATAACTATAGCCCTCGTTCCTATTATGAAAATAACCCTAAGATTAAAACTGTTATAGATATGTTAGCAGTAGGTTTTAATGGTACATCATTTAAAAATTTAGCAGACTATCTTTTAAGTAACTTAGGAGATTGTGACCCTTATATGTGTCTTGCAGATTTTGAAAGTTATTTAAATGCCTGTGAGGAGTTAGATAATCTTTATCGAAAACCTTTAAAATGGCATAAACAGGCTTTAAAAAATATTTCTAAAATGGGGTATTTTTCTTCAGATAGATGTATAGAGGAATATGCTAAAAATATTTGGAAACTTTCAAAAATTTAATTCTTTTTAAATATAAAGATTATAAATTTAATTTATTAATTTAAAAATTAAAAAAGATTTTATAAAAAAATATAAAGGTTAATTAATGCAACAAGATTATATATTTAATCCTATTTATAACAAAAAACCATATGGAGCATGTAAAAAAAATAAGGCAGTAAAGTATGTTTTAAAAATAAATAAAAACATAGGTTCTACTGTCGTGTTTTTTAACTACCATAAAGATGAAAGTTTTAACAATAATTTAGTTAAAATGGATAGAAAAGAAAATAATGATGAAGTTATTTATTCTACTAGTATAGCATTTGAAGAAGAAGGCTTATATTGGTATTGTTTTCAGGTTTATCAGGGAAGTCATAGTTATTATTTGCAAAGGACAGATGATTTTGAGGTTAGCCCTACAGGAGATAATCCTTCTAGATTTCAACAAACTATTATCAGTGAAACAAAAAAAGTAGACTGTAGTTACAATAGAGGAATAATGTATCACATTTTTGTTGATAGGTTTTGCAAAAAAGGTATTGTTAAGCCTCGTGCAGATTTAATTTTGCGTGATGATTGGGGAGGGGAGATTACAAAAAATTCTTCATCTTTTAAAGTCATAAATAAAGAATGTTTTGGTGGAAATTTAAAAGGCATTATTTCAAAGTTAGATTATTTAAAATCTCTTAATGTAACCACAATATATTTAAGTCCTATATTTGAAGCAAATAGTTATCATAAATATAATACAGCCGATTATAGTAAAATAGATAGTATGTTTGGGGCTGAAAAAGATTTTGTTGATTTAATTAGATTGGCAAAAGAAAAAAACATCAATATAATATGTGATGGTGTTTTTAATCATACAGGAGATGATAGTATTTATTTTAATAAATTTGCTACTTATAAAAATGTGGGAGCATATCAAAGTAAATCTTCACCTTTTTACGATTGGTTTAATTTTACAAATTATCCAAATGAATATGATAGCTGGTGGGGAATAGATAGTATGCCTCAAATAAAAGATAATGCACCAACCTTTTTAAACTATCTATGTAGTAATGATGGTATTTTAAGAAAATATATGAAATTAGGACTATTAGGTTTTAGACTTGATGTCGTAGATGAACTTGAAGATAGAAAATTGACAAGCATTTGTGAAAGCATAAGAAGTGTTAAAAAAGATGCACTTATTGTGGGAGAAGTGTGGGAAGATGCTTCAAATAAAATATCTTATAGTAAAAGAAGAAAATACTTTTTAGGTAAACAATTAAATTCAGTTATGAATTATCCTCTAAAAGATGCGATAATTAATTATGTATTATCTAAAGATTGTAAAAATTTAAGAAATACTATTTATATGCTTAAAGACCATTACCCAAAAGATGTATGCGATAATTTAATGACTATTTTGGGTACTCATGATAGTAGTAGAATAATGTCAGTATTAAAAAAGGGTAGTTGTGAAAATGAAACAATAAAACTTTTAAAGATTGCGTCACTATTACAATTTACTATTATGGGTGTTCCTTGTATTTTTTATGGTGATGAACAAGGGCTGTTAGGTGAGGGAGCCCCATATTGTAGAGTTTGTTTACCAATTAAAAATCCTAATGTTTCATTAACAAACTGGTATAAATTTTTGGGTTATTTAAGAAGTAATGAAGTTTTATACTTTGGAGAATTAAATATATTAATATGTGAAAAAGAACTTTTTGGGTTTGAAAGAATTTATAAAAATAAAAAAATAGTTATATATACTAATTGTTCAAATAATAAAAAACAAATTATATTAGAAGAAAGTTTATCTAATTATTTAACAAAAAAACGGATTGAAGAAAAAATAGTAATTGAACCTTTTGGTTTTTTGATACTAGAAAAATAAAAAAATCTATTATAATTAATAGATTTTTTTTAAATAATTTTCATTTAATATTTAAAGTTTAAATATAATTTAATTATAAATTTTATTTATATAATTTTAACTTTGTTGAACTGCTTTTTTCATTCTTGTTTCTTTTCTTTTTTCTAATTTTAGTTGTTTCCTTTCTGCTTTTAATTGTTTTTTTAGTTGTTTTTCACTAACAGGAGCAGAAGGTAATTCATAGTTTTGTTTTAAAGAATCTATATCTAATAAATGACTTTTTATTCGTTTTATGCTTCTTGCATAGTAAAGACCATCACATATACGTTCATCTATTGTTACACCTATTTGAAGTATTTTTGCATTGTGCATGCCTATACCATCTTTATCTGCCACTGGTTTAATAACTTCTTTTCCCATTCCAGCAAACATTCCAACAGTGCCAAAATCGTAAAGATGATGATATACATATTCAGTTGAAATACTTTTCATATTTGTAAAATAACAACTTGCATGAAATGGACTAAGTTTTATAAGTTTTTTAGGAATCATTCCATGTCTATCTAAAAACATGATAAGTTTTACCGCAGTTTTTAGTAGAAATGGGGGAAGAGCCATTAATAGTTTAGCTGTTTTATCGGTATTATTAACTTTGTCATTTCCTTTATTTTTCTTTATTTCATTGTCTATTTTTTCTTTAATTTGATAGATATTTTCTGAACCATCAAATTCAAGTTTTATTGTTGTTTCATCGGCACCTTCACGCAAAGACTTTTTTACTGTTAAAGATATAAATATACCTTTTCTATCATATATTCTTGTGTTCATTGTAAATCTATTAAGTTCAGGTCTTTCGGCATACATTCTTACAACAGCTGCCATTGCTATGTCCATATATGTAAAATTTACACCATTTTCTCTTTCTTGGACAATAAATTTATCAAGACTTTCACAGTCAACTTCTAGTAAATAATTTACCATAGCATCGTAACGGTGTTTCATGATAGCACTTGTAATTCTTAAAATAGGATCTCCTTTTTTAACAACTTTGCCATCGCTACGCTTACCAAACATAGATAAACTCCTTATAAAAAAATCAACTAAGTTTATCATATATTAAAAATAATGTAAAGTATTATGTTTTTAAGGGGATAAATGTAGTTACTGTTATTTATTTCCATGGTTAAAATTTTTGTTTTTATTGAGATTTTGTGCTTATAAAAATTACTTTTTATAATTTATTTTAAAATTTTTAAATTGACTAGTTTTTAAAATTTTGCCATAATAAATTTATGGAAGAACAAACTAAAGAAATAAATAAAGAAAATTATCAAGAGCAAAATATAGATAATTCTCAAAAACCTAGCAAAAAACAAGAGTTTATTCAATTCTTAAAATTCTTAGCATTTTCATTGTCAGCAGGAGTTATACAACTTTCTACTTTTGAACTTTTATATAATGTTATTAATTGGAAATCTTGGTGGGCAACATATTTAATAAGTATAGTTTTATCAGTTTTATGGAACTTTACTTTTAATAGAAAATTTACCTTTAAATCAGCAAGTAATGTTCCAGTATCTATGTTTCTTGCTTTAATGTTTTATGTACCTTTTGTTCCTATTTCTGTTTTTGGAGGTAATGCACTAGAACAAATAGGTTGGAATGGTACATTAGTTACAGTAATGATGATGGTAATAAATTTTCTAACTGAATTTGTTTGGGATAAATTAGTTGTTTTTAATGATAGAGTCGTTAATAAAATAACAAAAAAAACTAATTAAAAATTATAATTTTAATTACACATTTTAATAAAAGAAGATATTTATAAAGGTATCTTCTTTTTTGTTTTTTTAATTTTTATAAAAATTTAAGTAATTAAAAGGTTATTGAATAAATAAAAAAAGACATTTATTTAAAAATGTCTTTTTGTATTGAATAAAAATAAATTCTTAAATATTTTGCTTAAAATAATTTTAGTTAAGGGAATTTGTTTTTTCATTAATTAGCATTGGAGTTTTTGCTTTTGTATCAATTACCTCTATCATCATTTTTTCCATATTTTGCATACATTTCTTTTGATTGTAAACTTTTGAGCTATCAAAATATTTTTGTTCATAATCATGCCTTAAATCTTCATTTTCTATCCAGTAATCAAGAACTCTTGCTAAATCTTTTGGTTTTCTTTTGTTGAATATACAAGAATCATCTACAGCAAAATTTTTAGTTGCACTAAGTGGAGAATTTGAAACAATTGTTAATTTGCCACAAGCAATAGCTTCTAAGCAAGCAATGCCCTCTAATTCAATATCTGCTGGGTGAACATAAATGTCACTATAATTTATAACTTTAATTATTTCATCTCTATCAAAAAATTTAAATATTGGTTGAACAGGTAAATTTTTACTTAACTTTTTATATTTGTTTTCATTAGGACCTAAGCCAGCACATATTAATTGAATTTTATTTTTATATTTGCTTAGATTAATTGCTTTAATTAAAGTATCCTGACTTTTTTCTCTACCAAATCTACCAATAGTTAAAACAACAATTTTATCTTTAAATTCTTCTGGTTTATCAATTTTTTCTTTTTTAACTTTTTCATTAACTCCATTAGAAATAACATATGCTTTTGGTAAAATAGCAGATGATTTAAGGTTGCTTTCAAATGTGTCTTTAATAAATTTAGTAGGATAGTGAACACCATCAACATATTTGTAAAAATATTTATATAACAATCTATAAAATTTGTGATTTACAAGTTTAAACTTATTCATCTTTAAGTGAGAAGTAAAATTTTCTGCTTGCATATGGAAGCCAGCTGTAATTGGTATATTTCTATCTAAAGTTTGGGCAACTTTGATTGTTGCAAGACCTAAACTAAGAGGTACCATTATATGAATTAAATCAGCATCATTAATTGCGTTTTTAATAATTTCTTTATCAGGCTTTGCTAAAGCTACTCCTACCTTAGCAACATATTTATCTAAAAGTTTACCAAAACTAAAATTTGGCACAACATAATAATTTTTTTCATTCTTTTTATCTTGGTCGCCACAAAGAATACGAACATCATGCCCCTGAGATTTTAAAAATCTTATTAGGTTCATAGTAGCTACAGTAGTGCCATTATTTTCTTTACCTAATACATCACAAATTATGGTAATTATCATATTTTTATCCTCTTTATAATCGTAAAAATCATTACTTATAATGTAACACATTTATTTTAATTTGCAAAATTTATTTATATAATGATATAATAATATATATCGCTTATGAGGTGAAAAATGTATTTTGCGATTATATTTTTTTGTATTGCTGTTATTACAGGATTTAATTTAGCTTTTAGTTTTAACACACTAACTTTAATAAATCTTGTTTATTCATTTTTATTAGTTCTTGCTCCCTCTATTCCTATTGCAGTGTTGGTAAGATTGTTACCAAAGAAATTATTTAGTTACAAAAATAAAATATTTCAAGTAAAAAAGAATGAAAGAAATTTTTATTTAAAAATTAAAATTAAAGATTGGAAAGATAAAGTGCCTGAATTAGGTAAACTAGTAAATTTCAGTAAAGATAAAATTGAAAATCCTAATGATACAAAATACATAGAAAAGTTTTTGGATGAAACATGTTATGCAGAAGTTCTTCACATTTCAGGATTAATATCTGGTTTTGTATTTATGTGGGGAATGTTCTTTATTAATAAACTTGCCTTCCTAACAATGGCTTTGCCAATTGCTGTAGTATATGCTTGTGTAAATTTAGTATCAATTTTTATTCAAAGGTTTAATAGACCTAGATTACTTATAGGCTTAAAAAGACTACAACAACAGCATGAATTGCAAAATCAACAGCAAAAATTAAAGGAGATAGCCTAAACATAAATTAATATTGATTTGTTAAAGAAATTGCCAAAATTAAATCTCGGCAATTTTTTTATTGTACTTAATGCTTTCATTAAGAAATTTGATAAAGTTATAATATAATTAATTGTTATTATAAAAATTTAGATTTACTTGGCATACTAAATTTCGAAACATCAATTCCTTCAAGTTTTAGTAGCTCAACCTTTTTTAAAAGGCCTCCAGCATAGCCTGTTAAATTTCCATTTGTTCCAACTACTCGGTGACAGGGTATTATAATTGCTATTGGATTTTTACCAACAGCTCCGCCAACGGCTTGAGCAGACATTTTTAAAATATTTCTTTTGTTTGCTAGCCTAAAAGCAATTTCTTTATAAGTGGCGGTTTTACCATATGGAATTTTTAACATTTCATTAATAACTTCTTTTTTAAAAGGAGTAATATTTTGTATGTTTAATTTTGGAACAAAAGTAGGTTCTTTACCTGAAAAATATATGTCTAGCCATTGTTTTGTTATGTCAAAAATTTTTAAATTATTTTCATTACATATTTTGCTTATTTCATTAACCTTTGAATTTTCAAAATCTAAGCCTGTTAAAGCTTCTCCATCACTTTGTAAAATTATGTTTCCAAGTGGAGAGGAGTATAAACAAAAATATTTCATAAATATATCCTTTAAATTTGCTTTAGTTCATAATATTTTTTTAAATAATTAATAAATATATTATAGTTAAAAACTAAATTATTTCAAAATTAATGTAATAAAATGTCAAAATAGTTTTTAAATATTTTTTCAGTATGATAAAATAATTTTTAGATTTGTTAACAAAAATTAAATTTAAAAAAAGGTTTAAAAAAGTTAAAAATCTTTAAAAAAATAATTGATAGAAAATAAAATAACTAAAAAATTTAACTTTATAATTTTTTTATTATTTAAATTAAATTGGGAGATAAATATATGAAGATAGCTCTTACTGGTGCAACAGGAAATATGGGAAGAGAGACACTTTTAGAATTAAGTAAATTAGAAATAGTTGAAGATATAAAAATATTAGTTTCACCTTCTAGTAAAAAGAGGGGAGAAATGGTAATTAATAGATGTAAAAATAATAAGCATAAAATAAACGTTGTTTATGGCTCTATAGCAGACATAAACGCATGTAGAGAATTAGTTAAAGATGTTTCTTATGTTATTCATCTTGCAGCAGTTATTCCACCAAAAGCCGATAAAAATCCACAATTAGCAATAAGTTGTAATGAAAATGGGACAAAAAATTTAATAAAGGTTATTGAAGAACAATCCACCCAACCGAAGTTTATACATACTTCAACCGTTGCTTTATATGGAAATAGAAATCATTTATGTATGTGGGCAAGAGTAGGAGACCCTTTATTGGTTAGTCCATTAGATGTATATTCAGTAACAAAACTAAGGGCAGAATTTGCTGTAATGGAAAGTAACATTAAAAACTGGGCAGTAATTAGACAATCTGCAATGTTACATACAAATATGTTAAAAGATAACATGAATGATGGATTAATGTTTCATACATGTTTTAATGCCCCTCTTGAATGGATAACAGCTCATGATAGTGGTCTATTAATAGCAAATATAATTAAAGAAGATAGTAAGCAAGATTTGGGTTTAAAGTTTTGGAAACATTGTTTTAACATTGGTGCAAATCACACCAACCAAATTACAGGCTATGACACCTTAAATGCTGGTTTTAAATTGATAGGTGGCACTACAAAACATTTTTTTAAACCTAATTATAATGCAATAAGAAACTTTCACGGTGTTTGGTTTTATGATAGCAATAAACTAAACGATTTATTTAATTATGTAACACAGGATATTAATGATTATTGGAAGAATATAAGTAAAAAATTTTGGTATTATAAATTAGGAAAAGTTGTTCCTAAAAAAGTGATATCTTCTTTGGTTATTAAAAAACTTTTAAAAGATGAAAATTCTCCACAATATTGGTACGAGAATAATGATGTCGCAAAACTAATTGCATTTTTTGGTGGTAAAGAAGAATATGAAAATCTACCAAAATCATGGCAAGAAGTTAATTTACTTTCAGAAAATAAATTACCAAATGGCGAAACCTTAAATTTTGATTATTTAAAAAACAGAGAAAACGCAAAGTTAATAGATTATGGCTATGACTTTAATAAATTAGATAGCGAAATTACTCTTCAAGACTTAACAAATGTTGCTTCTATGCACGCAGGAAAACTATTAACTAAAACCTTCAAAACAGGCGATATTTATGCAAAATTGAAATGGCTCGACCAAGATGGCAAGGAGTTTGAAGCAACTGCTTATAGCGTATTAAGAGCAGGACATTGGCATAACCCATGCTATGATTCTTTTGTATGGGATTTTGATAGATTAAGCAAAAAAGATAAGATATATGCCCAAATTTGGTATACTTCACATAAAGAAACAGAAAACAATGTCTACTATATAGATGAAGATTATTTAGCTAAAATAAGGTAAGATAAATGAAAACAATAATTTGTTATTTTTCAGGAACTGGTAACACAAAAAAAGTTGTTGACTGTTATAAACAAGAATTTGAAAATAATGGCTGGTCTACAACTTTACACGCGATAGAAAAAGAATTTAATGAAGATTTATCGTATTACGATTGTATAGGTATTGCTTACCCTATACATGCTTTTAATGCTCCTTCTATTGTCATAAACTTTTGTAAAAAACTGCCAAAATTAGAAAAACCAAAACCTCTTTATATTATAAAAACTTCTGGTGAACCTTTAAAAATTAATAATATTTCTTCTAATAAAATTGTTAAGATTTTACAAAAAAAAGGTTATATTTTAAATAATGAATATCATTATGTAATGCCATATAATATGATGTTTAGACATTCTAACGCTATGGCTTATAAAATGTGGAATACAGCAAAAAAATTAATTCCTATAGATTGTTTAGAAATTATAGAAAATAAAAAAGTTAAACTTCCGTTTTTTCCTCTATCTAATTTAATATCATGGGTAATGCGTATTGAACATTGGGGAGGTAGGTTTAATGGTAAAAGATATAAAGTTAGTTCAAAATGTATTAAGTGCCAAAAATGCGTTAATAACTGCCCAACTCATAATATAACTATAGATAAAGATGGAAACTTTCATTTTGGTAAAAATTGCATAATGTGTATGCGTTGCTCGTTTGGTTGCCCATTAGATGCCTTTAGTATAGGGTTATTAAATGGTTGGAAGGTAAACGGAAGTTATAATTTTAATGACCCAGATAATACCGAACAAAAATCTCATCATAACTATTGCAAAAATTCTTATGAAAAATATTTTAAACGTAGTGAACAAAAAATTAATCAATCTAAAAAGCTTAATAATACTAATGATTGTCAATCTGCTAATTTAAATAATAGTGCTAAAGAAGGTATAATTAGTAACGAAAATTTAATTAATAATGAAAATATAATTAGTAACGAAAATAAAAAAAATGACACTATAGAAAATAATGAAAATAATAAATAAAATTAGAAAACAAATTTGTTTTCTAATTTTTTTAATACTTAGCATTAACATTTATCTATTACTATTCATATAAGAGTTAAGAGGTAAATATTATGTTTAATTTTTTAAATCAATTTTCAAACACTAATGGTCAAAATAGCAATAGTACAAATAGTGAAAATGTTAAAATAAATAACTCTAATGTAGGTAATAATTTTGATAATTTGCAAATGGCAAGGCAAGATTTAATGGGAGAACTTGCCGCTGTTATAGAATATGATAATCATATTCATAAATCTAATAATGAAATAGCAAAAGAAACCTGGGAAGATATAAGAGATGAAGAACTTGTTCATGTAGGAGAACTTTTAGCTTTAATTATACATTTAGGACCTTATCAAAAACCTTTAATAGAAAAAGGTATGAAAGAATTTGAAGATAGATTAAATAATTTAAGAAGATAAAATTTAATTTACATAAAACAAATTTTAAATAATTATTATATTTAGAGAGGATAAAAAGTTATCCTCTTTTTTTTATTCTAACATTTAAATAGTTATTTTTTTATTGTATATTAAAAATTAATCATCAAAATTATTATTAGGAAAGATAGCATCTAGATACTTTATAATTTCCTTATTTTTATGTGCGTAATCAACAATAGTATTATCAATATTTTCCTTTAATCTCTGAATGGGTGCAGGAAGAAAATCTTCCCTATAAAGAAAACTATTATGGTCAAAGAAAATGTCAAAATCTCTATATTTTGGATTATATAATTTTAAATAGGCGATAACACTTTCTATTATTATTTCTGCTAAAATTGATTTATCAGTTAAAGAATAAATAAAAGCAAAATCATGATATAACTTTTTATTAACTAAAAAATAATCCTTTGTTTTTTTATGGTTTCTGTTTCTAGTAGTAATCTTTCAGAAAGAATCAACTTCTTATTTTCAAACAGAGTTTTTTCACCATATAGATTAATTAAATCAGGTAAATATTTTTTTATATTATTTTCTATATTAGAATTAGGAAAATAATATTTTTTAAGTTGTGAATTTGTCATAATTATATTTTAACCCGTTTATATGATTATTATTTTAGTGGTTTTATAAAAAGCAAAATTTTATAATTATAATTATCTCTAAATTTAACAATATACTTTAATTTTTAAAATGTTACATAACATAATATCCTTATAGATATTAAATCTTAAATAGAACCAATGAAATCAATTATATTTTTCTTTTTATCCTCTGATAAAGAATTTAATAAATGTTCAAGTTCTTTATTTACTTCATATTCAAAAATATTATGATTGAAAAATCTTTCAATAGGAAAGTTGCAAATTTCTAAAATTTGTAATAATATTTCTACTGTTAAAACAATTCTACCTCTTTCAATTTGAGCCATATATTGTGGACTCATACCCATTCTTAAACTTAATTCTCTTGCTGATAAATTAATATTACTTCTTACATAGCCTATTCTTTCTAAGACTTCTTTGATACCCATAAGGTTCTCCCAACAATTACTACTTCTAATAGTATAAATTATGCTTTAAAAAATTAAGGAAATTTAGAAACATAAATATTGTAAAATTTTGTAAGAATGAGTACTAAAAAACATAAAAAAATTTTACATATATTTTATATATATCTTTTTATATTATTATAATACTTTTTGTCGTAATAATTGGGTGAGTGGCTATATAAAAAATTTTAGAAATAGACCTTTTTGAGATAGTCTTTAACTCAAAAATGAAATAACTTTTATAATAAAAAAACTATACATACTTTAAGTATATATAGTTTTTTTTCTTTGGTGCACCCTAAGGAGTTCGAATCCCTAACCTTTGGTTCCGTAGATAAATAGTAGTTTGAAATATGCTTTGTAGTAAGTGTAAATTTTATGTTTTTGTAAGTATTAAGTTAGATTTTGTAAATTATATAGATTATGTTTGTTTTGTTATTTATATAAAATTAATAAATTTTAATAGATATTTTTATAATTTCTTTTATAATAAATTTTTATTTTCTTAAAATATTGAAATTTTATTCATACTAAATTTAATATACAATGACTAACTATCTTAATAATGAAAAAACAAATTTGTTTGATACTAAACTAAAAATATTTATTTGTGAAACAAAAGAACTATACTTGAAAACGATACCGTTGAAATTATGAAAATAATTTAGCTTGAAATTAATTAAAAGGGGATACAAGGATGTTATTATTGGATTGGTTAAAGATAGCGATGTAGATTTAATAGTGTTTGAAGAGTTCCATTAAGTAAAAGTAAAATTACAATTATTATTTATTTTGCTTATATCTAGCAATAACTTTTATAAATAAATTATCTTAGTAGACAATATTTAGTTTATATTTATCTTGGTACTCTCTTATTTTTTGATAAAGAATAGTATTCGTGAAGTGTTCCTTTTGATATCCAGTTCTTAAATAATCTTCTAGTTCATCAGAACTAATAGAAGTAATTTTTTTTGATTTCGGAAACTTAAATTTAAGTTCTCTAATAAGTGCTTTGCAAAAATCATGTCCATTAGTTAATTCTAACAAGTCATTTTCTGATAGACTCATAATTTGAGTTTTAATTTCTTTATTGCGTTTTTCATCTATAGGATTAGATTTATTTTTGTTATTTATAACATGAATAGTTTGCGTTAATTGATGATATTCTGTTTTTTGTAAAATTCCATTTATAGATATATTTTGAAAAGTCAGTCCCCAATCATTTTTGTCATTAAGTTTTCGTATAACTGAAATAAAGATAAGTTTTTTTAGAACAATATTTCTCAAGACTTCACTATCAAGAAACTGATTTGTAATAATAAATAAAGTATACTCAAAAAAATCTTTGTTACCAATTATCATCATCTCTGCATTGCAGTGGTCGCAAAAAAATAGGCGATCAATTTCCTGGGTTTCATAATCTCTATCTGCAATACCAATAACTCTATTTTCATTTAAAAACCTATTTGTTATAATATCTTTTATTGATTGTTTTCCTCCATAAGATTCAAATAAATAGGTGTTATTTAAGTTTATAAGTTTCATAAATAGTTTAATATCATCTTGACCTTCAAAAATAATAATGGCTTTAGTTTGATTTTGTGGGACACTCAGTAATAGCCTTATTTCATTTTCCATAGAAAACTTTGATAAATTCATTCTAATTGAGTTATTGTTTGGCATATTCTTCTCCCAAATCAATAACTAAATTCCAATTGTTGTCAATTACTTGTGGAGCATGAGTAGAGATTAGTAAATTAAGATTCCCATTTTTTAAATTGATGATTTTATGAAGATCTTGCATTAATTCTCTTTGCCAAGCTACATGCAATGAAATTTCGGGTTCATCTATAAGTAGCATAAGTTTGTCTTTTACACCAAAAATTAATTCATAATATAGAACTATTATTTGTTGTTCTCCAGAGGAAAGTTTACTAGTTTCTAATTCTGAGTTGTCTTCTTTTAGAACTATAAGTCCGTGTTCGTTAGAAATAACTACTTTTTTATAGTTTAACTTTTTATTTACAATTTCAGTAAATAAATCTAATCTTGCGACAATATCATCAAAAACTTCTAATTTTTGTTTTGTATCTTTTAAATAAACATATAAAGCTTGTGAATATGATTCAGTATATTCTGTTGAACTATATTTTAAATCATTAAGAAGTTTATAAGATTGTATTTTTTCTTGTTTGTTTATAACATCTCCCAAAGATTCTAAATAATCTCGCTGTGAGATGCCTTCTTTTGTATTAAATAGTCTTTTAGGAAATGTACTATCCAATTGAGAAGATACTTCAGAGTATTTTAATACTACATTTTGTATTTCATCTTTGATTTTTTTTGGAATTTCATTTATTACTTCTATAGCAATTTCTCGTTTATGTGGATAATAGTTAAATTCATCTTCATCTATTTCTTTTCTTAATAATCGTTGTTCTTTTATAAATTTTATAGTTCCGATTTCTTTTTTAAATTTGATTAAAAAGTTGTTGAGATCTTTGTACATTGCTTGCGATTCTTTATTCCGTTTTGCTGTATCTAAGGATAAGTAAATTAACCTATCTGTTATTTCTCTTTCACGTTCATATCTTACTCGTATATCGCGTACTTCTTCATATGAAATGATTTTATTGTTACGTAAATCAATATAGTCTTTTGGACTTATTCTTTCAATAAATGGAAGATCCTTTCTTTTTTCAAGATTTTCTAAAACTCTTTTATTAGGTATTTTAAAAGAAACATTATTTACAAAAATCTGATCCTTGTTTTTTTCAATTTTTAGGGTTAATTTATTAGTTAATTTTGCTTCTAATGATATAAAAGGGAATTGACTAATTTCATATAGATCTTTTTCAACAATAGCTTCAACTATTTTTAATATAGTACTCTTACCAAAGCCATTTGGACCTGTTATGATTGTTATTCCAGTTTCATTTAATTTTATATTATAATTAAATTGTCCAAAAAGTTTATTGATGCGTAGTTCTTTTAACATAAAATACACCTCATAAATATTAAATCGTATTTAAGGCATTTTATCATAAAATTCGTTATTAAACAATATTTTCTTACAAAAAAACAATTTTAATTATTATTTTTTTATAGTATTTCAAATGAATTAGTTTTAGTATAGAATTGGATGTTGATATAAAAATGATGTTTAAAGGAATTAAAAAGACAATGTTGTAAGATAAATATTTTTATAAAAACTAAAAGCAGTAATGCCTGGTTCAGGAAAGATGTATTTTTTAGAATAATTAAAAACAGTGACATTAGTTATCCCTGTTTTTTATATTATAAAACAATTAGTTAGTCTGGTGGTTCATTTTAGGTTTACCTATGAACAAGATTTACTCCTTTGTGTTAAAATTGAATGTAGTCTACACAAAACAATAAACACAAAGAAGTAAATCTTGTTAAAGATAAACAATAATAGTTTAGCAACACTACTTGGAATTGCAAATATCATATAGTTTTTACTCTTAAGTATAGGAGAAAGGTTTTTTACAATCAAAAGAGATTAGAAATAGGAGCAATTCTAAGAAGTTTGTGTGATTGGAAAGAAGTTGAGATAATAGGGGCAGAAGTTTGTCCAGACCATATACTTATGCTAGTATCAATACAACCAAAATTAAGTGTATCAGGATCTATGGGATATTTCAAAGGCAAAAGTAGTATACTAATATATCAAAAGTATGTATATGAAATTTAATTATAGGAATAGAGAATTTTGGTGTCGTGGGTATTATGTAGACACTGTTGGGAAAAACAAAAAGCAAATACAAGAATATATTGCAAATCAGTTGAAAGAAGATAAAGAAATGGAACAAATGACAATATATGAAATAGTAGACCCATTTAAGAAATAACGAAAAGATTTGCAATAAGGCAAGGTAGGTTACGCACGATTTCGTGCAGCCTTTAAAGAAAGGTTTTATCTGTTAAATGAAAAACCACCAGGTTCACTGGTGGCTTTTTCTTTGGTGCACCCTAAGGAGTTCGAATCCCTAACCTTTGGTTCCGTAGACCAACGCTCTATCCAGTTGAGCTAAGGGTGCATAGTTAAAAAAAGATATTAAGTTGTTAATTTTTAAAGGAACCAAAGGTTCAGGGCCCCAAAAAATGTTTAAAAGATTTTTTGGGTAAAGCGAGTAGCAAGTGGTTATTAAAGTCACGAAAGAATAGAGTGACAAATAACAAAACTTGCGAGCGAGCAAGGTTCCGTAGACCAACGCTCTATCCAGTTGAGCTAAGGGTGCATAGGCAACTATTAATTTGGTAATTTGATATATTAATTGTATTTAATACAATTTATGAATAAACTTCCATATTATCAAACCTATGTATTGTATCATTATTTTTATTATAAATCAAGTATCTTAATTTAATTTTTAGTGTATTCTTTTATTTTTGTTATATGTTGCACAAAGTTATAAATATTAGTCAAAAATTTTTTTATAGGTACTTGAAAATTTTTACAAAAGGTGTAGAATGGATATAATTACAGGTAGTGCTTTAGTGTTTATAAAAAGGGGATAAAAATTATGTCAGAGTTAAAAACAGCTGTTATTATGGCTGGTGGTAAAGGTACAAGACTTTCTTCTATTACTGGGGTTTTGCCTAAACCTATGGTAAATATTAGAGGAACTCAGGACAAATATTTTGGGCAAGCAAAAGATACAATACTTGAACATCAAATAGATATGTTATCAGAAAACGGAATTAAAGATTTTATTCTTGTAGTGGGTAATAAAAGAAGTTATATACAAAAAGCATTTACTAACGAAACAATAAATAGAAATCTACCAGGTAGAGACATTACCATTAGGTATTTTGAAGAGCAGGACCACGCACCTTTGGGTACAGGTGGCTCTTTTTGTTCTAAGGACCTTCAGGAAATGATAGGGAATGATGATTTTATTTTAACCTATGCAGATGTTCTATTTGATATTAATGTTCAGGATATGTATGCTTTTCATAAACAAGAAAAAGCAGATGCTACTATGCTTGTAGGCCCATGTAAAGAGCCAGATGATAGAGTTTTATGTCATTTAGGTAAAGATGGCAAACAAATTACAAGACTTATGCAAAAACAGGGTAAAGATGAAGGTCTTCGTGGTTGTTATTTTCCTAATACTGCAAGAAATGGTATTACTATATTTAATAATCGTTTATTTGAAACATTACCAGGGGAATGTACTTATATGGATATGGAAGCAGATATTTTAGACCCTATGGTTTATAATCCTAATTTTAAAGTTTGTGCTTGGAAAACCCCTTGCTATATTAAAGATATAGGCACCGTTGATAGATTTTATGAAGGTGTTAGAGATTTAGAAGATGGTGTTCCAGAAGCTAAGAATCCTACAAAAAACCAACAATCATGTGTTGTTTTTAGAGAATGTGACTTGTTTGGTGAGGATGGAAAAATTGATAGAGATGTGGCTTCGGCTATTTCAGAATTAAATGACAAAGGTGTTATTGTTGGCTTACAAAAAGATGTTCCATTAATAGATAATAGTGCATTAGGAGAAATGAAAGTAGATACCGATTTAGTTCGCCAAGGGAATGGGGCTTTTACTAACTTTAAATTTGAAGAAGAGGACATCACTCCACTTATTTCAGCAATGACAGAATGGAATATAACTCCTGAAGATACTTATGTAATAGAAAAATTTATTGGTAATGGATTTTTAGTTTCCAATTTTTCAAAAGGGGATCAATCCTTTCAACTTTCTGCTTCAGCAGCAGTGTATTCAATATTAACACAACTAGAAAATAATAGAGCTTTACAAAATATGGAGAGTGATGAAGTTCAAACTGATAGTACTTTACCTCAAGATGAAGGTTTTAGTTTGGGTAATGATTCTTTATCTGCTACCGCTACTAGCGATAATTTGGTAGATGCTCAAATTAAATTGACTGTTGGACAACAAGCGGCAAATATTGGCACAGATTTAACAACTGAAACTATTATGGAAGCTTAAAATAAAGGTTTTTATTAAATTTATCTTTTCTTAATTTAACAACTTAATTTATTTATCTTTAATCTTTAAAATCTTTATAAAATTTTAAACTTTTATAAATCTAATAATATTAATTAAAACAAGGCAAATCTTTTAAAAGTCTTGTTTTTTTTATTGTGAAATTGTATAATTTTAATAGATGTTTGTTTATAAAAAGGGGATAAAAATTAATGATTGATATGCATATTCATACCACTAATTCAGACGGTATATATAGTGTTGCTCAAATATTGGAAATGGCTCAAAATAATAAACTTGATTATATTTCTTTTACAGACCACGATAGAGTTAGTGCTTATGAAGAAATTAAAGGAATTGCTAAAAAAGCTTTATTTTCAGGTAAAATTATACCTGGTTGTGAATTAAGGTTTGTTTATGATAAAACTCAGTTTGAAGTTTTATGTTATGGCTTTGACTATGAAAAGTTTAGTAAGTCTTATTGGGTTTCAATAGATGCTTATTTAAATATTAAAAAAGGGATATTAAATAATTGTCTAGAAAAAGGTAAAAAGGTTGGTTTTGTTTATAATCCTATAGAATTTCACCCTGAATCTAAACCTGAAAAAGATTTCTACATGGAACTACTT
Organism: uncultured Clostridia bacterium; assembly: GCA_947366895.1. Taxonomy (GTDB): domain Bacteria; phylum Bacillota; class Clostridia; order Christensenellales; family UBA1242; genus UBA7862. Next base: position 48,273 of record CANBBP010000006.1, read on the forward strand.
AAACATGAAGAAAATTTACCAATACTTAAAAAATATGATATTAATCATTCTGGTGAATTTTTTAGAAAACTTGTTGCTAATAAGGAAAGTCCTATGTTTTTTGATGCTACTGACTATTCTTTAACTTTTGATGAAGCTGTTGATTTTGTTCATGAATGTGGGGGAATTGCTATTCTTGCACATCCTTTTGGGGTGTATAAGGTTGATGATCCTAAAAAACTTCTTAGCGAACTTCTTGCTAAAAATAAATTAGATGGTTTGGAATGTTGTCATGCAGATATAAAGCCTGAAGAAAGTGAATACTTATTAGACCTATGTAAAAAACATAATTTAATATCTACTGGTGGCAGTGATTTCCATGGCTATCCAAATCAAGTGTTTGCTAAATGGAATAAGGGTCAAAAAGACATTGAAACAAAGTTATTAGATAAGTTTTTGGAGAAAATAGATAAATCAACAATTATTGATTAACAAACTTTAAGCATATAAGAATTTATAAAATTAATTATAAAAACATATAAAAAAGATATTTAGATTTAAAAAACAAAATTATAATTTAAAGGTAACTTATGTATGACAAAAATAATAATGATAAGTGATTCTCATGGTAATAGAAGAAAACTTGAAAATCTAATAAATGCTAGCAATTTTGATTATATATTTTTTTTAGGTGATGGTTTAAGTGACTTGGAAAATCTAAACAATTATAATATTAAAAAAGTAAGTGGTAATTGTGATTTTTTTTCAAGTGAAGCAATTACTAGATATGAAAATCTTGAAGGGTTTAAAATTATGCTTACTCATGGTCATGATTTTAAATCTAAGTTTACTAAATCACTTATGCTTGAAAATGCAAAAAACAATTATTGTGATATTGTGTGCTCAGGGCATACCCACAAACAGGGGCAAGAATTTATAGATGGTGTTTTATTTATAAATCCTGGTGCTTTTAAAAATGGTCAATATGGCGTTCTTACTTTAGAAAAAAACTCTAAACCTAATGTTGAACTTTTTACTTTAGATTCTAATAAGTAGTTTATATATAATTTTTTATAAAAACATATAGTGAAGTAACTATATGTTTTTTTATTTCTTTTAATTAAAATAGTATTCTTTTGATTTTTTACTATTATCTATAGTGTTATTGCTAATGCAAATTTGTATATAAGGACTATCACTTAATGTTCTAAGCACACTATCTATTGTGTTATCTATCGCTTTTATTAGTTCATCTTTTTCTTCAATTGTAAAATGTTTACTATTGCATAGGCTTTCAACTTCTCTTATAAAATAATTTATTTGTGAGGAAGCTTTGTCTTTACACATTTCTTCATAGAAATTACTTAAACAATAGTAAATATATTTGTTCATATTTATTCCTTTTAATTAAGTATTTTAAAAATTTTATTTTTTGAAATCTATTTAATTACAAGTAATAAGAGAAGTTCTTATAAATGTTTTAAAAATAAGAGTATCTCTAACTATTAATATATAAAAATAAGAGATTATCTTATTTATTAAGAATAGAATTCTGGAAATTGATAAATATTTTAATCTATATAACAATAATGGCAAGGAGTTGCTATGAATTTAAAAGAAATTAGAATTTCAAAAGGATTAAAACAAAAGAGAGTTGCAATGGATTTAAATTTAAACCCTGTAACATATAATGGTTATGAAACTGGTAAAAGTGAACCAAGTATAGAAATGATTATCAAACTTGCTGAATATTTTAATGTTACTACTGATGAATTATTAGGTGCTAAAAGAGAAATTATAAATTTAAGTGAAAAAAGAAATTTATTAGAGAAAATTAATAAATTGACTGAAGCTGAATGCTTTAATCTAAACATTTATGCTGATGCATTAATTTGTACAAGAATAGTGCATAAGGGAAAAATCAATAGTATTATTGAAGAAAAAGAATAATAATTATATTTTTTAACTATATCAATATATACGAGTATTGCTCGTAAGTCAAGCATTAAACGAATATTTTTCGTATACTTAATCATATGGAAATTGGAAGAATTATTAGAGAACTAAGAAAAGAAAACAATATGTCGCAAAGTGAACTTGCAACTAAGTTATATTTAAGTCAAGATACTATATCATTATGGGAACTTAATAAAAGTTTGCCTGATATACCTTCTCTTGTAAAATTATCTAAAATATTTAAAGTGAGTACAGATTATTTATTGGGTCTTGAAGAATAACTTTTATTGTTCTTTATTTTAAATATAAGTATTATTCTTTATCAGTAGGGTAGTTAATAAATTGTTTTTTTTCTTAATATTAAAAACTATAAACAAGACCTTTTTAAAGTCTTGTTTTGTTTGCTTTGAAAAAATAATCATAAGAAAAATAATTAACTATTTAATTGTTATAGATTTTTAATTCAAAAGAATATCTAAATAAACTGTTATAAATAACTTTTTAAGGTTTATATTATAAAAAAATCTCACAAACCACAAGTTGTAAATTTAAACTAAAATGGAATATAGGTTAGAATCAAACTTTTTTGGAAAGATGGCGAAAGAGGAACAGAACATTTAAGTCCAGATTATGAAAACTTTAATTAAGGAGATGATATGAAAGAAAAAACAGACTATGAAATAAATAAAGATAAGAAGAAAGAGAAATTAGTTCGTAATGAATTCTTATATTATAACCAGTCATATGGTAAATACGATTTTCCTATAATTAAAAAACAAGATATAGATGTAGAAAAAATAAGGTTTTTAAGTTATGTTAATTCAAAGAAGGAAGATACTGAAAATAGAGATAAAACAATACACTTTTTTACTTATGATTGGTTGTTTGCTAGTGTTTATGAAGATGCTCAAGAAGAACTTGAAAAACTAAGTCAATATTATTGCTTGCTTTCTCCCGATTTTAGTATATTTACAAATATGCCACTTGCACTGCAAATTGAAAGTATTTTTAAAAATCGTTGGTGTGGAGCTTATTGGCAAAGTAAAGGATTAAGAGTTATTCCTACTGTTAGTTGGGGAGATGAAAGAACTTTTGATTTTTGTTTTGATGGTATAGAGGAAGGTTCTATTGTGGCAGTATGCACTTATTATCGTGAAAATGATGAACATTCGTTTATGCTTGGTTATAATGAAATGATGAAGAAAATTAAACCAAAAGTTGTTATTTGTTATGATGAACCTTTTAAGAGTATGACTGGAAATATAAAAGAGTTCTTGCCTACTACTTACGAATGGACTAAAAATTTAAGTTGGAGAGAATTTGCACATTTTAAATGGGAAAAACATAATAAAAATGTTATTGGCTTAAATAAAAATGACTTTAAGTATTTTAAATATGATGACCCGTATGAAAAAATAGATTTAAAAGCCTGTGATGTTTGTGAAAAAGTTGTAGAGATAGACCAATTTGGTAACGGTGATTGTGAAAATTGTGGTTGGCATTTAGATAAATTTTGTGAAGAAAATCCTAATAAAGTAAGTTATCCAAATTTATTATCATTAAATAAAGCAAAAATTTTATTCAAAGAAGGTAGAAAATTATTACCAGATTTTGATGACTTTATTGAAGGACTAAAAATGTATAGCGAAATGGAATTTTGGCATAATAATAAATATTATGGAGTTTGTAATACAAGTAAAGGCATAGAATTCTTTGAAGATAAAAATTATGATTGCATGTAAAGTTATAAAACAGTAGAAGAATTTAAACAAAAAGCACATATAAATGAAAAACTCTTAAAAAATATTTGGAATGAAGTAAAAAATGTCAACTATATGCAAGGATAAAGATATAATAATTATAAAATATTTAAAACATAAAACAACAAAAAACACCAATTATTATAATTGGTGTTTTATATTTTAATAAATGGTTGCGGGGGTAGGACTCGAACCTACGACCTTCGGGTTATGAGCCCGACGAGCTTCCAACTGCTCCACCCCGCGATAATTAATTATTAATGGAAATTATTATATCAGGACTGTAATAATCTGTCAAGTATATTGTATTATAATATTTTAAAAAATATTACTAATTATTATGTTGTATTATTTTTATTATATTTCCATTTTAATAATATATTTACATTAAATTTATTATTTATCCTTTATAATTTGCTTTAATAAAAGGATCAATTAAAACATTTGATTTTTTTTATTAATATTGGTATAATTTATTTATAATTTGTTTAAAACCTATAAATATTAAGGAAAAATTTAATGAACTATTATTTAGATTTAAGTGATAATAGATTTGAATTTATTAAAAGTTTTTTTGAAAATAAAGGTTTAAGTTATTTTGATTTTTCTAGTTGTGATGCAAATGAAATAAAAGATAGTGATGTAATAATACTTTCACCCGCTTATAAACTTACAAATGTTTTGGTAAGTAAGTTCCATAGGAATATAACATTATTTGCAGGGAACGTTACTGATGATTTAAAACTATCTTTTAGAGAAAAAAATATAACTTATATTAATTTTATGGAAGATGAAGAATTTGTTTTAAAAAATGCAAGTCTTACATCCGAAGCCATGTTATGTGAACTTTTAACTCATACTAAACTATCTTTTTATGAAATGAGAGTTTTAATATTAGGTGGGGGTAGAGTAGCAAAAGCCATAGGTTCATTATTTGAAAAATTAAAATTAAATTATAATCTTTCAACTATTGAAAAAAAAGAACTTTTTAATAATAAGAATTTATATTCTAAAAATATAGAATGGAGAACTTTCAAAGATAATCTAAAGGAATATAATGTTATTATAAATACAATTCCTGCTAAAATTTTTTGTAAAGATGATGAAAAAAGATTTTTAAAAAATAGTTTTTTATTTGAGGTTTCATCTTCTAGATGTTTAGAAAATGAAAATCCAAAAGACTTTAGATATATTTTATGTCCTGCTTTGCCTTCAAGATATACTTCTTATTCAGCAGGAGAACTTATTAAAGAAGTTATAGAAAAAAATATAGATTTGAATAATTAAAGTTTATAATTAAATTTAATTTATTTTAAAAATTAATTTAATAGTTTTTAAATTATTTTCTTTTTATTTTACATTTTTTGGTATTGTTTAATGTAGTATAGGTAATAAGCAAGTTAAATGAAACAAAATAAAAGGAAAAATTATGAATATCGGTTTCGGAATCACTGGGTCTTTTTGTACTCATGATAAAGCATTGGAAGTATTAAAGCAATTAGTTAGTAATGGTAATAATGTTATTCCTATTGTTACAGATATTGTATTTAATACTGATACTCGTTTTGGCAAGGCGAGGGAATTGATTAAAGAGTTGGAAATTTTAACGGGAAATGAAGTAGTAAATTCAATAGTTAAGGCAGAACCTTTAGGGCCTAAAAATTTAATAGATGTTTTAATTATTGCACCATGTACAAGTAATACAATGAGTAAACTTGCTAATGCTATTACAGATAATGCAGTTACTATGACTGCAAAAGCAATAATGAGAAATAATAAACCGGTTATATTAGCAATAGCTACTAATGATGGCTTAGGCTTGAGTTTACCGAATATTGCCACTCTTATAAATTCAAAGAATATTTACTTTGTGCCATTTAAACAAGATAATTTTGAAGTAAAACCAAAGTCTTTAATGGCTTTATGGGACTTAACTGAACAAACAATGTTAGAAGCTTTGAAGGGAAATCAACTTCAACCTATTTTAAATTAAATATTGTTTAAAGTAAAAGTTTAGTGAATTTAATATTAGTTAAAAAACCTAAACCTTATGGTTTAGGTTTTTTAAAATAAAAATAATAAGAATTGAAATATTATAGGTTTTATGCTATAATATTAAAAATTATTATAAGTAGGTTTACAAATGAGTATAGGAATTAATACAAATATTGAATATGGTTTAGATATGAAAGAACTTTACTCTACAATTAAAAAAGTAGGGTTTGAAAATATTATGATAGCATTTAAAGATACTGAAATAGAAGAATCTATTTTAGAGGCTAAGAGATGTGGGTTTAATATTCCTTATGTGCATTTGTCCTGTAGGGAAGCAAATGCATTTTGGGTAAATAGTCCAGTTAATGAAAAATATATAAAAAAATTAAAAAGCGAAATTGACTTATGCTGTAAATATAACATTGCTATTGCCATTATTCACCCAGTTGCTGGCAATCCAAATACTAGAGCAGTAGGTGTAAATAAAAATGGATTAAATTCTATTTTAGAAATAGTTAATTATGCAAAATCGAAAAATGTTAAACTAGCAATAGAAAATGTAGATTATGATAGTTTAAAGTACTTATATTATATTTTAGAAAATATACCAAAAGAAGATTTAGGCTATTGCTATGATGCAGGGCATAATTATTTATATTATCCTAAAATAGATATATTAAAAAAATATAGTAATAGAGTTATTGCAGTGCATTTGCATGATAATTATATGGATTATAAAAAATATGATGACTATACAAAAGATAGGCATTTATTACCTTTAGATGGAAAACTAAATTATGAATATATTAGTAAAAACATTGCTAGTTCAAGTTATGATAACGTTATAATGCTTGAAGTTAATAAAAAATCTATGGGTAATCAAGAAAGATATAAAAACTTAACTTTAGAAGAATTCTTAATTGAAGCAAAGAATAGGGCTGATATTATAGAAAAAATGATAAATAAAAATAGAAAATCTTAAAAAAGATTTTCTATTTTTTGTTATATATTAGGTAACTATTATTGTTCTAGTAGTGTTTCCCCAGTTAAAACTGCATTAAGACCTACCAAATTTTTAAGTTCTAAAACCTGTTGATTAATAGTTGGATTTAAATAAGGACTTGCTTCAACTTCTTCTATTCTTTCAGGATATCCTTCTAAAAAGGAAACTCTATCTTCTTCTCTTGTTGTAACTACAGCATCCTTTGCATTCATGAATCCAAAAGAGTCATCTTGAGTAGAAACCTCTGGGTGAGTTGCAATATTATAAACATCAAAAGGTCTATCTTCATTTACTTTTGCGTAAACAAGTTGTGGAGTGTCAGGGGTTTCGCCTCTTTTAAAAACTTCAAAAACATCATATCTTTTATTTTCTTCAATATATCCAAGAGTATCTGGCATACCTTTATAAGTTATATCATGATCTGAAGTAGTTACGTTTCTGCAATATCCCTTATATTCTAATTGTCCTAAACATCTTTCAATCATAGAAAGTCTACTTTCAAAATTATTAACCGCCAAACCTCTAACAACAATTGAATAACCTTGATCTCTAAGCATTACAATGCCTTCATCTGCAATACGAGTATTTTTTAGTGTTTGGTGGAAAATTAAATTGTAACCTTGTTGAGCAAATTTATTAAATAACGAACTAGTTAATCCATTAGTTAGTTGATTTGTAATAGCAATGTATTCATCTGGGAAGTCAACTGAGATTTGTTGTTCGTTTGGATAGAAGTGCCTTAATGTGTCATCTTCCAATATTATCACATTATCATCAGGAAACATTTTGCTAGAATATGCCATAAGTCCACTTTTACCAGCACCTGTTTGACCTCCAACAATAACACATATTGGATTTTTAACTGGTTTCTTATCTATTGTTAAAATACCTTCTGCAATTTTACCAATTTTTGCTTTTTCTTCTTCAGAAATACTATGCATTCTTAAAATTTCTTCACTATTCATGATCGCGTTCCTCTCTTGCTTTAGAAATTTTTAATACATGGTTAATTGCTGTCATATTGCATTTATCAACTTCTTCTTTTAACTTAACAAGTTTAACTAGTTCTTCATCTTTTAGTGTTAAATTAAGAGAGGTAACTGCATTACCAACTTCGCAGGCTATGATTTCTTTTGCAATTTCAAGTTTTGCATTGCTATTCATAATCATAAGTTGAATCCTCCAAATTCTATAAATATTAAAAAAAAGGGAAACAAAACCTGTTTACAAGTTTTATTTCCACATTATTTTTAAGGTTTTAATAGTTTTAATTTTCATAACACTTATATTATATTCTATTTTTGTAGTATTGTCAATTTAAAATATTTTAAAAGGCAAGTTATAAATATTTTTAGTGAATTTTGTAAATAATTAAGTTTATTTTATTTATAAATGATTTTTTTAATTTTTGAATAAATATAAAAAATAAATTTTTAATTAAAGATTTTATTATTTTTCTTCTACTATAAACCCATCAACAGTTACATTAGTTTCGCCATCAAGATATTCAATTTCTTGTGCAGAGGTAACTGCTTTAACATCATCTTCAACTTCATTAAAGAAGGCTTTATTTTTGGTTGTAATAATAACTTTTTTGAGTTTTGTTTTAAGTGAAAGTTTATTTTCAGTTTTATATCCTCTTATTTGAGAAACGATGTCGCAAACTTCTTCACCTTTCTTTATAAGTTCTTTATCAATTTCACTTGGTAGATCGGTTAGTTGCATATTATGAATAGAAGAAGATTTTTCTACTGATTTAAATGTATTTTGGTATATTTCTTCAGTTATATGAGGAAGATAAATACCAAACATCTTTAACATTTCTAATAGAGTATAGTAACAGGCATATTGTGCACTTTCTTTTGCATCCTCTCCATAAATATCAGGATTATATAATCTTACTTTAACAAGTTCAATATAATTATCGCAGAAGTTCCAAAAGAACGATTCAAGTTCATTCATTGCAAGACCTACTTCATATTTATCAAAATAGTCTATAAATTTTTTCTGCATTTCTCGGCCTTTACTTAAAATCCATTTATCCATAGGTTTTAATTTAGTGTCTTTTTTAGGTTGGTAATTTTCTAAGAATAACCAAACAAATTTGCTGGCATTAAATAGTTTATTTGTTAATCTGCTACCAATTTTAAATTTTTCTTCATTGAAGATAATATCTCTACCCAAAGAGCCTGTTGCTGTCCAGTATCTTACTACATCAGCTGAATATGTATTTATTAAATCTAGTGGATCATTTTTAGCATTGGATTTACTTTTAGAAATTTTTTGACCCTGGCTTGCCATAATAAATCCACTAATCATAACTTCTTTCCATGGTAAAATATTTGAATGATAGAAAGATTTTACTATAGTATAAAAATCCCATGTTCTAATTATATCGTGAGCATTTGGTCTTAATGTCATAGGCATAAGTTTTTTATAGAACTCATTATCTATATTCCATTTTGAGTTTATTTGTGGAGTGATGCTACTGGTAGCCCATGTATCCATAATATCACTTTCAGGAATAAATTCATTATGTCCACATTTTGAACAATTATGTTTTGGCATTGAGGTTAGAGGATTAACTGGTAAATCTTTTTCATCTGCAACAATTATTTCTCCACAGTGTTTGCAATACCAAACAGGGAAGGGCACTCCAAAATATTTTTGGCGAGAAATACACCAATCCATCATTAAGTTTTCTACCCAATCCATATATCGAGATTTCATAAAATTAGGGTGCCAAATTAATTCATTGCCTTTTTTAATCCATTCTTGTTTGTTTTCAAGAGTTTTTATAAACCATTGTTTTTTAAGTTTTATTTCCATTTCAGTTCCACACCTTTCATGTACAGAAACTTGATGTGTAATTGGAACTTGTTTTATAAGTAAATCATTCTCTTTTAAATCTTCAATAATTTGAGTACGAGCTTCACGAGTTTTTAAACCTTTATATTTTCCAGCAATATCAGTCATTCTTCCAGTGTCATCTATAGCAACTTTAAGTTCTAGTTTATATTTTTTAAACCATTGAGTATCTGTTTGGTCACCAAAGGTACAGCACATAACAACACCAGTACCTTTATCAAGTTCAACCTTGTCATCACTAAGTACAGGAACGTAAAAGTTATAAAGTGGTACTTTAACTTTTTTACCTAAAAGATTTATGTGCTTTTCATCTTTAGGATTTATAAATATACAATCGCAAGCACAAAGTAGTTCAGGTCTAGTGGTTGCTATTTCAACATAGTCATTGCTATCTTCTATAAAAAATTTAAGATAATTAAAAGTACTTTCTTTTTCTTCACTTTCAAGTTCACTTTGAGCAATAGCAGTGGAACATTTTGTACACCATAGTGCAGGGGCTTCGGCATAATATACTTTGCCTTTTTTATATAAATCTAGAAATGATTCTTGGCTTGCTTTTTGGCTATCGCTACTTACTGTATGATATGATAAATTCCAGTCAGCACTATTACCCATAGAAATAAATAAATCTTTAAAGCCTTTTTCATATTTTTCGACGGTTTCCATACACATTTTTGTAAATTCTTCTCTTGAAACAGTATAAGCTTTTAATCCTTTTTCTTTTTCTACAAGTAGTTCTGTTGGTAAACCATTATCATCAAAACCGAAGGGATAAAATACATTATAACCTGTCATTCTTTTAAATCTTGCAATAAATTCTGCTTGACTATAACTAAATATGTGTCCTATGTGTATTTTACCATTAACAGTAGGAGGAGGAGTATCTATTGAGTAAATAGGTTTTTTACTGTCTTTATCAAAATTATAAGTTCCATTTTCTTGCCAAAAATCTTGCCATTTTTTTTCACATGTTTTGTAATCGTATTTTTTTTCTAACATAATATATATTTTCCTTTTAAAAGAAATTAATTTTTTTAAATTTTTTAGTAACTTAGTATGTCTATTTGAATTTTTCCATAAATACGGGAATCTTTAATTTTAGATTTAAATTTTATACTTTCCGTTTCTGTAGGATGCTCCCACACTACAATACCATTATTAGAGAGTAAATCAAATTTAAAAATTTTTTGTAAAGCTACTTCAGCCAAATTTGTATCATATGGAGGGTCTAAGAAAATAATATCAAATTGTTTTTTTTCGGTAAAAAACTTTTTTATACCTTCATAAAAATCACAACATAAAACATGTGCGTTTTCTATTTTTAATTTATTTATAATCTTATTTAATGCAACTATGTTTTGTTTATTGTTATCAACAAAATACGTTTCTTTTGCATTTCTGCTTATGCATTCCAATCCTAAAGCACCACTTCCACTAAATAAGTCAAGACAAATAGCATCTTGAACCTTAAATTGAATAATATTAAAAATATTTTCTTTTATTCTATCTAAAGTTGGTTTTACAATTTCTTCTTTTGGTGAGGGAATAATTGTTCCCCTATATTTACCTGATATAATTCTCATACAAATATAATAAAATAAATTTGTTAATAAGTAAATAAAAACTTTTATATTTACTTACTAAAATTAAATGTTTAAATTTTCTTATAAAAAAAGGTTACTATCTAAAAACTCACTAACAGTCATATCAAAACCACTTGCAATTAATATGACAGTTGATAATAAATTATCTTTTACTGTTTCATGAATAATGTTTTTAAGAGTAGAGTGAGTAATTCCACTATTCATAGCAAGACGATATCTTGTTATATTTTTTTCTTTTAATAATTCCTTAATTCTAAGGGCTAGAGCAATGATTTATGTTATTCATAGTTTTCTTATTTCTATAGTTATTTACAACCATATTTTAAGATAAACAAAATTATAAATATGGTTACATGCAGCCATATAACGTGTTATAATCCTTCTAAAGGAAGGTTTTAAATATGGAAACAAATGAAAAAAATTTTTGATATAGAAAGTCACTTTAAAAAATTGAATAATGAGGAAAAGGATACACTATTAAAAGTATTTAATGATAAAAATAAATTAAGTATAACAAGTTGTATAGTTTTAATGTTTATTACATTAATTATTTCTTTTTTAATATTATTAATTGGTAAAGGTGATATAACAAGCATTATTATAGTAGTAGTTTTTTTTCTTATTTTTTGGATAGTAAAAATAATATATTTAGTAAAGAATTTAAAAAAAATGAAACTAAATAATGATGAAAAAATAAAACTTAGAATTAAGGAAAAGGAAGATGAAAGGTTAAGAAAGGAAGAAGAAAAAAAGAGAGAAATAGAAAGTTTAAAAAGGAATGGTTTATATGCACCTGACATTAAACGAGTTAAACTAATTGATTCTTTTACCCAATATAGTGACAAGTTACATGCAGTATTAAATTTTCAGGAAATTATTCAAACTAGATATTATAAATTTAAAGTAGAATATTTTGATGGATCATCAAAAATTTTCACGGTAAAAGAGGATTCTAAAGAGTACGATATTTTTATTTCTTTTATTGATAATGATAGTCAACAAAACAATATGGTAGTAATTGATAATGTAGCGGAAATATAAAAATTTATTGGATGAAGGTATAATAACTCAAGAGGAATTTGAAAAGAAAAAAAAGGAACTTCTATAAATTAATTAATTTATTATATAATATTAAAGTTTAACAAATGTAAATTCTATTTAGATTATAATAAAAAATAAAACTAGTAATTTATGCTAGTTTTATTTTTTTTAAAGAAGATACTTTTTAGTTATTAAATTATATTTATAAAAGTAATTAATAGAAATGAAAAACAATTAACTATAACGAACTTTTATAACTTATTAAAATATGACATATTGCAAAAAGTATACTAAAAATGATAAGTGGGAAATTCGCTAAAACTATGCCACTATATAGGAAAATACAGGAAGGAATAATTGATAAAGATAATGCTTTTAATTTATTATATTTGTTCCAACAAATAATCCAAAATAATAAATAGGCTATACATAAAATAAAATTAATTGACAAATAAAATATTAAACCATGGTTAAACCAAAAATTATAATACAAATATGGAATGTTAAATACCATAAAGATAAAACAACCATATCTACCTATTTGTTCTAATGTTTCTATAATTTTATTTTGATATTTGTTTTCTTTACTTTTATTTTTTATAGCATAAATTATATTTGGCAACATAATAATTGTCATAAATAAAAGACCATAATAATTAAACCAACTCATGAAATAATTTTATAATATAAAAAAGTTTTTTTCAAGTGTATAGAAATAGATAAAATTGTTTTGAAAAAATATTATTAATTATAGGATTTTTGGCGTTTAAAAAAATGGATTTTTTGTTTATATAATATAGTTTAAGAGAAACTAACTATTCTTAAAATATAAACTTTACTTTTACCGTTAAATTAATATTACTATTCATAATAAAATATTTTTTTTATTAGAAAGCATTCAACTTTTTGTAAAGTTATTATATTAAAGCATGCAATAATTTTATATAAATAATGTAATATAAAGTATTCCATAAAAAAATTGATAAGAAACTTCTTATCAATCATATTTTGGTGGGTCATCGGGGGCTCGAACCCCGGACACCCTGATTAAGAGTCAGGTGCTCTACCAACTGAGCTAATGGCCCATATCAAAATTATTTTACTTGACAAGTTTAATATTTTTTTAACGAAATGTCAACATTTTATTTAAGATAGATGTTAGAATTTTGTTTAGTATATAATTACAAATTAAAATTTTTCTATTTTAATTTTACTTTTAAAATTATAGTTATATAATATAAATTATTAGGGATTAAAATATGTTTGATAATGGATATATATTTACAAAAGATATTAAAAGGATATTTATAAACACCTGTTTGGGTTGTATGGGGAAATGTTCTTATTGTTACTTGTCTCAAATGGGATATAGTAATCAAGCTTTACAAAAAAGAATGGTTTCATCAGACTTCATATTTAATTGTATTAAAGAAAATAAAATTGAAATAAACAAAGATACACTTATTACTTTGGGTTGTTATAGTGAGTGTTGGGATGAGAATAATAAAAAAGAAACAATTAAAATTATTAAATATTTTCTACAAAAAGGAAACCAAGTTCAATTATCCACTAAAAAACTTATAGATGTAAAAGACTTAAGTGAAATAATGCATTTAATAAAATATAGAGGACAATTAGTTATTTTTGTTAGCATGGCTACGATTACATATCACGATAGAATAGAAAATAATACAACGCTTATTGAAGAAAGGATCAAAAATTTTAAAAATCTTAAAGAATTAGATATTCCAATTGTTCTTTATATAAAACCTGTATTAAAAGGTGTTACAATAAAAGATTTAGATTTATTTAAGTCATTTATTATTAACTATAAAATTAAAGATGTTGTAATAGGTACCATTTTTACTTTAGAACCTTCAAAGGAAACAATTCATTTTTCTGATAAAAACAAACTTTTTTATAACGAAGTTGATGATGAAAAGATTTTAATTAATGAATTATCTAAATTTACAAATGTTTTTACACGAAGTACTCAAGTTATGCAGTTTTATAAAAAATAAATTAAAAAGATTTTCCTCTTTTAAAAAATAAAATTTAAATATTTTATTTTACTTTAAAAAATATTTAATTACAAAATATGCAATTAATCCTATACCTGCTAAAACTAACAATGTTAAGGCAGCTATTTTTCCTTTTGATTTTGGTGCTTTGCCATGTATTTTGCCAGTAGCACCATTAATATAAAAATTATAAATTTTATTTTTATATTTATAACTACAAGACCAAACGGGTAGATATAGGTAATTATATTCTTTCTTTAAAAAATCTGTAGAACAAGTAAAATTTTCTACATAATTGTATTTAGGTTGATATTGTGCTTTAGATTTAATATCAAATAGTACAAAGTCTTTGGTTCTTTCAAAACTTTCTTTTAAGTAAATATTAACTTCACTGCCTATCCAACCATATAGAAACTCTGGACGATAAACATAAACGTTTTGATAATCATAATTTGAAATTTTTCTTAATGTGTCAGTCGGAATATTTTTATTTGCACTATCAATAAGGTTTATATATTCATCCTCTCTAGAACCGGAAAAAAATTCTCTATGATAATGGGTTATTGGAGTAGATGAATTAGAACCACTAGAACTATAACTCCGAGTGGTATATTGAATAACTCCATAACCTGAATATGTTGAATTACAGTATAAGGAATAGATATAAGCGGGAATATATTCTCCATTTAAATCATAATTTATAACTTTTTTCTTTAAATCTCTAGGAGCAAATTTTCTTTTTTTAAGCCATTCTTTAAAACAGTTTATTGCTTTTTCTTTATCTAATTTAAAGGGAATAATACCATCTGGCATATATTCTACATTTATTGTTCTTGAAAGATTGCTATCTCCGCAACAAGGGCAAGAATTTAGTTCGCTATTTATTGTCATTATATGATTTCTGCCACATGAGGCACAATGAAATTGGGCATATTTAGTTTTGCTTGATTTTATTGTGCTGTTATCATTTAATTTTTTTCTGATTAAAATTTTGTTTTCTTCAGGGATATCAATAATTGTTGAACATTTATCACATCTTAATTCTTCTGAGTTAACATCAAATTTTAGTTCACCACCACAATTTTTACATATATTATTTATTACCATTTTTATTGCCTCTTTTACCAATAATTTATTTTATCAAAATGATTTTAAAAAATCTAGAAATTTTTTATTTTTAACTTAAGCAGGACCTACACCGACATATATAAAGCGATAGAAGGAGTAGAGAGTGGGAACATA
>CANBBP010000007.1 GCA_947366895.1 uncultured Clostridia bacterium
AAGTAGTTATACTAAACGAAGATATTGAAAATCTAATTGAATTTGAATACTACAATAGAAACATCTACACTCTTTCAGTTAATAATTTTATTCCTATTTATATTAAAATATTAGATTTAATGGATAATACTAATATCATTAAAGTTGTACTTTCTTGTAACTAAATTAAATAACATACAAAATTAAAAACCACTAGTTACTTATATGTAACTAGCGGTTTTTATCTTTTAAATAATAAAAATAGTTAAAATGATTGAAAGATATAATTATCCTTAATTTTTCTATAAAATTAATTATATAATTTTTTATATACTAATTCTCCACAATTATTTTCATAAAACAATAAACATAATAAAAATAGTATTTAATAATCAATATAATCTAAAATAATTTCTCTAAATTATAACAAACATATTACAATATCTTTATTTCTTTTTATCATTTTTAAAGTTATTATTTAAATTATTATTAATGTTATTATTTTGATTAATTTGGTTATTCAAATTATTAATTTGCTGCAAATTTTGTTGTGGGCTAATAACTTGTTCCGTTCCCTTCTGAACACTTTGTGAACCATTAATATTGGTTACATTATTAGATTGATTTAATTTATTGATATTAATTGATTCTTGAATTCTTTTCTTTTTCTTGTTATGCAATATTTTCTTAATTATTAATAATAAAATTATCAATAATATTATAACAACAACTACTACAATTATTATTGTAATAATATTAGATTCTCTATTAGCAATAATAAAATAATTTGCATCTGTTACTTCAATATCTTTTGATTGATAATCAAGCTTCACTAAACCAGATTCATTTAAAGTATAAAAATTATTGACTGAAGAAATATAATATATTTTAACATCATTTACTTGATAAGGTACTCCATCTTTATAAATACCAACAATTTTATAAACTTTTACTAACCCTTCTATTTCATTGTATACTTCTAAACCTATGGAGTTAATTATTTCTTCTCTAGTACTTAAGGTGTCAATTTTTAATTCACAACCTTCTTCAAAATAATCTTCACCTACAGCATAGAACGGAGCATCTTTAGCATATAAGATTTTTGATTTTGCATAAAAAGTTATTATATTATTACTTTCAGTTCTATAATTGTCATCAATTAATTCAACCTTTATTTGATATTTGCCGCCTAAAATCAAATTATTTACTTCAGTATTTTTATCTAATAATGTAATAATAACCTTATAGCAATTTTTATTAACATCAACTTCAACATCTTTAAATTCATGTTTAACACTTACATCTACTTTAGATTCTGAACCAGCAAGCACATTAGAATAATCACCAAAATATATATTAACTTTATAATAAGCTATTACACTTATTACTCCTGAAACACTATTATAGTTTAAGTTTGTTGTAGGTACAAAAGTATACTCAATATCATTTTTGCCCAAGGATAAACTAACCAATTTATCAAAGTTATTTATTATGAAATCCCCATCAGGAGCATTTAATATATCTTTATAATTGGTTTCATTTATGCTTTCGCCAACAAAGAAATTTTTATTAATATCAGCAACCTCTATATTAGGATTTGCCTTATCAATAGAAAATCTATAAATAATTTCTCCATTAAAATTGCCATTTGTTTTTGCTCTAATTGTTAATATTGCTGAATTATTGTTATTTGCATTTATATTATTTGTATAAATAATTTCATATTCATTTTCATTTATTTTTATGCCATTATAAGATAAATTAAATTCAAGATTTACTGGGTTACCATGATTATAAACCATTTCCTCAGTTATAACTTCTAACATATCATCGCTTAAATTTTTAGCAATAATTTCAACTGAAGAAGAAAAAGGATTTCCAATAACATTACTACTGTTTGATTTTATAACAAAATTTTTAATTCCTACATCTATTAAATATCTGTCGTTATTATTTTCAAATTCAATTATATAAGCTGTGTTATAAGCAATTTTTATACCATTTATTTCAACATAAATATTATCTATTATAGTTTGTTTTAAATCGCTACCAGTATAAACAATTTTATTACCATCGCTAAACATTTCATTGTTAAAACTTATAGTTATTTCTTCTAAATTAAGAGGTTTAACATCAAAGGTGGTTTGTATAGAACCATAAAAATTTCCCTTGCCCATTAAAGTTATAACATAACTATTAACATTAATTGGATTTGAAGAATAATAAATTAAATAATCATTCTTTGTTAATTTATAATTATAAGTCTCATCACCAGAAATATCATAATAAGAATATACAAGATTTATATCGCTTTCTTCTAATACTATTAAATTACCTGTATACACTTTTGAACCTATTTCTGATAGTGTAGCTTCTGCTAAATCTCTTTGCAAAATTTCATATGTCTTAGCAACTAAACCTTTAAAATTACCTATCCCCTCAATAGATATTGAAGCTTCTCCTACTTCAATTGTATTTTCATAAGTAACTTTGTAATCTTTATTAGGTTGTAAACTTAGTTTTATACCATTAAATGTAATATTAACTTTTTGTATAGGAGGTTCTATAGGAACTCCAGTAAAAATTAAATTCATTTGAATAAGAATAATATCAACAAGACACTTAGATATATCTCTTTGAATTATTGAAAATTTAAGATTTTTCTCACCAATATAGTTACCTATTCCAGAAACTTTAACTACATAATCTCCAACATTAGTATAATCGCTTCCAATGCTTTCATCTTCGCTTCCTGTTATTATATAAGTATAATCACGGTCTAAAACGAGAGTTTTGGCAAAATGAGTTAATATTAAATTAGGCTTTTGACTTGAACCTGTATAAATAAATTCATCTTGGAAATTTTGACAAATAATATTATCATTTAAAATATTTTTGGCAATAATATTGAAAGTTAATTCTTTGCTACCTGTAAAATTAATATTTTTAGCAGTTAATAAAATAGATGCAATACCTACATTTATATTATTACTATATTTTACCTCATACTCGCCATCTAAAACTTTATAACTATTTAAGAATAAATCAAATTCAGGAGTTAATCCAAAACCTTCATATTCTTGATCTTGTATAGTAGATGAAGTTTCGCTTAATTGTGCTTTTGTAATTGTAAACACCTTAGTAACTTCTTTGCCATTTAAAGTATAGTTTGAAGATAAATCAACTAAAACTGATATTGTAACTTCACCAACATTTATAAAATCATCTTTACTATATGAAATATTAAACTCATCTTCGGCTATATTATTACCTAAAACATCTCTAACAACTATTTCTGGCTTTTGATTATAACCATTAAAAATAGCAATATCCTTGTTTAAAACAATAGATGAAATCTCTTGTTTTGCAATAACAAAGGTTTTTGCAAGTGTTCCTTTAAAATTATTTTTACCTTCAAAACTTAAAGTTATATTTCCTGCACTAGTATAATCGGTAGTAACAATATTATTACGCATACTTGTTAAAACATAATCATAAATATTGCCCTCTTCCATTTGTTTACCATTATAACTAAGTGAAATAGTTGGAATTTGACTTTTACCATTATAAATTGTATTTGGACTAATGCTTATCATATCATCAGTTATTTCTTTTGCAACAATACTAAAACATTTTGCTAAAACAACTGTTCCCTTATAACCATTTATTCCTTCTATAGTTACATCAACACTGCCAACATTTATATTAGCACTAAATATAATATCGTAATCTTGTCCATATATAAGTTCTTTATTATTATAATTTAAAGTAACAACCAATTGAGGAGTAATATTATTACCTGTATAAACATATTCAGTTTTATATAATGAAACATCTATATTATCATTATTTATTTCAATTTCTAAAATATTAAATTGTTTAGCAACAAGAGTATCTCTAGTAAAGTTAGAACCTTCTTTTGCAATTAATACAACAGTTGCAGTTCCTACTGCAGTATTATTAACATAACCATTTGTTACTTTTAAAACATTATCTAAATTTGCTCTTGTTTTACCATTTACAATAATAACATCTATTATTTTTCCTGGAATATTTTCATCATATACAACTTCAACATATCCATTATAAAGTTCAAAATCAACACCATATTTTAAAGAAATTAATTCTTCTTCTAAGCCTCCAGTAATGTTATTTTTATAGTAAACATCTACTTCTTTATTTTCTCCTGTAAACTCTAAAGTTACAGCAGAGCCATTAAACAATTTATCTGGAGCCTTTATATCTACTTTGATATTATCAGGAATAAAATTTGCTAAATTTACTTTATAGGTTTTTGTAAGTGTCCCAGTGAAATTGCCTATTCCCTCAATTTTAAAAACATATTCATTAACATCCAAGTTTCCGTTATTTTCAAAAAGATTATTACTAAATGAAGTATCATCTAACGAATATACCCCAAAACTAAAATCCTTTGAATCTATAAGAATGTAATCAGATATATCTTCATCCCAAGAAACTACAACTTCTGGCTTGACTGGAGAACCTTTATAATCTTCTGAAAGATTAACCAAATACCTATCATTATTATCAGGATTAATTAAAAAGTCACCTTTAGAATCAATATAATAATAATTAATTTGAGAAGCCAATAAAGTTTTAGCATTTATTACAAATAAAGCTGTTGCACTACCCTCAAAATTACCTTTGCCTGTAACTCTAATAGTATAATCCCCAGCATTGATAATTTCAGTTGTAACTATTCCATTTTTGTCTAAATATTCAAAAGTATAATCAGTTAAGCTAATATCATTTGAGAACTTTAACACTATACCATTATCACTTACAACATTTGATATTTTTATTTCATGACTTTGTGTATTGTAATCTCCATTATTTTCAACAATGCTTACACTTGCCACCTGTGCAGGTGTAATTATATATTCAACTTCAGAAACATCACCTAATTTAAAATTATTACTTTTTACATTTACCGATACTTTTATTGTTCCAACATTTATTAAATCTTCTCTACTATATGCTAAAGCATATTCGTTTGCATTTAATACAATATCGTTTGACTTAACATTAGCACTAATTGATTGAGGTTCTGCATTATATACCCCTGTATTAGAAAGCAATTCAAAACTATTAACAGTTGCTTGTTCTATTTTGAAAGTTCTTTTAAAACTTCCCATATAATTACCTGATACATTTGCAGTTATGTTTATTTCAACATCTCCTGCTTCAATACAATCAGTAGTATAAGAAATACTAAAATCACTTGAAGTTAAAACATAATCATTTGCTATATTATCTATTATGCCCACATCTAAGGTTTGAACTTGTCTATTGTATACCTTATTAACAATACCAGTTATAGTTAAATTACCATTTTGTTCTGCATAGGTTAAGTCTTTTTTATTAATATAATAATTAAATTCTTTTTGCCCAGTGATATTGTTATTATTTGAAACAATTCTTATAGTAATAGTTCCTGCATTTTTGAAATCTGATGATAATATATTATTTCTATAATAAGATACATTTAAAAACAATTCGCTATCAAAAAACTCTACATCATTAATTTTTAAACTGGTAAGAGTAAGCTTGTGTTCTAAATTATCAAAAACAAAACTTGATAAATCTATATTGGTGTCAAATGTTGCTTTAACATTATCATTAGTTAAATCTGCTTTATCTATAGTAAAACTTAAAGAGGAATTAGTACCAGTATAATTACCTTTTCCTGTTAAAATAATATAATAAGTTCCTGCATCAATAGGACTAGTAACAATAACACCACTAACACTATCTTTCCTATAAATAATACCATAATCTTCATCAATAGTTAACGAACTTTCCCCATGAGTTAAAGTAATATTTGGAATTTGACTTTCTTTATTATACTTAAATGCATTTTTATCTATACTTGCAGTAGTATTTGATATATCAAAAGCATTTATTACAAAATATTCTTGAACAGAACCTTGATAATTACCAGTTCCTGTTACTCTGATTGTATAAGTGCCTTTATTTATCATTTCACTAGGATTAATTGTTTGGCTTCCTAATAAATATGTAACAATATAATTACTACTGCTAACAATAATTCCATTTATAGAAACTTCAATTTTATCTATTGTCACAGCACTACCTGAGTAGTCTTTAGAACTTGGAGTTAACTTAATTGTAGCCTTATTTGTTAAATCTGCCTTATTAATATCAAATGTAGTTGTAGTCTCACCACTATAATTACCAATACCTGTTATTATTATTGTAGCTATACCTAATTCAATATTATTAGAATATGTTATTTTATAGTCTACATTCTCTACAAGTGCTATCCCACTTACAATACCTATACTGCCATTTAAACTACTATAACCATAATCTTTAAGTTCACCTAAACCTGGTTTAATTTCCAACCCAGTATATTCCTGTGAATCAACACTTAAATTATTATCTTTAAGTGCCAAAGTAATATCCCTTTCTATTAATTGATAAGTTGCAGTTGTAGAGCCTTTGTATTTGCCTATACCTTTAATATTTAAAGTTACTTCTCCATGTCCTGTAATAATGTCAGTAGGACTTACAGTATAATCTTGTAAAAATTTTAAAATGTTATCAGAGTTAGAATCTGAAATAACTAAATTTGGTAAATTATCACTTGCTGGATTCCAAGCAAAAGAATCTAAATCACTAATAACACAAGTCTCAATACTTACCCTATCTAGTGTGTTTGTTTCTATAACCCCTTCGCCATCAACGATGTTAACAATGTAGTTATCATTATCCGAAATAAAAAATGATTCAATATTTAAATTAGGATTATTTGTCTCATATCCACTTGTAAATGTACCTAAACCCGTCTCTAAAGATACACCAAAAAGTGCTCCATTTTCAAGTACGCCAACATCTATTTTTCGGTTTAATGATAAAAGAACATTTAATACTTTACCATTCAATAAACTATTGTTTATTATTTTTGCATTCCCACTTAATGTGAAAATACTCTTCACATACACACCACCAGCATAATATTTATTCTTAGAATTATTTGTATTTTTAATGATATTCCCCGAAATTGTTCCACCACTCATTTCAAACCTACCATATATATACACGCCACCAGCATATGAATTTGCTGTGGATTCCGTAACTGTTATGGTATTTCCCGAAATTGTTCCACCACTCATTTCAAACTTACCACTTATAATACATAGACCACCAGCATATGAATTAGCATTAGTTGCCACGGCATTAGCTGTTGCATCATTATTTAAAATCGTTCCATCTAGCATTGTAAATGTGCCCTTTATATATATTCCACCAGCATATGAATTAGAAAATGTATTAATATAGTTTGATGTAGCACTTATATTATTGCCTGCGATATTTCCTTTCATCATAACAAATGTGCCAGCTACATATACTCCACCAGCATATGAATTTGCATAACCCTCAGCTTGGTTTTTAGAATAAGTTGTAGATTCACTATTTGCTGTAGTTGTATTACCATTATTTATAATTGATCCACCACTCATTTCAAAAATACCATTATCATTAACATAAACTCCACCTCCAAAAGAATTAGCATAACCTTTAGAATAATTTCCACCTGTAGAATCTGTAAAAGCTTTTGTAGTTGAATTTGCAGCATTTCCTCTAATTGTACCGCCTGTCATTTTAAATGATCCATCTGTATACACTCCTCCACCAGAAGAATTACCTGTTGAATTTGCTCTAACACTACGTTTTATAGCTGCATAAGCAGTTGAAAAGGTGGATACAATATTCCTCGAAATTGTTCCACCACTCATTTCAAAAGATCCAATGCCATTAACATACACCCCTCCTCCAAAAGAATTACCAACAGAAGTAGCAGAACCATTTGTAGTAGCATCAGATCTTATAGTAGCAGTTGCAACATTATCTGTAATTAAACCTCCTGTCATTTTAAACATTCCCTCAACATACACTCCTCCACCAGAAGCAGTATCAGTTTTAGAACTAGAAGCCTGAGCAAAAGAAATAGATACTTTATTACCTGAAATTGTACCACCATTCATTTTAAATATAGCATTACTACCAACATATACTCCACCACCTGAACTTGCATAACCGCCAGTTATTTTTCCGCTAGAAGATTCACTACTATCTTTTAAAATTAATGAACCATAAACTCTAATACAATTACCATTTCCATAAGATGATGTTAATTTGCGATCAATAGTATAACCCGCTAAATCAAGATCTATATACTTTCCATTTGGAACATTAATTGCTCCATAATAATATGCACCTGTTGTTAAAGCATATACAACACCTGTTGAACCAAAAGTTGTTCTATATCTTGTATCTGATACAGCTGTAATATCAGAACCCAATTTAACATAGGTTTTATTTTCTTCACTACTTTCCCTATTAATAACTGTTTCCCAATCAGTTCCAACAGTAACAATAAAGGGGTCATATTGCGTACCTGAACCAGTAAATTCGACTTCAGTAGTTTCATCAGCTTTAACTATTGTTTGCGTCAAATTTTCTGAACCGAAATTTATTAAACAAATTGAACCTACACCCAATAAAAATATACCAACAAATATTAAACATAAATTTCTTATATTAACTAATATTTTCTTAAGCACTATAAATTTCCTCCTTGGTTTTTTATAAAAAAATAAAAATAAACAAATTACAATAATCTATTATAAAAATATAAGTTCTAAAATCAAAAATTTATATAAATGCTATCATTGTATTAATTTGGTATAAATATCTTTTTTACCGCTAATTTCTAATTAACTACTACCTTGTCTTGCTGTTGACAAGGTTGAAACTGCGTTTATATCTGAAGAACTAGTAATTAAAGAAATATATTCCTCACAATTATTTAAAGTTACAGCATTAATATAACTTGTACTATACATATTTGTAGGGTAATTAATTTTAAAACAAGTATTTGATACATTATTAGACCATATTGATTTTAAACTTTCGGATGTTTCTATTGTATTAATAAAGTCAAAATGCGTTCCTGCTTTTACAGATTCTCCAGCCCATACCATTTGGTACCCAGTTAGCCACAAAGTTAAAATAGTATTACCTAAACTATCAAGTGAAGGATATTTTACTTGCAAAGTTAAGTCTCTAAGAGTAACCGTAACATCTTGAGTACTTTTTTTATTGTATATTTTTTCCCTGATACTTGCAGAATAATAAGCAGGTATTCCATCACTAGTTGTTCCACCTGTTAAATTTTTAATAGTATCATCATAAGTGGTATTTTGTGCCACCTCTATACAATCAAAAAGCGCCTGAACATGTTTAGTATTAAACTTCTTAGATTTACTATCAAAAAGTTCTTCTACCAAAACATGTGAAATATTATCATCATTTGTAATAGCATTTGCAAAAATATTATTGCTTAATAAGTGATACCCCCCCCCCCCAAGCAAAGTACAAGCATACTTAGGAATAATAAACAAATAATCTTAAAATTTTTAAAATTATTTTTAATCATTTTTACCCCCACTTCTTATTTACTTAGTAATATATTATCTTACTTTTTTAACAAATAAGCAACAAAAAATACCACTTTATATAAAAAATTAACTTTTATTAATTTTTAAAACAAAAATTAACTTAGTATCTAATATAAAAAATAATTAAAACTCCATTACACAAAATAAAAAACGGTCATTAATTTGACCGTTTCTCAATATTTGTGGTGACCCCAGCAGGACTCGAACCTGCAACTAATCTTTAGGAGTTGTAAATGAGTGTTAAATTAACTTTATTTTGGTGCATTTTCTTCACTTTTTGACCTAAACTCAGTAATTTTTAGCATATTTTGTGCTTATTATCATCTTATTTTTGTATTGTAAATTAACTTACATACCAAAACTATACCAATTCTATACCAAAAAATATTTCTAGTAAAAAGAAAAAATTTATGTTATATTAAAATTAATGGATTTGTTAAGGAGAAAAGTATTAATGTTTTCAGATAAATATGTTAGTAGAAAAAAACAAATACTGCAAAAAGATTCAATATCAGAAAATTTAAAAATCGATATTTGGAACACGATTCAAAAATATTATTTTGATTTAGTTTATTACCAATACGATTCTGACTCAGAAAAATATTTATACTCCGACTCTGATTTAAAGTTTTGTATAAATGAATATCTGCTTCTTCTTTTGACAAACCATTATTTAAGGCATCTTTATATCTAAATAGACCTGCATGGTCACTTTGACATTGTAAGTAACCAGAACGAAGTCCTGCTTCATAACTAGTTAATTCTTTACCTTCTTTTTGTCCGTGCATATGAACTTTTGCTTTTCTTTCATCGGCGTAACCTTTTGCCCTTTTATTAGGAACAGCCCAACGCCTTTCTTTGTTGTATTCAGCCATAATATTAATTTTCTCCTTTAAAAATATATTTTGAAATATTAAATTATTTTGTAATCGAACTTACTAGGAACTTGATAAGACAAAACTTCCGTTTTCATTGACAGTGCAAAAGGTGGCCACCATATTAAAAAATTTGCACTTAATCACAAGAGTTAAAAAATTTGTTCCCGCATCAATTACACAGCCAGTATAGAACACAAATTTTCAAAATGGAATGAACTTGGTTAGCATATTGTGAGATGGTTGTAGTAGTTTTGTAATACAATTAGAAAACTAAAATTAACATAATACGGCTTAGAATGAATAAAAAAAAGACAAACCTGTTAAGATTTGTCTTCTTTAAAGATTTGATTATTTAATAAAAATATTGAATCACATTTCAAAATCTATTAGTTTAAATTTTTTTGAAATAAATTCGCCATTATTGCCATAAAGTTTAAAATAAATATCGTTATTTGTTAATTCAGTTACATCAAAACTAGTTTTAAAATTTCTTGCAAAATTAAATTTAGTTTTAATTAAATTATCCCCATACCATTCTATTTTGTTTGTTCTGTCACAAATAAGATTTATTGTTCCATTATAGTTGTCTATTTCTAATTCTAAAATTCTAGGCAATAAACTATTATCGTTTTGCAAACTATCTAATTCTATTTCACTATAAGGATTAATAATTTTTTTTCTATATTTTTGTAAATATTTAATATCTTTGTATCCAAGTTTTGTTAAATCAACATCCATGTTCCAATAATAAACACTATTTCTTTTATCAAATTCAAATAGAGCATTTGCTAAATGTGAAGCAAACTCAAATTCTGAGGCATTGTTGACATACATAAAATGTTTTTTTGCATCATCTTCAAAGCCTAATCGTTTAGAATTGCGAAAATGTTTTACACCATGACATTTACTACATATTGCGATTATATTTACTAGGGTTTGGGTTCTAGTTTCTTCATTAAACTCCCATACTTCATGGGCATCTAGTTCTTTTGTTTCATAGCCACATATTTCACACTTGTAATGCGCTTTCTTGTAACACTCGTTTCTAATAATATCCCAATCCTTTTTGGATAATGTTTTACTTAAATCATTTCCCCAAGCACCTTTAGGAAGTAAATCAATTGTTAATTTATAATTTTTCATACTTTTTACCTTGAAGGATACAACTCTCCATTTAAATATTTTTCCATAAAATTATTTAATCCCAATTTTGCTATCAGTTCTTCTTTATTGTAGGGACTTATAGTCTTTATGTTACCTTTCATTTCTTTAAAAGGTTCTCCAAAACATATTATAGCAGTTGGCTTTATAACTTCTAACATTTTATTATAACTTTTCAATATTTCATTTTTATAATTTTCACGACAATAGGTGGATATGGCTACAACAGAACCTTCTTCAATTCCATCAAAGCAGAAGTCATAACTATCTTCGCCAGCACAACAAATTGTTGGTATTACAAGTTTTCCTTGCTTTTGCCAGTAAGCACCACACCAACGATTTTTAAAGGTGCTATAAATTTGTAGTGCTTTCGGCATATCCCAATATAAACTAAATTCTGGAGTAAGAAGAGCATAGTATTGGTCTAATTTTTCAAAAGTAGTTTCTGGTTTTTCATAAACGCTATCAAATAACCAATCATAAGTAAAAAAATGAATTGTTTTATTTTTGTTTTCAATATCATTTAATTTTGTTTTAGTAAAATTCCATAAATCAATTTTATCTAAATCAATATTTTGTTTTCTTATAAGTGGTATCCCATATTTACCAACAGTTTTAAATTCATTTCTAACTAATTTTAATTTCTTCAGTGATTTATCAAAATCATAGGTTGATTTTTCAATCATAAAATCATTATCTTTTTGTTTTTTATTGTTTTCAAATTCAAGTTGATTTTTCAGAAGATTTTCTTTATACATTGCTTCTTTTTTATCATAATCAGGGTCTTCTTTTCTTAAAATATCTTCATTAATTTTTTGAAAATGTTTTTCATAATATTCGTGCGATAATTTTATTGCGTACAAACATCTATCTTTTTCATGTTGTTTTAATATATCATCTTTATTATCTTCCCAGAATTTACTATACTGATTTAAGCTCATTCTATTTGCTCCACCAAAGTAGTCTGGATCATTATTTTGTAAACCATCATCTTCCCAACCACAAAAATTACATATCTCGTATTCTGTTTCAATATCTCCTAAACCGCACATCTTGCATTTATAAGGTGGATATTCAATAAGTTTTCCTGTTCTTTTATTTTTATAATATGTACTCATATTAATCTCCTTTATTAATAATTAATGATAATCAAATTCTTATGACAACCAATAATCTCCATATTCATCAAATTTGTTATATATAAACCTATTTCCCCCAGTAGGCTTAAAATATGTAACTATCTTACCATTTTTTGAAATAATGGCAAATTCATTTGTGCGGGGATTATATTTATATATTGAACCATTATATGCCTTGAAAGATTTAATCCCCCTTTCTTCATTTTCTACAAATTTTTTTGCAGCAACTGAATACTGTATAATTTTATCGTAATCAAATTCTTTAGCATGATCATTAAAATGGCTAACTTCTAATTCATCTCTAACCCAATACTTAGCAAATTCACTAGGCCCTTTTTCCATTATAGCACCTCAAAATTAAAATGGTATATTTTTTCATAATAAAATTTTAACTCTCCTTATAATGCAAAGGGTTGAAGAATACAAAGATTCTTCAACCCTTAACATTTAAAAATATAAAAAACATTTAAAATATCTTATACACTATATTTTAATATTAAAATTTCATTAGCCAATATAGTAGTGCCAAAATTCTTATTGAATTATATATTTTAAACTAAAATATATGCATTAAATTTTTAATATTAAAAAACATTTTCTTTACATTTACATTCATCTGCTAATTTTTTATATAAAAATGCTACTAATTGTCTATGTAGTTTAGACATATATTCAACTGTGAAACCAAATTTTTCTGATAAGGAAAATTGAGTATTGTTATCTATATATAAAGATACATATAAGTCATACAATCTTGGTGGAGCATAGCAAACTGCTTCATTATATATTTTTATCAAATCTAAAATTTTATTTTCTCCAACAGCGCTTGTGGCTTTTTCAAATTTATCTTTTCGTGAATAATAATATTTTATATTTTTTAAATCTTTTCTTATATCTTCAATAGTTTTCATTTAATTAATCTCCTTAAAATCTTTAATCTTGTCTAGGAGAATAAAAAACACCTAGACAATTTGTAATTTCTTTCGATAATTACATTCGTCAAGGTGTTTTCCTTTTACACGAATCTTGCTTATAAGGTAGTGAACGAGGATTTACTTGAATACTATTTCAATTCGACCTTAATTTTGCTCTATAAACGAAAATATTAAATTAATGTTTTATAATGCGTATTAATTGTTCTTTTGCAGAGTGTTCTTTGCTATAAAATGTTGAGTTGCATATATTACAATTTCCATAAACACCTCCCTTTGAGAAAGGTAATACCTCAACATAGTTAGAACATCTCGGGCAACGCATTTTAGTTTTTTTAGAATAATTAATTAACTTATTCAATATATCACCTCCATTTTTATAAAAGCAAAAGCAAGAACCTTTATTTGAAAATAGTTCTTTAATAAAAGATATTTGTCTTTTGTTTATTATAACAAAACAAAGGGCTAATTTTGTTAAGTTAGGTTTTTATTATAGAACGAATGTTCGCATAAAGTCAATAGTTTTTAAAAATAATTTTAAGGGGGGAAATAAAAATCTTTTATCATTTAAGATATTTTTCATAAATGTAACTCCTTTTTAACTTACATAAATTTTAACTAATATTTTGCAAAAAAGGAATGAACTAAAATAAACTGTTGTCGCATTTTTGACATATAAATATAAAACTTATATTGTTATTATTTAACCTTAAATTAAACTTTAATTATTCTAAACCTCCTTTGTCTAGGCGTATGCCTTGGTTTTCGTTTTTAGTTTATGATATAGCATCAAATCTATCAAAGAGAAAAAATATTGCTTAAAACAAAATTTTATAAATATTTTAAAGCAATATTTTTCTTCTTTTTTATTTTAAAATTAAGGTCTTTGACAGATTTGATACTATATCATTTTTCTTCCCTTGTTAAAAGTTTTTGACAAAGGAGGTATTAACTTGATTTTAGTTTTTATTAATTTGAGATTAAGTAATGTTTTTTTTGTTTTCTTAAAGTTACTACTATAAGTTTACAAAAGTGCTGACACAGTTCATTCATTTTTTCTAAATCATTTATTAGACTTTAAACGAAAATAAATTCACGAAATGAAAAATAATGTTCAAAACGGAATTTAATTTTTAAAAGGAGACTTTAAATGGTTAGAAGTATTAATCAAGCTGTTAAATATATTCGTTCAACTGACCCAGAGTCTGCAATTAAAGTTCATACAATAAGAACTTGGTGTAAAGAGGGAAAAATAAAGTTTTTAACAGTTGGCACTAAAATTCTTATTGATATGGATAGTTTGCTCGAATATATCGGCTATAAAATTAAGGAGGAATAAAACTTGGCATATTATAAAATTACAACTAATCAAAAAGGTAAACTTGTAGCAAAGGTTCAAGTTTATACAAAAGATATTGAAACAGGTAAAAATAAAATTGTTACCAAAAGAATATATAATGAAGAAAATTTAAGCGAAGCAAAATTTAAAAAACAGGTTGAAAAATTTTCTTTAGAATTTGAAGAAAATCTTGCTGACGCCTACGAACAAAAAACTAATCAAATAAAAAATAATGTTTTAAGTTTTCCACAACTTGCACAAGAATTTGTGGCTAATATAGAAAAGAATTATTCACAATGTTATTTAATAAGAGCATCAAAAATAGTTAAATTATTTAATCAATATCTTGAAAGTAAAAGGCTTTACAAAGTGCCTATAAATGAAATAAAAGTTAGAGATATTCAACTATTTCTAAATTCTTTTACTACATATAAAGCAAGTAAGAAATCTGTTAGACTAATAAAACAATTACCCTCAAACATAAATTATAGGCTTCTTGCAAGAGAAAATATAATTAATAGGTTTTCATCATATCATTTAAAAAAAGATAGTGACAAACATATTTTAAAATCTACTGCTGAGAAATTATGCAATAGATATAAATTAAATATCAATGAGTATTTTGAGGATGTAGATAATACAAGACAATATTCTGTTGAAACTATTAGAGGTTACCGCAGAGTATTAAGGACTATTTTTAATGAGGCTATAAGATATGAATGGATAGTTAAAAATCCTGTTTGTGCAACTAAAATAGGTGCTGGCAGTAATAACACCTCTCTTAGAGCAATAAGTGAAAAAGAAGTATTATCATTTAGCGAAGCACAAAGATTTTTAAATGAAGTTAACTCATTAAGTAACGAAGTTATAAATCAAAAAGTTGTATTAAAAATATTTCTATTAACAGGTATAAGAAAAGGTGAAATGGCAGGTTTGAAATGGTGTGATATAGATTTTGAAAACAAAGTTGTTCATATTAGGCGTTCAAGATTATTTTCGGAACTTATTGGAACTTACGAAAAAACACCTAAAACAAAAACATCTATTAGAGATATACCATTAGCAGATTCTTTAATAAGAGATTTAAAAGAATACTATGAATGGTTTAAAATCACTGATAAAGATTTTGATAATAAGTTAGATGAATATTATATTTGTTCCACTATATATAGGAGACCTACAGCAGTAGATACACCTTATAGGTGGTTAAAAGCATTTTTACAAAATCACGGTTTTCAACATATGGGTTGCCACGCATTAAGACATACTTATTGCAGTTTGCTACTATCTCAAAATGTTCCTATACAAACAGTTAGTAAATATATGGGACATAGCGACTCAACAATTACACTTGAAGTTTATAGCCATTTCATACCAGATACACAAGATAAAGTAGTAAATGTATTAAATGTTTTAACATATAGATAATAAAAAAACGGTCATTATTTATGACCGTTTTATATTATTTTGGTGACCCCGCCGTGAGTCGAACACGGAACTAAGCTTTAGGAGAGCTTTGTAATTTCCATTTTACTACGGAGTCAAAGATACTAAAATTATTACATATTATTTAACGAAACGCAAGTTACTTTATAAAAAAACTATACCAAAAACTATACCAGATATTGAATAATCACTATATATAGTTTAATTTTGCTAATAAAAGCACTATATAATGTGTTTTTTAGTGGATAGAGTTAATACTTAGGAGAGATTTGTAATATCCCTTTTACTATGGAGTCAAAGATAATAAAATTATTACATAAAATTTTATAATTTGCAAGATTGTATCTAAAATATTTTTATATTAATTTAATGATAACAATATATGAACCATAAGTCAACAAACCTATTTAATTTATTTTTATATCTTATAATTTTCTTTCTAGCCTTTATAATTTTTATAGATACAAAAAGGTATAATAATTAGCATCTAGTTTCTAAACTTCTATTTTTTTATACATATTTTTAATGTTTTTATTTGTATCTATTTTTTTGATACTTTGCATTAAATACTACTACAATTTTCTTTTAACAAAAAAAGCAAATTATAAAATTTTGATAATTTGCTTTTTTATTTTATTAGTTAAATTATTTAGTTTTACCTTTAAAAAAACTAATCTTACAATTATAATCTCATATCAACTGGTAATTGTACTGCACAATAACCTTGTTTTGCTTGACATAATGGGCAACTTTCCCATGCTTCCTTACCATAACTTACATATCCGCAACTTGGACATACCCAATAAACTTCTTTTGCTTTTTTGTACATTTCGTTAGAACTAAACTGAGAGTATAATTCTTTAAAAACTTCAGCATGTCTCACTTCAACATCATGTATCATTTTAAATAACTCAGCAATTTCTTCAAAGCCTTCATCTCTTGCTGTCTTTTCAAATTTTACATAAACTTCTGCCTCATCAAGTTCATCTTGTGATAATAATTTTAAGTTTGTTGCTAAATCCCACTTTTCTTTAAATGGTAAACCAGCACAAATATCAATATTATCTATTTGTGGCATCTCTGCATCTTGAAGTTTTGTATATAAAGCTCTAGCATGATTAAACTCTTGGTAGGCAATTTTATCAATCAA
Organism: uncultured Clostridia bacterium; assembly: GCA_947366895.1. Classification (GTDB taxonomy): domain Bacteria; phylum Bacillota; class Clostridia; order Christensenellales; family UBA1242; genus UBA7862. The sequence continues at coordinate 17,531 of CANBBP010000007.1, forward strand.
AGTAGCTATTGCCTCATAGCCATTATATCTAAAGCCATATTCACAAAACTCGTACCTTGTTCTTGCAGCACATTCAGAAGTATATGCTGTTGCAAGATTTTTAAATGTTTCACTTTCCTTTAATTTCATATCTTTCCTCCTAAGGTCTAATTATTAACTTAGGAAAAATTAATATACAATATTTAAATAAACCTAATACTTATTCTTAATACATTCTCTTATTAAAATTCTATAAAAATTAACTAAATTCAAATGAATTAGATTTATTATAATAATATATTTATATTTTAAAAAATACTTACTTTAATAGATATAAAACACAAAGAAAACTGAGTTTTATTTGATATTAAATATTTTATTTGTTAATATGAATTGTTAGTACAAATTAAAAAAGTATTTAAAATAAGTAAATTTTATTTTAATATTCCTAGAGGTTTATATGAAAAATTATTTTATAATTCATGGAAGTTTTGGAAACTCTCAAGAGCATTATATCCCTTGGCTAAAAAGGTCTTTAGAAGAAAAAGGCTATGAAGTTTATGCCCCAGATTTTCCTATTGGAAAGGACAATCAAAATTATGATAACTGGAAAAAATTACTAAATCAATATAAAGACAAAATAAATAAAGATACAGTTTTTATAGGCAGAAGCATTGCTCCAATATTTATAATTAAATATATTTTAGAAAATAATTTAAAAATTAACTCTTTATATAGTATAAGTGGATTTAATAATTATAAAAACATTTCTGATGCTGACTATAACTATGTAAACAAAACATTTTTCTTAAAAAATTTTAAAGATTTTGAAAAATTATGTGATAATAGAGTTTGCTTTATTTCTAAAAATGACCCATATATACCCTATAATATTTTAGATGAATTTACAAAAGATATTAACGCAAAAGTTTATCTAAAAGAAAATGCTGGGCATTTTAATAGTGAGTCGGGCTACTCTACTTTTGAAGAGTTATTATCTATTTTATAAATTTTAAAATTTAATAATTATTAACTAAACTTTTATATAAATATTTTTAGAAGAATTAACATTTTCTAAATAATGGTTATGTAAAAAAGCAAAACTATATTTTTTATAGAGGAAAAAATGAAATTAGAATTAATAGATTTAGTAAACGAAAATGATGAAGTTATTGGTGTTATAGATAGAAACGACAAAGAGTTTATAAATAAAAAAAATGTTAGAGGTATAGCACTTTTTTTAATAACAAAAGATAATAAAATTGTTGTTCCTAAGAGAAGTAGCAACCGAAGATTGTTCCCTAACTACTTCGATTTTTCTGTTGCTGGAATGGTTGATAGCAAAGAAGACTATAAAACAGCTATTTATAGAGAGACAAAAGAGGAATTGCTTCTAGATAACATTGAATTAAAAGAGTTTGCTTATTTTAATCCTTACAAAGAAAATGTTCCTATCTTTTTAAAAGAATATGTAGGTTTTATTAAAAATGAAATTAGTAATTACGATAAAGATGGAATAGCAAATATATCCTATTTATCTTTTGAAGAACTCAATAATTTACTTAAAGAATCCCCTCAACTATTTAAACCATGTTATAAACTTTCCCTTAATGCTTTAGAAAACTACTTAAAAAATAATGGTATTTTGTAAATAGACTATAAACAAGATGAAGTTTTATAGTTTTCCTATTGCAATAATTAGGTTTTTAAACTAATATTAATTAGAGGTTAATATGGGAAATTATGAATATTTTACTTTAGGTAGAAGAAATTTATATGATAAAAATCACTGGGAACAATTACCTAGTAGCCTTTTTAGAATAACAAAACCAACTGTATTATGTTTTGGAGGCAACTGTACTATTAATCCAAAAGATGCAAATGCAATGTGTAAGATAGCACAAGGATTAGTAGGTATAAAAATGCCAAAAATACTAAATGAATATGCAACTTGTTATGATGTAGATTTTATAGGGATAGGATATGGTAGAGATAAAAGAGATAGTGATTCAACAGGGTCATTAACAAATCATGAAATAAATTCTTTAACGGATACACTATTTATGCCCTTATGTGTTAGTGAAAATGGTGAAATTTTGTCACAAGAACAAATAATTAAAAACTTTAATCAAATTACATTTTTCTCTCACTGTTTTGGCTCGAAAGAAGTATCTATTCTTATAGGTAATACTTACAAAAAAATGCTTAGACAAGGTATTGATGCTGATATTATAGATAAAGCACTTGACCAAATGTTTGCGGTAAGTTATGCCCCTTATGTTAAATGTGACTGCCCTAATCTACAAGTAGTTTCGGTTAAAGACTCAACTTTAAAAACTGGAACAAAAGATGCTATAATCTCTAAACAATTTTTAGAAAGAATGCTTTCTACTAAAGATACTAGTAAAGGTACAGTTGCTTATAAAGAAGACAACTATACTATAAATGTTATTACTTCAGGTTTATTAAAAAGTCAGTCAGATGAACATTTTATGTATTATTTAAGTAGAGATGAAAACTGGAACTTTATGAAACAAAATCAATCCGAGTTTGGTGATGAAGTATCACAAGTAATGGGATATGCTTTAGCAAGTTCAGTTGCAAATAGCCTTCAAAATCAAAATAGTGACACCTTTATCCCTAAACCTAGTGTTGATGAATTATTGGAAGATGTTCAAAGCATTTTAGGAGAAACTCAAAATAGTGATTTTGAATATACAATAGATTATATTAAAAATGGTAAACTAAATAACGATAATAGTAAAGAGTCCTCAAACGATACACCTCAATCAGTTATACGTATTTCTAATGAAGTAATTTCAGAAAATGGTCCTGAATTTCAACAATAAAAAAACAGCTAAAAATTTAGCTGCGTAAAAGTCGGAAAAGGAGGAAACCCAACGGTACTACTTTGGGTCCCTAAAACTATATAAAACCTTCGATATAGTCCACCTCCTTTGCACTTGCCAAACATATATAGCACCTAAATGTGTTGGCAATTACATTTTAATATTTTAAATTTATTCTGACAAATACTAAAACTAGCTTTTGACTATATTTTTTTATATTTAACTTTATTTCTTTTAACCAATTAAAAATTTTTAAAAAAAATTAATTTCTATTTAAAAAGGGTAGACTTATGATTTACATTATTAGACATGGACAAACAAACTGGAATAAAGAAAAAATTATGCAAGGTCAAACCGATATTCCACTAAATGAAATGGGAATTTTGCAAGCAAAAGAACAAGGTCAAAAACTACAAAAAATTATTTTTGATTATGTATTTTGTTCCCCTCTTTTAAGAGCAAAACAAACTTTAAATAATTTAAACATTAAATGTAGAAATCCTGTTATTTTTGATGATAGATTAAAAGAACGTAATTATGGTGAATTTGAAAAAAAGCCTAAATCATCTTTTGATTATAACCTTTTTTGGAGTTATAATAAAAATATTAAATACATAAAAGCAGAAACTTGTAAAGATTTTTTTGAAAGAGTAACTTCTCTTTTTGAAGAAATAAAGCTGAACTACGAGAGAGAGGGAAAAACAATACTTATAGTAACACATGCTGGTATAACTAAAGTGGCAAAATGTTATTATGACAAGTGGTTAAATGATGAAGAAATAGGTCCTTACTTACCAAAGAATACTGAAATAATAACCTATAATTAAAATTAGTAATTTATTTTTTATAATGTAAAGATTTATAATCCAATATATTGCAATTAATCACAATTTTGTTGTAAAATAATTTTAAAGAGGAAAAAACAATTAATGGGATATTATGAGCATTTTTCATTGGGAAAAAGAAATCTTGATAGTGAAAATAAATGGGAAGAAATAGATATTGATAATTATAGAATTAAAAAACCTACTGTGCTTTGCCTTGGAGGAAATGGCTCAATTAGTCCAAAAAAAGCCAACTCACTTTGCAAAATTGCTCAAAATTTAGTAGGACTAAAACAACCTACTACTAAGAATGAATTTGCCACAACTGAAGATGTTGATTTCGTGGGGATTGCCTATGGTAGGTATAGTAAAAATGATAATACAAGTTTTTTAACTGATGAAGAAAGTAAGGAGATTGTTGATAAAATCTTTTTACCTATGTGTAAAGATGAAAATGGGAATGTATTACCTAGAGAAAAGATTTTAAAAAATTTTAACATGGTTACAATTTTTTCTCATTGTTACGGGGCAAAAGAAGCATCTATCATGTTAGGTAGAACTATAAATAAAATGTCTAATATGGGAATCGATATGGCAACAGCATGTGATGCTGTTAATCAAATTTTTGCAGTTTCATATGCTCCATTTGAAGAATGTGGTTGTCCAAGTTTACAAATTATACCAATGAAAGATCAAGTTCTTATAGGTGGACCCAATTTTTCAGATATTTCTCACCGTTTTTTGATGGACAAATTTTTATGCGATAAAAATAAAGGTAAAGGAACTGTCGCATTTAAGGAGGATAGTTTTACTATAAGTTTGATTGTTTCAGACATGACAGATAATGTTTCAGATGAACATGGCGTAATAGTTGCATCACGAGATGAAGCATGGCAATTTATGGAAGATGATACTTACTTTGGAGATGAAGTTTCTCAAGTAATGGGTAATGCCCTAGCAAAATCTATTTCAAATAGTATTCAAAATTTTAATAGTGAAACTTTTACTCCAAAACCTAGTCTTGATGAAATATTAGAGGAAACGAAATCTATTTTAGGAGAAACTAAAAGTGATGCCTTTGAAAATGCAATACATAAAATTAAATGGGATTTAGGGGCCCCAGAAAATATAGGAAGTTTACAAAATGTAATAGAACAACACTCCCCACAACAAGATGATCTGCAACCAGAATAAAAAAAGTATTAATCTAAATAAAAACCTTTAATAAATATTTATTGTTGAATCTAATTTATTATATTTTTTATCAATATTTTTTTAAAGATAAGTAAAAGGAAAATCTATTATTAGAATTTTCCTTTTTTTATTATCAAGTTCAAAATTAATTTTCTTTAACACCTTTATTATTTTTAAATTAAAATTGCAAAAGTAACTTATAAAACTAAATTATAAAATAATAAAACCTAAATCTAATATACTTGCAAAATAAATTATTAGAACTTATAATAATTTTACATGTAGATATGGCGAAATTGGTAAACGCACTAGATTCAGATTCTAGTGGGAGTATTCCCTTACAGGTTCAAGTCCTGCTATCTACACCAAACGAAAACTAAGTTAAACCACAAATATTATAATTTTTTTTGTGATGATAAAATATCAAAGATAAATATGTTAAAAATGTAAAGAAAAATTTTCCTTTTTAAAAAATGGTTTTAGTCTTTATTTACCAAAAATAACTAATAACTAAATAAGCCTTTTTTTGTAACAGTAAAAAAGAAAGTGATAATTACTGATTGATAGATAAGCACAATTTTATTGATAATATACAAAAGTGGTAAATTTGAAATAAATGAAAATATAATATTAGTGAAAAAAACGATTTAATTGAAATACTTCCATAACATAAACTTAGTTACATGGGAAATTTAAAAATGTTGAAAATACAATTTTAATATCTTTAACGAAAACGAAGTACATTAATTTCTAAAACAATCCTCATTTGTCAAGTTTATAATTCTATTAGACTTTATATAAAAACTTACTTTGATACTAATCATTACCTATTCAATATTATTCTGTACTACTATAATACTTTTCTTTTTTATAGAAAAAAAAATAAAAAAGCGGACGCTCTCCACTTTTTTATTATCTATTGTCAATTTTTTCAGGATACATATCGTGGTACAAAAGCCTGTTCCATGCCACCTGTTCCCACTTGGTTCCCTTTTTGCCGTAGTTGCAATAGGGGTCAATAGAAATACCGCCACGTGGTAGAAATTTGCCCCATACTTCAATATATGCAGGATCCATCAAATTAATAAGGTCGTTCATAATTATGTTCACGCAGTCTTCATGGAAATCGCCTCGGTTTCTAAACCCGAAAAGATACAACTTTAAAGACTTGCTTTCAACCATCTTTTTACGCGGTACATACGATATGTAGACTGTGGCAAAATCGGGCTGACTTGTAATGGGGCAAAGGCTTGTGAATTCGGGACAGTTAAACTTTACAAAATAGTCTCTTTCAGGATGTTTGTTTGCAAACGTTTCCAAAACTGACGGATCGTAGGTATGTGGATATTTTGTATTGTTGGCACCTAGCAGTGTTATTCCTTCGTGCTGTTTTTCTCTTGGCATATTATTCTCCTTTTATTGCAGGGTCTTCTATTCCGTTGGCTTTAAATGCGGTGGCACGGTCGCGGCAAGTAGCACATACACCACAAGGGTTTCCGCCGCCAGAATAACAACTCCAGGTATATTTATACGGAACGCCGAGTTCAACCCCCTTTTTTATAACCTGCGATTTGTTAAAGTTTACAAAGGGTGCAAAAATTTTAACCTGCTCGCCACTGCCTGTATAAATAGCATCACTCATGGCAGAATTGAACTTTTCGCTACAATCGGGATATACATTACCCACTGCATCGTCGCCATGCACGCCATAGTATATGACTTCGCAACCATTTGACAGTGCCACACTTGCCGCTGCCGAAAGAAACAATCCGTTCCTGAAAGGGACATATGTTGAAACGGGTTTTCCACCTGTTACGGAAAGTTGTTCGGCATAACTTTGCAGAGGAATATCATTGGGCGAATCCGCCAATAGTGAGCACTCTGACCCTTTGAATATGACCGAAAGGTCAAGTTTTTTTAAAACAACGCCGTAAAAGTCAGCAACTTTTTGTGCGGCGTCAAGTTCCTTACTATGGGTCTGCCCATAATAAACAGAAAGAGCTAGAACCTCTGCCGTGCCGTACTTCTGAACCGCCAGTCCTAGACAGGTCGCACTATCCACACCGCCACTTAATAAAACGAGAGCTTTCATACCTTATCCCCCAAAAGATTTTGTAGTGAAATGTCATTCTTGAACGCACCAAAGTAAGTTTTGGTAACAGTTTTTGATGATACGTTTTTTATCCCACGCGAAGTCATACAACTATGGCAGCCTTCTATCCTTACGCCAACATCGGGAGATAAAGTCGCAAGCGAAATTATCTCGGCAATGTCCCGCCCTAGACGCTCTTGTAATTGTAAGCGTTTTGCCGCCATATCGCATATACGTGCAATTTTGCTAAGGCCCAAAACTCTTCCATGTGGGACATACGCCACATCAACTTTCATATCATACATAAGTGCCATATGATGCTCGCAATAACTGAACACACTAATGTCCTTTATAATTACAGCACTGCCTGAATTAGAATCAAACGGACCTTCAAAAGTTTTTCCGAACATTTCGGCAATTTCACGATTAGTGTATTTTATACCTTCAAAAATTTCTTCGTACATTCGCGCTACGCGGGCGGGCGTTTCGCTCAAGCCTTCCCTGTCAGGGTCTTCGCCTATGGCGACCAATAACCCACGAATATGTTTTTCTATTTCTTTAGTATCCATACTTCTCCTACACCCCACGCATATCGGGCTTCCAAATAAATTTATGCAACTGTAATTGTAGGCGTACGCCGTTAAGTTTACGCTTTTTCATAAACTCCACTATTTCCTCAGTATTGATTTTTCCAAACACGGGGCTAAAATAAACGTGGCACCTATCTATAAGTCCGTACTCTTTTATAATCTCTTCTGCACGCTCTAGATCACACATATCCCCAACCACAAACTTAACCACATCAGATAATGTAAGGTAAGAAAAGTTTTCAGTCAACATATATTTTTCCATTCCACTTGAAGGAAGTTTATAATCGGCAGTAACAGCGGGACGAGGCGAAAGGGAAACGATATCTTTCAATAACACGCTTCCGTTAGTTTCTATTTCAACTTCTACACCCGACGCTCCCAACAGCACTATAAGACGTGCAATATCTGTCTGCAAAAGCGGTTCCCCACCCGTCAATGTAACATTTTTTACGCCCGTCGCTTTCACATATTTGACAAGTTCTTCCGCAGAAGCAAGTTCGTATTTTACGTCGGCGGTATTTGCCCAGTGTGTGTCACAGTAACCGCAATTGAGGTTGCAACCGCAAAATCGCAGAAACACGGAAAGTTCGCCTGCACGCGAACCTTCGCCATTTATACTTACAAACTTTTCAGCAACTTTAAAACTGCACATTTTACTCACCATACACCGCACAGTTTTCAGGCGACTCGTACACTGTCACGCTGAAAACGGGCAAACCCTTTTCACAAAGTTTTGCATAAATGTGTGCAGCAAAGTTCTCGGCAGTAGGTCTGAAATCTGTTTCCACCAATGAAAACCCTTCATCTTTAAGTGCGGCAATAGTTGCAGATTTAAGGGTGTTTTTTTCGTGAATCAGCGTATGGTCAAAGTCTTCTGCAAGTTCTTTTACTGCCTGCTTAAAATCACCGAAGTCCAAAAGCATAGCGCGCTTTTCACCGCTTCTTTGCAATTTGCCCCCTTTTATCTTTACCTCTATTACCCAGTGGTGACCGTGAATGTTTGCACACTTGCCATTATATCCGTGAAGAAAGTGTGCGCTGTCAAAACAAGCCGAAGTTTTTAAATAATACATATTTCTCCTTTTGCAAAAAAAATACAGCCGCAACAAAACGACTGCAACTAAAAAGACTATTCCTCTTAAGATGCCCTAGTTTTGTTTAAAGACAGGATGGTGCAAACGAACTGTCCATTTAATTGCCAATATAATACCACTCTGCAACGGATATGTCAACATAATTGAACGAATTAAGTGCTAAATATTTTCAAAATGAAGCCAAAAAGACTGCACATATGTCGTAGGCAAATTGGATACGGATCTTATTATATCATAAAAATATATTATCTTAATAATAACAATTTGTGAGAAACATATTTTATAAAACAAATTAGGATTCAAACCCTGTATTTGCTACTAGTTTTTAGATGTTTAAGTCGCTACTTTTCATTCATCATAGACAACTTATAGAAAAATACGACTTTAATTAGTTGTCTTATTTTATAAAAAACAATTATACATTGATTGTATATACATCATTAGTTTGAGAGTTATGTTCAAAATATATCTTACGAGTTCCTTTTTCATAATTTGCTATGCTATTTATTGTTTCATAACAAAAGTTTGTGTTTAAAATATAAATTTTTAAAGATTAAGCAAATTATTTCTAAAAGTAGTTGATTATTTTCCTCTTTTAGAATATATTTGTTATATAAAAGGAAAAGTAATGTTAAAATTTATCAATAATAACAACAATAATTTTAATTTAACACATGTATTTTATATGGGTTTCTTTTGTTGTTAAACTGATAATTAATATTTCTTATTAACACCTTCTTGAAACTCAAGAGGGTGTTTTTTCTTTTCAATATTATTAAAATTAGATATTAAGTTTAAAATTTAACAAATATATATAGGAAATTTATATATCTTTATAAATTAACTAATAAACTAAGGAGTACATTATGAAAATCTTTAATGCCGTAGCAGGCGAAAAAAATAAATTATAATAAAAATAACTTTAATCTTTTTCTTATTATTATACTTTAGTTAACGATTTTAATAATTAAGAAAGTTCGTTAAAGAAACAAAAATAATATTTATAAATTAACTAAACAAAATTTGAAGTTAATAATCCTATATTAGTTTTATTAAAAAATAGAAATATAAATTTAAAAGACTTTTTGCAGTTTAATTATTAATTTATTAATAAAAACAAACAAATTTTTAAAAATATAATCTATTAAAAATAAAATACAATTTAAAAAATTTAGAATATAAAGGAATTAGAAAATAATGAAGATAGTAGAAGAAAAATATATAAGACTAGATGTTTTAGAAAAACAAAACTATATTAAAATTATAAAAGACAATTTTGAAAAATATTTATCTAAACAATTAGATTTAACCAGAGTATCAGCCCCGATATTAGTTACAAAAGAAAGTGGACTACAAGATGATTTGAGTGGCACGGAACGAAAGGTAGCATTTGACATATTAAAAGATGGTGCAACACTTGAAATAGTTCAATCACTTGCAAAATGGAAAAGAATGGCACTGAAAAAATATAATCTTAAAACACATAAAGGATTATACACCGATATGCTTGCTATTAGACGAGATGATAAAATAGATGAGATCCATTCTATCTATGTCGACCAATGGGATTGGGAAAAAGTAATAACAAAAGAAGATAGAACTTTTGATTATTTAAAAAATACGGTTAAACAAATTGTAAAGGCCATAAAACAAACAAGCAAGCTATTAAAAACTAAAGGATTTACATATGTAGATATTTGTGAAAAAGTATATTTTATAACAAGTCAACAACTATTAGATATGTATCCAACAAAATCCGCTAAAGAAAGAGAGTATGAAATTACAAAAAAGTATAAAACTGTTTTTATAATGCAAATTGGGGATATTTTAAGTAACGGATATCCTCATGACTTGCGTGCCCCAGACTATGATGATTGGGGCTTAAATGGAGATTTGTTATTCTATCACGAGGTTTTAGATATTGCTCTTGAGGTTTCAAGCATGGGTATTCGTGTTGATAAAGAAACTCTATTATCACAAACCAAAAAATCTAATACAGGTGAAAGATTATCTTATGACTTTCATAAATCAATTTTAAGAAAGCAACTTCCTTTATCTATTGGTGGAGGAATTGGTCAAAGTAGACTTTGCCAACTATTACTAGGGCGAGCCCATATAGGAGAAGTTCAAGTTTCTTATTGGGATAAAAAAACTCTAGACGAATGCAAAAATGCCAGAATTGAACTTCTATAAATAATTCTATATTATAAAAGAAAGTGAAAAACATAATATTTCACTTTCTTTTTTTGTGCAAATAAAAAACAAAATTTTACTTAAATAAGTATCAACAATTTTCTATTAATAAAAAACAAATATTACAAATATTTCTTACAGAATTTTATACTTTATAGTTAATATAATTTTTATTAATTTAGAAAAATATACTAAAAAAAAATAATAAAAACTTACTTTACTGCAAAAAATAAATTTATGGAATTAGTAAATAGTTTTAAACTTTTTTGGATTAGAATGCTAGATTATAAAGGCACAACTTCTAGGCGAGAATTTTGGTGGGGAGTTCTAGGCAATGCTATAATTATGATTGTACTACTTGCCCTTTTATTATTTAGTTTAATATACACCGATACGCCTATAAATAACTTTAGTATTACTATGATTATTTTATTTTCAATATTTTGTATTATTGAATTGCTCCCCTCTATCACTCTTATAATTAGGCGTATGCACGACATAGGCAAAAGCGGGTTTTATATTTTTGTTCTTTTCATTCCTATTTTTGGATTTATATGGTATTTAACACTTGTAACAAGACCTAGTAAAAACATATGATTATTTTTACAAAATGAAAAATTAAACCTACTTATTTTAATATTACCTTACTTTTTAAAACAAGAAAGTAAAATATTTATTACCCTTGCATAAAAGAAACTAAGTTCCTTAGTTATAATTTTAGCCCTTATACAAGGGCTTTTTTAAAAACAATAAAACAGAAATAACAACCTATTAATAAAAAAAATTAGTCAAATCTTTTATGCAATATTTTAAACAATTTCTCCCATTCTTCAGGGTGATTTACTATGTCGCTATCTTTATTTATTATCATTTGTTCAAAATCTTTATAAAATATATTTTTAACTTCTTTCACTTCATCTTTTTGTAATTTTAACTTAGAAATATCTAAATCCATTTCTACTAAATAAACATCATAAAATTGATTATCTAAAAACTTTCCGTTATTTTCCACAACTTCTTGTGAAAAAGTAAATAAATACTCTAATTTTGAACTATCTAATTCTGTTCCAATCTCTTCTAAAAATTCTCTTTTAATGCTCTCAATTTGGTCTTCTCCGCTTACTGGATGCCCCGCAACAGAAACATATAATTTATTTGGGTAAACATCTTTGTTTAAACTTCTTCGTTGAACTAATAACTCTTTTTTAGAATTTATTATCCAAATATGAACCCCTTTATGCCAATATCCTTTACTATAAACTTCTTTCCTGTCTTTAACTATTCCTAACTTATTTCCATACCTATTAAAAATAACTAAAAATTATTCCATTTTCTACTCCATTTCTAGAGTTTTAGCACACAAAATTAACTTTTCAAAACATATAAATAACTAAAAGAATATTATATAAATATCTAAATTACAAATGTTCTTCAAACATAACTAATTTTAAATACGTTAATTAAAAATAACAAAAAAATTATTGCAAAAAGTAAAAATATTTGATACAATACAAATGTTTAAAAAATTTAAACAATATTAATAGTTTTTTAAAAAACAATATTTAATTAAACTTTTAATATATAATAATATGAATATGCGAGTGTGGCGAAACTGGTATACGCGCACGTTTAAGGGGCGTGTGGGAAACCTTGTGGGTTCAAGTCCCACCATTCGCACCAAAAAAGGAAAATATTAAAATACTTTCCTTTTTTTGTTTTAGTAACTTAATTTTTACTTTTATATACATAAGGTTTTTACTAAAAGAATTGATAAATAGTAAGAAAAATCCTTAAGAATAAAAATCCACCAGTGATGAAGGAGACTTTTTAATTCAGAGTTTTTTAAGGCTTACTTCACAATTTGGTGGTTTTTTATTAAGTTAATTTTATTATTTAATTAAGAAGGTAACATTCCATCATCTTCACCAACACCTAAACTATTACTTTGGTTAATTGTATCAATTTTGTGTGGCAAAGGTGAATTTATTTTATACTCATCTAATAATTGTAATCCTTTATCATCAATAAAAGAGTTCTCCTGACCAGTTGCTGTTTGAGAATTAGATTCATCAACCTCAAATAGATTACTATTATTTTCCATTTGTTCATTATTTTGTGTTTGCAACTTTATTGCTTCAAGATCTTCATGTAAAACACTATATGTGTCTAATTCTTCAGGATACTTTCTATCGCCTTCTGGACCATTAATAAGTTGTGCCACCCTCAAGATCCCATTTTCATCTCTATATGCAGAAAATTCATTACCAGTATTTGAAATAAAAGTTTCTAAACTTTGTTTTACAGTAACTTCATTCATAGTTGTTTTATTATCACTTCCAGTTGATCTTCCTGTAGCAAAGAACAAAGAATTTTTCGAATTTTTATCTTGATTAGCATCCATGTAAGGTTGACATTTACCATCTTCTCCAATAGTTACCATTGAATAAGATTCAGCACCATTTTCTACACTAGCAACTAAATAAGTGTTGGCTTGTGTATAAGGCACTCCATCTTTATCACAAGTACTAATTTTTAAATCTCTTACTCGAGTAATATCAGCAATTCTTTTATTGTCTCCTAAATATTGCTGTATAGATTTTTTAGTTATAGTTTGTTCGATATTCTTTCTTGTAACATTAGTTGCTTTGCCAGTATAATCATTATCTTCAAATTGTAATATTGCACCAGTTTTTTTTCGTGTTCAATCTTATTAGGTTGACCTAATTTAAGTAAGTCTGAAACATCTTTACCTTCAGTGCTTATTATGGTTTGCATTTTACCAGTTTGTTCATTATATTTTCCACTTCCAATACGAGTAAAATTAACTTCTTTATCTCTAGTAAAGTATTCATATATAGGAGCCCATTTATCTTTAATAGCATATGATGTTGGGCTAAACTCTGATTTTACAATATAGACATTACCTAAGTTTTGGTTTGAAACCGTAAAATTTTCAACTCTCTCAACTTCTAATAAGTTTTTCTGCCAACCTACACGACCTGAGGTTACTGGCTGATACTTGTTACCTCGGCTTTTATCTAGCCCAACGTGTAGACCTGCTCCAAAGGTTCCTGGATAAGGGACATAAAAAGTATTTCCACTATAATTTGCAAATTCTTGACTTGCAACTAATTCGGCTAAATCTGATTTTTCTGAGCCTAGAATATCTTTATACTCTTTAGTTAATGCTATTTTCATAGCCTTTTCAAAATCTTTATTATCTACTCTATGTCTAGTGTTTGCTTCGCTAAGAGCTTTAAAAGTCTGCCTTCCACATCTATCAAAGAGACTTGCCATTTCTCCACCAAAACTTTCTGCTCTAGAGCTATCAAGTAGTTGACCTAAATCCTGAACTTCTTTTTCTTCAAATTTAACTCCTTGTGCGTTTATTCTTCTATTTTCTAATACACACAAATTTTTAATTTGACTAACTTTTTTTGTTAAATTATCAGGTACAATAGACTTTCCTGAAAATCTTTCTTTTATTCTATCTAATAAACTTCTTTGCTTCATTGATTCTTCAAATGCTTGAAATTGTGCCTGTGTTGTTTTCTGAGTATGAAACTCATTTACTTGAAATGGTGTCATAAAAATTTTTGAAATTTCACCTTTACGATTATATAAAGCATCTATCATAGTATCTAGAACTGCTTCTCTATTTGGGTGTATTTTAATCATTTCTTTAAAACTAACATTATACGTAGAAAGCCCACTTATAAGACCTAAAAATTTTCCACTATTCTCTAAACTTCCTAAAATTTCTTTTTTATCTGAAGTTTTAGCATCTAAATAAATTTTTATAAATCCTGACTAGACATCTTCTCTAAATCTATTTTTTTGTACTTCATGCATTTCTCCTAAAAACATATCTTTTATTTACTATTTATTATTAATAATAACATAAAAAATATCAATTAACAATTATTAATACAGCATTTGAAGTTTATCTTAAACTTAAAGGCAAAAATACTATAAACAAAGGCTTTTAGAAAGCTTATAAGTTAATCAATTATTAATAGACATTTTTATTTTTAGGTTGACAATAATTTAAAAATAATATTACTATTAGTAATATAAGGATGTAAAATGGAAAATATAATATTAGGTTTATTAATGCTACAATCTCGAACGATTTATCAGTTACAAAAACGCATAAATGATGGATTAAATTTAATGTATAGTTGTAGTACAGGTAGCATACAAGCAGCAATTAAAAAGTTATTACAAAGGGGATATATTATTATTAGCGAACAAAATGAAAAAAATAAACTTAAAAAAGTTTATAGCATAACTGATAGTGGAAAAAACTTTTTTAATACTTGGCTAAATAGTCCCATTAATATAAATTCAACTAAAAATCCAGAACTATCAAAAATTTATTTTTTAGGTTTTGCTGAGAAAGAAAGTAGAATAAAATTAATTGAAAGTCATATCGCCCATTTAAAAAATATGAGTTATGATTTAGATAAGATTTATAATGAAGGAATAAAATTATCAAACCAAAATCAAAACAACGATATTTTCTTTTATCAACTGCAAACAGCAAAATACGGACATGATTTGATGAAGTTTAATATTGATTGGTATATAAAACTATTAAAAAATATTAAGGAGTAATAATATGAAAAATATGTATCTTGACAATTCACCTATTGCCTATTATATAGATGATTCTGCAAATAAAGATTGGATTGTTTTTGTTCACGCAGCTTTTGTTGACCATAGAATGTTTGAAAAACAATTTAGTTACTTTTCAGGTAAATATAACCTACTAGCTATTGATATTTTAGGTCATGGCAATTCAATTCATGCAAAAAAAGGTGATAATATAGAAAAAATGTCCGATTGGATTAATCAAATTTTTCAAAAGCATAATATTAATGCTGCTCACTTTGTTGGGGTTTCGTTAGGTTCAATTTTTATTCAGGATTTTGCCAATAAATATGAAAATAAAGTTTTGTCTCTAGCATGCTTTGGTGGATATGATATTAATAATTTTGATATATCTAAACAAAAAGCTAATTCAAAAAGTCAAATGAAAATGATATTAAAGGCCTTATTTTCAATTAAGTGGTTTGCAAAAGCAAACAAAAAGATTTCTGCTTATACCAATGAAGCACAAACAAACTTTTATAAGCTTAATATTCAATTCAAAAAAAGTTCTTTTAAATATTTAGCTAACTTGCAAAAACTTGTTAATAAATATCCAAAAAAACAACGTCCTTATAAATTATTAATTGGTTGTGGTGAATACGATATCCCTATGGAAATAGAAATTGTAAACGAATGGGCAGACTATGAAAAATGCGATAAAGTAATATTCAAAGGTGCTGGGCACTGTGTAAATATGGACACACCAAAAGAGTTTAATATTTGCTTAGAAAAATTTTTAAATAAATGCAGTAGTAAATAATTATACCCTTCGTGCTTTTTACTTTACTTAAAGAAATAAACTATTTAACTTATAACCTAAATTAAAAGAACATTTATATAAACAAAATAATAAAATAGAGCAAAATAATTTATTTATAAAATTTAAAATGTTTATCAATTTAAATTTTTATTAATTAAAACTGAGTAACCGAACGTAAATCATAAAACTTATTTTTAGTATAAAAAATAACACACTCATTTTAATATTTATTATTTTATAATAAATGCTTGCATACTCTCTTTTATATATAAAAACTTTTCCCATTTTATCAATAATTTTTGGTAAGAAAAAAACAAGTAGAAAATATCTTCTGCTTGTTTTTTTATCTATATAAATATCAAAAATTAATTTGTTATTTCTATTGTTTTTGGCTCTATTATTTTTTTTCTTTCCTTCATCTTTATTTTTATTATGTAACTTGTTATTAAGTTTAAAAAATAGTTTAACAAAGAAATAAAACAAAGTAATTATTGCCGCATAAAAAACTAATATAATTAAAAAATTAATAGGCATAATTGAGGATACACAAAGATAACTAGGTTTTATTATATAATAAACAAAAGTAATTCCTCTTGTTTGAAAATCATAAAATGCCATAGCCCAACTAATTATACTTAACATAGTTATCCAAATTAAATGAGGTTTATTTTCAAACTTATATTTAAACATTATCTGCAAACCAGCGGTAAATAAATAACCATGAAATAGTACACTTAAAATATAATCAATTAAGGTTAAACTATTACTTACAGTAAACCCTGCAACACTATAAAACAAGAAAAACCCTAACCCAGAAGCTATTCCAAAAAACGAAGCAACGTTATATAATTTATATATTTTAAAGGTTAATATTATAGGCAACATAAAATAACTTATTGTACTTATTTCTACTGGTATGGATAAATTTCCTTTTATATTTTGTACGATAAAATAAATAGATTTAAACACAAATAAAAATATACTAAATATTCTTATTACCTTATCTGAATATTTAAAATTTTTTAATCCCCAGTTTAATAATCCAAAAATAACAAAGCCAAAAATAGAAATTAAATTAAAAATCATAATTTTCTCCTTAGTTTAAAATAAAGTGAATAATAAATAAATATTGTTTACTACTATACATTATATAGTAGTTGAGGTTTTAAAAATATCGCTTTTGCGATATTAATAAAATTAAAATTACATAAACCAATTCCATACATGCCATGGTTCAAATGAATTCGTCATAATGCACATAATTATATAACCTAGTGCAAAAGAAGAAATAAATAAAACCAAACCAATAATAGAAATAAATTTTAGTTTTGAAGCAAATTTTTTTGAAAGTTTAGGGTGTTTAGAAATTGAAGGATATTGATTATTTAAAATAATATTTTTGCACCATCTTATATAAACTTTACCCCATTGTTTTACATATAAAGCAAGATAGATTGTTCCAGTAGCTGTTAATATTGCAAGACCAAAGCAAGCAATTCCTAAAACTAAAGCGGGTAAATAAGGCATAGCAGGTATTAATGAAACAATATTAATTGTAGTAATTAAACAAAAACCTGTAAAAAGTGATACTACTGAAAAACCTGCAAGTACTACTACTGAAGAAAGTATTAACGCATAGATAAAACCTATAGGAATTGAAAGCATTGATATACCAAAAATTTTTGTTGCCTTTTCATATTTATTAACTTCTCCAGCTGGCTTTACATATTCTTTTGCTATATCTGCAGGCAAAGAAAGTTTTTTACATATTTCCTCTTCTGTGCAACCTTCTTCTATTTTATAATAAAAATGTTCTTCATATTGAGATAATATTTCATCAATTTCTTCATTGTCGGTAATATTATTATTTTTTAATTCTTTTTTTAAATTTTCTAAAAAATCTTTCTTAGTCATTTTGTTCTCCTTTTATCATTTTGTTTACTATTTGTGTAAAATCAAGCCATTCTTTAGCATCTTGTTTAAAACTTTTTTTACCTAATTCGGTTAAAGAATAATACTTTCTAGGAGGGCCTGCACTTTCTTCAGATAAATAAGTTTTAACTAATCCATCAGCTTTTAATTTTCTTAAAATTGGATATACAGTTCCATCGGATATATCAATTTCCTTAGAAATTATTTCTGATAGTTCATAACCATACATATCCTTACTATTTAAAACTGAAAGAATACAAAGTTCAATTACTCCCTTCTTATATTGAATGTTCATGGTTTCTCCTTTTAATTTCACTTATTTATAATTCACTACTATACATTATATAGTAGTTTAGCAAATTGTCAACAACTTTTTAAAAAAAAATTTTTATATAAAATTCCAAAAGATATTACATATTATTCTAATTTGTTTTACAATATTATATATTTATTATATTATTAGAATAAGGAGGGGAAAATGAAAAAATTATTAAGTTCTATTGCTTCTATTGCAACTGCTGTTTTAACATTCATATTTTTAAGCTTACCTTGCTCTGTAGTATCTTCTGAAATTATAGGTAAAGGTTCAAGTTCTTCAGGTTGGGAATTGTTAAAAAATGCTGATAGTTTTAAAAATCCTATAACTGGTGAATACATGGTTGATGGATATGCAACTTTCAGAACATTTGCTATAATAGGTATTGTTGTTGCTTGCATATTATTGATTGCAGGATTAATTACACTTCTTCAACAATTTAAAGTTATTAAAACTAAATTTAACTTTTGCTTAATTAATAGCATTATCCTTGCAGTGTATACAGTTATAGCAATAGTAATAATGATTGCTTTAATTACTTTCAGTGGCACTTTCACTGTAGGCTCAGCATTAACAGGTTCTGTTGGTATTGGTGCAATATTAATGGTTATTGTTGGTGTTATTGCAACCATATTAAGTTTTGTTTGTTCTTTTTCAAAAAAATAAATATAAACCAGTATAATAAAAAACCTATGATTAAGACTTCTTATCATGGGTTTTTTATTTTTTATAATTAATGTTTAAAATTAAAAAAATAAATAATAAGATACTACCATCAATTTATTTTATATGGTATAATAAATTTAATCATTTTAAAAAGTGGCATTAAAATAAATTATTTTTAATAATGTAAAGGGCAAAAGAAAAAATGAAAATTGTTACATATAATATAAATGGTATAAGAGCAAGCACAAAGTTAGGACTAAATAAATGGATAGAAAAATTTGATGCTGACATTTATTGCTTTCAAGAAGTAAGGTGTGATGAATCAAAGGCAAAAGCTGTTTTGTTTGATTCAGTTACACAATTAACTTTATTTGATAATGTAGAAGAAAATGGCATAAATAAAAAATATAATACATTTTTTAATTGTGGAAATGTATCAGGATATGCTGGTACATTAATATTATCTAAAATTAAACCTTCAAAAATTTTTTATGATATGAATGAATTTTGGACTGATAACGAGGGAAGAACTACTACTATAATTATAGGAAATTTAGCAATCGTAAATGCTTATATTCCTAATGGAAATAGCAGACTTGAATTTAAAATGAAATATTTAGATGCTTTAACTAAATATATTATAAAACTAAAAGAAACATATAGTGTTATATGCGTTGGAGATTATAATATTGCACATAATGAAATTGATTTGACTAATCCAAAAGAATGTAGTAACAAATCGGTTTTCCTTCCCATTGAAAGAGAAGCATTTAGTAATATTTTAAATGCAGGCTTTACAGATTGTTTTAGATTTCTAAACCCTGAAAAAGTGGAATATTCTTGGCGAAGTTATAGGTCTAGATATGACAATAGTTACAATTCCTGGAAATATCGCATTGACTATATTGTTGCAAGTTGTGACTTAAATAATAAATTGTTAAGTTGTGAAATATTAGATTTAGATTATAGCGACCACTTACCTGTTGTTTTAGAATTTAACAATAATTAACTCTTTTAGTCTTAAAAAACAAAAAGTTAATTTTAAATAAAAAGAGGAATGAACTTCCTCTTTTTTTGTTGATATTAAATTATAATTCTTTTTAAGATAACAAATAATAAATTATTAGTTTTATTTTAAAGCAAATGAAATTTTTGCTGTTTTATTTTTCATTTCAAAATTTGCAACTGCTCCATTAACTATATACCATGTTGGGTCGGTATGCCCTATATCTAAATCTATTACAACTGGCACATTAAAATCTTTTAAATGTTCATAATTACATCTTTCGTAATCACAATCATATAATGTTTCCTTATTAAGAGGTCTACCTATTAAAAATGCTTTTGCGTTATCAAACCAACCAGCGTTTTTAAGTTTCCAAATACATCTAGATTGCTCCAAAACATTTAAATCGCAACTTTCAAAAAACCATATTATTCCTTCATCTTTATATTTCTTTACAAAGTTTTTGACATTATCAAATTTTGTTCCACATAAATGAGATAAAATATCAAGGCAACCACCTACTATTCTTCCACTAACTTTAATGTTATCTTCTCCTGATAAAATTTTAGGATTAGATTTAATAGTTAAATTATATCCATCTAGTTCATGCCCTAATTCTCGCCTTCTATTTTCTCCCTCAATTTTTTTAAAAGAAACTTGAGGTTTGTTTTCGCCACATAAAAAATTAAAATTATCCTTTATACTTGAGTGCCACCTATTTGAACCAAAAGAACCAAAGTTGCAAGCATACAAACTTGCCTTATCACATATTGTTGCAAGTAAAAAACTAATGCAGGTATTATCACTCATACCTTGAAAAAATTTATTTTTTGCTTTTTTAATTTTATTAAAATCTATAAATGATAAAATTTCAAGTTCAAATTCTCCGCCAGCAATCGCTATAATGCCTTTTGTACTACTATCTAAAAAAGCATTCTCAAACTCTCTTGCTCTTGAAACAGCATCGGCACTTCTAGCATTTATATTATCGTTAAAACAATTTTTTTCTACCTTAACATTAATCTTTTTTTTGTTAAAATTTTTTATAGCATTATCGCATCTATTTTTTCGAGGGCCTTCCTTACCACTGCTCATAGAGGGAGCTATTATACTTATAAAATCTCCCTTGTTTAGAAATTCAAAATATTCCATTTTATACTTCTTCTCCACAAGTTATCATAAAAAATTAAGAAACTTTATATGATATGTTTTTTTAAATTAAGTAAATTATATTTATAAGTTTAAAATAAAAATTATTTAATTCAAAATGTTTTTTTTAAATATACAAAATGAAGTTTAATTATTTTTTTAAACTAATAATTATTTAAATAAATATAATTTTTTAGACATTTAATATTGTTGATTAAATGTTATATATAATATAAAATTAAAATATGAAATTTAGATTATTATTTAAGCAATGTTTGCAAAAGAGCTTAATGCTTATAACCTTTATTCTTTTTACTGCAACGTTTTCTATCTTTTTTGTTGAGTTTTCTACAATTCATTCTAATGCCTACGCAAATGAAGTTAAAACGATAGAAACTTTAGATCAATTAAAAAACACTGATATTTCAGATATTGCTGCTTTAACCGAATATGATAGCCGCAATTATGGAATTGTTACCCCTATTAAAGATCAGGGCAATTCTAACCTATGCTGGGCTTATGCATCTATTTCCGCTTCTGAAACTTCAATACTTAGAAGTGGTATAGACCCAGCTTATACAAAGGATAACTTATCGCTTTCGCCAGAAGCACTTGGATATTCAAGATATTTTCGTCCAATAGATCCACTGGAAAATACACAAAGTGTATATGAGTCAGAGGGATCAAATTGGAATACATTATCAGGTAATGCTTCTTACTGTGCTTCTATGCTATCGTGGTGGGCTGGACCTATCGACAAAAATAATTCAGCAAACGCAAATCCTTTTGAAAATGCACTATTTCATTGCAACAATGCCGTGCAAATAAAAAGTTCTTTGGTGTCGGAAATAAAACTTGCAATAGCAAAATACGGTGCAGTTACCTTTTCTTATAACAACGTACATGAATTTGAATATTATAATCCTAATAACGAACAAGGGACAGCATCTTATCCGCATGCCTGCACACTTATTGGTTGGAATGATAACATACCATCTTCCAATTTTAAGCCAAACGGAGCAACCAAAAATGGTGGATGGTTGGTAAAAAATAGTTATAATTCACTTCCTTATTTTTGGCTTTCATACGATGTTATTAGCGACTCGATTTTTGCTTTCGATTTTACTGCAAAGCAAACTTATGACTATAACTATTTTTATGATTATAAATTTAATGATAGTCTTAATTATTCCTTGAACATTAAAAAGGCATGCGAAATTTTTGAATCAAAAATGAGCACAGCAGACAAAACAGAATATCTAAAAGCTGTTAATATTGGCTTTATTGGGAAAAATGTAACAGCAAAAGTTGATATTTATGTTGATATGGAAAATGAATCAAATCCTGAAAGCGGTAAAAAAGTTGGAAGCGGAAATGCAATTTTTGATTACGGAGGTTTTCGTACAGTTAATCTAACAAAGCCTGTTGCATTAAAAAAAGGCCAAAAATTTGCATGCGTTGTGGAGTTAAACAATCCTGATAACTCTGTTGTTATATGCAACATGACAGGAAAAAGTGGAAATAACGCTTTTATATATAAAAACTATTGGCAATCCACAAATAATTACACTCCAAGAATTAAAGCATTTACCTCGTTAAGTGAAAACAATGAACATGAAAACGAAAAATTGACATTTACTATTATGGTTGAAAATGGTTCAATTGTTGGCACAGAAGAGCACTCTATTATAGTAGATAAAAACAAAAGTGTTACAATCACTGCCGCAGAAATTGAAGGTAAAACTTTTAAAGGTTGGAGTATAGATGGAGGTAAAACTATTTTAAGTAGCCTTTCAACATATACTTTTACTGCAAATAGCAACTTATCTTTTGTGGCAGTCTTTGAAGACAAAACTATAGCAGAATTATCACCACCCCCTTCCACTCCAAAAAGCAAACCAAATTGGCAAACCATAGCAGGAATATCAGTTGGTTCTATCTGTTTTATGGCAATTTTTATTTATATTGTTTGCTACTTTACAATATATCAAAAAGAAAGCAATTCAAAAAATAGAACACTTGAAATCTTGTATAAGCCAATGAATATGATTTTTAAAAAGAAAAAATAAAAAAAGCCACAATTGAATATGTGGCTTTTTATTTGTTAATTTTTAAATTTGTGATAATTTGTCTATATTTTTAAAACTGGTGTAAAAAATTTCAACGAATATAGTTAAATAATACTAGTTTCAATGTTTATAGGCTATAACTTGTTTTTTTTATTTTTACTTTATTAAAATTTCAAAATATGCTAAAATAGCAAAGTTAAAAAAGGTTACAAAATATTAAAAGGTTAAAAACATATGAATATAAAAAAATTAATTTTAGAGTGTTTTAATGAAAAAATAATTAAGGAATTTAATTTAATTCAGGAAAATATTGCTACCCCACCAAATGCAAGTATGGGCGATTATTGTATGCCTTGTTTTAGTATAGTTAAAGAACTTAAAAAAAGTCCTGTAGAAGTAGCTAAAATTCTAACCACAAATTTTGATTATTCTCAAATAGTAGAAAAAACAGAAGTGGTTGGAGGATATTTAAACTTTTTTCTAAACAAAGAAATTGTAACTTTAAATATTTTAGCAGAAGTTCTTGCAAGCAAAGAAAACTTTGGTAAAAGTAATGTAGGCGAAAATAAAACTATATGTTTAGACTTTTCTTCTGTAAACCTTGCAAAGTATATGCACATAGGGCATTTAAGCACAACCGTTATAGGAAATTGTCTTAGAAATATATTTAATTTTTTAGGATATAATACTATTGCTATAAACTATATAGGAGACTATGGCACCCCTTTTGGCAAAATGATAACTGCATATAATTTATGGGGAAATGAACAAGAACTCAACGCAAAGGGCGTAGATTATATTCAAGACCTTTATATAAAGTTTTGTCAAGAGGCAGAAAAAGATGATAGTCTAAATGAACAAGCTCGCATAAATTTTGCGAAAATAGAAAAAAAAGACAAAGAGGTTTATCAACTATATGAAAAATTTATAAAAGCATCTATAGATGAAATTCAAACTATTTACAAACTATTAAATATTTCGTTTGATAGTTGGCGTGGAGAAAGTTACTACAGCGATAAAATGGATAATATAGTTAAAGAACTAGAAAAAAAAGGTTTATTAGTTGATAGCAATGGTGCAAAAATTGTTGATTTAAGTGAATATAATTTAGGGGCTTGTCTTATAAGAAAAAGTGATGGCTCTAGTTTATATGCCACTCGTGACCTTGCTGCTTGTGAAGATAGATACAATAACTATCATTTTTATAAGAGTTTATATGTAACAGATGTATCACAAAAATTACACTTTAGCCAATTCTTTAAGGTTCTAGACTTATTAAGTAGAGATTATGCAAAATCGTTACACCATATATATTATGGTAGATTTAGTTTGCCTAATGGTAAAATTGCAAGTAGACAGGGTAAACAGGCAATACTAAAAGATATTTTAAATTATTCTATTAATAAAACTCAAGAAATTGTAAATAAAAATGATAACCTCACTAAAGAAGAAAAAAATAAAATAAGTACCTCTATAGGAGTTGGAGCTGTTGTATTTAGTGCTATAAAAAATGAAAAAATAAAAGATGTAGTTTTTGATATTGATGAAGCACTTGATTTTAATGGTGAAACTAGCCCATATATTCAATATACACATGCTAGATGTTGTAGCATTATAAAAAGAGCAAAATCTTTAGGTGAAAATTTTGTTTATAACATGAAATTTGATGAAATATCAAATGAAACCTCTTATGAACTAATAAAAACTTTAAATAAATTTCCTGAAACTATTATCTCTGCAAGTGAAAAATTTGAACCTTGTTTAATAAGTAGATTATTAATTGACATAAGCAAGGCATTTAATAAATATTATAGTAATAATAGAGTGTTTGAAAATAACGAAATAAATCAAACTCGTCTTGCTGTTGTTGAAGCAACTAAACACATCTTAAAACAAGGTTTATCGTTATTAGGAATAGAAGCTTTAGAAAAAATGTAATTTTTTTTAGTAAATCAACTTATAATATATAATTAGACAAACACAAAAAACTTGGACAAATTGTAGAAAATTAAGTGGGAGAAAAAAAAGAATGCCAATACATCATAATAAATCTATAAACGACACATTAAAAATTTTTGACACCACTTTTGATGGCTTAACTAATGAAGAAGCACTTTCCAGACTTTCAAAAAATGGAGAAAATGCTTTGAGAGAAAAGAAAAAAGAAAATTATTTTTTAAAATTTTTAGCTCAGTTTAAAGATATAATGGTAATTATTCTTTTAATAGCTGCTGTTATTTCCCTCATATTTTCTATAATTGAAAAAAGTAATACTGAACTAATAGATGCCATAATAATTTTTGGTATTGTTATTCTTAATGCAACACTGGGTTTTACACAAGAAATAAAAGCTGAAAACGCTCTTGAAACCTTAAAAAAAATGTCACAGCCCTACACCACTGTTTTAAGAGGTGGTGAAGAAATGAAAATTAAAACAACTGAACTTGTTGTAGGTGATGTTGTTTTACTAGAAGCGGGAGATGTTGTTCCTGCGGATATTCTACTAATAGAAAGTGCCAGTTTAAAATGCGATGAGGCCTCTCTTACTGGTGAAAGTTTGCCTGTTGAAAAAACTGCAGGAATTATTTTACCTGAAAAGACCAATTTGGGAGATAGAAAAAATATGTGTTTTTCTTCTACTACAGTTGTTTATGGTAGAGGTAAAGGTATTGTTGTAGCAACAGGGCATGATGCTGAAATGGGTAAAATTGCCTCTATGCTAACACAAGAAAAAAAAGAAACTACCCCACTACAAAAAAGTTTAAATAAGTTAGGGGAAATTATTACTTTTATTGTTCTTGCAATAGCAATAGTAATATTTTTTGTTAATATCTTTGTAACAAAAGAAGATTGGGTAAATTCTTTTTTAACAGCAGTTGCTATAGCAGTTGCAGCCATTCCCGAAAGTTTGCCAGCAGTTGTTACAATTATTCTTTCTTTAGGTGTAACAAAGTTAGCAAAGAAAAATACCATAATTAAAAAACTTCATGCAGTAGAAACCTTAGGATGTTGTGAAGTTATATGTAGTGATAAAACTGGAACAATAACCCAAAATAAGATGACAATTAGAGAAGTTTTTGTTTGCGGGCAAGAATTTACTTCTAACTTAAATTTACAAAACAATGAACATCAAAAATTTTTAAATTGTTTAACTTTATGTAATGATGCAAAAAAACAAAAAATAGGCTACTTAGGTGATCCTACTGAAATTGCTTTAATACAATTTGCTGAAAAACATAACATAAATAAACATAACTTTGATAATAAATATAAAAGAATAGGTGAAATACCTTTTGATAGTGTTAGAAAACTTATGACTACAATTAATTTAGTAGATAATAAAGTAATACAATACACAAAAGGTGCAGTTGATGAATTGCTTTCCTGTTGTAGTTATATCTTAGATAATGGCAGTGTGAGAAAAATAACAATCAAAGATATTAACACAATAAAAATGCAAAATGAAAAAATGTGTAAAAAAGCACTAAGAGTACTAGCCTATTCCTATAAAGAATTAGATAATCTACAAAGTCAAGAACAAAAAATTGATAGCAATAATATAAAAGAAAACGAATTAATTTTTATTGGGTTATCTGGAATGATAGACCCTCCACGAGCAGAAGTTTTTGATGCCCTAATTAAATGTAAACAGGCTGGCATGAAAGCAATTATGATAACTGGCGACCACAAAGATACAGCATATGCTATTGCTAAAGAGTTGGGAATGATTAAGAGTGAAAAAGAAGTTGTTAATGGCAGTTATTTAGATAAATTTACTGATGAAGAACTTGTAAAAGAAATTAATAATTATTGTGTATTTACAAGAGTTAGCCCCGAACACAAGGTAAGAATTGTAAAAGCTTTACAAGGTAATGGTAAAGTTGTTGCTATGACAGGTGACGGTGTAAATGATGCACCTAGTATTAAAAGAGCAGATATTGGTATAGGAATGGGCAACACAGGTACTGAGGTAACAAAAGAAGTTGCTGATATGATATTAACTGATGACAACTTTGCTACTATTGTTCTTGCAGTTGAAGAAGGAAGAAGAATTTTTGGGAACATTCAAAAAACAATTCAATTTTTATTAAGCTGTAATATCGCAGAAGTTATATCTATTTTTGCTATTACTTTATTCTTCCCTAAGTTCATACTATTTAGTGCTGTACAAATTTTGTTTATTAATTTAATTACCGATACTTTCCCTTCTATAGCACTAGGGGTAAATGAAGCAGAAAGTGACCTAATGAAACAGCCTCCACGAAATCAAAAACAATATATTATAGGCGGTCAGGTTGGAGTTAATATTATTTATCAAGGCTTAACTCAAGCATTATTTGTAATTTTAGCTTTTGTTATTGGTATTTTTGTTTTTAATTCTCCACAAGTTGCTTCTACAATGGCTTTTATAACTATTAACATTATTCAGTTATTTCATATGTACAATGTTAAAACTACAAAAAGCATATTTAAGTCTAACCCATTTAAAAATCAACTAGTTAATTATGCATTTTTACTAGGGTTAACCATACTTCTTTTTGTTTCCTTAATTCCACCTATAGCAAATGTTTTTGGTATGACTATGCTTACATTTAATCAATGGTTAATAACAATAGGATTATCAGCCCTTATATTGCCAGTTTGTGAAGTTGCAAAAATGATACAAAATAAAAACAAATCTTTTAAAATAAATAAACAATAAACCATTTATTATAAAAAATTTAAAATAAAAAAGGCAAATTATTACTTTTAAAATAATTTGCTTTTTTTGATTAAATTCTTAAAATATTTAATTTTTATTTTGAACTATTTCACAATTAAATTTATATTTACTATCTTCTGTCTTAATAATTTCACCAATACTATCACAAATAATTTTTCCACTTAAAACATTTTTTATTGATAATATTTCCCCCTTAATTGTTGCATCAACTTGAGAGTATTCAAAAGATAAGTCTGTTTCTATCATTTCACAATCTATTAATATTAAATTTTTACAATAACATAAAGGTTGCGTTCCTATTATTTTGCAATTAATTAAAGTTAAATTTTCACTATACCATGCCAAGTACTCACCCTTAATTATAGAATTTTTAACTGTAACATTTTTAGTATGCCAAAAAGCATCTTTTGTATCAAGCACACTATTTTCTATTACCATATTTTCTACATATTGAAAAGAATACTTTCCCCTAAAAGTTATTTTATTTAAACAAAGTTCTTTAGCTAATAAAAATAAATATTCGCTTTCTATATTACAATTAGTTAAATTAATATTATTGCTTTTCCAACCAAATTCACTAGATATAATTTTAGTGTTTTTGATTTCTATGTTATTACATTCTCTTAGGGCTTTAATACCAGACAAATTACTATTGTTTATTTTCAGGTTGTTAGTATACCAAAGAGCAGCTCTACATTTATCTGTCATAGTTACATTATTTAATGTTATATTTTCATCATGCCAAAGTGGATATCTAAGATTCATATAGCAATCATCAAGAATTATATTCTTACTTTCTTTTAAAGCAGACTCTCCATCTTCAAAACCATCAAAAGTACATTTTTTAAGATGCAAATTGTTTTCACCATATAAATCCCTTTCTAAAGGAAAATTTTTATTTTCTATTATCTTCATAAGTTTTCTCTCATATTTATTGTTTTTAAAAATTAGTTAAATGTCTAATTAATTTAGCAAAGGAATTATAGCACTATATTTTTTTTAAGTAAATAAAAAAACGCATAAGAACATGCGTTTTATAATTGTAATTAAAAGAAAAACTATAAAAATTATTTTAATAAAATATAAATTAAATTTCATATTTATTTTTATTTTCTAACATTTTTAATAAACTTTCTTTCTCTTTTTCAAAGCCTGCAACCCCTAACATAGCCTTGGTATACTTCTTTTGCAATTCTACACCATTTTGATTATAAGCATTTACTTGCATATACTCACCTAGTAAAGCAGTTGTTAATTCAAAATAAAATAGTAATGCCCCTATATTTTCTTCATTTAACATAGGAATATTAATTTCAAAACTTGGGTGCCCTGCTTTTTTAAGAGCCAAGTTTGATGCCATTTGTTCTATTTTAAAAAGAGAGGTTAAAGATTTAGGCAATAAAGCATCTAAATCGGCATTTTTAAATTTAGGTATTTTTACATCAGCATTATGTTTAACTAAATTTATAAAGAAATATAATCTATCGCTACTTGCCTCTTGATACATTTGAAGCAAACTATGCTGATAAGTTACTCCTTCTGCTTTAGTTGGAGAAAAGAATAATTCATTAGGTTTGCCATTTAGCAAATCTTTTTTCCCCAAACTTTCGCTTAGAAGTTGAATATAAAAATCTGCCATATCACTTAGTCTTTGACTATAAGGAAGAATAACAAATTCTTTTTTTCCCAATAAAAAATACTTATACATAATGCTTGCAGACACCATACATAAACTTTTATTAGAAGGTTCTTGTTTATAATTTTCTAAAACTAATTTTGCACCGCTTAATATTTTCTTAAGGTCAATATTCATAACAGCCATAGGTAGCAATCCCACAGGACTTAAAACACTATACCTTCCACCTACACCCTTTTGGACCTCATAAGTTTTTATCCTATTTTCTTCACAAAACTTCCATAAGGCATTATCTTTTTCTGTAGTTACTACAATATTAATAAAAAAGTCTTTACCCATAATTGCTTTTAATTTGTTAATAATAACAGAAAACATTGATAATATTTCTACTGTTTTACCACTTTTAGTAACTATATTAAACATAGTTTTTTTGTAGTCTAGGGTTTCTATTAACTTATCAAAAACTTCAGCATCTACATTGTCTACTATGTCAACTTTAATATTTTTAGAGCTGTTATCATATAAAGCACTTTTTACAGCCCTTGCTCCCAATGCCGAGCCACCTATACCCAATACAACAAAGTTAGTATATAGTCTTGAAATTTTTTTACCAAATAATTGAATTTCTTCTACTTGACTTATATTTTGATAAGGTAAATCAATCCATTCCATCATAGGATTTGTTTTATTAATTAAAGTCTTTTTAAAAGTATTTTCTTTTCTATTTATTAAATCTCTTTCTAATAACCCTTTTTTAAGATTTTTATCTTTTAATGCATGAAAATAGTTTAGTTTAATCATTTTAATTTTGCCTCTTGCTTCTTGTGTTTATTATTGTCCTTTATTACATATTATGTACAAAAAAATTATATTGTTTTTTTTATTATGTTTAACTTATTTTTAAATATGTAATAAATCTCTTTTTTCAAATAGTATATTTTATATCAAAAAATTTTTACTTGTTGACTAATCTTAATTTATTTTATCTTTTAAAAATCTTGCCAGTTGCACACCAGCAGAACTAGACATTATAAGCCCAGTGGTTTGTCCTGGTCCATCGCCTACAGCATAAAGATTATTAACACTAGTTTGGAACTGTTTATCAAGTATTATCTCATTACTATAAAATTTAATTTCAGGTCCATAAAGTAAATTTTCAGGATTAGCAAACCCTTCAACAACTTTATCTACACTTCTTATAAATTGTAATATATCAGTCATTGTTCTATAGCCTAAAGCAAAGGTTACATCACCTGCTACAGCACTTTTTAAGGTAGGCTGAACCTTATTTGTTTTTAGTTCATGTTCCCAAGTACGTTTGCCTCTATAAATGTCTCCTAATCGTTGAACTATAATATTTCCATTACCCAATTGATTTAAATTTTCTGCAACATTTATACCATACTGAATAGGTCTATCAAAAGGGTGGGTAAATTTATGAGAAACTAAAATTGCTAGGTTAGTATTGGTTGATTTTTTATCTTTGTAACTATGACCATTAACTAAGGTTAAATTATTGTCATAAACTTCAGTTGCAACAAAACCACTAGGATTTTGACAAAATGCTCTTACTTTATCACAAAATGGGCTAGGGTGACCTATAAATTTTGCTTCATAAAAGTATTTATTAACTTCCTTCATAACCTCATCACTTAACTCATATCTAACACCAATATCTACTGCACCAGATGTGTTTTTTATATTATATTTGCTGCACATATTTGATAACCAGTCTGCACCTTTTCTACCAACAGCTAAACAAACATTATCGGCATATATTGTTTCAGTTTTTGTTTTATCAAATGAAGAAATAGTTTTAATACCTTTAACAACATTATCTTCTATAATTAAGTCATCTACTATGGTATCAAACATCATTTCAACTTTATTTTCTTCTAGATACTTTTGAATTTTACTATAAAGCAAATGTGCTTTTTCTGTGCCTAAGTGTCTTATTGGAAAATAAATTAAATCTAAGTTTTCTTTTTGTGCTTTTTGTTGCATTGTTTTAATTTCGTTTGTATACTTCAATCCTGTTAATTCGGTTTCACCACCAAACTTTAAATATATATCATCAGTGTATTGAAACAAATCTCTTATTTCCTGAATACTTAAAGAATTTGTAAAAGAGGGCCCATCATTGCCACCTAAGTATAAATTGTCTTTAATTCCAGTTGCTAGATGATAAGAATTAACTTTTCCATCACTAAAAGCACCTGCACCAGAAAATCCACAAGTTATGCTACAAAATGGTTTGCACTTTGCACATTTCCCTAATTTTTCAATGGGACAAAATCTTTTTTCAATACTTCTACCCTGTTCCACAAGCAAAATATTTTTATGCTTATTATGTTGTATAAGTTCGTAAGCACAAAAAACACCGCTAGGTCCCATACCTACAATAATTAAATCATATTTTTTCATTATTAAATACCCTTAATTAATATTATCATACTTTTTGTTTTTAAAAAAATGAATTTCAAAACTTATTATATAAATTTATATTTAAAAGATTTCCACAATCTACTATCAATTTGTGCATATCTTTAAAATAAATTTAACAAAAAATAAATAGAAACTAGTATAAACCAGTTTCTATTTTTAAATTTATTTAATTTGGTTAAAAATTATAACATTGTTTTAAGAAGTGTACTTCTATCAATATTAGATAAATATGATAAAGGTAAATCAAATACTGAGTAAGCACCATATTTCTTTTCACTATGTAACTTTTTAACAGCTCCACCTAGCATAACCATAATTTCAGCAGTAAAATAAGGATTGCTTTCAATATCAAGGTTAAAACTTAATCTTGTTGCAAACTTATTAGAACATTTAAAGTTTTTAACTACATAACCTTTGTGATACATTTTATTTTGCATTTTCATAAGTTTATCTTCTGACACAAATTTAACTATTGTATTATAACCTAAAAAGTAGTTAGGCATGTTAATAATTTGTTCTTTAATAGCACTTGCTTCTGCCCCTTCTTCTAAAACTACATAGCAAAGTCTACCATGTTTTTCTGTTGGTTTTGGAACATAATCAAATTTTGAAGCACATTTTTTCATAACCGATTTATTTGGTATGGTGTATTGTATAGCATTCTTAACACCTTTTATACGTCTTATTGCATCACTATGACCTTGGCTAACTCCTTCTCCCCAAAAAGCATTTGCAAAAGTATGCTCTGGTGCGATACTATTAAAAATTAATCTCATCATACTCATAAGACCTGGGTCCCAACCACCAGCACTAACAGCAACCTTTAAACTCTTCTTTGCTATTTTATCTAAACTTGTAATATATTTTTCTAACTTAGCATGGGTATCAAAACTATCAACGGTATTAAATAGTTTAATAGTTTTTGGACCTATTTTTTCAATATCGCTATAACTTCCACCACATAGGAAAAGTAAATCTATTTTCTTTGCATATTTTTCAACATGTTTTGTAAGTTCAAACTCTGTACCAAATGGACTTTTTAATCCAGCTCTGTTTGAAAATATCTTTACTAATTCAAATTCTTCTCTTGCTTGTAAGGCACATTCTACACCTTTACCTAAGTTACCATATCCTACAATAGCAACTTTCATAGGTTTTAAAATTTTCTTTGTTTCTTCTTTTTTAACTTCATCCATTTTTTATTTCTCCTCAAATTATTAATATATATTATAGCAAAACCTTTTTTTGTGTAAAAGTCTTTTTTATATATTTCTTAAATTTTTCAAACAAAAAAGTTTATAGTTTTAATTTGCTAATTACTTATTAAAAAGATATAATAAAAAAAAGGAAATACAAAAGAAAAATGGATTTATTTATTTTTATTATAGGATTATCTATTTGTGCTCTTACAACAGGGGTTTTGATATATTATAAAATGAATAAAAATGGCTTTGAAAATGTTGTAGCCAAAATAGTTGCTTCTGCCTGTTTTGTAATATTTGCCGTGTTACTTAGTTCACTAAAAACTAATGTAGCTTATTATGGTTCTTATGCGGTTTCATTTATTATAATAGGTCTTGTTTGTGGACTTGTAGGAGACATACTTTTAGAATTTAAAGGCTTTTATCCTTTTCATGAAAAAAAATATTTTTCTACAGGATTTATTACATTTATAATCGGTCACACCTGCTATCTTTTTTCACTTATTCTCTTTGCAAAATATGATATAGATATATTTAATATTAATTTTATATTACCTTTTGTTTTAATCTTTTTTGGTAGTTTAATTGCTACAATAGTTATATGGCTTGTGCTTTTAAAGGGCTTTAAATTCAATTTTAAAGGGCATTCTATTATAATCAACATTTATTCCTTTATATTAATCTTTGCCGCAATTTTAGGCTTTTATTTAAGTTTTACAATAACAAGTATAATGTTATTTATTTTAACTATAGGGTTAGTTTTTTATGTTTTTTCCTACTATGCTTTACTTAATTTTTACTACTCGCCTAATGAAAAAACAAATGGTTTAATGGTAACATACACACTAGTTTATTACATGGCACAAATCATTGTTGCAGGATTTATATACTTTGTTTAAAGGATTAAAAAAGTGAAAAATAGCAATTATTTATTTGAATTACTAAATGAAATTTGTAAAGAAAAAGAATATAAAATTAAGGGTTTTTCTAATAATTATATTATTGAAATAAATAATAAGAAACAATCCATTTTTTTATATGCAAATACCTTACCCCTTAATGATAATGTTTCACAAAAGCTTTGTGCTGATAAATCGGCTTTATATAGTGTATTAAGTTCAAAAAATTTACCATGTGTTGAACATAAAATAATCAAACACCCTTCCTTTAACATGGACTATGCTTATAATAAGTTAGAGAATGTTTTAAATAATAATCAAAATGGTATTGTAATTAAAGATAATAAAGGTAGTTGTGGTAAAAATGTTTATCTTGTTAAAAATAAAAAAGAATTAAAATGTGCCATCAATAAAATATTTGATAAAAATTTAGATATTGCTGTTTCACCTTTTATAGAAAACTCTTGTGAATATCGAGTAATTATATTAGATAATAAATTATGTGTTGCCTATCAAAAAGAAAAACCTTTTATTATTGGAGATGGCAAAAGCACTGTAAAAAAATTAATAAAAAAGACATATGGCGATTTTGACTTTGAATTAAATAAAAAAGATTTAAAGAAAAAGCCAAAAAATAATGAAAAATTTATAGTCGGTTGGAAAAATAATTTATCTTTTAATTCTATTCCAAAAGTTGTAGTTGATGAAGATTTAATAACCAAATTAAGCAATTTAGCAAAAAAAGTAACTAAATTATTAAATCTAAGATTTTGTTCCGTAGATATTTTTTCCACTAACAATGACTTAAAGGTA
The DNA here is from genome assembly GCA_947366895.1 of uncultured Clostridia bacterium. Classification (GTDB taxonomy): domain Bacteria; phylum Bacillota; class Clostridia; order Christensenellales; family UBA1242; genus UBA7862. Next base: position 52,615 of record CANBBP010000007.1, read on the forward strand.
TTAGAAGTTAATTCAACTGTTTCAATGGAAATCTTTTCAAAATCGAGTGATGAAAATTACAAAATAACTAAAAAAATATTTTCAACTGCTCTCGATAAGTGTTTTACTGATAATAATAAAAAGAATAAAAAATAATTTTAAATTAAGGCAAATAATATATAAACATATTTTTTTATGAAAATTATAAAACTACATACAATTTTTAAATTATTAAAAGGAAAAAAAAATGAAACTTATTTTTATTAGACATGGTGAAGCAAATTATCAAACCGACAAACTTACACTTCGTGGAAATATTCAAATAATGTGGGCAAGAAAATATATAGAAAATGAAGAACCATGTGCAATTTATTGTTCTCCAAGAACAAGAACCTTACAAACTGCAAATATTTTAAATAAAAAATTTAAAGTCCCACTACGTATTATGCAAGAAGTAACTGAACGACAATACTTAAATGATAAAGAAAGAGCCTTATATTGGGATGACTATGATAAACACTATTTAGACTATACTTATGAAAATGAACATTTTGAAACATGCAAAGATTTTGTTGATAGATGCATTAGAGGTGTTGAAAAAATAATTCAGGAAAATGATAAAAATGCAACTGTAATTTTATGTGCACATAGTTCAACCCTTTATGCCATAAATGCATATATTAATGGGATACCAGAAACTCAAAAAATAGACTGGATACAATGTAGCAATGGTGCTGTTTTAAAATATTACTTATAAATATAAAAGATTGTAATAACTTAATTACAATCTTTTTTTAATAAAATAATATTTAAAAATGCTTAAGATTAATATTTGAAAGAAATACTATAAAATGTTTTAAAATTAAAAATCTATCTCTTTAACATCATCTTCTACCATAATAGAAATGTCATCATATAAATCTTCTTTTGTTGTTATTTTATTATTTGGTAAAATAACATAAGTCCCTTCACATTCTGCTAAAATTTCTTTTCCATCTAAAATTTGAGCTTTAGCAATAAATATTTTACCTCTCCTGCTTACCATAATGCCTCTGCCCTTTAATTGCTTTTCATATGGCACTGGCTTTTTAAATTTAACATTAAGTGTCGCTGTAACTCCTAATAAATCAGGATCGGTAACCCAAATAACCCTGCCTGCAAGTTCATCTAACAAAGCAGATATCATTCCACCATGCACCCTTTCAGGATAGCTTTGGTGGTTAAATTTAAATGTAAATAAACTGCCTATAGACTTATCTTCCATATTATAAAAACTTGCCTTTAGCCCTCCATCATTTTGTAAACCACATATAAGACAATCTTTACTATTTGTTTGTTTAGAAATAACTTTCATAATTACTCCTTAATTAATATCTTTAAAGATAATTATTTTATCTTTTTCCATAACCATCAAAACCATTAGGAAATCGTTCCATAAGTTTTTTAATATTGCTTTTTGCGACATCTAAAAACTCTATATTAAACACATAACAGGCTTCAGCCAAATACCAAAGAACATCACCTAATTCTTCCTTTAAATGTTCCTTGTCAATTTGCTTAGCCCCAACTAAATGTTTTTTTATAATATCTGCTACTTCTCCACATTCGCCAGCCAAACCTAATCCAACATTTGTAATTGCATCTTCTTCTCTATCAAATTTTTTGCAAGTTCTCATAGCTAGTTCTTTATATTCGTTAAATCCTATGTCTTTCATTGTTAATCCTTTTAATTTAAATACTGCAAAATTTTTAATCCTTTATTTACACATAAAAAATACTATCACTTTTTGTATTTTATTTCAAATAATTATATAAAAATTTTAATTGCCAAACCACAAAAATTTAACTATAATAAATAATGTTTTAATGGAGAGGTGTCCGAGTGGTCTAAAGTGCGCGCTTGGAAAGCGCGTGTGGGGAAACCCACCGCAGGTCCGAATCCTGTCCTCTCCGCCAAAAAATATACGCACCCTTATAAAACAGGCTGCGTATTTTTTATATGAGAATGCTTTGAAATTTAATTTAATATAAAAAAAAGGAGTAAATTAAATGCCTGATGAGTTTATTCAATTCGCACAGAAAGCTTTAATTATTAAAGATAATAAATTACTTATGATAAAAAAATCTTCTAAAGACCTCATCAATTCAAATAAATGGGAAGTCCCTGGCGGAAGAAAGCAAACAGGTGAATCTCTTGATGAGCATATTATTAGAGAAGTTAAAGAAGAAACTTCACTAATAGTTAACCCAAAAGAAATTTTTGATATGTATCAATTTTGTGTTCCTATAAACAATGAGAATGTTACTGTTGTTTGTGTTGCAAGGTTTTGTGATTTATTAGATGGTAAGATAAAAATTACTGAAGATGAAATAGATGACATTATTTGGGCAAATATAGACAGTGATTTACTTAATTATGATCTAATACCAGATATAAGAAATACTATTGAAAAATTAGTAAACAAATATAAAAAACATTGTAATTAATTTAAAAGTTTTATATCCCCTATTAAACTCCGCGAACAAAGAATAATTAAAAACATATCCATCTCAATTTTATCATATAAAAAGAACCATAATTAATTTGTGGTTGTTTTAATAACAATAATACGAACCTCTGTAAAAATGGGTTCGTTTTATTTTTTTAAATACAATCACCTTAACTTATGTGTAAAAATTTATTATTTTGGTTAAAACAATTAATTAAATTTAGCTGCAAAAACAAAAAAGTAATAAATAATAAATTTTACTAAATATTGTAAAAATTATTTTTAACATAATTTAAGAATACATTTTATGTTAATTCGCTATTTATGGGCAACTAATTTTATTAAGTCTATGCTATAATTTTATTATTAATTAAGGAGGTACTCTATTTATGGATATGCAAAAAATCGGAAACTTTTTAACTGAACTTAGAAAAAACAAAAATCTTACCCAAGAAGAATTAGGTGATCAAATCGGAGTAACAAATAAAACAATTTCACGTTGGGAAAATGGTAATTATTTACCGCCCGTTGAAGTTTTGCAAATTTTAAGTAAATTTTACAATATAAGTATTAACGAATTACTTTCAGGAGAACGTTTAGATTGCGAACATTATAAAGAAAATGCAGAAGAATATATTGTCGTAGATTTAATTAAAAAACGCAAAGAAGCAAAAAAGCATATTATAATTTCTTTTATTGTAGCAATTATCACAACCATAGCAGGACTTTCAATAGTGCTTTTAAGTGCCTTGCTTGACACTTTTATTTGGTTAAAAATAGTTAGTATCGCATTTTCTATTATAATAATAATTCTTGGCATAGGAGTTTGTTGCGTTTTAACTTTAGATGCAGGTGTTTATGAATGTCCTAATTGTGGTGAAAAGTTTGTACCATCAATGAAAGATTTTATTGCTGGTGCACACACTCTTACAAAAAGAAAATTGAAATGTCCTAAATGTCAAAAAAAATATTTTTGCAAGAAAAAACTAAGTTAACTATTAACTTACTACTGCTCCGCCAATCTAAACCCAACTGAACATTTTTAGTTTGGTTGGGTTTTAATTATTATAAATGTTTTAAGGTCTAGGTAAAGTTAAATAAACAATAAAAATAAATTGTACCAATTTATATTTAAAAGTCTAACAAAAAATTTATTGGATTTATAGATATCACTATACAGTATAGTCCCCATGTATTTTAATGAAATCGTTAAACAATCTATTAGATTATTTAAAAATGAGTTAAAAAATATAGAAGCATTATCTAAATATCCATATTAATATCAATTCTGATTGCTATACTAAATAAGGTTATGTCTATATTGATAAAAGTAAATGCGACTTAGTATATATCCTCTTTTTATATTAAATACCTTTTTTTAAAATTTATGTTTTTGATAAAAAATATTAGTTTAATAAGTTAAAACCTTTAAACATAGAACAAAAAGTATTAATTAAAAAAATGTTTTATTCTATAAGTTTTTTTGAATTTAAATTTAATATTAGGTGTTAAATACTTTTTTTAATATTTAATATATTTTCGTGATATTCTATGTCTTTTACATTAATTTTATTTAATTTATCTATAATTTTAATTTATTTTCTA
>CANBBP010000008.1 GCA_947366895.1 uncultured Clostridia bacterium
TATGTTCCCACTCTCTACTCCTTCTATCGCTTTATATATGTCGGTGTAGGTCCTGATAACTTCTAAATCTTTAGCAGAATATTCTTTGAAATCTTGTTTTCTAAGAATTAAGTCTTGACCACTAACTTCAACTGCAAAACCAGATGAAAGTGAAACAAAGAATTTATCTTGTTGTGGAGAGCCCGCAATTTCTAAATATGTAACAACTACATTACCATTTTTATGAATAGTTGGATCAATACCTAAACGAACGAGATTATCCCCATTATCATTATTTTCAATTTTGCTTTCAACAGTTATCTTTGTGCTGTTATTTGCAAAATAGATATAATCTACAATATCAAGTTGTCCACCAATAGTAAATGTTCCATTTTTAAGGTAGACACTCTTAGAACCATTTTCATTTAATATATGAGTTGTTCCTCTAACTATTATTGAACCTTCATCATTATAAATACCAGTATATTTATCGGCATTTGTTGATGTATTGCCTGAAATATCGCAAGAATCAATAATAATATTTCCAGTTTTAGAAGCTGTTCCTTTTGAATATATAACAGCTTTTTCACTTGTAACAATGTTAGAAGTTATTACAGTGCTATACATTTCTAAAGTTCCATTTTCAGCATTAATAATGTTTGTTGCGGTATTATTAGAAATAGTTGTTTTAATAGTAGCACTATCAGTTACTTTACTAATAAGTTTTAATCTTCCTGATCCTTGCATACTTATTGCTACAGGAGAATTATCAGTTAAAGTATTGTTTGTAATACTTACACCGCTTAAAATACTATTTAAGTTAGATGAATTATAATAAATAGCTGTAGCATTATTAGTAGTTAAACTGCAAGCATACATTTTTAATGATGCATTGCCTTCTACAACAATAACTCCATTATTTGCACCATTTACAGTATTATAATCTATACCAGATTCGGTAATATCTAATGAAGAGTTTTCAGTTAATAAAATTATTCCACTATTAGCAGTATTACCTTTTGCATCTCTACCTATTGTAGAAGATGTAATTGATACATGTGCTGAACCTACTAGATATATACCTGCACCAAATGTTGCAGTATTAGAATTAATAATTACATTTTCACCAGAAACTTCACTGGTTGTATATATTGCTCCACCTTTACCATCACTATCAACTACATTGTTATTTGAAATACCTTCATTGAAAGCAGATAATATTTCTATTGTGCCACCTAGGTTATAGATTGCACCACCAGCAGATTTTGCTGAGTTAGAAGTTATATCGCTTCTTTCAATAGTTACAGTATTTGTTGCTGTTGTGTAAATAGCTCCGCCATAAGTTCCGGCATAGTTATTAGTAATGCCAGCATTAATTAAGTTTAATTCAGCAGAACCTGCAACAACAATACCACCACCATATTCAGTTGCTTCATTTCCAGTAACTTCGGTTAAAGTATTTACTCCTGCTCTTCCTACAGTTGCAACACCACCCATTGCGTAAATACCACCACCATAAGTTGCAGTATTTCCACTACGAGCATTGTTTTCTGATTTACCTATGCTTCCAGCAAGCAATACAATGTTAGCACCATTTGAATAAATTGCTCCACCTGAAGTTGCAATATTTCCGTAAATCTCTCCTCCTGTCATACGAACAATACTATTTGCACCATTAGCATAAATTGCTCCACCTTGACCGGAAGTATTACCAGTAAGTATTACACTTCTATTTATATTTAATGTTCCATTTGTTACAACAATTATTGCTATATTACCAATTGAATTTCCTACAAGTTTAAGTTCATTAGAACCACTTTCTCTATTTAAAGTTAAAATTGATTCTTTATTAGTTATTTCAAAAATTGCACCATTAAATCCTTCATCTTTATAAATATAGGTATTAGGATTTGCTGTAAATACAATATTTTTGTTACCTGAAATAATGGTTGTTTCTGAAACAGGTAAAGTTACAAGAAGTCTTAATACATTTTCTTCACCATTATCAGCAACACCAGTTATTGCATCTTCTAAAGAACCATAAATTCTACCTGTTGTATCATTTCTTACAATACCTTGTGCAATGCGAATGTATTGACCTTTAGTTGAGAAAATTAAACCTAAATCAACTTCACGTGCAGAAGTAAATTTATTTTGGTCGGCTGTAATACCTGTAGCATATTTTGCTACATTTACAGGAGACATAAAGTTTGTTTCTTCTAAATCTAAGTCGATAGTAGAATGAACTAAACCATTAAATGCATCAGTAATTGTAATAATAACATCATTACATAGATACATTGTATCGTGAATATTAGCATTGTTTGAAATTTTAACTGTATCTTCCACAATATTTGCTACATATACACTATAACCATCTTCAGTATTATCATAATTTCTATTTTTAGCTTCACTACCGCTTGCAGTTATGCCAATGTAAGCACTTTCAATATTTACCTTTCCATCTTCTGCTACATAAACTGCACCCTTATCACTCATATTAGAAACTATTTCAACACCTCTTAATGTTACATTTAGAGGACTACTATTTAATTTATTAATATATAAACCTGCACCCATACCAGATTTATTATTACTAATTATAGTTCCTGTTTCTGTTTCAAATGTTCCTGAAAGGACAGCAATTCCACCACCAAAATTATCTCCTACACTACTATCAGTAATGTTATTAGATATTGTTACATATTTTGTTTTAATTGTACCATTATTATTTGTTATACCTGCTCCATATTTTGCAGTATTACCACTTATTGAAACATTATTTGAACTTGAACCTGAAATTGTTACATTTCCGCCTTCATTAAATAATGCACCGCCTTTGTCTTCTGCACTATTTCCTGCACCACTTTCACCCAACTTTGTGCCATTAGAAATAATAACATTGGCAGAATTTGTTACAAATAATCCACCACCTTGTGCATTTTGTGAATTACCCATATTAACTGCTTTATTAGAATTTATTGAAGTATTTGAAATAATAAATGGATTTACTGAAGTTCCTGTTACATAAATTCCAGCACCTTGATATGCCTGATTTGCTGTAACAACAATACCTTCAATATCAACCTCACTTGATTTGCTAAAAATACCACCGCCAAAGTAAGAAGCATTTTCATTAAGCTTAACACTTGATGTACTTAATTCAACTTTAGCATTATCTAGATATATAGCACCACCAGCCCAAAGATTATCAAAACTGCTAACCATGCTATTATTCTTTGTGAATGTAGCACCAGTTATTATATTTTCAGTCTTTGTATTTAGGTATAAACCTGCACCCATATTAGCTTGGTTGTTAGAAATTATAGTATTTCCTGAAATTGTAATTTGAGCATTTGATACTGCATAGATAGCACCACCACGTGTTGCGATATTGCTATCAAGTTTTACACTATCTATTACCAAATTACCATTTTTAGTTGAAATAGCACCACCACGACTTGCGTTGTTATTTTGTATATTTGCTCCCAATATATCAAGATTACCGCTTGCATGATAAATTGCTCCGCCTTCACTTGAACTATAGGTAGAACCTAAAGTAGTAATGTCGGCATTATTTCCACTAATATTAACATTTGAGCCATTAATTATACTCTTATTTTTACTATTTGAAGCAAAGTAAATACCAGCACCATATGTGGCAATATTACCCTCAATCTTTATATTTGAACCACTAGCATTTGCAATATTTAATACTGTTTCACCACTAACATAAATTGCTCCACCACCATATGAAGAATCTTTATTAATATTTGCAATATTATTGTTTATTTCACCACTAATGATTGTTAATAAACCACCTGAGGTATAGATAGCCCCACCTTTATTTGCTTTGTTATTAGTAAGTATTGCACCATTTATTACAAGTTCGCCACCTACATTTAATGCTCCACCATTTTCTGCAAAGTTGTTTTGCATAATAGTATTGTTATTTAATGTAAGTTTTCCACCAACATAAACAAGACTGTCTTGTTTTGTAGTTCCATCCCCTTCAAGTATTAACTTACAAGTTTGATAACCTTCACGAACAAATTTACCATTATCTCCAAAATGAGCATCAGTAGCATCTACACTTATATCAAATAAATAACTAGTATAACCTGAAGCACGACTTATGGTTACTATTCTTTCTTTACCTGCAAGATAACTATAAGCATCATCAGTAGGTTTTAATTCAGTATAACCTGCAAGAATAGTAATATTTTTATCTATAGTTATAACTTCACTAAGAACAATATTACATTTTACTAAGATAATGTCACCAACTTCTGCTTCAGAAACAGCAGTTGCTAAATTATCATAATTTTTCTTGAATACCAATCTTGAACTATATAATTCTATAATATCATCAACTACAATGTGATATTTTAAATAATCAGCTGAATCAGGTATTACATTTAGTAATAAGAAGAAATTAACATCAGTATATATAGTTCCACAATTACTTTCTGTCATAGGTTTTATACCTGTATTATTAGTAACTGCTTTGAAACTATCTAGAGAATATAATCTTGCTTCTTTTAAAGTTTCTACGCCGCTAAATGCTGTAGGAGAAATAGTTTCTACAGATCTTGGGATATAAACATATTCGATATTAGTATTTGCAAAAGCATTAGAACCAATTAATTTTAAGTTTTCGCTAAAGATTAATTCAGAAGGAACAATCTTATCGCAACCATTAAAGGCATTAGAACCAATTTCTTCTACCTTACTAATATTAAAGTTACTGTCTCCATTAATAGTTAAGTTTTCTAATGAAGTGCAATTATAGAAAGCATAATTACCTATATTTGTTAAATCTTTAGTAAATTCAATTTCTTTAATTTTACTGCAACCTCTGAAAGCATCATCAGGTACTTCAGTTAAATCAGTAACAATTACACTTACAAGACTATTAGGAACTACACTTGAATCAGCATTATCTGATGAACCAAACATGTAAGCTAAGAATGTATTATTATTTTTATTATTTCCGATAAATGGAGTTGTAAGAGTAGTTAAATTATTCATACCCTTAAATGCACCTAAACCAACTGCATTTAAATTAGGAGTATTTATATCTATTTCACTAAACTGATTTTTATAGAAAGCAAGAGGAAGAATTTCATCTACTGTATAACCAGAAGCATTTAATGTAACTCTACCTGTTACTTCATATTTATCTTTGCCAACAGAATTAGCTATTAAGTGAGTATGTAATTTTGCTGTTGAGCCTGAAACTTCATAAACATTACTATTTTCATCAACCCTATATTTTCCTGTAGTGTTATTAAATGTTATGCTTGTTAAATTGTTAGTTGCAAATGCTCCAGCACCTATATTATCTATTGTTGAAGGAATGTTCTTAACTTCTTCCAATGCAACAAGATTTTCAAATGCTCCGGCACCTATTTCTTTTATACCTGTAACATATCCTAAATCTAAACTAGTAACAACATCATTATAACCTAAGTTTTCAACCCCTACAATAGCAACAGAAGTTGTAGGATCGTTACTATATCTTGGTAAAACAAGTTCAGTAATATTATTTTCTTTTATTGCTTTTGCACCTTCAGAAGATATACCAGTAATTATAGTACCAGTACTATCATAGGTGAAATAATTTGGATTTGTATAATATCCCCATACTGCGTAAAGTATAGTATCTCTAACAAAAACAATTTCTTCTCCACCAAAATATTCAGGTTGTTTTGCATCACTCTTTGTTGCCCAACCTAAGAAATATGCAAACTTATTATTATCAATATCATAAATTTCCCAAACATTTCCATCAATATCGCCAGAAATTATTTTATGACTTGTACCAAAATCTAGTTTTCCTGTTGAATCAATATTAACTCCTAAGAAGTTTTCAGGATTTGCCTTAATAACATTATTTGTTGTATTAATATCGTAAGTAATACTAAATTCTGTAGACCATGAACCATAAAGAGTAATACCCTTGTCGATAAATTCTTGCTTTTTGCTCATTTCGGCAAGAATTTCATTACTCATTTCAAATCTTTGACCTAGAACATAATCCATATAGTCACTATCTTTATCTAATGACCAACCTACAAGAGTATATACAACACCATCACATTCAAAGGTTTTCATATTTCTTTCAAGTATAACTATATTAGTATTTACATTAACTGTTCCTAAAGAAGGTAAAGTAATTTGAGTATCTCTTTCATCTATATAAGTATTAGTACCAACTATTGCACTACCTAAGAAGTACATGGAAATAGGATTTTCTTCCTCAAAGCCCTCTTTATTATAATCATAATTAATGTGGTAAACCATTACCTTCCAAGCAATATAAACATCGGTAATAAGTTGACTTGAGTTAGTACCTAAACTAAAGGATGCAGTTCTAGCAGTTTCAAAATCTGCTAACTTAGTTTTTGAAATATCATTTGCATCTATATCTTTAGAGCTACTTACAAAGCCTATATCAAAACCTAAATATTTAAATTCACTTAATGCTTCAAGAGGAATGTCAACAATTCCTGCTTTATCTCCATTTGTTCCAGCTTCAAAAGTAAGTTCAATATCACTGCCATTATTAGCATGAAGAACAACTTTATATGCTTCCCAAATAGGATAAAAATCAATAGTTGCTCCATTATCTGAAGTTAAATTAAATATTTTATCTTCAAGAGTATAACTATTTGTGCTGTTATATTGTTGCCAACCCATAAAGTTAAAGTAATCTTTTGTAATACCATTGTTAGATTTAAATGTATATTGAGTATCATAACTGTAAACAAATGATTCAATAGGAGTAGTGCCACCTGATTGGTTGACAAGTTTTCCATCAACTAAATCATAGAAATATCTAACAGTATATTGATTTGCTTTCCAAATTGCATATAAAGTTACTTGACCTTCAGGCACTAAGTTTAATGCATATGGGAAAGGATTAGGATTTTTATTTTCATCAAATTCAAAGAAGCCTTCACTATCTTTTGTACCATCTTCATATAAACTCCAACCTATTTGCTCCCAACCTGTTAAAGTAAACTTATTATTGCTTACAAGACTAGGAACATCATAAATATGAGTAGTAGAAGCAACTGAACCTGTTACTGAACCTGTTGCATTGTGTTTTGAATCACTTTCGCCAACATAATTTATGATGTATGAATTTGGAGTAAATTTAGCATAAAGAATAATTTCATTATTCCCTTCGCTTCCATCAACTAAATTTCTAGTTCTTTCATTGAGTTTAAAACCAGCATCAGTTAAATCTTTTTCTATATGCCATGAAACTTGAGTATATCCACGCAAAATAAATGTTTCATTTGAAATATAAATATATTCATCAAAAGCACATTCCATTGAAGGTACTTCGTTTTCTATTTCACTACTGCAACCATCAGGAGCAAATCCTTGATAATAAATTGTATAAGTATTTGCTTCCCATAATACATAAAGATTTACATCATTTTCAGGCATACTGAACTTATTGAAAGGACTAATATATTCAGTATCCAAACCTTTAGATGAAGCCAAACCAAAGCCATAAATATGATAACCTATTCTTGATATGTTATCAAAAATAGCTTGTAATGCATCTTGACCATAATGGCTAGTTTCAAGGTCTGCATATACATTCATTATAACTTTATTGTTTTCTATTCTATGTTGAACATTATCTATAACTAAATCTTGTAAACCAGAGAAATCAGTTTGAGTAGTACCATTTGTATCATTAAAATTAATGGTTAAAACATAATACAAACCACTCCAGTAAGCATATAATGTCAAATCTTCATATGGCATAATATCTTCTGAACCAACTACACTATCTGCATCTCCATCATCATAATTCCATGAAATAAAGTACCTATTTGTTTGACTAGCAGTTAATTTTGAAATAATGCTTTCTTGTAATAAAGTACCATATTTAACAGGAATAGTAATAATTCCATTATCTTCTCTTGTTGCACCTAAATCATTGTCATAAACAATGTCTCCACCTTCTGCAATAAAGGTTAATGTAAATATGTTTTCGGTAATAAATATTTCTTGACCTATAACTTTAAGTCTATATTGAGTTTTTCTTGCTTCTTCAATATCAAACTTATTAATGTCAGGAGTTACACCATTAATATATTCAACAACTTTTCTTGCAAAATTATTTAATGGAATTTCATCAAGAGGTGTTACAGAAACCATTATTGGCCTTGTAGCATTACTCTTAGCATTTACAGTTATAAATGCTCCATCAAGAAGAATAACTTTATCATTTAATACATAATTATTTTCTAAAATTAATTTTCCATATTTTGTTACAAAAACAGTTCCGATATCATTACCAACTGTAAGTGAATTAGATGATAATACGACTTTACCATAGTAAGTAGCATTTAAAGAATTAATATAAATATCACTACCATTTTTATCACAAACGTTGTTACTTATTTCACCTGTTCCATTTCCAGTAACAAGGAATGTACCACCATAAACGGCAACACCGCCACCAAAATATTGTTCTGATTCTTCTGATAAATATGTGGCAGTATTATACATAATATTACCAGCTAAAAATTCTACAGTGTGAGCATCATAATTATTATCGTTATCGCTTATGCAAATACCAGCTCCATATCTTGCTTTATTAGCAGTAATTCTTGCTCCGTTTATTGCTAAACTTGTTTCGTTAGATAAACTAGAACCTTTAACAAATACACCACCACCATTAAATGAGGTATTGCCAGTTATATTAAGTTCACTTCCTGTTGAACCTAAAGTTAATTTACCACTATTTAACTCAGTATAAATACCACCGCCACGATAGTCATTAGCAATAGTTTTAAGAGGATTTGTATCTGCATCAGTATTATTGTATACAATGCTACCACCAATAATGGTATTTGTTTTTGAAGAACCATAATAAATACCAGCACCTAAAGGAGCAGTATTATAATTAATAGTTCCACCTGTCATAGTAATTGATCCTGTAGAAGCAATATAAATACCACCACCTGCAATTAAAGCAGTATTATTACTAATGCTACCTAAACCAGCAACAAGATTAATACTACCTTCTACATAGAAAGCACCACCTTGTTTTGCTGTGTTTTTCTCTACAGTAGCACCTCTATAATTAAGAGTACCTAAAACAAATACAGCACCGCCAGAATGAGTTGAAGTAACATTATTTTTAATTGTAACACTTCTTTCTAAGGTTAAAGAACTTGAAATTGAAACATGAATAGCACCATAATCACTATCATAATCTCCACCAGAAATTATAAGTGTTTTTTCGCTATCTTCACCAAAGGTAACATTTGCTTTAATGTCAAACATATAACCATTTCTAAATCTTGTTCTAGTAATTGTTAAACCTTCTTCTTCAGCAACAATTGTCAAATCAGTTGTAATAGTTAATGTTTTTGATAAATTAATATTAGAAATAACAACAATTGTATCTCCGCTATCAGCATCAGCAATAGCACCTTCTAATGTTTCATAATAAACATTTTCACTTACATCTAAGCCTTTAATATATGCTTCTGCTTGTAACCAGTAGCAAGCAAAAACAAGGTCTCCTGACTCTGCAAATGAAATATCAATCTTATCATTTACACCATATAGTCTATCTACACCAATATCATAAACATCATTAGGTCCACTAAAGTAACCTTTTAACAAGTGACCACGCCAAGAGAATGCACCAGCAATTTCACTGAAGCTAAATTCTAAGCTATCTCTATCTCTTGCAATTTCAATAGTTTGGCGACCAGCTTCACAAATGCCATCTATTTTATTTGATAAAGCACCAACACCACGAATTGTAATAACAACAGAATCATGTTCAAATTCAGCTACAAAGTAAGCTGTATTGTTATCTCTTAATATAGCATCATATATTGGAAGTCTATCACTAGAATTTAAATCGTTTAATTTAAATTCACTATATGCTCTATAACTAATATTTGTAGTAACAAGTTCCCCATTATCAAAGTAAGCTAAATTCCATTGTTTAAATCTCCAGTATTCTTTATAAGCAGTTGGGAACTCTATATTTTTTGTTAAAGAGAAAGTATCTAAATCATTTTGCATGCCTTCAACAATTGAATATGCCTTAAACTCTTTAACAACCCATTGAGCAGTTAATACTACTGCCTTTTTAGGAATAACACTACTTGATGTGTAAGTGTTTCCTCTTTGGTCGATAAAGTTAGGAGATAAATCATAGCCAAAGAAATCGCCTATTAAATCATCTAAGCAAGTAAACAATTGACCATTCTTTCCAGTTATGTCTATTCTTAATTCTTCGTTGTATCTTGTACCCTCATAGATAATACCACCACCATTGGTGTTAATTACTACTTCGGTGGCAATCTTAGTTAAAATAAGATTATTACCTTGAATTTCAAAATAGTAATGTTCAAATTCATCTTCATTAAGAGTGAAATAAATATCACTAACTTCAACACCACCATCAAATCTTACAACTACTCTATTTTCTGTATAAGCACTAAGAGTAACAACTATTTTAGAAGCAACTTCTTCATATGTACCCTCAAGTTTTTGAGATACATATATACTTGCTCCATCAACAAGATAAACCGATTGTATTCTTGCACTATTGCCAATTCTTAATACACCATAACTACTATTATTAGTATAGTTTACATAAATGTTTTCACCCAATCTAATGTTTGGATTTTTTGTATTTGTATCTGCACCAGCTGAGTTATTGCTAAAGTCACCAGCAGTAATTTGAACAGTTGGTAAACTATCACTTGAAGCAACATAAATACCACCCCCTGCATAACTAGCAATATTACCAACAACATTTATACCTGTTAAATTTAAATTACCTTTTGCAACATAAATACCACCACCACTACTTGCTTGAGATATATCTGCTTTATTTCCAGTAAGAGTTGTTGAAGAAAGTACTGTTGCATCATTTGTAGAGTTAAAGTATATACCTCCACCATAACTAGCTTGATTGTTTGTAATTTCACTTCTATTATATTTGCCTTTAACAATCATGCTACTATTGTCATTAAGATAAATACCTCCACCATTTGTAGAAGCTCTATTGCCTGTTACTTTTGAACTTTCTGTAATATAAACAATACTATTACCATCTGCATAAATACCACCACCGTTAATAGCTTTATTACCAGAAACTTCACCTATTAAAATAAGAACTGAATTTCCTGATAGATAAATAGCACCACCATTATTTGTTACATCAGCACCTTCACTACCATTAGAGATAAGTCTTGTAGATTCATCAACACCTAAAGTAGTATCTAAACTTAATGCAGCATCAACTAAATATAAACCTGCACCATTTTCAGCATAGTTAAGAGTAATTAATACATTTAGCATATTGAAACTAGTATTAACATTATCAGTGCCATCACCTTCATCTCCACCTTCTTCGCCTTCACCACCTTCAGCTGTTAATACTTCATTAATTGCTGTTGTTTCAGATTGTGTAACTTTTCCAACTTGATAAATTGCACCACCTAATTTAGCTCTATTTCTGCTAAATGTTGTTTGGGTATTAAGCATATTTTCTTCATACTTAATACTATTAATTTCTAATCCACCTATAGAGTAGATTGCACCACCATTTCCACCATCTTTAGTTTCATTTTCTTTTGCTTCATTGCCATTAAATTGTGCAGCATAAATCTTAGTACTTCCTATAGAATTACTTGTGTCTATATAAAGAGCTCCACCATTATTTGCAACATTGCTTACAAAGTTAGCATAAGTAATTGTTAAACTACTTTGAGTGAATACTGCTCCACCATTGCCACCTGCTGAATTGTAATCAAACTCAACATAGTTTGTACTATTTTCACCTATTCTTAAAGCAGAAAGTGTATAAATTGCACCACCATTTCCACCAACTAGAATAGTTTCAACTTCTTTTCCATTGTTTATTTCTTTAGGGATACCAACTTTATTAGCAATGAAAATAACTGAATAAAGGCTTACACTTGCTGATTTTCCAATATATAAAGCACCACCACTTTCTACAGCAGTATTGTATGCAAAAGTTGCTTTGTAGATATTAACTGTAGCAGAAATAGTTACTGCTGTTCCATCTACATTACCTTCTTTTCCATCTTCGATATAAATTGCACCACCACTACTTAAAGCCTTGTTGCCTTTACCATCTTCGCCAAATACTGCATTATCAATAGTTACATTTCCAGAACAAGCAACATAAATTGCTCCGCCTAAATCGGCAGTATTATTAAAGAAATATGCACCATTAATTACTAAATTACCTTCAACATATAAAGCAGCACCATAGCTTGTAATTTTACATTCAACAAAATGAACACCATTAAGAAGTTTTACAGTACCTTTAACAAGCATAAATGAATTAATTACATCTTGATTGCTTGTTGTAAATATTAATGTATTAGAACTTAAATCTTTGCTTCCAAAAGTTGCTATAACACCACTATCTATAGTAAATGCATTATCTTCATTATTAAATGAATCAGATAATCCAACAGTAATTTCACCACTGAATGACATCATTGTCATATTTTGAGTAATTACTATGCCACTATTAATTAAAGTGTTTCTAGTTACATATAACATATAATTAGAAATTAAAACAGATGTAAATATAGCAGGGTTTGCTTCTTCACCTGAAGTAGTATCTTTTGCTTTACCATCTATATTAATATCGATAACTGCTTTTTCAATGCTACTATAATAAACATCATAATAAACACCATCTTTTAATACAGCATCATCAACAAAACAAACAGCATCTTCCCACTTAGCATAAAGAGTATAAGTTGAAGTTTGAGTTTCAGGAATAACAATTTTATTTGCTAAAGAAACATTTCCTTCACTATCGGTTTGAGTTAAAACATTGCCATTTACATTAGTACTAAAGCCAGCTAAAGCATAATCTTTACGATATATAAATCTTGAAATGCCATCATAAGAAACTATTGTAGAATATTTTGGTAATGTAAACTCTTGACCTGCATAAATTGTATGTTCAAAATCACCCTCGCCACCATTTGAATTAACAATAACAGTTGTTTGCATTCTATTAAATTCTAAAGTTACATTAAGAACATAATTTCCTTCTTCATCTTTAGCAAATCCAAAGAAGTAATTATCTACATTCATATCAAAAACTTGTTCACATTCAAAAGAACCACCATTAATTATAAATCTTTCAAATGAGTAATAGTCTGGTCTATATTTTTGATAAGATGAGAAAACATATCCATTATTAACAAAACTATATCTACCATTAATAATTTCTAAATCAATAAAGTTAGAAGTTCCAGCAAGTTTTATTTGATCAGGATAAAGGTTAGCATTTTCACCTTTTTTATTTGATAACTCAAAACCATTATTTAATGTACTAATAAGTTTTTTAGTTTCTTCATTATAAGTAAATTCTAAACCATTTCTTAATCTTAAAACATAACCTGCATCAGTACTTACAATGTCGGTATATTCAGAACCATCTTTAGTTATTACTTTAACAGGAACAACTTTACCATCAACTGTTGAATATTCTATTGTTTCATATTCAAACTCAGCTTTAAATTCAAGAGTATAAATACTATTAAGAGCTGGCAATGTTAAAGTTTCATTATAACTTATAACTTCACTGAAATCAGCTAAGTTACTATCATCTATGTTTTGTCCACCAATTGTGTAAGAAGTATCACCAAAGTTTTCATATTCATTATCATAATGATAATTTACAGTAATTTCAAAAGGTTCCCATACAGCATAGAAATATAAATTATAGTTAGTAACTTTAAACTCAGGATTTCTATTTGTTAAATTATCAATAGATTTAAATTCGCAATCTTCAGTACCCCAACTATCAAAAATTTCAAAAGGAGTAATTTTACCCTCAACACTACCATTAGGTTTTGTTTCAGTTATATAATTTTGTCCTTTATATTCTACACCCTCTTTACCACTTTCATTTGTATAATAACCCCAATCAACAAAATTATATCCTGTTCTATTTGGAGCATAATTATCTCCACGTAAATAATCAACAAATCTTATAAGTTCTGCATTTCCATCAACTAAAACTGAAACAGTTTTGTCAAAGCTTGTTCCATAATCTATTTCCATTTGAGCATTAGGAATAGTAACTCTTTCATCACCAGTAACGTCTAAGAAATTAATATAATAAATTTGATATTCAATAACTAATGAATAATTACTTTCAACTGGAGTAATTGTATACATAACTGTATTGAATATGCTTATTTTACCATATCCACTAATTACATTACCGCTTTCATCAGTTGGAGTATTTAAGTATGAATTATAAACTTCTTCTTTGCTTGCACTTGTATTAGTTGTATCTTCTGCGTTATAGCCTTCTTCATTATCAAACTTAACTATAACCTTTCCAACTTTGTAATCTTCAAAAGTTACATATATTAATCCATAAGGATTATCACTATCTATAGCATTATTAGTATTCTTGTAATCTTTTTTAGATATAGTAATAAATTTATATCCTTCACCATCATTATCAAGATAGATATTTTCATCACTATCAATCATAGTATCGCCAGCTATTTCAAATTCACCAGCATTATGGATTTTAGCAGTTAAATCACTATCACCTTTAAAGTTATTGATAATAATTAAATCATCAATATCTTCTAAACTTCCTAGTTTAACTTTACCAGCATTATAAATTGCACCACCAAAATCAGCAATATTATAAGCAATAACACCAGAAACAAAGTTAAAAGTACCATTTTGTGC
Source organism: uncultured Clostridia bacterium (assembly GCA_947366895.1). Lineage (GTDB taxonomy): Bacteria > Bacillota > Clostridia > Christensenellales > UBA1242 > UBA7862. Next base: position 14,746 of record CANBBP010000008.1, read on the forward strand.
TACATAAATAGCTCCACCATAAACAGCACTATTGCTAGATTCTACAAAATCAGAACCTTCTTCAACTAATAAACCAAAACTTGCATTAATAATATCTGCAACTGCTGATGAATTTACATAAATTGCACCGCCATAATAAGCAGTATTTAAAGTAAACAATACATTTGTTTTGATTGTAAGAACACCAGTTTCAAGATATAAACCACCACCCATTTGATTTTTATCTTTTTTATATTCTTCTTCAACATCTGTTTTATTTGAAGATATTTCAGTATTAGAAATATAACATTTTTCGCCTTCTAGATTATTATCAATATGGGTAACATTTGTACGGATATATAAACCTGCACCCATTTTTGCAAGGTTATTAGAAATCGTATTATTTTCATTTATAGATTCATTAACAAAACTATCAATTATATAACCAACAAAATTATCAATATATAAACCGCCACCGCGAACAGCAGAGTTATTGCTAATTTTGCTACCATAAATTTTTAAGGTTACGCAAGTTTCTTCACTACCTGAAATATAAATACCGCCACCTAAACCAGTAGTTTCGCTTGCTTTATTGTAAAGAACTTCAGATAAATTAAGTTCTAATGAACCTAGAGAATAAATACCTGCACCACTTAATGCCATATTGCCAGCATTTTCTGCACCTATAACTGAATTATTAATAACAACATTTGCACCAGTTGAAATATAAATTCCACCACCAAAGTTACTTGCAGTGTTATTATTAATTAAAGTGTTTTCAGAAATTGTTACAGTACCATTTGCAATATAAATTCCGCCACCATTTGATGCATAGTTACCAATAAATTCACTATCTGAAATATTAACTATTCCTTTAGCAATATAAACTGCTCCGCCATTAATATCTAATTGACTACCTCTAAAGTTTACATTATTTTCACTAAAGATTGCTCCATTAATTACTAAGGTTTTAGCATCTCTAAATAAACCATTTCTATTATTAAGTCTTACATTATTTGAAGAATTTTCTTCTCCGCCTTCAATTATTGTTTCAGAATAATCAATATATATTGAACCACCTAAAACAGCTGAATTGTTATTAAATGATACCTTATTGCCTTCTTCATCTTTTGATATATTCATTCCACTATCGCCAGTAACAGCAATTGCACCACCATAACTATTTGCAGAACCTGTTGCATTATTATTTGTAAAGTTTCCACCAATAATTTTTAAATTTGAGCCGCCGATAAAGATAGCCCCGCCGAATGCAGCACTTTCGTTACTTATTGCACTATTATTTGTAAATTTTGTATTTGTTATTGTTACACTATCACAATTTTTAACAGCAATTGCACCACCATAGGTAAAATCATTACCAGATACTCTATTGCCAGTAAATATTGCATTAGTAATAGTTACAGCAGAATTTTCAGCATAAATAGCTCCACCAAAGTTAGTTACACTATTTATGTTATTTCTAAATGTTACATATCCATCGATAAAAACATTTGCGTTAATACTTCTTATTAAAACACCACAACCTGAAGCTGAGCCACCATTTATAATAAGTTGAGCGGTTTGTGTACCTTTTAATGTTAAAGTATTGTTGTTATCAACATCAAATAATATTTTTCCATTATTTTCTTCTAAAGTGCTATTAAAATTATCACTACGAGAAATTATTATTTCTCCAGCTAAACTTTCATCAACACTTATAGTTAAATTTGCATTTGGTTTTACAGTTTTGTGTAAAGAAACATTGTTTGTTAATAACACAACTTCTGCATTTCTATAATTATCATTTACATCTTTTAAATCTACAGCTTCAGTTACAGCATCTTCAAAGTTTTCATAGAACTTGTGAACATCTTTTCCATAAAAATCTTTAATATAAGCATTGGCTTTTGCCCATGTTACTTGAATTTTTAATACTAAGTTTTCATCAAGTCTTGTACTATCGAGTAGAACAGGTTCAGTTGTATAAATTTCATTATTTAAAATGTTTTTATATCCATTTGCATAGTATCCAAATTTATATAATTCATTTAATGGAATTAATTCAAACTTTGAACCATATTTTCTATTTTCTACAGGAATGTAACTACCATATGGGTCACCTTCTTCAGTAAGAAGTCTAGTAAATAATGGGTTTGGATTCATGCTCATATAAGCACCACCATCTACATAAATTCTTACACTTACATTGGTAGGTTCCCAAACTGAATAGAATCTTAAAGCAAAACTACTACCTGTACCACTATATTCTAAGTCTTTTTCTATATCAATAGTAAATTTATCACCAACATTATAAATTCTATTTTGACCATTAAATACATATTCCCAACCAGCAAAAATATAATGATTTTTATAGAAGTTTTCTGCAGGTTCAGGCAATTCAATTACATCACCATAATTGCAATTTAAACTAAAAGTACTGTTACCACCACTAACATTTGGAGACCATGAAGAACTACTTTCAGCACTATCAAATACCAAAACAATTTCACGAGGTTTCCATATTGCAAATAATGTTGCACTAAAAGGAGTATTAAGAGTATATTTTATAGAATTTTCTGAATCATTATTTATTAATTTATTATACTTATCGGCATCAGATGAACTTTCAAATTCAGCATAATTTGCGAATTCATCACTCCAACCTAAGAATGTATAACCAGTTTTGAAAGGTCCTAATTGAGTATTTCCTGAATAAAGAGGAGGCAAATCAAATCTGCGTTCTTCAGTTTCTTCATTTACAAAGAAAGGAGCCTTTCTTTCTATAGCAGTTTTTTGAACTATTTCAATATTTCCATCTATTTCTACTTCTTCATTAATATATCCACCATTTAATTCAAAGTATAAATATATTTCACCCCATGAAGCATGTAAATGAATTACTTCATTATCACCGCACTCAACATATAAAGTTTTAGCAGAGAAATTAGATTTTTCATCGGCATCTAACCAACCACCAAATCTTTCTTTATCAACAGTATCACTGCCTGCATCAGTAGCAGTAATTTGATTTAAGAAATTAATAGGTTCATCATAGTAAGAAGTAATAATTATAGTTCTTGAATTACTATCATAAACAAAATATTGAGCATTACTATCATAAGTATCAGCAAGAGTAAATGAGCCTGAATTGGTTTCAATGTCATAAGTATAAATATAATAAGTATTAGCTACAAAGTTTTCACTTGTTACTTCCACTAATTCATAATGTAAATCTGTTGCTACACGAGATTTAAGAGCATCAGGAATTTCGTTAAATGAAGCAGTTTCTTTATTGCTAATTGATAAAATTACATATCTTAAATTACCAGTCCAAACAACATCAATAGTTTTATTTTCAGTAATATTTGTATAAGTCTTACCACCTATTTTGTTTTCGCCAGTTCTATCAATGTGATTATTTTCTTTTACAAAAGCCTTATCTATGTTTTCTGGTAATGTTATATCAGAATTTCTATAAGTATAAGTATAAAGACTTGTACCTTCTACATTCCAGTTTTCACAGCCAAGTTCAACTTTCTTATCTTCATAATCAGAAATTATATTGCCACCATTTGAATTAATAGTAACTTTATAAGTATTCCAAATTGCATATAAAACAAATGGATTGCGATCTTCAAAAGTTGAAGGGTCTAAAACATCTTCGGTCAATCCACTATAGAAAATAGTGCTGCCTTTTAAGAATATGTTTGCATCAACATAGTCTGCATTAACATCTTTAACCCAACCAGCAAAAGTGTAACCACTATCGCAAACTATTTTATCTTCATCAATAGCAATAAACTCATCACTTAGGTTAATACCTTTAAGCAAATTAGAATAAGTAACTTTAAATTTTAAATTAAGTGTTTTGGTTTCTGAATTATAAATATATTCATAATTTTTACCAGCACCAAAGCCTGCATAATTACCTAGTGTTAAGTCAAGAGTAAAATCATAAGTAATTTCTTGCCATACAAGGTCAAGAGTAACTTTATTATCGGTTAAGTCATCTATGCTTCCTATAAAGCCATTATAATTAGAAAGTGTAAAAATTAATTCATCAGAATTTTTAATAATATCACCAACTGGCTTATTATTATAAAAATATCTCCAACCAACAAATTCTACCCATACACCTTTTGCACTATCAAAGGTTAAGGTTTTAAGTTCTCCACTAACATAACTACCATTATCTAAAACACTAATATTAAGAGGTTTTTTAATATAACTATTGGTTAAGGTGTCAAATGTATTAACTTCACCTTTAATAAGTCCATCTATAGAGAATATTTCGTCATAACCCATAACAACATCAGTTATTTTATTTACAGCAAGTTCATCTCTAAATTCTAAAGTATAGTTAAGTCTTTCCCAAACAGGATATAATATGATAGTTGTACCATCTTCAGTTGTAAGGTTTACTATTTCAGAATTTAAATCAATAAGTCCTCTATAATTACCTTCACTATCAGCAATATCATCTTTATAAATACTCCAGCCTATTTGTCTCCAACCAACTAAAGTATAATAGTTATTAGCTAATGTGAATGGTACATCATAAGTTAAAGTAACACTATTAATTAATCCATTTGTTGTTCCATCTAAAACCTTTACATCAACATTTCCTGTTGCATCAACATCATAACCATTATCCATTTTTGGTTTTAAATTATTAAAGGTTACAACATAGGAAATAGGTGTCCATACTACCTCAACGGTAATACTAATAATACCATTTTCACTATCATCAGGTTTAGAGAACATAGCTTTTAAATCATCAAAGTATAAGCTATCTTCATCTAAATATAAACTAGATAAATTAATAAAATCTTTTGCATTAAAAATTATAGTATCAGTAAAATTACCTGTTACAGAATTATAATTTATAAAATATTTAAAGGAATATTTATATCCTGTTCTAGAAGGTAAAACTTCTGATAATAAAATATCACCATTTATTGCATATTCATTAGTAAGGGTTCTTACTTTGGTAATGTTTCCATTATCATCTTCTATGCTAAATGCACCTTCTGTATCAAGAATATCTCCCTCACCTTTGCTTGCAACAAAAGTAACAAGAACAGGCAAACCTTTCCATGAAATAGTTAAAGAGATATCACTATTAGGCATAATGAAACTTTGAACATCTGGACCTATAGCATTTGATCCATTAATTTCTATATTGCTTATATAACCATTATAGAAATATAATGGGAAATCAGGATCAGTATTTAAATCATAAGTAATGTTATCTTTATTAGGTAATAAAACTTCTGAACCATAAGCAAATACAGCACTTATTTGAATTACACCATTGCCTTCTTCATCAGTATAGTTAACATCTAAATATTCACCTTTAAATTCTGATTGCTCAAAATTAAATGTTACAGCATATTTTCTTGCTTTCCAAACTGCAGTAATTTTGTAGTTTTCACTAAATTCTAAATTCTTAGAATTAAATATGAAAGAAGCACCTTCATGTTCTTCACTATTTTGAGCATAAATATTACCTTCAGTATCTCTAAAGTAATCAAAGATATATCCTTCGTTTCCATCTGCTCTTGAAGTAGGTACACGACTTGATAAATCAACATCGAGACCATAACGAGAGGATAATGTAACTTTGTTTACTTTTAATGGGTCTACACTATCATTATAGTTGATTTCAATATTAATAGAAACACCTTGCCATTGAGCATATAATCTTACTGAATAATCACTCATAATAGGGAAATTAGAACCATTAAGAATATATTGAGTATCCAAAACATAAGACTTACTTGTGCTTCCGCCATAAGCAAATTGACTATAAGATAATAGTTCATAATGTTCTATATCAAATGGAATTTCAATTTCATTAATATAATAAACACCATTAACAAAACTAAATGTAACAAAATCATCTAGTTTAATTAAAGTTTCAAAAGTTTCAATATCTAAATCATTTTGATTTCTATAAATAACAACTTTAACTAATCTAATCCAATCTGCATTTAATGTTAAGTCACTTTCAAGTTCATATAAAACATTAAAATCAAATTTATTTCCATCACGATCGCTATAAGAAACTAATTCAAAATTTCCGTTATTAAATACATAATCACTATTTGGAAGTCTTAAACCATAACCTTCACCTGAAGGTCCTCTATAAACTTCAACAATAATACTACCATTACTATATTTCAAACTCTTTATATTGTAAATATGTTGTCCATTAACAATAATACCATTTTCGTTATAGAAAAGTTCTTTAGCAACTTGATTTATATCTCCACTGCTTAAATTAATACCATCATTATAGAAAGTACCAGAACCTAAATTAATAATAACAGTATTATATTCTCTTTCCCAATTAACCTTAATTGTTAAAGTATACTTACCTGTTTCTTCATTATAAACAACACCGTAGTTAGCAAGTATAGAAATAGGGTCTCCTTCTTTATAGAATATTTCATTGGCATTTTCGCCTTCTCCAACAACAATACTATAAGAAGAAACTTTAAAGTAATTTAATGAGTAATTTGGATTTTCAATTGTGTAAGGTGAGTTATAATTCATACTCCATGACTTATTACCACCACCAACAACACCAGTATTTGCATCTGGATTATTTACATCATATATAACTTCTACAACTTCAGTCATATAAACTGCATAAAGGGTAATATCTTTAAATGGTAAAATGAAAGGTTTTGTTAGTTTACCATTTTCATCAACACTATCATTATAAACAGTAATTTCATCTTCCCTCTCTGGGGTTATGGTTGTATTATTAAAGCCATCTTTAAATCCTAATAACTGATAACCAAAACGACTAGGAAGTTTAACAAGTTTTGATTGTTCTTCTTCTTCATCAGACCAATCAGACCAATCTGTCCATTCTTCACCAACCATAGCTTTAACAACAGCACGTCTAAATTCTCTATAAAGGTCAAGTTGTCTCATCTTTTCATAGTTATAAGTCATAACAATAGGAGTATTAAAATCGTTGCCATCAAAGTTCTTTAAATATACATGAACTTCACTCATACCCCAAATTGCTTGTAAGGTTGTAGGTTGAGAAACTACAAATTCTTCAATTACATCAAGGCCATTAAGTGACCAGCCTATAAATCTATAAGCATCACTATCAATCAAGAAGTAATAATAAACCATTCTTCTAGCAGATATTACATCGTTAATATAAAATTGAACAGTGAATCTTCCATCTGTATTACTTACGGTTCCTTGAGGAGTACCATATTGAATAACTTTAACACCAGTTGGAAGGCTACCAGCTGTAAATGTAATTGTAATTTTCCAAACAGCATATAAAGTTATTGTATTGTCATTACCATATTTACTCATAATTTCATCGGTTACAACAACTTCTGAACCATAAGTAAATAAGTTATCTTTGTTTGCTTCAATATCTTCAACATCTTTTGAGAACCACCAACCAACAGCATCAGCACCAGTATTAAATTGAGGGAAATATAAATTGCCTAATAATGCAGCTGTTGCTGGAACATTAAATGTAGCCATTCCACTAGCATTTACATCTTGTTGGAATTTTCTATCTACATTATTTTGGAAAGCTCCACCATTAGCATCAAATGTTAAAGTATAAACTTCCTGCCAGTTTACAAAAATCATATCACCATTATTATCTTCTAGTTCCTTTGCAGTACCAGAATAAATGTAAGTATAATTTCCGCCAACTAAACCTATAATTGTTCCACTTTCATCATTATATCTATAACCATTAAATCTATAACTAATCTTAGCAGGACCTTCTTTTAAAAGAATAATTCCTTTACTGCTAGGTTTAACTTCACTAAGTTTAAAATTATATTTTAAGATGTTATTTCCTAAATTTTCATTATATTCGTAATCCATTTTGGAAATATCAACAGCAGATTGATTAATGTAACCACCATCAAAGTTTACAACTAATTCATAGGATTTTTCTATCCAATAACAATTTAAAACTAAAATATTATCTTCAAGTTCATTGTTATTCATAAATCCATCATCATTTAAAGTCTTAAAAGTTAAAAGGTCATTTATATTGATATATAAAAGTTCGCCATTACTTTTTTGATAGACAAAATGATTAAAAATTTCATAATAGCCTTTTGTGCTATTATATCTTGTTAAATTATATTTGCCTGCAATAGTAGGGTCATCTAAGTCATCAAATTTTAACATTTTTAGAGAAGAAACTTCTCCATAACTAAATTCTACATCAGCAAATTCTAAAGGAGTAACACCATCTATATTGTCATCAACAAATTTAATGGTATATGTTCCATAACCCCAAATAGCATAATAAGTAATATCAGCAGTTAAATCATCTACAATATCATTTGGTTGAAGCAATGTATCACTTGCACTTGCGTTATTCATTGTAGACCAACCAGCAAATGTTCTAAATGGATAAGTAAAACCACATTCAATAATTTCTACCGAGAATTTTCTAGCAAGAAGTTCTTCAGTTAATTCTAATTGCTGTTCATTATTTGTGTTTATTGTTGCGTAAGAAATAACGCTATCACCTGTTCTATTATTAGCATCAAAAGTAATAGTTGCTTTCCAAACAGCATAAATTCTATAAACAAAAGCATCTTCTGCATCATCATAAATAAGTATGCCATTTTCCTCTACGGTTTCTCTAGAAGGTTTAGGTAAAGTTATAATAGCTTTTTCGTTATTAATAGTTTTAGTTTCATCTCCAACAATAACAGTTTCTGGTGTAATTAAAGAGAAGAAAGCAAAAGTCTTTCCATCTGTGAAGTAATCTACTTGTCTATTGTTAGCACCAGGATATTGATTATTATTTTTAGAAAGAACTGCATAATTATTGTTAGTTACATCAATTCTTGTTGAATATGAAAGTCCAACTGGAAGCATAGAATCACTTCTATAAACTTCAAGTTTAACATCTTTATAACCCCAGTTAGCTTTTAAAGTAATAGGAGTGTTAACATTAGAAGAAACTTCTTCTATATCATCCCAATAACTTGTTTCTTTCTCTACTTGTGTACCACCTTCATTTACTTTAACTATATAGGTTTCACCAAAAATAGTAATACCTTTATAAGTTACATTATTAGGATTTGTATAATTCCAATTATTAAATTTAAAGTAATTATCACAAGTATAAGTTGAAGTAGGCAAATTAAATATAGAGCCATAAGTTACATAGAAACTTTCAGGATTATCACCTTTAACCCCATATTTTCCATCTACATCATTGCTGTCAAAGTTTACTTCAAACCACATAGCATAAACAAATATATTTTCAGTTAATACCCAACTTGATTTATCTTCTGCTGTGGTAATATATTCAACTCCATCTCCTATCATAGAAGTATTAAATCTTGTAAAAGTATACCCATCAATTTCTTTACCAGTAATATCAAAAGTATTATCTCTATTACTATAAATTACTGCAGAACTTGTTCTATCAGCATCTAAATATGCAGTAACACTATATCTATCACTCCATATAGCATAAAGTCTAATTGTTTTATCAAGACCAACTACAGCATGAGAAACAAACTCATCATTAATCTCAATACCACTTAAGTTATCGTAAGTAAAATCAACTTTACCAGATGTTTCACTATAAGCCCAACCTTCAAACCAGTAACCAGTTTTAGTTACATCATTTTCACCTAATAAATCATAACTATGGCCATATTCAAAACCAGGTAGAGTTTGAGAAGATGTATCACCTGTTACATTATAAATACCACCATTAAACATATAGTTAATATTAAAAGCATTAACTGTCCAATAAGCATAAATATCATGAAAATTGCTATCTACAAAGAAATGAGTTTCTTCTCTATTTTCATCACCATTAATAATAGCATCAGGAAGAATACCACTTGAAGTATCTACTTGTGATTTGTACCAACCTTCAAACTCATGACCTTTTACACTTGTTGTAAAATTGCCATTAGGTACTGTTCTACCACTTGAAGCATAATAAAGAGTTGTGTTTACTGTAACTATACCATTAGTAGTGCTTCTATTGTAAACAACATAAACTTTAACACCATAAGCTACTGAAATTTCATAATTTCTATCACTATGGAAAACTAAACTGAAATTCTTACCAATCCAGTTAAGACCTATAGTAATATTACTACTACCAAATTCACGGTCAAAATCATTAGAACTTGCTTTATAAATAACACCATCATCACTATAGTTTAAATCATCACGGTCACTTCTAGCACTAAAGTCATAAGCACGAGTTCCTAAATAATAGTTATTTCTACTAATATCGCTAACCCTTAAATTACTTAACTCATTAGAAAGAGTAGGCAAAGTAAAAGTTGCATCTTCTAATAAATTTTTAATAACTATTGCACCTAGTGATGCATCATATTCTATTGTTATTAAATCTTCATCATATTCATAAGTTACTGTTTCTTGTGTTATAACTTCATTTTCCCCTTCTCCAGTAACAACATCAACAGTATATGAATAAAAGTTTAGAGAGTAATTGTTTTTAAAATTATTTAAATCAACATAATTTGTACAATCAACTGCATCTAAATCGTTACCATTAAGGTAAATATATATATTATCTATTATCCTTCTATAAATAGGATAAAGGGTAATAGAGTCGGTTGCTGTATCATAGTAACTGGCACTTCTATCTCCTTCAATAACTTCTTGAAGGCCAAAAATTTCACCAGCATTTTCTTCATTAGTTGTATTAAAGCCTATTAAAGCATATCCTTCTTTAAGTAGGTTTTTATCAACTATAATCTTATCTAAGTTTTGTATTTCACCACTTGAAATACTCATTGAAACACTTTCAGAATTATCTTCTGCAGACTTAAAGTAAAAATCAATAGGTCTTTCTTCCCATTCTGCATAGAAAGTGATTTCCGTTTCACCACCTAGTAATGTTTGATTAATATCAATTTCATCACCAGATTTATATAATTTTGTTTTGTCTAAATTTCCTTCAGCATCTTGTAAATACCAACCTAAAAATCTATGGATTGTTGGTTGATAGGCATTTGTAAATAAACTAATATAGTTTCTTAAAATATAAGTATCTTTAAAAGTAATATTTGGTTCAACATATTCAGCACTGATAATACTATTAGCATCAACTTTCATTACATCATAATAATTTTTAACAGCATCATAAGTAGGTTTTAAAGTATCTAAGTTAGAGTTAAATTTAAGTTGAACATTGCCAGCATCAAAAACAACATAATATACACTTTCAACTGTAGGAGTTTCTATAATATCATAAATAGTATAAACAACTTCTCCATTAGGTTCAGTTGCAAAGCCCTTAATATTATAATATCTATCAATTAAATTAACATAGTTTGCTTTATCATAACTTGATGGTTTTATTTTTCCATCGGTGGTGGAATAAGAATAAACTACATCGTTTTCATTATCTCTATCGTATTTACCACCATTTAATTTTAAGAATTGTTCTTTTAATCCTGCAAGATTTATTTGTTCATCAAAGAATTTTGTAGTTACATCAGTTAAATAAACATAACCACTACCTGTTTGGTAGTTTGGAGAAACATATGTTGTAGTTACTCCATAGCTTTTATACCCTGCAACAAGTGTAATATCACTATGTACTGCTTCAATTCCTTCAAACTTTCTTCCATCTGGATAATACCAACCAGTAAACTCAAGTAATAGTTCGCCTTTTTCATTTTTGAAATCTTCTAAATCAGCGGGTATACCAAACGGGTCACCACCAATAACATTTGTGGTTTCGATTTGAGCAAAATATCTATTGGTTATAAAATTAACTTTATACAATCTAGTTGTTGGCATTAATACAACAATTAAAATTCCTGCAGTAGCACCTAACAATAATAAAAGAAGAAGTAACAAGAGCCATTTCTTCTTACCTTTCTTTTTTTGTTCTTGATTTTGTTGATTGTTTAAAGCCTGTGCATTCATACCAGCATAAGCAGGTTGTCCACCCATTCCTTGAGGTTGATTATTTGCCTGAGGATTTGGTTGAGCATTTGGCACATTTGGCTTAACACCTTGCCCTTGATTAAATGCTCCATTAGGAACATTGTTCAAAGGCGAATTAACCCCAGTATTAGAACTTGGAGCTATAGGTGGCTGCCCATTAGGCCTTATACCATTAGGAACATTTGGGTTTGTCCCTTGTGCTTGCCTTATAACAGTGTTAATGTTAGGCTGAGCATTTGGTATAGGCTGAACAGGTATCTGACCATTATTCCCAGGAACACTAGGTGTAATAGGCGGCTGTCCAGCAGTTCTAGCACCATTTGATGCACTAACATTACCACCTGCATTTTGCGGTGGCACATTTGGCTTATTATTAATATTTGAGTTTGGAGTGTTTACTCCATTTGGGTTGGGTTTTCCAGTTTCCATATACCCCTCCTAAAATATTATTTATCTATAGTTAAAAATTATTTGTTAAAAAGTTTAATGTTTTTAAATATTTTTTATATCAATGTTTTTACTTATTTTTTTCTATAAATTGCTTTTTGTAACAATAAAGATTGTTCTTCCTTCTTTATTTTTATTAGAAGAAAAAACACTCTTTATTTTTTGTAATTAAACAACATTTAAAATTTCAAACTTTTTATTTTTTTGTAATTTAAATCATAAAAAATAAATATTATTTTTTAAGCAATTTTTTAGTAAATTAAAACAAAAATAAACAAAGTTTTTACTAATTTTTTAATATTATTTTTTACCTTCTAAATTACACTATTATTCTACTATATATACTCTTTTTTTGCAAGAATTTTAGCATTTTTTTGTGCTGTTTTAGCCCTTTATTTTGCTTATTTTTTTAGTTAAAATTTTGCTTATTTTTATCCACATTTTATCCACAAAATCACACAAAGTTATCCACATACAATTAATGCTAAATGTCGCTAAATTCCTAGCAATTAGCCGATTTTATAATAACATTATTTATAAAGTGTTTTTTTGTTTTTTATAATCATTATTCTATAGTAATATATCCCTTTATTTTTCAGTCATCTAGCCATTTTTTGACCTAAAATTTTAAACATTTTTTTATGCAATATTTTATGCAATTTTAAGGTGTTTTTTAATAAAAAATAATATAAAATTTTTAAAGTTTTTTACCAATTTTATTCTACTTAATTTTCACTATGTGGATAAATTGTGCATAACTTTTTGCAAAAAAATATACACCAAAAAAATTAAGTAAAACTCATTTTTTTAGTGTATAAAATTATTTTTTTTAATTATTAAATATATATTCCTATAATTTTAATTTTTAATAAAAATTTTTTGGTTAATTTTATTTTGTTTTATATTTAATTAAATTCTTTTTTTATTATTATTTATCTTAATTTAAGATTAATTTTTAGATATCAATATTACTTACGGCATCTAAATCTAAGTCGCTTATTCCAACATTATTAATCAAATTAAAATACCCCAAACTAGCAATCATGCCAGCATTATCAGTACAAAGTTTTAAACTTGGAGCATAAACTTCTATTCCCTCTTGCTTACCTCTTGAAATCATTTTTTCCCTGAGATAACTATTAGCTGAAACTCCACCAGCCATACATATTTTTTTATATCCATACTTTTTACAGGCACGCAAACTTTTTTCTACTAAATTATCTACAGCCTCTGTTTGAAATGAACAACATATATCACAAATCGGCAATTCTTTTCCCTTTTGATTTAAAGAGTTTACATAATTAATTACTGCAGTCTTTAAGCCGCTAAAACTACTATTAAATGTATTCTTAAGGCCATCTTTTGCAAACTTAATATTATTCTTTCCATTCTTAGCCTGTGCGTCAATTTTAGGGCCTCCTGGATAGCCAAGTCCTATAACCCTTGCTACTTTATCAAAAGCTTCACCTATAGCATCATCTTGAGTGGTTCCTATCATTTTTAAAGTAACATAATCTTTAACTTCTACAATTGCAGTATGTCCTCCGCTTACAACCAAACATATAAAAGGAGGCTCTAAATCTTTATGCTCAATGAAATTTGCACTAATATGACCTTTAATATGATTAACCGCTATTAATGGCTTATTTAAAGCAAAAGCCAAACTTTTAGCAAAACTAACACCTACCATTAATGCCCCAATTAGTCCAGCACCATAAGTAACTGCTATAGCATCAATATCTGATAAGGTAACATTGGCCTGTTTTAAAGCTTCTAACAATACATTATTAATTGCTTCAATATGATTTCTTGAAGCAACTTCTGGCACTACACCGCCAAATCTAGTATGAATTTCTATTTGGCTAGATATAACATTGCTTAAAACTTCTCTACCATTTTTTACTATTGCTATTGAGGTTTCATCACAACTACTTTCAATACCTAAAATAAGTACATCTTTTTTATTTTTAAGGTTTTGGCAAACCTTTAACATTTCTTCTTTATACATTTTTTTATTTCTCTTAATCTTCTTTCTATGTAGATTTTATTATCGTTAATATTGTTAATAAAATAATTTTAAAATAAAATAAATAATTTTACAATTTAAATTAGTGTTTATTTAAAAAATTCTTTTTTGAAAGAAAAATTTAATAAATAAATAAATAATTAATTAACAATAAAAAATAATAATTAAACAAAATATGAAATAATTTAAATTATAAACTTTTTTTTAGGTAATCCAAAATAAAAGGTTTAATGTCACCATTCATAACAGCATCTACATTAGCAGTTTCAAAGTTTGTTCTATGGTCTTTTACCATAGTATAAGGACAAAATACATACGATCTAATTTGACTACCCCATTCTATTTTTTTAATGTCACCCTTTATTTCTTTCAAATTCTTTTCCCTTTCTTCTTCTTTTAGGGCTATTAATTTGCTTCTTAAAATTTTAAAAGCCATTTCTCTATTTTGAATTTGACTTCTTTCATTTTGACAAGTAACAACTATTCCAGTTGGTAAATGTGTTAATCTTATAGCAGAATCCGTTTTATTAACATGTTGCCCTCCAGCCCCACTACTTCTGTAAGTATCAACTCTTACCTCATCTAAATTTATTTCTACATCAGTTGTTTCATCTATTTCAGGCATTACTTCAAGGCTTGCAAAACTTGTATGTCTTCTTTTATTTGCGTCAAAAGGAGAAATTCTAACAAGTCTATGCACTCCTCTTTCAGTTTTAAGATAGCCATATGCTTTTTCTCCCTCAACTAAAAATGTAATGCTTTTAAGCCCTGCTTCATCACCATCAAGGCTATCTATTACCGACAATTTATAAGAATTTTTTTCACAAAACATGCTATACATTCTATAAAGCATACTTGCCCAATCCTGAGCTTCAGTGCCACCAGCCCCAGAATGTAAAGTTAAAATAGCATTACAACTATCATATTCTCCATTAAGTAATAAACTAATAGTATTTTCTTCAGTAAAATCTTTAAATTTATAAATTAAGTTTGTAAGTTCATTAAAACTTGCTTCATCTTCTTCTATCTTAAGCAATTCAAGTAAAAATTCAATATCACTATTAAATTTATCTATTTGCTCTATAACTTTTAACTTTTGTTCAAATTCTTTTATTTTTTTACCATTATGCTTAACTTTAACTAAATCTGTCCAAAAATTACTATCTTTTTGCTCATTTTTTGTTTCTTCAAGATTTTTTATTAAAGTATCCTTGTCAAAGACACTCCTTTAAATAATTACTTTTTTCTTTTAATTTATTAAACTCCAATTCCTGTTCATCAACTACCATAAGGTTCTCTCTCTTTTATAATTATTTTAACATTTTTTAATTTTTTATATTTTAATCTATTTTTTATTATATCATGTTTTTTATTTTAATTCTATAATAATTTTATTTAAGAAATTATTTCATAAATTAAATAGAATTTTAAAATTCAAAACCTATATTTTCCTTTACTTTATTGAAATGTCTCGATATTATAAACCAAAAATTTGACCTATAAAACTAGGCCAAATTTTGAATTTGTAGTTATTTTTTATTTCAATATAAATTTAAAAATTAGATTATTTTCCACAACATTTTTTATACTTTAAACCACTTCCACAAGGACATGGGTCATTTCTTCCAACAACTTTAGATGATTTTGCTTGTACAAATTTTTCATTAGTTTGGGTTTGCTGTGGAGTCGGCCTTTCTACTTTTCTAATAACAGGAGGTTGTTTTATTTTTACATTTAATAAGAAAGTACAAGTATCTTCCCTTATTTTTGAAATCATTTCATCAAACATATCAAAACCTGCTCTCTTATATTCTACAAGAGGATTATGTCCGCCATATGCTTGCAAACCTATTTCTCGCTTCAAAATTTCCATTGTATCAATATGTCCCATCCAAAGAACATCAACCACTCTTAATAAGAAATATCTTTCAAAATTAGAGAAATCAAAGCCTAAATCTTTTGCTTCTTTTATTAAATTTTCATATCTAGCAATAACTTTTTCTAGTACTTTACTATAAACTTCTTGAACATCACATTCTTCAACAAATTCTTCAGTTATTATATTACTACCTTTTTCAAATAATCTAACTTCAAGTTCTTTGTTGAAATTTTCTAAGTCCCAATCAAAATAAGGTTTGTCATCATCGATGCAATTATAAACAACATTTTTAACTACTTCTGGGAACATATCAAGCACTTCGCCATGAATGTCTACACCTTCTAAAACTTTGTTTCTTTCTCCATAAATTATTTCTCTTTGCTTACTCATAACATCATCATATTCCAAAACAAATTTACGGGAGGCATAGTTTTGTGCTTCAATTTTCTTTTGAGCATTTTCTATTTGTCGAGAAAGCATTTTAACTTGGAAGGGTGTTTCATCATCAATTCTAAAGGCTTGTGCAATACTTTTCATTTTATCGCCACCAAACCTTCTAACAAGATCATCTTCCATTGAAACATAAAAAACACTAGTACCTGGGTCACCTTGACGACCAGCACGTCCTCTTAGCTGATTGTCAATACGCCTACTTTCGTGGCGTTCGGTACCAATAATATAAAGGCCACCTAAATTTACAACTTCTTGTTTTTCTTTTTCGGTAATTTCCTTATTTTTTTGCAAAGTTTCATAATACAAATTTTTAAGTTCTTTCATTTCTTCACTTAAAGCTGTTGTATAACCTGAAACCAACTCTATTTGTGCAAGTTCATAGCCCTTATCTCTCAATTCTTTTTTGGTTAAATATTCTGCGTTACCGCCTAATGAAATATCCGTTCCACGACCAGCCATATTAGTAGCAATAGTAACTGCATTAATTCTACCAGCTTGAGCTACAATTTCAGACTCTTGTTCATGATTTTTTGCGTTAAGAACAGTATGTCTTACTTTTTCTCGCTTCAACATTTCACTTAGTATTTCGCTTTTTTCTACTGTTGCGGTACCTACAAGAATAGGCCTACCCGTTTCATGAGCCTTTTTAATTTCTTCTACAACAGCTTTAAACTTACCCTGTTCAGTTGTATAAATAATATCAGCAAGATCTTTTCTTGCAACAGGTTTATTTGTAGGAATAGTTACAACATCAAGATTATAAATGCCATTAAATTCAGTTTCTTCAGTTTTTGCAGTACCAGTCATCCCGCTTAATTTTGAATACATTCTAAAGTAATTTTGGAAAGTTATTGTAGCAAGAGTTTTGTTTTCATCCTTAATCTTAACTCCTTCCTTTGCCTCAATAGCTTGATGTAATCCTTCATTATATCTTCTTCCAGGCATTAAACGACCAGTAAATTCATCAATAATGATAATTTCATCATCTTTAACAATGTAATTATCATCTCTTTTCATAATAAAATTTGCTTTAAGTGAATTATTAATGTGGTGGTTAAGTTCAATGTTGTTAATATCCGATAAATTATCAACTTTAAAAAATCTTTCAGCTTTTGTAATACCATCATCAGTCAATCTAATCTGTTTTAATTTTTCATCAATTTCATAATCACTTGCTACAAGGCCTTTAGCAAATCGTTGTGCAGAATAATATGTTTCACTAGATTTAAAACCCTTACCTGAAATTATAAGTGGAGTTCTTGCTTCATCTATTAAAATACTATCAACCTCATCTACAATAGCAAAGTTTTGACCTCTTTGAACTTTTTGGGTTAGTTCTTGAACCATATTATCTCTTAGGTAGTCAAAGCCTAGTTCATTGTTTGTACAATAAGTAATATCACATTCATAAGCTGATTTTTTTTCTTTTTCATTCATTCCTGAGATATTAACACCAACAGTAAGACCTAAAAATTTATATACCTTTCCCATCCATTCGGCATCTCTCTTAGCAAGATATTCATTTACTGTAACAATATGAACACCCTTGCCAGAAAGAGCATTTAAATAAGCTGGTAATGTAGCTACAAGGGTTTTACCTTCACCAGTACGCATTTCAGCAATTCTACCTTGATGTAAAGCAATTCCACCCAATAACTGAACATGGAAATGCTTTAAACCCAAAACTCTTTTACTAGCTTCCCTTACCACTGCATAGGCATCAGGTAAAATATCATTTAAGGTTTCACCCTCTGCCAACCTATTTTTTAAAGCTTTGGTTGTTTTCATAAGTTCTAAATCGGTTTTATTTTCATACACATCATTTAGTTCTTCAATTTTAGTAGCAATTTTTTCTAATTTTTTTATGTTTCTAGCATTATCAGAACCAAATATATTTGATAAAAATCCCATTAAATAATTCCTCCTACAAATGTTGCAATAATGTAATTAAATTATGCTCTATTTTAAATTTATATATCAAAAAATATTGTAGATATATTCTACTACATCTTATAGAAAAATAAAAGACTTTTTTAAAAGGTATCAATAATCTACCCTAAAAAAAGTCAAAATCTTTTTTTGTTTTCACTTTTAAATTTAGTTATCATAAATACTCTTATTACTTTTTGTATGACAAAAAGTTAATCCAAAAACTTTTTTTGCTCCGTTTTCTTTTAAGGTTCTAGCAATTTCATCTAAAGTACTTCCTGTAGTTATAACATCATCAATAACTAGAATATTTTTATTTGTAATATCTATACTGTTTGTAAACTCAAAAGAATTTTTCATATTTTCTAATCTTTCTTTTCTTGTTAATACAGTTTGAGTAGAATTGTTTTTTATGCGTTTAATACAATCTAAATTATAATCAATATCAGTAATTTTAACAAATTCCTTTAATATTTCCTCGGTTTGATTATATCCTCTAGTTTTTAATTTTTCATGTGTTATAGGAACACAAATAATCAAATCTATTAAATCATAACTTCCTTTTACAAACTCTTCATTTAAGTAACGAGCAATTAATTTGGCAATATAATTACAATTACCATATTTTAATTTATGAACCAAATTTCTTGCAACTCCATCATAAGTTGTAACACTTCTTACATAATCAAAATGTCTCTTATGAGATTTACAATTTTCACAATATTTTGTAAAACTATTTAATTCATCTCCGCAAATTTTACAAGGATATTTGATAGCCTTAATTTTTTTTATGCACTCGTTGCATAAATGATAATTATTTTCATTATTTACTTCTTTTGAACAATTATAACAAGAATAATGCTCTGGAAATAACTCATCTAGAAATTTATTTTTTATTTTTTTAATAACTTCTTCCACTTTTTTCATCTTTTGACCTTATAGCAATAAGAATATAATAATTATATCAATTAATTTTAGTATGGCAAAATGTTAAACCAAATACTTTTTTTGCTCCGTTTTCTTTTAAAACTTTAGCAATAGCATTTAAAGTACTTCCTGTAGTTATAACATCATCAATAACTAAAATATTTTTGTTTTTAATATCAATGGTATTAGTAAACATAAAAGTATTTTTTAGGTTTTCAAACCTTTCTTTTTTAGTTAGTAAAGTTTGATTAGCAAGTTTATTCACACAAGTTAAGCATTCCAAATTATAATCAAGATTATAATACTTAACAAACTCTTTTAATATTATCTCAGTTTGATTATATCCTCTACTTTTTAACTTTTCCTTAGTTATAGGCACACAAATTACTAAATCGATTAAATCATATTTACCTTTTAAAAATTCTTCAGATAAATAATATCCTATTATTTTTGCAATGTATGCACAATCACCATACTTTAATTTAAGAACTAAATCTTTTGCCACATTATCATAAGTAGTTACACTTTTTACATAATCAAAATATCTTTTATAATTTTTACAATTATCACAAAGCTTAGTAAAACTGTTTAATTCATCTCCACAAATTTTACAAGGATACATAATAGGCTTAATTTCACTAGAGCAATCTTCACAAAGATAATATCGATTAGGCAAAATTATTTCCTTTGAACAATTATAACATGAAAAATTTTCTGGAAATAATTCATCTAAAAATTTATTTTTTAAGTTTATTAAAAATTTTTTAATATCTTTCATCTTTTGCCTTTGTTACTTTCTCTGTAGCAATTTTTTGCTCATAAATTAAACTCTTTACTCATGTATTTTTATTAAATGTTTTATATTTTTTTCAAAATTAATTTTATCATTTAAAATACTATAAGTCAAAATAATTATTTTTTATAATTAAATTAGAAATATTCTTGTTTTTAATATTAATCAAAAAAATGACTTGATTGTTTTGATTAAAGAATATAAACTTAAATTATGAAAATTACAGGTTGCGTTGAAGATATAATATTTAAAAACAATGATAATGGTTATACCGTTTTGAATATAGACTATAATGGAACACTTTTAACTTGCGTTGGAAAGTGCGTAAATGTGTATGCAGGTGAAGATGTTGAACTTGAAGGTAATTTTGTTAAAAATAATAAATTTGGTGAACAATTTTCTTTTACTAATATAGAAATATTAAAACCTAAAAGTATTGAAAGTATAAAAAAATATCTTGCAAGTGGTTTAATAAAAGGTATAGGACCCGTTACAGCTGAAGCGATAGTAAACAAGTTTAAAGAAGATACCTTAAACATTTTAGAATATGCACCTAATAGACTAAGCGAAGTAAAAGGAATAAGCAGTAAAAAAGCAATAGAGATAGGACTTTATTATAGTGATATCCGTAAAATGCAAGATGCAGTTATATTCTTGCAAGGATATGACATATCAACTAATTTATCGGTTAAAATATTCAATTTTTATAAAGAAAAAACCATCGAAATTGTTTCTGATAATCCTTACCTTCTTGTTGAAGATATTGATGGGATAGGATTTTTAACAGCCGATAGAATTGCTAATAAAATGGGGATAGATTTTTATTCCAATTTTAGAATAAGAGCAGGCATACTACATGTTTTAAAAGAAAGTAGTGATAGAGGTGGCAATACCTACCTTCCTAAAAAAGAATTAATAGAACTTTGCTTAAAGTTGCTAGGACTAGACCCAGAAAAATTGGGGGAAATATTTGAAGCAGAAATAGAAAAACTGGAAATTGAAAACACAATAAAGATATTTAATTATAAAAATGAAGATTGCCTTGCATTAAAAAAATACTACCTTATGGAAAGTAGTATCGCAAGCAAAATAAATCTATTAAATATTTCTAAAACAGATAATAGTCTTGACATCGAAGAAGAAATAAAAGAATATGAAAGAATAAATAAAATTACCCTACACTCTCAACAAAAAGAAGCCATCAAAATGGCAGTAAATGGTCAAGTTTGCATAATAACAGGCGGACCTGGTACTGGAAAAACAACCATAGTAAAATGCATTCTACAAGCCTTAAAAAAATACTCTAATAAAATTTTTTTATTAGCTCCAACAGGTAGAGCCTCTAAAAGACTAAGCGAAGCCTGTAATTATAAAGCAAGCACTATTCATAGAGCTTTAGAAGTAAGTTTTAAAACAGGCGAAAACGCTTTCTTTAATTTTAACGAAAAAAACAAACTTGTAGCAGATGCAGTAATAGTTGATGAGATGAGTATGGTTGATGTTAGCCTTTTTAGCAGTTTGTTAAGAGCACTACCAAATACTTGTAAACTAATACTTGTAGGAGATAAAGACCAGTTACCTAGTGTTGCTGCAGGCAATGTATTACATGACTTAATAGAAAGTCATGTTGTACCCTGCGTAAAGCTTTCACAAATTTATAGACAAGATGACAAAAGTTTAATAGTAAGCAATGCCCACTTAATAAATGATGGTAAAATGCCCGACCTATCCAATAGAAGCACCGACTTTTTTTATGAAAATAAAATTGATTCAGAGGATATGTATAAATGCGTTGTTGAACTTACTACCGAAAGATTACCAAAATTTTTAAGATGTGAGCCAAGCGAAATTCAAGTTTTATGTGCCATGAAATCAGGAACTTGTGGGGTTGAAAACTTAAATAGAAAACTTCAAGAAGAAATTAATCCTAGTAGCCTTAAAAAAGTAGAATTACACTATGATAATCGTTTTTTTAGAGAGGGCGATAAAGTTATGCAAATGGTTAATAACTATGACCTAGAATGGAGCAAAACTTCTTTTAGAGAAGAAACTCAAGAACTAGGCAAAGGCATTTTTAATGGTGACATGGGAAAAATAATTAGTATTGATTACCAAACTGGAGAAACCAAAGTATTATTTGATGATGATAGAGAATGTGTGTATTCTAAACAAGAAGCAACTGAATTACAAATTTGTTACGCAACAACAATACACAAAAGTCAAGGTAGCGAGTTTGATGCTGTGGTAATACCAATTGTTGCAGGTTCTAATCAAATAATCACTCGTAACCTACTATACACAGCAGTAACAAGAGCAAAAAAATTAGTAGTTCTTGTTGGCCCTAAAAAGAACATAGCTCGAATGATTTATAATAACTTTACTTCTAAAAGATACAGCATGCTAGAAGAACTATTAAAACTACAAAAAGAAAAAACCGATAGTTTATATAATTAAACTTTAAAAACTATTAAAACTATATAAAATACTTAAATTATTTATTTATATAAAAAAAGAGAAACTAAGAAGTTTCTTTTTTTTATATACTATTTTAGCTATATATTTTTTAAATTAGTTTAGCGGCGTGTGCTTGTCTTCGGTGGAACGGAGCAATACAGACTTGTATCAAGACAAGCACACACCATAGTGCCATTTTTAGATTTTAGCTCTTACAACCACTCCAAAATTTATTAACATAATCCTTATCTATTGCAAGTTTCAGTTCTTCAATTACTTTATTAGAAATATTGCTTTCTTCTATTATTCTTAATAAATTATTATTTCTATCTTTTAACTTTTCTATTTGAGATTCTGTTGGAATAATATTACTTTTTATAGAATTACAATGTTGGCAAACATAAACCAAATTCCACAAGTCATCACTATACATATAAGACCAAGGAATTACATGGTCAATAGATAATTCCGTTTCATTAGTTTCTTTACCACAAACAAAACAATAATGCTTAGGATTTTCTAAGTTTAAATATTGTTTAAATTTATTTAATGAACTTCTTTTAATACTTCGTTCATCAATTATACGAACTTTTTTATTTATTCTTGGAGAAGTATTAAAAGATTCTAAAATTAAACTCCATTTATAATTTATTAAATCATATAGATCTTGTTCATAATTTTTAAGTATTATTACGTTTTCTACTTTCATTTTTAAATAATTGCTATTTTGAGTATATTCATATAACTTCTCACTATTATCTTGAATATTATCAAATCTCCAACTTACATCTTTCTTTAATATGTTTGTGATGTTATTTAAAGTATTTTTATACTCGTTATTTATCAATAAGTTTTCTAATCTATCTTCCACTTTTTCAAATACTTCAGGTTGTTTTTTAGAGATTGCCAAATAATAATTATTAATTAAAAATTTTACTAGACTTAAAATAATAGGTGGTTTTTTAGGGTTGCTGCCTTGAATTAGGTCAAAAAAAATTGTTTGATTCCAATAATACTTTAGGAATTTATATGCTATATCATCTAGTGTAATTGTAATTACATTGCCATTAAGTTTACTAGAAGAGCAAATTTCTACTAATGCTTTTGCCCAAGCCATTTTATAAGTATTATCATAATTGCATTCTCTTATGGTTGTTGTAAATTTTTTGTAAAATTTACTTTCCATCATCAACACTCACTAAAAAGATTTTTTCCTTAAAAGCCCCTCTCTTCTTTATCTTCAATTGTCTTATTTTTTCGAAATCTTGATAAGAAACATTTTTAACTTCTAATATAGCTCTTAAAACTTCTTCTAAGTCAGCAAGTTCTTCAACTTCGCCACTTTCTAGATATTCTTTTAGTTCTTCTTGCATTTTAGTATTAAGAGATTCTAAATATTCATTATCTTTCATAATCCTTGTTACACAAGTTTTCCCATTATCACTAGTGATAATTTCTGGTATTTTATCTCTAACGAGTTTATTATAAATTTTCATATTTTTCTCCTTTCACTTTAAAATGGTAATTCATCATCAAAATAATTAAATTTATTTACATTATAATTAAATTTATTTTTCACTTGGTTATATAAAGGAATTAAAAGCTGCATTTTATCTCTTTTGATATTCTCTATAATTTAAGTAACTTTTCTATAGTTTCTATATCTATAGAGTGAATATCTTTAATTTTAAAAGATTCTCCGACTAAAGAATGCTTTTGGATTATAAAATTAGTGTCATATGTTAATATTTTTTTATTATTTTCACTCATCAGATATCCTATTTTATTTATTGTTAGTTTATTATAACATAGTAAGAAATAATTTTTATTAAATTAAACAAAATCTTACAATAAAAACCTTACAAGTATTCAAGTAAGGTTCCATTTGTATATCAAACATTTTAATTAAAATGCCCTTATTTATTTCACTAGTTTCAAAAGTTGACAACTAAGAAGTTTCTTTTTTTTATATCTAATTATAACAAAATCATTTTTATAATAAAATTTCACATATATGTTTCCAGCCCATTACACGCTGTACTCCCCTTGCTTTTAGTTCTTCCTCAGTAAGTTTTTTATTATGATAACTATCAAAAAGCAATTTAGTTGGAATGTTACTTTTAAAATTATGAAAATAGTCATCTATTAAAATATCCCCACAACAAACATCTTTTGATGAAGTAAATATAAATTTTGCAGGGTCAAGAAAAGGTAAATTTTTTACTAAATAATTAAACTTAGAAGTAAAAAGTTTTGCTGAACTAGCAGGACTTTTTGTTAATATGCAAGAAGAACAAATATAAACATCATATTTTTTATTTAGCTTTTCAAGTGCTTCTTTAGCACCCTCAATAAATGGAAGATTTTCATAAGGGTCTACATCAAAATAATGCTCAAAATATTCATTAAGTTTTTCAGGAGGAATTTTATCATCAATCATATAATCATCAAAATCTTGTAAAGTGTAGTTTGTTCCTAAAAATCTATTCACAATTGTCAAGGTTACTGATTCGCAAATGGTATCATCAAAATCAACGAGCAATTTTTTCCTTTGTTCCATAATAATTCACCTCATAATAATTAAAAATTTAAAATTAAATTTCTAACTCTTTACCTGTTAAAATTTTATAAATTCTAGATGAAGCATAATAAGGATTTTTTACAAAAACTTTATGGTCACAATATTTAGCATAAACTCTTTCACCTTTTGCAATATCTAGCCTTTGTTTTATCTCCTCTTTGCTTGTTCCTCTTTTTACTAATCGCCTTCTTACAATATTTTCATCAGCACTTAAAAAGAAAGTATGAGTTTCATTAACTTTAAAAAATTCTTTTTCTTTTAAGGTAGAGGCAGTAACAGGGTCTAAAACCACAATACAATTACATCTTTTTAAAATTGATGTAATTTCCTCATATAATGTACCATAGTAGTTGCCATTATAAATATTATATTCCAAAAGTTCATTATTTTTAATTTTTTGTTCAAATTCTTCTTTTGTAATAAAATAATAATCTTTGCCATCAATTTCTTGTTCTCTTTTTGGTCTAGTGGTACAAGAAACAGTCTCACTAAACTCCTCCATTAAATTTTGACATAAAAATTGTGAAATAGTTGTTTTTCCTACTCCACTAGGTCCAGTTATAATAATTATCTTATGATTAGCCATATTTTTATCCTCCTTTAACTTAAAGTATCAGCAAAATTATTTTTTACCCGCTTTATTATCGGTTGATTTTTGTTTTGATTTATCGTTTTTACAACTGCCTTTACCTTTGCCACAACATTCACCTTTTTGTTTATGGCTGTGGCTTTTATCGTTATGACAATCGCAAACCAAGTTCCCATTTTTGTGGTTACATTTGTGATTTTTATTATCCCCACTATTATCACAACAACAATCATGATTATCACTATCACAATTGCATGATGTATCATCACAGTCACAAGCTTCATCATCACAATCACAGTTAAAATGGTCATGACAACCGCAATCACAAGCATCATCTCCGCAGCAGTCACAAGCATCATCACAATCGCAATTATCTATATCATAACCAAAATGATAACTATGACATTCACATTCATCATCTTCACAGGCATCAAAATATCCTTGTTCTTTACAACTTCCGCTACAACTTGTGCAATCATGAATACAATCATCATAATATTTAAGTTCTTCTTTAGTGGCATATACATTAACATCTAAGTAAACTATTTTAAAGCCAGGATATTTTTTTAATAACTTATCATCTTCTTCTATATTAGGCAAACTTTTACCAACAACTATAAGTTGTTCCACTTCATCATCTAACATATCTTGTAAATATTCAACACATTCATCTTCGCTTGCAATATCTTCTAAAACTGCAAAATCAAAACCAGGTAAAAACCCTTCATAAAGGGTATCTTCTTCCTTTTTAACAGCTTTAACAAGAGCAGGATATGCGGCAACCATTAACGTTCTTTTAATTAAATCATGGTTTTCTACAATGTCCCCAAATTTTTGTTTATTATCATTATTTTTAGCCATATATTTTTACCCCTTGTTTACTAATTTTTAAATAAATAATTTTTTTAATTTTCTTAAAGACAATAAAAAATGTTTTAAACAACAATAAATAAGCATAAAAAATGTTTTGTTAGTTTATCAAAAGATATTAAAAAAAACAAGCAAAGTTACATACAATTCCCTTGCTTGCTTAATATTATTCTTATTCACCTTTAAAAGTAAGAATAGCCATGTTTCTTGCTCTTTTGATAGCAGTTGTTAATTCTCTTTGGTGCATAGCACAAGTGCCAGTTTGGCGACGTGAAACAATCTTGCCTTTTTCTGTAATAAATCTTTTTAAAGTATTAGCATCTTTATAATCAATTACTTTAGATTTGTCTGCACAAAAAACACAAACTTTTTTCTTAGGCATTCTTTTTGGTCTTTTAGAAAACTTTTCTTCTTGATTTTCTTTACCTGCTTCTGCCATATATATTTCTCCTTTATATCTTTAAATTAGAATGGTAGAGTATCATCTTCAATAGGTTGAAGTTCGCTAGCATCATTATCACTAGTAGTATTAGATACCGAACTATTATCAGTGTTATTTTTAGTTGATAAAAATTCAACTTCTTCTGCAACAACTTCTGTTACATATCTTTTTGAACCATCTTGTGCATCATAACTTCTTGTTTGAAGGCTACCAACAACACAAGCTTTACTACCTTTCTTTAAATATTTGTGGCAATTATCTGCTTGAACACGCCAAACAACTATATTAATAAACTCTGCATCTCTTTCACCTTGATTAGAAAATCTCTTAGGTACTGCAAGAGTAAATCTGCAATAGTTAATTCCACTATTAGTGGTAGAAAGTTCTGGGTCTTTAGTTAAATTGCCGATTAAAATAACTTTATTCATGTTTTTCTCCTTATAAGAAAAATACTTATAATAAAATATTAATAAATAATTTTCTTTTAATTTGTTAAAAAGTTAATAAAATTAATAAAAAATTAAAATTACTTTTTAACTATTATATGTCTTAGGATATTTTCGTTAATAAGCATTAATTTGCCCATTGCAATACTTGCTTCGCTAGGTGCAGAGTAATTCATTAAAACATAAAAACCTTCATTTTTAAATTTAATGGCATAAGCAAGAGGTTTTAAACCCCACTTATCAATACCTGCTACTGTACCACCATTAGTTTCAATATAATCTTTAAACTTTTTAATGGTTGCTTCTCTTTCTTCCTCAGAAATGCTAGGGGAAAGAATGTAAAGTATCTCGTAATTTACCATTTTTATTTGCCTCCTTTCTTGTGGACTTATTCGGCTATTCCAAAAAACTTTTAATTAAAAATTTTAAGGCTGTTTTCAATTAAGAAAACAAACTTAAAAGATATTAAAAAAAGCAATTTTAAAATAGCAAGAAGGAAGTGACTTCTATTCTAATAAGCATAAAAATCAATTCTGTAACTAATATATCAAACTTTAAAGAAAAAATCAAGACTTTTTATTTAAAGCCTTGATTTTTTAATAAATTTTTAATAAACAAATTTTGTTTGTGTATAATAATCAATAGTTGTAAGAAGATTTATAACTATATCAATTTTAGTATTTACATTGGTAACACTCATACTAGGAGAATCATTTTGCATATAAAATTCTACTTTCGTAGGTACACTATAAAATGAAAGCATTGTTAAACTGGAACAACCATAAAAAGCACATTGCCCAATAGTTTCAATATCACCAAATTTTAACCTTTGTAAACTTGTACAGCCATTAAATGCGTTATTTCCAATTGTTTTAACACCTTTATGAATAATAACCATATTTATATTAGTGTTATCTTTAAAGGCATTGTCTGCTATAGCAGTTATTTTTATTCCATTAATATCAGCCGGAATTTCAAGTAAAGTAACACTTGGATCTACTAAACCGGTAATGACACCCTCTTTTGTATAGGTAAATACATCGTGAGGCACTACTATATCATCGTTGTTAATTTCTTCATCTACATAAACTATTTCTATATAATCAACAATAACCCATGTTGTAAATACCTTTATGGCCTCGTTTTTAGGATCCCCAATAGTAAGAATATTACTTCCACCATCGCTATAACATTTTATTGACTTTGGTTCATTAACAAAAAGGAGAGTTGTTAAACCTGTGCACCCATAAAAAGCTTCTTTACCAAGAATTTTTACATTATTTATACTTAATTTTTGTAATTTTGTACAACCATAAAAGGCTCTACTACCTATATTTTTAATTCCTTCATTAATAGTTACTATTCTAATTGTAGTATTATTTTCAAACGCATTATCTGCTATTGCTGTAATTTTTATTCCATTTATTTCGCTTGGTATATTAAGTGTAGTTACACTTGTATTAACTAAACCAGTAATAACGCCATCTTTTGTATAGGTAAATACATCGTGAGGCACTACATCATCACTTTTTTCCCACTTTGCATATAAAGTTACATCATTATAACAACCATTTGGTATTTCTGTTAATACATTGGTAAAGGAGGCATCGGTATACCAACCCATAAAGGTATAGCCATCTCTCGTTGGATCTTTTAATGTTATTGTTTCTGTTTCTACTGTATATGTTGGTGGATTTTCGCTATTATTTGTTCCATCATTCAAATTATAAGTAATATTATAAGTATTTATATTATACTTTGCATATAACACCATACTTTCTAATACAGGGTTAGAAAAATTCCATTCATTTATAAAACTATCTTCTCTATACCATGAAACAAAAGTATAGCCATTCTTTACAGGGTTTGTTGGAGATTCGATTACATTACCGAAATTAGTTTCTTTATTATCAATAGTACTGCCACCCATAGAATTGAATGAGACTATTAAAATATTACTTTCCCACTTAGCATAAAGAGTTAAGTTGCCAAACCTATTTTTTGATATTTCAGTTATTTGGGTGGTAAAAGAACTATCAGTATACCAACCCATAAATCTATAGCCTTCTCTTGTTGGATTTTGAAGAGTTATTG
>CANBBP010000009.1 GCA_947366895.1 uncultured Clostridia bacterium
GGACCAGTCAATCCTGTTGGGCCTGTTGCACCAGTTGCTCCCGTTGCTCCCGTTGGACCGGTTGGTCCCATAGGACCAGTCAATCCTGTTGGGCCTGTTGCACCAGTTGCTCCCGTTGCTCCCGTTGCTCCAGTTGCTCCCGCAGGGCCCGTTGGACCTGTTACCCCCATGGCACCAGTAGCACCCGTTGCTCCTGTTGGGCCAGTAGGTCCCATAGGACCGATTGCTCCAGTAGCACCTGTTGCCCCAGTTGCACCTGTGGCTCCCGTTGCACCTGTGGCTCCAGCAGGGCCTGTTGCACCAGTTGGACCTGTTACACCCATAGCACCTGTTAAACCCATTGGGCCAGTAGGTCCCGTTGGCCCCATAGGACCAGTTAACCCCGTTGGGCCAGTTGCACCAGTTGGACCTGTTGGGCCACCCGCAGGGCCAGTAGGTCCCGTTGGCCCCATAGGGCCTGCCACAGTAAAATGATGATGAGCCCTTGGACAAATACAATTACAACAATTCATATTATCTCCTTATTATTTTTTTAAATTAAGCGAATATTTTTTTCGCTATAACATATTACGCAAAACTAATTTATTAGGTGATTAAAATTTTAATTGAATTGTATCTATACAATTTTTATCAAAATATCATTTTACTTTATTCTAAAAGATTTTAACATTTCTTTATCTTCAGCACTTACACGGTAACTATCATGGCATTTACTTATCGCTTTATTTATAACAAATTTATTTAAATTATGATCATTTAGAAAATGCATTGTTTTATCTCTATGCTTTACAAAACAAACAGATACTATCCATGCAAGCATCATATTAACATAATAATGATCTTCCTCTTTAAAAGAATTTAAAATTACAAAAATATCATCTAAATATTCTTCAAAATTTAGTAAGTACATAATTATATTCAAACCAATTCTTTTAACAAAAGGTTTATTACTTTTTAACAAGGATAAAGAATAATTATAATATTGTTCTTTATTTTTATCATTTATCCTCAATTTTAAACAATCACATGTTGCCCAATTATCTGCTTTATTTGCGTAAATTGTTAAATACTTACTAAATGTATCAAAGTCTTTTATTTTACTTATTAACTTGCCCAAAATTGATGTTTCAGTATAGTTATTCCATAACCAAAAATTTATAAACTCATCATAATTTCCCCTTGCTATTTCCTTTACAATTTTATCAACAATATTGCTCGGAACAGCAATACAATCAAGTTCAGTATTTATAATTCTCTTTTCCCATTCACCTTTTTCTTTTCCTTTACTAAAAGATAATAAATAATTTTCAAATTCATCAATGTCAGATTTCGTCCAATGTTCTTTAACTAAATTCATTTTTTCTCCTTTAACTTAAAATTAATTGTTATTCTTATTATACTTAGTAATTAATATTAATCATAATAAATCTAAAATGAAATTCAAAAAAATTATCAAATTTACTTTTTAAAATAATTTTCTTATGATAAAATATTTCTACAAAACCTAGAAGGATTTAAAAAATGGATAAAAATGTTTTTATTTCTCATGTTTCAATTGATGAAGCAAAACGACAAAATTCAAAAATAATGACCATAAACTACTATGATAAAAATGGAGAAGAAGGTAAATTTTTATCTTGTATAATGAAAACAAATGAAATGGATAATTACATTAAAGGTGTTCTTAATGCAATTAACTGCAAAAACTGGACACAAGTTTTGCATACCCCAGTTTTAGAAGATTGCACCCGTGTATGTGATGAGGGCGATATTACTGTTGGCTTAAACTCTCGTTTTGGGTTTATTGGAAAATCTAAAGTAGAACTATACTAAGTTTATTAACAACCATATTATAAAAAAAATATAAAAAACTACTAACTTTAGTTAGTAGTTTTTTTGTTTATTTTTCATCTTTATTTTCAGCATGATAAATAAATGTATCCCTAGTTAATAAACTATATGAATAATTATTATTTTGCTCATTTAATAACACATATTCATAAATTTGATTAAGCTTAAAATCCATATTTTTTATTAAACCTATTATCTCATCAATTTTACTAAAGGATTTATCGGACAAATAATTACTATGATTGTTTTCTTTTTTAAATTCCTCCATATTTACTCCCCTAATTTATTCAATTTAATTTTATATCATCTTATAGCCCATGTCAACAAAATAGTGTGATGTATAATCGTAAAAATATAAATAATTTGGTTAAACTAGACATATGAAAACCTTAATTGAAGAAGTTGTTGATAGATTATGTAAATACATGGGTGAAAAAGGAATATCACAATATAAACTAGCCCAACTAAGTTGTGTTCCATTTTCTACAATAAGATCAATAATGCAAAGAAGAACTAAAAATATTCAATTAAAAACAATTATAATGTTAGCCTCAGGATTAGATGTTCCACTTAACGAATTTTTAGATGATAATATTTTTAATATAAACAACTTAGATCTTGAATAAAAAACTACTAACTTTAGTTAGTAGTTTTTTTGATTTCCGTTCTTAAATCACTATTAATCATTTTTATAGCTAATGAATTTGATATATTTGCTAAACGACTAAATGTTCTTTCGCCATATCTTTGTCTTATACCCTCTAAAGAAAGATTTGTTGAAATTATTGTAAATTTATTTTTTACTATTCTTTCATTAAACAAAAGATAAAAGTATTCCTCATTGTTTTTAAGATTTGGTTCTGAACCTAAATCATCAACAATTAAAACATCACAATTTATTACACCATCTAAAAGACTAGAATTTTCTTCTAAAAAACTGGAACGATATTTTAAAAATAAATCATTCAATGCAAAAGCAGTAAAATAATTAACCACAATGTTTTTTTGTACTAAACTATTACAAACACAATCTAATAAATAGGTTTTTCCAACCCCTGTATCTCCACTAAGTACAACATTTTTATATTTAGTACTATCAAGCTTTTCACACCACGATTGAACATGAGAATAAACCTTTTTAATTTCATTTGGTTTATCGAATATATCAAATTTTACATTTGAAAACGTATGAGACTTATCCACATTTATTCCTAAATTGTTGATAAGTGCTTCATTTAATTTTTTATAATAACAATCACAATATAAATCGTTTATTATTCCCTTATCATTACATTTTTTACAATAATAATTAGGTCTAAAATCACTAAACTTATACCCTAGTTTATTTGCTTGAACCTTTAATTTTTCAGTCAATTCTTTTAATAGAATTTTATCTTTATTTGTATCCTTTTTAGCAAATTCCTTTTTTGCTATATCAAATTTCAATTTTTTTATTTCTTTATAATTACTTTTAAACTCTTCATCTTTAAATGCTAATTCTAAATTTTTATCTGCTTCTGCTTCGGCTTTTAATTTAGACTGTTTAATATCATTTAAAACTTTTATTTTAATTTCACTATTTTTCATCATCAAATCCTTTAAAAAATACTATCTTTAATTCACCAACACTTATATTGTAATTTCATCTAAATTTGCAAACAAGGCATTAACCTCTTCCTCACTATAATTTCTAGATGAAAAAGATTTTCTTTCAAAATTAACTGTTTGCTTTTTAGTTTGAACAGTTTTTGTTTGGTTTTTAATTTCATCAAGAGTTTTTAATCCCATATCAAACCAACTTGTAATTATCGCATTGGCGTACTGCATGGCATTTAATTTACCACTAGATAATTCTAAAGCATAGTCAATAATCCCATCACCAAACTTATAAGAATATGTCCATGTCCTATAAAAGGATCTATCAAAACTATTAACTCTTCTCTCTATTCCTAGCCTATGCAAAATATCCTTAATTCTATTATCTATAGCAACAACTTCGCTTAAGTGACTATCAATACTTGAAACCGACACAAGACCCTTTTTATAAAACTTTTGAACAGCTTCTTCCATACCATCTAAAGTACGAATATTAGTTTTAAAACAAAAGTTTGCAATTTGTAAAAGTGACTTTTCGTTAAAACCTTTATTTAACCAAGGCATAATATAAGTTTCAATCTCATTTTCTACCGATTCATAATAAACACCTAAAGCTCTATTAATTTCTTTTGCTAAACTAATTAAGTCCTCTTTATTAGCTTCATACTCTTCAATTTCAGCAAAACTCAATAATTTTAACTCATAGTATTTTGTTAGCATTTTATCTAGCAGTTCAAAACTAAAATTTTTTGTTTTAGCAGAAACCTTTTTTGCTAAACTAACAATATTATTAAGATTAAACCCAAAAGCTTTTGTCCACTTTTCATACATTTGTTGATGTTCAATAGAAAGGTTACCCTTAAACTTTAAGGCTTTCGCAACAACACTAATATCACTTGTAAGTAAAGTTAAACTTTCAATTTTTTCCTCAATCTTTTCTGCTGTTCTTATGCCTTCATCAGCCCAAACTTTTGCAACTGTTAAAATATAATTACAATTAATGCTGTCACCCTTTTTATCAACGCAATATTTAACTATCATATTAAAATCGCAAGGTAGAATGTTATAAGTTTCAATAAAATCTATGTACTTATAAAATTCATTTGGATTTATTTGCCTACCCGTTATAATCTCTTGAATTTCGGTAATAAAACTCGCATATTTTTTTGAATCTATTTTCTTTAAATTTCTTAGGTTATCCTTTTGAGGTAAATATCTAATTTCCAATGGATCAGTTTCTATGATTTGAACTAAGTTTTGGTCTTGCCAATAAAGAAAGGCCTTAATTATTTCTTCCTTTGTTAAGCCCAAAACATTTTCAAAATTTTCAATGGTATTATCGTATCCTGCACTATTTTGACATTTCAATAATCCAAATAAATAAACCTTTAAACAATTTTCAGGAACAATAGGTAAATAATCGTTTAAAAACTTTGTATCTATGCTAATAGTCCCAGAATTAATTAAACTACTAGAATACTTACAAAAAGCCATAACCTATTCCTCCATTTTAATTTAATATTACTAAATAAGTTTAACAAAATTTTAACTATGTTTCAATGGTTTTTAAGATTTATTTTTTGTTTAGTCATAATGACTAAATTTAAAAATACAAAAATACAATTTTTTACAATTAACAAAATTTCTTAAATTAACAAAAATGTAAAACAAAAATTATAAAAATAATTAATTTTTTTAGTTTTAAAAATTAAATTCTATCCATATCTATTACAAAATAATATTTTTTATCTTCGTTTTTATAACACTCTTGAAGTTTAGTTTTTATTTCTGCTATCGTTACTTTACAATCAAATGGTATAACAACATCAAATAAAATATTTGTATTATTTTTTCCTGCTACTATTCTAAAATCGTGAAAAGATAATTCCTCATTAATATCTTTTAAAATAAGTTCTACCTTTTTCTTATTAAAATTAACTTCTTCATTATCAGTTTCTATAGGGTCAAGGTGGATAGATAAAACAATATCATAATCGTTTTTAAAATCTCTTTCAATGCTATCTATAACCTCATGTGAAATCATAATGTCAACTTTACTTGAAACCTCAACATGCGTACTAATAAAAAACTTATTTTCACCATATGAATGAACTAAAAAGTCATGAATACCTAAAATACCTTCATAACTTAATATTTTGTTTTTTAATTCTTCAACAAATTCTTTATTAGGCATTTGACCTAAAAGCGGATTCATAACATCTTTTATTAATAAACATGCCGAAACAATAACAAATAATGAAACGATTAAACCAAAAATACCATCAATGCTAAACCCAACATCACCAACGATATTTATTATTACCATAGCAATTAAAACTGTGAAAGTGGAAATTGCATCATTTCTACTATCTATACTACTAGCCTTTAATGCTTTACTATCAATGTCTTTTGCAAAACTTCTATAAAGAATCATTTGAAATATTTTAATAACAATGCTAATACCTAATATTACATAAGTCAAAATAGAAACGGTTGTAGTTACAGGGGAAATTAACCTTTCAAAAGCATTTTCAGCCATAAGAAAACCTAAAACCAAAACAATTACTGCCACAATAAGTGCCATAATTTGTTCATACCTTTGATGCCCAAAAGGGTGTTCTTTATCTGCAGGTTTACTAGAAAGTTTAAACCCTAAAAAGGTTATGCCTGAACTACCAACATCAGATAAATTATTTATAGCATCAGCAATTATGGTTATACTACTGCCTAATAAACCTATAATTATTTTTGATATAAATAAAATAATATTTGTTATAATCCCAAATAAACTTGCAACTATACCATATCTAAAACGCACTTTAGCATCAGTGGTATTTTTATAATCTTTAATAAAAAGTTTTTTAATTAATTTCACTATGTTACCAGTCTTCTTTAATGTATTTGCTTGATTGTTTTACATCATCATAAAAGTCTTGATACTCAGTTTTAAAGTCTTTATTATTACTTTTATTCATATCTTCAAAATCACTTTCATCATATGCTTCAACGTCTTGCATTTCTGCTATTTTTAAGAGGTCTAACTTATTCATTTATTTACCTAATTAATATTACTTATATTAAATTTATTGCAATATTAAACTTTTGTTTTTTGTCTAGTAGATTTTTTAATTTTATTATTATTTAATTTAACATCTTCTTTTAAATTGCCATTTTCCTTGGTAACAATTTGTTTTTTAGAGGATTTTATTTTATTAGATTTATTTTCGTTATTAATAATTTCTTTATTATCAATCTCATTTGCTATGATAATTTGACTTTCATTTTGTTTATTTAAATCATTACTTTTAGAATCTTTTAATAAAATGCTTTTTTTATTTTTCTTTATTTTATCATTAGCATGTGCAATAAATCCATTACCATAAGCTTCTTTAACATTGTGTGAAAACATAAATGAATTAGGGTCAATCTTTTTAACAATTTTTTTAAGGGCTAAAATTTGTGCTCTTCTTACAATAATTAAAAGCATATCTCTATCGTTATGAGTAAACATTCCCTCACACTTTAAATTGGTAACACCTCTATTTAATTTATTAAAAATTGCTTGCGATAGTTCTTCCTTTTTATCGGTTACAATATAATAGGCTCTAAGAGAACGAATACCATCTACAAACATATCGCTAACTTTGCCACTAATAAAAATAGTAATTAAAGCATAAAGAGGTAAAACCAAACTACTATAGACTAACGCACTAAGAATAACAACAGCTCCATCAACAAATATAATTATTTGACCTGTAGTAACCGTTGGGAAAAATTTATTAACAACAACAGCAACCATGTCACAACCGCCAGTAGAACCATTGCCTCTAAATACAAGACCAATACCTGTACCCATTAAAACACCGCCATAAATGGCATATAATATGTAAGAAGTTGCAACTTCTGCTTCAAATTGAGTTGTTATAATATCAATTAAACTTGTTTGTTCTATAAGACCTACAAAAAGAGAATATGATGCAATACCAACACCTGCACGAATAGCAAATTTCCAACCTAAACATTTTACAGCATAAAGATATAAAAAGGCATTAAGAATAATGTACCATGTTGAAATACTAATGGCAGTAAAACCTGTTCTAGCAATAACATCATAAACTATTTTTGCTACACCCATAAAACCGCCTGGTACTATATTATGAGGAGTTAAAAATATTTGAAATCCTAAAGCAGTTATAAAAGTTCCTAACATAATAGTTAAAACTTCAATACTCATGCTTTTAATATTCTTTTTTACAATTTCCTTTTTACTTTTAGGTGCATTATTTTCCTTTTTATCCTTCGTAATTTTATCTTCAACTTTATCTACTTCAATTAAATTATCTTTTTCT
Source organism: uncultured Clostridia bacterium (assembly GCA_947366895.1). Taxonomy (GTDB): domain Bacteria; phylum Bacillota; class Clostridia; order Christensenellales; family UBA1242; genus UBA7862. The sequence continues at coordinate 7,797 of CANBBP010000009.1, forward strand.
TTTAAATCTTCATCTTCATTTATTTTTTCTACATTGGTTGTTTGTTTTTTACTCATAAAACTTTATCTCCATAAAAATTTTTTTATATAATTTTTAATTTTTTATAGCAAACCATTCAGGATATAAAATAAATTCTTTATTGTTTAAATAGTTTAATTTATCTGTTAAATTTGTCAACTTTAAATAATAACAATGCAATTTTTGAGTACCTTCTTTAAACTTTTTATTATCCTCAGTCTTGCCATACTTTCCATCTCCTAAAATGGCATGACCTAAATGAGCAAGTTGTGCTCTTATTTGATGAGTTTTGCCTGTCAAAAGTGTGCATTCTATAACACTTGTTTGAGGTGAAGACTTTAACGTTGTAAATATTGTTTTAATTTCTTGAGAATGAGGTTTTGGCTGGTCATAAATATAAACCCTAGATAATTTTGCATCTTTAAATAAATAACATTTTATACAAGTATTTTTATAATTAGTTGCACCTACAACTTCGCATAAATACTTTTTAATAATATTATTTTTTTTAAATGCGTTTAGTAACTCCTGTTTAGATTCATTATTTTTAGCTAAAATTAATAATCCTTTAGTATTTCTATCTAATCTGTGAACAGCATAGGCATTAAGTTGTTGTTCTAAACTATTATCTCCAACAACTTCTATTCCAGCAAACTTATTTACAATAAATATATTATCATCTTCATACACTATGCTATATTTTTTACTAATTTCTTCTCGTAAAAAAAATGTAACAAGGTTACCTGATTCTAACAAAGTATCTTGAGAATATCTTTCACCATTAATCTTAACATCTTTATTTTTAAAAAGGTATGAAATTTGACTAGCCTTTAAACCTAAACCAAAAAGATAATCTGTAAGTTTTTGAGGTTTTAAAACTTTTTCTTCATATTTAAACATTAAAAATATTCGCCCTCTTTTTACTCTCAAATGATACTATAATTTAATTATTTTATCAATAACAATTTGACCTTTTTATTAAGATTTTTTATAGTTCAAAAATAATATATTTAATTAAATTAAAATAGAATTAAGCAACAAGTTTTAATAAATTTGCAACAAAAATATTATATAAAAAAAGCATTTATTTTTTATAAATGCTTTTTTAATTTATTTGATTATAAAAGTATAGAAAACATACCGTAAGGACCTGCATAATAAGGAATATAGTGAGGAGTACCTACAGCAGAAATTAACAAAACAGCCAAAAATAAGAAAACAACAACCGCTATAGCAACCCCAAAAGTAATGCCCCAAGCCTTTAAAAAAGATTTTCTAGCGATAGTACCTGCTGGATAAATACATAATCCTATAATAAGTCCTGATATACCTAAAAATAATCCCATTAAAATGCCAATGCCAGTTTTTGGTTCACTTAAATTTTTTGAGTAAGCATCTTCTTTTACTGCACAACCACAATGAATACAAACTGCAGCTTCATCATTAATTTCTTTTCCACATTTTTGACAAAACATTAACAATACCTCCCTATCAACAAACAATATATAAAATTATAATATGACATTTACTATCATATAATGCTACTTATATATTTATATTACTATACTTTAAATAATAAATCAATAATTAATTATTAAGATATTAAAGAATACTATAACTTCCTGTTTTTATCTCTTTTAGTAAGGCAAATTATTTACAATACTTAAACCTGCTATAAGTAAAATTACATAAAATATAACAACAATGCCTACACAAACACTAAATGCTTTCCCCCCATGCCTTAATAAAGGTTTTTCTAGCAATAGTATCTGCTGGATATAAACAAAGTCCTATGATAACCCCAATAACTCCAAGAAAAATTCCAAGTACTGCCCCGATACCTATTTTTGATTCATTCATATCCTTCTTCGTTTCATATTAATTTTCTAATGAACATAAACAATGAATGCAAAAATTGCATCATCTATTTCTTTGCCATATTTATATAAAATACTATTTTTTAACTTTGTAAATTTATAAAATTAAAATTCAACTAAAATAAAAGGCAACCAATTTTTATAAAATAATAGGTCAATAAATAGATGTAACAAATTGTTACAAATTTAAAAAAATAAACTGATACAATAGACAAGGGAGCAAATAATGAATAATTTAAAACACTTAAGAAGATTAAAAAATCTCAAACAAAAGAAAGTAGCTCTTGACCTTAATATATCAAGAGTAAGTTTATCAAATTATGAAAATGGCAAGCGAGAACCATCTATAAGACTTATTATTAAAATGGCAAAATATTATAATGTTACAGTACACTATATATTAACAGGCGAAGAATTCAAAAAAAGATAGACAATATTTTGCCTATCTTTTTTGTTATTAATTTTTTTAATGAGTATTTGTTTTTAATTTAGTAAAATTATATACAATTAATTTTTTAATAAATGCACACATTGTGTGTTAAAATAAATCTTCTTTTTCATACCCATAGTTATATTTTAATGGTTTACTATTTTCATATTTACAGAAGTAAAAAACTTTATTGTTTTCAAAATATGGATTAGTATTTTTTGTCACTCTCCAATTCTTATTTTTATCTAAATTTTCAAAGTAGGCATCACACTCACTCTCATCATCAACCTTAATAACATAGCATACATTTGCATATGGTAAAAGTTGGCTATAAATGCTTTCTCCGCCTATAACATACACATTATCACTATTATAAAAACTTAATTTTTCAAATAATTCATCTAGTGTATTTACTATATAAGCCCCTTCTTTTTTATAATTCTTTTTTGAAGTTAAACAAATGTTGATTCTTCTTTTAGGTGGGTTATTGTTTAATAGTTCTTCAAGGGTTATTCTACCAACAACCAAAACTTTGTTGGTTGTCATTTCACCAAAAAATTCTTTATCTTTTTTAAAATTATAAAGCATTTTATTTTGATAACCTATTCCCCAATTTTTATCTACTGCAACTATTATATTCATTTTACCCTCTTTAAATTAAATTTTTATACTTTAGTTAAACTTAATTATTATTATTTTATTATATAGTTGTAAAAATTCAAAATGATTTTTATTTTAATAAAAAAAATCTATTTAAGTTAATAAATAGATTTTTTTTAATTTAATTACATTTTATATGTTGTTTTAATTCCAGGGCCCATAGTAGAACTTAATGTAACACTTCTTAAATATGTTCCCTTTGCTGCTGCAGGTTTTGCTTTAACAATAGCATTCATTAAAGTATCAAAGTTTTCAAAAAGTTTATCAACTCCAAAACTTACTTTACCGATACCAACGTGAATAATATTTGTTTTGTCTAAACGATATTCAACTTTACCAGCTTTAACATCGTTAATAGCTTTAGCAATATCCATTGTAACAGTTCCGCTTTTTGGGTTTGGCATTAAACCTTTTGGTCCTAATATTTTAGCAACACGACCAACAAACCCCATCATATCAGGGGTTGTGATACAAACATCAAAATCTAACCAACCACCTTGAATTTTTGTTATTATTTCTTCAGCACCAACAACATCAGCACCTAGTTTTTTTGCTTCATCTGCTTTATCGCCTTTAGCAATAACACAAACTCTTTTTGTTTTACCAGTACCTGCTGGAAGAACAACAGTTCCTCTAACTTGTTGGTCTGCACTTCTACCATCAACGCCTAAGCGAACATGAAGTTCAACACTTTCATCAAACTTTGCTTTTGCTGTTTTTGTTAAAAGTTCAAGTGCCTCTCTTGCCTCATAAGTTTTAGATTTATCAACAAGAGCAGAAACTTCTTTATATCTTTTTCCTATTTTCATATTTTCCTCCTGTGGTGCAAACAAGTTTATAAAAACTCTCCCACTATATTAATCAACTACCTCAACACCCATGCTTCTAGCAGCACCTGCTATCATAGACATAGCACTATCAATACTACTTGCATTAAGGTCTGGCATTTTTAATTCTGCGATTTCCTTAATTTGTGCTTTGGTGATTTTTGCGACTTTTTGTTTGTTTGGAGTAGCACTTGCCTTATCTATTCCACAAGCTTTTTTAATTAAAACTGCTGCTGGTGGTGTTTTTAGAATAAAGGTGAAAGACCTATCTTCCATAATTGTGACAACTACAGGAATTACTAAACCTGCTTTGTCTGCTGTTTTGTCATTAAATTCTTTTGTGAAGGCTGCAATATTTATTCCGTGAGGACCTAGTGTTGAACCAACTGGTGGTCCTGGTGTAGCCTTGGCTGCTGGTAATTGTAATTTTACAATTGCCTTAACTTTTTTCTCTGCCATTTTTTCCTCCTGCCTCTTTTAGGCAATAGTGGTTTTAATCGAATGCATAAAAAATTTACATTCTCCCACGATATATAATGATAAGTTTAACCTATCATTTAATAAATCTTTTTTTAATTTGCATAGTTTATAAAAATATTTAACTAAACTATAACAAAACTTAAAAAAGAGTTATTAACAAAAATATTATATTTTTCTTACTTGAGAGAAATCTAAGTCGATAGGAGTTTCTCTACCAAACATTTCAATATTAACTCTACATTTTTTAGATGATTCATCTATACTTAATACAGTACCTACATAACCATTTAAAGCACCATCAATAACTTCAACTTTATCATTAACCTTTAAGTCTATATTATCAACAACAATCTTTTCTAGATGAAGTTTTCTTATTTCTTCTTGAGTAAGAGCCAAAGGTCTACCTTTTGGGCCAACAAAACCGGTTATACCTCTAGTTCTTGTTATATTATGCCAAAGGTCATCACCATACTTCATTTTAACAAGTAAGTAACAAGGCATTAATTTACGAGATACAAGTTTTTTCTTGCCATTTCTATCTTCAATAGTTTCTTCCATAGGTATAACAATATCAAAAATTCTTTCACCTAAGTTATATTTTTTAACTACTGCTTCAAGATTAGTTTTTGCAACTACCTCATACCCTGAAAAAGTATGCAAAACATACCATTTTGCTTCTAATATTTCTTCCATTTTTACTCCGTACAACTTATATAAGAATAATTTTTGTAACAAAAATTCATTAAACAAAAAACCACTACATAAAAACTTTATATAGTAAACCTAGTAGATAATCTATACCAAATAAAACTATAGTAAATAAAATAACAACAAATATAACAACACCTGTCTTTTTAACTACAGTTGCAAAAGTTGGCCATGTAACTTTTTTAAGTTCAAGCCATGCTTCTTTAAGTTTTTTAAACACACCAGGTTTTTTTTCTTTTTTATCTTTTTTTGCTTTTTGATTTTTAAGTTTTTCTTGCTTTTTTTGCTCTTTTAACTGTTGTTTGGTTAATTCTTTATCTTGTGCTATTTCATTAGATTTAGCCATTTAAACCTCCAAAAACATATATTTTTAAAATATATGTACAATAAAAATACCCAACAAATCAAAAAGTAAACTTATTTTGTTTCTTTATGTTCTGTGTGTTTTTTGCAAAATTTGCAATATTTTTTCATTTCAATTCTATCAGGGTCATTCTTTTTATTCTTGTAAGTGTCATAATTTCTTTGTTTGCATTCTGTGCAAGCAAGAGTAATTCTATCTCTCATAATAATTACCTTTTTTATCAAAAAATTAACACCCCTAAAAAGAGTGCTAATTTTTTATATCATATATTTTTTACAATGTCAATAGTTTTTTAATTAAACTACTATATTATTGAACTAAATCTTCATTTGTAATTTGCTGTGGACTTGGGGTTGTATCTCTAGTAATTTTAAATGTGTCTTGAATATTAGAATTATCCCCCAAAAAGTCTTTTTGTTGAGAACTATCTCTTTCAATAATCTCATTAATTTCTTCCATTCTTGCATAACTCGTGCCTTCGCCATTTTGATATGCATCTTCTAAATTTGGATTAGGATCATTCTGTTCCAATAGTTGAAATATTGGGTCAACATAAGCATAATAACTTGTTTGATCCATTTGTCTAATAGCATTTTCTTGGAAAGATTGATATACATTAGGTTCAAACATTTGAACTGCCTGTTCAGTAACTGCTCTTAAAAAGTGAGGATTAGAAAAATCACAAAATGTCTCACTACTTTCATCTGCTAAAAACTTATATCCTGCCCTTAAAGGTTCTTCATTTTTAATTACCAAATCTTTTGCAATTTCAGCAACAGCTCCCTTGTATGACCTAGCAATAACAATAACTCTAGGATCATTTATATCTTCAAAAGTTCTATCTTTTGCTTCGGTATATTCACAAGGATAAGGGTCTTTTTCATCAGTATTCATTCGTGGTACTAATACATAAGATACTCTTTCTCCGTTAGACTTTGTAATAACAAATTTGCTATTATCAAGCCCTCTTTCCCAAGCATTAACATTCCTATCATTAACTCGCCATAGTGATAACTCAATATTTCTAGGAGAACCAAATCTCAAAGTATCTTGTCTTCTAAAGAAATTTTCTACAGAAATCTCCCCCACCTTAGAGGCCACCATTGCCCCTGCTAACTGATTATACCTTGCATAATCTCCATATACATTTTCACCTTGAAAGGTTAAAATTTCATTATTTCTAAAAAACATATCTTATCTCCTAAGATTAACATATCTTTTTTTCACTAATATTTTATCACACACATCTCATATTGTAAATATTCAATTTCAATAAAATTTTATGCAATTTAAATAAATATTTTATTAAAAGATAATATGATTTTTTTAGATTATTAGTTATTGTATTTGTGTAGGGTCTAAGGTTGGGGTTTGTTCTGGAGTTTGCATATTTTTACTATCTTGCAAGTTATTCAAAATATCCTGTTGATCTAATTCTTGATTTAAAGGAGAGTCTAATTCACTAGGAGCAAAAGTTTGACTTTCGTCTTCTATTACTTCTTCAATAGGAGAGTTAGCAGCATCTAAAATAACTTCACCAGATTGTTCTTCTTGTTTTTGTTGGCTTAATATATCCTTTAATTTTTCAAATTCGTTTGATGGTTGAGACTGTTGATCTGGTTCCACAGTAAATGAATTTTGAGGAGGAGGGCTTTCAGCCATCTGTTCGCCTTGGTTTTTATTTAATATTTCTTCTCTAATACCAGCAAGAACATCACTATAGTTTTTATTTTCATGTATAGAAGGTGTTTCTGATGCTTCTTTTGGTTTCTCAGTTAGAACACTTGGCGATATTCCCATTTTTAATGTATTTAAATCCAAAGTAGCATCACTTTTTTTAGCAGAGTTACTTTCTAAAACAACTCCACTAGTATTAGTTAATTTTGGAGCATTTTTTAATATATCATTTTTTTGAGAATTATGAATAATTACTCTTATATTACTACCTATATTTGGTGTGTTAATAGTATTTTGTGTGCTAAATGGTTGAGATCTATTTGGCACTTTATAGGTTAAGTCTAAACCTTGAAGTTGAGGGGCAGTGTTATTTTCAAGTATATTCATTTTTTCTGCTAAACTCTGACCATTCTTCTTGGCTTTTTTCTTAGGACCTGGCGAAAACTTTTGAGGTTTAGAAAAAGATTTTTTATCTGCCTTTAACTTTCCTAACTTTTTCTTTGCTTTTTTAGAAAATTTAGGTTTTTTAAACTTCTTCTTTTTCTTTCCTTTTAATTTACCTTTTTTAGCCTTTAAGCCCCGCTTAGCAATTTTGCGTTTAACCTTTTTCTTTGCAGATTTCTTTTTAGCAATCTTTTTCTTTTTAGGTTTTGCCTTTTTAACTTTCTTTTTGGACTTAACTTTTGCTTTTTTAGGTTTAACTCTTTTCTTAGCCTTAGTTTTTTTCTTGCTAGTAGATTTTTTCTTACCTGCTTTTAGTTTAACAGCCTTTTTACTTTTAGAGGCTTTTAGTTTTTTATTTGCAGGAGTTTTCTTTGCTGCTTTTTCTTTCTGAGCAAGAATTTGTTTTATTCTTTCTTCTTTAGTTTCAGCAAGCGGTTCTTGTTTGCCTTCCTTACCTTGTTTTAAAATAGGTTTATCAAGAGTACGACTTCTTAAAAGCCTATCTTCACTAAGTTTTGCATAAAACTCATCAGTTGCAGATAGTTCATCTTCTTGCCCATTAACAAAATCATCTTTTGCCTTATCAACAATATGCTTTACATATTCTTCGCTTACCCGTTCATTTGCTGATAATAAATCTTGCTCAATATTTTTATCTCTAGCATTTAAAACAGAAAAATAAACTTGTCTAGACTGTTCATCTTGTCTATCTTCTTCGGTTGTTACAACTTCAAGAGAACTAAGTAAAACTTCATTTATAGCCTTATTATAATTTTCTGCTTTAGAAATTTCAAAAATTGCAGGACGATTTTTTAATCTACTTAAAAATTCATCTAGAACTTTTTTACCATAGTCTCCACCTTGTTTTAGGTTAGAAACCATGTTTTTAAAAGCTTCTTTTTCATCTAAAGTAGATACACTTCTTAATTCTTTAGATAGTAAACTTAAATAAACCTTTCTTGTTAAAATATTATCAAATTTACTATCCTTTAGTTCTTTTCCAAAATCATTAGGATTATCAAAAATATTATAATTTCTAAAAACAATTGATAAAGGTAATCTATCATCTCTACCATTAGAAATGCTATCAATTTCCTCATCGTAAACTTCAAGATAACCACCTGCTTCTCGATTAACTTGTTCGCAAATTAAAAGACTGGTATTATCCCCAGATATAACTAACTTTAAGAATATATCATTAAAAATAGGTAAATAGCTTTTTAACTCATAAACTTTTGCACCGCCACTTGTATATTGATTATAAATCAATTTTGGCATATTTATAAGTTCACGCCTAATTTCAGGAATTATTACATAGTTACCATATTTATCATAACTACCTAACCTAGAATTATCTATGATATCTCTATTTTGCTCCCTCTTGCAACTTGCTATTGCCTCTGGATCATTAACAATATCATAGCCATTTCTTCGTTTATAAATTATATCTTTTATTCGAGAATCATTATCCATTTAACCCTCCTATAAAAAGGATTTTAAATTTTGTAAAGAAATTATTTTTTTTAAATTAATTTTCTAAGTTCTCAAGTTTAATTCTTTGGTCATTAAGTTGAAGTTCATCAATAAGTTCATCAATATTTCCATTCATAAAATCAAGAAGATTATAAGAGGTGAACCCTATACGATGGTCTGTCATTCTTCCTTGAGGGAAATTATAGGTTCTTATTCTTTCGCTTCTATCTCCCGTACCAACCTGAGCTTTTCTACTATCGGCATATTCTTGATTTTTTTGACCTTGATAAAAATCATATAACTTAGACTTTAATATCATCATGGCTTTTTCTCTATTCTTTAATTGGCTTCTTTCATCTTGACATGTTACTACAATGCCTGTAGGTAAGTGTGTCATTCTTATCGCAGAGTCTGTCTTATTAACGTGTTGCCCACCTGCACCACTACTACGATAAGTATCAACACGTAAATCTTTATCTAAAATTTCAAATTCAACTTCTTCAAGTTCAGGCAATACTGCAACAGTAGCAGTTGAAGTATGCACCCTGCCTTGACTTTCGGTTTCTGGCACCCTTTGAACACGATGTACTCCACTTTCAAACTTAAGTCTACTATAAACCCCATTACCTGAAATTGAAAAAGTTACTTCTTTTATTCCTCCTAATTCAATTTCATTTAAGTTTAAAACTTCCGTTTTATAATGATGTTTTTCAGCATACATCATATACATTCTCATAAGTTCATAAGCAAACAAAGCAGCCTCATCTCCGCCAGCACCGCCTCTAATTTCTACAATAACATTCTTATCATCATTTTCATCTTTTGGTAAAAGTAAAATTTTTAATTGTTCTTCAAGTTCTTCTTTTTGTTTTTTTAAAGTTTTTATCTCATCTTCTAACAAATCCAACATTTCAGCATCTTTTTCAGTTTTAAGAAGATTTTCATCACTAGTAAGATTATTTAAACAAGTTTTTAATTTTTGATAACCTTCTGCTATAGGAGTTAAATCGCTATGCTCTTTTACAAGTTTCTTCCATAGTTTATTGTCTGCAATAACCTCCGGGTCAACCACTCTTTTAGTAAGGTCATTATATTTTTCCATAATACTTTCTAGTTTTTCTATCATAACTTTTTTTGCCCTTTTAGATTTTGATTTTAATAATTATTAATATCAATTATTATATTTTTATTTCTTACCTATGTTATTTTATTTTTGCAATTAGTATTCTATCTAATTCAGCATAATCTTTGTGCAAACTTGTTTCATACCCTAAACTTTGAAATATTTTTGAAACATCTTCTCCTTGATTAAATCCAATTTCTAAAAATAATTTACCATTTTTGGTTAAAAAAGATTTAGCATTTTTTGCAATTATTCTATAAAAATCTAAACCATCTTGTCCGCCATCTAAAGCTATTATAGGGTCATACTTTTTTACACTATCATCTAAAGAACTAATTTCATTAGTCTTTATATAGGGAGGATTAGAAACAATTATATCAAAACATATATTCTTTTTCAAGCCCTGAAACATATCGCTTTTAACAATATTTGTTGTTTTTGATAGTTTTAAATTGTTGCGATTTTTATTAGCAACTTTTAAAGCCGAAGAACTAATATCGCTTAAAGTAACTTTACTATTTTCAATATGTCTAGCAAGACTTAACCCAATTGCTCCACTACCACAGCACAAATCTAAAATATTAACATTATCTATTTTTTTTACTTCAACATATTCTATTACTTTTTCAACAAGTAGTTCTGTTTCCTTCCTAGGAGCAAGCACATTATTATCAATATAAAATTTATTCTTATAAAAAAAACAATTTTTTGCTATTTTATTTAAGGGCATATTATTAAGTCTAAGAGTTAAATATTTTTTAATATTTTTTAATAACTTTCTGTCAAACCCATTAAATAAAATTAATTGCGATAAAGTTAATCCTGTAGCAAGACTAATTAATACATTCTCTTCATTTACAGAATAACTTGGTAAGGTTTTTAAACTATTTCTTACAAATAGTTTAACCTCATTTTTATCTAAAAATTTATAAGTGTCTAAATTTTTTAATGTTATCTTTTGTTCAGTAGAATTTTGCATACTCATATCCTTGTTAAAAAAATTTAAGAAAATATAATTAGAAAAAATATAGACTTACACCAAAGTTTAATTATTAATAAAAACATTTTATCATTATTAAAAATTTTTTCAAAATGCTTTTAGTTTATTTATTCTAATACTGTTAAAATAATTTAATAATTTTTTATTAAAAATTTTAAATTATAAAAAAACTACCAAAAAAAGTAAGAAATAATTTTATACTAAAAACAAATACTAAGCATATGAAAAAAATTATAGAAAAAATTAAAAATCATATTTTACATATTAAAAGTATTAATCAAGATAAAAATAATCTTAATAAATTAACTAAACAAAACAAAGAAAAAACATTTTTTAAAAATATGTTTGTATTTGTAATTTTGTTTATAATTGGTTTTGCTTCATTTGGCACAAGTTCACTATTTGTTAAAGCCGACACAGGCGATGGTAGCAAAGAAATTTATACAGTATACAATGAAGAAGGTAGAATAATATTTGAAAGTAACCGAGTAGAAGTCGGCGATAAAATAATTGATGCCAATTTAAATGAATATGAAATTTATAAAGTTGACCATACTCATTTAACTGCATATGCCGAACTTAATGGATATTATGAAAAACCAAATATAAATAAAAAAAGTAAAAGTTTGTATTTTTCAAACAATAACGTTAAAAAAAGTGTTGGCTTATACATGTCGCATAACGATGAAAGTTATGTACCTACAGATAATACTTCTAGTGTATACGGAAAAGGCGGAATACATGATGTTGCAAAAGCTTTAAGTAACGAATTTAAAGCTTTAAATTATGAAGTATATTTAGATGAAACCCTTCATCTTCCTCACGATAGTGGTGCTTATACAAGAAGTTCTTCAACCGCAAAAAGACTTTTAACAAACAAAGTTGATGCATTGTTTGATATACACCGTGATGGGGTTGCACGTTCTGTTTATGTAAAATCAATAGATGGAGTGGAAAGATGTAAAGTAAGAATTGTTGTAGGACAAGCCAACCCTAATAAAGATGCCAACATGCAATTTGCCATGTACTTAATGAGTGTTGCAAAAGAATATTGTCCATGGTTATTTCTTGATATATATTGTGCAAAGGGTCATTATAATCAAGCATTAACAAGTAAAGGTTTATTGTTTGAAATGGGTACTTACCTAGCAGAAAAAGAACTAGTTCTTGATAGTGTTAAATATCTAGCAAGTGTTATAGATAAAACATTATTCTCTACTGTTGTTGATGAAGATAATTCATTAACTATAGTTGATAAACCTCTAGATTCACAAGGAGGAAACTTAGTAAATAATGTTTTAAATAACTCTATTAAATCTCAACCGTTTACAAGTAAATATTCAGTTAATATAATAATATTTGTTAGTTTACTAATTACTGGAATGACCGCATTAGGAATTGTATCTTTAGTTAAACATAAAAAAAGACTAAAATTAGCTAATAAGAACAATTCAAATTTAATAGAAGCAAAAGACAATAAATCAAAAGATAATGTATCAAAACAAGCTTTAAATAAAGATTCTAAAAAAATAAATAAAAAACATAAATAGATTATTCAAAGCTTCAATTAAACTAAAATTACCCACACACAATAAAAATTAGTTTAAAAGATATTTATAAAGATTGTAACTTAATTTTGAATTATTATTTTATACATAATAGATTATTATATTTATAATACATCTTTTAATATTTCTTTTAGTTGTGTATTTTCATTTGCCAATTTTCTTAAATTTAAAAGAGCATCTTCGCCAACCTCTTTTAGTTGTGCATGAGTTAATACATGGTAACTTGATATTATATTATCTGTTGCAGCATAATATATAGAATTTAATTTTAAATTGGAACTTAAAACAAACATGTATTTACTAAATTGTATATATTGAGGTTTTGGAAAATATATTATCTCTCCTTCTTGTATTTTTTCTAAATTTAAAGTAGGTCTTGGGCAACAAATAGAAAGAGTTGAAGTGCCATCTTGTAAATATTTTATTTTTGGAGTAAGGGTATAAACATAATTAGATTTTTCAAATTCAAGGTTGTATCTATCCATTTTTAACGTGATAATAGGAAGCATATTAAGATAAGCAAAATATAACCTCCTACCTTTATCAATAATTTTAACTTTGTTAGATTTTATAATATAAAGTTTATTCTTATATAAAACTCTAGTTTTGCTTTTTTGAGTTTCTACCGAACAGAAAATATTGTCTTTATCATAAACAATAAATAAATCATTTACAAGATTAACGAAATTACGATCAATAATGTGAAATGTAAAAAATAGAATAAAGCCAACAATAAAAAATAAAGTGGTGAGAAAAATAGCTATTAAGCCCACCCTTTCTTAAGGTTCAGCATTAAAAAATGACCAAATGCTAATTGCAATCATTAATAAAGAAATACCACCAAAGAAATTAACTAATTTAAAGTAAGAACTCTTTTTATGACTGTGTTCTTTACTTTTAAAAAAAGAAAATAAATCTTTATCACCAATATAAGTTGGAGAATAAGTTCTATGCTTTACAAAATGTTTTGCTTCTTTGTCTGAATAAATGATATCAGTAAAATTTTCATATTCGCTATTTTTTCAATTTTAAAACGATAATAACTCATATAAAATTATTATACCATTAAACAAAAATAATCCAAAATATTTTAAAATGTTAAATACTTTAAATAAAAAAATAAGCTTTAAAAAAATTTTATCAAGAATTGTAACTTTAAAAATTTTAACAACTAAAAGTGTAACTATAGTAATTAAAGAAGATAAAATAGAAAGACTTAAAGAGATATAAAATAGATTTACTTAATAAAAAAAGAAACTAAAGCCACCTGATAAACAGGTGGCTTTGACTTATATAATAAATATTAAAAGCAAGTAAAAAATATTATTTTTATAAATTATATTTATTAATAAATTTAATTTAATAAATTAACTTCATACCTTTTTGAAAATAGAAAAACAAAATTAAAATATGCATACCCAATTATGCCACTTATTACATTAAGAACAATATCTAAAACCTCAGTTGTGCGATTAACAGGCAAAATAAATTGCAATATTTCAATTATTAAACTAATAACAAAACTAACTATTATAGTTTTAATAAATCCCTTCTTTGTATTAAGAGAAATTATAAAAGCACCAACTGGAAAAAGCATAACTAAATTTAAAAGTATATTACTAGCACTAAAATTTGCCCATAAAAAATTTAAACTAAACCATTTGTTATTTGTAATAAAAGTTATAATAATTTCTTTATTTGTAAAAACAACTTTACTAAATGTAAGAATTACTAAGCCCAAAAGATAAATTACAAAATATAATATTCCTAAAATTTTTAAAATATGTTTATTATTTATACAAATAAATATTGTTATACTTGGTAAAATTACAAATAAAATAAACACTAAAACTATTGCTAAAATTAAATTTATTTCCATTACATCTTTCTTAATATTTTTTATAAACCAGTTATTGTACGCAAGGTAATACTACCTGTTGTATTAATTAACATTTTTCCCCAACTATCATAAGGGCGAGTTGTGTTATTAGATTCAGGATAGCCTACACGATAATTAAAAAGATAATCTTTATATTTTACATTATTACGCAAAGTATCAGCATCACTACTTTTAATTTCAGAACATGATACTCCTGCTGTTTGTACAATATCTACAGCTGTGGTTGAAGCTATTCTATGTTGCAAAGCATCACTAGAACCAACATAAGTTATAAAAACATTTCTATTGCCAGCATTTATTACATTATCAGTAGAAGCGATTGCTGTAAAAGTTAAATTGAGGTTAGTTCTTATATCACTAGACAACATATGAATATTAACCGCATTTGAAACATTTTTTAAATTTACATTACCTGAATTTGTTAAAACAGTTGTTTTATTAGTGTTATTACTTTTTTCACTTGCAGAATAGGTAATATTAATATTTCCCGAAGTTGAGTGTGCCCAAATACTACTATCATTACTTGCATTCCCAACATTTATATGACCACTCGTAGTATTAAGTGCAGTATCTCCATTAAGCAAATTTACCTTTATGTTTCCTTCGCCTGCATCTAAATTATTTACCCCATTACCACCATAAAGATTTTCAATATCAATAGTGTTTGATATTTTATCTCCATTACTTAAAATTGATACTTGGCCATAAACTGTATCTAAATTAATTCGAGAATTATTTGTTGTAATTGCAACAGTTTTATTATTTCCTTCTTCGCCAATTTTATAGAAATGATAATATCCGTTGAATGTTTCTACTTTTAAATTACCATTAAGATTATTAACTCTAATTTGTGGGCCTATACCAACTTGTCTATTTGATTTTATAAAAAGTTCATCTCTAACATTAATTGTTGCATCGCCAGCTTTATTTGTATATTCAAAAGCCCCTGAACCTGTTTCATAAACAATTTTATTAGCACTTAATTCTTCAATATCACTAAAAAATAATGAACCGTAATAAGTTGATATATAATAGTTTGAAATATCTTGATCATTAGTTATATTAACATTTCCAGCTCCACTTGTTTTTAAATATAAGTTACTACAAGAAATAACTTCGGTTTCATTCTTTTTTGTACTTTTAGAACTATAAGAAATTTTACCGCCTGAAGATTTAGCACTAATGGTATTAAGATAAATATTGCTTGGCAAATAAACAACTACACTAGAAAAATTTGTAGACATTAAACCACGAGGTTCATCAACATTAAATATAAGAGTTTTGAGTTCAGTATTATTTCCATCAAAACTTTTTGAAATAATTTGAGAGGTAACTCCATGAACAACATCTATAGATTTTGCAAAACCAGACATTCCCTCTTTATGTATTATTTTAATCTCGTTCGCCTGTTGGTTCGGATAAATATAAATGTCCGTTGATTCGGTAACTACTTCAAAGGCTGTAATATCAGCAATTGAAAGAGATGTTTCAGTTGTGAACTTGTGTTCGGTACTATTGGAATATTTAACATATTCATAACCCAAAATAGAAGTTCCTGGAACAAAAAACATAACAGCAAAACATATTAATACAATAACTAAAACTGCTCCTAATATTACACCTAAGTAAATTAAAAACTTAGTAAATCCATTAAGCGATTTTTCCGAACCCATAGTTTTTTGTTCCTCCTTTTAGGCTTAAGACACATATTAAATTTGTTAGAAAATATTTAGAATATATTAAAATATCAAATATTTTATAAACTTAAATAAAGTATTGTTAATTAATTAAACTAAATAGCTTTTTAAAGTATTTAAGTTAAAAATTAATAATTGCCTTTATTCTTCTTACCCCAGCAGAACTTGATTCTTCTTTAACTATTTTAAAGTTTTTAAGTTCTCCTGTACGTTTTGCATGAGGGCCTCCACATATTTCTTTGCTTACTTCCCCTATTGTATAAACCTTAACTTTGTCGCTATATTTATTGTCAAAGATACCAACAGCACCTTGATTCCTTGCTTCTTCTAAAGATAATTCTTCACACACAACAGGGATATCTTTTTTAATTGCATCATTAACAAAAGCTTCAAGTTTTTGCTTTTCATCATCGGTTAATTTATGGTCACAATTAAAATCAAAACGCAACCTTTCAGAAGTAATATTACTTCCCTTTTGATGAATATCTTCGCTTACTATCTTTTTAAGAGCTGCTTGCAATAAATGAGCTGCTGTGTGAAGTCTAGTAGTTTGTTCGCTGGTATCGGCAAGTCCACCTTTAAAAACTTTATCGTTATTGGCTTTTGATTTTTCTTGATGTATCTTATAAGCCTCTTCATATTCTTGTTCATTAATAGTTAAGCCCTTTTCTGTTGCAAGTTCTTTTGTTAATTCAAAAGGAAAACCAAAAGTGTCATATAATCTAAATGCAGTTTTACCACTTAACTTTCCATCTTTACAATAAGTGCTAACTTTTTCAAATTCCTTTATACCTTGTTGTAAAGTTTTAGAAAATTTTTCAGCCTCTTGCAAAATAGTATCTTTAATAAATTCTTTCTTTTCTTCTAATTCAGGATAAGTTTCTTTATAAATATCAACCACAACTAAAACAAGGTCTGCCAATTTAAACCCTTCTAGGTTAAGTCTTGAAGCACAATTAATTGCTCTTCTTAATAATCTTCTTAAAACATACCCTTGACCTACATTTAAAGGAGTAACTCCATCACTAATTATAAATACTGATGCACGAATATGATCAGCAATAATTCTCATATTTCTTTTTGTTTCATTATTTTCTTTATACTTCTTACCACTTAGTTCTTCTATCTTTTTAATGATAGGTATAAAAATTTCACTATCATAAACACTTTCAAAACCATTAGAAATATATAAAAGTCTATCAAAACCAAAACCGGTATCAACATTCTTTTGAGGGTTAGAAACTACCTTTCCATCTTTAGTTTTTTTAATAAACTCCATATAAACATCGTTACCGATTTCTATATATTTTCCACAATTGCATGAAGGATTACAGTTTTCACTACACTTAGGTTTGCCTGTATCAATAAACATTTCACTATCAGGACCGCATGGACCTACACCACTAGCAAGGATCCACCAGTTATGTTCTTTTGGTAAAAAGAAAATTTTATCTTCAGATATTCCACACTTTTTCCATGCATTAAAACTAACTTCATCTCTTGGTGCTGTTTCATCTCCAGCAAAAATAGTAACAGCTAGTTGTTCTTTAGGTATATCAAGATATTTAGGACTAGTTAAAAACTCAAAACTCCAAGGAATTTTTTCTTCTTTAAAATAATCGCCTAAACTCCAATTACCTAACATTTCAAAGAAGGTACAATGATAGTCATCACCAACTTCATCAATATCACCTGTTCTTATACATTTTTGAATATCAACAAGCCTTTTACCACATGGGTGCTTTTCTCCTAATAAATAAGGAACAAGTGGATGCATACCTGCAGTTGTAAATAAAACTGATGGGTCATTTTCTGGAACAAGTGAAGCAGAAGGAATGTAAGCATGACCCTTTTCTTTATAAAAATTTATCCACATTTCTCTTAATTCTTTTGCATTAAGTTTTTTCATTTTATTCTCCTAATTATTAAATAATCATTTTAATAATATTTCATTAATTATATTTCTTTTAAAATAAAGTATGTTCAAAAATAAATGTTTTAAAATCTAAATAAAAAGTTAGCTAAAACTTTATAGACTTCAGGTCTTGAAACTATTTTATCATTATCTATCATTTCTTGAATAGTTGTTATATCACAAAATTTAACAGCCTGAACCTCTTCTTTTTGAAATCGCAAAATTTTATCATCTAATCCAAAAACTCTTAAAATAAAGAAATCATAAAACTGCCTTTCAATAAAATCAGGCTTAAAGACTTGCTCTTTTCTAAAACAATACATATATCTAAAATCTTTAATTTCCGTTCTATAACCCAACAAGACATTTACTTCTTCATTTATTTCTCTTGCCGCAGCAGACAAAGCATCTTGACCAGTTGAAATGTGTCCAGCCGCTGAGATGTCCCACATCCCTGGATTTTTCTCTTTTTTATTACTTCTTTGTTGTAATAAAATTTCATTTTTTTCATTTATTATAGCAACAACAATAGCCCTGTGCCATAAACCCTTTTTATGAACTTCATCTCTTGGCAAAACTTCCCCTGTAAAAACTCCATTTTCATCTAAAACATCTATTAATTCCATAATAAAAATAATCCTCTAAATTTAATTAATATAAAAAGCAATAATTAAAGACATAAATTAAAAATCTATATCATCAGTTTCTGTCATAGAAATTTCACCATTATATTCAGGCATAGGAGGAGGTGCTAATTCTTCTAAACTTTTAATATTGCTACTTTTACCAACATCTACAAAAGTTGTAATTTCTGGTATCCATTTTAATTTTATAGTACCTAAGGAACCATTACGATGTTTTGCAACTATAAGTTCGCAAATATTAGGGCCATCAGACATTTCAGCATCGCCATACTTAGAAGGATTATGAATAAACATAACAATATCAGCATCTTGCTCAATTGCACCCGATTCTCTCAAGTCACTAAGAACAGGTCTATGTCCTTCACGTTTTTCAATGTCACGAGATAACTGTGATAAAAGAATAATAGGTACTTGTAATTCACGTGCAGCAATCTTTAAGTTTCTTGTCATTTCACTAACTTGTTGTTGACGGCTTTCAGCACGACTAGAACCATTTTTACCACTACCCATAAGTTGTAAATAGTCTATCATAATTAGGTCTAGTCCACCTTGTTCTCTTTTAAGTCTTCTACATTTGCTTAAAATATCAACAGGAGTATTTAATGAAGAATCATCAATAAATATTTTTGCTTCGGCAAGTTTTTTATTACCTTCCCATATTGCTTTCCAATTTCCTGTGCCACCTTCACTAAGTTTTCCGCTAAGAGCTTTTTCCATGCTTACACCGCTTATGCTACAAAGTGTTCTTTGAACAATTTGTTCTTTAGGCATTTCAAGAGAAAAAACAGCAACTTTGTTTTTACCCATTAATGCTGCATTGGTAACTATATTCATAGCTAAACTTGTTTTACCCACACTAGGACGAGCAGCAAGTAATATTAAGTCACTTTTTTGCAAACCATTAGTTAGTTTATCCAATTCACTTAGTCCTGTTGTTACACCCCTAACTGTTCCACCATCTTGTTCTAATTTTTCTAACTTACTTATAACCTGTGGCAAAGTTTCACTTATAGGGGTTAAGTTAGAAAAGTCTTGTTCTCCGGAAACTTCAAAAATAGATTTTTCTGCAAAATCAAGTACATCATCTTCCCCATTATAAGCATGTTCTATAATATCTTGACTTACTCTTATTAACTTTCTTAAAACACTATCTCTTTTAACAATATCGCAATAGTGCTTATAATTTGCTGTACTAGGAACTACATTTGTTAAAGTTGTTATGTAATCTATTCCACCAACACTTTCAAGGGTGCCATTTTTTTCAAGTTCATCTGTTAAGGTAACATAGTCAATGGGTTTATTTGCACGATAGATTGCAATCATAGCATCAAAAATAGTTTGATGTGCTTGTGAATAAAAATCTTCTACCTTTAAAGTATTCATAACTTGTAAAACAGCATTATCATCTATTAGGTTACAACCTAAAATAGATTGTTCAGCTTCTATATTATGAGGTATCATTCTAGGAGATTTTGAAGTTGCTTTTTTGTCCATTATTTTTGTCCTTTCTTTTTTTTATTTAATATTTATTATCTTAATTAAAAGATAAATAGTAAAAGTTTAATCTGCAAAAGGGTCCCTCTCTTTTTCTGGGTCAAGATTTTTCCTTCTTCTATCATCAATTTTACTAAATATTATTATACCTATTAAAAGAGCAAATAACAACATGGCAAAACTAACAAAAAAAGTAACAGCACCTTTATACCAAGAAATATTTAAACTCATTATATAATTTGATATTAAAATTATTGGCAAAGAAACTAATAAGATAATACCATATCGTTTAGCATACTTAATAAATGTATATTTAGTATTAAAAACTTCTCTTTTTTTTTCTTCATAAAGTTTTTTATTTTTAGCCAAAATTTTACCTTCTTTTAAATTAATATAATTTAATTATACACTCTTATTTAATTTTTGTATTATTTTTTTTGTAAACTCTTTTTATTTTTTAACTAAACTTTGTTTGCTAATTCATCTATTTTCTTTAAAGCATCCATACCAACTTTCTTTTTATGATTTTTAATAATAGTAGCAATAATTAAACCTATAATAATTATTAAAAAACCAACCGCAATACCTATAACATACCACCAAATAGGACGGGCCATATTTCTATAAAAAGTTATAGTGCTATCAACACCGCCTAAAACCCATGAGTGAGTATAAGAATTCCCGTTTTGAGCAATATTACCATTAGAATGAACTCTATCATAAGGGGTTGTAAAATTAAAAATAATATTTAATTCGTTTTCTAAATTTTCTCTATTTATCCCTTCAGGGTCTAATACTTTTAAGATATATTCCTTTAAGGTAGCTCCTTTAGAAACTGCAACTACAGGATAATCATATAAAAATTTAGGTTCTTCTCCATTATAATAAAGAGGATTAGCAACTTGAATATACTTAGCTAAAAAGGTTCCTTCTTCTTTTTCAAGTTTAGAAGACAAAGGAATATCATCCATTAAATTATTATAACTAGCCGATAATACAATATCGTTTGTTGTTTCATCATACTTTAATGCAGAAGGATAAAAATATAAATAGTACGCAGTAAGTGATCGTGATAAACTTTTGTTAAGCGAATAAAAAGATTTTTGAAAATTTATTTTTTTACCATTTTTAATAATTTCACTGTTGTTTACTATATAACCATTTCTTCCTAATATGTAAGCAACTTTTTGTTCATTAGTTGTTAAATTTAACTCTTCATAATTATAAATTTTAGAATACAAATCAACAGTACTTTGTTCAAAAGCTACATCAAGTTGGCGAAAATATACTGAAAGTGCCGAAGCTATTTTTTCACTCTTTACATCTTCAATACCTGTTAAATCAATAGTAAAATTTGTTTCTATTAAGCCATTATCCTTTAAAATTAAATTATACTCTGCACTACAACCGCCCAACAAAACACAAGAAATAACAACAAATAAAAATAGAGCAATTTTATTAAAATAAGTTTTCATTTTTACTCCTCCTTTTTATTTCTTTTTTCTAATGTTTATAAAGCATTAATTAAATTTAAAACAGTTTAATTTTACTAGTGTAATTATTTAAATAATAAATTTTTATTATAAAACTATAGTGTATATACTACAATTATATAATACTATAAATATAGAGTGTTTTCAAGTAAAACGAAATATATTTTAAATAAATAAATTTATTAGTTACTCACTTTAACACTAAAAATAATATATTTTTTAATACCTATAATAGTTAAAAGCAAAATGATTATATTAATAAAAAAAAGAAGACAAAATAATAAGGTCAAGTAATGCTTTAACAGTTTTTAGATTTATTGCCTTTGCCTTCTTTTCCCACTCTTCACTACCTTTATTCTTCTCTGCTCTTTCTGATAATTTAGTTTTCAATTCTTTTAACTTTGAATTTGAATCACTAAAAACTGCTCTTGGAACAGTAGTTTTGCCTATAAAGTTAGTCAGTTTTGATTCCAATGCTTTCGTTTTTTCTGCATCAAAATCTGCTCCCAAAACTTCAATTAATAATTTGTTTAGAGAGTTTGCATAATTGTCCTGCAAAGTAGAATTTGTTTTTTCGTTATTATCCATAACAAGCTCCTTTTTTTCGGGTGGTTCCCGTTAATTCTTGCTTTAAGACTAGCAAGGTCAGTCGTAATCCTAGTTTTTTGCCATACGGTAGGGCAACAAAAAAGGCAAAGTACTAATGCACATTGCCTTAAATTGTATTTATAATTGACTAATCTTTAAATTCTTCTGGGTGTTCTTTTTTATATTTATCAGCCTCTTCAAATATCCTTTTTATATATGATTCTCTAAGTCTTTTATGTGGTCCACTATCAAAACCTATAGGCTTTAGTAATTTTTCTAATTCTAAACACATTTCATCTATAAGTCTAGCACATTCAGGAATTTCTCTTAAATTTTTCAAATTTTACATATCCCTTTTCTAATAAGTATTTCATCATAAAATCATTTATACTATTGCTATCTTGTACTTAAAAAGTTTACTTAAACCATAATCATAAACATCAGTAATACTTAAATCAATATTTTTTATAACTTTGCTTCTGTGTACAATATTTTTAGTTGCAACAATAAATTAAGTTTGACTTCTTAAGTAAATTAACAAAAATATATAAAAAAATTAATTATAGTTAAATAAATTTCCATATATTATCTTTTTCATTTTTTCAACATCTATATCAACACAAACTGTAGCATTTTTAACAGGATTTGAAAAATCACAATTTATAAATCCATATTCTTTATCTTTTTGCGTATGATATTCTATTTTAATATTAGCTTCTTCTGTTCTAAAAATTTCCGGATTAGATAAATATAATGCACAACAACTATCATGTACAGCAGCCCCCAATTTGCCAACATGAAAATCATTATATTTTGTAAACATTTTATAGAATATTTCTCCTACTGCATTTGCTCTTTTTATCTTACCCTGTTCTTCAGGAGTAAAATATGCTATATGTCCAAGTTCCATAGGAACCATAACAAGAGGAATATTAGAATCAAATACAATTTGCATGGCCTCTGGGTCATATGCAACATTAAATTCTCTATAAGGTTCAGTCATTCCATTTTCATCTTTACTGCCACCCATAAAAACAATTCTTGATATTAAATTCTTAGCATCAGGATATTTTGTTAAAAGATTAGCAATATTTGTCATAGGTCCTAAACATAGTAGTGTTGTATTCTTTGCAGGATTTTCTTGTAAAAAATAATAAATAGCATCAGGACTTTTATAAATAAAAGGTTTTGTTTTAGGTTTAGGAAAAGTATATCCTCCCATGCCTTTTGTACCCTGAGCCATTGCTGCATATACACTTTGTCTTTTTACAGGTTGTTTTGCACCCTCTGCAACAGGTATATTAACGTTAAAGATTTCTGTTAGCTTTAAAGCATTTTTAACTGTTTCTTCTATAGTTAAGTTGCCTGAAACCGTTGAAATAAGTTTTACTTCTATATTTTCACTATTTACCGCATTCATAATTGCCATTGCATCATCAATACCAGGGTCACAATCAATAATTACATAATAATCTTTCATTTGTTTTCTCCTTTAAAAAACCAAAACTTTAAATACAAGCCTAAATTTAAAACTTGTTTTATTATCTTATTTTATTTTTTAAATCTATTTTATTTAAATAGTTAAAGTAAATAACTTTTCTTTTTTAATATATAAAAAATATCAATTTTTCGTTTAAGCATTTTGAGTAGGTTCACCCGATTCCTCAAAAGCCTTTCTTCTAAGCATTTCTTCTTTATGTTTTTTAATTTCTTCTTTAGTAGGTAAAGGTCTAGTATTCTTTATTGCTATTTCATGTTTACTATCTTTTGTGTAAAAAATTTCTTTACAATGTCTTTCTACACGTGTAATAAAATCTTCAAATAAAGGTAAAGTATCTTCTGATGATAAAAGTTTTAATTGTATCAACTCAGTTTTTGCTTTACGATTAGTTATTTTATTAAATATTTTTAATTTTTCTTGTCTTATTTCAACCTTTAACCCACCATAACCAAAAAGTTTACGATTTTCTTGGTCAATTTTTATAATCAAATTTACTCTAACTTGCTCAAAAAGTTTATCAGGGTCAAATTGTAAATTATTAGAGAACATAGAGTTTAAAGCATTATTTAAAAAAAAGTAATGTTTTGATAAAGGGTCTTTTGCTCCTATCTCTTTTTCTCTTTCATGACTTCGTAAATTATCAGTATAAAAATATTCTTCTTTAAAATATCTTCTTTTAATTTTAAGTTCCGCTTTATTACCATAAATTCTGCGTCTTAACAATAATTCATTTTCATTTAATAAATGATTTTCATTATCATAATAATAATCTACAAGTTTTTGTTTTGTTGGATAGTCAAGAGTATAGGTTGTCATAGTACCAATAAGTTTAATTAATCTTAAATAGGTATTTTTGTCAAATACAGTATATCTTCTTTCTTGTTTAAAAATATTTAACATAAAAAACTTTTACCTCTTAGTTTATTTTAAATAAAATTTCAAGATTTAGCAAATAAAAATATAAATTTAGTTTTTGTAAATTTACAAAAAAAATATGTTTAATAAGCAATAAAAAAGTAAATTATTTTATAGTATAAAAATTAAAAGGGGAAAAATAAACATGAACTTTGATGAATCTCAAACAAAAACTAATTTAGCCCGAGCATTTGCTGGAGAATGTCAAGCAGGAGCAAGATACCAATTTATAGGTCAAAAAGCAATTAAAGAAGGTAAAAAAAATATACAAATGCTTATGAAAGATTTGGCTAAAAATGAGATGGCTCATGCTAGAGTATTTTGGGACTTAATTTCATCACATGGTGGCACACCAGATACCAATATAGAAATTAAAGCAGGATATCCTTTTCAAGATGGTAACATTATGGATATGATAAAAACATCTGCCAATAACGAAAAAAGTGAAAACACTAGCATTTATCCTACTTTTTCAAAAATAGCAGAAGATGAAGGCTTTAAAGATATTGCCGAAAAATTTAAACTTGTTGCACTTGTAGAAAATGACCATTTTATGATTTTAGATAGTTTATACAATAAACTAAAAAGCAAAGCAATTTATAAAAGTGCTGTTCCTCTAGAATGGAAATGCGGACACTGCGGTCATACAGACACTGGAAAACAAGCCTATAATAATTGCCCTTTGTGTGATTTATCAAACGATTATATAGACTTATCTTTTGTAAATAGTGCAAAGAAATAAATAAAAAAGTTGCAATAGGTTTTGCAACTTTTTTTATAATATTTTTTTACTTATTTTTATTTTCCAAAATTTTATTTATAACATAACTTGTAATAGTTCCTGCACACATTAAAGGATAATAGACAACACTACCTAAACTATCTGTTACCTCAACTGGTTCTTTTGTATAACAAACAGGTAAATTATTTATGCCCTCATCTTTTAATAATTTCCGTAACTTTTTTGCAAGTTTATCATACGAAGTTTTTGATATATCCGTGATTTCAAATTGTGGAGTCTTATATCTATTTCCTGTACCCATTGAAGAAATAATATTAATATTATTTTTCACACAATATTTTATTAATTCTACTTTTGCAGGAATATCATCTATTGCATCTATAACAAAATCTAATGATAAATCTATAACCTTTGGTATCTCTTGTTTAGTTATCTTTAAATTATAAGTTGTTAAATTCAATTTTGGATTGATATCTAATAAGCGTTTTTTAAATTCTTCTACTTTATATTTACCTATATTTTTAGTTGTTGCAATTATTTGTCTATTAATATTGCTTACATCAATTTTATCAAAATCTACCAATGTTATATTTTGAACTCCCGTTCTTACTAACATCTCTGCTATATAACCACCAACACCTCCTACACCTATAACTGCAACAGAACTTTTCTTTATTTTTTCTAGTTTCTCTTCTCCTATTATTCTTTCAATTCTTGAATACATCTTTCCTTTCCTCTTAATAAAAATTTAAAACATTTTGCATTAATACTTAAAAATTAATTTAATAAAATCTTAGCAAGATTATTAAAATAAGTAAACTAATAATCTTTTATAAAAAATAAAACCTTATATAATGCATTAAATTATATAAGGTTTTATTAAGTTCATTTTTAAGTTATTTAATTTTTTAAAATCTATTATTTTATTCTAAAAATAAATTTTGTAAATTTCAACTTTTTATCATTAGTAGGAGGATATTTAAGATTAATTTCAGTCTTAGGATTTTTTTGTAAAACACTCTTTTCATGAGTAAAAGTCAAGAAAGTTTGTTTGCCATGATAAGAGCCCATCCCACTATTGCCTACACCACCAAATGTAAGATGACCTTCGCTAATATGCATAATAGTATCATTAATACAGCCACCACCAAATTGACAATTTGTTTTAACTTTCTTTATGTTCTTTTTATCTGTTCCAAAATAATAGAAAGCAAGAGGTTTATCTAAATTACTAATTATTTCAAGTTCTTCATCTAAATCTTCAAAATCAAGTACAGGCATTACAGGTCCAAAAATTTCTTCTTGCATAACAGCATTATCTCTTGTAACTTCAGTTAAGATAGTAGGTTCAAGAGTTTGTTCTCTAACAACATCTCCACCACAAAAAATATGATTTTCGCTTAATAGTTTTGTAACTCTTTTTAAATTCTTTTCGTTAATAATTTTAACAAAATCATCTCTTAAAGTTTCACCATCATAATAGAAATTTTTAATATAATCCCTTGCATATTGTAGCCATAATTCTTTAATATCTTTATGTAACAAAACGTAATCAGGAGCAATACAAGTTTGACCAGCATTTAAAAACTTACCCCAAACAACTCTCCTAGCACTGGCCTCAACATCAGCATCTTTATCTACAATACATGGACTTTTCCCTCCAAGTTCAAGCACCATAGGAGTTAAATATTGAGCTTGTTTTTTTGATAATTCTCTTGCTTGTTTTGGAGAACCTGTATAGAAAATAAAATCAAAAGGTTGATCAAAAAGTTGTTCTATTTCTTCTTCCTTTGTAACAATATAAACATAGTTATCATCAAAAATATTAAATAATTTTTTTATTATTTCCGTTACATTAGGTGTAGAACGAGATGGTTTTACAATAACAGTATTCCCACCAGCAATTGCACCTATTACAGGAATCATAGTAAGTTGAAAAGGATAATTCCAAGGTGCTGCAACTAATACACATCCATATGGATCATAGTGCTTATAAGCCTTTGCAGGAAAATTAATTACCGATGACCATACTCTTTTTGGTCTTGCCCATCTTTTTAAATGCCTTATAGCACCATTAATTTCATTCATAACAAGACCTATTTCAGTTGATACTACATCATATTCATTTTTATTTAAATCTTTTTTAAAAGCTTGACAAATTCTATCATGATAAGCATAAATTTGGGTTTTTAATCTTTTTAATTGATTTAATCTAAACTTAATACTTAAGGTTTGATTTGTCTTAAAAAATTTTCTTTGTTTTTCCAAAATTTCAAGCATTGTAATATTTTCTCCTTAACTTGTTTTTGTCTAATAACTTACAAAAATTTTAATTCAAGTAATTTTATCATAGTTTATAAAAAATTTCAACCACTAATATTTTATCAAACATACTTTATAACTTATTATATATTTTCCTGCAAAATATTTTAATAATTTTATTGTATATAATATGAAGTAAAACTTAAATATTGTTAAGTACTAAAAAAATAAATCACAGGCCAAAGCCTGTGATTTTATTTTTTCTTATTAATATATTTTTAAAGAAATTTTTAGAAAACTTTTATAGTATTTATTCTTCTATAATGCTTTTTATTTAAATTTTTTCTAATTCATATCCATTTTTACTATCTTTAATATTAAAGCCTAACTCAGCAATTTTTTCTCTTAACCTATCACTTTCTTCCCATTTCTTAGATTGACGAGCAAGTAATCTTGCATCAGCTAAATCCTTAACATTTTGTGGAATAATATCTATTTCCTCAAAAGGCTCTTCCTCTTTTACTTCTAATTCTAATCCTAAGGCTTTATCAAATTGCATAGCAGTTTTATATACAACGATAGATTTTGGTTCAGTCTTTAACATTGTCCACAAAACACCAATAGCAAGTGGAAAATTCAAATCATCATTAATGGCATCAAGAAATTTTTGTTTATAATCATCAATCTTTTCACTATCAACTTTTTCAGTACCTACTTTGTGTTCTTGCAAATTTGCTTTTAATTTTTTATAGCCCATGGCACTAGCCTTAAGCCCATCAAAAGTAAAATTAATTTTTTTACTATAATGAGTGTTTAAGCAAAAGAACTTAAAGTCTAGTGGATTAAACCCTCTTTGCTTTAAATCAGCTAAGGTATAAACATTGCCTAAACTTTTACTCATCTTTCCCCCATCAACTAGTAAAAATTCATTGTGTATCCATGTATTTACTACCCTATGACCTGCCAAAGCATCATTTTGAGCAATCTCATCTTCATGGTGAACAGTTTTGTGGTCTATTCCTCCTGTGTGAATATCAAACTTATCACCTAAAATGTCTTTACTCATTGCACTACATTCTATGTGCCAACCTGGGCAACCTATTCCCCATGGGCTATCCCACTTCATAATGTGGCTATCTGGCACGAACTTCCACAAAGCAAAATCAAAAGCATGATGCTTATTAGAATTTTCCTCAATTCTAGCATTACCTGGTCTATTTAAATCTTTATTACTTAATTGACCATATTTAGAAAATTTTTTAACATCAAAATATATACCATCTTCTATTCTATATGTGTAGCCTTTCTTTTCTAACCCTCTTACAAATTCTATCATTTGAGGAATATATTTTGTTGCTGGAGTAATATACTCAGGAATATCAATATTTAATAATTCTAAATCATGAAAAAAGATATCTGAATAA
This sequence comes from uncultured Clostridia bacterium, assembly GCA_947366895.1. Lineage (GTDB taxonomy): Bacteria > Bacillota > Clostridia > Christensenellales > UBA1242 > UBA7862. The sequence continues at coordinate 37,021 of CANBBP010000009.1, forward strand.
AATTTAGCAATTTCTTCAGGAGTCTTATTTTCTTTCTTTGCTGCACTTTCAACTTTATCCGCACCACTATCTTCATCACTTGTTAAGTGACCTACATCTGTTACATTCATAACTCCTTTAATTTTGTAACCATTATACTTAATAGTTCTTCTTAAAGTATCCATAAAAATGTATGCTCTCATATTGCCTATATGTTGGTAAGAATAAACAGTTGGACCGCATGAATACATTTTAACAAGGTCATTATCTATTGGTTTAAAAACTTCTTTTTTATTTGTCAATGAATTAAATAATTTCAACATATTATTTTGCTCCTAATTTTACAAGATTATTATTTATTGCTTTTAAATTTTTTTGCATTGTCTTTTGTTGTTTTTCTTCCATTTTGTTTGATATATGTCTATCAAGCAAACTTACAAAATTTGAAACATACTCTTTCCCCTTAGAAGTTAAACAATAATAAATTATTCTACGATCAAATTCATCATGCTTACTTTCTATTAATTTTTCTTGTAACAACATTTTGCAAAATATAGCTATATTGGATTTTGCAATATTTAAACTACTTACAAGTGTTGAAGGTGAAATATTTCCATACTCTTTTATAAGTAACAAAATTTTAAATTTAATAGAAAACACATTTTTATTAAAATTTTTATCATTAGTATTTTCACAAAAATTTTGTAAATTCATTGTTAATAATAAAAGTTCTTCTGCTAAAGTTAAATTTTCTTCCATATTTCCCCTTTTAATTAACCATGCTATAAAATTTGATATTCCATTCATTATTTATAAAATACAAACTTATATCTATATTCCAAAAATTCTTTAATCAAAGAAATTATTATAAATTAAATACAGTGTTTATCAAAAACATTAACCATATGAATTGATAACCTTTAAACTATTAAATAATTATTTCGTTAATTCTCATAATCCTATTTTAAATAAAAATTAAAACTAATTTATCTAGTAATAAAAATTATTTTTTTAATTTCCACACTTATTTAAAGTACTAAAATTATAACAATTATTAATAATTATGTCAATGATAGTAATAATGTTAAACAACAAAAAAAGATGATGTAAAAAAGACAAAATTTAAATTAAACTTGCATTATTATAAAATATAATCTATTATATTAATATAATTTTATTAAATTTTAAAATATTTTAAGGTGGCGTATCGAAGTGGTTATAACGAGGCGCACTCGAAATGCGTTTGCCGTTAATTCGGCACGGGAGTTCGAATCTCTCCGCCACCGCCAGAATACTGTCAGTCTGTACATATAAAATACGGATTGCTTTTTTATTAATAAATGGAAATTTTCTTTGTGCCTACGTTTTTGAAGTGATTGCGTAGTACAAACATTTTTCTTCAACAACCTGATATGATATAAAACTTCTTATAACATATTTATATAAAATTATTTTTGGAAAATTTGATTATCTAGAAAAATAAATACGGAAGGATAATTTAACATTAAGTGTTAAATACTTTTTAAATTTTTAATATATTTCCGTGATATTTTATGTCTTTTACATTAATTTTATTTAATTTATCTATAATTTTAATTTATTTTCTATCTTTTTTATACATTTTTTGATATTTTTCTTCTTTTTTTTCATTTTCCCTCTT
>CANBBP010000010.1 GCA_947366895.1 uncultured Clostridia bacterium
TGTGGTTTAACTCCTGGTTGTGAAATTGGCAATAAACAACCAAAATTATGTAATTCTTCATTAGGAGTACCCGTTATAAGTGTAGGTTGCCCTGTTGTAACCAATTTATCGAACATAATTAAGAAACCCTATTTTGACCATGTTTTAACTTTAAAAGATATAGACATAGCTATAAATAAACTAGCAGACATTATAGGATTTTCCATAAATAAGGTTTTTCATAAAAATTTAACTAATGAACAAATAATATATCTTTCAAAAAATTAAAATTTTTAAATAACTAGTTATTAAAATATTATGAAATTATATAAATCTTTTAATTATCAAAAATAAAACTATTATTTAATTATAATACGTATTATTTATTTTAATATATTTGCAATTAAATAATTGACTGCGTTCTTTCCCTCCATTTTTCCATTTTTAGTCATAAACTCAACTTCAATACATTTATCAAAAATATCTTTTAACTTTTTTTGAGTAAAATTTTGAGCTTGCTGTTTATATTTAATTATAGCAAATTCTTTAACTCCTAATAGTTCGCTTAATTCCTTATTTGTTAAATCGCTTCTTGAAACATAAAATAATCTTCTAAAATGAGAAGAAATTGTTGCTATAATATTAATAGGTTGTTCTTTATTTTTAATCATATTATCTATTAAAAGATATACCTTATCGTTTTGTTTATTACTTATTGCGTTTGTTAAATCAAATATTATATATTCTATATCCTTAGTTACTATATTTTCTATAATATCTTCATCTATAATATTATTTGATAAAACAAGTGTTTTCAGTTTATCTATTTCTGTATTTAATTTAGTTATGGAATAATTACAATAATCAAGAAATTTATTTAATGCCTCTGAAGTAAGTTCAAGATTAGAAAATTTTAATTTATCGGTAACGAATTTAGTTAAAAAGTTATTTGAGACTTTTTCACATTCTATCACAACAGGCTTTCCTTCTAAAGAAGAGAAAAATTCGCTTTTATTAGTTGAAAAAAATACTAAGCAAGTACTATCAACTGGATTATTAAAATACTTTAAAAATTCTTTTTTTTCTGATTCGTTCTTTTTGCCTATATAATCATAAACTACTATCAATCTTTTTTCATCACAAAAAGGTAGAACTTGACAAGCATTAATAATATCTCCTGCTGTTTTATATCCTTCATCAGTAAAGATTATTTTATTAAAATCAGGATAATTTAAATTTAAAGCTTTTTCTATTATACTTAGAGATGTTGTTGTAAGATAACTTTCCCCACCATTAATTATATAAACATTTGCTATTTTCTTTGTTAAAGATAATTCTAGTTCTTCAAATTTCATTTTCCTATACTCTCCTAATTATATTTTATTAATCTATTTTATAATTACTAATAATACATTTTTTTTGCATGAAAAAACTTTAAGGGCAAAGCCCTCAAATAGTTAGAGTTATATTATTATCTTCATTAAAAATAAATCTATTTGTTTTAATAAATGAATTATATTTATTAAAGTTTACATTACTATCATTTATTTTAACACAATTTAATCTATAGTTAATATTATCTAATATAAAGTTTTCTAAGATTTCTATTTCATAAAATTCTTTATAATTTTTAGATAATTCTAAATAAACAAAATCATTAACTTTTATAATTGTTCCTGAAAACTCATTATTTATTAATAAATAATTTATGGATAAACTATCATTAATTTTATTATCGCTATTATATTTTATTTGTGAAACCTCAATCCCCATTTGTTGCAAATTAGTAATTGAATCATGTCCTTCTGGTAGAAAAATTTTTGTGTTATATTTTACAAAAAAGTTTTCAATATTTTTTGATGTAAATTTTGCTTTGCCAGTAAATATTACACCATTAACCTTATTTAATCGTTTTGCATTTAAGCAATCAACAATTTCATATAAAGAATTGTCTGATAAATCAGGATTAATTAAATAAAACTCATTATTCGAGGTGGAAATCATAGCCGAATAATTATTCGAATAGGCAGATGAAGAGAATGAAATATTATTGTTAGTAGACACCAGAGGCAAAGTATTATATAGAAATACACTTATTACTATAACAAAACTTATACCTGTTATGACTGGTTTAATTTTTTTATCTATCATTACGTATTTGCTAACAAAAAATACAAAACAGTAATATATAGTCGCTATTACTCCCCCACAATAAAATAACGATAACTGACCAAAGGGTATGTAAGAAATTAGTTTATTAATAAAAATCATAACTGAAAGTAATGCATCTGGTAAAAAATATATAAATCCTAAAAAGTTAAAAACTAAACAAATTAAATTGGTAACAAATAAAAGTGGGTAAAAAATAGAGAACAAAGGTAAAGTAAATAAATTTGCAACTATAGACCATGTTGAATAATAACCATAGTATTTGGCAAGTAATGGCAACAATGTAATTTGAGTAGAAATAGAAACTGCAATTAATAAAAATATTTTTTTAACAATAGTATTTTTAATTTTAACTTTTTTAAATAAATCCATAAAAATTAAAATGCCAAATACTGCAGCGAAAGTCATTTGAAAACCAGCATCAAATAAACTTAATGGGCTGAAAAGTAAAATTATAAGACCAGAAAAACTAAGGGTATTTAATGAATCGTTTTTTCTTGATACAATTTTTGAAAACAATAAAGTAAGCGACATGATTGTTGCTCTGACAACACTAGCTGTAAAAGAACATAAAAAGCAATAAAATAATAGAAAAATTGCTGTTATTAGAAAAGTAATTTTATTATTACATTTTAACTTTTTAAGAATAAAGTACAAAATTCCAACTATTATTGAAATATGAAGACCTGATACTGCGAAAATATGTACTACACCAGAATATTTAAAAACATTCATGATATCTTTATCAACTTCGGTTCTATCACCATACAAAAGTGCATAAGCAAGATTACCTTTTACTTCTCCTAAATTAGAAATAAGCAAATCTTTATTATAATCTTTTAACGATTGTGTTATAGATTTTTTACCTTCAATAAAAGATATATCTTCTGAACTTACAGTCCCTAAAACTTTAAATCTAATATTATTTTTAATATATGTAGTATTAATATTTCCTTCTTTGTTGATAATACTTACGGGCAATATTTTCCCGTTAAAAACAACATCATAACCAATGTCAAAGGTTTTAGTATTTTCAGAAATATTAACTGAAAAACAACCATCTATATAATTGATGTTGTTATTTTCATCAATTAGTGAAACGTTGGTTAAATATAAATTAGTAGAATAGGAATAGTTTCTAATATTGCTTATTTTACCTGATATAGTATAATAATTACCATCAAAAGAATGATCTTCATAATTTTTTATAAAAACAAAAGTATATGTAAAAAAATATGATAGTAATGCGATACTAATTACTAACAAAATATATTTTTTTTTGAAAATTAGATAAATAAAAAAAATTATAGGTAAAATTAAAAAAAACAGGTAAAAAAGATTAAAAGTAGCTTTAAAACTAAAATAGATGCAAAGCATACATAAAACAAACAAAAAAAATATTGACCTAAAATTTATTATCTTTTGCAAACTATTATTATTTCCTTTCTACAATTATTAAATATTGATTTTATTTTACATCTTACTATAATAATAGTCAAAATAATTTTTATTTATAATTATTTATTGATTATAAAACTTTTACTTGAAATTTTGTTTATAATTTGTTAAAATATTTTTGGTAGTAAATGGCATCATAGTATAAGGGTTAGTACACTGGCCTCTCAAGTCGGCAATGCGGGTTCGAATCCCGCTGGTGCTACCAAAAATTATTTGTAAAAGTAATAAACTATAATGATAAAAAATAAATAATATCATTAATTTTTCACAAAAAATATAAATAACTAATAGATAATTATTGCATAAGAATAAAGTTTATGGTATAGTAGAAAAGTTGGGGTAAATTTTAAAACTTATATTTTTAAGCTAATTAGTTAGTTTTACCCAAAGGGAGAATTAAATATGCAAAATAAAAATAGCATCGGATATCTTCGTTTAGCAATGCTAAGAACTGAAAAACTATATTCTTTGAGTGTAGATGCAAATAACGAAAAACTTAGTCCAAATTGGTTAACAAATAATGAAGACCTTGTTAGAATTGAAAAAGGAATAGTAACTTCTCTAGGTAAAATAAAAGAAGAAGGTCGTTCTACTTTATATTCTGATATGACTAATATGAGAGAGAATGCTGTTTATGAAATGTATAGAATAGCTTCTATAAAATATAAATCACCCTCAGATTTTGAATCAATGGCTAAAGCTACCAAGATTAAAGATGCAACTGATTTTATGGAACTAGTTCTTCAATTAAATTATCCTCAAGAATTTCCTAATCCTCTTGTTGATGAAATTTTATCATATTTAAACAAAGATTCTAAATTACAACCAGCAGGTCAAAATCATACTAGTATGGAATATGAACAAGTACTAAAAACTATATCAACTAATAGTGGTATAGAAGAAATGCCTGAAGAAATGCCTTTAGATTTATCTGATGTTTATCCTCAAGCACAAGCAGATAATTCTACTGATTTTTTAAATACTGATACTGATAATTCCATGGATCAAGACCAAGAATACCCTACTTATCAACCAAGAGTAATTTCATTATTTGAAGAATATCAAAAAGCAAAAATGGAACAGCAATCACCTCAACAAGATGCTGCAATGAATACTGATGTACAAAATGAGGATGGGCCTGAACAATAAAATTTTTAATAATTTTAAAACCAAAAAAACGCACGATATTAAAGTGCGTTTTTTTAATTTACTTTTTTATTTTATTCTTTAATTAATTTTATATGAACATCTTTTAATTGTTGTTCTGTAACATTATTTGGTGCCCCCATTAATGGATCTTGTGCTGATTTATTCATAGGGAAAGCAATAACTTCTTTTATACTATCTTCATTACACAAAAACATTAATAATCTATCAAAACCTATAGCTGCACCTGCATGAGGAGGAGCTCCATATTTAAATGCATTAAATAATGCAGGAAATTTATTTTCTACAACTTCTTTTTCATAACCTGCTATTTTAAATGCTTCTACCATAACATCACAATTATGGTTACGAACTGCTCCACTTGCTAGTTCTACCCCATTTAAAACAAGATCATATTGATAAGCTAAAATATCTAATGGATTTTTAGTTTTTAATGCTTCTAACTCTCCCTGTGGCATTGAAAATGGGTTATGAGAAAACTCCACTTTCCCATTATCATCTTCTTCATAAAAAGGAAAGTCTATTACAAAACATGGTTTAAAACATGATTTATCAATTAAATTAAGTTTTTCTCCCAATTCATTTCGGAGAATACCTGATAACTTCATTGCTTTTAATTTATTTATATCAGTTATTATAAACAGCGTTTCTCCATTATTTATATTAGTTTTTTTCTTTAATATATTAACATCATTTTCACTTAAAAATTTAGAAGCAGGTCCTACAAATTCGTTATTATCATATTTTAAATAAACAAGACCACCTGCTCCTTGAAGTTTAATAAATTCGGTTAAAGAGTCAAAAAATCTTCTACCCATTTCATTAGCACTAGCTTTTAAGGCATAAATATGTTTATTATTAAAAACCATAAATGAATGATTTTTAAACTCATCAGTTAAATCTATTAATGTCAAAGGGTTTCTTAAATCAGGTTTATCACTACCATATATAGCCATAGCATCATTAAATTTTATTCTTCTAAATGGAGGCTTGTCGACTTGTAAAGAAGTAAAGTTTGTAAGAGTATTATATAATACTTTTTCAAGGATTTCTAAAATTTCATCTTGAGTTGCAAAGCTTACTTCAAAATCTAACTGATAAAAGTCAGTTGGACTTCTATCTGCACGAGCATCTTCATCTCTAAAACATGGTGCAATTTGAAAATATCTATTAAAACCGCTAACCATTAATAATTGTTTAAATTGTTGAGGACTTTGTGGTAATGCATAAAAACAACCAGCATTCATTCTGCTTGGCACTAAAAAATCTCTTGCTCCCTCTGGACTTGAAGAAGTCAAAATTGGTGTTTGAACTTCTACAAATTCTAAATCATTCATTTGTTGTCTTATAAAGTTTAACAATTTTGAACGCAATAAAATATTGTCATAATTTTGTTTATTTCTTAAATCAAGATATCTATACTTTAATCTTGTATTTTCGTTTTGCTCTCTTGCTCTAACTATTTCAAAAGGTAAAGTTTCGGTACATAATCCAAGAACTTTTATTTCAGTAGCAAAAATTTCAATCTCCCCTGTTTCCATTTCTTGATTTATATTTTTTTCACCTCTAGACCTAACTTCACCAGTAATAGAAACAGTGCTTTCACGAGTGATATTTTCTATCATTTTTTCATCTTCAATAAAAACTTGCACAACACCAGTTTGATCTCGCAAAGTTAAAAAAGTCAATGCTCCCATTTTTCTGATATTATTTATCCAACCTGCAACTTTAACTACTGCTCCTATATGTTTAGATTTTAAAGTTCCACACATATGAGTATGATAAACATTATTTTTTAAACTTACCATTTAATTTTCTCTCTTTTAAAAAGATTTATATTTTTATATCTAAAATAAACTACTAAATTGATTATTTTATTTATTTTTACTAAAAATATAATCATTATCCTAACTAATATAATATACATTTATAACATAAAAATCAAATTATTTTTATATATAATAATTAGTTATATAAAATTATTAATTATTGTTATTTATGTGCAAAATTTACAATAATACATTAAGAGTTATTGACAAATAACATATTATAAAATATAATATATTAAACATTTAAGGAGGAAACTTCTATGGCAAAGTTTATAAAATCAAATTTTTTTAGAGATAATGCAAAAGGTATGGTTATTGGTGTTGCCCTTGCTGCTACCCTTGTAACTGGTATATGGGGAGGTCCTAAACTCTATACCCATGTAATGGATAATATACAAAATAATCAAGAAGATCTTGTTGATGGAAATGAACAACTAAATAAAGATGACATTATATCAATAATTAAAGGCATGATAGATAAGCATCATGAAGATGAACATGATCAACAAAGTCAAACTCCAAGTACAGGTAAACCATCAGGAGGAAACACTTACATTACAAACAATAATACAACAAATGTATATCCTCCACAACAATCTGAAACTCCTGACACTTCACCATCTCCTGGGCCTGATGGTCCTGGTCCTTCACAAAATCCTGGTCCTGATGGTCCTGGTCCTTCACAAAATCCTGGTCCTGATGGTCCTGGTCCTTCACAAAATCCTGGTCCTGGTCCTTCACAAAATCCTGGTCCTGGCCCTTCACAAAATCCTGGTCCTGGTCCTTCACAAAATCCTGGTCCTGGCCCTTCACAAAATCCTGATGGCGGTGGAAATATTACAATTGATCCTCTACCTCCACCTGATACAGGCGGTATAGAAGGCGGTGGAAGTACCCCTCCACCTGTTCAATCAGATCCACCTCCAACTCAAACTGAACCAGACTATGGTCTAGATGGTGTAGATACAAGTTTAATTCTTGATATTTTCAAACAAGGTGTTGATAGCGGTGGTCAGGAATTAGAACCATAATAAATTCATTAAAAAACCAAAACTTATGTTTTGGTTTTTTTTATACTATAATAAAACACACCAAGGTCATTGGTGGATTTTATTTATAAATATTATAAATTTATTTTATTTATTATTTTCTAAAGAATTATATATATAATTTTTTAAATCAGAAATATTAACTCTTTCTTGTTTCATTGTATCTCTATCTCTTATAGTTACACAATTATCTTCTAAAGTATCAAAATCTATAGTTAGACAAAATGGTGTACCAATTTCATCATGTCGTCTATATCTTTTACCGATACTTCCTGCTTCATCATAATCACAAGAAAAATATTTCTTTAAATTATTATAAACTACTAGTGCTTTTTCACTTAAATTTTTTTGTAGAGGTAAAACAGCCACTTTATAAGGAGCTAAATAAGGTTTTAATTTTAATACTACCCTTGTTTCATCATTTTCTAACTTTTCAACTTTATAAGCATTACATAAAGTTGCCAAAAATAATCTATCTGCACCTATAGAATATTCTACCACATTAGGTAAAAATTTTTCATTAGTAAAAGGATCAGTATAAAGCATTGTTTTACCGCTAAATTCTTGGTGGCGACTTAAATCCCATTCACCACGATGATGAATACCATTTAATTCTTGCCAACCTATTGGAAAATTAAATTGAATATCACAAGCTGCTTTTGCATAATGAGCAAGTTTATCGTGGTCATGAAATCTTAATTTATCAACATCTAAACCTATAACATCTTTAACAAAACTCAAAGCCTTTTGTTTGTAGTCATCATAAGCTTTCATACTATCTTCTACTTTGCAAAATTTTTGAAGTTCCATTTGTTCAAATTCAACAGTTCTAAATAAAAAATTTCCTGGGGTAATTTCATTACGGAATGACTTTCCTATTTGAGCAATAGCAAATGGTACTTTTGCCCTCATTGTTCTTTGAATATTTTGAAAATTTATATATTCGCCTTGACATGTTTCTGGACGAAGATAAACAATATCTTTTTCATCGCCTATCATTTGGCGAGATGTTGTAAACATAGGATTAAATTTTCTTATTGATGTCCAATCCTTATTGCCACAATTTGGACATTTTATTTTATTATCCTCAATATATTTTTCAAGTTCTTCGTTTGTCATTGCTTCAGCAGAAACAGTATTTTTACTAAAATTTTCTACTAAAGTATCAGCTCTAAATCTTTGTTTACAAACCTTACAATCCATTTTTGGATCACCAAAACTCTGAACATGACCACTAGCTTCCCATACACGAGGATTCATTAAAATAGCAGCATCTACACCATAAGTTGATGAATCTTCTTGTACAAAGGTTTTCCACCATGCTTTTTTTATATTATTCTTTAATTCTACACCTAATGGACCAAAATCCCAAGTATTAGCAAAACCGCCATAAATTTCGCTACCCGGAAAAACAAATCCCCTACTTTTGCAAAATGCAACAATTTGTTGCATTGTTAATTCTTCCATTATATTAGTTTCCTTTTTATTGATATATTATTATATGAATATTTAATATTTTAACTGTTTTATAATTAAATAAATTAGTCTAACTTTTTTATTTTAAAAATTAATGTCTATGAAATATAAATTTATAAAAAAGTTTAATTATAAATTTCCTAAAACATATTTGGTTTGTCTTGCTATACTCATTTCTTCATCAGTTGGAATAACGTAAACTGAAACTTTAGAAGTATCTTTTGATAATTTATAATTTACACCTCTTTCAAAGTTTTTATTAGCCTCTTTATCAAAATTAATACCTAAATATTCCATATCCTGCATAACTTCTTCTCTCATCTCATAACTATTTTCGCCTATTCCTGCACTAAAAGCAATGGCATCAACGCCATTCATAGCTGCTGCATATGCTCCGATGTATTTTTTAATAACATATACAAATTTCTTTCTTGCTAGCATACTCTTTTTATCGCCCTCATTTGAATATTTCATAATATCCCTATGATCGCTATAATGTTCACTTAAGCCTAATAATCCACTCTTTTTATTTAAGGCAGTAATTACTTCATGAATATCCATACCAGTTTTATTTGACATATATTCAACAACTGCAGGGTCAATATCACCACTTCTAGTACCCATAACAAGGCCCTCTAAAGGAGTAAAGCCCATGGTAGTATCAATACATTGACCATTTTTTACAGCACAAATACTTGCTCCATTTCCTATGTGACAAGAAATTATTTTTAAATCTTTAATGTCTTTTCCTAAAACTCTTGATAATTCATTTGCTATATATTCATGGCTTGTTCCATGAAAACCATATTTTCTTACACGAAAATCTTCATACCATGAATGTGGTACTGCATACATATATGCATAATCTGGCATTGTTGTATGAAATGCAGTATCAAAAACAGCTACATTTTTTTTGCCTGGCATAACTTTTTTACATGCTTCTATGCCTAATAAATTTGCAGGCATATGTAAAGGAGCAAGGGCAATAAAATCTTTAATATCTTTTATAACTTCATCATTAACAAGTACAGCAGAATTATATTTTTCTGACCCATGAACAATTCTATGCCCTACAGCTGAAATTTCATCTAAACTTTTAATGACACCAAGTTCACTATCAACTAATGTGCTTAAAACAAATTCAAGCCCTTGGGCATGATCTTGCAAAGGTCTCATTATTGTTGTTGAATTACCGTTTGCTTTATGTGTTAATGAGGAATATTCTAATTCGCCTATTCTTTCTACTAAACCTTTTGCTAATAATTTCTCATTTTCCATGTCCAATAGTTGGTATTTAATTGAACTACTACCTGCATTAATAACTAAAATTTTCATTTATTCTACTCCTAATATAATTTTAATACTTTTTTATTAATTTTGTGTTTGTAAACTTGTTACTGCAGTCATTACTACAATATCCTCTACACTACAACCACGAGATAAATCATTAATAGGTTTATTAAAACCTTGCATAATAATTCCTACAGCTTGCAAACCACCAAATCTTTCCATGAGTTTATATCCTATATTACCAGAATTTAAATCTGGGAATATAAGAACATTTGCATTCCCTGCTATTTTACTACCTTTGCCCTTAAGTTCTCCAACTGATTTTATTAAAGCACAATCGGTCTGCATTTCACCATCTATTAAAAGTTTTGGCTCTTTTTCTTTTACTAACTTTAGAGCTTCTCTAACTTTTAAAATACTTTCATCACTATTTCCACCACTACCAAAACTAGAAAAACTAAGCATTGCAACTTTTGGTTCTATACCACAAAATGACTTTGCTGATTGAGCTGTTGAAATCGCAATATCAGAAAGTTGTTCTGCTGTAGGATTAATATTTAAGCTACAATCACCAGCAACTACAACATTGTTTTCACCAAATCCTAATTTTTCTGTACCTACAAAAATAACACAAGAAGAAGCGGTTTTGATAGAAGGTTTAGTTTTGATTATTTGTAATGCTGGACGCAAAACATCAGAAGTTGCTGTTTCAGCACCTCCTACAAAGCCATCTGCATAACCCAATTCAACTAACATACAAGCAAAATAAAAGTTATCTTCTAATAATTTTTTTGCTTCATCTGCGGTTAACCCTTTACTTTTTCTTATTTCAACAAGTTTTTCAATAAATTCTGGAAGCAAATCACTATTTTTAGGATTTATAATTGTTGCATCTTTTATTTTATTAGATTTTTTAGTTAAACTATCAGCATCTCCTAATAAAATTACTTTTGCAATTTGTCCTTCAATAACTTTTTCTACAGCTGTTAAAACTCTTGGACTATAATCTGCTTCAGGGAATACAATAGTTTTTTGTAATAATTTTGATTTTTCTAATAAATCTTCTACTTTAAACATCTTAATTACCTCTCTAAATATAACGATTATAATATATACCTAATTAGGTAATTTGTAAAATACTTTTTTAATGAAAAACATTTATAATTTTTATTCATTATCATTTAATAAACCTTGAAATTTTTTTAATATAGGTTTTTATATTTACAAACATTTAAGAATAATGTAATCTTATAATAGAAAATAATTTAAGGAGTAAGTATATGGAAGCAAGAAAAGATGTTTTAAGTTGGGATGAATATTTTATGAGTATTGCTGTGCTTGCAGCAAAACGCAGTAAAGACCCAAGCACTCAAGTTGGGTGTTGTATTGCAAATAACAAAAATGTTATAATTTCAATAGGATATAATGGTTTTCCAAGAGGCTGTGGTGAAAATGACTTCCCTTGGGATAGAGAGGGTAAATTAGAAGATACAAAATATGCTTATGTAGTTCATAGCGAATTAAATGCTATTTTAAATAGTAAACAAAACGACTTAACTGATTGCAAATTATATGTTTCATTATTTCCTTGTAATGAATGTGCAAAGGCAATTATTCAAAGCGGAATTAAAGAAGTATATTATTTATGTGATAAACATAAAGATGATACAATTTATAGAATTTCAAAAAAATTATTTGATTGTGCAGGAGTTAAATATAAACAACTAAATTTAGACAAAAAAGAAATCTTAATAAGTTTAGATGAAAGTGCAAAATAATTTTTTTATTTTATTATGTTTTATATAATCAAATAATATTTAAATTATTAATAAAACTATTAAATTTACTCTTGTTTTACTTTTATTTTTATTATATACTATAGATAGTAAATGAACATTTATTTAAATATAAACACTATTTGATTTTTTAATTCATAAAAATTAATTATACAAAGGAGGTCAAATTATTATGGGATTTTTTGGTACAATTTTATTTTTAGCAACAACTGGAGTATCAATTTACTACTTCCCTGAATTGTTTTTTGGAATTTCATGGAAAAATCTTGCTGAAATAAGAAATTCTGATTCCTTAAATGCTATAAGTTCAATTTTTAAAAATTTAGGTTGGACTGCAGAAACAGCAGTTGATGAAGCAAATAGAATTTTTACAATTTCTATTATTGTATCTGTTATTGTTGGTATCATTGTTATTGCATCTATTTTATATAGTTATAGAAGAATTGGTAAATAAAGAGTAAAAATAATAAAAACAAGGTAAGTTACCTTGTTTTTTTTATTTTTAGTTTTTAAAAATAATTACTAAAAATAGATAATTAAGTTATTTATTATTTAAATTAATTACAAACTTTAAATAAAAATTATTTAGATAATTGTCTTTTAATTTCTGGAAGCATTTGTAAGGCATAATTTCTACCTAATTCTATAGATTTTAAGGCATCTTTATATGTAAAAGCATTAAAACTAACATTAGGTTGGTCTATTTTTATATATACATCTCCTTTATCTATTTTTGACTTCACCAAATTTGATACCATTAAATTTGCGGCACTAATTACTACATCTGCCATAGTGCGTAAATTATTTTGTTTTTTATAAAAAGTACATACATCAACCGAAATAACAATGTCTGCACCCAAATTTCTGGCATCTTCAACTGGCATGTTATCACTTAATCCCCCATCAACTAAAACTGCTGAACCTATTTTAACTGGTTTAAACACCCCTGGAACTGAGATACTAGCCCTTATGGCTTGAACTAAATTTCCACTTTCAAAGACATATTTGTCTCCCGTTTCTATATTAGAGGCAATTGCACGAAAAGGAATAACGCACTCTTCAATGGTTTTATTTCCCACCATACTATGTAAAAGAGTAGAAACTTTTCTACCTATTATTAACCCTCCATTAGATAAAAATAAAGGATTTACATCTACTATTTTACGTTTAGAAAATTTAGCAAGTTTTTCATGCATTTTTTCTATTGATAGTCCAGATGCATAAACCCCACCTACTAATGCTCCCATAGATGTGCCTGTAATTATGTCAATAGGTATATTATTTTCTTGTAGAACCTCAATAACTCCTATATGTGCATAACCATAGGCAGAGCCACCACTTAATACAAGACCTACTTTTTTCATATTAATTTCCCTCTTTTAATAATAAAACAATAAAAATTTTATTTTTAATTTATAATTATATTATAATATCAAAGGGACAAAAATTCAATAATATTTTCATTTATATTAAAATGCTTATATAAATTTATAATTATAAGTAAAAAATTTCATAATATCTTGTACAAAAAAATAAAATATAAAATGGTTAAAAAAATAAATATAAAAAATTATATCAAAAATAATTATGAATTTTTATTATCATTTCTTTTACTTTTTCTTATTCTTATTGTAGCAATTAATCCAAAATCTTATATAAGTGCGACATTAAAAGGGTTTACTATTTGGGCTCAAATAGTATTACCTAGTTTATTTTGCTTTTTTATTTTTACTAAGTTATTAATGCAAAATAACTCAACAATAAAAATCTTTAATTTTTTAAATAAACCTTTTGAAAAATTATTTAATACTCCAAAAGTTGGTGGGTACATTTTTTTTATGTCAGCTATTTCTGGCTATCCTGTAGGGGCAAAACTTATATCTGAATTTTACCAAAGTGGAACAATAACTAGAGATGAAGCATTTAGACTTAGTTGCTATGCTTCAACTTCGGGGCCTATGTTTGTTGTTGGCAGTGTTGGAGTTGCAATGTTTTCAAATGTAAATTTAGGAGTTATAGTTTTAATATCGCATCTCCTATCTGCTTTAATTAATGGGCTTTTATATAGAAACTTTACATTTGAAGAAAACAAGAGACAAAAATTAAGACTAAATAATAGCTTATATAAAAAGTTTTCTAGAAACAAAAGTGAAAAAACAAAATTAAAAAATGATAATATTACCATTACTAATACTAAAAATATTAATACTTTACAAAATAAAGAAAACTTAAATTCTCAAAAACAAAGTTTAAACGACATAATGTATAACACCATTGTTTCTGTCATGATGATAGGCGGATATATTGCATTATGCTTTACCATACTAGAAGTATTAAATTGTTTAAATATTTTGAATGGTTTAGGTTATATTATAAATAAATTATTTCCTAGAGATGCCCAAATAGGTGAAAGTATTCTTAAAGGAATATTGGAACTAACAAATGGCTGTGTTAGTATAAGTGCTGGAAATTATAACTTAAGAATAGTTTGTATTGCCCTAAGTTTTTTAACTTCATTTGGAGGTTTTTCAATTCATTTACAATCTTATTTATTTTTATCTAAATGTAATATTAGTTATAAACATTTCTTTTTTTCAAAAATCTTGCATAGTACTATTACAATCATAATAAGTCTAGTTTTTAGCTTCATATTGCTATAAATATTGTGCTACTAGATTTTAAATTATTCATAAAAATTATAACAAATAGTATTAAGTTCCCTTATTTCTTGTCTTAAATGTCTATCATTTCTAGCAAAACTATTTAATGCCATAACTAAAGCAACTATAATTTTAACATTTTTAATTTCACAAGCTTCATATAATGCTTCTAATATTAGTTCTAAATTGGATTTTTTTAGAGGATTTCTAACAAAAATTAATTTGTCTTCTAATATTCTAGCAAGTCTTAAAATTCTATCAAATAATAATTCTACTTCTTCATCTTCTTCAAGCTGTTTATGTGCTTCTACAATAGCATTAACTACTGGAGGTGATGTTAATATAGATGTTGCGATTGTTTGATTTAATACATTTTCGTATTCATCATTTGCATCATCTTCTTGCTCTAATTGTTCTAGAAGTTGCTCGTTATGTTCTTTTATTTTTTCATCTATTATATTGCTTTCAGGTTCAATTTTATTTTCTTTTTTTGTGGTTACTTCTACACCAAAAATATTTGCTATTGCATCTCTAAAAGGAATTATAATAGTTTTTACAAAAGATGAATATTCTTCATTTTGGTTATTTGCTAGTGGATACTGAGCTTTTATAAAATCATTAAGATTAATGCGTTTACTATCTATTTCAACTAATAAACAAAAAACTAAAGGAATTATTTTTTCAAGTTCATCAGGTAATTCAAATTTTTCGAGACCTTGTTCATTTTTAACAACAGCCTTTTGAAATTCTGAATCAAAATCATAATTTATCATACTCTCTGCTATGAGATTATAAATTTCGGTAGACTCGGATATAGTTTTTAGTATTTTAGATATTTTAATATCTGCCAAAATAAATTTGCCATCTACTAAATCATTGCAAGCATTAATAAAATTTATAATGCTTTTATTATTTGTGGTTTCAGTTTCCATAAATTTTCACTCCAAAAAATAAAACTTTTTATATTATTCATTAAATATACCACGAAGTAATGCTATTACCCTAATAATATATCATATTAGTAAAAAATTTTAAAACAAAATTCAACAAATATATTTTATTTGTTTGCAAATTTGTTAATAGTTGTATATAATTGATTTGTAAAATTTAATAATGTACGGAGTTTTGTTTAATGGACTTTATACCTGATTCTACGGTTAAAAAACTAATTTTACTCTTTGTACTAGATAGGATAGAAATTCCTTTAACAGAAAGTTCAATAATTGACATCTGTACTGGTCGTAACGACTGGTTAAAATACATGGATTGTAAGGAAGCCCTAACTCAACTTATTGATGCTAATTTTATTTATATGCTAAATGATGGTGGCGATCAAGATCCAAAAGATGTTAGATATAGTATTACTGTTGAAGGTAGAAATTGTTTATCACATTTTGTTACAAGGATAAGACAAAGCACTAGAGAAGAAATTTCTGAGTATGCAAAACAAAATCGCCTGGTTTTTAAAAGAAGTCAAGAGTATGTTTATGATTATTTTAAAAATGCAGATGGAACTCACAGTGTTGTACTTAGAATAAAAGAACCACTTCTCGCCCAACCTATGTTTGAGATAAGGTTAAAAACCTCTACTAGAAATGCTGCCATTAACGCAGGCAAAAAATGGTGTAATAAAGCAGCACAAATTTATGAGTATGTATTTGAAAACCTTATTTCTGATAATTAAAATTTTTAAAGGAGAAATTATTTTATGGAATTTAAAGTTAAAAGAGATTTTATACCAATTTTTTTAATCAACGTTATATTACTTCTTATATGTGCATGCTCTATTGTTTTCTTTCTACATTGGACAGGATGGTTAATCACAGTTCTTATTATCGATTTATTAGTTTTAATCATTTATAATTCTTCAATTATTTTTGCTAGATGTACTATCACCGAAGATAAATTGATATATCAAACAGGTATGTTTAAATATTCAATTCCTCTTGATAAAATTGCAAAAGTAACAAAAGCAAAAAATTTCCATGTTTCACTTGCTCCATCTATTGATAGAATAAGAATACTTGTTGTTGGAGAAACAGGAAGACAATGTGCATATTATATTTCGGTTGTCGATAGTCGCAGATTAATGAATGCTATTAAACCTAACCCTGAACTTAAAAATGTTAAAGATGAAATTGCTACACCTTTAACCGAAATTAAAGAAGAACCAAAACAAGAAATTAAAACTGAAGAAGTTACTGAAACAAAAGAAAAAGAAGCAGTTACTACCCCAAAAACAACTGCTAAGAGTTCTTCTACAACAAAAAAGCCTGCTGCTAATTCAACAACTAAAAAAACAACTGCAAAATCTACAACTGCAAAAAAATCAACTTCTACTAGTAAAAAATCTAACTAATTTCTAGTGGAATATAAAATTAACACTTTTAAGGGTGTTAATTTTTTTCTTGCAAAAATAAGCCATACTAATTAACAAGAGTTAAAAAATAATTATAAAATAAGGAAGGAAAAATATATGAAAACATTTGGTACTATTTCAAGAGGTATTAAAACACCTATTATTAAAGAAGGAGATGACCTAGCAAAAATAGTTTGTGATAGTGTTATTAATGCATCAAAAAAAGAAAATATTGAATTACAAGATAGAGATGTTATAGCAATCACAGAAGCTGTTGTTGGAATTTCTCAAGGTAACTATGCCACAGTTGAACAAATCGCAAAAGATGTAAAAAATAAATTTGGTGATGAAACCGTAGGTCTTGTATTCCCTATTCTTTCAAGAAATCGTTTTTCTATGTTATTAAAAGGAATTAGTAAAGGTGTTAAAAAACTTGTTATACAACTTTCCTATCCTCAGGATGAAGTTGGCAATGCTTTAGTTGAACCTGAACTTTTATTTGATACTGACATAAACCCTTATAAAGATGTTTTTACTGGGGATGAGTTTAATAAAAAATTTAATCACCCAGTTCATGTATTCACAGGAATTAATTATATTGATTTATATAAAGAATATGGTGGTAAAGATTGTGAAGTTATTTTAGCAAACAATCCAGAAGCAATTTTAAAATACACTAAAAATGTAATTGTTGCGGATATCCATACTCGTGAAAGAACTAAAAAAGTTTTACAAAAAGCTGGAGCAGAAAAAGTATTAACTTTATGTGAAATAATGAATAAAAGTGTTGATGGAAGTGGCTATAATTCTAAATATGGTCTTTTAGGTTCTAATAAATCCACTGAAGAACGAGTAAAACTATTCCCTGAAAATGGTCAAGTTCTTGTAGATGAAATTCAAGAAAAGTTAAAAAAAGAAACTGGTAAAAATATAGAAGTAATGATATATGGTGATGGTGCCTTTAAAGACCCTGTAGGCAAAATTTGGGAACTTGCTGACCCAGTTGTATCTCCTGCTTTCACTTCAGGACTTGTTGGCACTCCAAATGAATTAAAATTAAAATTTTTATCTGATAATAAATTTAGTAATCTTCGAGGAGAAGAATTAATTTTAGCAATGCAAAAAGAAATCAAAAATAAAAACAAAAATCTTAAAGGAAGTATGGAAACTCAAGGAACTACACCTAGAAGATTTACTGATTTATTAGGTTCTCTTAGTGATTTAACTAGTGGAAGTGGAGATAAAGGAACACCAGTTGTTTTAATTCAAAACTATTTTGATAATTATGCAGATTAAAATATCTTTCAATAAATAATTTATCCATTAAGTTAATATATAAAATAAAAAAAGTAGCATACAGATGTTTGTTACTTTTTTTATTTATTAAATTCTATATTATTTTAATATTAATTAAATTTTGATATTATAATTAATAAATAGTATAAAAATATTTATTCAATGTTTTAATTTATGAGTTTTAAATAAAATTATCTCTTTATTATATTGCAAATGGCTCCAATAACTCCTGACATTTCACTAAATTTAGCGATAACAAGTTTGACCTTAGGTGTATTATTATGAGCTATTACATTATTGTCTATTTTATTTTGCAAAGCTTTGATTAACTTATCGCCTTGATTAGTAATTCCTCCTCCTAAAATTATAACTTCAGGTCTAAAAATATTTGCAATATTAACAAGTCCACATGCTAAATAATCAATATATTCATTAAAAATCATATTTGCTGTATCATCAATATCCTTATAATCAAAAGGTAATTTTGAAGTTATATTTTCTATTGATCCTATCTCCCACATTTTACTTTCAGAGTGTTTCTGCATAAATCTTTTTGTCATTTCTTTAATTGCTGTTGTTGAGGCATATTTTTCAAAACATCCTCTTCTACCACATGCACATTTAATACCATTATAAAAAATAACCATATGACCAATTTCTGCACCCGCCGAACCATTACCTAAAAAAAGATTTTCATTTAAAATTATTCCTCCGCCAATACCTGTACCTATTGTCAGCATAACTATATTTTTAAAACCTAGACCTTCGCCATAATAATATTCTGCAAGTACAGAAGCATTTGCATCATTTATAATTTTAACTTTAACGTTAAACTTTTCTTCTATTTCTTTTGATATATTATAATTATTTATCTTAAGGTTATCCGCAAAAACTATAGTACCATTATTACTGTCTACAATTCCTGCGATAGCAATACCAATATATTTAATATTTGTTTTATTAAAGCTAGATTTATTAATAAGAAAATTAATTACTTCTATAACATTAGAAATAATTTTTTCTTTTCCTAGTTCTGCTTGAGTATCTATTATATGAGAATAAATAATATTACATTTATCATCTAATAAAGCCCCTTTTATCTTGGTTCCACCTAAATCTATTCCTATATAATAATTTAAATCTTTGGTCATAATTAATTTCCTTTTTATATTAAGATAAATATAATTTTATTTAATAAAAATTAAAATTGAATTTTAAAATCATCAATTATTTTATTTAATAATTAATTCTTTTTATTTAATAATTTATATTAATAAAATGTTAAATAATTAATATTTTTAATAAATATCAAAACTTTATTATTAATATTAATTATTTATAAATACTTTTTAATATTAAATTAAT
The DNA here is from genome assembly GCA_947366895.1 of uncultured Clostridia bacterium. Lineage (GTDB taxonomy): Bacteria > Bacillota > Clostridia > Christensenellales > UBA1242 > UBA7862. Next base: position 19,894 of record CANBBP010000010.1, read on the forward strand.
TAAAAAATAAATTTAATAATTAAAATAATATATAATTATTAAATTAATTAAATATTATTAATTAAAAAAACATTACATAATTAATAAGTAACAGTTCTCCGACCCATTGGTAGTTTATTATAATTTCGATTATATGGTCTATATATATCGCAGTTATTTTCCGCCAACTATACAGTTTTAAATATTATAAAGTTATTATTAAATATAATACAATTTATTTTTTTCGACTAATCGGTCGAATTAATCTATTTTAATTATTAATTTTTATTTATAAATAATTAAAAATATTAAATTAATTAATAAAATAATTAATATTTAATAATTAAAACCAATTAATAAATAATTAAATTTATTTAAATAATTAATTTTATTTAGATTTTTACCTTTTTTATTTATTATTTATTTTAATTATATAATATAATAAAAATAAATATAATTTTATTTTTTGGGAGTATAGTTTATTTGGTAAAACGGTGCGTTCGCAACGCACAAAGACGAGTTCAAATCTCGTTACTTCCACCACTACCATAAACTAAAATATATTAAATTAAATCTAAATTTAATTAATCATTAAACCTCACTAAAATAAAATTTCATTTATTATTTAAATAAATATCATTAAGTTATTTATAATTTTTCTTTCTTATAATTCTTAAATATAAACAAAATTAATCTATTGGCTTATTCTTATGATACTAAAAATATTATTTTTTTTAGCTATTTTCTAATTTACCATTTATAAAAAGATCTCTTAATTCATTTGCTCTATTACACATTTTTTCTGCTAACTTTTTATCACCCAATTTAAGTTTAAGTAATTGAGAAAACTTAATACCTTCATCTATAATAAATGTTTTCTTTTCCTTTACATAGTAAGAAACATAGACCGTTAAATCTATTCCCTGTTTTAAACATATTTTTGCCAACAAAACAAATCCTGCAAAAAAACTAGTAAGATTATCAAAATATCCTTTTGAAGAATCCTCTGGAAATATAATTAACTTTTCACCATTCTTAACTGCATTTACACTTTCCCTAATAGTTGTACGCAAACGATAGTTTTGATATGTAGGAATTAATCTTAAACCTTTATAAAACATATTAACAAAAGGACATATAATAAATGCCAATATTTTAGCTAAAACTTTATTTATATGTTTTTTTTGATGTAAATATGTGGTAGATAAATATTTATAAGTAGATTTTAATCCCATAGTCATTTCATAAGTTCCCCAAAACTTAAAAGGCTGAGGGAAATACAATTCTAATTTTACAGGAGCAGATGCTCCAACATGATTACTAAGAATTAAAGAATTTTCTACAGGTTCATCACCTAAATATATAAACTTAGGCTTTCTTATAAATATTTTTAAAAAACCTTTCAGCCCTCTAAACCATTGTTTTCTACCATTTTTTAATTTTTTCATAAGCAATATCCTTTATTTTTTAATTTAACTAAATAATTTTTATAACTTGCTTAAAATTTAGTTTCTTAGTTTAAAAATTTATCAATTGCTTCTTGTCTTAGTTTTGTATATTCTTCTGCAGTTATTAAATTTTTATTTCTTAATCTAGTCAATTCATCTAATCTTGTGGTTAAAGTTTCAGTTTTTAAAACTTCATAATCTCCTTCTTTAATAATTACATTACCATTTTCATCTTTCAAAACTTCGCCATTATTTAAATTAGCACCTGAATTACCAAATGGGTTAATATATGAATACTCTAGTCTTCTTGCCTGTTCAACTACAATTTCTATCCAAAAACTTATAACCCAACCTGCAAAAGAATTTAATATATTTATTATAGTTAAAATAAAAACTAATTTGTTTTGTTTTAAAATATATTCCTCTTTTTTTGCCTGTAATACCAAATATATAATACCTGTTACAAGGGAAAGAACAATTTCTACTCCACTACAAGCATAATCAAACCATGTATAATTTAATTTATTAATTTCTACATGAACGGAATATATCCTCATACAAAGAGCAAATATTTGTAAACAACTTAATATTATAAATAAAATTCCTGCTATTTTTATATTTTTTTTAATATTTGTTTTCATCTTCCCTCCTAAAACAAAAAATTATTATAGATACAAAACCATTATTTTTTATTAATATAAATTATTTTATTATTTATACACTATTTTTATTATAAAACAAACTTATTTAATAAAATAATTATTCTGTTCTTAAAGCAACTACAGGGTCTTTCTTTGCAGCAATTCTAGATGGAATAGAACCTGCAATTAAAGTTAGTATTACACTTATTGCAATTAATATAAAAGCACTTATTGCAGGTAAAGAAGCAATCCCCCCTATTCCTGTAAAACTTTTTAAAATTATATTTATTGGTATTGTTAAAATTAATGTGACCAAAATACCTAATAATCCACTAGAAAAACCAACAATAAAACTTTCCGCTGTAAATACATGTCTTATATCTCGTTTTGATGCACCAACACTGCGAAGTACTCCTATTTCTTTTGTTCTTTCAATAACTGAGATATAAGTAATTATACCTATCATTATTGAACTTACAATTAAAGATACCCCAACAAAAGCAATTAGTACATATGTAATTGATGTTATAATGGTTGAAACTGAACTCATCAACATTCCTACTGTATCAGTATAAGTAATTTTGCTATCTTCATCTGCATAATTATTGTTGTAATTTTCTATATATTTTCCTATTTTATCTTTTGCTTCAAAATTTATAGGAAATAATTTTATTGCTGTTGGGTCTTTTACATCTACATAACCTAATGCTTTAAGGTTCCCAAATAACATCATTTGAATAGCAGAACCAATTTCTTCAGGAGGAGTTTCTGGTTTTAGTTCACTTTGAAATGTTTGGCCTGTAAAAACATTTACTAGTGGATTTGTTAATTGTGCAGAAAGTAATTCATTTTTATTATTTTGCTCTATTAAATATTTTGTGAGTTTTGATGTATAAGCAACACAACCATTAATACTATGAGCTGAAGATTCTTTCTTTTCTTTAATAATGCCAGTAACTTTAATTTCAATACTTTTTTCATTATATATTTTTTCAAGTGCTTCTATATATTTGTTATAATCTGTTTCTCTCCAATTTCTTATATCAACATATGTGCCACCATCTTGAATAAAATAATCGCTTTCCAAAATAACTTTATATTTTAAATTATGTAAGTATTCATAAGAAAAAACTTTATTTGTTTTTTCACTATCCCTATCATTAATATAATTATCTAACAATTTTTCAAGATCATCTTGATCTAGTAAACCTAAACCATATAAATTGTAATCGCTTATCTCACCATTATCATCAACTACAATCATTATTTCATTTTCTTCAGTTGCCCACTTTCCTCCGCCAATAAGTTCATATTGAGTTTTTAATAATTCCTGGTTATCAATCATTTCAGTCCAAAACTGATTAGAAAAATATGATGTCGAAGAATCATCAAACATATATTGTTTTAATAAATATCCTCTTATATCCTTATCGCTTGTTGCAGTTTTGTAATCATCAAAATTTAGATTGTTATCTTTTTCATATTTTTCAATAATATCAATAAATGTAGTAGTCGGATTAACAGAAATAAGTTTATTGTTTTCTACATAAGAACTTGGGTCTGTATCTATATAATATGGATTTTCAAAATAAGCATTTACATTAACATTATAAACATATTGAATTGCAGTAGTATATTTATCTAATTCTTCTTTCCCATCACCTTCTATATACTCTTTTAATGATTTTAAATCATTTGATGAAGAAGATGTATTAAACTTGTTCAACATTTCAATAAGTTCTTCATTTGCATGAATATTATTATCAGTATGTTGTTTATCAGTTTTATTCATAAATATTTCCATTAATCCTGCCATATCAAAGCCAGTATTAGTTATTGATAATGGATAAGAACTTAAAGTATCTTCTTGAATTTTATTTACATATGTACTAAAACCACTTGATATAGCTAGAATTAAAGCTATACCGATAATTCCTATTGAACCTGCTATAGAAGTAAGAATTGTTCTTGCTTTTTTAGTAAGTAAATTTTTAAAACTTAAAAAAAGTGCTGTAAAAAAAGACATGTTTTTCTTTTTATTTTTCTTATTTACTTCTTTTTTAGTTAGTTCACTATCATCTGTTATGCTTAATAATTGCTTTTCATCTTTCTTTTCTTCCTCTTTATATGGATTGGTATCATTAATTATATTACCATCTAAAACCTTAACGATTCGAGAAGAATATTTTTCTGCAAGTTCTGGATTATGAGTAACCATTATAATAAGTTTATCTTTTGAAATTTCTTTTAAAATTTCCATTACTTGTAAACTAGACTCACTATCAAGAGCCCCTGTAGGTTCATCTGCTAAAATTATTTCAGGGTCATTAACTAAGGCACGGGCTATAGCTACCCTTTGCATTTGTCCACCAGAAAGTTGATTAGGACGATTTTTAACTTTATCTTTTAAACCTACTTTGGTTAAAACTGCTATTGCTCTTTTTTTGCGTTCTGACTTACTTACTCCAGAAAGAGTTAACGCAAGTTCTACATTCTCTAAAACAGTTTGATGAGATATTAAGTTATATCCTTGAAAAACAAATCCTATAGAATGGTTACGATAATTATCCCAGTCTTTATCTTTAAACTCTTTTGTAGATTTTTCATTTATTAATAAATCACCTTCTGAATATCTATCCAAACCACCTATAATATTTAACATTGTTGTTTTTCCACAACCACTAGGACCTAAAATAGATACAAATTCATTTTTTCTAAATTCGATGTTTATTCCTTTCAAAGCTTTTGTTTCGTTTTCACCCATTTTATAGGTTTTTGTTATATTCTCTAATCTTAGCATATTTCCTCCTTACCCAAGGTTTTATTTAATAAGTTTATGAAAGTTTTTTTATCATTGTCGCTAATAGGATTAAAATAATTTTTAGAAAATGTCATCATTTTATTTATTAGTTCATTTAATATTTTTTTACCTTCACTTGATAAATTTATATAAGTTATACGCCTGTCAATATTATCATTTTTTCTCTCCACTAAATTTTGCTCCACCATTTTATTTATAAGCCTACTAGTAGTTGGTTTATCAATATCACAAAAATCGCTGAGTATAGTTTGATTATATTTTTCATTTATACCTAAAACTGTCATCATTTTAAATTCTGGAATAGTGATTTTTGTATCAGATAATACTTCTTTTTGCAGTTCTAATAATCTCCTAGAAATTTCTCTAAATCTTGATAATATCTCAAAATCTATTGAACTCATTTTTACTCCTTTAAAATTTTCATTGTTGCATTCTAAATAAACTATTATATACACACTTAAAAATAAAATAAAAAATAATTGTAAAAATAAATAGTTGTAAAATACAATCATTATTATAGTTTTTAAAATTATGGCTGTCAATATAAATTCATACTTGTTTGGTAATTTTTATTTATCAATATAGAACTATAATTAAAAATAACTAAATTTTTTAATTAAAAGTTAAAATATATTGGGATTTTTTTGTAAATAAGCTAAATAAAACAAATTTAATTAAAATTGATATAAAAAAAATAAGAAAAATACTTGATTATTTCTAAATTATTGTTTATAATATCTAGGTCAACTTTAATGGGGTGTAGCCAAGGGGTAAGGCACAAGACTTTGACTCTTGCATCCGTAGGTTCAAATCCTGCCACCCCAGCCAAATTTTTTACTAAAAAATAAAAAAAGTACTTGATTTTTGGCATATATTGTTGTAATATTACTTTCAGTAAATTTTAATAATTTAATATTTATAAAACATGATTCACTAGCTCAGTCGGTAGAGCACTTGACTTTTAATCAAGGGGTCCCGAGTTCGAACCTCGGGTGGATCACCATTTTTTTTAATATGCGGGTGTGGCGGAACTGGTAGACGCGATAGACTTAGGATCTATTGGGAGACCGTGGGGGTTCAAGTCCTCTCGCCCGCACCACCTTATTCCTAAATCAAAAAATTGATTTAGGTTTATTTTTTATTTATAGTTAAATATAAGGATTCTTATAATTATATTAATTTAAATAAAGAAATTTGGAGAGAAAAAATGAAAACATTAATAAAATCTTTACCAAACATTAGAGATTATTCTAAATATACCAATAGCGAAGGTTTAAATTTAATACCTTACAAATTAATTCGAGGAGATTGCTTAAATAATATTAATAAAAAAGAATTTATAAAACTTAATAAATATATCAAAGTTATAATAGATTTACGCACTTCAAAAGAAATTTCTAAAAATCCTGATAAATATTTAGATGAGTTTTTAGATATTAAATATTATAATATAAGTTTAATCGATGAAGAATTTTTTAAAGAGATAGGTCTTTATGATAATATAGATACTTTTATAAACAATTATACTATTGATGAATTTAATATTGTTTTAAAACAAATGTATTCTCAATTTGTTACAAATAATAAATCTATTTCTAGTTTCAAAAAAATTTTTAAAATAATTTTAGAGAATGTTGATAATGGTATATATTATCATTGTGTAACAGGAAGAGATAGAACTGGAATTTTAACTGCTGTTATTATGCTTGCACTTGATTTTTCTGAAAAAGAAATTATTAACGAATATCTTCTTACTAATAAATTACGCAAAAAGATCAATAAAAATAGAATAAAATATGCAAAAAAAGAAAAAAAATCTAAAGAATATATACAAAAACTAATAAGATTTTCTATTGTGGATGAAATAAACATAATTACTTTCCTATCTGCAATAAAAAAAAGATATGAATCATATAATAATTTTCTTACCCACATAGGTTTAAATGATAAAAATATATCTATTTTGAAAAATTCTCTACTCTGCAAAAAAAAAATTAAAAATTAATCTATATCATAATCATAAAATTTAAAATCAATTTAATATAATTATTATTTATTCAATATTAATAATGTCAGATAATAAAAAATGCTTGCAAATTTATATAAAACAATACATAATAATTATATTATTTTAATGGGGTATCGCCAAGCGGTAAGGCATTGGACTCTGACTCCAACATTCGTAGGTTCGAATCCTACTACCCCAGCCAATCATAACCTAAATCGAACATATCGGTTTAGGTTTTAATTTATTAAAAAAAGAATGTTATTACAAACACTCTCCTTTAAATGATAACTATTTCTTAATCTCCATTAATGGTATGTCCAGCATAAATTCTTATACCAATTAAATCAACTAAGTCCATTTTATTTAACATAGAATCAATTTCTTTTCGTAATTCTTCAATATCATATCCAATTAAATCTTCTGGTCTAATTCTATCTTTCATAAGAATATTCATCATCATTTCTTCATTGAATGAAACCAAAAAACTTTCCTTTTTTGATGCTCTATAAATAAGAAAACCTTTTGAAGCTAAATTTTTTATTTTTTCATTTAGAGTAGATATTTTCTTTGTAAATGGAACTACTTCATAAAAATCTTTATAATATACTCTGTAGAAATTTTTATTATCTATAGTTTCAAATTCTTTTTTCTTATTAATACAATTAATTATGCCATTAAAGATAAATGTATCTTCATTAGTTAAATGATTCTCTACTAGTTTCCTTTGTCTGAATCCAAATAATTCTTCCATCATGTTATTTATTCCTTTTATTAAATTTGTAAAAGATTATTAATTAGAGATTATTTAATTCTCAACAATAAAATATTAACAAATATATTAAATCAAGTAAATTAAATTTTTATTCTTTTTGTAGGCTACATTTATGCCGTGAAAGGTTCTTGACATGAGAAAGGATGAAATATAATCTCAAAAAGGCAATAGAAACAAGAGCATAATCTTGTTTCTTTGTCTTATTTGCCTAAAGAAAACTCATCCTAGAGGCTCATGTCATGTACTCCTTGGAATATATTTGCCATATTTTTCTTTTGTTTTATATTATGTTGTTTTTG
>CANBBP010000011.1 GCA_947366895.1 uncultured Clostridia bacterium
GATTTAATAGATAATTCTAATATTATTAAAGTTGTTCTTTCTTGTAACTAAATTAAATAACATACAAAATTAAAAACCACTAGTGACTTATATGTAACTAGCGGTTTTTTACACAATAATAAAAATTAACCCGTAAACTTAATAGTTTTCTTACACAAAAAAATACTCAACTGAAAATATAAGTCAGTTGAGTATTTTTTAATATTATAAAGTCAAATATTTTTTAAAGTTACTTATATTAAATAATAATATGATTAATTAATATTTTTTAAAATAGATTACATATTTTTTTTATTTAGTTTTTTGATTTCCTTATAAATTTCTTCCCAAGAATTTACTCTTGTAAGTTGTTTGTCTTTAATATCTATATTCATTTATGTAGTCATTAATAAAGTTTTAATACCAAAGTCGTTTAGTTCTTTACAAGTTTCATAACTATCTTCTATTAGCAGATCGATATTATTTTCTTTACAAAAGGTTAGTTTATATTTTACTGAAATATCTAAACTATCATAAGGAATATTAAATGATTTTAAACTTTTTATAGTTATTCCTTCGGTGTCACAATTATCAATATTGGTTAATCTAGCAGTTATAAAATGTATTGAATTACCTTCTTTCTTTAACTGGTTTATTATTTCATTTGCCTTAGGTAACATTTCACACTCTTCTAAAATATTTTTATAATATTTATCAAAAAAAGCAAATTCTGTAGCATCATCCCAACCATACAAAACCTTTAAATAATATCTATTTTTTATTAAGCCAAAGTTATCTCTACTAGTAGTAACTACTGAAATTTCTTATTGACATTTATCAGCATACCTTAGCATTGATTTAACAGTAATAAAAGTAGTGTCATCTATATCTATTCCAATTTCATAATTACTCCTTAATAAAATAAATCTTCTTAGCTTTTTAAAACATCTTTCTATGTAATAAACATAATCACAAAGGTTACGTAAAAATTTTATTTTAAAAGATATATGTTTTTTAGTATTATTACTAGTAAGTATCTTATCTTACAAAATAATTCATATAAATAACTAAAAAAGAAAGTTATTAAATAGATATGTTATTAAATATTTGTTCACCTTTTTTATTTAATATTAACATTAAGGATATTGCGTAAATAAGTTGCAAAGCTATTATTATAGGAATAAAAATTGTAAATGTTAAATAATCACAATGTGAATACCAAACTAAGAAAATTATCATAGGAACTATACTAATTAACATGTCTAAAATCATTGTAAGAAGCATACTTACCCCATTCTTAACAGCTTGAGTTTCACTTGACCAATTAAGTCGTGGGAATTTAAGATTTAACAATAAGCCCAACATAGTATGACAAAATGATGCAAGTAGTAAATAAACAAAAATTAACATTATAGTTAAAAAAGAAATTTTAGCAACAATACCAAATATTAAAACACTAATTATAATTGATGGAATTGATAAAATTAGATTAGTGGAACATTTTGATAAAACAATACTTTTAAACTTTATTGGCAAACTTTTTAATATTTGTAGTTTACTGCCTTCCATAGAAACTGATACTGAAGTTGAAGGAGCAATACCCAAACACATAGCCACGCAAAAAGCCATTATTCCGCAAAAGATATCAGCAACTATAGGGTCATACTCAAATTGAGAAAATACAACTAAAGTAACAATGGTAGATACAATACACATGATGCAACCAACAAGACAATTAACACAATAAACAGGGCTATTAAAAACTGTGCTAAATTCCTTTTTAAGTAACATTTTATAAGTATTACTTTCTTTGTAAACTATAGGTGCAGGTTTACCTTTAACTTTTGTAATCATGAGAGCAGTATTAATTTTTTTATATCCTATAAGAATAACTGTAATACCTAAAATTATAAATAGTAAGCATACCAAGAAAGCATAAATAAAATTGATAAAACTAGAGGTAGTGATAGCCATAAATAAAAAGTAAATATTACTAAAAACAATCTTAAACCATAAAGGAAATCCTGTTGAAAATAAATTTTCAAATATTGAAGAGTTTGATAATGAAATCATTACTGCTAAACCTACAGCACAAATAAGCGAAAATATACTTCTAAAGATATTTTTATTTTTCATTTTAGAAGAAATAGCATTAACTAAAAATCCTAAAACACTGGTTAAGAACTGAGAAAATGCGGGCATAAATAAAACAGATAAAAAACCAAATATTAGTGCTAAAGCAGTAAAATTATTAAAGATAAAATACACAACAAGCGTAGGTAGTGCAATTACTGAATAGTATAACATTGAAGTTAAATAACTACCTACATACTTAGCTGTAATAATTGTTAAGTTTTTTAAAGGCAAACTCATAAGCATATCATAATCTTTTGAATTATACATAACCCCTTGTGTATCGGTTAGTGTAATCATAAGCGACATAAAAAATGCCATAAAAAGCCCAATAATTATAATATTTTGCGACATTCCAAGCATGCTTAAAGATTCTGCAATATTGTATAAAGAATAACCAATAGAAAAAGTAATTAACAAAAAAAGTAATAAGATAATAGGAAGAGATTTTGCTTTTGCCTTTTTACTAAAACCTTTAAATAAATTATAAATTTGTTCTTTAAAATAAATTAAAGAAAGTTTAATTGTTTGTTTCATTTGCTAACTCCAAAAAAATACTTTCTAAACTTTTTTTACCACGAACTTCTTCCATAGTTCCACTTTCAACAATTTTTCCACATTTAATAATAACAACATGAGAACATAACTTTTCAGCAACTTCTAAGACATGAGTAGAATAGAAAATTGTTGTTCCTTTACTTGCAAGTTCTTGCATGATAAGTTTAAATTGATAACTAGCATTTGGGTCCAACCCTACAAAAGGTTCATCTAACAACAAAAGTTTAGGTTCATGAATAAGAGCTGAAACAAGGGCTAATTTTTGTTTCATTCCATGACTATAACTTGAAATAGGAAATCCTAACTCGTTATAAATTTCTAATTTTTTAGCATAATCCTCTACTCTTTTTTGCCTTGTTTCTTTATCTATTTTAAAAACATCTGCAATAAAATTAAGATAATCTATACCTTTTAAATGTTCATATAGTTCTGGATTATCAGGTAAATAAGCAATAATTTTTTTAGCCTCTATGGGACTTGTTTTTACACTTATATTATCAATGGTTATTTCTCCCTCATCAAAACCAGTTATACCTGCAATACATCTAAGAGTTGTTGTTTTTCCTGCTCCATTATGACCTATAAAAGCACATATTTGTCCAGATTCAACTTCTAAACTAATATTATCAACAGCAATTTTATCTCCAAACTTTTTTGTTAAATTTTCTATTTTTAACATTATTCTTTTTCTCCTTTATTATTTAAAGATATATAATATTCTCTTATATTTAAAAATTTTTTTAATTTCTAATACACTTCTTCATTCTATTATACCCCCCCCCCTCAAAATATTGTCAAGGTATAATCATAATAATTCCTATTAATTTTTTAAAATTAAATTCTAAATTATTATTAATTATAACAAACAATAAATATTTATTACAAATAAAATATTTAAACAATTTTGGTTTAGATATTTTTTGTTTTAAAAAAATAGAGTAAGAAAAATATTCTTACTCTACTTTTTTATTAAGATTTATTTATTGCTTTTTGCATTAAGTTTTTTTCTTACTAAGAAAATTCCTAAAGATATAATTAAAGCAAAGCACAATAAAATAGAAATTATTATTAAACTATTATCTCTTGACTTGTTATCATTATTAGAATTATTATCTGGTTTTTGAGATAAGTTTACATTATATTTAAAGTCACCACCATTTTGTATAACATTGCCATCAACAATATATATTGATGCCCCTTCATTTATAGCAACATTTGAATAGAAGTTAGCACCATTTACAACTACTTGACCTTCTGCGTCTACACAAATTACACCGCCATAAACCGCACGGTTACCTATAAAGTCACCACCATTAAATGTTACAGAACCACCTTTCGTATAAATACAACCGCCACTACCATTTGTTGAGTAATTTCTTGCAAATAAGCCCGAATTGATGGTCAATGAACCTGTGTTATAAATAAATCCACCATTACCATTTGTACAATAGTTTAACCTATAATCACCGCCATTAATAACCATTGTTCCTTCGTTGTAAATAGAACCACCACATAGAACCGCAGAATTTACATCAACAAAAGTTGAATATATATCGCAACCGTTTAAGTAAAGTGTTCCAGATAATGTATTATGTGCAACAGCAGGACCTCCGCCAGTATTTGAAATGTTTCTAATAAATACATTTTCACCTAAAGTAAGTATGCCACTATTAACAAACAAAGGTTCAGTTTCAGTACTGCTTGCACTTCCACGACCACAATCAATGTAAATGCTACCTATCCCTCCACCTATAGTTAATTTTAAAGTATTAACATCATTAGGTATATTAAACATAGGATCGCTTGTAAATGAAACATATCTTGAGAAATAAATCTTTTTATTTGTTGAAATAATTTCTTCCAATATTCCATTTGCACCTACAACATAAGTAGACATAAAGAATATTTCACCCATTTCTTTCAAATAACCCACCATTTCTGATAACGAATTTATATCAGTATAAGAAGTATGAGCAACATCATTATAGAAACCATTTTCATAATAATAAACTTTATCGTAAGCAATAGTAGGAGAAACTAAAATAGTTACTGTGTTTTCATATAACGAAGCATCATTTGGTGTAAAGGTTAAAGCGAACCTAGTATTTATATTATTAGGAACAACATTGCCATCATTAAATGCCCAAGTTCCAGAAACAAATGCATCTCCTGATTTTACAATACCAAATTCAAATCTTGCCTGAGATAATTTTTCACCAAAATTGATAAATGCTGTTGGAGCTTCAACAATGCTTAAAATTTTACCAGTAATTTTAATATTAACGCTACCTTTAACAAATCTTTCTTCATTAGTGTTGTCCACAACTTTATACCAAATTGTGTATAAACCTTTTAAGGTATAACTAGGAGCAACACTCGTATATTCACCGTTTTCCTCAGTTGAATAAAGAATAGAATAATCTCTGCAATTATATACAGTAAAGTCATCTCTTGTTAAAGTTTTTTCATCTCCACCTATTGTGAAGACTTTATCGCTAACTTGGACAATCAACGATGTGCTATTGTCTGGACCCTCTACTAAAACAAGGGCATTTTTATTAGCATCAAGTTTTAAAGAATAAGTGTAACTATCATCATAACTAAAAACTTGTAAATCATTTGTAGTTACTGGAATATCGTTTTTGTAAGAAGTTACAACAATTGCTCCTTCTGAAGCATTTTCTAAAGTAATACCTATAAAACTTGAAGATGAAACTTCAGCAACAAGTATACCCTTATTACTTGCAGAAGTTAAATATAAGTTATTTTCAGTTGCACGTGTTATTTCAGTAACACTTGAAGTGTTTGCAAAGTTATTTTGAATAGTAACACTTGCTCCACTTTGAATTGATAATCCAAAAATATTGTTATCATAATCTAAATTGCCACTGAATGCATAATAGAAACCGCCACCACTTAAAGCACCTGTACTATTATAAATTATTACAACTTCACCTTTTAGAATTATGCTAGCAGGATTACTTTCTTCCATATAAATAGCACCGCCACCACTTGTAGAGTAGTTACCTAAAATAGTTTCACCAGCATCATAATAACCATTACCATTACTATCAACAAAACCACCAAAGATAGTATCATAAATAGAAATTACTGCACCTAAAGCCGAACCTACATATATTGCACCACCAAATTTTTGTGAAGTATTGCCTGTAAATGTTGAAGTTTGAATATTTATTTCAGCATTAACTTTATTAGCATTTGAACCAGTAATATAAATTGCTGCACCATTATCACTTGATGTATTGTTTGCAAAGGTTGTGCCTTCAATATTACCTAATGAAGCAACCTTATTTACATCTAAATAAATAGCCCTTGTTCTATTATCTGCAAAATTAGAATTGATAATTTCAAAACTAATTACATTATCTAAATGCAACACACTATCAGTTGAAGCACTCATACCTTCAAATGTACTATCTTTAATTTGTAACTTTCCTCCTGAGAAGTAAAAACTTGCACCACTTTCACTAGTTTGTAAATTAGAAACAAATAAGTTTTTAATAATAACATCACTTTCTTCTGTACGAAGAATACCTGAAGATGCCTCCCCGTTAATAGAAACATTATCCAAAATAATTGTAGCATTGTTAGCATTAATATCCATTATGCTATTTGAACTAGAACCTCTGCCTGAAATAATATTACTATTTTTAATTAATAAGTAAGCATTTGTATCTAAATAAATATTTGCACCGCCTGAAGTAGCAGAGGCAATATTTTTACCAAAAGTAGCCCCTTCAATATGATTGTAAGAATCAGCCCCAGCATATAAGCCACCACCATTTCCTGTTTCTTCTGAACCATTTGAAGAAATACTTCCACCATACATATAAATAGTACCAAAGTTTGCTATTCCACTTCCAATAATATTAGAAGCTGAACTTGTCTTACTATTAAGTGAAATTTCTCCACCTAACATTGTAATTGTTGCTTCCACGCTATTATATATACCAGCACCAGAAACTGAAGTAGTGTTAGCAGTAATACTGCCTGAATTAATAATTACTTTCCCACTATTATAAATTGCTCCACCTTGACTTGCTGTATTATTAGAAATTTTTCCACCAGATAAACTAAAGTCACCTAAATTATAAATTGCTCCACCCTTAGTAGCTTTATTACTATGAATTTCACCACTAACAAAATTGATTGCACCTAAGTTATAGATAGCTCCGCCATCAGTAGTAATATTAGAATGAATATAAGTATCAGTAAGATTAATTGCTCCAGTTTCACCATTATAAATAATACTATTTACTGTGTTATTATCATAAATCTCACTATCAACTATTTTTGTATGTCCATTATTATTTATTGCACCTTTTAATGTTGATAAGGATATACCTAAAATCTTGCAACCATGTAATTCTAGTTCACCATTTTTCTCTACATAAATTACACCATTAATTATGGTTTCTGCATCAGTAGTAATGTTACTAATTTCTTGGTTAGAAACAATAGCTTTACCTAAAGCACCAACATATAACCATGCACCATATTCTGCCCAGTTATCAACTGCAAGACCTTCCTCTAAAACAAGAGTACCATTTTTAACATAAATTGCTCCACCTTTACCATTATCAGAAGTTAAATCGGTTGAACTATAAAGATTAGAGTTACCAGTAACTTCTACATTAGTCATTCTAATATAAAGCCCATCATCAATAATGATACTTGCATTATTCTCCATTTTGTTTCCGTAAATTCTGCCATCGCTAAATACCATTCTATTGTTATTTCCTTTTGCGGTAGTGAAACTAAATAAAGTAGCATTTTCACCATAACCATAGTTACCACTAACAACAAAATCACTTAAAACAAAGTTAGCAACATTTTCAAAATTTATAAGAGTTCCATAAATTTGATTACCACTAAATACTAATGAACTTTCATTAAATATTAAAGAGTTAAGATATAAAGCAGCACCTTTACCATACCCTGTGTTTCCAATAAATTTAACGTTGTGCAAATTAACTGTACCATGTTCATTAACAAAATAAATTCCACCATCACCAAAAGAAGTATTGTTAGATATATTACTATTTTGCATGTCTAAACTTGAGACACTACTTAATGAATATAAACTAGAACCATCATTAACACTTGTATTACCATTTAAAGATACATTATATATAGTTAATAATGCACCAAACCAAATACCACCACCATTTGTGCCTGCAAAGTTATTGCTTATGTTAGAGTTTCTAATATCAGCATCCATTGTTATAACTAAACCGCCGCCAAAAGTGCCTGCAAAGTTAGATACAATATTTGAATTTGTAATAACAATAGGAGAAACCGATACAATACCACCACCATAACTAACAGCACTATTACCTATAACATTAACATAATCTAAATTAACTTTACCACCAACTGATGAGATGGCACCTGAAGAATATATCTTATCGTTTGGCATTTCAACAAACATTTCAACACCACGACTAATAAATACTTCTTCACCAATTTCATTACTTTCACTTAATAAAGAATTGTAATTAATATCTGAATGATTAATATTTAAATTACTATTAATAGAAACAATATTACTTACTAAGTATGAATTATTTAAAATATTGCTATTTCTTAAACTAACATTAACCCCTTCTAAATACATACCAAATTGTAAATTTGTATTATTAGAAATTTTAATATTATCTAAGAAAACCTTGTTTCCTGCACTACCGTTACTACTTGTACCAACAAAACGTAATCCACTTGAAGAAGTGTTTTCTGAAATTGTTATATTGTCAATTTCATAAATACTTTCTTTTGATGTGTTTCCTGAAATAGCAAAACCTGAACGATTATGTTTATAAGTAACATTAGAAATTACAACTTTTCTATTTACACCTAAACCAAGTAAACTTTCTGCATTGTTACCACCAAATGAACTATCAGTTACTTCTAAACTAGTACCAGCTATATTAGTTAAAGCATTAATGCTATTATTATTTTCCATAACTAAATTACTAATTTTTGTAGCACTTTCGTTTTCACCAGTAATGTTGATATTTAACATTGATGAATCTTTATTGTTTTCAACACAATTTCTAATAGTTAATTTATCAATAACAATATTGCTATCCCCACTACCAACTAATACAATACCATTTGCATTATTTTTTGTATCAAATTGAGTATAATTAGCACCATCAATTAAAATATTTCTCAAAGTAATTTGTGCGTTATTCATAGCAATATATATAGCACTTAAACTTGTGTGGACATAGTAACACTCAATATTCTCAATATTAAGTATTCCCCCATTAGTTAAACTTTCTAAGTATATTGCCCCACCTTGAGCATTTGCTTCGGTTGTAAAACAATTTTTAAAAATTAAATTACTTAAAGTAATATCTGGTATTGCTTCTTCAGTAGCAGTTTTATAATATATACCAGAACCACAACTAGCACGATAATTTTCAAATAAGCAGTTTGTTATTTTAACTTTTTCATCAGTTACAATATAAATTGCTCCACCAATATCAACTTTTTTATAATTCATGCTGTAAAAACTATCTTCTACAAAAGTACAATCATCAATAGTTACTTTACAACTTGCACTATCTACTCTTATAATATTTGCTACTTCAAAATTATTATATGTATTATGCCAAGTTCTTAAAGTTGTAATATTAAGTGTTGAATTTGTAGCAGTAACGCAAATTAACGCACCATCACCAGCACTTTTATATAAACTTATGTTCTCCATATAACAATCTTGAATATTAAGAGTTACATTTTCTCCTATTATATAAATTAATTTTCCATTTGTTAAATTATCTCCAAAATTACAATCAAAGAAAGAGCAATTAATAAATGATATTTCACGATCGGTTGACCCAGTTGAGTAAAACATAAAATTATAAGCACTAGTTCGCATATAAATAACACTAAAATTGCAATTTTCTACTCGGAAATTTCCCTGCAATAAAAATGGATAACTTTTATTATATATAAAATTTTGAATATCACAATTTTGTAGATTAAGATAGGAACCTGCAAGAACTGTAATTATCGTACCTTGAGAGCTAAGTAGTCCATTATTAACAGCCATATCGCCTTTGCTATGACGATATAAATTACCATCTATAATTAAATTTTTAATTGTAACATCTGAATTAGATGATATATAAATCATATTTCCTATATAAGGATTGCCTGTTGCAGGTGCATCTTCATCATAATACCTAAGTAAAGTCCACCCATGGCCATCTATAACCATATCTGAATCAAACATCCACCTACTCATTAAATATATAGGTACATTGTGTATAGCATTAAGTTCTTCAACGCGTTGCCATGTTTTAACAGGGTACTCATAACTATGGCCATGATTATTATCATTACCACTTACTGGATTAAAGTAAAGAGCAGTCACTCCATTTCCAGGCACATTGCCGTCCTGTGGCTTATCCGAATAAACATATTTAACTCTTAAATATTCACCTGATACAACTTTATCATAACCATCTATATGGAAATATTGCCCATTAGCAGCACTAAATACACGTGCTACAGCTTGATTATCACTTGGCGTTGCCTTATTTAAGAATAATCTTATAAACGAACCTGGTTTCAAGTTAGCTTCTACACATGCCATATTATAAGAACCTGGCTTAACATAAATACCATCTTCAATAATTACGTGAGATCCTAAATAAACATAAGTGCTAGTTGAAGTCCAACTTATACTACAATAACGGTAATCAGCATAAGAAGAACCACTAGTTTTATCAAACACGCAATCATAAACATGTAAATAAGGATATGGACTAGCACAATAAAGACTACCATAAGGATTGTTTGAAAAATGACTATATCTTACATAAAAATTATATCCCCAATAAGTGCTATAAAGTGAATCAGCAACAATTATAGCTTGTTTTCGTTGCATATTATTTGAAATTTCACAATATTCAATATTAACTTCACAACCAGAATACACATTTAAATAAATAGCACATTCATTTGCACAACCCATAATTTTGCTTCTAGTTAAATCTAATTTTGTACCCGCTAGGTATAATCCACCACCATTATTTATAATATCACTATCTGTAATACTAAGAGTATTCCTTTTTTGAGTAGAGTAATTAGAAGAATAAAAATGTACAGCATAATGATAATTATCTTCAAATATACAATTATTAATAATAATATCTACTTTCATTGATGCATTAAGTGAATACATTAAGTAAAAGCCGTATTCATTATTTATTATTTTACAATTATTAAGAGTAATAACTAAACTCTTTATAGTTTTAGTTGAGCCTTGACCAATACTACAAATATTATTATAAAAAGTACAATTGGTTAATGTTATATTAGCATAATCATTAAAATTTACAGGAGTATAACTATTATAAATATTAATATTTGTACCTTTAAAGGTTTTCATATTAGTATTATTAGCAAAAAAGATTGCAGTACTAATACAATGGTTAACTTCTACATCAGTAACTGTTAAATAACTTGCTGCCTTGACTCCGCCTAAATAAATAAAATATGAAGTGTAAGACACATCCTTAGCATATACATTTTTAATAAAACTTGAAGAATCTGTTGCGGTCTCTACATAAATACAATAACCATATACATAGGTAAAATTACAGCTTTCAAGTTTAATAGTTTTTCCGCTAAAAAATATTCCGTATTGCATTTGATTAAAATTACAACCTGTTACAGTCATAACTAAATTATCATTATGTTTACAATAAATAGCTGCATAATAACTATTATCAAAAATACAATTAACAGCAATTACACTATCACCTTCCGAATAAATAATACCATCAGAAGCATAGATATTTTTAAAAGTACTATCATAAACTCGTACTTTGTTAGAACCTGTAAGTGTATAAATAACTTTCTTTGTATATAAATTATAAACCTGAATATTTCTTACAATCAGTGTTGAATTTCCACTAATATTTGCAACCGAACCATCTTTATTATGATTTAAAGCTGTTGTAACACCGCTAGTCATTCCACCATAAATTGAAGACAAATAACCATTTATATTAGAATTACCATCTATCCGCATATTACTAATAGTAAAACTACCAGTAACTACTTTGAACATACTATCTTTAATTGTATAAGCAGGGGTAGCAAGAGTAGGATCTATATAAAAGCGGTATATTGCATTTTTACCATCTATGTTTCTATCTAAGGTATAACTGGACATTACATAAACAATGCTGTTTTCATCTATAACCGAAAGAAGTTTATCCCAATTTGTTATAGGGTCATCAGGAGTTTTACCTTCGCCATCTCTTGTTCTTTCTGGGTTGAAATAAAATATGTTATCGCCAACTTCAATTGAAGGTTTTACACTACTTAAAATTAACTTATTATCACTTACTTCTAAATTCCAGTTAGGAGAAACAAACTTTGCTAAATCTTCTGAAGTAGGAGTGTAACCACTTCCCGCAACAACAACATTATTTACTGCACCGCCACTTATAATAGCAATAGTTATTGTATTAGAGCCTTCTATACTGCCTGTTAAATACACAAAATAACTAGAAGGATTATTGGCAATAGTACCTAAATCAAGTTCCCCTTTTAAATAACAATTTCTTGCATAAATATCGTTAAATATTTGTTTGCCATAAATTGTTTCGCCATTTTCATCTTCGCCTAAAATTTCTCTACCATTATCTTTTACAACAACTTGTCTTTGGCTAGCATCTATTGTAATAAAATAACTAGAATAAATACCATGACTATAGTTATTAATAATTTTTGAACCATTTAATGTAAACCATGCTTGTGACTCTGCACCACCAGTGCCTGAAACAATCATTCCAATTTTATTTTTAGTTATTATTGTATTTTCATCAAAGTTAAATTTTGGGAAAGAACCATATGAACTTTTTCTATAAAGGTATAACCCATATCTACCATTATTAGTAAATAAACAATTTTCAAAATTATAGGTTATATCTCCTGCTACGTTACCATTAACACCTATATTAGCATAAAAACCATCATACATGTTATTTCTAAAAATAACATTGACAAAAGTTGATACTTCTAAATTATTTGTTATGCTAGTTCCATTAATATCTTGGTAATATCCATAATAACAATTTTCAAATATACAATCTTCTACATATAATCCACGACCATAAGGATTACTAATATCAACAAATGCAGTATCTCTACAATTTGAAACTCTTACATTTTTTAATGTTATATACCTACTTGCATTTGAACTCTTTGCAATACCTATCCCATTATATTTCATATTATTTATTGTAACATTTTCTATATAGCTATCTTTATATTGAACATCATAAACATACATCCCATAAAGACAATCACTAATACTTACTCCGCTAATGTTACTACCATATAATTTTGCTCCCATATAGCCATTTTCAACAACAATGTTTTCGCCAATAAAATCGGTATTTGCCAAATGTATAAGGCCATAAGAAGATTCATAATTACCAGATATATAAACATCTTTAGCATAAATAGTTCTTTGTTGTTTACTCCATGCAGGTGCAGAGTATATTCCATAATTTTTACAATATTTTAATGTTACATTTTCTATATAGGCATCATTACTTGTCGCACCAAAATTACCCAAACCATAATAACAATGTTCACCATAAATATTTCTAACTATGATATCCCCTGCAACTACTCCTGGATATAAACCATATTCACTATTATAAACTTCAAAATTTTGTAAAAGTAAACTACCTGTTATAGAACTATTCATAAAAGAGGAGCCATATCCATTGCCTTTATATAAAATATCACTAACAGTTACATTATTTCCACCACCAGTTATGTATATCCCATTCTTAGTATTATAAAAACTACAATCAGTAATGTTTATATTAGAATTTGTACAACTATAAAAATAAATTGAATAAACTGCATCAAATTGAGATATATAACAATTATTTATATTAACATCACAATAATTATAGTAGAAAAATAAAGAAACAGAAAAATACTGATTATCTTTAAATATATTATTATCAAAATTTACATTACTTTCACGTGAAGCTATCCTAGTAAATAGTGCTGCATTATAATTAAAATTATTAGAAAAGTTATTATTGGTATAACTATAATTAACTTTTGCAGCACCAGTACTATAAAACTCTATGCCAACACCTTCATCATTTTTTGCAGCTGATAATGCAGCAGTATTTTTATTGTTTGTAAAATCACAACCATCTATTTCTACATTAATTGTTTCACTAGCTCCATAATCAGAAAAATAGAAAAACATTAATTTACTATAGCCATCATAACTTGCATAATTACTATGTGAAACATTATTATCAAACTTGCATTTTTTAATTACATAATTTGACCTTTTTGAAGTGCTTGAACTTCCATCAATATAAATAACAGGCATATGATAATGCCAATTAGTAGCAATAGATTCATTATCATTAAAATTGCAATTAAACAAATACATATCAAAATCGGTATTTGAGTTATTTACTAATAATACTGAAGGATAACTATAATTACTATATTTAGTATTATTTATAAAGTTACAATCTATGGCGGTAAAAGACATAACCTTTGAACTACCATGGAAATATATTGCACTCGCACCATTAGCATTATTTCTTATAGTTACATTTTTTAGGTTTACACTACAAGAAACTGTAACATTAAGTACATAACCATTAAGATAACTACTCCATGAGCCTTCAGCAATTGTATCGTTTTTTCTTTTGTTTCCATCTATTATAAGGTTAGTAATATTTATTACAGGTACATAAGTGCCTGATAGTGTAATCATATCAAAGCCTGAAGTATTATATCTTTTTAAAACTCTACCTTCGCCATCTATATCCATATCATCGGATATAGTCCATTTAGTAGTTAAAATAATAGTATCGCCAGGTTTAGATTTTTCCATTACTGCATTCCAGGTTTTCCAAGCGGTGCCTGTTGCAGTACCAGCATTAAGGTCATTACCTCCTGTTGGGTTTAAGTAATAAGTTCCCTTTCCACCTTCTTGTGCAGTTTTAAAGAAAATTATATATTCATTTTTTTCTGCATCATAACTTAAAGTATTTGTTCCTGTAACATTCCCTGAACTTATTTTACCTTGAGTAATTTTATTAAAAACATAAGACCATTCTTCCCATGTTGGAATATAATTTTCATCTGCCCTTACAAAAACGCTATTAATAATAGTGCTACGATTGCTTGCAATATATAATAAAATATTTTGATTTTTATTTGCTGGGTCATTAACCTTTGACCAATCACTTAAAACAACCAATTGAGCATTATTATCTATTAAACAAATTCTACTTGTTATTTGAGCAGTACCGCCAACACCTATGGTGCCAAAAATGGCTATACAATCATAAGAAACATTAAAGTTATGCCCTACATTACCACCATAAATATTTACTTTACTATTTGCCGATGCTGAATGAATGCCCATTCCAAAGTTAGAACTACTTATTGAAGTGTCGCTATTTAAAGTTATTTGAGAAGTTGTATCGCCTATTGTTGCAAAATTAAATGTACCTAAACAATAAACACCTAACCCAGTAATATAATGAGTAGTTGCACCTTTAACCGAGCCATTGCTTCTTATAAAGCCACTAACTAAATTAAAGGTAGCACTAATTTGAATATAAACACCTGCACCTTGGTTTAAATTCGTTGATGTACCATTGCAAAGAGTATTATATTCTATACTTAAATTATAACCTTCCACAGTACTTGATGTTGCAATAAACAGTCCTCCACCATAATAAGAACTATTATAAGAAACTTCACAATTAATAAATTCTACATTACCACTTTCTATATAAACACCGCCACCATAGCAATCTTTTGTTATAAAGTTAAAAGAGTTATTATTAATTTTACTATTTTCTATTAAAACAATACTATCTTTATTTGAAATATAAAGTCCAGCACCACGGACCACTGTTTCATCTGCAGAAGAAGAATTTAAACCATAATTAGAGGATATTTCACAATCAAAAATAGTAACCTCTCCTGAAACATAAACACCACCACCATAAACAGCACTACAATCTTCAATATTACAATTAAATAAATTTGTTTTGCCTGTTGAATAAATTCCGCCACCATAATTAGCACTTATGCAGTTTCGTATGTCAACACCTTCTAAGTTTAAAGTTCCAGTACTAGAAATTGCTCCACCATTTGAAGCACTATTAAAATTGTAGCAACCATTAAAGTATATTTCACCTAAAAGTTCTAAAGTTCCAGCATTTACAATCATGGCTGTAGAAGTTTCGTTTAAAGTTTCATCTTCTTCACCCGAAATGGTTAATTTACCATATAGAACTTCAATTTTTAATTTGCCTGATTGATTAATATCAAATATGCCACCACGGAAAGTAGAAAATCTTCTAAACTCTACTCTATTATTTAAACTTACTGATAAAGTTGAAGTTACATTATAAGAAGAAGCAAAATAAATTTTTCCGTTTTCTTTCAAGAAAGAAACCATAGTACTTAAGTTATAATTTGACATATTAAGTGCATAAATTGAACTTGCATTATTCATTTCTTCTTCATTAGGATAGAAGTTTGAATCATTAAAATAAAGGTTATCATATAAAACAGTAGGACTAACTGTAATGCCTGTAATAGATTTATATTTTTCGGTATTTTTTGGAATAATATCTAATTCTATTAATGTTGAATAGTTATTTAATCCAATTGTTACAGTAGATGTTCCACCATATAAAATAAAGTCACAAGCTACAGCATTTCCATCTTCATCTATAATTGTTGTATTTACAAATTTACTTATATTTGTTCCATTAGAAGATTTACTATTAATAACTTGACCAAACCAAAGATTAATTTCTATATCACTTGTTGTATAGTAAATATTCATTTTATCTATAGAAATATTTCTTTTATCTTTTTTGGTTGCAGTATAACCCTCTGCTTCTATATAAAACCAAACGGTTAAATTATCTCCTGCATCTCTAACGGTAATTGGCTCTTTTGTATATTCGCCATTTTCTTCGGTAGAATACCAAATTGTATAATTAGATGTTGGCACAAAAACTTTTATGTCTACTCCGTGAGTATTACCATCATAAACTCCATAATAATCACTTGCAGTATAAACTATTTTACTTGATGTGCTTGAAGTTACTTTAAAGTATATAGCAAGACCAGTTTTTGTTGTGTCTTGGTAAATAGTTTCTGAATAGAATACCGCATTTGAATAATCATCACTAACAAATGCATTTTTTGTTGGTTGAGTTAAAATATCATCATTAGTTAAATAAGTAATAAAATGATATTCATCATCTGTTCCTTGCTTTAATCTTAGCATGTTAATAAAGCTAGCAGTAACAACACCTATTTTACTTCCTAAAACTAAGTTAGAATTTAGTAAAACCTTAACATCTCCACCATTTTCAAAATTTACATATAAGTTGTTATTTATTTCACCTATAAGGTTACCATTATTGTCCTTTTCAAAGTTTTCAATATTGTCACCTTTATAGTTTTTAAAAATATAAATGTTATCTACACTAGAAGCACTACCAAAAACAAGTTCAGCACCAGTATTATTTTTACTTCCTTCAAAATACAAAGCACCAAATGCACGTGTTACATTATTTGTTATGGTAACTTCTCCTAACAATTCAAGTTTAATTTTTCCTATACCATAAATAGCAGCACCTCTTAAACCATAGTTAAAAGTAAATTCGCAATTATTAATAATAAGAGTTTCTAAATTACCTGTGGTATTTTCAAAATAAATTGCACCACCAAAACTTGTAGAACTATTGCCTGTAAAGATAGAACTTGTTATATCTTTTGAGTTGTTAGATATATATATAGCTCCACCTAATCCTGATGAACTACTTTCAGCTTGATTGCCTGCTTTATTGTTAGAAAATTTACAATTAATAACACTTTCAGGATTAACAACCGCACCACCATATTGAACTGCAGTATTACCTACAAATATACTATTTAATATTTCTCCCTCATACATGGCACCGCCAGCATAGGCTGAATTAGAATTAAATGTACAATTATAAGCAGAACTTTGATAAGTTGCTCCACCAAAATAAGATGATGAATTATCCTCAAAAATAGAGTTGTAAATTTTTCCACCCCTAATGGCACCACCATAACTATTGTTTTGACCAGTTACACTATTATTTTTAAAATAACTATCATAAACCTTAGCATCAATGCTACCTGCAAAGTATATGGCACCGCCACTTATTAAAGCAGAAGAATTTAAGAAATTACATTTTTTAATTGTTATTTGACTATTACTATCACTAGCATTTACATATATACTTCCAGCACTTTCACTAGCGATATTATTATTAAAGTTGGAATTAGATATATTTATATTATTACTATTTCCATCTATATTTATTGCTCCACCCTTGCCAGTTTCCGATTTATTATTATTAAAATCACTTTCCTTTATAGTAACAACATTGTTTGATTTTAATAATATTACACCTCCACCAACATAAGCTGTAGCATTTTCACCTTCGCCTACAAGATATGTTCCATTTGCAATATTGTTATTAAATAAAGAACTTTTTATTTCTATTAAATTATTATCAACCCCAAATATAACACCACCAGCATTTGAAGTATTACCTAAAAATTCTGAATCTAAAATATTTAAAGTATTATTGTTAACTAAATAAATTACACCACCTGCAATTGAAGTATTTCCAGTAAAGGTAGAATTTTTAATTTCTATTTCTGCTCCACTTGCTAAGTAAATAACTCCTCCTAATTTGCCTGTGTTATTAGTAAATAAACTATTTTCAATTGTCAAGTTGCCATTTTCATATATATTTACAATACTAGCATAATACCCTGATAAATTTTCGGTTGGGTTATTAATGTTATTATTTTCAAAATTAGCATTATTAATTTTAACATTGCCACCTATTATAAGCGAACCAAATTCACTATTTTCAGTTTGTGCAATATTATCCTTAAAAGTTCCAGCACTAATAATTATGCTACTTTGGCTATTATCAGCAAAAATAACTGAACTTACCTTATTAGCCTTTGCAATAAAATTTTCTCCACTAATAATAACACTATTATCATTATCACGCAAATAAACTATATGGTTATATATTTTACTATCAAAATTTATAATCCCACTATTTTTACCAAAATTTATACTACCATAAATAATATCAATACCAATAGTATTATAATCAACAGGTTCTATTATACTTGTATTCTCTGCAAAATTTCCATCAACTGTAACGTTAAGTATTAAGTTTGCTTGTTTATTTTCTCCTGTAGAATTTTTTGCTCCTACTTCAATTAATGTCTCCCAATATCCAGCAACAAATTCTCCTCCGACCCATCTTCTTAAAGTAAACGATTTATTTCTACCAATAGTTGTATCTTCTAAAATTGTTAATTTGTTCATAACTTCTACAAAGCCATTTAAACTAACAAGTTCTTCAGCTTTAGCAAGAGTTTTTACAGGTTTTAAGAAACTTGTTCCATCATTATAATCATTGCCATTTTCAGTATCAAGATAAATTGTACTACCATCAGCTTCGTCTCCACCAGTTAAACTTTCAACAATAGCAGTTAAATTTAAATGCATTGCTGGGCGAATGCCTGCCATAGCACCAACACCAGCACTGTAAGCTTCTTTAAGTATATGATCATAAACATATACACTAGAAGCAACATTACTATAACTTCTTAAATAATATTCATCACTATATGATTCTAATTGATTTTCACTTACACCCCATAAAGTTTTATCATTAATAGTTAAAATTTCACTATAACTAGGCATCCATAAATAATCGTTTCTCCAAACACTATAACCTGTTTTTTTAGCAAAATTAGTACCACTAACAAAATTAGTATCTTCAGTATTTTCAGACCATGCTTCGTTAGATAAATTATTTCCCTCCCCAAAAATATCAAAATATTTTTGATTTTCTTGCCAAAGCATTCTTGAAGGGGTAACTAAGAAATCGGTAATGTCATTATACTTTCCATCAATAGAAATAGTAAAAGGTGCAAAAATATTCTCATTTTTAGGAACTGTATAATTTCCTAAATTAATTGTAGAAGAATACACTCCACCATTGTTTAAAATTTCAGCTCTTAAATAACTGGTTCCATAAATGCTATCATAATATTTATAATCAGCAGGATTACTACCTAATAAATTCCAAATAGCATACCTACTTTTTAAAGAACCATTATTAATAAACCCACTAAGTCCATCATCTTGTCCATTACTGTAATAAACTGAATAATTACTATCCTCCCAAGCACTTTGATAATCATCAGCAAGCCATAAAGTTAATATAGCATTACCTGATTTATCACTTGAAAGATATGTGGCAGTCCACTCTAGTCCACCAAGAGATATTTTTATATCTTGTGATTCTTTCTTTTCTCCGTATACAACATCACGGAAGTCACTAGCATTTCTTGTTTCTCTAGCAATTTTTGATAAATCAGAATAACCCATTGTGTTACCTGTTAAATATTTTAACAAAGTTTCAAGGTTTTCTTTATTCATAACTTTAGTTTCATTATCCCAAAGTTCATTTACATTAACATAATTATCTTGTTTTTCAGGGGTGGTTGGTTCTTCAATATTATTTACATTAAGATTTAAATGAAGTGCAGGCTTAACGTAATAACTATTACTTACAGCATCATAACTAAAGCCTTCATCTGCATATTTATATACAAATGAAAGAGTATTAACATGAGCAGACCTCGTCCAACTATTTATAGCTTTTTCTCTTTGAGTTATAGTTGTTTGCCAAATACCATTATATGTACTATTGTACCCAGTCTCCATTAAAGATGGTAACCATAAGTAGTCATCTTTCCAAGCATCTCCATCTATTTTTTTTGCGTAATTATAATTACTACTATTAGAATAGAATCCCGTATTCGATACATTCTTAGACCATGCTTCATTAGAAGCTTGATATGTCATATTAATAATTGCTTTATCATGAAGTTCCTCTTGCCAAGACACATCTTTTGGTGTAACTAAGTAGTCTACTAAATTATTACCAAAATCATTTTGTTTCATGGTAAACAAAGCATAATCATTTTCTAATGTTGGAGTATAATATTTTAAAGTTTCTCCATTTATAGAATTAGCATATATTCCTTCATTATTTAAAACCACACTTCTAATATAACTTGAACCATACATGTTATCCATGTAGTTTACTACTTTACCACTATAACCACCTCCATAATTCCATGAAGAGGTCCTATTCATTTCAACATCATCCATCCACAATGTTAAAATAGCATTGCCATTTTTATCGGTAGATAAATAAGTTGTTGTCCACTCAACTCCACCTAAAATAATTTTTATATTTTGAAAACCTTTTTTTCCGTTATAAGTAATTTCTTGCAAATCTATTGCTGTCTTTTTTTCTTGTGCTAATTGTAAAACATCTTCATAACTGGCATTATCTTTACTAGCAATAAGATTGTATAAAGAATTTATATTGTCATTATTAATTTGGTTATTATTACTATCCCATAAATCATCTATAATAAAATCACCCATGATATTTTCTAGCATTTTATTTAAATCAAGATGAAAAGCAGGGCGAACGCAATAAGAACCTTGAATTTGTGTATAAGAAGCCGGATTATTTTCTCTTACAACAACAACATAACCAGCATTTGTTTCATATGTAGACCTAGTATAATTCCAAGTTGGGCATCTTCTTTGGTATATTGAAGTTTCCCAAATACCAGCCACTGCACCTGATGAACTATCAAAACCTAATTCAGAAAAAGAAGGCAACCATAATAAATCATCTTTCCAAGCATCACTTTTATCTTTTGATGCAAAATTCATACCTGGATAAAAGCCATCATCAGGAGTATCCTTAGACCAATTTTCCCCAGAAGAATTGTATGACCAACCATGAACAGGAGCACTTTGCCCTTTTTCTTGCCATTCTACTTCACTAGGTGTAACAATACAGTCTGCTATACCACTAATTTTTGGCATAGTAAAATTTGCAAAAGCATTATTTTCATTTTTATCATGTTCGGCAGTTGTTGCCCCTCCAGAAGAGGTTATATAAAAACCACCATTATTCAAAACTACACTACGCATATAACTTACTCCATACATAGTGTCCGGATAGTCTGCACTTGGATTATTAGTAGAATTAAACACTCCATATGGTGCTGCCCCATTAGAATTAAATACATTTTCCAAGTCATAAGTTTTTCCGCTTAGTTGTTCAGCAGTTGCTAGCCAAAATGTTAAAATTGGTTTTCCATCTTTAGTGGTTGATAAATATGTAGGGGTCCAATCTAACCCTCCAATAGTTACAACAATATCTTGACTAGTTGTTTTTTCTAAAACCTTAGTAGACCTCATTGCATAAGAGTCTCTTTTACTTTCAGCCTGTGTGTAAATTGTAGTCATATTTTCAGTAGAAGCAGACTCATCACCTGAAATAAGTTTTAACAAACGATTAACTCTATTTTCATTAAAAGCTTCACCATTCCAAAGTTCTTTAACCCTAACAAAAGCAGTGTCTGAAGTAACAAACGCATTTGCTTTATTACCAAAAAAGCCTTTTGTTGCAATAGGCACAAAAGCACTCACAAATATTAAAACAAAACTGCTAAGTAAACCAATCAATTTTTTTTTCATTTTTTCTTCTTCCTTTTTCTCTTTTTGTTAAGCGAAAACTAAGGCTTTTAAGTTAGGATTTTTTATATATAGTTTTTGCAAAAAAATTGTTTTAATGCTAGTAATTTATATAAATATAATTATATATAGTTTATTCTATCTTTATAAACATTTTTTGTCAAAATAATACGCATACTTTTTAATAAAAAAAGCATAATTTTTATTTAATTTTTTACTTATTTTTTTCGTGTAAAATTTAACTTTTTTATTTTATTTTTTTCCAACTTTTTTTATAAAATTTTAATTGATTTTTAGCTATAAAAATACCTTTTTAACTAAAAAAATATCCACAATTTATTTATAAAAAGTGGATAAATTTAACAAAAAAACAATAAAATAAATTATTCAGAAAATAAATAATATTAATATGTTTTTTAATAAAATAAGTAATCAAAAAATAATTAAAATAAATAAAAAATAATTAAAATAAATTAATTTTAATAATTAATAAATGTATTTAAAAGTATTTATAAAAGTTAATTATATTTGCGACCAACTGGTATTATAAGAACAGTTAGTCGCCTTTCTTTGCTGGTAAAATAGCCAAGATTAGAAAAATAGATAATAGCTTTTTATTTAATTGTTTTTAAATTAAAAAACTAATGGGTCGATAAAAATACCATTATAATTTTTTTAACTTAAAAAAAATTATATTTAAATAATTTATTTTAAAATAATTAATTTTTTTAATATTTTATTATGAAAAAAACAATTAAAAATTACATTATAAATTTAATCTTATTAAATATTAATTAATAAAATAATAATCAATAAATATTAATTACTATTTATTAATAAAAATTCAAACTAATATATAATTTAATTTTAATATAAAAATTAATATAAGTTTTTAATATAAAAATAAAAAAACAACTAATTGTAAAATTAATTGTTTTTAAAAATTAAATATAATATAAATAATCCTTGCAATTATATAGTTATTAACCTAATTAATTTAATTATCTTAACAATTTATAAAAGTCTAAGTAATTTATTTTACATATAAACTAATTTTAGAAATAATAAAAAAATTAAATTTAAATAACTAAAAAATAAAAATTAATTTATTGAATAGATTCTTTAAAACTTTTCCCAAAATGAAAACTAGGAACTTTTGAAGCAGGTATTGTTATTGCTTGTTTTGTTTGAGGATTAATACCTTGTCTTTCAGCTTTCTCCTTAATTTTAAAAGTACCGAATCCAGCTAAAGCAACATCTTCTCCACCTTTTAAAGATTCTGCAATAACCTCCACAAAAGCTTTATATGCTTCATCAGAATCTTTTATTGTAAACCCAGCCTTTGTAGCAATTGCACTTACAACATCTCCTTTATTCATAAAAAACTCTCCTTATTAATTAAAATTTCAATGCTTAAATTATAGCATAATATTTTTTGACTTCCTAATAATTTATTAACATTTTTATTAGTTCTAAACTATTTTATTTTCCCATTTTTTAAGTATTATCGCTAAATCTTTTTTTTTACAGCCTAAACTTTAAACTAATTTGATTAAACAAAAAAACTTTGTTTTAATTTTATCTTAAAATAGATATTAAAAAATAAAGCATTCTTTTAATTGACAACTAACCTAAAAAAATACAAACTAAATTCATGATAGATAATAGGATAAAAGTTTTAAATATTAAAAGTGATTTTCTTTCTTCTAATGAAGCAATTTCAAAAATTCTCTTAGAACTTGAAGCCCTTAGCATAAACAAACTTGTAAAAGTTTTATTGGTTATTCACGGTTATGGCTCAAGTGGAAAAGGTGGAACCATTAAAAAACACTTACATTTATTATTGCCAACTTTAAAGAAACAAAACAAAATTTTGGATTATATTGCCAACGAAAAGTTTTCTACTCATAATGATAAATATATTAAATATACTTCCCTTTACCCAGAACTTATTTTAGATAGTAATTTACAAAATTTAAATCCTGGTGTTACTCTTATATTTTTAAAATAAATTTAAAATAAAATATGTCAGCTAGAATTATAAAAAATAAAACTAAATACATATAGATAAGAAATTAAATATATAAACTAAAAATAAATATCAAATTAGTAAAAATATTTAATAAGAAATATATAAAAATAATAAAGCTAACATATAACAAAACAATAAAAACTAATAAAGTAAATATAAAATATCAAATAATAAATATTAATTACCTATAAACATTAGTTAATACAATAAAAAACTTATAGCTAAAATGTAATATAAGTAAAATTCTTAAAATAATGATATAAGAAATAAATAAATTAAAACTTTTAATTCTGAAAAACATAATTTATATATTAAATCTAAATTTATATTTAGTTTACATATTTTGCATATAAATTAATACAAAAAAGAAATAACTTTATTTAAAACAAAGTAATTGTAGTTTTAAAATAACTATG
>CANBBP010000012.1 GCA_947366895.1 uncultured Clostridia bacterium
CAATTAAATGCAAAGAAAGAAGCAGATGCTAGTGAAAATTATATTTTTCAAAAGCAAGTTATTGGAGATGCTTTATTAGTAGAGCAAGACCCAGTAATAATTGAATTATTACAAAAAATTGATGCAGCAACAGATGAAAAAATTAGCGATGAATTAAATCATAGTGCTAGTTTAATTGAAGAATTTGTAACATTAACAAAAATTCCAATTTCGGAGGATTAAATAATGATTTGGAATACAGAATTAAATAAAGAAAAGAGCAGTAGCCAGTGTGTTAGTTGCTCTTTTTTTGATAAAAAATTAAAAAAATGTAATGGGTTTGGAAAAATTTGTTTTGAAATTGACCCTAAAACAATGACTTTAATAGACCCAGTAACAAAACAATCTTTTAAGAAGGAGAATATCAATGGATAAATTAAATGAAGTATGGCAATTAATTTTGCCCTGGATACCAACAATAGTTAGCGTGGTAACAGCAATTGGTGCTGTTTGCTTTGCAATTTATAAGGTTGTGGTTTTAGTTAAAGAATTAAAGAATGACACTAAGAAGAATAACGAAGAATTAAAAACTGAAATGTTAGACTCTTTTAAAGGAGCAATATTTAAACACGACATAACACCACTTGTTGAAAGTAATTTAAAAGCATTAGATGAAAAAGCACTATCTGATGTTAAAAATTATGTAAATCAAAGTACTATGCAATATAATAAAATTCTTACTATATTAGGCGAATTTTCGGCATTTTTTGATGATTCGATAAGTATTTCAAGCGAAAAGAAAAAAGCCCTAAAAACGCTTATTTCAAACGCTCAAAGTGAAATAGAACAAGAACCACAACCAGTTGAATCACAGATTATAATTGAAGAACCAATTAAAAAGAAAGAAAAGAAAAATATAGAAAGGTAGGTGGTGTTTATGACACATAAAACAAAATACCTTATATATTCAATTTTAGATTTTGGATTAACTTTTGGTGGAACTGCTGGGGTTATTGTGTATAACTACATAACTCCAACAAATTCTTTTGGTTTTAAATTAACTTTTACTGGAATTGTTTTAGTTATTGCTTTATTATTGTTTGCTAAATCGACTTTTGAAAAGCAGTACCAAAATAAGATAAATGCTTTATTACAACAGTTGGCAAGTGCTACCGATGAAAATGTAAAATCTGAAATAAATAAAAGGATTGAACACCATAAAACATCTAACTACATTTATCAGCGTTTAATGGCACTTATGCCATTCGTAATCTTATACATAGTAAGTTGGTTTGGGAGTCAGTCTTTGAGTTCTTTACAGGGCACTGTGGGGCTTATTTTAATGAGTTTAGGTGCAGGTTCTGTGTTTAATGTATTAAAGAAGCCAGAATATGAAAAATCACAATTAGAAAAAATTACTAAAAAAGTAAATAAAGGGAGATAATTTATGAAAGATTTAAGAAATATTTTAGCACCAGTTTTAACTGGATTCGTGTTTATATTTATAGTTTTAATAATGTTTACAACATTATCTTTTTCAGATCATATTGATGAAAGTTTTTTTGTTAATATGAGCGTTGGCTTGCTATTAATGATTCTTACAACCGTTTTATGGATGCCAAAAGGAAAGGATAAGGGCAAAGAAGATAAAGGATTTCTAACTGCACAAAGCAATTACAATGATAAGGCAAATAAAATTATAGATGAACAACATCAGCAAGAATTGAAAAAATTTTGCGAATTTAAGAATAAAGAATTTTCTACTAATTTGTTAAAGAGTAAATTAGCTAAAGTTTGTATTTCTTTGGAATTTTTTAACAAATATGTTGAATTTAAAAGAGGAAAGTCAAACAAAGATTTTAAAGAAGAGTTGAAAAGTTACTCGCAAAAACAAATCAAAACTATGGATTATCTAATGGAACACGAGTTGAAATTTAGGAAGCTTAAAAGTGAAGATTTGTTAAAGGCGAGTCCTAAATTAAAATCGCCTAGTCCTATTGATAAAGAAAAAGTTTTTAATATCGTTATGTGGGTAGGAAAAATAGTTTGGTCATTAACATGCTTTGCTGTTATTGCTTATATTATAATTAAACCGGATGCGAGTGGGTGGTTGTCAAAAATTGTTCAATTGTTAATGTGGGGATTAACTATTGGTGCTAATATTTTTACTTCTATTCAATTTGGTTATAAATCAATCGTTGAATATAGAAAAAATTACTATATCGAACTTAACTCTTTATGTTTAGAGTTTTTTGAATGGGCTAATATTAAGGTGGATAATAAAGAAGAGCAGGCGTAAAAAACCTGCTCTTTTTTTGTTGTAAAAAATATTTTTAAAAATTTTGCATAAATAGTTTACAATAGTTTAGTGGTGTGGTATTATATTAATGTCGAAGGAAAAGTGTTCGCAAAAGACAGCTTTTGCACAATGCAGTTGAAATAGGATAATACCTAGTTCAGCTTAATTAAATATTTACAAACTATTCGCAAAACGCGAGTTTTTAGAAAATCCCTAAATAAAGCGAAAAAAACATCAATCCTTCGAAAATATCGAAGGATTTTTTTATATCCAAAGGAGGGAAAAGAATACAATGGCTTACAACAAAAAAACTAGCGATGAAAAGAACGAAGAACTTTTACAAGAGTATGTGCGACAAAGGGCTCAAGACTCTGAGCAAATTGACAAGTTAAACAAAACAATTACAAGTCTAGAAAGGCAATTAAAAGTTTATAAAAATATTTCGAAGCCAATTGTATTCATACAAGAAGGGTCAATAGGTGAAGAAGAATTGGAACTATTAAAGCAAACCTTTACTGCAATTGTTTATAGACAAGGCTTTATAGCTCCGCAGGTTGTTCAATTAAAAAATTTTAACAATTAGGAGAAGGAAGGATGAAAAGCAATAAAGTAATCATAAATGATTTATTCAATAGATTAAATCGTAGTTCAAAATATGAATACCATAGAAGTGAATATGTTGATTCTATTTTAGGTGACAAATCATTAATTATAAAAAAATATAGCGTAAAAAAAGTCGGCAAAGGATTAGGTGCCTATTCTTTTTTACAATTTGAAACAGAACAGCAATTTAAAAATGATGGCGATTTAATTATGTGGCTTGTTAAGGAGGTTAATAACGAAAATGTTAATTAATTATGAAATTATAGAAAAAGTAAATAAAGTTAACAAAATTATTAATCCGCCAGATGATGTGCCAGATTTTATTACAGCAAAAGAATCAATTAATAAAAATAAGGAGAAAAAGGATGAAATCAATAAAAATAAAAAATAAAGACTATGTAATGGTTAATGAAAGAATTAAAGAATTTAGAACTAATGAAAAATATAAGGGATATAAACTAGTATCTGATTTAGTTTCTTTGAATGAAAATGAATGTACTATGAAGGCTTTAGTTATTGATGAATGCAATAATGTTGTAGCTACAGGATTTGCGCACGAAGTAAAAGATAATCCACAAAGTATGGTTAATAAAACATCTTATGTTGAGAACTGTGAAACTTCTGCTTGGGGTAGAGCGTTGGCAAACTTAGGTATTGGCATTGATACATCTATTGCAAGTGCCGAAGAAGTGGTTACAGCAATGACTCAACAACTAGAAGATGAATACATAAACAAAACTGAAAGATTCTATCTATTTAGTTTCTTCAAAAATGGTGAAGTTTTAGATAAAGAAAAAGCAATGGAATTTTTAACAAAGTATGGTTATGCTAACACAACCGAAATTATCCGTAAGGATTACAAAAAAATGATTAAAGAATTAGAAAAACCAGTAGAACCTACTGAAATTAATGAGGTTGAACTTTAATGGAAACTTTTATTAATGATATTCGATTATTACAAGATTTTGCAAGTAATAGTTGCGAATTGAATTTACAAGTTAAATTAAACGATGAACAAAAAAACGAATTAACCGAAATCTCAAAAGCGCTAAAAGATAAAAAGTTTATATGTGAAATTAAACAACACAAAAATAAACGCAGTTTAGATGCTAATTCATATTGTTGGGTATTGTGCGAAAAGATAGCACAGCAAGTAAAATCAACCAGTAAAGAAATATATAAACAGAATATTTTAGATGTTGGAGTTTTCGAAATAAGACCTATTGCAGAAGATGCAAAGTATTTAACAATTAAAAGATGGAATAGTTTAGGCTTGGGTTTTCTTACTGAAGAATTAGGAAAATCTAAATTAGACAAATATGTTAAAGTAAAATTTTATTTTGGCTCACATACTTATAACTCAAAAGAAATGGCAATATTTATTGATGGACTAGTTTCTAAGGCACAAGAACTAGGAATAGAAACTATCCCACCAAATGAATTAGAAAGTTTAAAAAATAGGTGGCAACATTATGAGTAACAGTATTATGCAAACTGATAAAAAATGCCTTATTTGTGGCACAAATTATAATTTACATTTACACCATATATTTGCTGGACACGCTAACCGTAAGATTAGTGATAAATACGGATTTACAGTTTGGTTATGTGGTTATCACCATAACTTATCGAAAGAAGGTGTGCATTATAATCACAGTTTAGATTTTGCTATAAAACGCAGTTGCCAAGCTAAATTTGAACTTAATCATACACGCAAAGAGTTTATGGATTTAATAGGAAAAAATTATTTGGAGTTTGAAGAATGAAACCACAATTATTAACAAATAAGTTAACTGATGAACAGCGTTTTAGATTAAATTCCATTTATAGAATGTTAGTTAAAGGAACTACTAAAGAAGAAATATCTAATCAATTTGGATGTTCGGAAAGACAAGCACGCGATTATATTTCTTACATAAAGAAAGTTAAGCCAGTAATTGCTGTTAGTAGTTCCAAAGGCTATAAGGTGGCTAGAACAATTGAGGATGTGGAATTAGCAAAACAAACGCTCAACGAAATTAGAAGTAGAAAACAAGACTTAATTGAAAGCGAAAAACCTTTAATAGAGTTTTTGCAAAGTGCAGGAGTTTATGAACAACAATAATTATTTTGTTATATCTGGCTGGATGGTAAATGAACTTGGTTTAAAAGGCATAAAACGCGATATATACGCTATAATCTATGGCTTTACACAAAACTATGAAACAAAGTTTAATGGTTCATTAAGTTACTTCCAAGAGTTTACAGGGGCATCTAGACAATCAGTTATTACAGCTTTAAAAGAATTAGTTGAAGCAGATTTGATTTATAAAGAGCACATT
This sequence comes from uncultured Clostridia bacterium, assembly GCA_947366895.1. Classification (GTDB taxonomy): domain Bacteria; phylum Bacillota; class Clostridia; order Christensenellales; family UBA1242; genus UBA7862. The sequence goes on from CANBBP010000012.1 coordinate 5,203, forward strand.
AAAAATGGTTGTTTATACTGGTCAAAAAATTTGACTAGTTGTAAACAAAACCAGTCTAAAAATTTGACTAGTACTAGTCTAAAAATTAGACCAGCTATAGATAAAGATAATCTAAATAGACCAATTATTAATAATAATATAAAAAATAAAAGCACCATCCTAACGGATAGTGAACTTGCTGATTTAATTGAAAAAGAATTTTGCAACGCACAAGTTACACAAAAGTTTTTTGAATATGTGGAAATGCGAAAAGGTCAAGGAAAAAACAAGGCTATTAGAACAACTGCCACATTAACAAGTTGTATTAATAAGTTGCGTAAATATGCTAAAAGTCCAAAACAAGCAATACAAATTTTAAGCAATTCAATTGAAAACTGTTGGACGGGCATATTCCCATTAAAAGAAGAAATTAAAGAAGAGGTTGAAATACCATATGCAAACTAAATTATTTAATAATGAAGCGGAGCAATGTTTACTTGGTTGTATATTAATGGGCTCTAAAGAGTTAGAACCGCTAGAAGATATATTTTCAAACTTGGATATTAATGATTTTTATGTGGAAGAAAATCGAAAAATTTTCGCAACTATGAAAATGTTGTTTAATCGCGGAAAGGATATTGATTTTGTAACAATTAGCGAAGTTGTTGGTGATGACATAAGAATTGAATATCTAACCAATTTATGTAACATAGTACCTTCAATCTACAGTTATCCTACATATTTAAAAATTTTAAAAAACTATTCAAAGCTTAGAGATTTACAACAAATTACTTTGGATATTCAAAATAGCATAAATTCAAAAGCAACAGCAAATGAAGTACAAGCTGCTTTAGAAAAGAAAGTTAATGATTTATCCGAAAGTGAAATTGTAGGTAAAGTTGAACATATATCGGTTGCTGCTAATGCTTATAAAGAAAAGATTAGAAAAACAATAAATGGTGAATACACGCAGTTTGGAATGCCTACTGGCTACCCAGTGCTAGATAAAACATTATGGGGTTTACAGCCAAGTGATTTAGTTATTTTAGGTGCAAGAGCTGGTGTTGGTAAAACAGCGTTTGCTTTAAACATTATTAACAGTGCTTCTATTTTAAAGAATAAAATTGGTTTGTTTTTTAGTTTAGAAATGCCAAACAGTCAAATTGTAAACCGTTTAATTTCTATTCATACAGGCATTGATAACTATGCTTTGCGTAGTGGTAAAAATATTAACTTTAAAACCATAGATCAAGCAGTAAATAAAATTAATGAAAGTAAATTTTATATCGAAGATACAAGTAACTTAACAGTTGCTGATATGATCGTTAAAAGCAAACAAATAAAACGCAAATACGGATTAGATTACATAGTTATTGACTATTTGCAGTTTATAAAACCTAGCAATAAAAACGCTAATAGATTTCAAGCTGTTGGGGAAATAGCACGCGATTTAAAAGTATTAGCACGAACACTAAATGTTCCCGTAATTGCACTATGCCAATTAAACCGTGCCCTAGATAATGAAGACAGGCAACCAACACTTGCAGACCTTAGGGAAAGTGGCGAAATTGAAAACAATGCTGATGTAATTATGTTCTTGCACGGTGATAAAAAAACAAAGTGTGATGATGTTAGACCAATGGAGTTAATTATAGGCAAACATCGAAATGGTGCTTTAAAAGCAATTAGGTTTAATTATAAAGGTGCTACTTTTAAATTTACTGAACTAGAAAAACAAGAAACTAAAAAAGAGCAAACTACTCAAAAAACTTTTGAGCCTATTGATGAAGATGAATTACCTTTTTAGGAGAATGAAATATGGAAATGTTTACTGATGAAATAAAGCGTTGCTTAATTGCAATTGCTAAAAAGATAGAAAAAGAAGAAGAAAAACCAGACTATCAACAATCCAAACGCTGGCAAGAGTTAAGACAACAACAAAATGTATTATATGAAAAACTAAAACAAAATAGGGAAATAAGCAGATGATTATTCTATTTGTTATAGCCTCAATATTTATATTAATTGGATTAATTTATTTGGCCACAGTGGTTATATATTGGGTTGGTTTTTTAGTAAAAAAATATTTATTTGGAGAGTGGGAATGAACTTAGGAAGATTTGAATTAGATAATATTTATAACGAAGATTGCTACAAGGCAATTAAGGATATTCCAGATAAGAGTGTTGATTGTGTTTATATAGATATACCTTACATAATTCAATCTGGAGGTGCAAGCGATTCTCCATTATCACAAAGAGCGAAAAGATTAAGAAATATAGAACTAAAAGACTTAAAGGATGGTATTGATATTTCTATATTTGATGACTTAGATAGGGTTATGAAGAAGATAAACATATTTATTTGGTGTAGTAAAGAACAAATAATTGAAATTCTTAATTTCTGGGCAAATAGGCGAGATAAAATCAACTTTGAAATTTTGACTTGGAATAAAGATAACCCCACTCCCTTGTGTAATAATACTTGGTTACCAGATATTGAATATTGTTTATACTTTCGTGAGGGGGGGGTAAAACTCAATGATGGTTACGAATATAAAAGCAAATGGTATTCAAGTCCTATTAATAAAAGAGATAAAGATAAGTTCTTACATCCAACAATTAAACCACTTAATTTAGTAAAAAGACACTTATTACATACAACGCAACCTAATGATATAGTTTTAGATTGTTTCTTAGGAAGTGGTACAACTGCAGTTGCTGCAAAAGAACTAGGTAGGCACTACATAGGATTTGAGATTAACAAAGATTATTTTAAGATTGCTCAAGACCGATTAAATGGAATTGATGCTAATGGGCAATATAGTTTATTTTAAGGAGAAAAATGAAAGATGAAAGACATAGAAGAAATGTTCCTTGATGCTTTGATTCGATTGATAATACCAACAACACCATACGAACAAAGAGCAGTTAAGAATACAGAAGTAAACGGATATATGATAGACACTTGTTACGCTGATGATACAAGGAAATATGAAACTGGAATAAAAAAAGATGGTGGCGAATGGATTATAGTTGAAGAATATTCTAACAAAGAAGAATCGATAATAGGGCATGAGAAATGGGTAGAGTTTTGTAAAGCTTATCCAATTAAAGCCTATTCTATCCAACTTGAAAAAGAGATTAATTTTTTGGAGAAACAACAATGTTAAAAATAAAAGATGAAGTAGATTTAAAAGAACTAGAAAGGTTTGGGTTTAGAGAAAATGAAGATAAAACTTATTATGCTTATCAGTTTGATACTAATGTTTTATTTGTAAATTGCGATAATAGATATATATGGTTATCAAATGAATGTAGCATTATACCCAATATTATTTATGATTTTATGGAATTAGGTCTTGTTGAAAAGGTGGTGGAAGATGAAAATTAAATATCTAATAACCATATCAGGTGGAGAAAAAGAAGAAGTATATGGGAACTTTCATATATTAAAACTTTGTACAGGCGAAAAAATAAAAGTTGCTTCACATAAAGATGGAGATTGGGGTTGGCATATAACTGATATTGAAACAGGTTTAAATTTGGTTCCACCGAGATATTATGGTTTTATATTTTATGAAGATGATGGATATGGTGTTGACACAGAAAGAAATGCTTTAAATACAGCAAAATTTAATTTAGACAAGTATCTTAAAGATCATAATACAACTTTTAGTGAACGCCGAGAAAAAAGGTTAAAGGAGATACTAGATGATAACTAAACAAGAGTTAGAAGAAAAGATAGCAAAGGGTGAGAGTGTGTGGTATGCGGATTTCAACAAAGTATTTGAATGTGTGTTAATACCTAAAAATAAACCTGAATTAAAAATGCCAAATTATTTATATGTGTATGCAGATGATGAGTATGAATATAGGCGAAAACTTTATATTAATAGACTTTACAGCACCAAAGTCGAAGCCGAACACTACTTACACCACGCAAACATCATACGAACTGAAACACTACCTTTTTTAACTTGGGAAGAGTTTTTTAGTATTGGCGTAATGACATTTACGGGAACAAACAATTTGGACTATGAATTAGTTAGAGATTTTGGAGTATATAACGCAATTACAATTTATGAAAACGGAAACGAATTATTTGAATATGACCTTACCGAAGAAAATTTTTACAAAGCCTATGATGAGTGTGTGAAATTATTTAAAGGAGAAGAAAATAAATGAAGAAAACACCAAAATTACCAAATAAAGAAAACGAAAACTTAACATCAAAAGATGGTTGCGTAAAATATAAAACTTGCGAAACACAAGGATTTATGCAAGTTAAAAACACTGGTTGGATATGCCCAAAATGTGGAGCAGTAATGTCACCAACAACAGTAAGTTGTATTAACTGTAAAGGAACACCTCATACCAATATTACAACATTTATGACAGATGGCACTATTGCACATCCTTTACCAAACCACTTTAAAGAAAGTAGTGTTTCAATTATGGAATTATAAGGAGAAATAATATGGAAGATTTATTTGAAAATAAATGTAAATACCTAGAACACGAATTAGAAATAGAGCGTGAACATAAGGCAATAGTTGAACAACAGTTAACAAATATAATAAAAGATTTAAAAGAGCAGTTAAAGAATGCCATTGTGCCTAAGTTTAAGATTGGACAGGAAGTATGGTATATTGCTACATTGAAAGGCGAGAAAAAACTTGTTTTAGTAACAATTACTAATTATGTTTATTACACTGAAGATAATGAATTTTATTATGATGTGGCAAATGAATATTTAGAAATTCTTAGTGAATCACAAAATAAAATCTTTGCCACCAAAGCCGAAGCAGAGCAAAGACTTAAAGAACTTAGAGGAGAAATAAAATGAAAGAATATCACAAAATAGAAACTCTTTTCGAAAGAGATGAAAAAAACTAAAAAATTAATTTTAGGAAAATTTAGAAACCCTACAATTGAATACCTTAAAGATAATATTTGGACTTTTACTGAAAAGGTAGATGGAACAAATATTAGAGTTTATTGGGATGGACACAATGTATCAATTGGAGGAAGAACAGATAAAGCACAACTACCATCACATCTTGTCGCTAGACTTTATGAGTTGTTTGGTGGAGAAACTAATGCACAAATGTTTGAACAAAAATTCGGAGAAATGGAAGTCTATCTATTTGGCGAAGGTTATGGTGTAAAAATTCAAAATGGTAGCTTATACCGCGATGATGTTGGTTTTATCTTATTTGATGTATTGATTGCTGATAATTTTCAACCTAGAGAAAGCGTTGAAAATATTGCAAAATATTTTGGCATCGATGTTGTGCCTATTGTTTTAGAGGGAACTTTGCAAGATGGCATTGATTATGTTTTGAATAATAGAAAATCATTAGTTGCTAAAAATGGTGCTGAAATTGAAGGGCTTGTTGGTAGAACAAAAATAGAAACCTTAGATAGAACTGGACATAGAAACATTGTAAAAATAAAATATAGAGATTTTAATTTGGAGAACAACAATGACTGATAAAGAACGAATTGAGGAATTGGAAAAGACACCAGAGCAAATTTGGGATGAGCATTTAGAAGAAATGAAAGTTTTAGCAAGAAAACAAGTATCAACTGAAATTTTAAATGAAATAGATAAGTTGAAATTAAAACTTGAAGATAGAGAAAATCAAATTAAACTTCTAAAAACTTCTTATGAAGCGAGAGTAATAGAATTAGAAAATAAGTCAGATAAGCATTTTAAAGCAAGAATTGAATTATGTAAGAAACAAAACCAAAAGGCAGTCGAGGCATTAGCAGAGGTGGAAAGAAGATTGTATGAAAGCCATTATTATAAAGAATGTGAAAATAAATATGCTGTTTATATGGAAGAAGTGCAGGCTGTTATCGACCAACTAATCAAAGAATATGGAGGGAATAATAATGCTAATTGATACACCTTGTGGAAAAGTAGAAGTTCCTAATAATTATACTAATGAATATATAGATAAAACTGATATTGAATTATTAAACATTTTATTAGCTCAAAACAACGCTATCGATGGATTAATTGACCCAATACTTGTGCAAATCTTATTAGATAAAAAAATTATACATAAAGGCGAAACATTTAAACAATTAGAAGAAAGAATTAAATTATATGGAGGGAATGATGAGTAAATATTTTGATGGCTATGCAAGTTTTGACTATAAAGAAATGTCAAAAGAAAAACTTATTGCCGAGTTAAAAGAAAAAGTTAGATATATTGCAGAACTCAAAGCAATAAATAAAGAATTGTTACAAATGACTGAGATGTTTCTTAATCCAAAACCACTAATTGATAAATTGCAGCAACAACTCAAAGAAAAAAGACCAAGAAATTGAAAAGTTTAACAAAAATTGGACAACTCTATGTGATTATTTAGGAAAAATGATTGTTGAAAACGGCGAAAACGAAGATACATATTCAAACATTTTAGAAGTGGTAAATAAGTTACATCATTATAATCCTAAATATTCAGATAAATTCACTACCCACCAAGTCTGCGAGAAGATTAAAGAATTAGGTATAGAACAAATAGATTATTCTAATGATTACAAAGGAACAGAAAAATTTTGTGGTTGGTTAGTAACTCCAGAAATTTTAGACCAAATCGAGAAAGGAGAAAATAATGAAACAAAGAATTAAGCATTTATTTTTTATTAATTGTAAACCAGTAATTATGGTCGAAGATGGTAGTGTTGATGTAGACAAACTTGAAGAAGATGGTTTTTATGTGATTGTTTATAGACAAGGAGCGAAATTGCCTATTCTATTAACAGTGGATGGTGATAATGCTAAAAATTAAAGACAAAATTGATTTAAAAGAACTAGAATACTTAAGAGGTGAAAGGAGATGTGGTTAGTAGATATAATTTTAATTGTTATATATAGTCTTGTTGCCTTATTAACTTGGTGTGGTGTAGTTTATTCTATTTGGAATTTATGCCATTTTAATAAGTTTGATAAATCCCCTAAGATAGTTACCACACCAAAAAAAGAAAGCAAAAAAATAAAGAAAGAACTTGAATCCCAAGACAATGTTTTTAATATTATGAGTAGTGATGAGCGATGTTCAACCTGTAAATGTGAATTACGGGACAAAATTAATGAGTTAACAGGACTGGTAAATAATTATTATAAAGAGATTAAATTAGATGAGATGGAAATTAGAAGATTGAATCACTTAATAGCTGCAAGGCAAGATTCTGAAAATAAATGGTTTGTACAAAGTATAGAAGCACAAACAACAATTGATATGTTACAAGAAGAAGTACAAAGTTTGAATACTAAATTATTAGAGTATGAGGAGAAGGTTAATGACAACTAAAGAACAAAAATATATAGAAGGCCTACTATATCGATGTGGATTAAATAATGTAGAAGAGTTAGTAATAAAGATTAGCAATGTTTTACTGTTAGAACATCAGTTAAAGACTTCTAGGAAAGAAATAGCGGCATTAAATTCACTTATTAAATTATCTGCTCAAAGGATAAGAACTCTCCAGACAGAACTTAAATATGAAAAAAATTTAAGTTGGTCAACTACATTAGGGATGGAGAAAGCAGCAAAAGAACTTCATAAAATGATAGAGTGTGCGGCATATGATAATTTAAAATCCTTTTGTTTTAGTTTGGTAAAGAATAGCTGTAATGCTGAAAATGGTAGGAAATTATCTTTAGACTATGTAAATGGTTATAACGAATGCTTAGAGAATATAATTATTCATATTGATGTGTTTAAGGATGATGTGTTAAAGAAATTGAATATTGAGGGTATTATATGACAGTTCAACAAGCAAAGGATGAATTAGAAAAATATAAGTCTTTAAAGATAATGGAAGAAGAGGCTATGTATCAACTAAAACAATTAAACGTTGACCTTAATTTAATAGGCGGATATAATGTACATATAGATGGTGGTGAACGTGATTTTGGGCGTATAACATTGTTGGACAAAATACATAGTCAGCAGTTAAAAACTGCTCAATACGCTTTTGATATGGCAAACCAAGCAAATTTAATTCGTGAGAAATTAAAGCAATTAAAATCACCATATGGGGCATTATTATTGAAAAGATATTTAGAGTTTAAATCTTTTAATCAAATATCGCGAGAATTAAACTATGAATTTTATTGGACATATAAGCTACACAATAAAGCGTTAGAACTTTATGCAAAAATTTCTTTAGAAAATGAAAGAACACCAAAAAACACCAAAATAATATGTTAATATATTAGTGTGGAAGAAGTTAAAGAAATTCCACAGAACAACTTATTTAACCTTTGACAAAGGGGCGAGAGCCCCATATGCTGGAATAGTATAAAAAAGTGGATACTGCAAGCAGTTGAAACCTGGATAGTATAGCGTGCCACAGTCTTATAAAGATAGTTGTGGGAGAAACATTAAGATATAGGTTCGAATCCTATTTTCAGCTACCATCCCTTCTTAAAAATAGGTTAGATTATAAAACAGCAGTTACAATAGTAAGTCTTAATAATGTCCCATTATCCAGGTAAGTAGTGTGTAACATTATGACATATTAAGCTATTGTCGAAGCCCTAGCGAAAGTAGGATTAAAAAAGCGTATGATATAAAGGTTGTGCTGTAAGATGGAATCCTTTAATAAATTCATACAAGGACATCAATTAACACCTATGCTAATGTTAATTGAAAGGTTGTGAGGGAGAAGCGTAGATGATTCCCTTTGCTATTATCTGATATAAACACTAAATAAAGTAGAATAAGAGTCCTTAGCCAAGAAATAGTGTATTGGTTATTCTAATTGATAGTTTGTCCTAATGTGGATTGGAAACTATTCAATATAGTAGGTTTGCTAGTATCCCTATAAACTAGAGAGTTGGGCGTATTCCAGTTGTGTAAGCAATTTCAGAGAGGTAACCTTAAGGGGAATACACATTATAACTAAAGGAGGGGTTGGTTATAGATAATTAAGAACACATCGTAAATAAGGTGTGTTTTTTTTGTTGGCTTAAGTTAATTGGTAAACTAATAGACTCCAAATCTATGAAATATGGGTTCGAATCCTGTAGCCTTCGCCAAGTAAAAAAAACAATTAAGGAGGAACTATCCAATGGCTGGTAGACCAAGTAAATATGAAAGTGAAATAAAGCCCAAACTAGAGTTCATACCAGCATTAGTTGCGTATGGATTTAATCAAGAACAGATAGCAAAGTGCTTAGGAATTAATGCGGATACTCTATATGAGTATAAAAAGAAATACCCAGAATTTTCCGAGGCTTTGGACAAAAAAGACCAAATAGCAGAAGTGGAAAAAACATTTTTTAATCGTTTAACTGGTAAGTATAAAGCTGTAAGGGAAGTAGAAGAGTTAAACCGTGAAACAGGTAAGTTGGAATTAGTTAAGCGTGAAAGATATGAACTACCACTTAATGAAGGAGCTTATAAATATTATCTAACCATAATGTCACCTAAGAAATGGAAAGAGCCTAACGATGATAATAGCTTAAGCAATGTTACATTTAATGTTAATTTAAAAGATTATAGGAAGAAGGGAAATGGAAATTGATTTAACAATACCAGAGCCATATGCACCATTACTAGATGACTCTATTCGTAGGATAGTTGAAAAGTCTGGTCGCTCTAGTGGAAAGACTACAAGTAATGATGAGTGGATTATAATGAAAACTATGGAAAGTAAATATAACAATGTGTGGTATTGTAGGGCAGAAAAGAGTGATATACGGTCAAGCATATTCAATGGTTTTATATCAACAGTGCAATCACTGCAGTTGTCTATGTTTTATAGACCTAGTTTAAATCCAATGGAAATAACCTGCACTAGAACAGGTGCCAAGATTTACTTCGGAGCAATTAATGGAAAGACAAAGGATGACTTAACAGCAACTAAAGGTTTTACGCCACAATATAAAACACTTATTGCTTTTATATTGGATGAAGCGAACGAGGTTAAGTATTCAACACACGTTAAAGCAGCAGAAACCACAGCTAATAAGTTTTTACTCCCTAATGGTAAAATGATATTTGCTTATAACCCACCGCCAAATCGAACACACTGGGCACACATATATTTTGGTAATATGATTGCTAATGGTGCTACCGAGATTTACGCTACTTGGGAAGACATCTACGAACTATTAAAACCTTCCACGATTGAAGATATATTAGATATGAAAGCAAATGACTATAGGCACTACCAATACTGGTATTTAGGGCAAATGGTAAGCCTAGAGGGATTAGTGCTATATACATTTAAGCGTGAACGCAATATTATAAGTTTAGAAGCATTTAAACGCAGGGCTAACTTTAATGGATATCAACCAATATATGTTATATATGGTGTAGATAGTGGTGTTGTTAAAGATGCCACCGCGGTGTGTGCTTGGGCGGTAATGCCAGATGGTGACTTAGTAAAGTTATCAACATTTTATCACGAGCCACGTAAAAATGGTGATGAGCCTTTGCCTAACTCACAACAAGTTAATTTAATCTTCAATTGGTATAATGATTTATACGCTAAGATGGCGGCTATGGGCGTTGTAATGCCTACTGCTTATAACGAAGTGTGGGTTTTCGATAGTGCAGTTGTAACGCAAGATTTAATGTTTGAGTGGGAACGCAAGACAATGTTCAATTGTAAAGCAGTTGAAAAGAAAAACATTGAGCGAGATATTAAGCGTTTGCAAAATGGTTACTTTAACGGTTTCTTAAAAATTTTAGATTGGGAAGATAACCAACCAAGTTTTACTGAAATTGAAACCTTTGCGTATGATGAAGAAAATAAAATACCAGAAGGACAAGCAGACCACACAATCGATGCAGATAAATATGCTACTGCCCATTATTATTATGAATATATGGCAAGTTAAATTACAAGGAGGACAAAATGAGTTTTAAGTTACCAGAATATTTAAAAAATCAAATACAAAGTTGTAAATGGCGTAAGCCTGCATCAAACTTTGCTAACTTATCCAACTTTTATACTGGTACGAGTTACTATTGGGTAAACTATATGCAGAATGTAGTAAGACCTTGTATTGACTATGCGAATGCCATAGTTGATATGGATAACAATTCAACGCTAAGTTTAAGTACTGGTAAGGCAATAACAGAAGGTGCAGTTAAACTAGTGCGTGGTAATAAAATATTTTTTGATGGCAACTCTATGAGTTGTCAATTTTTATCTGACATATGGTCACCGCAAACTGATTTTAATTTGTTTTTAAATAGGGCTATTAAATTTATGCTGGATGGCGGAACAAGTGTTATTAAAATAAACATTGATTCTAAAGGTAGAAGTAAACTATCGGCAAGTAGAATTGATAGAACATATTTTAGTTTTGATGAGTGTGGAAATGTAACAGAAGCAATATTCTTTATGAGTTTATTATCTTCAACAAAATCAACTAACACTCAAGAAGAAACTTGGTTGGTTGAACATAGACATTATAACGATGTAATGCAACCAGTAATTGAATATAAAGCGTTTTATAAAGCTGGTATGGCAAATGCAGAAAACATACCAGATATATTTGGCAGGGGAATGCCACTTGCTAACTTACCAAAGAAAGTTGTTAAGAACTTATTAAGACAAGGTATAAAACTTAACACTGAAATGCTATTACCATTTAGGGATGGGTTAGGTGTTTGGTTAATGCGTAGAACAGGTACAAACTCTGTCGTACCAGAAGCATCACTAGGCGACCCCTTGCTATATGGATTGTTAGATTTGTTGTGGTCAATGGATGTTGTGTTTAGTGGTTCTTTGATTGATGTATTAAATGGTGAAGGAAAAATTTTAGTACCTAAACAATTCTTGGGAGATACAATGAAGAAATTAAAAATGCAGTATCCACAAGCAGATTTTAATATATCAACAAATGATTTAGATGATAGTGCCGACGATTCTTTAGTTTACATAAAGGTTGAAGCGTTTGATAAAGATAAACACGCACCAACACCGGTACAATTTGATATACGAGCAGATAGTTATGGTAAGATGTTAGATATATATGCTAAGGAAGCTGCAGTGCGTTCTGGGTTTAGCCCAACAAGTTTATTCCCACACTTAACACCGGATAGTAGTGCTAAGAGTGCAACAGAAGTTACAGCAGAAGAAAATATGACACGAGCAACAGTTGCTTCTATACACGAAATAATTTTACCAGTTCTTAATAAGGCGTTGCGTGAAGTATTATATCAAGAAAAACTGCCAACAGATGTTAATTTACGACTAAGTGACTATATTGGCAATAAAATTCAATATGATGCTAATATCCGTGAGAACTATGCTAAGGGCTTAATACCAAAAGAAAAAGCAGTGCAGTACATTAACAACCTAACAGTTGCTGAAACACAAGAATATATGGAACTACTAAAACAAGATGGTGAACAAGGCTTTAATGATAGTGATTATTTTGGAGTAGGAAATGATAATAGTGAAGGACAAACTGAACTTGCAGGCTTTGGCACTGGAGGAAGCGGAGAACAAAATACGCAAAACAGTGAAGGAAGGTTATTTGAAAGCCTTACACCGCCAAACAGTTATGGAGCAAGTGGAAAGAATAATCCAAGAGTCAATAACGCAGTTACAGATTAATGATTTAAAAATAGCAGCTGTTAGAAGTTTAAAACAGTTCGCTATTAGACAGTATAACATTATGGTTCGTGAGTTCGGATTACCTAGTGTTTTTTTATTACTTATGGCAACTCTAGCAAATGATGAAGAAGAACCGGTTAAACGCTTACAAGCACAAAACGAATTAAACAAGCGTTTTGAATTTGAATTACCAGTAGGAGTTCCGTTACAAACCTTTGCTAAAACATATATCGAGCAGAATGTAACACCTGTATTAGATGAATTAGCAAAAGTTAATGCATTAGACCCAGACGATGTTTCTGGGCGTAATTCTTTGCGTAATAGGGCAGAAATGGAAGTTAGATATAACGAGCATTTAAACTCTATCGAAGAACTAAGAGCAAGTGGTCACAAACTTGTTATATGTTCTGTGCATAGCGATTGTAGTGAGCGTTGTTCACATTGGCAAGGTAGAGTTTATAGTTTAGATGGAACAAGTGGAACAACAAGCGATGGTAAGAGTTATATTCCACTAGAAGTGGCAACTGATGTTTATTATACAACTAGGGCAGGTAGAGTCTATAAAAACGGTTTACTAGGTTTCAACTGCAGACACCACCTAATACCTTATCAACCAGGCTATAAACTACCAGTTGTAAATCCTAATGTGGAAATACAACAACGACTAATAACTCAAAAGCAACGCCAATTAGAACGCAATGTAAGGGCGTGGAAAACGCGTGCAATAGAATTAAAAGACATTAACCGTGAAGAATACTTAAAAGCTCGTAGAAAGGCTATAGAGTGGAATAAACGCTATATAGCATACTCTAGGGAACATAATAGGGCTTATTATCCAAGCCGAACAAAAATAATTTAAAAAATAACACCAAGAAATTGGTGTTTTTTTAGTCCCAAGCACGACTTTAAAAGGCAAATAAAAAAAGGAGCAGAATCAATGTTTGAGTTCTTAAAGAGGAGGAAAGATATGACACAGGACGAAAAGGATATCGAAAAAGCAAAAGAGGATATCGAAAGAAAAGGTGCTGATTCGCAAACAGAAAAGGACAGGATTGATGAAAGTGTTGCTGAACAGTTAAAAGAACAACACGACGAAAATAGTCAATCTGCAAAAGACAGAGTCGATGAAAGCGAAGGATTAAAGAAAGCCGAAGAAAAGAATGATGGTTCGAATTATGAAAATCGCTTATCAAGCATCGAAACAAAACTTGACCAAGTAATCAAAATGTTTAGCGAAAGGCACGAAAGACACGAAGATGCTTTGGAAGATAAACGCGAAAAGTATGGTTTACGCGAAGAACCATATTACCGTGACCGTGATGAAGAAATCACAGATGAATTTGTAGAAGAAAAATTAAGATTAACAAAATAAGGAGATTTAAAAATGAGTTTAAGTGTAATTGATAATACTGGTCTTAACGATGCAACAGTGTATGCTCAAGTTATGGCTGGTTTAAGAGGTGCTTACTCCAAATACGGAGTGGGTGCAGGTAATTATCCTAATGCCAAAGGGATTCTTACCGATAGAATTTTAAATAATGTTTGGCTAAAAAACAATTTGGATGCTCGTATCTATATTGATGGAAAGGGTATTACTTCAATAATTAGTATGGATGCACGTGCTTCAAGCGTTCGTGTTCCATTAATGCTACCACCACCATATGCACCAAGAACATTGGATATTAACAACTGTAATGGTGAATCAACTGGTGGAACACCTGGTAATGATGGTTTAGAAAATAACTGCTTACCAAATACAATTCAAACTGATGGTGTTGATGTAACATTTAATCAAATATATGACCGTGCAACAGTAATCCACAAAGTATCACAAAATATGGTTACTTTGGAATTACTAGGTAAATATAACAGTATGATTCCAGAAACTGCAGCAAATATGCGTGATACTACCATTATGGCAGCACAAATTGGTAATGCTTTATATAGAGCTAGCCAAAAAGGCAATGGAAACTTAATTGCTTATAATCCAGCAAGTGCTAATACAGAGGGTTATATTCAAGGTTTAATGAATGGTTTAATTTCTGCTATGACAAATCCTGCAACTTCTTGGGATGAAGGCATAGTACAATATGACCTTGATTCTTGCGTAATTATTATGCGTCAAAGATTCTGGAACTTATTGTTTAGAATTAACAATGGTGCATTAGTTAATGGTGGTAATATGACACCAGAAATGTTAATGGGTGGAGCGTTCACAAAAGATGGTCGTCCACTTGGTAAAAATGTAAGAGGTATCTATAGCGGAGTTCAAATTAAAGTTGTTCCAGATTCTTATTGGTATCAAGCCGCTGCTTATCTAGGTTTAACAAAAGAACAATTTGCACAATTTGATAAAGTGGAAGCATTTATTGCAAGTGCTGATGGTACTGCAGTAGGACAATTAGATGCATCTATTAACCCAATTCCAAACCCAGGCAATGGTATTGGTACTAAAATTCAAACTTTATTCCAATGGGGTGTTCAGGTAGTTCGTCCAAGTTCTATTGCTGCTATCGTTTCGACTGCTAATGATTTTGGTGACTTTACAAACCCTGTAACTGAAAAACCAAATCTTATTGCTCCAGCTAACTTTAACGCTGTTATCAGTCAATATGGTAACACTTATGTTAACTATGGTGATTGCAATAAGATTGGTGTTGTTGGTGGCGATATTGCAACAACTGTTACATTAACTATAACAGGTACTGGTTCTGCTAATATTACTGATGCAACACTTCGCATTGTAGATGGTGAAGGTAAAGTTAAAGGCTTTAGTAATAACGGAGATGGTACATATAACTTTGTTCTAAATCGTGGAACAACTGCAACGGTTGATATTACTGCACCAGGTTATAACCCTGCAACATTAAATATCACTGCTGAAAATACCGCTACTGATAAGTACACTGCAACACAAGCTTTAACAGCACCTGCTGCTAGAGTAGCAAGTAAATAATCTTTAAGAACCACAATTAGTGGTTCTTTTTATGCTAGTAAAGTTAGGCTTTATTACAAGTTCAATTCTTGGAACTAGCAAATAATTAAAGGAGATAATATTATGCAGTTATATCCATTTAGCGATGAAGATATGGAATACGATAAAAATTCCCATATGTATATTTTAACACCTTACTATTGCGTAAATACATTATTATTCCCAGATGATTTAGGATTGAAAATGTACGATATGCAAAAGAAATCAAGTGCAGTAAAAACTTATCTTAAAAGAGTAAGTAGAGTGCTTTATAGTTACATTTATGAACATACAATGCAAACACCGATTGTAGAGTGGGAAATAGCAAAACTTCCACAAATACGCGAACCATTTAAAGAAGCATTATC
>CANBBP010000013.1 GCA_947366895.1 uncultured Clostridia bacterium
TCCCTACACGACGCTCTTCCGATCTATTACATAATTTTGGTTGTTTATTGCCAATTTCACAACCAGGAGTTAAACCACAATTATTAACTTGAAATGTTTTACATATATATTTAATATTTTTACAACTTAAGGAATCAATTATTATTAATATATCAGGTTTTAATTCTTTAGTTATAGCTTTAACAAGGCTTAAAGTGTATATCCCATTTTTACTTGCTACTGAAGGGCAAAAACTAAAAACATCTCCAAAGTTTTCAGGGGATATATTTCCATTTTTTAAATTTAAACTTGTGCTTATAATTTTATCTACAACTTTTACTCCTAAACTATCGGCAGTTATACTTGCATTACCTAAACCTACAACAAAATATTTTAAATTATTTTTCTTTGTAGTTTTTTCAATTACATTTTTTATTTCACTTTCTAAAAGGTTGGTTACAAATTCAAAACCTTCATTTGTTAAATAATTATATTCCTCACAAAAAATAGTAGAGTAGAAGCCTACATCTTTATTTAATTTCAAAGAACTATCTTTTGATGTTAAATCTATATTAGTTAATGTAGTTTTTAATGTATCAAAATTTTTAGTTTTAATTGATACTCCTTTATCTTTTTTAATTTTTATTTTGTCAAATTCACAATAGATGTTCAATATATCATTCCTCCATAGTTAATTTTGTACATAAAAAAAGAAAATAAAAAAATTAGTATAGAAAAAATAAAAAAAATGTTGCAAATTAAATTTTTATATGTTAGAATTTATGGGTAAAAAAAAGGAGTTCATAATGCCAAACATAAAATCAGCAAAAAAAAGAGTTTCTGTTATTGAAAGAAGAAAACAAGAAAATAGATATGTCAAATCTACAATGTCAACTATGATTAAAAAATTTAGAGAAGCAGTTAAATATGATGTTGCCGAAGCAGAGGAGATGTTAAAAGAAGTTGTTTCTTATATAGATTCTGCACAAACAAAAGGTGTTATTCATAAAAATAATGCTAGCAGAAAAATTTCAAGACTTAACACATTACTTTTTAAAGCAAAAAATAATGTAAAAGAAGAACCTGAAGTTAAAGAAGAAATAAAGGAAGAACCTCAAGAAGTAAAAACTGAAACTAAGGTAGAAGAAAAGCCTGCTAAAAAAACAACAACTAAAAAAGTTGAAAAAATAGAAGAAACTTCTAAAGCAAAGAAACCTGCAAAATCAGCAAAAAAAGATGCTGAATAATTTATCTTTGCGAAAAAATAAATTTACATAAATTTTTAAAATATAATTTTATTATTAGTTAATTCAATAATCTTGAATTAACTTTTTTTTTATAAATATTTATATTACTAAAAATTTATTTATTATTAAAAAAATGAAATTTTTTATTTAAAAAATCATAAAAAATAATATGAGTAATAATGTAGTTATAATTGATAGTGGACTAGGCGGATTAAGTTTATTAAAGCCTTTATATAAAAAAATACCATATTTAAATTATATTTATTTTGCTGATACAAAAAATTTACCATATGGTTTAAAAACAAAGAATGAACTTTTATCAATAACAACTGAAAATATTAAATATGTTATAAAGGAATATAATCCTTGTTTAATAATTTTTGGTTGTAATACTATAGGGACAACTATTTTTAAAGAAATTTCAAATAAGTTTAATAATATTAAAATGTTTGCTTTAAGACCAAATATTGCTACAGCAATAAATAAGGGATATAAAAAGATTTTATTATTAGGTACTAGCCAAACTATAAAAAACATAAAAAAATCTAAAGATTATATTAATAATAAAAACAACATAGTACTATGCGATATGCCATTACTTGCTACTAAGATAGAAAAATACATACAAACCCCAATAAAAATTGAACCATATTTAAAAGATAAATTAAATAAATTTAATAATATAGATTGCATAATATTAGGTTGCTCTCATTATTATTTTATAAAAAATCAACTTAAAAATTTGTTTAAGTCTGCTGATTTTATAGATAATACAAAAATTTTATCAAACGAAGTTAAAAAATATTTAATAAAAAATAATTTATTTAATGATGAAAAATTTTATGAAAATAACTCAAATAACATAAAGTTAATATTAACTAAAGAAGAAGTTAATAAAAATAAATATAATCAAATTATTAAAAAAATTGTAAAAAGGAAATAAGCAAGTAGACTTAGTTCCTTTTTTATGATATTCTTTTTTTAATAATATTTACAAATAAAGGAAAATTTATGAACGAAATAGATATTAATAAAAACAAAGAAGAATTTATCAAAATTTTTAATGAAAATATTAAAAGGGAAGGAGCCTCGGATTTATTAGAATGGCTTAAGAAAACAGATTTTTTTAATGCTCCTGCAAGTACAAAGTTTCATTCTGCTGTAGAGGGAGGATTATGTTTTCATAGTTTAAATACATATAAAAGATTTAAACAGGTTTTAGAGTGTGAATATAAAAATGGGTTGGAAAAAGTTCCTGATGAAACAATTGCAATAATTTCACTTTTGCATGATTTATGCAAGGTTGAAACTTATAAGGTTGATTATAGAAATGTAAAGGTAAATAATGAATGGATAAAACAACCATATTATGCTGTTAATGATACCTTACCATACGGGCATGGTGAAAAATCTGTATATATGATATCTGGATTTATGAAACTAACTAGGGAAGAAGCACTTTCAATAAATTGGCATATGGGCGGATTTGATACACGTGTAATGGGTGGCTCTTATAGTTTAAGTACTGCTTTTTATCAATTTCCTATTAGTGTTTTATTTCATATAGCTGATATTGAAGCTACATATTTAGATGAAAAACAGTGATAATTCATATAACTTTATTATTAAAACTATATAATAAGTAAATAATACTATATATAATTAATGTTAGTTTTTTGTAATAAAATCATATAAATTTAAAAAGCTTTATTTTAAAGACAATAAGAAAATTTTAAATTTTACAAATATTTTAATAATATGTTTGTATTATTAATAAAAACTTTTAGGAGATATTTATGGACAAACTAGTAATCATAGATGGTAATAGCCTTATTAATAGAGCATTTTATGCTTTGCCACTTTTATCAAATAGTAAGGGAGAGTTTTCTAATGGTGTTTATGGTTTTGCAAATATATTAATAAAAGCAATTTTGGAGATTAAACCTAAATATTTAGTTGTTGCATTAGATTATGGGAAAAAAACTTTTAGAAATGATATTTATTCAGGATATAAAGCAAAACGCAGACCAACTCCTAATGAATTAAAATCTCAGTTTCCAATATTAAAAAATATGCTTAGTTCTATGGATATTGCTTTTATTGAAAAGGAAGGCTATGAAGCAGATGATATTATAGGTACTATTTCAAAAAAATATGATACCGAAAATATTATTATAACTGGAGATAGAGATGCTCTACAACTTATAAATGAAAATACTACAGTATGGCTAACAAAAAAAGGCATCACCGAAACAAAGGTAATGGACAAAAATGTTCTTAAATTAGAGTGGGGACTAGAGCCTTATCAAATAATAGAACTAAAATCTTTAATGGGAGATAGTTCTGATAACATACCAGGAGTATCCGGAATAGGAGAAAAAACAGCATTAAATTTACTTTCAAGTTATACAACACTTGATGGTGTCTATGAAAATATAGATGATATTAAAGGTAAAACGCAGGAAAAATTAATAAATGATAAAAGTAATGCTTATATGTCAAGAGAATTAGCAACCATAAATTGTGATGTCCCTTTAAAAAACAATTTAGAGGATTTTAAATATAAATTTCCTTTTTCAAAAGATGTTTATAATTTTTTTAAGACTTATGAATTTAATAGTTTAATAAAGAAATCGGATTTATTTGAGGAAGAAGCTACCAAAGATAATAAATCTTTTGAAAAATATAGTGCTAATAGGATAGAAATAAATAGTCTCGAAATTTTAAAAAATCAAGTTAAACATATAGAAGATTCAAAATGTTTTAATTTTGAATTAAATAATGAAATTTTTACATTTGCATATGATAAAAATTGTGAATTTTATTGCAAGGTACAGCCAAATTTATTAGATAACAATGTGGATATAGTTGAAGTACTTAATGTATTAAAAAATATCTTTGAAAATGAAAATATTAAAAAATCATTATATGAAATAAAAAATACAAAACATTCTCTATCACAATTTAATATTAATTTAAAGGGTGCTAAATTTGATGCTATTTTAGCATATTATTTACTTAGTGCAGGGGAAAGAGATGCAAATAAACAAAGTTTAAATGCTCTGTATGGTTTAGAAGAAGAATTTAGTGGAGTAAACCTTTTTTATTTAGAAGAAAATTTATTGGAAGATTTAAAAAATAATAATTTATTAGATTTATATAATAACATTGAATTTCCTTTAATAGATGTTTTATATGATATGGAAAAAGAAGGATTTAAAATTGATGTTAATATGTTGAATGATTTATCTGATAGATATTCGTTAGAAGTAGAAGAGATGTCTAAAACAATAAAAAGACTTGCAGGATTTGATTTTAACTTAAATTCTCCAAAACAGTTAGGCGAAATATTATTTGATAAATTGGGTTTATCTTGTTATAACAATAAGAAAAAGTCAACCAGCATAGAACATCTGCAAGATATTTATGATTTGCATCCTATAGTCCCGGCCATAATCAGATATAGAAAAATACAAAAAATATTTACAACATATATTGAAGCATATAAAAATATAGTTAAAGTTAAAGATAGCGATGTAATTCATACTATGTTTAATCAAACTTTAACAACTACAGGTAGATTATCATCAAGCGAGCCAAATTTGCAAAATTTACCAGTTAGAGATGATGAGGGTAAAAATCTTCGTAAAATTTTTATCACTAGATATTTAGATGGGGCATTAGTAAGTGCAGATTATTCACAAATTGAACTAAGATTATTGGCTCATTTATCGCAAGATGAGAAATTAATTGATGCATTTAATAATAATCTTGACATTCATACTTTAACCGCAAGTGAAGTTTTTAATGTTGATATTGCTCTAGTAACTCCTGAAATGAGAAGAATGGCAAAAGCAGTAAATTTTGGTATTGTATACGGAATATCTCAATATGGATTATCACAAAATATTAATACAAGTGTTATGCAAGCTCAAAAATATATTGATGCATATTTTGCTAGATACCCAAAAATAAAAAATTATATGCAGTTGAATATCGATAAAGCTAAGCAAACAGGTTATGCTTACTCTATATTTAATAGAAGACGTAAGATAAATGAATTATTTGTTCCTAAAACTCGTATGTTTGGCGAAAGAATAGCAATGAATATGCCCTTGCAGGGTAGTGCTAGCGATATTATAAAACTTGCTATGATAAATGTAAGTAAGGCATTAAAAGAACAAAATTTACAAAGTAAATTAATCATGCAAGTACATGATGAATTAATTATTGATGCTCCACAAAATGAAATTTCAGTTGTAGTTAAAATTTTACAAGACAATATGCAAAATGTAGTTAAGTTAAGTGTGCCTTTAACTGTTGATGTAAATTCAGGCAAAAATTGGTTTGATTGCTAAAGTTAAAAAATTTAAAATATTTTATTTTGTTATAATCTTAAAAAAAAGACAATTCTATTTTAATTAAAGAATTGTCTTTTATTTATTTTCAATTGATTAAATAATATATTATTTTTGTTAAATTAAAAAATAAATTATTTACTTAAAAAATTAGTGAACAAAAAATTTCATAGTTTTAACAACTTCTTCGCGAGGATTATTGCCTCCATTAAATCCAAGTTCTTTAAAATGTAAATTATTCATACTAGATTTTGGGTCTATATAAAATTTTTTATTTAAAATTTGTGACATAACTTTAGGATAATAAAGACCAGCTTCTTTGCCATTTTTCTTATTTTTTCTAACTAAAAATTTTGCTCCAATAGAACAAATGAAAGTAGGAACTTGAAAAACCTTTCTTTTATCTTCTAACCCTTTAAGCATGAGTTCAAGAAGACTTTTAAAGGTTATATTATCTGTTGAAATAGGATAAGATTTTCCAGACTCTCCAAAAAAAGCACAGGCGACTATAGCTTCTGCAACACCAACCTTATCTATAATAGCAGTACCACCGCCCTTAGGGAAATAAATATTTTTAAACCCATCAAAATGTGAAAGAAAACTTGACTTCCAAATAGGAGTTCTACCTTTTGATGTACCAAAAATATAAGGAAGTTCCAGAAAACTTACCGAAAAATTATCATCACAAAGAGAAGAGCATTCTTCCTGTTGTTCAGTTCTACATTTTATATAAGGGTGATTTTTTTCTAGTTTAAAGTTTAAATTTTTATTAAAATAAGCAAAATATGAACTTAGAACTACAACATTTTTTATTCCACATAACTTAGCACTGTTTATTACATTTTTACATTTTGTAACAAGTTTTTCATGAAAAAAATTATATGCTGGAGCAACAGGGGTTACTCTATCATCAGGACCTAAAGCATAGATTAATGTATCATAATTACCAGAAAATAATTCTTTTAATTCTTCATCATTTGCATCAAATAAATCACAAAGTTTTATGCCAATTTTTTTATCTACAAAGTCTAAATTAAATTCTTCGCTTTTAAGTGCAATAATATCAACTTTAATATTTTTCTTTAAAAATTCTTCTGCTGCTGCATATCCAAGGAAACCAGTTCCACCAGCAATTATTACTTTTTTAATTTCTCTCATATTTTTTCTCCATATTTTTGGAAATTAGATTATTTATTTGCATTATTTGTATACTTAATTTATACTAAATTTATAAATATAAATCAAGCAAGATTGGAGAAATAATATGAAAAAAATATTTATTATTACAGGAGCAAATGGTTTTTTAGGAAATAATGTAATAAGAGTACTATTAAGTAGATATAATTCAAAGGATATTGAAGTTAGGGCATTAACACATAGTGGAAGTTCAAAAGAAAGTTCATTGAAAGATTTAGAATGCAAAATTTACCAAGGAGATGTAACTAAATTAGAAACACTTGATGAAGTTTTTGATTTACCAAAAGATAGTGAAACCTTTGTTATTCATTGTGCAGCAATTGTTTCAATTAAAGCAAAGAAAGATCCTAAAATATATAATGTTAATGTTAACGGAACAAAGAACATTGTTAAAAAAGTTCTTGAGGCAAATGCAAAACTTATTTATGTAAGTTCAGTGCATGCTATAACAGAAAATCCAAATGATAAAGAAATCCGAGAAATAGATGTTTTTGAACCTGATAAAGTTAAAGGTGCTTATGCCCAAACAAAAGCAGAGGCAGCAAATTATATTTTAGATGCTGTAAAAAATGATGGTTTAAATGCTTGTATTGTACATCCTTCTGGAATGATAGGTCCTTATGATTATGGCATGACTCATTTAACAAAACTTATTCAAGATATTGCTAGTGGCAAATTTAGAGTTTGTGTTAAAGGGGGATATGATTTTGTTGATGTCCGTGATGTTAGCGAAGCAATTGTTAATGCCTGCCAAAAAGGAGAGAAAGGTAATTGTTATATCCTTTCAAATAAATTCTATACCATAAAAGAAGTTGCAGATATAATTTGCGATTATATGAAATTTAAAAGAATAAAATTTATTATTCCAATGCCTTTATGTAAATTTTTTGCACCAATTTGTGAATTTTACTATAATGTTAAAAAAATACCACCATTATTTACTAAATTATCACTTTATACTGTAACATCAAATGGTAACTTTAATAATGGTAAAGCAAAAGAAAAGTTAGATTATACACCAAGACAAATAAAAGATTCAATTATTGATACTATTGAATTTTTAAAAACTCAAAATAGAGTTTAATCATTTTAATAATTATTATAACATAAATAAAAAGACATTTTCATATATGGGAATTGTCTTTTTTATGTATTAAATTAAGCAATATATAAGTTTTAAAAGAATAATTAAATCAATTTAAGATTATATTTATTTTTACTGATATAATACATTTAATAAAAATATTATAAAAATCATAAAATAAAGTTATGAAAATAAAAAAAATGGTGTATTTTTTATCCGTAATTTTTACCTTTGCAATCGTTCTATCATTTAATGCTTTATACTATAATTTTAGGTATCCATTAAAATATAAAAGTGAAATTTTACAATATTCAAAGCAATACAATATACAACCCGAATTTGTAGCCAGTGTAATTAATGCTGAAAGCGGTTTTGATAGTAATGCAGTTTCAAAAGTTGGAGCAATAGGTCTAATGCAAATTCTTCCAAGTACAGGGAACTATATAGCATCATTACTAAATGAAAACTTTAACGAGCAAGATTTGTTTAATCCTGGTGTTAATATTAAATATGGTTGTTTTTACCTAAATTATTTAAGCAAAAGGTTTTATAGTGAAAAAGAAGTTTTGTGTGCTTATAATGCAGGAGAAACAATAGTTAAAAATTGGTTAAAAGATAATAACAATAGTTTAGATGGAAAAGTTTTAGATAAAATACCTTATCCAGCAACTAATTATTATACTAACAAAATATTACACAGTAAAAAACATTATAAAGGAAGAATTTAGTTATTTAATTAAAAAATTTTAAATTGTAACATATTTATTAAATTTAATTTCATAATTTTAATATCTTTACAAATAATAATTGTATGAAATGGTTTATCATACTTTTTTTATTATTGCTTTTAATTTTACTTTTCCCAATAAAATTAAAAGGCAAACTGGTTTATAATTTATTTAAAAACGAAGGGATTATAAGCATTTATTTCTATAAATTAAATTTATTTGTTTCTCATTTTAAAATTATGCCACATAAAATTTTAATTTATGGAAAAAAAAAGAAAGATATATCAATATATTTTTTTGATGATGTAGACCAAAGTAGTGTTTTAGATATTTTTTTTATGACACTTATTAAACAAATAAAACTAAACAACTTTAGGACATATGCGAATTTTGGGATAGAGGATAATGCCTTTGCTTCAAGTATAGGAAGTGCATCTCTTATGATAGTTTCAGGATTTGCTAGTTCATTTCTTGTTAATTCTAAATCAACCGATAATATAATATCTCAAATATTTGCCGATTACACAAAAACAAAGTTTATTATGTGCTTTACATCAAGTATACAATTAAATTTGTTTTTAGTTATTTATAGTTTTCTTTCCAGTTTTATCATTAAGTTAAAAAGGAGAATTTAATTATGGAAATTAAAAAACCTGTAGAAAATGTTTTAGAAGAAACATTAAAAAATTTAAGAACAATTATAGATGTTGATTGTATTGTAGGTAAACCTATAGTTAAGGATAAAACAACTATTATTCCAATTTCAAAAGTTTCTCTTGGTTTTGTTTCAGGAGGCGGAGAATATAACAAAGAGAAAAGAAAAAATAATCTTTCTTATCCATTTGCTGGTGGCTCAGGAGGAGGTTGTAACTTAACTCCTATAGGTTTTTTATCTATAACAGATAATGGTGTTGAATTTATTAAAATAACACCAGATAACAATATTGAAAAATTAATAGATATAGTAAACAATTTTGTCAAATCTATTAAATAATAACATTGGGTTTGTAAATCTATTTGTTTAAGAAAACAAGATTAAATTATATATAACATTTTATTTTTTAAGTTAGGTGTATTATTATGAAAAAACATTTATCAGTATTTTTAATTTTATTTATTCTTTGTGCATTATTAACTACTAATATAGTTAATAGTCAGGTATATGCTTTAACTAAGAAGTCAGAAAACAATCTTACAACTGCAAAATCTATGATTGTAATAGAAAGCAATGGCGGAACAACTCTTTATTCTAAAAATGAACATGAAAAATTACCTATGGCAAGCACAACTAAAATAGTGACAGCTTTAACAGTAATTGAAAATTGTGAAGATTTAGATAAAACTATTATAATACCTAAAAGTGCTACTAATGTTGAAGGCAGTTCAATATATTTAAAACCAGATGAAGAATTAACTATAAGGCAGTTATTATATGGTTTGATGCTTCAATCTGGAAATGATGCCGCTTTAACATTAGCTCTAGAGGTAGGTAATGGTAATGTTGAAACATTTGCAAATTTAATGAATGAAACAGCCAAAAAATGTGGTGCAGAAAATAGTAATTTTGTTACACCTCATGGGTTAGATGATAAAGATCATTATACAACAGCACATGATTTAGCAAAGATTACAGCATATGCTTTAAAAAATGAGACTTTTAAAGAAATAGTATCAACAAAAGTTTATAATATACCAGCAACACAAAAGTATCAGGCTAGAACATTAATTAATAAAAATAAATTATTAAGTGGATTAGAAGGTTGTATTGGGGTTAAAACTGGTTATACTTCAAAAGCAGGTAGATGTTTAGTTACTGCTTGCGAAAGAAATGGTATGCAAATTGTTTGTGTGGTATTAAATTGCCGACCAATGTTTGAAGAAAGTGCGGAACTTATTAATAAAGCCTTTGAAGAATATTCTCTTTTTGAAATTGTACCATCTTATAAATTTATAAGTGATATTGTTGTAGAAGGTGGAAAAAGTGGAACATTAAGACTTTATAATAAAAATGGCTTTAGTGTTGTTACAAAAAAGGAAGATTTAGACAAATATGTGGTTGTATATGATTACCCTCAAACAATAAAAGCTCCAATAGAAAAAGATAAAATATTAGGTAGTGTTAAAGTTTATTTAGATAAAACCTTGATTTTTAGCGAAAATTTATGTAGTATAGAAAAGGTCGAAGGATTAGATGCCAACGATAAAATAAAAAGTATACTGGATAAATGGTGATGAGAATTAATAAGTTTTTAGCAAGTTGTGGAGTTTCTTCTAGAAGAAAAGCAGAACAATTGATTATTGATGGTTTAGTAAAAGTAAATGGTATCGTTATAACAAATTTAGCAACTAATATAGACACTGAAAAAGATAATGTTACGTTGAATAATCAAAAACTAACTTTACCAGAACAAAATGTTTACTATATGTTAAACAAACCTAAAGGGTATGTTACAACAATGAGTGATGATAGAGAAAGAAAATCTATAATTGATTTAATTAATAATATAGACAATCGTGTTTTCCCTATAGGAAGACTTGACTATGAAAGTGAAGGACTTATTTTATTAACAAATGATGGAGATTTAACTTATAAATTAACTCATCCTAAATATGAAATACAAAAGAAATATATTGTAAAAATAGAAGGTTCTATAAAAGAAAGCGAGCTTGCTGTTTTAAGGGCTGGAGTAGTAATAGAAGGTATAAGATATGCTAAATGTAAAGTTAAATTATTAAATTTTGAAAATAATATTTCAAAACTTGAAGTTATTTTAACTGAAGGGAAAAATCGAGAAATAAGAAAAATGTTTGAAGCCATTAATAGAGAAGTAATATTTCTAAAGAGAATTGAAATGGCAGGAATAAAATTAGGTGGTTTAAGTAGAGGAGAAGTTAGAAAACTTAAACCATTTGAGATTGACTATTTAAAGAAACTTACTGAATAGTAATTAATTTATTAAAATAGGGATTATAAATAAATATTAAATAAAAATATTAAAAGGTTGCACATTGTTAAAGCAATCTTTTTTATTATAGAGATTTAAATATTATTATAAATATATTAAAATACTTTTAAAAATATATTTTTTTTGTTATTATTATCTATATGGATATTGTTATAATAGGTTCAGGTCCTGCAGGATTAATGTGTGCTGTTAAAAGTAGTGAAAATACTAGTAATAAAATTACTATTTTAGATGGTAATGAAAAAGTAGGAAAAAAATTATTTATTACAGGTAAGGGAAGATGCAATATATGTAATAATACAACTTGTGATGAATTTTTAAAGAATGTAATTAATAATAACAAATTTTTATTTGCGAGTATAAATAAATTTTCTCCACAAGACACAATAAATTTTTTTGAAAAAAATGGAACTCATTTAAAAACTGAAAGAGGGAATAGGGTTTTCCCAGTTTCGGATAAATCAAGCGATATAATTAAAACATTTTTAAGAATTCTTAAAAGAAACAATGTATCTATAGAATTAAATCAATTAGTAATTGATATAAAAAAAGAAGATGATAAATTTATAATAAACACTAAAAACAAAACTTTTATATGTGATGCTGTAGTTATTGCAACAGGAGGCAAATCATATTCTTCTACAGGCTCTCGTGGAGATGGCTATTTATTTGCAGAAAAATTCAATCATGAAATTATTAATATAAGACCAGCATTAGTTCCTATAAAAATTAATAATTATAATGGTGAATTATCTGGCTTAACTCTTAAAAATGTTAAAGTTAGTGTGAAAATTAATAATAAAACTTTTTCGCAATTTGGAGAAATGCTTTTTACCCATAATGGGGTTAGTGGACCAATTATATTATCTTTATCAAGTTATATTAATTTATATCAAATTAGTGGATGTATTTTATCTATTGACCTTAAACCAAATTTGACAAATGAAATTTTAGATAATAGATTAATAAGAGACTTTAAAACATTTAAAACAAAAATTTTAAAAAATTATTTAAAAGAACTTATGCCAAGTAGTTTAATTGAAATATTTATAAGAAAAAATCATTTTGAAGAAGATATAAAAGTTTGTAATATAACAAAAGAAGATAGATTAAAAATAGTTAATGGATTAAAAAATTTTTCTTTTGAAATTAAATGTTTAGAAGATATTGAAACAGGTATTGTTACAGCTGGGGGTGTATCAATAAAAGAAATTAATCCTAAAAATATGCAAAGTAAAAAAGTTGATAATCTTTTTTTTATAGGTGAAGTTTTAGATTTAGATGCCCTAACTGGTGGTTTTAATATTCAAATAGCATTGTCTACAGGATATGTGGCCGGTGAATATCTTGCAAATATAAATTAAAAGGATATACAAAATGTTTTGGTTTTTATATTATTTTTTTCTTATTCCATCAAAAATATTTGTTCCTGTTAAAGTTATAGGAAGAAAAAACTATGATAAAAAAAAGAGTTATATAATTGTTTGTAATCATAGAAGTGCTTTTGACCCAATAATAATGAATTTTAAATTAAAAAAACGAATAAGGTTTATTGCTAAGAAAGAAATATGGAAAGGAAAAGAAAAAAGCTATTTTTATGATAATGTTTTAGGTTGTATTCCCGTTGATAGAGAGAATGGATTAAATTTATCTACAACAAAAAAAGTTTTTGACATTTTAAAAAACAATGAATGTTTGGGTATTTTTCCTGAAGGTACAAGAAAAAATTCTGAGGAAGATATACAAGTTAAAGATGGTGCATGTTTATTTGCAATAAAATCAAAGAAAGCAATTTTACCATGTTTTATTTTAAAAAAACAAAAACTTTTTAACAAGAATGTTTTTCTAATAGGAGAGCCCTTTGAACTTAGCGAATTTTACGATAGAAAACTTGATAAAGAATGTTTAGCAGAAGCTGGTGAAGTTTTAGCACAAAAAATTATGAATTTAAAAGATGAGTATTTAAAATCAATTGAAGAAAAAAAATTAAAAAAGAAAAAATGATTAATATAGGAGTAATTTATGAAAAAAATATTTATTATTTGTAGTAAGGCTTTTTATGGCCAAATATCACCTATAAAGGAAACCCTTGAGAAAAATGGTTGGGAAATTTATTTGCCAAATAGTTATGAAAATCCTAATGCAGAAAACGAATGGTATGCAAAAGGTGATGAAGAACATGCTAAAATGAAAGGAAAAATGTTTAGAATGAGCAGGAAAAAAATAAAGGAAATAGATGCTGTTTTAACATTGAATTTTGATAAAAATGGAAAGAAAAACTATATAGGTGGTTCGACATTTATAGAATTGTACGAAGCTTTTATGGAGGGTAAAACTTTATATCTTTATAATGATATACCAGAAGGACTATTATATGATGAGCTAAAAGGTTTTTCTCCAAATGTTATAAATGGAAATTTAGATTTAGTTAAATAAATTTTAAGATTTTATATATTTTTTATAACTTTGTAAAAATTGTTTTTAATTATTTTATTTTTTGATATAATTTTACTTAGGAGAATTATAAATATGGATGAGAAATTTGATTTAGATAGTATTGATAAAACTTTTACTCATTTTAAAATAGGTGCAAAAGTTGATGCTTTAGTAGTTGATTTTTTAAAAGATGGGGTATTATTAAATATAGGTGGTAAAAAAGATGGATTTATTCCATTTAATGAAGATGAAAATATTGCTTTAAAAAGTGTAAAAAAATTAGATAAATTTGAAGCAATTATTGTTAATACAAAAGATGAAAGCGGCCTTATTATATTATCAAAATACAAGGCTGATAAACTAAGAGAAGGTAATCAAATAGTAAATGGTTTAAAGGTGGGGGATATTGTTTCACTTGTAATTACATCAAACAATAAAGCAGGACTTATTTCAAATTTAGGTGCATTTGAAGTATTTATTCCATTTAGCCAAATTTCTAATCGAAAAATTGATAATAATTTAAAAAATTATATTAATAGAAAGGTAAAGGCTGTAGTCCTTGAAATTGACATATTAAAACAAAAAATTGTAGCTTCCATAAAATCATACGAAGAAAATGAAAAAATATCAAATGAGAATGCCTTTTGGTCATCTATTTTTGAAAATAAAATAGTAAATGGTAAAGTTGTTAGATTTACAGATTTTGGTGCCTTTATTAATGTTAATGGTATAGATTGTTTGGTTCATAATAGCGAAGTAAGTTATGATAGAACAAAAACAGCAAATGAAGTTTTGGAATTAGATAAAAATTATGATTTTAGAGTTATAAAATGTGATAAAGAAAATAAAAAAGTATCTTTAAGCTATAAGATTTTGCAAGAAAATCCTATGTTAAAAAAATTGGAAGCACTTAAAGTAGGTGAAGTAGTAAATGGAGAAGTAAAGAAAATTTTACCATTTGGTGCAATAATTAAATTTGGAGATGACATAGAGGGACTTCTTCATATTAAAGAAGCATCACATTATTATGTTAAAAACATTTACGAAGTAGCAAAAGTAGGTCAGAAATTAGAACTTAAAATTATAAATATTGATAAAGAAAGCCTAAAAGTCTCATTAAGTTTAAAAGCTATGCAAGAGGCTCCTGATATATTAAAATTAACAAATACAATTAAAGAATAGTTTTTTTAGTAAATTACTATTTTTATAATATATTAACTTCAATTGAAAAGTATTATTCTATATTTTTTTGAAAGTTATCATCCAATTATTAAAAAAAAGATACTAAAATAAGTATCTTTCTTTATGTATATTTTATTTTGTTTCAAAACTATTTTTGTCTATTTCAAAAACCAATGGAGAACAACTAGGCATTGCAATATAAGGAGTGTTTTCATTGGGTTGTAATTTATATGCTAAGGAAATAAATCCTGCAATATTAACTCCACTTGTTACACATGCTATGCAATCATTGTTACTATGTTTATTAATAATATCTATTAAACATTCTCTTATTCTTTTTTGTAATGAAAGCCAATTTTCTCCACCTGAAGTGTTCATTTCATTAAGTCTATTATCTTCTATGATAGGAACTTTTATATGTTTATTAACAATATTAGCTGTTTTTTTACATCTATAATAAGGGGAAGTATAAATAGACATTAAATTTCCATTCATTTTTTGGTATCTTTTTAAAAGGATTGCTGTTAACTTAGCATCCTTTATACCTAATTTGTGAATTTTATCGTTAGGTCCTGGTGGATTACCTTTAATTCTAAGTGCATGATGTATAAAAAAAATTTTCATTTCTAATGCCTTTTTAGTTTATTTTTTAACTTATAATTTATATATCATTATTGTTTTTAAATAAGATTGTTTTAAATATACAACTAAACTGTTATGCAAGTAAAGATTTATGTTATATATTTTTTATAAATATTTTTAACTATATTATCTTATTATTTTTAGATTATGACATAATTTAAATTGGTTTACATTGGAGCTAATGGTGGGACTCGAACCCACGACCTACGCATTACGAATGCATTGCTCTACCAACTGAGCCACATTAGCATAAATTCTATTAAACAAAGGTATTATATTAAAACTTAAGCAAAAAATCAACTTATTCAATAAATAATTATTAGATATTACTTGTTCAAACTTATCCGTAAGTTTTTTAATACTTTTTGTTGACTTTTCATGAATTATTAGTATAATTATTTAGTAATAATTTTTAAGGAGATTTTAGAGATGGCAAAATGTGAAGTTTGTGGCAAAGACCAAATGAGAGCATCTAACTTAAGTTATAGAAGTTCACAATTAACAAGAAGAACTTTAACACATAAAAAAGCAAATGTTCAAAAAGTTACTATTGTAGAAAATGGAACTCCAACCAAAAAGTATATATGTACAAAATGCTTAAAAAATAAAGATATTGTAAGAGGTTAATTTTTTATTATTTAGAACTACTTTATGTAGTTCTTTTTTTATTTTTAGAAATTAAAAGTAAACAAAACTATATATATTATTTTACAAATATTTTTTTAAATATTATAATAATCTTATGTAAAATAGGGGAAAGATATGGAAAATTTTAATGATGAAATATTAGCAAAAATGATAGAAAATAGACCAAAATTTAGTGAAAGAGTAGTTATTACTTCAGGCATGCCATATGGTAATAAAACCTTGCATTGTGGCCACATTGGTGGATTATTTATACATGCCGATACATTTGCAAGATTTATGCGTGATAGAATAGGCGAAAATAATGTAATTTTTGTATCAGGAACTGATTGTTATGGTTCTCCTATAATGGAAGGATATAGAAAGTTAAAGGAAACATCAAATTTTGAAGGCAGTATAGAAGAATATGTTAAATATAATCATGACTTTCAAGAAAAAACTTTAAAACAATTTGAAGTTGCTTTAGATTTTTATGGGGCATCAGGTTTAAATCCTGCAAAAGATATTCATAAAGATATGAGTAAATATGTTTTTGAAACATTAAAAAAGAATAACGCATTGTCTCTTATGAATACATTGCAATTTTATGATGAAAAGGCAGGCTGTTTTTTAAATGGAAGACAAGTAATAGGGAAATGTCCTTTTGAGAATTGTCAATCCGAAAAAGGTTATGCAGATGAATGTGATTTAGGTCATCAGTATATGCCAGAGGAACTAATAAATCCGATAAGTACTTTGACTGGAGAAAAACCTATATTAAAACCAATATCAAATTGGTATTTTAATTTACAAGATAATAAAAATATACTTACTCAATGGATAGAATATTTAGAAAAAAATACTATAACACGATCTTTTGTTACAAAAGAAATTAAAGAATTTTTAAAAGAACCAGAAGTATATATTAAAAAAGAATATGATGTTGCCTTTAACAATATAAAAGGCATATTACCTAGATTTTATCAAACAGAAGATAACAAATCTTCAAGAACTATTGTTTTTGATAACCTCTTAGATAGAGAAAAAGCATGTGAAATATTAAGTAAGAATAATATAAGATATAGAACAGGTAAAACACTTGTTCCTTTTAGATTGACCGGAAATATTTCATGGGGAGTCCCAGTCCCTAACGAAAAAGACTTAACATTTTGGGTTTGGCCAGAAAGTTTATGGGCTCCTATATCATTCACTGAAACCTTTTTAAAATCAAGCGGAAGAAAACCAAGTAATTGGAAAGACTGGTGGTGTAGTAAATCTTCATCAATTTTTCAATTTATAGGTGAAGATAATATTTATTTTTATGGCCCTGCTCAACATGGAATATGGTTAAATATGCAAAATAATACACCAAATATTGATGTCCCCGAAGGAGAATTGCAAATATCAACACTTGTAGCAAATAAACATTTATTATTTTTAAATCAAAAGGCAAGTAGTAGTTCTAA
>CANBBP010000014.1 GCA_947366895.1 uncultured Clostridia bacterium
CAATAACTCTTCAAAATCCAACAAGAGAAGGCTATAGATTTATGGGTTGGTATACCGATGCCTCCTTTACCAATGTATTAACAGAAATACCAAATGGTTGTTATAATGATGTAACTTTATATGCTAAGTGGACAGAAATTGATTATGCAAGTACTATTTTTAATTTTTCAGAAGACGGTAAAATATCAGGTTTAACTGATAGTGGTAAAACTTTAGAAACTCTTAATATACCTTCAACTATAAATGGCATTAAAATAACAAGTATAGAAGCGAGTGCATTTACAGATTCTTCAAATCTAAAAACTTTAACAATAGCAGAGGGTGTAAACAGTATAGGAAGTTCAGCTTTTTCAAAATGTAAAAGTTTAACAAGTGTAACATTGCCAGATAGTTTAACTAATATTGAAAGTGGAGCATTTAATTCTTGTACAGCCCTAACAAGTATAGATATCCCAAAAAATACAACAACTATTGGATACGTAGCATTTGCAGGTTGTTCAAGTTTAAGAGAAGTAACAATTCCAGAAAGCGTTACAAGTATAGGGTATTCTGCTTTTTGTTGGTGCACAAACTTAGTAAGTATAACAATTCCAAAGAGTGTAACAACAATACCAAATTCTATACTTATGGGTTGCTCAAATTTATCAAGTTTATCTATCTTAGGCGAGGTAACGAGTATAGGTAATGATGCCTTTAATGGTTGCTCAAAACTAACAGGAATAACTTTACCAGAAACTGTAACAAGTATAGGAGATGATGCCTTTTATGGTTGTTCGGGCTTAACAAGTATAAGTATTCCGAAAGGAGTAACAAGCATAGGGTCGGGAGCATTTCATGATTGTATTAAAATAAAAAGTATAAGTATTCCAAAGGGAGTAACAACTTTAGAAAATGCTCTTTTTTATGGTTGCACAGGATTAACAAGTGTAACTATTCCAGAAGGGGTAACAAGTATATCAGCTACTGTATTCCGTAATTGTTCAAGCCTTACAAGAATAGTAATCCCAGAAGGAGTAACAAGTATAGGAATGGGTGCATTTAATGGCTGTTTAAGTTTGACATATGTTACTTTACCAAAAAGTTTAAAAAATATTGATTCCTATGCGTTTGAAAATTGTTCAAAGATATCTAGAGTTTATTATAGGGGTTCAAGCTCTGATTGGGGTAAAATCAATATTGGAGTAGAAAACACTTACTTAACAGGTGCAAGTAAAACTTATAACTATACTAATTAAAATTATTTACAATGTAGTATTCTTTTTAAAAATATAATAAAAAAGTATAAAATATTTTTAATAATGTTTTCTAAAATGAAAAATCAAGGCTTTAAATAAAAGTCTTGATTTTTTGTTATATAAACTATAATATACAATAAATTTAATTATAAAACTTTATAACCTAAAAGTGTAATATTATCAACTAAATCACTTTTTATATCTTTTACTAAATCGGTTGATAAATATTTTTTACTATCATCAGCAAAAACAGTGGCTCCACCATTAATGCCACTTAACACACAACCTAAGAAATTAGCACCACTTGATATGCCAACGGAAAGCCCCAATTGCATACTTAATTTTTTAGCCATTACTATAGCATCATCAGATTTAATTGGAATAATTTTATCTACTATTTTTTCATTATAAAGTTTTGGTATTAGGCCATCACTTAACCCTTGTATTTTATGAGCTCCCAAACTTTTGCCATTTGTTAAAATACTGCTTTCAGCTGGGTCAACAGCAATAATTTTTGCATTAGCTTTTTCTTTTAAATAACTACCTGCACCAGATAAAGTTCCGCCAGTGCCTACTCCACTTACAAAGCATGACACATTTTTTAATTTGTCTAATATTTCTTTTCCAGTTGAAGAATAATGAGCTTTAGCGTTACTTAAATTATCAAATTGATAAGATAAAAACGCACCCTTTTCTTTATATTCTTCAGCCTTTTTAAAGGCATCAGCAAAACTATCGGTTAACTCAAGTTTTGCACCATAAAGTTTTAAAAGTTCTTGGCGTTCTTTACTCATAGTTTTAGGCATGCAAATTACAACTGGATTACCTATATAATTTGCTATTGCACATATTGCAATACCCATATTACCTGAAGTTGTTTCGCATATTGTTTGACCAGTTACAAGATTGTTGCTCTCATAAGCCGATTTTATTATTTCTAAAGCTGGTCTATCTTTTATGCTTCCACTAAGATTATACCATTCTAATTTGGCATACATAACTTTTTCTTCATCATTAAATTTATATGAAATTTCAACTAGAGGGGTATTCCCTATTAATTTATCTAAATCTTTTAGTTTTATCATTTATCTTATTTCCTTCTAATTTAATTTATGAATTAACTAAACTTTTTGTACTATTTAACCTACTACATTTTTTTAATTTTGTTAAAAACAAAAAGCACTATATTAATTTTAGTGCCTTCATTTCTTGCTAATTTAAAATTCCCAAACCCAAACACCATTCTCTTGAGTTTTACGGGTGTTTGTTTCATCAACAAAGGTTGAGGTTTTTATTTCCTTTAGATATGCCCCTAAATTTTCATAGACCTTGCGGGTATCAAAATCATCTGGAGGACAAACAAGATATAAAATATCAGCATTATGATATTCTGCAACTTGCTTAATTAACATGCAACTTTCATATTTTATAGATTTCATAGAAGCATAATCTTTATTTAGTTTAAAGTAAACGTTATAATCATGACCTTCAAAAGTTTCTGGAACAACCGAATAACTAAGTTCTCCAATTATTTCTCCGGTACTATGCAAAGAAATATCAAAACAATAAGTTGGTAACTTATTTTGAGCTTTTTTACTGCTTAATTTTAAATCAATAATTTCTCCCTCAATTTTATCAAACTTATCAGTTGCAAGTTCAATTTCATATTCTTCTGATTTTTGTTCTGAATTTTCATTTAACTGATATTCGTAAGGAACAACGTGATTTGTATCAATCACCATTAAGTCTTTAGGTGGATTAATTCTTCCAATGCAATAGTCTAGTGCTTGTGAAGTTAAATGACAAGGTATAATATTGCATTTTCCTCTATACTCTTGCATAAGTTTTATGCCATCTATAATATTAAAATGTTTGCTTGAAACATCCGTTCCTGCCATATCAACAAAAGCAACCTGACTATTATCTATCATATATTGCATACTTTCGCAAAAATTGCTATCGCCTGTAAAACTTACAGTCTTTCCTCCTGCCTCTTTAAAAGTATATCCATAACATTCGGTTTGTCCATGTTCCATTTTATGAGAAGTAATTTCTAAGTTGCCATATAAATAAGTGCCCATTTTGGAAGCATCAACAAACTTTATATATTTATCAAAATTTAATTTTTCAAAAGTAGGTTTGCTCATTCCTAAACTGCAAAGAAGTTTAATTTTTTCTTCCCCACCAGGAGGACATATAATAGTTGCACGAGTATTAGGATTTTTATCGGAAGCAAGTTTCCACATAAAGTAAAGGATATCAAAATAATGGTCACTATGATAATGAGTGACTAATATTAATTTTATCTTTTCAATTTTTTCATGATGAAGCACCTTATTTGTACTTTGAAACAATTGCTTTAATGTTCCAGAACCAGGGTCTAAAATAATATCATCATTTATTAAATAACTTGCACATGCTCTTTTTGTCCAAATGCAACCAGTACCCAAAATTGTAATTTTCATAATTAATTCCTTAATATTTCATTATCAAAAAAATAATACTAAATTTTATAAAAAAAAACAAATATTTAAAATACCTTTTTTTGTTTTAAGAGAAATTTTCATAAGAAAGTTCTTTTAAATTAAGTTTAACCAAATTCATATAAAATAAAAAAGTTTATAAAATTATACTTTTATAAACTTATAAATTTAATATTTTAAATAATAGACTTATCTTTTTATTTTTAAATTAATTAAAATCCTAAACTGATTATTCCATAACCTTCAAGTAAAAATTTTATCCCTAGTAATATTAAAACCACTCCGCCAAATATCTCGGCAACTTTTTTAAATTTAGAACCAAAAAAGTTACCTATTAAAAAGCCAATACAACAAATAATGAAAGTTATAATTCCTATTATACCTGCGGTAAGAAAAATATTTGCACTATTAAAGGCAAATGTTACACCCGTAATTAAAGCATCTATGCTTGTTGCCAAGGCAAGAATAAATAATTCTTTTATATCTAGTTCTAACTTTTTCTTACTATCTTTTTGCTGATTATTTTTTATATTGCTATTATCTTTAATATTTTGATTAATAACTTGCGTTGTGTCTTGATTAATAAAATTAGATTTTGTTTCTTCCATTTGTAAATTATTAGTTTCTACGTTAGTAACTGTTTGTAGTTCTAAATTACCACTTAACATTGTTTGTTCTTTTAATTTATATACCTTGTCATCTTCTTTTAAACATTCAAAAATCATTTTTGCCCCCAAGAAAACAAGTAAAATAAAGGCTATCCAGTGGTCAAAACTTTCAATAAAACCAGCGAACTGCCTACAAAAGAAATATCCTACCACTGGCATTGCAAATTGAAAGAATCCAAAAAATAAAGCTATAACTAACATATTAATAATATTAATTTTTTTCTGCGACAAACCTTTACCAACACTAACCGCAAAAGCATCCATAGACAAGCCTAGTCCTGCAATAAAAGCATCTATTAACCCCATAGAATAATCTCCAAATAATTTAAAAGTTATTACAATAGATAATATTATAACATATTACTAAAATTAATAAATAATTCTTTTAATTATAAATTAAAAAATCATATAAAAAGAAAAGATAATTTTATTCTATTTAAACTCTTTAAATTAATTAAAAAAATGTAGAGAATTATACTCTACATTTTAATCTATTAAATCTTGTTCAAAATCTAGGTCCTCTAATGTTCTTGTTTTTCTCATAACAAAATGTTTTCTAAAACTTCTTGAAGCATTAAACTCACCAACTATGCGTTTTGCTTTAGCCATTTTTTCATTATATTCTTCTTGAGATATTTTGCCTACTCTTAAAAGATAATCACCATAGTAATAGTCTTGCCAATTAGTTTCTCCGGTATTTACACCAGTTTGTTTAAATACTGCTGAAAAGGTTTTAAAAAATATTTTAGCATCTAATTTAAACGACATTTTATCAACATAAATAGCATCATATGTAAAACCACTTTCCCAAGTATTATCACTTCTGCCATTAACTTGTGCAAGCCCTGTAATACCTGGTCTAACCATTAAAGATTTAACATCATCACTATAGAATATAACATCTTTAACCAATTTAGGCCTTGGACCTATTATACTCATGTCGCCTCTGATAATATTAATTAATTGTGGTAATTCATCTAAACTTGAAGCTCTTAAAAATTTTCCAAATTTGGTTATTCTATCAGCATCAGGCAACAAGTTACCATTTTTATCTTTTGCATTTGTCATACTACGAAACTTATATAACATAAAAATTTTACCATTTTTACCAGGTCTAGGTTGTTTAAAAATAACAGGGCTACCATGATAAATAGCGGTTAATATACATAAAACTAAAAATAAAGGAGATAAGCCAATTAGTCCTAGCAATGACAAAACTAAATCAAAAGTTCTTTTGATAAATCTATACACGACTTTTACTCTCCTTTTTATATTGTTTATTTACTTTTATAAAACTTAAAACTTTAAAAAATATAAATTAGCATGTGCAATTTTTTATATCTTAAAAGTTTAAAACTCTTGAATCAAATAGTTAATAATCTTCAACAATAAAATAATAACACATATATATATCTAAAATCAAGTACTATTTATATTTTTTATCTTAAAACTAAAAACCAAAAAATGTATAACTAAATTGCTTTTCTAATTTTTGTACCTGAAAATATTTATAATGTGTTATTCTAATCTTTTTATTATTAAGTTTTGCAAAATTTTTTAAAAAGTTAAAATTTACTATGATTATCTATTATAAAAAATAAAAAATTGTTACTATTATTTGCTTCTTTTTTTATTAACAAAATTCTTAATTAAACTATATATAATTACTACCAAAATAAAAACAAGAACTGCATAAACAATATATATGCTATCAAATCCTGGAATAGATGCAACAAGGCTTACAAGTATCCCTGCAACTATATTGCCCGATATTACCGATAAACATGTCCAACCAAAGCCTAAACCTAAAACAACCGCAACACAAGTGCCTGTCCAAACTCCAGTTAGAGGAAGAGGCACACATACAAACAAAAATACACTAATAAGTTTAATAAAAAATATTTTATCGTATTTTTTCTTTTTAGTAATATCTTCTTTTATAATCTCTTCTTTTTTTAATTCTACATCTATTTTTGAAGTTTGTTCATTTAGGTCAGCAGTTTTTGGAGTTTTAGATTTAATTTCTATATTATCTTTTTGTTCTTCGCTAGTTGTATTGAGACTATCCCTTACATTCTCCTGATTATTATCTTTTGAAGTTTCGACTCTACTTTCAATACGATTTTTACTTTTATTAACTTTTTCTTCAATTTTAATGGCTAATTTTTTAAACAATTTGCTTTTCTTTAATGCATTAATTATAGGAATATAAATTAAAGCAAGTATAGGAACAATTAAACAACTACCTATTAGAGAAAATAAAAGAGCTTGTACAGAACTTAGTGCCACCGTCCCCCAAATTTTTGTAGACATAGCAAAAGGGATTGCCCCCTTAATT
This sequence comes from uncultured Clostridia bacterium, assembly GCA_947366895.1. Classification (GTDB taxonomy): domain Bacteria; phylum Bacillota; class Clostridia; order Christensenellales; family UBA1242; genus UBA7862. Next base: position 6,725 of record CANBBP010000014.1, read on the forward strand.
TCTATAATAGGGACAATCGATATTAAAATTGTAGCAAGAATAACATTATCACCAAAAATGGTAGAAAATATTTGTTCAATAAACTCTGTCACTAATTAGAATATCCTTTCATTTGTTAATTTAATTTTGTATTAGCAATACTTTAATTTAATCTTATTTTTATTAAAAGTATTGTATATTTATACCAATCTATCAAAATATGATAATATTAAAATAATTATTTATATCTTTACTTCCATAAAGGAATAGGATATTCCCCCTTAGTAGATAAAGCTTTTATAGCTTTAACAACTTCTTCTTTATCTTCTTTATAAGTAACCCCATGCCAAATAGCACTGGTTGGAAGAACTTCAGTCTTTGCTCCTTCATCTTCAATTTGATGAAACATAACATCTTGTATTAAGCATTCGCAATTAAATAAATCATCTTCATTTTGTTCTAAAAATCTTTTAAAATCTTCTTGTAAAAATTTAAAGAAACTTGAGTTAAAACAAATAAAGTTCATAGAAACAGGGTGAGAATCTTCTAACTCGAAAGAAGGCTCTCTAGTTAAAGGAGAGGCTATAATTTTATCATTAACTTTTTCAACACTGCTTTCTGTCATTTTTACTAAAAAACCATGTTGTACATCACATATACCTCTTTTAACTGCACCATTATCAGTTAAGGTATTTCCAACTTTATAAGCTATAAGGCCATATTCCTTTTCGCTTGTGTTATTATCTATATATTCACTAGCAGTTTTAAAAGCATCATACCCATAAAAATCATCGGCATTAATCATGGCAAAATCACCACTAATAACATCTTTTGCACACAATACTGCGTGTGCTGTACCCCATGGTTTTATTCTACCTTCGGGTACATTATCTACAAAATCATTAAGCCCTTGAAAAGCATATTCTACTTTAACAAATTTAGAAACTCTATTACCCACTGTAGTTTTAAATATTTCTAAATTTTCTTTTTTAATAACAAAAACAACTTTGTTAAAGCCTACCTTTATTGCATCAAAAATAGAATAATCTATAATAAAATTTCCCTGTTCATCAATAGGTTCTATTTGTTTTAAGCCCCCAAAACGACTTCCCATTCCACCAGCTAAAATTAATAATGTTTTATCTTTTGACATATTATTTCTCACTTTTTATTTTCCCATAATAATTTAGGATATATATTATTTTTTGTTAGATTTTCAAGGCCTTTACGGACAAGTTCAAAATCACTTTTATAAGTAAGACCAAACCATTTTTCTTGTGTTTTTATAACTTTAATATTTATTATATTTTTATCAATATTTTCCGTTAAAATGGTAGGGATAAAAAATTCACAAGTTTCTAAATTGTCTTTATTATTTTCTAAAAATTCTTTAAAACCATTTTCTAATAATTCAAATACCTTTTTAGTAAAACCAAATAGATTCATAGAAACAAGGGTATCTTCATCTATTTCATAATATGAACCATTTGATGAAGAATTTGCATTTATAGATTTTGCAACAAGTTTATTATCTTCTATTTTAATTGAACTTTCATCAAAACCTTTTAATTCACCATTATTTATTTTGCATATGCCTCGCTTAACATCACCACTTTCGGTTATTGTGTTCTTTACTTTATACCCTATCATAGCAAAATTATTTTGATTTTTATTAGTATTTAAAAAATCAAAAATATGTTTAAAAGATGTTGCTCCATAAAAATCATCTGCATTAATTATTGCAAAATTATCTTTTACAATATCTTTACAACAAAGTATTGCATGTGCAGTTCCAAAGGGTTTAACTCTCTTTGATATATCATATTTTGTTTTATCAACAAAACTTTCAATATCTTGAAAAACATATTCAACTTTTATTTTATCTTCTATTCTTTTACCGATAGTATTTTTAAAATCTTCTAGATTTTGTTTTTTAATTATAAAAATTATCCTTGTAAAACCTGCACGAATAGCATCAAAAACCGAATAGTCGATAATAAAATTACCATTATTATCAATAGGTTCTAATTGCTTTAATCCTCCAAAACGACTTCCCATTCCAGCTGCTAATATAACTAAATCCATTTTTACTTTACTTATCCTTCTAATACTTCTTAAATGTTTTTAATATTAAAATTAATTAATATAAATAAACCCTTTAAGTTAAATTATTAATTTATTTCTTTCTACATTAAATAGCAATACACTTAAACAACTTATGCAATTATTGAATACCCTTCAATAGATGTTACAAATCTTGTAGGTAAAGATGAATACTTTTTACCATAACTATCAATAAACAATACTAATTCTTCATCTTTATTATTAACTTTAATTTTTGTTTTAATAGATTCTACTTCATCATTTTCTAAACTTACAATAGTATATGTTGCATCAGTACCAAATTGATAATTATTATCATCTTTTAATACCAAAGCTTGAGTAAAATCAAAGTTTAACAAATCCAATAAAAATTCAGGTTGTTGTCTTATGGTCTTATTGGTTTTATCAACTTGATAAGCAGTATATTCGCCTTGATTATTAGACACTAGATAATAATAGAAAGTACTAGAAATAGCATTACCTTGATATTGGTCTTGAACAACCGAATAATCATTCCCTATTTTAGCAACAGACCAAGTGGTTCTTACATCGCTATTTTCGCCACCATTTTTAGTTTGAGAATAAACTACATAACTATCTTCTTTTTGCATTGTCTTCATAAAACTATTAGCAGTATATTCGTTTACATCTTCAGGTAAACCTAAAGTTACACTATCGCCAAAAGCTTTCAAACGAGAAACCGAACTAACATTTAAATACCTTTTGCTATCACTATTAAAAATATTATAATTTAAAGAATAATAAGTAGCATAGTCAGAACTATTTTTAGCACATTCGTAGTAATAGTTTTCTACTGAGTCATGATGAGCTTTTGTTTGTATTTTAAAAAGTTGAGGATTATTAAATAAATTTTCATCTTCAGTAAATCTATCATTAACTTTTTCTAAGGTATCAACTCCACTAACAAGTTTATAATAAGTTATACCCTCAAACTCTTTTTGTAAAATGCCTTCAATTTCATCTTGTCCTATCTGATATATACATGAATTAAAAAAATCAACTTTTGTTTGAGGTGTACTATCATATTCATTCCTATCTTTATCAGAAACTTCTTCTTCGCCTGAATTGTTTATGTATAATGAATAACAATAAGACAAATTAGGCGTTATGGTTTTTGCATAAGTATTTGTTAAACTATATTCAAATTTATCATTTACAAATCTTGATGTATTAATAATTGCCTCGGTACTATCAACATCATTTTTTCCAAGAGTAGTAGTAATAACATCTTTGACAATTTTTTTAACGGTGTTATTCTGACTAGAATTAACATCATAAAAGGTATATGTATTAATAGTTTCATAACTTACTCTAAGAGAATATTTTTTAACAATATCCTCTCCAGAAGAATTAAAATCCCTAATAACATCTTCAGCAATTGCCTCACTATAAAGATATGGAATGTCTTCAAAACCTTTCTCATTACAAGCTGAAAAAATGATAGGAGTAAATAATACAAATACTAAGGAAAATAATACAAACTTAAATTTATTTTTCATATTTTTCTTTCTATCCATTTATAATAAATTTTTAATTTACAAGCAAAAATATCACTTAACTATTTATTTTAAAACATCTCTTTAATGAATATTTTTTAGTTGTTAGAAAATTAAAAAATAGCTAATTTTTGTCTTATATTTAGTTTGTGCTATTTTTAGTTATTCTTTAACAAAATTTTACAATCTATTTATTTTAAAGTCAAATAATAAAAGAACATTGCCCTAATAATGCTCTTTTACAAACAAAAAAAAGAGCTTTTTTATTTATAATCTTAAATAACAATATTTATAAACGTTTTTAAAATAATGATTTTAAAGATAATAAAAACAAACACATAATTTTATTTTTTATTTATTTGACAATTAACAAAAAAACTTTCAAAATAAATATATAAATAAAGGAGCAATTTAAAAATGATTTTAGATGAAATTAAAAAAGCAAACATACAAGCTTTAAAAGACAAGAACAGCACCGCTAGAGCAATTTATAGTGTTGTAATGACAAAAGGAATGCTTGAAACAGTTAAAAAAAGAGAAAAGGGTGAAGAACTTCAAGATACCGACATGGTTCAAATTTTACAAAAAACTATAAAAGAATTAAGTGATGAAGCAGAAAGTTATATTAAAGCTGGCAAACAAGAACAGGCAAATGAAGTAGAAAAACAAAAAGAAATTATAAGTGCTTATCTTCCTAAGATGTTAAGTGAAGAAGAAATTTATGAAATCATATCAAAGCAAGATGATAAATCTATTCCTAATATAATGAAACTATTTAAAACTAACTATGCTGGTAAAGTAGATATGGGAAAAGTAAATATGGTATTAAAAAAATATAATTAATATTTTTTGCAAATTCTATTTTTTTAATATACTTTGTATTAAATAATTTAATTAACATTTTTAATTTTTTTTAAAGTTTGACTAAATATTAAAATTAGTGTAGTATTACATTACTAATGTTATGTAATATCTACACTTTTTTGTTTAGTTTACATTAATTGTTTTTTTATATAAACACTTTGAAAATAAAAAATAAATAGTAAAGGAATTATTAAAATGCTACAAGTAATTGATGTTTCACTTAATTTTGGAAGTAGAAAACTTTTTAGTGATGTAAACTTAAAGTTTACTAAAGGTAATTGTTATGGGGTTATTGGTGCAAATGGTGCTGGAAAATCTACCTTTTTAAAACTATTATCTGGCGAACTTGAAACTACAAAAGGTGAAATAGTTTTAGGCAAAAATGAAAGAATGTCTGTACTTCAACAAAATCAAAATGCCTTTGATAATGAAACTGTTTTACGAACTGTTCTTTTAGGTCATAAAAGATTAATGCAAGTTTGGGACCAAAAAGATGCTCTTTACTCAAAAGAGGATTTTACGGAACAAGATGGCATTCTTGCAAGTGAATTAGAACAAGAATTTGCCGACCTAAATGGTTGGGAGGCAGAAAGCAATGCTGAAAGTTTATTAAATGAAATAGGCATTGAAGAAAGTTTATTTAATACCTTAATGAAAGATTTAGATAGCAAGTTAAAAGTTAAAGTTCTTCTTGCTCAAGCATTATTTGGTTCCCCTGATATTCTATTGTTAGATGAACCTACTAATAACTTAGATGTTAAAACTATTGCATGGTTAGAGAACTTTTTACTTAACTATGAAAATACCGTTATAACTGTTTCACACAACAGACACTTTTTAAATAAAGTATGTACTCATATTTGCGATGTTGATTATGGTAAAATATCTATTTTTGTAGGTAACTATGACTTCTGGTATGAAACTAGTCAACTTATTTTAAAACAACAAAAAGAAGCAAATAAAAAAACAGAGGCACGAGCAAAAGAACTTCAAGACTTTATAGCACGTTTTGCTGCCAATGCAAGTAAAAGCAAACAAGCAACAAGTCGAAAAAAAGAACTTGAAAAACTAACTATTGAAGATATTAAACCTTCTTCAAGAAAATATCCATATATTGCTTTTAGTTTTGAAAGACAAATAGGTAATGATATTTTGCTTGTTGAAAATTTAACAAAAAAAGGTTTCTTTGAAAATGTTAGCTTTACTATAAATAAAGATGATAAAGTAGCATTTTTAAGCGATAATAGTAATACTATATCTACTTTATTTAATATTCTTTCTGGAGTTGATACCGACTATACTGGAACCATTAAATGGGGTAAAACTATTTCAACTTCTTACCTACCAAAGGAATATAATAACCTTTTTAAACAAGACCTTAATTTAACGGAATGGTTAAGTCAATTTAGTAAGGAAAAAGACACAACTTTCGTTAGAAGTTGGTTAGGTAGAATGTTATTTTCAGGTGAAGAAGCATTAAAACCTAGCAATGTTTTAAGTGGTGGTGAAAAAGTAAGATGTATGCTTTCTAAAATAATGTTAGAACAAGCAAGTGTTCTTCTTCTTGATGAACCTACCAATCACTTAGACCTTGAAAGTATTACCGCCTTAAATAAAGGAATGCAAAATTTTAAAGGAGTATTACTCTTTACTTCAAGCGACCAAGAATTAACTGAAACTGTTGCAAATAGAATTATTAAAATAAACAATAAAAAAGATTATGATAGATATATTACTTATGATGAATATTTAAAGCAAAATTAAGTATTAGGGGAAAAAATACAATAGAAGAAACTACCACTAAAAATATAGATTCAAAAAATAAATTAAAAACATTTCTTACAAGTGAAATAAAAGAAACAAAACTACTATTTAAAAGTATACCTAGTTGGGTACTACTTATGTTTACTATTTCCGTTATTTGCATGAATTTATTTGCAAATAAAAGTATAAACACTGGTTTAGACTGGTTAGCACTTGATTGTGGAATAGTTCTTTCATGGGCATCGTTTTTATCAATGGATATAATAGTAAAAAGGTTTGGTGCCAAAGCAAGTACTAAGATTTCTATTTTTGTATTATTAATTAATCTATTTATTTCTTTTGTTTTTTTTATTGTTGCAAAAATTTCTGGCATGTGGGGCGAAGCATTTATTGAAGTTGGTGGCGACTTAGTTAATAATGGCCTTAATAACACATTATCAAGTAGTTGGTTTGTTATATTAGGTAGTTCGGTTGCTTTTATAACTTCAGCGGTTATAAATAATACTCTTAACATGTTAATAGGAAAATGTTTTAAAAAGAAAAATTTTTATGAATTTTCTTTAAGAACATATTTATCAACAATAATTGGACAATTTGTGGATAATTTAATTTTTGCTTTAATTGTAAGTTTAAACTTCTTTGGTTGGTCAATTCTTCAATGTGTTACTTGTGCTATAACAGGTGCTATGGTTGAATTATTATTTGAAGTAATATTTTCACCTTTAGGCTATAAGGTTTGCAATAAATGGGAAAAAGAAGAAGTTGGAAAGGAATATTTAGAATATATAAAATCAAAAAAATTAAAAATTAAAAATTAAAAGAGAAATTATATGAAGGTTTTAATTACTGGTACAACTAAAGGAATAGGTAAAGCAATAGCAGAAAAATTTTTAAATTGTGGTTATACTGTATTTGGTTTTGATATACTTCCTAGTACAATAAACAATAAAAATTATACTCATTATAATTTAGACATTAAACAAAAAGATTTACCAATAATTAATGAAATTAGTTACCTAATAAACAATGCTGGAACACAAAATAATAATGACATTGACAACAATTTAAAAGGCACTATAAATATTACTGAGTTTTATGGTATTCAAAAGCATATTAAAGCAATCGTAAATATATGCTCTACCTCTGCCCATAATGGAGCTGAATTTCCTGAATATTCAGCTAGTAAAGGTGGAGTATTAAGTTATACAAAAAATGTAGCAAGCAGAGTGGCAAAGTTTGGAGCAACTTGCAATAGTATTTCTCCTGGTGGAGTTATTACTGACCTTAATAAACATATCTTACAAGATAAAAATTTATATCAACAAGTGCTTAACGAAACTACTCTTAATAAATGGGCTACACCTGAAGAAATTGCTGAATGGGCTTATTTTATATGTGTAGTTAATAAATCCATGACAGCACAAGATATTATTATTGATAATGGCGAAATGAGTAAGTTTAATTTCATATGGTAGTTATTATTTAATTTTTTATTTACTAATAAATTCTAAAGTACTAATTAACTTAAATAAAAAAACTTTTAGATTACTTTGAACTTCATTTTATTATTAAAAAATGAATAACTTTTTTTAATTACTTAATAATTTATTTAATAAACAAAATATAAAAATACATGTATAACTAAATAATAAAAATATTTTTTATGGAATTTTATTAGCATGCATGAGTGGTAGATTTATTACATTTTTTATTCTTTACCTTACAAGTTTGGGTTATTGTATTGTCTTCATTATTATCGCTAAGCAATAATTTTTGAAGTTGATTACAACGAACTTTATCCATAGGCTTTGTATCTTTTAACCTATACTCAATGCCTAACTTTTCATATTTAGGTTTTGCCATGTCATGATAAGGCAATAATTCAACTTTTTTAACATTTTTTAATTTAGATATAAATTTTTTAAGGTTTATAATGTTTTCTTCTGTGTCATTAATACCAGGTACAATAACTTGTCTAATCCATAAATCTATTTTCTTTTTTTGAACACTTTTTAAAAAATTATTAAATCTATCAATTTCTAGTCCAGTTAACTTTTTATAATCATCATTATCTATGGCTTTAACATCAAGAATAACTGTATCAACATAATTTAAAAGTTCTTCAAAATTTTCACCAACTCCAGAAGTATCAAGAGCAGTATTAATACCATTTAGTTTACATAATTTTAATGTTTCTAATAAGAACTCAGGTTGTTTAAGAGGTTCACCACCTGAAAAAGTTACTCCTCCCTCTTTTCCAAAATAACTTTTATATCTTAAAACCTTATTTACAATTTGTTCTGGAGACATAAGGGTCTTTTCATCATTAAAAAAAGCAATATCGGGATTATGACAATATAAACATCTCAACGGACAACCTTGCATAAAAACAATAACTCTAATGCCAGGCCCATCAACAAAGCCCGTAGTTTCTATTGATGCTACATTTCCTAAAACCTCTTTTTTGCTCATCTCTACTTTTACTCTCCTGTATTTATAATTATTATATTTCTTTAATGGTATATTATTTAAAATTAATAAATAAGATGTTAATCTTATATTATGGAGTTTTAATAAATTTTAGAATTAATTATACTATCCATTTAACCTATATTTTACTAATAATTATTTTACTAAAAACTTAAAATAAATCAACATAAATTAATTAAAAGTGACCTTATTTTTAAGGTCACTTTTAAAAACCATTATGTATCAATATATATAATGTTTTATAACGTTTAAAAAATAAATAATAAATTTTAAATAATTTAATTTTTGAATTACTAAAAATATTTACATACTTTTAAAAATTATTGCTCTAAAGCGACATCATCAGTAGAAACATTTATTGTTGCATAATTTGGC
>CANBBP010000015.1 GCA_947366895.1 uncultured Clostridia bacterium
GCATTTTGTTTTTTAGTTTCCTCATTCACATTAATATTATTATTTTGTGGATTGGAATTAAAATCATCGTTTTTCATTTGTTCTCCTTAAAGTTGTTTTAATTAGGTTAATTATATGTCATATTCTTTTACAAGTAAAGTTAATACATAGTAAAAATATTTTTTATTAAAATATTCATTAGCAAGAAAAAACTGATTTTTATTTTTATCTATAAAAATCAATTGTGATAATAATATGTCAAATTATAGTTAAGACCACCCGCTAGGCAGGTTATCTTGACTATTTAAATTAAAATTATATAATTATATTTGTTTATATTTAAAAATTTTGCGAATTAATTTTTATATGCTATACTCATTTTGTAAATTAAAAGGGGTTTCTTCTTATGAATAAAAAAAATAAGGGTAAACAAGAAAGTAAAACAGTTGTTATAACAGGAAGTGCAAGAGGCTTTGGCTATGAAATGGCTAAAGTTTTTAAACAACATAATTACAACATTGTTTTAAGTGATATAAATAATGAAAATTTACAAAAGGCAAAAAAAGAAATTGAAAGAATTGTAGGATATGGAAAAGTTAAAAGTGTTGTATGTAATGTAACAGATTATAAATCAATTAAAAATTTGTTAGATGAAACCATAAACACTTTTAGTAAAGTTGATGTTTGGATAAACAATGCAGGAGTAAATCAACCTAATAAACCAATTTTTCAATTAGAACAAAAAGAAGTTGATTTTTTACTTAATGTTGATTTAAAAGGTACCATTTATGGTAGCCAAATAGCTTTTGAGCAAATGCAAAAACAGGGATTTGGACAAATTTATAATGTTGAAGGTTATGGTAGCAATGATGCTATGATGACAGGATTATCCTTATATGGCACTGCAAAAAGAGCTGTAACATATTTCACTATGGCTTTAAGTAAAGAAAGTAAAGAATTAACAAAAAATAAAGTTAAGGTTTGTAGACTTTCTCCTGGCATTATGATTACCGATTTTATTAAAAGTGCTAATGGTGGCAAAACGCAAATTGAACTATCGGAAAAAACAAAGAAAGCTTATAATATTTTAGGAGATTATGCTAATAAAATTGCAGGTTATGTAGTTCCTAAAATGGTTAAAAATAAAAAGAATAATAGACAAATAATTTGGCTAACAAAATCAAGAGCTTTTAGAAGATTTTTGACAGCAGAGTTTAGAAAAAATAAATTCTTTAAGGTAAAGTAATATATAAATTTCTCTTTTTAACTCTTTTTTTATAAAACATAAAAGATTAAATATAAAAATTAGTTTAAATAAGTAAATAATTTAAGTGGAGCATTATGAAGCATATTGCAATATTTAGGGGACTATTATTTGACATGGTTATTAATGGAACTAAAACCATTGAAAGTCGTTGGAGCAATAAAAAAGTTGCTCCATTTAATAAAGTGCAAGTAGGGGATACCATTTTTATTAAAAAAACAAGTTGTGATGTTGTTGCAAAAACACAAGTTAAAGCTGTTAAGTTCTATAATTTATCCCATGAAATAGCAGAAAATATAAAAAAAAATTATGGTAAAGAAATAGGCATAGATTATTTTGAAAATTGGGAAAATTATAAAAATAAAAAATATTGTACTCTTATATGGTTAGCTGATATTATTCCAGTAAAAAATATGAAAGTGCAAAATAGTCATGGAGCAGGCTGGATTGTTGTAAAAGAAAATAACATAAATTTTAACTAAGGTGTAGGATTATATAAAGATTGTGCTTTTAATGATAAATTTGTAAAAATAAAAAAGGTTTTCTTTTTTTTAAGAAAGCCTTTTTTATTGTGTAATTTTAAATTAATAAAGGATTGTTTTTTGTGTAAAAAGATTTATGTTAGTCAAGTCAAGTTTAATATTTTGATGTTTAAGATTATAGATTTAAAATATTATTTTGCAAAAAAGCAAACACCTATTGCATCAGGTCCGATGTGAGTACCTATTGTGCTGCCTATCATGTATGCAGGAATGTTTTCTTTTGTAGTATTATCTTCCCACAAATTTTTACTATCAAGTAAATACTTTTGCAAATAGTCATCATTTAGCCCGGAATAAACCAAAGCATATGGCATATCAAAATCTATTCCTCCACATTTTTCAACTAGTTGGTTTAATAGATTATTACTTTTTTTAGATCCCATTGCTTTACCTACAAGTTTTACATCACCATCTTCTACAGCAATAACGGGTTTTATGGAAAATAGTTCGCCAGCAAAGGCAACAACAGATGATATTCTGCCACCTTTTTTTAAATATTCTAAGGTTGAAAGCACTGCAAGTAATTTGATTTTGTGTTTTTTTGCATTTAGTTCTTCGGTTATTTCCATAAGTGATTTATTTTGTTTGATAAGGTCTAAAGCATATAGACACAAAACTCTTTCTCCTATACTTGCTTCTAAACTATCAATAACACTAACTTTACCATTAAATTTTTCGCTAGCTCTTTTAGCATTATCATAAGTTCCTGAAAGTTTAGATGATAAAACAATTGCTAAAACCTCACTGCCATCACTTGTTAGTTCGGTAAACTTTTCCTCAAAAGCAATTTCATTTATTTGGCTAGTTTTTGGCATGGCATCACTTTCTATTAACTTTTCAAAAAATTCTTTATGCGTTAAGTCTATTCCTCCTCTATACTCAGTTTCTCCAAAAGTAATTGTCATAGAAATTAAGTTAATGCCTAGTTCTTCAGCTTCTTTTAAAGTTATATCGCTTGCAGAATCTATTAAAATTTTAATCATATTTATCCTCCATATCATCACAAAGTATTTGTAAATTATTACTAAAAATGTTTAATGCCTTATAGAATATTATTCGTTCTTCCTCGGTAACACCTTCGCTTACTTTTAAAATAATATTATCAATTATTTTTACAAATTCTTTGCCCGTTTCTTTTCCTTTGTTTGTTAAAAATAGTGTAGAGTTATATCTTTTTTTTGCGTTCGATGGACAAGTAATGTAGTCATTTTCTTCTAAATATTCAAGTGCTCTTGATATAGCTGCTTTATCCTCATCACAAATTAAACTTAGTTCTCTTGCAGTTAAACCCTCTTCATGTTTATAGAGGTAGTATATGCAATATACATAAGGTCCTTTTAGATGAAATTTAGAACTTTTAACAGCTTTTAGCTTTCTTATACATTTAGAAATTTTGGCTATTTGAGTTGTGAAAGTTTCAAATCTATCATTCATAAATCTATCCTTTTATTAGACTTGTTGACTAATCAACAAGTTAATATTAAATTAAACTTGTTGACATGTCAACTACTTTTTATATATTCTTTTTATTTTTTTTTATTCCAAAAAATAAAAAACGGTATGATTAGTCACTCAATTTTGAAACTAGCGGAATATTTAAAGAAAAACATAGGTTTAAAACTAAAAGACCTATGTTTTCTTTTTGCTCCTAACGCTCTCTTAACTGCCAAAAAAGCGAATACTTCTGTCGTTGTCACAGGTTGTTGTGAGAATAATACACTCTACAAAGCATTAGACACTTGCCTTGACCTTGACAACAAAGAATATTCGCTTACACTAGAAAATAGAGAGAAGAAAACGAAAAGCAAAAGAGCGGTGTGCGTTTGCTCTGCCAGCAACCGCTCTTTTGCAAAAAAAGTTTATTAAAGGCGTGTGCTTGTCTGGCGAGGCGAAGCCGAGCCACTTGTATAAACAAGCACACGCCCAAATGCCAATATAAAAAAAGAATTTGTAATAACTAGTAAGAATTTCTTCTCTAATTTTTTTATTGTAATAGTTTTTTTAATTTGACGAGAAAATCAAAAGTTATAATCATCGTTCATAAATTTCCAATCAAGAAAACTTGTTATATGATATGACTTAATTCCATTCTTTTCAGCATCTCTTAAATTAGATAAAACATCATCAACAAATATACAATCTTTTATTGCAATATTTTTGTTATTACAATAAGATATAATGCTTTCGAATTTTGGAACATTCTCAAAAGTTAATATTCTTTCAGTTATTGTAGGATAATATTTATCTAGCCAAAGATGCTTATCATCCATTTCTTTTTGTATTTGACATTGTGACATTATTATATTTTGTTTAGCCTGGCAAGAATCAACCACTTGCTGCATAAATTTTGAAGGGGATCTTTCAAGAAAAATTCCTTTTTCTATTTCTTCTATAGACATGCCATTGTTAGTTCCATTAGGATCTCCAACATGATCATTAAATCTATAAGCTGCCAAAGTTCCATCTATATCCCAAAAAATATATTTATTTTTTGTCTCGGCAATTGTAATCATACTTTTATTGTTAAACATATTTTCTCCTTAATAAAAAGTATTTTCAATATTTTTATTCGATTCATCATCGAAACAAGCCACTTATGTTATTCTTTTTATGTTAATAATAATACCACACTTTTCTAAAATGTATATTTGATTTCTGCAAAAAAATTAATAAATAAAATCTTTTGCGTTAAAAAACATCTTAGTTTATGTTTAGGTGAGTGAAATAAAAATCAATATTTGCTTTGGTCTTGGAACCAAAGTTTTATTTTTTTGCTAGTTTCAAAATTTATAGCCCTTAATACTGTTTTTATAATTTTAATTTTTTTTCTATTAAATTTTACGAGTACATTTAACGCCTTCTACATATCCACATGGGGTAGGACATTTAAATCCTTCTTGCCATAAACATCTTGAACCTGTTAAGCGGGCAAATTGTTGTTTTAATTCAGGATTATTTTCATCCATATTTTCTGCTATTCTCTTTGCTTGTTCTAAACAAACCATACATAATTCTTGTTGAACACTATTGCACAGTCTTTCATAATCTTTTTTTATAATGAGATTTGCAGGAGCTATTTCGTTTACATTTGCAAGTGTTGCTTGAGGAAATCTATCTGCGTTTTGATTACAATCTTTTAACCATTCATCAACAAGTTTTTTATCATCTTTTAAAATTTCAGGAATAAAGAAGTTTGGTGTTTTATCAAAGGCAATACTAATATTTAAAAATCTATGTCTTTGTAATTGAGCTATACAGGATAATGACATTTTATAAGTATCTGCAATACAATCTCCATAATATGTATTTATAACTTTATTATTTTTACTTAAAAGAGAAAAGGATTTTTCTCTTTGATCGTTGAAATATTGAAAAACTAGTCCTGTGCCTTTTAATAAAATATTAAATTCACTTAGTTCTTCTTTCATGCCTTTTAAAAAACTTGGCATATCTTCGCCTAGCGATAAAACATAATCGATAGTTCTTGATATATTGGTAAATTCCCTTATATCATTAGTATAAACCATTCTTGTTTTATAGTAACTAGAAATTATATATCTTGCATTTTCATTTGCTTTTTTTGTTATTAAAGATTTTGTAAATATTTGTGGATATTTTTCAGAATAAGTTTTTTCAATTTTGTTATAAAAAATCTCTTTCCATTTGTCATATAAAATTAGGTCATCAGGAGTACAAGCATTTTTCATGTTGGTATATCTCATAGACCTTTCACTTGTATTGTTAATATGATTATTATTAAGTAACATACAAAGAGCTTTTGGAATATCAACTAATTCTAAGGTAGCAACAAAATGCCCAAAAACTGATAAATGCCCTCCATTTGCACAATTATCGGCTCTTGTAAATGCTTTTTCTTTGGGTTGTGAAGCAAGAGCAGGCATTCCTTCAGTACTATAGCATTCTCCACCTATTGTGCCACAGTATTGTTTAATTAAATTTTGTAATCTTGTATTTTCTTTTGGAACATCATTTATATTCGTTTGAGTGTCTTTTAACTTATAAATATCATTAATAAGAGAAACTGCATTATTTTCTTCAATGCTAAACAAAGGATTTGTTAAGCCTAAAATATTAATTTTCATTTTTTTTCTCCCGTAAATAAACTAATATAATTTTAAATGAAAAACTTTATTAAGTCAACTTATCCTAGAAATAATTATTAGTTTATATAGAGTGTTAAAATTTGTAAAAGCAAGTTAATAATAACCACAAAAAATAAAAAATAGTTATACACAAATTGATAATATTTTGTGGAAAAAGGTAAAAAAATAACTAAATAAATATATCAAAAAATTTATAGTTTAAAATTTTATTTAAATTTTTAATATGTTTTGACAACTAACATAATGTTTGTTATCATAACATATATTAAAAAATTTGGAGAGAATTTATGAAAGTCGCCATAGTTACTGACAGTAATTCGGGTATAACCCAAGAAGAAGCAAAAAAGTTGGATATAAGTATTGTTCCTATGCCTTTTTTAGTTAATGGAGAGGAATATTTTGAAGATGTAACTTTAGACCAAACAGGATTTTATAAATTGTTGTTTGAAGATGCAGATGTGTCTACTAGTCAACCTAGCACATATTCAATAAATAAAATTTGGACAGACTTATTAAAAAAGTATGATGAAATTGTATATATCCCAATGAGTAGTGGTTTATCAGCAAGTTGTGAAACTGCTTTAGCTTCTGCCGAGAGCGAAGAATATAAAGGCAAAGTGTTTGTTGTGGATAATAAGAGAATTTCAGTTACACAAAAACAATCAGTTTTAGATGCTATAAAACTTGCACAGGAAGGCAAAACTGCAAGTGAAATTAAAAAAATATTACTAGATACAAGTATGCAAGCAAGTATTTATATAATGGTATCTACTTTGAAATATCTTAAAAAGGGTGGTAGATTAACTCCTGCAGTTGCGGCTATTGGTTCATTACTCAAAATTAAACCCGTTCTTCAAATTCAAGGTGATAAATTAGATAAGTTTTGTCAGGTTATGAATGCTAGTGTTGGTAAAAAAAGAATGATTGAGCAAATAGCTAAAGAT
This sequence comes from uncultured Clostridia bacterium, assembly GCA_947366895.1. Taxonomy (GTDB): domain Bacteria; phylum Bacillota; class Clostridia; order Christensenellales; family UBA1242; genus UBA7862. Next base: position 6,854 of record CANBBP010000015.1, read on the forward strand.
ATTCAAACAAGGTTTGGCGATTTCTTAAAATCAAATCATTTAAAATTGTTTATGGCTTATACCTATGATAAAGAAAAATGCTTAGAATTTAAAGAAGAGGCTGAGAAGGCATTAAGCGAATATGGTGTTAAAATAGAATATATAGACCCACTAAGTTTATCGGTTTCTTGTCATATAGGCGAAAATGCTCTTGCTATTGCCTGTGCCTATGCTTATTAATTTATTTTTGAATTAGTTTTAAAATATAAAAAACAAAATTATAAATTAATTTTTATAAATTAAAATTCTAAAAAGTTTATAATCTTAAATGATTGTAAGGGGGAGAGATTAATTAATATGAGTAAGTCAAAGGTTTATTTTACTAAAGATTTATCAAGTGAAGGACTTATTAAAATATATGAAGCATTAAAAGTAAATTTAAAAGGGAAAGTAGCAGTTAAAATTTCAACTGGTGAACCAGGAGGGCATAACTTTTTAAATCCAAAATTAATTGCTCCGCTTGTTAAAAAAATAGAGGGAACAATAGTTGAAAATAATACAGCTTATAGGGGAAGAAGATTTGATTCTAAAGAACATTGGAAAGCAATAAAAGAGCATGGCTTTTTAGATATTGCTCCTTGTGATATTTTAGATGAAGAAGGAGAAATTAAAATTCCTGTTAATGGTGGTAAACATTTAAAGGGATATAACTTAGTTGGCGACCATATTAAAAATTATGATAGTATGCTTATGCTTTCTCATTTTAAAGGTCATGCCATGGGAGGCTTTGGAGGTGCTTTAAAAAATATGAGTATAGGAGTAGCCTCTAAAAATGGTAAGGCATGGATTCACTCTGTTGGTAGAACAGAGGACCCTGATAAAATGTGGAAACTTACAGATGACCAAGATGGTTTTTTAGAAAGTATGGCTGAAGCTTGTTTAAGTGTTGTTGATTATTTTAAACCTGAAAACCTTGTTTATATAAATGTGGCAAATAATTTATCAATAGATTGCGATTGTGATGCTAATCCTCATAATCCTGAAATGGAGGATATAGGGATATTTGCATCTTGTGACCCTGTAGCAGTTGACCAATGTTGTTATGACCAAATTATAAACTCAACTGATAATGGCAAAACTTCTTTAGTAAATAGAATGCATAAAAAAAATGCAATTCATACTGTTGAAGAAGCATATAACTTAGGTCTTGGTTCAAGAGAATATGAAATTATAAATTTAGATTAATAAAATGTTTTTAAAACAAAAAACACATTATTAGTTTTAATAATGTGTTTTTTTATTTAAGTCTATAATTAATACTTTATGTATAATTATTTTTTATTTTCATTTAATAAATAAAATTAATTTAATTGAGAATTTACAAATTCTAATGCACTTGCTATAACCATGTGCATGTCGTAGTATTTATATTGCCCTAATCTTCCTCCAAAGAAAACATTTTTTTCTTCATCGGCAAGTCCTTTATATTTTAAATATAAAGCATTATTTTTTTCATCATTAACAGGATAGTAAGGTTCATCTCCTAGTTTCCATGTTGAAGAATATTCTTTGCTTATTACCGTTTTTGGTTGTTTGCCAAATTCAAAATGTTTGTGTTCTATTATTCTTGTATAAGGTGTTTTTCTATCAGTATAATTAACAACAGCATTTCCCTGATAGTTAGGAATATCTAATACCTCAGTTTCAAACCTTACACTCCTATATTCTAATTCGCCAAAACAATAATTATAATATTTATCTATTGCACCTGTGAAAATGATTTTTTTTGCTAATTTGTCTAGTTCTTCTTTATGTTCAAAATAGTCGCAGTTTAGTTTAACTTCGCAGCCTTCTAGTAACTTTTCAATTATTTTTGTGTAACCACCTTCAGGTATCCCTTGATATTTATCATTAAAATAATTGTTATCAAAAGTAAATCTTACTGGTAGTCGTTTAATTATAAATGATGGTAATTCTTTACAAGTTTTTCCCCATTGTTTTTCTGTATAGCCTTTTATAAGTTTTTCAAAAATGGTTTTGCCAACTAAATTTATAGCTTGTTCTTCTAAGTTTTTAGGATTTTCTACATAATATTGTTTTCTTTCTTGTTCAATGCGTTCTTCAGCATCTTTTGGAGTAAAAACATCATTCCATAGTTTTGTAAAAGTATTCATATTAAAAGGGAGGTTATAAAGTTCATTTTGATATCTTGCAACAGGAGAGTTAATGTAATTATTAAATTCTGCATATTCATTAACATATTTCCATATCTCTTTATTAGAGGTATGAAATATATGGGCCCCATATTTATGTACATTTATTCCTTCAATTTCTTCAGTGTAAACATTGCCCCCAATATGACTTCTTTTTTCAACTACTAAACATTTTTTGCCTTTTTTAGTAAATTCTCTTGCACAAACAGCTCCGTATAATCCCGAGCCTACAATTAAATAATCAAACATATTCCCTCCATACATTCATTTAAAAGTAAGAACAAAAATATTTTGTTTCTAAAAAAAGTATAACAAATAAAAAAATTTTAACCTAATGAAATATAATGTTTTCATTAAATAAAGTTTATAATCGTATTTATTTTGTTTTTAATTTCCTTTATGTTAAAATAAGTTGAAAACTAAAGAAAAAATTGCTTTAATGAAAATTAAAATTAAAGAGGTAAAATATATGAAATATTTATCAGTAGGTGTTCCTTGTTATAATTCAGCTAGTTATATGGAACATTGTATTAATACATTGCTTACAGCAGGAGAAGATATTGAAATTATTTTAGTTGATGATGGCTCAGTAAAAGATAATACTGCTCAGATTGTAGATGACTTTGTTAAAAAATATCCAACTATAATTAAGGGTATTCATCAAGAAAATGGTGGACATGGAGAAGGAGTAAATCAAGGCTTAAGAAATGCAACCGGATTATATTATAAAGTTGTAGATAGTGATGACTGGGTAAATGAAGATAGTTTAAAAAATATTATCAATCAAATTAAACAATTTAATGAAGAAAAAAATTTAGTAGATATGATTATGTGTAATTATGTTTATGAGTATGCTGATGGTAGTAAGCCTAGAGTAATAGACTATAAGAATATTTTACCTGTAAATGAAATTACCAATTTTGAAAAACTTAAAAAGTTTAGAAAATCACAATTTATTGCTATGCATTCAGTAATATATAGAACTCAATTATTAAAAGATATTAAGTTGGAATTACCAAAACATACTTTTTACGTAGATAATATTTTTGTATATGTTCCGCTACCTCATGTAAAATCAATATATTATATGAATGAAGATTTTTATAGGTACTTTATTGGCAGGGCAGATCAATCTGTTAATGAAAGTGTTATAATGAAAAGGATAGACCAACATATTAGAGTTACTAGAATTATAATTGATGCTTATGATATCCAAGAAATAGCAAAAACAAATAAAAAACTTGCAAAGTATATGACAGACTTTGTATCTATTCTTATGGCAATTTGTTCTATATACCTTATAAAAATGAAAGATAAAGAAAGTATAAATAAGAAAAAAGAACTTTGGGAATTTTTGAAAAATAAAGATAAAAAATTATATTCAAATTGTAAAAATAAAATAGAAGGACTTACTCATACAAATTCTAAAGTTGGCATGGCTTTTTGTAGGAGTTTGTATACTATTGCAAGAAAAGTACTAAAGTTTAATTAATTTTAGTTTAAGTATAAATAATTTTTGCCACTTTATTAGTAGCAAAGATTTTTTTATTTAAAACCTATAATTTAATAAAATTTATTAAATTAAAAAGTCTAGATAAAATTTCTTAATAAATTTTAAAAGTTTAAAGGAAAATTATATGGAAAAACCAGTTAGTATTATAGTTCCAGTTTATAATGGAGAAAAATATTTGCAACAATGCTTGAACTCACTTATTAATCAAGATTATAAAAATATTAAAATCTATGTAGTAAATGATGCTTCAACAGATAATTCAGTGGAAATAATAAAAGAGTTTACAAAAAAAGATAGTCGCATTAACTTAATTGATAATAGTGTTAATGGGGGAGTATCAAAAGCTAGAAACACAGCATTACAAAAACTTGATAGCGATTATTTTACCTTTGTGGATTGTGATGATTGGGTAGAACCTAATTTTATATCAAAACTTGTTTCTATGCATGACAAAAATACTTTGTTTACATCTTGTGGATATGAATATCAAAAGAGAAGTACTAAACCTTATAAAAACAATAGTGAAATAATAAAACTATATTCAGCAAACGAAGCAGTTGGTGAGGTGGTTACTTATAAAGATATTTTTTGTTTTTCCTGGAATAAACTATATAAAACATCTATGCTAAAATCGTTAGTTTTTCCTGAAGAAGTGGGTTTAGGGGAAGATTCCATTTTTAATATTCATTACATTGCAAATAATATAACTGAGTCTGCAATAATAAAAAGCACTAACCAAAAACTTTACCATTATATTAAAACCAAAGGTCATCTTTCTAGTATGAGTTGTAATAAGCAAAAGTTTTATAAACAAAAAACTTTGTTTAATGCTTTAGAAAGTTCAAAAACTTTACCTCAACTAAAAGATAACAAAGAGTTTACTGAAAGGGTAAACTCTATAATATTTTTATTGTCTTTGCAGTTTATAGTTTTTTCTAAAAAAATGAAATTAAAAGAAGAAAAACAATATTTTAAAAGTCTAGCTAAGAAATATAAAAGTGATTATAAAAAACAAAAAAATAATTATGATACATTCCGTAGACATGGCATTTTTCTTTATAATATGATAAATATGTTCATGTGGTAAATAAGTTGATACTTGCTAAAATAAAAGGGCTATGGTATAATTTAAAATAGTAAATAATAACTTGATATTAAAATAATAAATACATATTTTATTATTTTAAAAAAGAGAGGATAATTTTTTATGCAAGATGAACTCATTTCAATTATTGTTCCTGTTTCTGAATCTGAGGAACATTTAGATAGGTGTATAGAAAGTTTAGTAAATCAGTCTTATGAAAATTTAGAAATTATTTTGGTTGATAATGGTTCTTGTGACACTAGCCCTATGATTTGCGATAGTTGGACACAAAAGGATATTAGAGTTAAAGTTATTCATAACAAAAAAGGTAGTATAGCTAGTGCAAAAAATGCAGGGTTAGATTATGCTAACGGAGAATATATTTCTTTTGTAAACGCAGATAATTTTGTTGATAAAGATTATATTTATATTTTACTTAAAAATCTAGAAGAAACGCATAGTGATATTTCCGTTTGTAGTCTTTGTCGTTACTTTGAAGTTAATGGTGAGATGATAGAGGAAGGCACCGATAAAAAAGTAGAAACAAAATCAAATAAAAAAGTTGTTGCGAACTTAGATGAAAATTTAGAAGAAGAAATTATTCTTGATGATGAAGGCAAAGAAGATACTGAGGATGATGATAATTTTGATTCTGAAGAAGATGATGAAGATAACAACTTAAATGATTTTTATGCTAGTAGTTATGATGACGATAATGATAATGATAATGATGACAGCGGAGAAGAGCCTTTTATAATTGAAAATGAGAAGGAAAGTGAAGATAACGCTTTTAGTATAGAAACTCAAAATATTAAGTTACTTGAAAAAAAGAAATCTCGTAGTAGAATTGTATTTTTTGAGGGAGAGGATATCTTTGACTATTTCTTTTCAACTACTGAGAAAGTTAAAACTGCTCTTTTTGCAAAACTTTTTAGAAAAAAAATATTTAAAAAATTGAGATTTAAAGAAGATAGAATTTATGAGGATGAATTTATTGCTCATAAAATTTATTTAGAATGCAAGAAATTAGTTAGAACATCTTCTCAATTATATTATTACAATGTAACTAAAAGCCCTTTTAAAAATTCACCTAAATTTTTATTGAAAGATTTAGACAAATATTATGCTCTTGAGGAAAGATATAATTATTTTAAAACTACTAAATGGCAAGCTCAAGCATTAAGTCAAATGTTAGTGCAAATAGAAAATATTTATTGTTTTGCCTGTGCTGGAAAAGCTGATAGTAATACTCTTAAATTTCTAAAACATAAATTTAAACTTTATTATAGTTTAAATAAGAAACATAAATCTCGTGATAGATTTTTTAGGCATTGCCCAACATTATATTATTATTTAAAAAGATTAACCACAAATAAAATGTTGATTTAAAATTTTAAAAACTGTTTTAGTTAAAAATATCTTAAATTAAAAAAATATTTATTTATATTTTTAGATAAAAATAAAAAACAACTTACATTTAAAATAAGTTGTTTTTTTGTTTTATTTATTTTTATTGCTCTAAAGCGACATCATCAGTAGAAACATTTATTGTTGCATAATTTGGC
>CANBBP010000016.1 GCA_947366895.1 uncultured Clostridia bacterium
AACGCTTGCCCCCTACGTATTACCGCGGCTGCTGGCACGTAGTTAGCCGGGGCTTACTCATTAGGTACCGTCACTATCTTCTTCCCTAATAACAGAAGTTTACAATCCGAAGACCTTCTTCCTTCACGCGGCGTTGCTGGGTCAGAGTTTCCTCCATTGCCCAATATTCCTTACTGCTGCCTCCCGTAGGAGTCTGGACCGTTTCTCAGTTCCAATGTGGCCGATCACCCTCTCAGGTCGGCTAACCATCGTAGTCTTGGTAGGCCATTACCCCACCAACTAACTAATGATACGCGAACTCATCTTTTACCGAAATAAATCTTTTACCCCTGTTTGATGCCAAACTGTGGTCTTATGCGGTATTAGCAAATATTTCTACTTGTTATCCCCCTGTAAAAGGCAGATTATTCACGCGTTACTCACCCGTCCGCCACTAGATGTTGCTCGTTGCACAAAACACATTAAAAGATAACTTCTAAAATGCTTTGTGCAACAAACAAATCTCGTTCGACTTGCATGTATTAAGCACGCCGCCAGCGTTCGTCCTGAGCCAGAATCAAACTCTAAATAAAATTGTATAATAAAGAATTATTCATTCTATACTATCATTATTTAAAGCATCTGCTCAAAACAATCATTGACTTGATGTTTTAAAGTTTTGCTTGATTAAAATTCTTAAAATTAACTAAGAACTTTGTATTAAACCTTAACTATTAAATTGTTATGGAACAATCACTTTCGCAAGTGACGGGGTTAGAATACCACAGGTATAAGACAGTGTCAACCACTTTTTTTTAAAATTTTTACTTTTTTTTAACTTTTTTATGAAATTTCCGAACACGCACCCCGGTGTGTCTACTTTTTAAATGCTTTTAAAGTAAATTATTGCCCAATTATTACTATTTAAACCACTATTTTTACTAAATAAATCATAAATTAAAATATTTCTATTCAAACAACTTTGCTTTTTAACTAACAAAAATAATTAATATTTATATAAACAATAGAAATTATTATACATTTTCTACCCATATTTAATACTAAATGCAAATTAAAATTAATAAAAAATTTTATAAAATAAAAAATATATTATTTTTTAAGTTAAAAAATAATACTTTAAATAGTAAAAAAATTTAAATTGGACTAACACTATATTATAATATGATTATATTATATATATATTAATAATATAATACTAGTTAATTGTTTTATAAAAATCTTTTAAAATTTCAGTAAACTTCTTAAAGATGTCCTGCAATTCATATAATTTACTTAATAATATCTCTAACCTATGTTTTAAATTATTATTTTCTAAAGAATTATTTTCACGATTTAACATTAAGCAATTCTTTAATTTATCAATTTCACTTAAAATATCCATATTAAGATTAAAGATATCTATGTAAGAAACCATCATTGAAATAGCACAATGTTTATGATTTATAGGTTTATTATTAATTTCATAATCACATTTTAAATCACAATTAAAATTATGTTTGTAAAAATCTTTTAAAGTTTCTTGAAAATAGTCTACTCTTTCAAATAACTTTGAAAATTGATTGTATCTTTTAAATGTGTTTCTTATTTCAGCAAATAATTTAAAAATTTTACAAAAAACTTCATTTATTCCACTTACTAAAAATTCATCGTTACTTGTTAGCATAGACACATGATTAGAATTAACTGAATATTTTCTATTATATTCCCTTGCCATTTGTTCAAAACTGTTACTATCTAAAAAATCCAAATTGCACCCCTTAACTATAGATTATGCTTTGATAGTTAAAATCTTTACAATTTTTATATTTTAGTTTAACAATATTTAATTTTTTTACCACTATTAACAATTATCAAAAATAAATAAATTAATAAAACCTATTATAAATTTTAATAGTTAATATTAATATTGTTAATATTAATAGTAAAATTAATAAAAATTTCAATAAAAACTTTAATAAAAAAAATATAAAAAATAAAAAGATTGAATTAAGTTTCAACCTTTTTATTAATCAAATATAAAATATATTAAAACATTTAAAAAATTAATTTCCCTTAAAACTATCCATTAAAATTTTCTTCATATCTTCTACCATAGGAACTCTAGGATTTGCTGGTGAACATTGATCCTCATAAGCCATAAAAGCTACTTCTTCTAAACTATTTTTCCAGTCCTCTTCAGAAATATTTTGTTCGCAGAAATTCATTTTAATACCAATTTTTTTACCTAGTTCCATAACCGCATTGGCAAGGCTTTCAACACCTTGTTCAGTAGTATCGGCTGGAAGTCCTAAAAGTTTTGCAATAGTAGCATATTTAACATCTGCTTCATACTTATTATATTTTGGCCATGCCTGCAATTTTTGAGGTACTGAGCCATTATATCTAATAGTATGAGGTAATAATATTGCATTTGCTCTACCATGTGGAGTATGAAAAACAGCCCCAACTTTATGAGCAAGTGAGTGATTCATTCCTAAGAAAGCATTAGCAAAAGCCATGCCAGCAATGGTTGAAGCATTATGCATTTTTTCTCTTGCCTCTAAATCATTCTTTCCATTTTCAACAGCACGAGGAAGATAGTCAAAAACAAGTTTAATAGCTTGTAGTGCTAAGCCATCGGTATAATCATTAGATAGTACAGAAACATAGGCCTCAATAGCATGAGTTAAAACATCCATACCTGTATCGGCAGTAACTCCTGCTGGTAAATTAGTTGTAAATTCAGCATCAATAATAGCAACTGTTGGTGTTAATGAATAATCGGCTAGAGGATATTTCTTGTTATTCTCTTTGTCGCTTATAACAGCAAAAGGTGTAACCTCACTACCTGTGCCTGAAGTTGTTGGAATACAAACAAGGCGAGACTTTCTTCCAAGTTCGGGGTATCTAAAAGCACGCTTTCTTATATCCATAAATTTTTGCTTTAAATCATCAAAGTCAATTTCTTCATTTTCATAGAAAAGCCACATTCCTTTAGCACAGTCCATAGCAGAACCGCCACCTAATGCGATAATAGTATCAGGTTGGAAAGCCTTCATTACATTTAAGCCTTTTTTTACTGTTGATATATCTGGGTCTGGTTCTACATCACAAAATAGTGAAACCTGAACTTTATTTCTTCTTAAATTTAGTTGTTCAGTAATTTTATTAACATAGCCCAAATCAACCATAGTTCTATCAGTAACAATAAAGGCACGATTTATATTTTTCATGTCATGTAAGTACTGAATAGAATTTCTTTCAAAATAAATTTTAGATGGCACTTTAAACCACTGCATAGTATTTCTCCTTTTACCAATTTTCTTAATGTTTAATAAGTTAATAGCACTAATATTGCCACCAACTGAATTATTTCCATAACTACCGCAACCAAGTGTTAATGAAGGTAAAAAGGAGTTGTATATATTGCCAATTCCACCAAATGTAGCAGGAGAATTCCATATAATTCTCATAGCTTTTACACGAGTACCAAATTCTTCCGCAATATCTTTATCTTTAGTATGAATACAAGCACTATGACCTAAACCATTAAATTCCACCATTTGACAAGATTTATTATATCCATCTTCTAAATCTTTTGCCTTTAAAATTGCAAGGACAGGAGAAAGTTTTTCTCTTGTTAGAGGTTCATTTACCCCTACTTCTTTGCACTCTACTAAAATAACAGGACACTTATCATCTACCTTAAAGCCTGCACCTTTTGCAATATCAACAGCCTTTTGTCCTACTATATCAGCATTTAGCCTTGCTTCTTCAAAATTAGTTCTATCTTCGTTTATGTTAAACATAAATCGTTCTAATTGTTCTTTTTGCTTTTTGTTAGCAAGGTAAACACCAAATCTTTTAAATTCCAAAACAACTTCATCATATATTTCATTATCAACTATAACAGCCTGTTCAGAAGCACAAATCATACCATTGTCAAAAGCTTTACTTAAAACAATATCGTTTACTGCTTGTTTAATATCGGCAGTTTTTTCAATATAAGCAGGAACATTACCAGCCCCTACACCTAAAGCAGGTTTACCACAAGAATAAGCGGCTTTAACCATTCCATTACCGCCAGTAGCAAGAATTGTGGCTATTCCTTTATGATTCATTAAAGCACTTGTGGCATCCATAGAAGGATTTTCTATCCATTGAATACAATTTTCAGGAGCCCCCGCTTTAACTGCAGTATCTCTTATTAATTTTGCAGCAAGCATAGAACAATTTTGAGCGGAAGGGTGAAAAGCAAAAATAATAGGATTTCTTGTTTTTAAACTTATTAGACATTTAAAAATAACTGTTGAAGTAGGATTTGTTACAGGAGTAATTCCACAAATAACTCCCACTGGGTCAGCAACTTCCACAATTCCAGTTACTGGGTCCTCACTAATAACACCAACTGTTTTAAGGTGACGCATATTATTTACAACATATTCACAAGCATATAAATTTTTAGTTGCTTTATCTTCAAAAACTCCTCTCTTGGTTTCTTTAATTGCTTCTAGGGCTAATTCTCCATGCTTATCAAGGCCAGCAACACTACACTTTGCAACAATAAAATCAACTTGGGATTGATTTAAATTTCTAAATTCATCTAAAGCTTTTAAGCCATTTGAAACCAAAATGTCTATTTCTTTTGCAATATTTTCGTTAATTTCATTTTCCATAATTAATTCCTTTTTTTATAGGTTTCATGATATATACTATCAAATTTGGTAAATTTTTCAAATCTTTTAAATAAACTTTTTTAGTAGAAGTTATAAATTTTTAGTTTGTACTTCTTATTAAGTTTTTACCAAAACAACAAAAGTATTTGTTAAATTGGTAAATTTTGGCTATAATAAGGTTAGTTTATTAAAAAGAGAGGGTATAAAAATGAATAAAACTTTAAAAGTAGCACAAATAGGTTGTGGAAAAATGTCAGTGTACACTATGAGATATGTTTATGAAAAAGGTGGCGAAATTGTTTGTGCTTACGACATTAATCCAAATAGAATAGGTCAAGATATTTCAACAGTAATGAGTGGCAGCAAAAAAGGTGTTATAATAGAAGATGTTAAAAATCTTGAAAATTCACTTAAAACAAATAAACCAGACATTGCAATAATTACAACTATGAGTTTAATGAAAGATATATACGATGCAATGGCAATTTGTGCAAAATGTGGTGTAAATGCTATTTCTACTTGTGAAGAAGCATTCTTCCCAGCAAATTCTGCCCCAAAAATTACAAAAGAATTAGATGAACTTGCAAAGAAAAATAATTGTACATTATCAGGCAGTGGTTATCAAGATGCTTCATGGGGTAGTTTAATTTCCGTACTATGTGGCACTACTCAAAGCATTAAAAAAATTAAAGGTAAATCTTCATATAATGTAGAAGACTACGGTATAGCTCTTGCAGAAGTTCATGGTTCAGGACTAAGTCTAAAAGAATTTGATGAAAAAATTGCAAGTGTAGATAGAATTAGTGATGCAGAAAGACAAAAACTTATTGAAAATGGAGAATACTCCCCTTCATATATGTGGACAGTAAATGGTTGGTTGTGTGAAAAGTTAGGTTTAACTGTAATAAATCAAACTCAAAAATGCATTCCTCAAACATATCATGATGATCTAAAATCTTCAACTTTAAATATGACAATTAAAAAAGGTGATGCAACAGGAATGAGTGCTGTTGTAACAACCACAACAAAAGAAGGCATAACCTTAGAAACAGAATGCATCGGCAAAGTTTACGGACCAGATGAATTTGACCAAAACGAATGGACTATTGAAGGCGAACCAACAACAACTTTAACAATAAATCGCCCAGCAACTGTAGAAATGACTTGTGCAAGCATAGTTAATCGTTTACAAGATATCGTATCGGCTCCAGCAGGCTACATTACAACCGATAAATTAGCAGATTTAAACTTTAAAACAAAAATTTAATTTAAAATTATTTTACCCCCAAATATTTATGCTCAACTAAATAAAATTGTTAATAATTTAATAAAAGTCCACCAGCAATAACTATACATTTTTAAAACAGTTTATAAATTTATCTTATAAAAAGAATAAAACCTATTTTAAATTTTATTCATATTGTTTTAAAAATGTTTAACTTTTTCTGGTGGCTTTTTACAACAAAAAAAACACGATTGAATTTTTCCAACCGTGTTTTTTGTTACAAAATTAATTTATTATGCCGGATTATTATAAGCAATATATACTCCACTTGTTGTTAATGTGCCACCTGCTTTATAATAACTTCCTCCTGCACTTAAACAATAGTTATACATAATTTTACCGCCTGTCAATCTTGCTGTACCTTTACTTATATATAATCCACCACCATATTTAACTGCCATATTAGAATATAAAGCATTACCACCACTGCTAGCATAACTTGGCGTACTATATACAGCCCTTCCTATTATACCGCCAGTCATATTAAATGTACCTCCCATAACAGCAACACCTCCACCATAGTTTGCCATACATTGATCAATTGATCCACTAAAGTTTACGGTTCCTGAACTAATACAAATTCCTCCTCCATAACCGTGGCTAGAATATCCATCACTAATTACAAAATTATTTCCGATTGTTACTGTTCCTCCCGCAACATATAGATTTGCACCATATGATTTATTCTCAACTGACTGACCCCCATTAGAAGAACTTGAAAGTCCTCCATATAATTTACCAGATGTTAATTTTAAGATTCCTAAAGAATAAATATTTCCTCCATATGCAAGACCATTACTTGAATTAAAAGCATGACCTGCTTTAATATCAACATCTCCGACATTATTTTCAAATGTACCTTTGCTACCGATGTATAGGTTTCCTCCTTTGTTTACAGCACTATTTTCAATAAATTTAACAGTAGCACCATAACCAGTTATTATTTGATTTGAATAATCTCCAAAATATAATCCCCCTCCATTATAAGAATAATTCGAATAAATCTTAAATGGATCATCTGAACTCATACGACCATAAGAACCCCTTCCTATTAGTCCACCATATGAATAAATTCCTCCACCATAACAATATGAATTATATTTTGCCTGGTTACCATAAATTTCTCCAGATCCTAAGTAAATATAACCCGTTTTTTGATATATTCCACCACCACAACCTTGGCCTGTTACAATATTTCCTGAAATGTAAGTATTGTAAGTTACATCTAAAATTCCCGCATTCATATATATACCAGCCCCACCATTCTTAGCTTCATTTCTATATATTCGAGTTTCATAACCAGTTGCTAAAGAAGTAGAATATGCTGGCATATTATTTATAGAAGATGCTGTTCCAGTCATATAAATTCCACCCCCTAATTTTCCTGCTTTATTATTATATACTTCCCATGGACATTTATAACCATCATGATTTACATAATAATCAAGAATATCTTTAGCATAAGTTAGGGAATTCCTTACAAATGTTCCATCCTGCTGTCTATATCCCTCTAAAAAAGAAGGACCTATAATAGTACCATTTGCTACATACATACCACCACCATTATTTGTAGCAGTATTATTACTTATATTTGCTTGCATGTATACATGTGTAAAGTTTCTTGTAGTTGAAGTAGAAACCGAAGAACAGTCTATATATACACCGCCACCATTTACAGCTTCGTTCCCACTTATACCTCCATAATAACCTAGTATTGCGATAAAACGAAAAGAATAACTACTATAAGTTTGCGAGAAATTTGTTTTTACATAAATTCCGCCACCATTACCTTTAGGAGCACGATTATTATTTATACTCCCACCACATATTACACTATTATCTATGTCGTTGTTTAGACCAAGTACCTTGCTTTCAAGATAAATTCCACCACCATTACCAGTTGTTGCCGTATTATTAGAAACATAGAGATAAACACTAGAAGAATTTAATGGATTCTTAAGTGCACTTACATGACCAATTGATCTTTCAATATAGATTCCACCTCCATGTAATGAGGCTGTATTTTCAGAGATAATGGTGTAGGAATAAATGTTTGCCGTATTGTAGTTATAAAAACTTTTTGATACATATCCGTAAACTCCTCCACCATTTTTAGCTGTGTTTTGATAAACCCTGCTTCCAGCATATTGTCCTAAATCTCCATTAATTCCACCACCATTATTTGTTGCTGTATTATAAGCAATAATAGTCTTATCTGTCATATCAATAGAACCATAAACACCACCACCATCTACTGACCTATTATATGTAATTGACCCATAAACTACACAAGTTCCACCAAATCCACGCAATCCACCGCCACCTTTACCAGCTTGATTATAACTTATATTAGCATAAAGGGATTGTCCACTATATTCTATTCCTCCACCATATTCACCAGCATAATTATATTTTATTTCACCGCTAATCTCATCAGTTTCTCTAAGCCCTGAATTTTGATACGCGAAAATACCTCCCGCATCTTTTGTTGCATAATTTCTTTGAATTAAAGCATTTTTTACTATTACCGTACCATACGAACGAATATCAATAGTTGTATCATTTGAAGAATAAACACCTCCTCCATATCGTGCATAGTTAGAACAATTTGATGCAGTAGCTATAGAATTAGTTTCATCACCAATAATAACTCTTCCTGTCTTTCCATTAAATTCCCCTAAATATAATGTTGCACCACCAATATATATTCCTCCACCATGACCACTACCTCTTGTATAATAATTTACATAATCTTTAGTTCCTATAGCTCTATTACCATAAATTCTGCCACTAATAATACCTACTTTGCCATTTCCATCACCATAAATAAGTATCCCTCCACCGTTTGATGCTTGATTATTATGTATATTTGCATTTGATATTTCGGCACTTGTTACCATATACAAAAAAATTCCCCCACCACTACGAAGACTAGAAGCATTATTGTTATATATTTCTCCGCCAGACATTTTAAATGAAGTTGATCCATTAAGATACAATCCTGCTCCCCCATGAAGACCCATTTCTATAGTAGATGTTTTAGTGTCTAGAATATTATTATATATCTTTCCACCAGTTATATTAATGCTTGATACACCTAATAAAGCTAGTCCACCACCATATAAATAAGATGTATTATTATATATATTTCCACCACTTATTAATAAATTCAAAGCTCCTGATATGTACAATCCACCACCAGAATTAGTCCCTTCATTACTATAAATATTTCCACTTAAAATATTAATATTTGTACATTCATCAGCAAAAAAGCCTCCCCCCTGCGTTGCCTTATTGTTACAAATTACAGCTCCATCAATCGTAAGATCCGAATCTTTTACATATATTCCACCTCCACCATATGAACACAAATTATTAGATAGTGTGCCACTAGAAAGGATCCAACTACCTCCTAAACAAACAATTCCGCCTCCTAATCTATCAGAATAATTATACTTTACATTATTTAAAACGTTTGCTGGTATTGTATAGTTTTCTCTAGTTTCATAACATATGCCTCCCCCCGTAGCATTTTTCCATATATTTTCATTAATAGCCCACTCATAATTAGATCCATTACGGTTAATCGTTACATTGTTCCAAAGTTTACCATTACCACTATTGATGTAGTCTCCATTAGTTCCAATATAAATTCCCCCACCCATTCCAACATCTGCAAAATTACCATTATAAATAGTTGGATTTTCTTTCCAATTATTTGCAGATGTTCCATTAACATCGTCACTGGTTGGAGATTTAGTTGTACTACCTCCAATATTTCCTGCATTGTGTCTAAATGTTCCACCTGTTATACATACTCCTCCACCTTTTCCATAATATGCTGCGTTAGATTGAATTTTAGCATTAGCACTATCCATAATAAAGGTTCCACCATTTACATACACACCTCCACCATTTCTTGCCTTGTTCATTTCAATAATTCCACCTGTCATATTAAAGGTTCCACCATTTACATATGCACCTGCTCCATTAAATTCATAAACTTCTCTCCAATGTACATTATCTACTTCCATACCATAAAGATTAGAAAACAATATTCTACCATTTTGCATGTTAAAGGTTCCACCATTTACATATACACCTGCTCCATTTTGTATAACTACACCATTTCTAATATTCCTATTATTAACTATATTCCCATTAATTAAATTAACAGTTCCGTTATTTAGATATATTGCACCTCCATTTATTGCTTCATTAGTCATTAATGCCGCCAATTCATAGCCTGGAACAGTTGAAACTCTTGTAACATTTATATTTACAATTCCACCTGCTACATATATTCCACCACCATTTTCTGCTTCATTGTTGTCCACACCACTATTTGTTAAATTAATTATTGCAGAATCTGCAACATATATTCCGCCTCCATTTCCTGATGTCTTATTTAAGCCAATTATTCCACCACCGGAAAAAGAACCGCCACCTGTAAATGAGGCCTTAAAAGAACCTAAACCAGCATCAATAATATTTACAACAGCAGTACCTGAAGCATTAATAGCGGCTCCATTTGCTGAGGTATTGTTATATCCTAAATCCATTCTATGTGTCTTAAAGTTTAGATTACCAGATACTATTTTAAATATAGAACCTAATACTGGGTCTGAAGTTGCATAAATAGATCCTCTTTCTTCATCATATACTCCACCCAATATACGTAAACTATTATTCTTATCATTAAATTCTACAGTAGAATTTTCCACGTAAAACATATTTGAAATAAATAGTGGAGATCTATATATTTTTCTACCTACACTAGTACCATCCTGACTACCGGCAGATAAAAATATTTTTGTTCTTTTGTTCCTTATCTCTACT
>CANBBP010000017.1 GCA_947366895.1 uncultured Clostridia bacterium
GGGTTAACAGCTACAGCTGGAGGTATAGCCGCTGCTGTAGGTTTCGGTTACCTATTTGCTTTAATATTTAGGTCCAAAAGCAAGAAATCATAACTATAAATTTTTTCTAATTATCTTATTATATACGTTAATAAATAATATAAAATATTACAAAATATTAAAATATATTACAAAATTAGTAATATATTTTTTTATTTATTCATAAAAATAAGTGTGAGTAATTGTCAATATAGTGAATGTGAAAAAAAATACATAAAAAAACATTTTAAGGTAAGTCGTTCAAAAAAATTTAAGAGAAATCTTATTTGTTTTTTTATTTGTTTTATTTTTATAATTATTTTATTAGTTTATTATTTATCTAAAGTAGTTAATCCTATTATGTATACTTATGGCGAAGCGACTATACAAAAGTTGCTTACCATTAGTTCAAATAATGCAATAGGTGATATAATTAGTACTATGCAATATGATGATATTGTTAAAATTAAATATGATGATAATGGAGATGTTATAACTATTGAAGCTATATCATCAAAAATAAATCAAATCAGCAATAATTTAGCAAAAAAAACTCAAGAAGAAATAGATAATAGTTCAAAATTAGGTATTAATATCCCTATTGGTACTTGTAGCGGAATAGGATTTTTATCAGGTAAAGGGAATAATATAAATATTAGCATTGAACCTATGGGTAATGCTAGTTGTAATTTTTATACAACCTTTGAAGATGCAGGAATTAATCAAACTAATCATAAAATATTTGTCAATATCGAAACAGAAGCCTCATTAATTATGCCTTTTGCTTTTAAGAAAGTTAAAAAATCAACAAGTTATTTATTAGCCGAGTGTATTATAGTTGGTAAAATACCTAGTGTATATCTAGGTACCCATGATATTTCTTATTTAAAATAAATTTATTAAATTATACATTGTCTAATAAGTTGACAAATTTTATAAATAATGATAATATTTTTTTGTTTAATTTCTTTAATAATATTTTTATTAACTATTAAGAATAATAAAAAATTGTATTGAAATTATTATTTATTAAGGACGGATTTGTTCCTTTAGTATTTCCAAAAAGATACTTTTAGTTATAACAACTATTTATCAGGTTTATAAAGTGAATAAAACAACTTCGCCCAAAAATATTGCAAAGTATTTTGACTATTTTTGAAAGTTGTTTTTTTATTTTAAATTTAAAAGGAAAATTGTATAATGATTGACTTTGATAAAATTTTAAAAGAAGCACAGGAAGAATTAAATAACATTACTTCAATTATTGATTTAAATACCTTTTTTCAAACCTATTTAGGTAAGGCTGGAAAGGTTACAGAATTAATGAAATTAATGAAAGAAATTCCTAATGAAGAAAAAAAGAATTTTGGTTTGGCCGTAAATAATTTAAAACAAACTATTTCGCAAAATATTGAAGATAAGGAAAAATTCTTTGCTGAAAAAAAAATACAGGATTCCATTAATAATACAAAATTAATTGATTTAACTGTTCCAACAAATAAAAAAATTAAAGGTAGTTTACATCCAATTACTATTGTTCAAGAAAAAGTTATAAATATTTTTTTAAGTATGGGATTTACAGTTGAAGATGGAAATGAAATAGAAACAGAATACAATAATTTTGAAGCTGTAAATGTTCCTAAAAATCATCCTGCCAGAGATATGCAAGATACATTTTATTTAGATAATGGACAAGTTCTAAAAACACATACTTCGGCTGCTCAAAATAGAATTATGAAAAAATATGGGGCACCTTTAAAAGCTATATTCCCAGGTAGATGCTTTAGAAATGAAGAACTAGATGCTAGCCATGAAAATACGTTCTTTCAAATTGAAGGTATGATGATAGATAAAAATGTTAGCATATCAAATCTTATTTACTTTATGAAAGAAATGCTAACTCAAGTATTTGGGAAGGAAATTCAGGTAAGATTAAGACCTGGTTTTTTCCCTTTTGTAGAACCAGGTTTTGAATTAGATATTTCATGTCCATATTGTAATGGTAAAGGTTGTAGGGTATGTAAACAAGGTGGTTGGATTGAGTTGTGTCCTTGTGGAATGATTCATCCTAATGTATTAAAAATGGGAGGAATAAATCCTGATGAATATCAAGGATTTGCGTTTGGACTAGGTTTTTCAAGACTCGCTATGATGAATTATGACATAACTGAAATTAGATTACTTAATAGTGGAAATATTACAGCATTATCTCAAGCAAAAATAAAATAGGAAAAGGAATAAGAAATGAAAGTCTCAATAAACTGGATAAAAGATTTTATAGATTTAAATGGAATTAATATAGAGGAAGTTATTTCTAAATTTACAATGAGTGTTGCTGAAGTAGAAACCATCGAATACAAAGGAAAAGATATAAGTGGAGTTATTACTGCAAAGATAATAGATGTTGAAGATGTCCCAAATAGTAAAAAATTACATCTATTAAAGGTAGATACAGGTTCTGAAATACTACAAATAGTTTGCGGAGCTCCAAATGTAAGGAAAGGTCTTGTAACTGCTTTAGCGAATATTGGTGCAAAATTAGGTGAAATTAAAATATCAAAAGCAAAACTTGCAGGTATAGAAAGTTTTGGAATGTGTTGTGGTGGAGATGAGATAGGTATTAATGATGACCATTCTGGTATTGTAGAATTACATGAAGATACTCCTTTAGGTGTTGATATAAAACAAATTTTGGATATTGAAGATATTATTTTTGAAATAGATAATAAGTCCTTAACTAATCGCCCTGACCTTTGGGGACATTATGGAATAGCAAGAGAAATTTCTGCTTTAACTGGCAGAAGATTAAAACCTCTTTTAATAGAAAATATTGATAATATAAATAGTCAAAATGAAATAGAAGTTAAAGTTCTTTCAAAGTTTTGTAATCGTTATACAACCGCAAGTATGGAAAATATAACAACAAAAAATTCTTCTTTAAATATGCAAATTCGCTTATTCTACTGTGGAATGAGAGCTATAAATTTACTAGCAGATGTAACTAATTATGTTATGTTAGAATTAGGTCAGCCTATGCATGCTTTTGATAATAATTTAGTAAAAAATATTCAGGTATATGATATTAAAGAAGATACTTGCTTTAAAACATTAGATAGTATTGATAGAAATTTACAAAAGGGGAGTATGATTATTGCTTCAAATAATACTCCTATTGCATTAGCAGGAATAATGGGCGGAGAGAATAGCGAAATTACCAATGCAACAACAAGTGTTTTAATAGAATCTGCCAATTTTGATGCTTATAAAGTAAGAACAACTGCTACAAAACTTGGTATGAGAACAGAAGCTAGTGCTAGATATGAAAAATCCTTAGACCCAGAATTAACACTAACAGCTCTTTTAAGATATATTTATTTAATAAAAGAACAAGATAAAGGAGCTAAAATTTCTTCTAAAATAACAGATAGCTATATAAATAAATATCCACAAATAGAAATAAGCATTTCTAAAGAATACATAGATAAATATGTTGGCATAGATATTAAAGAAGCCACTATTTTAAGCATTTTACAAAATTTAGAATTTAAATTACTTGAAAATAAGAATGGAATATTTAAGTTTGCTGTCCCTAGTTTTAGAGCAACTAAAGATATTAATGGTAAAGCGGACTTGGTAGAAGAGATAACAAGAATTTATGGCTATGATAATATCACTCCAAAATCAATTGAACAACCTGTTAAACCTGCATTACTTGATAATGCAATAAAATTAGAATATGATACAAAACTCACTTTAGCAGAAAGATTTGATTTAAATGAAACTCATTCTTATATTTGGTATGATTTGGCATGTAATAATTTACTTAATATAAATCCAACTAGTGTAATAAGATGTGTGAATTCAATAAATAAAGAAAATGATAAAATTAGGTCAACTATGATACCTAGTTTATTAAAAGTAATAATTGATAATAAAAATCATTTTAATGAGATTGGTACTTTTGAAATAGGTAGAGTTGTAAAAAACTTAAAAGAAGATAATTTAGTTGATGAAAGAAAATCATTAGGATTGGTTCTATATAATAAAGACAATGAATTAGAAAAAACTTTATTAAAACTTAAAGAAATTTTAAATTATTTATTTGAGTATATTTATAAATTAGATATGTTTTTAATTTTAACAGAACCAAATATAAGTTATTATCATCCTAAAAATTATTATAAAATAATGATAAATGAAAATGAAATAGGTGACATATTTACATTACATATTAATTCTTCTGAAAAAATTAAAGAAAATTGTACTGTAGTAGGTTTTGAAATAGATTTTTCTAAGTTAGTAAATATTAAATGTAATGAAGTAAAATTTGAAAAAATTAGCAAGTATCCAACAACAAAATTAGATTTTAGTTTTTTAATTCCAAAAAATTGTTTATATAAAGATATTATTGGGTATGCAAAAACAATTAATACTAATTTAAATTATAAAGTGTCTCTTTTAGATATTTATGATAATGAAAATGATGAATTAAAAACATATACTCTTCATTATGAAGTTAATAGTTTAGAAAGAACATTAACATCTCAAGATATTGAAAACTTTCATACTGCAGTTATAAATAAATTTAAAGAAAATGATATTGAAATTAAACTATAAAATTAATAATTATTTTTCAATTTATAAAGGAAAATAAAATGATATATTTAGATAATGCTGCCACCACTAAGCCTAATAAAAAATGTTTAGAAATATTTAATAAAATAAATGCTGAAAGATATTTTAATCCATCAGCTTCATATTCTTCATCGTTTTCTCTAAATAATGAAATTAATGAAGTTAGACAAAAATTTATTAAATATTTAGGTGGTGAACAAAACGATAAAATTATTTTTACATCAGGAGCAACAGAATCAAATAACTTAGCAATTTTTGGATCAGCAGTAAATAAACAAAAAAAATATATTTTTTCTCTAGGTGAACATCCTTCCGTTTATAATTGTGCATGTGAATTAAAAAATAGAGGTTATAATGTTGATTTCGTAGGACTAAATAAAAATGGTTGTATTGATTATGATGAACTAGAACTTTTGTGTAATTCTGATGTTTGTTTTGTATCAACCATGCTTGTTAATAATGAGACTGGTGCCATAAATGATATATCAAGAATAAGGCAAATTATAGATAAAAAAGCACCAAATTGCGTATTTCATGTTGATGCAGTACAAGGTTTTGGAAAAATTAATTTTTCAGTTTTAAAATCTAAAATTGATTTATGTTCTATTTCCGCCCATAAAATTCATGGGATTAAAGGAATAGGTATACTATATATATCAAATAGAGTTAAAATCAAAAATATTAATTTTGGAGGGAATCAAGAATTCACAATAAGGTCGGGGACAGTTAATAGTGCATCCATATTTTCTTTTTTAACTTCTACGGAGGAAATATATAAAAATATTGATGATAATTTCCATGTTGTTAGTAAATTAAAAAAATATCTGGTTGATAAAATTAATGTTTTAAATAAAGAACTATGCAAATTTAATAATGAAAAAGAAAAAATTAAAATAGTGTCAGATGAAAATTGTTTGCCACATATAGTTAGTATTATATTTTTAGGTAACAGAGGGGAAACAATCATGCATTATTTAGATTCTAAAGATATTTTTGTGGGCACTGGTTCTGCATGTTCCTCTAATAAAGTAGGGAATAGGGTGTTAGAATCAATGGGCTATGAAAAAAACGAAGTAATAGGTGCAATTAGAGTAAGTTTTAATCCAGAAAATACATGTCAAGAAATTGATGTTTTAATAGAAAACATAAAAGAATACATTTTAACTATAAATACATAAGGTAAGAAAAATGAAAGAAGTTATACTAATAAGATATGGAGAAATATTTTTAAAAGGAAAAAACTATTCTTTTTTTGAAAATACACTTTTTAAAAATATAAAGAGAAGACTAAAAGAGATTAATTTAAAGCTAGAGAAAATTTCTGGAAGATTTTTAATATCAGAATTTTGTGAACATGATAAAGAAATTATAATTTCCAAGTTAAAAACAGTTTTTGGAATTGTTTCAATTAGTCTTGCATACGAAGTTGAAACATCTTTAGAAAATATTTCAAATATTTGTAAAATTATAAATATCAACAAACCAACATTTAAAGTAGAAACGAAGAGAGCTGATAAAAGTTTTAATTTAAAATCTTATGAATTATCTGCAAAAATGGGAGAATTAATTTTAAAAAATAATCCTAATTCAAAGGTAGATGTCCATTCTCCAGAACAAATTATTTACATTGAAGTTCGCCAAAACTTCAGGACATATATTTATTATGATAAAATTTTATGTTTAGGTGGTATGCCAGTTAGCACTTCTGGAAAAGCAATGTTATTATTAAGCGGAGGCATTGATAGCTCCGTAGCCGGTTTTCTTATGGCAAAAAGAGGACTATCTTTAAATGCAATCCATTTTTATAGTTTTCCTTACACTAGCCCGCAAGCAAAACAAAAAGTAATTGATCTAGCAAATATTATCAAAAAATATACTGGAGATATAAGATTATTTATTGTACCTTTTACTAGAATTCAAGAAGAAATTCATAAAAACTGTGATAGTGAATATATGATAACACTTGTAAGACGTTTTATGATGCAAATCGCAGAAAAAGTTGCAATACAAAATAACTGTTCTGCATTAATAACAGGAGAAAATTTAGCACAGGTTGCTAGCCAAACTGTTGAAAGCATTACTGTAACAAATCAAATGTCTAAGATTTTACCTATTTTCCGTCCTTTAATTAGTTTTGATAAAATTGAAATATCTAATATAGCAGAAAAAATAGGGACCTATGAAACTTCCATTTTACCTTATGAAGATTGCTGTAGTGTTTTTTTACCAGAAAATCCTGTTACACATCCAAAAATAGAAAAAATAATTAAAAATGAAAGTTTATTAGATATTGAAGAATTAATTAATGATGCAATAAAAAATATTGAAATTATAAATATTAAAAATTAAATTGTTGTCTTTTAATTTTAACTTAAATTAAAAGACTTTTTTATTTATTAATTTTTCACTAATAATATTTTGTTGACATTAATAACTAAGATTGATAAAATATAATTGTCAAAGATTGTAAGTATTTAATAAAATATTTCTTATTAAATTTTGATAATAAATATATTTTAAAAGGAACAAAGCAATATGCAAATACCAATAGTTTGGTTTATAGTTGCTTGTGTTCTTTGTATTATTGTTGGGGTAGGTTTAACATATTTTTTGTTAGCTAGAAAAGCAACTCAATCAAAGAATAACGCAACTAAAATCTTAGAAAATGCCTATGCTGAGGCAAAAACAGCCAAAAAAGAAGCTATTCTTGAAGCAAAGGAAGAAGTTCATGCTTTAAAAGAAAAATGTGATGCTGAAATTGCAGAAAGATATAATGAACTTTCTAAATCAGAAAATAGACTTGCTTTAAAAGAAGAAATTCTAATCAAAAAAGAAGAAGGAATCGATAAAAAAGTAGAAACTTTAGAAGTTGCTTTAAATCAAGTAAAAGAAAAAGAACAATCCTTAGAAACTCAAAAACAAGAATTAAAAAATTCAGAAGAAAAAATAACACAAGAATTAGAAAAAGTTGCTCATTTAACAAAAGATGAAGCAAAACAAGAATTAATTGATAAATTTATTGATGAAGCTAAACACGATTGTGCAACAAAAATTAGAGAAATGGAACAGGAAGCAGAGGATAAGGCAGAAAAAAAAGCAAAAGAAATTGTTACTCTTGCTGTACAAAAATGTGCTACAAATATAACCTCCGAAATAACAGTTACAGTTGTACCTCTACCAAATGATGAATTAAAAGGTAGAATTATAGGTAGAGAAGGAAGAAATATCCGTGCTATTGAAAATGCAACAGGAGTAGATTTAATTATTGATGACACTCCTGAAGCTGTTGTATTATCAGGATTTGACCCAGTTCGTAGAGAAATTGCAAGAGTTGCTCTTGAAAAATTAATAATGGATGGAAGAATTCACCCTGCTAGAATTGAAGAAATTGTTGAAAAAGCACAAAAAGATGTAGAAGCATCTATAAAGGAAGCTGGTGAAAATGCTGTATATGAATCAGGAATATTAAATTTACATCCTGAATTGGTTAAAATTTTAGGTAAACTAAAATATAGAACAAGTTATGGTCAAAATGCATTAAAACATAGTTTAGAGGTTTGCCATATTGCTGGACTTCTTGCAGGGGAATTAGGGGCAAATGTTAAGATTGCAAAAAGAGGAGCCTTACTTCATGATATAGGTAAAGCTTTAGATCATGAACAAGAAGGCACTCATGTATCATTAGGTATAGAAGTTACTAAAAAATATAAGGAAAGCCCTGAAGTTATACATTGTATTCAAGCTCATCATGGTGATGTACCATTTAACTCACTTGAAGCTATTATTGTTCAAACTGCTGATGCAATATCAAGTAGTAGACCTGGTGCAAGAAGAGAATTATTAGATGCATATATTAAGAGACTAGAAAATCTTGAAAATATTGCAAATGAATTTAAAGGTGTTGAAAAATCTTATGCTATTCAGGCTGGTAGAGAAATAAGAATAATGGTAAAACCTGAAGAAATTAATGATGAAACTATGGTTTTTTTAGCAAGAGATATAGCAAGAAAAATAGAAAACGAGTTACAATATCCTGGACAAATTAAAGTTAATGTTATAAGAGAAACTCGAGCTATTGATATTGCAAAATAAACAAAATAAAAAAGTATGATTTAAAAATCATACTTTTTTATTAAGGTAATAAACAATAATAAAAATATATGTCAAAAATGTTAAATAATACATAATATATTTATTATGAAAATTAGTGATTTACATAATGATTTCTTAACTGAAATATCTTCTGAAAAAAATCAAAAAAAATATTTTGATTATTTAAAGAGAAATAAAAGAATTAAACATGTTGCCTGTGTAGTATGGACTAGTAAATTAAAAAATCCTTTAGATTATTTAAGCATGATTCATAATAAGTATTTTAATAAAAGATATAAAGATAAATTTTTATTATGTATAGAAGATTTAGGATTTATAAATGAAAATAATTATCAAATAGTTATAAAAAAGATTATAGAATTAAAACCTTTTTACTGTGGTTTAGTTTGGAATCATGATAATAATTTAGGCGGTGGAGCATTAGGTAAAAAAGGGTTAAGCAAATTAGGAATTGAAGTTGTTAAAAAATTGGAATTAAATAATATACTAATAGATACAGCTCATATGAACGAAAAAACATTTTGGCAATTTAGTAAAATAACCTCAAAACCTATTATTAATTCTCATAGCAATATAAAATATTTTAATTTGCATAGAAGAAATTTAAGTGACAAGCAAATAAAAAGAGTAAAACTTTCACAAGGATTTATCGGATATTCTTTTGTTCAATCATTTATATCTAAAAATAAAGTTGATAGCAAAATTGTAGCAAGGCAAATTCATTATCTTGTAAAAAAATATGGCGATGAAATTATTGGATTAGGTACAGATTTTTTTGGGACAAATGATTTGCCATTTGACTTAAAAACTTATGATAATATTAATAATTTGAAGAAAAATTTAAAAGACTTAGGATTAAGTAATACTAGTATAAATAAAATATTATATAAAAATTTTGATAATTTCATAAAAAATTTATATATAAAAAAATAATATCTACTTAAAATTTTCTATTTCTTTTCTTGCTATCTCATCACATCTATTATTATATTTATTATCAGCATGTCCTTTTACTTTTATAAATTTTACTTTATGAATTTGTAATAAGTTAATTAAATCAATCCATAAATATTTATTTAAAAACGATTTTTTTT
>CANBBP010000018.1 GCA_947366895.1 uncultured Clostridia bacterium
CAACCATAGAAGGTATAACGTTTGCACTTAAGCCAGCTTGTTTTAATATGTCCATAAGGTTTGCTTTTTCTTCAAAATATTCTCTAAAGTTTTGTTCTGAACTTGCTATTAAAGTGCCCCCAACTTGTTCGTGTGTGCCACGAGACCATAATCTATCAGCCATAGGAGTATAACAAAAGAAAGCAAATTTGTCTTGAACTAAATTTCTTGGGAATAAAGAGGTAATGCTGGAAACGGAGCTTTTATCTCTATCAACAAAAGTATCGTAAGGAGTTGTAAATTGAGTAACATTTTTAAAGAATTGTTGACCATCTTTTCCACCAGCAATATAAGCTTCTCCGCCACTTGTTACAAACTCGCTTAAAATTCCTCCTCTTTGTGGAACATGGTCTGCCATAAGAATAGGAATATTATTGTATCTATAACTTTGAGCAAGTTTATCAAATAATTCTAATTCGGTTATGGTTAATTTGTTTAAATTTTCGTTTTTCATAATTCATTCCTTTTCTTTACTAAGAATTTTTTAGTTTACCTGAGTAACATAACATTTAATTTTTTGTAAAAAATAAAATATTATCTACCTAAATAAAAAACCACATATATTGCTATATGTGGTTAAACTCTTTTTTTAATTTTTTCGCAAGAAAAAATCACATATAGCTGTTATATGCGGTGTGAGGTATAATAATAAGCACTAGCATATTTTTGTTTGCTGAATACATATATTTTTCTCCGTTTTTCCTTTTGACTATCAAAATAATATCACCATTAAAACGAGTTGTCAATACTAAATTTTTAAAAATCTGTAAAAATTTTATTTTTTTTGGGTAAAACCTATATATTATATGTTTTAATTTTTGTATTTATTATATGATATGCAAATTTTTAAGTTTTGGTATATTACTGTTTTCAATATTTTTATTAAACATAATTAGAACTTTATTAGGCTACACCATTCCAAGTTCTATAAGTTTCAAACCACTTTGTATCTTTTAATAAATCATAATTATTGTTGCATATTATTTTAGATTCGTTTTTGTTAGATTTAAAAATAATATCTCCATTCATAGAAGTAAATTTATCGTATTTTCCGTCCGTATTAGTACATAAACTTGTAACATAACAATTTTTTGTATATTTAGAAATATTATCTATTGCAACTTGGGTAGGGAACATGTTTAAAAGATTATCAGTATATTCACTACTACCAGCTACACAAGTAAATACAACATTTTTAGGTTTAATTTTACTTAGTAAAACTTCGGTACTAGATGTTTTACTTCCATGATGACCAGCTTTAAATAAAACACATTCAGGCAAATCATTATTTTGTACTAACTTTTCTTCGCCATCTTTTTCTAAGTCTCCAGTAAGTAAAATATTATTTGAACCCTGAGTTAACAGTAAACATACTGAATAGTTATTCTCATCAGTAGTCTCGGTTTTATGGTCTTGGTAGTAGTTATATAATATTTTTAAAGTAATTCCTTCTCCTAAACTTATGGTTTTATCGTTTGGGATAGCATTATCTATATTAGATAAGAAGTCAGGTTCGTTATAATCACTTGCTTTTGCATATTTTACATTTTCTTCATTATTAACAGCATCTCTATATTTTTCTAAGGTTTTTGTAGTTTTATTTGTTGCTGTACCAAAATCAATAACATTTTTAACTTCATATTTTTCAAATATCTTTGGAAAAGCTGCTATATGATCTTGGTCTGCGTGAGTTGCAATTACATACTCTAAGGAATTATCGGTACAATAATTATCAATATAACTTGATATTTTACTTGCACTATCAGGTCTTGAACCAGCATCAATTAAAATATCATAATCGTTTGCTTTAATGTAAATGCTATCCCCAGCATATTTATTGCCTAATTCTAAAAAATGAATAGATAATTCTCCCTTAGTTACTCTATAAAGTAAATCGCTTTCAGGAGTAAAGGCTATTGCATAAGAGCCCATTCCTAAAATTACTCCAAAAATTAGGGCAATTATTGAAAATAAAACTGTTTTAATTTTTGTTTTTGTTCTCATTATTCTTCTCCTTTTTTATTTAATAAGGTAAAAGAATTTGTTAAATCAACATTGTTAATTTGTAACGAAAATAAATTTGTTTGATTTTTATTATTTGATTTTTGATATAAATATGTTTCTACATAAGTGTCAGTTTCAGTAGTATTATCAGGAACTAAAACAAGAATTGTTCTTATTATTTCTACATTTCTAAATCTAAAATTATTAAGTTTATATTTAATTTGATAAGAACATTCTTCAGTTGTATTAATATCACTTAAACCATTAGCAAGTTTATTATCATCTTTATAAACCTCAATTTCAACCTGTTTGGACATATCAATTCCAAACCCTATGACAGTAACTCCTGCATCGCTATAAGTGTCTCCAACATTTAATGTAATTACTTTTTTCCCCAATATTTCAAATTGGTCGTTTCTACAAATAAATAGGGAAGTCCCTATACCTATTGCTAAACCTAATATAAATAAAAGCACAATACAAATTTTAGATTTTAAAGGTAATTTTTTAATTTGCTTTGTTACGGCATTGCTTTGTGAATTACTTGCTCCTGAATTTGAAATTGTATTAGAAATGGTTTTATCTAAAGTAGAGTTTAAAGTTTTTGAAACACTTTTATTTAAAGAGCTTTTTGTTGAACTCTTTGAAGTATTACCATTTTTTAAATCAGGGTTTTTATAATAGTTTTTGCCCCAATAAGTTTTACCATTAGAAGTTTTTTTACTATTATTTGATTTTGCTCTAGAAGTTGACTTTTTATTTGTCATTTGATTATTTTGTGAAGCAAAAGCCTTTGCAATTTTATCTAAATCATTATCAGGCATATTTACATCCTTTTATATTCTATTTTTTATATGTTATCATATATTGTAAAAAAACTAAAATAAATGTCAAAAATTTTATTATTTTTATTTAATTATAAATAAATCTTTTTATGCTACTTAAATTTTTATTTACCCTTTTAAAAAATAAAATGAAAAATAATTCACAAATATATTAAAAGATATTATAATTACTTAGGTAAAAAGGGGAATACATATGAGAATAATTTTAGCAAGTAAAAGTCCTGATAGAAAAAAACTGTTTAAAACTATATATGATGATTTTGAAGTTATAGACTCTAAATTTGATGAAAGTGCAATAAAAATTAATTCTCCTAAAAAATTAGTAGAAACACTTGCAACGGGAAAGTGTGAAGCAGTTTTTAATTCAACGCAAGATGCTAGATGCGTTATAGGTGTAGATACGGTGGTATGCATTGATAATTATATTTTTGGGAAACCAAAAGATGCTAGTGATGCTAAGAGAATGGTTAAAAGTTATAGTGGCAAAACAAATAAGATAGTTACAGGTGTTTGTATTAAATATGATAGAGGAGATGGAATTGAAACTAAAATTGTTTTTTCTAACACCTCAAAAATTAAGTTCAGAAAAATATATGATGATGAAATTGAAAAGTTTTTAGAAACTAAGGAATATGAAAATATAGCAGGGGCCTGTACAATAGAGGGTAGTGCAGGTAAGTTTATGGATAAAATTATAGGTTCATATCATAG
This sequence comes from uncultured Clostridia bacterium, assembly GCA_947366895.1. Taxonomy (GTDB): domain Bacteria; phylum Bacillota; class Clostridia; order Christensenellales; family UBA1242; genus UBA7862. Next base: position 3,600 of record CANBBP010000018.1, read on the forward strand.
TGTTTTAGGTTTACCAACCTCACAATTATATGAAGTATTAAGAGAAGAAAACTTAGTTTAAAAGATAAAATAATTAATTGGCTTTAAATAATAGGAGAGAAGAAAAAATGAAAGAAAGTAAAAAAGATTTAACAGTTGGTACAACAGTAGCAGGGCAACCAATATATGTAACATGTTATACAATAGATAGTGAAAAGCCTGGTAAAACATTATATTTACAAGGTGGAATACATGGTGGGGAAATTACTTTACATATGATAAGAGAAATTTATAATTATATTAAACAAAATATATCCTCTGGAAAAGTAAAGATTATTCCTTTTGCTAATCCTATGGGTTGGGCTCAAAAAGCTTATACATATACTGTGGGTAAATTTAGCGATAAAACAGGAGAAGATTTTAATAGGACCTATGGAAAAACTACAATAAATAGTTCAACAGTAGCAATTTCAAATGCCATTTTAAAAGAATGTGAAGAAGCAGATTTTGCAATAGATTTACATACAGCACATACAAGTTTTCCTCATACAATTACATTTGATGAAAATGTTTTGCCTATGGTTAAAATTGCTAATATTGAATACAATCGTTTATGTTATGGTAGTGAAGAATATAAAAGTACTTTAGGTGGCCAGCTAACAAAAATGGGTATTCAAAATTTTACTATAGAATGTGGTAGTCATGATGATATTAATGATGAATATACCATTAATGTTGTTAAAGGAGTATTAAATGTCGTAGCCGAATTGGGCATAATAAATTCAAAACCACAACAAAATAAAATGAGACAAGTAGCATTTTCTAAGTCAGTAAGTTTTTATGCTGAATGTGGCGGAATAGTAGATTTTAAAAAACAATTAGGTGAAAGTTTTAAAAAGGGAGATGTATTATATACAATAATGCCTGCTAATTTACAAGAAGAAGAACATATTGTAAAAGCCGACTTTGATGGTATTGTATTTAGATTTGCTAAAACTCATATATATAATTCCTATGATGAAGTAATGCGTGTATTTAGGTTAGAAGATTTAAAAAGCATTTAGTGAATAAAAAAAAGGAGAAAATTTTTCTCCTTTTTTTATATTATATTTTACATAGTATTTAATTTTTAGCATTGTTATTATCAATACTTTTATTATTAGATTGTAAAGATATTTGTTTTGTTCCATTTACCTTTTCTTCTAAAGCATCACATCTATTTGATAAATAACTAATTTCACTTAATAATTCATTTACTTTACTTTCTAAATAATCTAATTTTTGCATAAACCCCTCCATTAAATAATTTTAAGTTACTGGAAATAAAAATTCAATATTAAGTGCCAAATAATTTTTGTTTATATTATATTTATAATAAGTAAAATTTTATATTTTGCATTTAATAATAATTGTATTTATATAAATAACATTTATAAACTTTTGTTTATGATAATTTATTGACTTATCCGATTTGATACTATTTTGATAATATTATCATATGAGTTAATATCTACGGAAAGTAGAGTTTTCTTAGTTATTATTTTAATTTCTACATTTCGTAGGTAACGATAAGTAGGTTTACTTTCAAGTGTGTTATACGTAAAATTATTATAAAAATAAGGAGGAAATATGTTTAACAAAAAACACAAGATTGGCGATATAATTTCTAAATTAAGAAAAGAAAAAGGACTAACACAGGGTGAACTTGCGGAAAAATTGAAAGTAAGTGATAAAGCAATTTCTAAATGGGAATCTAATAAAGGAGACCCAAGCATTGAGTTTTTTCCTTTACTAGCGGAAATATTTGAGGTAACTATTGACTATTTAATGACAGGAAAAGAACAAAAAGAAAAGTTCATAACAATAAGTAATATTGAACTTTGTGCAAAAAAAGATGACATAAATATGTATAAAAGTTTGAATTATTCTGTTAATAATAAAGATGAAAATGGTAAAACAATTTTAGATTATATCTTTAAATATGAAAGTAAAAATCTTTTTAAATTTTTATATTCTAAAGAAACGATAATCGCAGGTGTTTCATCAAAAAAGGTAATTGAAAAATTGGCTTTAACTTCAAAAGAGAATTGTGAGGCATTCTATTACATGAGGTTACTTATAAACGATGAAAGTATAATAAGAGATCTAATAAGGCTTAAGTATGTAAATTCTACTATCAATAATCATTTAGATGTATATGAAAATTTTATAGGTTATAATGGAAGTAAGCTTATTCAAGTTCCTAGAAAAATAGTTAGTGATAGAATGATAGATTATATACTATATAGCAAAGATATAAGCTCAACATTAAAGAATAATATTTTATCTAATATTCAAGATATACAAAATAGATTTTTTTCTCCTGCCTTTTCTTATCCTTACTTTGTGCTATATTCTGCAAAAAAACAAGATTGGAAATTATCTAAACAACTTCTAGAAAATGCCCTTAAAATAAATTTATCAAATTCAGAAACCACATATGTTGCTGGTACATATTTAGGATTTATTGATTTGCCAAAAGATTTATTTGATATTTTACTTGAAAATGAAAAATATGATTTAATAGAACTAGCAAATAAAAACAATTCAATTTATAAAGAAAAATATAGTAATAATTCATTATATAAAGATATCTTTGTTTTATCATCTTATGATATAGAAGCAAATAAAATCAAGCATGATAAAAAACTGTCTGACAAAGAGAAAAGTATTAAACTATGTATTCGCGAAGGAATTTTAAATATAGATGAACTCCTTTCCACAAAAGACTATGAATTAATTAAAGATAATTTATATAAATATCCTATTAATTTTATTGAAATATTTAGTGATATGATAAAGAAGAAAGACTATAAAAATCTCTTTAAAATGGCTGTTGATATGGGACTAGATACTGATAGTATAATGAGAGAAAAACTGGACGAATTTAGCAAAAAACTGATAAATGAATTTTGGTTTAATGGAAAAGCTTCTATCGATACTTGGGGTAGACGACCTGTTGACGAACTTAAAAGTGCTCAGAAAGATAATTTCAAATATATTAAGGATTGGCAAGAAAAAAGAAATTATAGCATGTATATCATTTCAGATAAGAATTTGACCATTGATGATATAATTATAAAACTTAAAGAAAGTCGTGATATTTTAATGCAAGACCTCGCATTTGAAGAAGAAAAGAATAAAATAACAAAAGATTTGTCTAAAGAGTTTTTTGAACGAGAACTTGAAAAAAATAACATTGATAGAGTTGTAATAAATTTATGTGTTAAACTTGAAGCAATACTTAAATATGATTTTAAATATGAAGGTGACTTTCAAGAAATGCTAAGTAAGTATTGCAATAAAAATTTTGAAACTTACGATGATGAGAGCAATTATTATGACCCAAAAACTCCAATGCTTTTAAATAAATTAAGAGTATATCGTAATGGTATTGTTCATGCTGAAACATCAAAGGAAAATCTTACAAGAAACGAGATTGAGTATTGTATTAACTTTATTTGTAATTTAGAGAAAAAGGTAAAATAATTATGGATAAATATCAAGAGATTTTATTAAACAAAGGAAATTCATTTTATGTCTTTTCTGAAGATGAAGATAAATCTATTTGCAATGCTTTTAAAAGCAACAAATACACTGTAAGACAAGTTAATGAAATGCTTACTGATTATAAAAGTAATAGATATAGAACGGAAATCAAACTTATTCAGCCAATAATTTTAAAACAAGTTGAAGATATCAATAAAAAGAATTATTTTTTATTCGTTTACAATACAAATCTTAAGAACATTTACTATACAAAAAATAACAATAAATTCGCTGCATTAATCAAAAGTAATGAAGGCTTGACTGCTTTCGGTATTGAACTTGATTTTGATGATAAAGCCAGCGAAATAACAATTGAATTTAAAAATGATATGGCAGAGCCATTAACTTTTTCATTGGAATTTGTGGATGCAGACAAAGAGTCTTATTATGACAAAATTAAACAGCAAGAAAATCAGGGTAAACTAAGCAAACTAAATGTATCCCATTTATGCGGAAATGATTTGGTAACAATCAAATTTCAAAATTGTAATAAAGATGTTGTAACTACTCAAATTTTATTATTCGATGATAAAAAACAACCTATGGGAATTTTCAAAGTAGATGAAGGAATGTTTTTTAAATCAATAACAAATTTAGCTTATGGTAAATATTTCTATAAAGTTGAACAGTACGATAGAGAAAACAATTTGATAGTTTTTACTGATTTTATTCAGTTTGCATTAAGTGCTCCATATTATGGGAGTGGAAAAATGCAGGTTTGTAATTAAGATAAAAAATGAGAAATATATTGTTTTATATTCAGTTTTAATATATTCAACAAATTTCTTTTTTGATATTAGAAATATAAGTTACGCAATCTTTTTTACAGCATTAAATATATAGTTTTTAATTTTGTATATTACATAATTTAGTTACAAGAAAGAACAACTTTAATAATATTAGAATTATCTATTAAATC
>CANBBP010000019.1 GCA_947366895.1 uncultured Clostridia bacterium
GTTTTGCGAATAGTTAGTAATATAAATAAGAAAAAACTATAAAATTATAAGCCTTTTACAATACATTAATATTAACAAATATATTTATTACTTACATATAAAAAAACTTATATAATTTATTTTATATTTTATTAAATCCATTATATTAATAAAAATTTTAAACCAATTAGTTTTAAAATATTTAATAAAAAATAAAAATTCAAATCATAGTTAAAACTGAGTAATAAAAATAAATTATATTACAATATAATAAATTTTTAATCCTACCACAACATTAAAAAAAATGTTTGCATAGTAGTATTAAAAACAAACTTTAATAGCATAATTTATAAAATTTTTTATTTTACTATAATTTATTTGAGCTAAATCAAATGTCTCTATATTTTTCCCATCAAAAGATAAAAAATTTAATATGTTACAGCTTTCTAGATAATTTATGCTTTTTTTAAATGATAAAACAATATCATTATCTTGCATAATACTATTAGGAATATTATATACAATTAATTCAATAAAATATTTATTTAATTGACTACTACTTGCCCACTTATTCATAAGAATATTTTTGCGTATATTTTTAAATATACGTATTAATTTTTTATAATTTCCATTTGTCAATTTATTTTTTTCTTCCATTTTTTCATTATATAGGAAAAAATTTACTTTTGTTGAATTTTTAATAACAGGATTCCAAAAACTTAATACTGCATCATTATCATTTTCATCATAAGTAGCAAATCGTATTAAAATTTTAAAACCATATTCTTGCAAGCATAATATTTTTATACCATTGTTTACTAATAATATTAAAGTTGTTTGATTGAAATACTTGGTTAAAGCAAGTAATATTTTATTACATATATCATCAAATGTTCCAGTATTTGATATTAATGCTTTTTGTTTCTTTGATTTTGCTTCTCTATAGTTTTTTGCAAAAGTAGAATTTAAAACAGCAATTTGTGGATTAGATGATGCTATCACAATTTCTAATTCACCAGTTTGGTCTATAAACGTATCATTTGTATAATCACCAATTGGAAAAATTCTTGTACTTTCATAATTTAAAAGAAAATTCGGATATTCTCTTCTTAAATCATCTAATGCGGTTGTTAAAATAGACAAGGTAGTTTCATAGAATTCTTGTACCTTCTCTTTACTTTTAATTTCAGCAAATTGAATTAATAGAGACTCTTCCATTGTCTTATCCTTGTCTAAATTTATTTTAATATTACTATTAATATTATTTTTTAATTACTTGCATACCACCCATAAATTTTCTTAAAGGTTCTGGGATAGTAATACTACCATCTTCATTCTGGCATTGTTCAACTATTGCAGGTATTAATCTAGATGTTGCAAGTCCACTAGCATTTAAAGTGTGAACATATTCCGTTTTTTTAGTTTCTTTATTTCTAAATTTTGTATTATTTCTTCTAGCTTGATAATCACCTGCATTTGATGCTGAAGACACTTCTTTATAAATTTCCATACTAGGAATCCAAATTTCAATATCATAAGTTCTTTTCATAGAAGCTGAGCAATCTCCTGCAGCTAATTTTGATACTTGATAATGTAATCCTAAATCTTTAACAAGTTGTTCAGCTTTTCCTACAAGTTCTTCAAAAGCATTTGCACTTTGTTCAGGAGTTGTAATTTGAACCATTTCAACTTTATTAAATTGATGTCCTCTAATCATTCCTCTTTCTTCTTGTCTATAACTACCTGCTTCCCTTCTATAGCAAGGAGTATAAGCAAAAAATTTCATAGGAAGTTTTTCTTGAGGTATTATTTCACCTTTATATAAATTAACTAATGCTGTTTCAGCAGTTGGTAATAAAAATTTTGATTTTTCATCTTTATTATCAATCCAATATACTTCATCACTAAATTTTGGAAATTGTCCTGCTCCATATCCGCAATCATAATTCAACATATGTGGTGGTAATATAAATTCATAACCATCTTTAATATGTTGTTCTATAAAATAGTTGAGAAGTGCCCATTCTAACATAGCACCAACTCCTCTATATATCCAGCAACCATTACCAGCAAGTTTAACTCCCCTATCATAATCTATAAGACCTAAATCTACACATAAATCATAATGGCTTTTAGGTTTAAAATTAAATTCAGGTTTTTTATTAACTTGTCTTAATACTTTATTATTTTCTTTTCCTCCACCTAATAAGTCATCATCTGGAAGATTTGGTAAAACTGATAAAATATTCCAAATTTTATTATCAATTTCAGCAACTTTATTATCAAGTTCCTCTACTTTATTACCTAAAGTTTTCATTTCTTCAAATATTGCAGTAGTATCCTTTCCTTCTTTTTTTAAAGCAGGAATTTGAGAACTTACTTTATTTTTTTGCGATTTTAAATTTTCTACTTCTTGAATAAGTTTTCTTCTATTAGTATCAAGAGTTAAAACCTCAGTAAAATCGGCAGTACAACCTTTTTTTTCAAGAGCTTTTATAACATATTCTGTATCATTTTTAATTAAATCAATTGAAATCATAAAATAAATTCTCCTTATATCTTAGACAAATTTTTATGTTTTTCCTAATAAAACTTTTATAATTTATAAATATGATTATTGCCTAGATACACTATAATTATAATTTTTAATGCCTATTAAGTCAACTTTGTTTTACATATTTAAGACTTTTTGTTAAAATATAATATATGAATGATAATTATTTTACTAATCGTAATTTAAAATGTTTAAAAAAAATAAGGGAAATTCTTTCTACTCTTCCTTTTTTTTGTAATGAATTTATAAGAGGTATTGAAAATCAAACCAGTGCTTTAACTAGATTAGGATATGTTCAAGATTTAAAAACTTTTTTTACTTTTTTAACAACAGAAATAGATGAATTTTCTCAAAAAACAATTAAAAATTTAACTTTAGAAGATTTATCTCACTTAACTTCAACACACATAGAAATTTACTTAGAATATTTGTCTTCTTACTATAAAGATGAAAAAAATATTTTTAATGGAGAAAAGGGTAAAGCAAGAAAATTAGCTGTAATTAAAAGTTTTTTAAAATATTTTTATAACAAAGATAAATTACCTTCAAATATAGCATCTAAAGTTACTAGTCCAAAAATACATGATAAAGAAATAATAAGGCTAGAAGTTGATGAAGTTGTTAAATTATTAAATTCAGCTGAAAATCCTAAAACACTTTCTAAAAGACAAATTTCTTATAATAAAATAACACAAAAAAGGGACATTGCTCTCCTATCACTACTTTTAGGGACTGGGATACGTGTAAGTGAATGTGTAGGATTAAATATAAACGACATAGATTTTAATGTAAACGGATTTAAAGTTACTAGAAAAGGTGGAAATGAAACAATATTATATTTTTCAAATGAAGTTGCCAATTATTTAAAAATATATTTACATGAACGAAACAATAACATAAATATATCTCCAGAAGAAAAAGCATTATTTTTATCTATTCAAAATAAAAGAATAACTGTTCGTGCTGTGGAAAAATTAGTTAAAAAATATAGTGAAGATTCTGTCCCGTTAAAACACATTACTCCCCACAAATTACGTAGTACTTATGGAACTAATTTATATAGACAAACTAATGACATTTATATTGTAGCAGATGTATTAGGACATAAAGATGTTAATACAACTAAAAAACATTATGCTGCAATATCTGAAGATGCTAGGAGAAATATTGCAAATAAAGTTATATTACGAGATGAAAATTAAATTTTATTAATTTTATATTTTTTAGAACATATGTTTGACAATGCTTTTAAATTGTGGTATAAATTAATTAATATTCTTATAAGAAGGTTAAAATGAGTAATACAAAGAAAAATTCTGAAGATAAATCATTAAAGATAATTGATTTAGTAAAATCTAGCATTGAAGAAAATGGCTACCCTCCTACTTGTAGAGAACTTATGAAATCATTAAATGTAAAGTCAACTTCTACTATCGATTATTATTTAAATAAATTAGAAAAACAAGGTTTAATAAAGCGAAGTAACAAAAAAAATAGAGCTATTGAATTGTCAAAAGAAGTTTTTGCAAGTAATATTAAAACTACAAGTAAAAATTATGAAGATGAAAATCTTACAAAGATTCCTTTAATAGGTCAAGTTGCCGCTGGAAGTCCTATTTTAGCAGTTGAAAATTATGAAGATATATATGAATTTTCTGAAAATCTCTTTAATAAAAAGGGCGAATTGTTTATGCTTACTGTTAAAGGCGAAAGCATGATTAATGCAGGAATATATGATAAAGATAAAATAGTAGTAAGAAAACAAAATAATGCAAATAATGGTGAAATTGTTGTTGCTATGATAAATGGCAGTGCAACAGTAAAAAGATTTTATAAAGAAAATAATAGAATTAGATTACAACCAGAAAATAACACTATGAAGCCTATTTATTGTATTGATGTAGATATATTGGGCATTGTTGTAGGTTTAATAAGAAATTATTAAAAATAAAAGATTTAATTCATTTTATCACTATTATCTATAAAAAATAACATCTTATTTTAGAAGATGTTATTTTTTTAATTATTAAAATTTTCTTATCTATTTTTTAGATAATCGTTAAGGGCTAGTTTTACATGTTCATAGGTTATGCCACCCTGCAAATATAAAACATAAGGCTTTTTTAATGGGCTATCACAACTTAATTCTATGGTACTCCCCTGCACAAAGCAACCAGCGGACATTACTACCTCACTATCGTATCCTGCCATTTCACTAGGGACAGGTGTAACATAACTATCTACAGGAGACATTCTTTGAATAGAAGTACAAAAATTAATTAAATCTTGCTTATCTTCAAAAACTATACTCCTTACTATGTCTGCCAAATTATTAGTATTATCAATCGTAGTATAACCTAAATTTGCCATTACTTTCCCTATTAGCATAGAACCTTTTTTTGCTTGCAAAACAATATGAGGAGACATAAATATACCTTGATAAAATAATCTGTAACCTGTTTCGTAAGAACCAACTTCCTTTTGTAAGGAAGGAGAAGTAAACCTTCCAGCAATTAAATCAACATATTTCCTTTTACCTACAACATAGCCACCATTAGGAACTAAACTTCCACCAGGATTTTTAATAAGTGAGCCAACAGCAATGTCTGCTCCTACTTCAGTAGGTTCTCTAGTTTCTACAAACTCACAATAACAATTATCTACTACAATAATAGAAGTATCATTAACCTTTCTTATTTCTTTTATTATATCTTCTATTTTATCAATATTAAGTGCTGTTCTATATAAATGACCACATGACCTTTGAATGTATATCATTTTAGGATTTTGTTTAACTTTTTTAATAATATTTTCTTTATCAAAAAAAGTATTATCAATAAGATCTACACTATCATATTTAACACCAAAATCCTTTAAACTACCATTGTCATTACCATTTTTAACACCAAAAATTGTATCATCTAAGGTGTCATAAGGTTTTCCAGTAATTGCTAACATTGTATCTCCTGGACGCAATAAACCAAATAATACAGTTGTTATTGCATGTGAACCGCATGTAAATCCTTGTGAAACTAATGCATCCTCTGCTCCAAAACTATCGGCAAAGACAGCATTTAATTTTTCCCTTCCTATGTCATCATATCCATAGCCAGTTGTTCCATTAAAATGGATATTTGAAATTTTATTTTTTATAAATGCTTGTAAAACTTTATTTTGATTTTCTAATGAAATTTGTTCTGCCTTTTTAAAGTCATTTTCTAATTCTTCTTCTGCTTTTAAAATTTTATTATCAATATCTATCATATTTACTTAGTTCCTTTTTAATATAATTTATTATTTCATCTTGCTGTGTTAACGGGTTAAATTTAATAGCATCTTTAAAAGAATTTAAAAAAGTAATTTGTCTTTTTGCATAATTTCTAGAGTTTTTACAAATTAATTCCTTTAATTCTTGCATGGAAATTTCTTTTTTAAAATACTTAAAAAACTCTTTATATCCTATTGCTTGCATGCTTTGAGAATTTTCATTAACATCACCATTATTTAATAGAGATTCTACTTCCAATACAAGCCCAGCATTGAACATTTTATCTACTCGAAGATTTATTCTTGCATATAACTCTTCACGAGGAACATCCAAAATTATAAGTATATAATTATACTTTTTATTAGTTAGGTCTTTTTCATTTAGTTTAGTTTTTTGTTGACCTGAGATGTCACATATTTCCAAAGCTCTTATAACTCGTTTTGTATCGTTCATATGAATTTTATTACAGCTTTCAATGTCTTTATCCCTTAATAAATTATAGAGGTATTCCTTGCCTTTTTCGTTTAAAATTGTTTTATATTTTTCTCTAATTTCTTCATCTTTTCCAACGTTGCAAAAAGAATAAGGATTTATTAATGACTTAATATAAAGCCCTGTTCCTCCAACAATAATTGGTAATTTATTCTCTGAAAAAAGCCTTTCAATAATTTCTTCAGTATATTTGACATATTGTTGTACACTAAACTCTTGATTAGGTTTAACAATATCTATCATGTGATGTTTTGCTTCTAGTTTTTCTTCCTTTGTTGGTTTAGCAGTACCTATATTTAGTTTTTCATAAATCTGCATAGAATCTGCTGATATAATCTCACCATTAAATAACTTTGCACATTTTATTCCTAATTCAGTTTTCCCTGTTGCCGTAGCTCCTGTTATAACTAAAATAGTATTTTTCATTAAACAATCCTTTTAAACATTTTCTCTATTTCATATTGAGATAATTTAATACAAAGCGGTCTCCCATGTGGGCAAAGTAAAGTAGTATTATTTGATAATACTTTTTTTACAAGGATATCTATTTCCTTATCACTTAATTTTTGTCCGCCTTTTATAGCAGCTTTACAAGCCATTGTTGCAAATTTATTTTTAATATGTTCGCTAGTTGTAGATATTTTAGTGGTATTTTTTAACATATCATCTATAAAATTTTGTAAATTTATTCCATCTAAGATTGAAGGAATAGCTGAGATTTTATAAGTATATTTTCCAAATGATTCTATTTCAAATCCGAAATTATTAAAACTATCAAAGTTATTTAATATTAAATTATCTTCTATTTCATTTACAGTAAAAATATAAGGTAAAAGTAATGGTTGACTTATTAACTTTTTCTTTTCATATAATGAAATTAAATTATCAAATAATATTCTTTCATGTCCTGCATGTTGGTCAAATAAATAAATATTATCATCCCTTTCAATAATTATATATGTATTAAATATAGTACCTATAATTTTGTATGTAATCTGTTCTTCAAGTTTTTCTTGAGTAAAACTTTCTTTTTTATATTCATTACTAGTTTTAAAATCAATTCCTGAATTATTTTTTAAACTAAACTTAAAACTATCATTATTACTTTCTTTTATAGTATTATTTTCATTTACATCATTAGTTTTGTTTTCTTTAGTTTGTTTACAAAAATATTCACCAAAATTACATGAAAAATCGCTTTTTAAAATGCTTATACCTTTATTTTCATATTTTGGC
>CANBBP010000020.1 GCA_947366895.1 uncultured Clostridia bacterium
TTAACTGGCTGTGCGATAGCAAACATTTTAGATGTAGAAGGTATATCGATAAATGTTGAGAAATTAAACACTTTACAATATCAAGTAGAGTATATTCCTATTACTAGCACAAGAATGAAGCAAAGAAAAGTAAATTATGATGAATATGAAGAGAAAAGTACATTATTTTATAATCAAAGTGCTAATATGGTTGATTCGGTTGCTTATGGTGAAAATTTAAAGGGTAATGTTTTAAGATTGAGTAATAATGAATTGCAAAAAACTTTAAGATTTAAAGAATTGGTAAGAATACCTAATATAGGTGAGGTGATTGGTAATTATTATATTGCACAAATAAATTTACAATTTTATGCTGAATATATAAATTGTACTATTCAATTATCTAAAGACTTTAATAGACTAAGTAAATATATTGGTATAAGTAGCTTTAATCGAATGTATGAGGTTTCGGAAAGGCAAACTGTTGAACGAGAAATTAATTATTCTACCAATATTAGTATTGGATTTATAGAGCAAAATAATCCTTTTAGTATTGTTACAAATGCTGGAAAAAACAAACTTATAGATGGTTTTATACAAAGAGAATCTCAACCAGCCCCAACATTAATGCTTTTAACAACATATAAAAAAGATAAAACACCTATAAAAACAGTGGCATTGCCGATGAATGTTTTAGCGATGGGTAATAGTTTAATATTTTCAAGTAAATTCAAAGATAATTATTCTGCTGGAAATAAGATTATAAAAAAGGTTATAGATTTAAAAAACAGTTTAAATTATATACCATATAACAATGAACTTGGAGAATTTGAATACTTATCGTTTAAAATTTGCTCTCCAGCAAATGGTAATAATTTAGATAATTTAGCAGACACTTTGCCAGAAATAGAATATTTAACAACATTACCTCCATTATTTTCTTCCAATTATTCTACGGTAGATGTTGATGGAGCTTTAATTGTAAAGAAAGGCAATAGGGAAATTCCGAAAATAAATATACAATTTCATTTTATTACAAATGAAGAAAAATTTATTATTGGTTATTATTTAACACATTTTTCAAAATTATTAAATGTTACAAACTATCCAGCTTATATCTATGCATTACCAAATAAAATTAATAAATTTGATAAGTTAATAAATTTAGCAGGAGTAACACTAATAAAAGAATTGACTGTTAATGATATAGTATCCACAAATGGCTCAAGTTTTTATATAAAAGGCTTTAAAGTACCAACAGACTGCCAAAGTATAGCTGTGTGCAGTGATTCTGGACGATTGTTATTGGGTATTAATAATAGTTTTTCTGCAAATGAAGAATGTAATAATATATTTTTTAATTGCTAAAAATTACTTTTTATGTTATCAATATTATATAAATTCATATATTATTGGAGACAAGGTATGAAAAAAAATAAGATTAGTTATATTATTAATATTTTTTTAATTATTTTAATGTTTAGTTTTGCAGTTTATTATATAATCAATTCTTCACAAATATATTCTGATTATATTGAGCCATATACTCAATATAAAGAAGATTATTTTGAACAATTAGATTGTTATAATAATAATAAACTTTATTATAATGAAAACTATGATAAAGATGGAATGAATGTAACTACTACCTTATTGGAAAATACTTTTAGAATATATAAATCCTATAGGAATAAAATAATTCCATCAATCTTAATTATATCTTTTTCAAGCATAAGTTTAATTATTTATTTATATTTTATTACTTACCTTACATATAAAGAATTTTTTGCTAATACTGAAAAAAATAAACAACGCATAGAAAAAATGCGATTAGCAAAACAAACTAGATTAGAAAAAAAACTAGAGCAATTAAAGGCGAATAATGCCTCTTCCAAAAACTCGGGGGGGGGGGGTATAACCCACTCTTAAAAGAAAAAATAAAAGTTTTAAATTTCAATTTAAAATTTGCGTAAAAGGAAACTATGTTTTTCACAAAAGAAAAAAGCGTTTATAATGAAGATAAAAGAAATAATAAAATAAAAGCGTTTATAAAAAATATACCTATAAAATATTTTATAGGTGTTCCTTTGTTTATTGTTAGTTTAATTTTACTAATATATTACTACACTATTCCTTATTTTAAAGGATATAAGTATGAAGCAAAATTATCAAATTCGTATTATAGTTTAACATTTATAAATGAAAATCAAATAGAATTCTATTCTTCTACATAGAGCGGTAATTCAAGTAAAAACATCTATTATTATAATATAGAGGATGAGGTAATATATTATACTAATTATCTATATGGTAATTATGAAGTGTGTGGAAAGTTCAAAAGTAATTCATTAATAACTAATGGATATATAAATTATGTATGTGTAAAAGGTAATTCAATAAAAGCAATAGTTCTATCCGCTTTTATAATAATATCAAGTTATTTAATATTAGATTATGGATATTACCTTTTTAAGAAACGCAAAAAGAAAGAAGATGAACTAACACGACTAAAATACGAAATAGAAAAACTTAAAAATGAAAAAGGAAGCGAGTAGCTTCCTTTTTATAAATCAGTATGTTGACAATAAGTTTATTAATATAATATAATTACAATGGAGGTTGAAAATGGATATCCAAAAATTAGCAAAAGATTTATTATTAAAATATGAGTTATATGAATTTCCAGTTAAAATAGTTGAATTGGCAAATAAACTTGGATTTGTGGTTTTACAACAAAATATACAAGACTCTGGTTTTATTTTGGTTGATGAAAATGACCCATTTTTAATTCCAGGAAAACCAGATAAAGTTAGTAAAGTTATTGTTGTTAATAATACTGATTCGCCATTAAGAAAAAGATTTACCGTGGCTCACGAAATAGGACATTATTTACTATACTGTGCCGATAAAAATAATAATAGAGGGTTATTTGCTCATAGGGAAAATAATGCCCATTATGATCCAAATGAAAAAATTGTTAATGATATAGCATCTGAAATATTAATGCCATATGAGATTCTTGATAGTTATCTTAATCACTTAATACCAAAATTAGATATTGTATCAGATGAATTATTAATACTTAAAATTGCACAAGATTTTAATGTTTCTGAATCTGCAGCAGCTGTAAGGTTAGATAAATATTATAGGGGCAAATAATGGGGAAAAAGGATGATAGTATAAATCAAGACCAATTCAAATTGTTTATCAATTTAAAAGAAAATTTAAAAGATGATTCTTTGGTTTTAGATGAAGAAAACAGTAAAAAAGAAATTTTGCAAAATGATAATGACAACAATGTTTCAAAAGAAATAGAACGCAGAAATAAAGTATATTCTGAAATTACACAAGAATATTTAAACGCATATTCAAACAATCAAAATTATAAAAGCAAAATGAAAGTTGCTTTCTTTTCTATTATAATGGTTTTAATGTGTATATTAACTATTGGGTGTATTGCAAGTATAATTATTGTAGCATGTAACAATAGTTTTAATTTGGACTTTATAACTGTATGCGTAACTTCTGGTGTTACAATTATAAGTAGTTTAATTGCTATACCATTAATTATAGCAAAATACTTATTCCCACTAAATGAAGATCAGAACTTAAATAATATGATTAGAGCGATGATGGTAAATGATAATTATTTAAGGAAGGGATTAAAGGTTAATTCTAATAAAGATTTAATAAATAAAGAAGTAAATAGAAAAAACAAATAACTTAATATTAAATGAAAAAGATAGCAAGTCGAAAGACCTGCTATTTTTTATGCCGTGAGGAGGTGTAATGGCAAATAACGGATTCGTAAAACTAGCATACGCAATGGTAGAAGATGCTGGTTATGACACAAGTAAAATGTCTTGGACTGAAGTTTTAGAAAAATTTAAAACTTTAGAAAATAAAGATAATGATAACGAAGATTCAACTGATGAAATCAGTAGTGAATATAAACAAGAAATTACAAAGTTAATTGACACTTTAAAAAGTATTAAAAAAATTAAACAAAAAGAATTGATTAACTATATAAAAAATTTAAAGCCAATCAATCTTAGAACTAATAATAAAGAAATTATTGCAGAGTTTGATATTCATAGTGCAAGGGAAAATGTATATGGTGACAAAGTATCAGATAAAGATGGATATAATTATAAAATCAGTAATATTGAAAAATTACCAAAATATATCGAGGAATCGCAATATTCTAACTCATCTAATGAAGCTGGTAAAAAAAATAAATCACATAAAGGTGTTGAGAAGTGGCATTATTTTGTTAATGAAATTGAAACAGAAGAAGGAAATTTTGATATTACTGTAAATATTAGAGATAAAGGCAACAATCAATTTATATACTTAGTTAGTTTCAAAAAAAAACATAGAGGTTGAGATTTTACTCGACAAACCCTTATGGGCTATTACCTCTATGTTTTTTGTATACATTATTATTATATACAGTTTTTATAAAAAAATCAACAAAAATTTTATAGGAGGATAAAATGTTAATTCAATATAATCAAGATGGAAGTGTTGCTACAATAACTGGTAGCAACATTTTTCGTGCTAGTAACAAGGTAAATATTGTGGATATGAGTATACCACTACCGCTTGCTAGCGTAGTAAAAATATCATTAAAACAAGATGATGACACACTTGTTTCTGCTAAGCAGTGTTTGTTAGAGCAGTTAGGTGATGGAACTTATGTTTGGCGATATAACTTATCGGCTTATGATTTGCGTTTAAATGGTAATTTATATATAAGTTATATAATTACACCAACCACACAAGAAACAACGCTTACAACCGAAATAGTAAGTGCTATCGTGCAAGATAGTAACGCGAGTGAAACTGAACCAGTTGACCCAAGTACAACTGATGAAATAATGGCAAGTATTGCACAACTAGATGCTAACAAACAAAATAAAGTTGATAGTAATATTAATGTGGTTGGTGGGGAACAAACAGTTGTAACAGCATTAAATGTTTTAGATGCCAATAAACAAGATAAAACAAGCAATCAGTTAACTACAAATGATAAGACTGTTGTAGGGGCTATTAACGAATTACAAAGCAATAAACTAGAATCTACTAGTAACGCTTTACAAACTATATCTAAAAGCATTATAGGTGCTATTAATGAATTATTAAATACAAAGCAAGCAATTAATGATAGTCAACTACAAACAGTTGCAAAGACCATAGTAGGAGCTATTAATGAAAATAAACAAAACATAACTGCTAATAGTATGCAAATCACACAAAATACTCAAAATATAGCCACAAATACTAATGATATTAATTTTTTAAAACAAAACACTTCTACTGGGGAAGATTTAATTGGAACTCTTACAACACAAGAAAACCCAGCAACACCAGAAGAGTTAACAGCATTTGTTGTAGAACAAAGGGATAGGCAACCAAAAAATGGAGATAGTATATATAATTTAGTTAAAAAGGAAAGTGCTACTGATGAATTATATCGTTGTTCATTTAATGGTTCTATTTGGAGTAGTTTATTAGTTCCAGGAGTTCAAAGTGCTACAAATGGCGTTCAAGGAATTGTTAAGGGAACATATGGTGTGGGGTCAACTAATACATTGTTAGTTGATATTGTGGCTGGAGAAGTTATTAATATTTATATATTAGTTGGGGAAGAGTATTTAAGCATAGTAGACCTAATAAATCAAAACTTAATTAATATAAATAGTCTTACAACACAAATTAATAATTTGATTAGTGGGACTTTACAGGCTGGAGATGCTAAAACATTAAATGGTCAAACAGCAAGTGAATTAAGCGTTTTTAACTCACAACAATTAAATGGAAAAGTTGAAAGTCAGTTAAATGTTAATTCCTCAAGTTTATTAAATGGAAAAGAAGAAAATCAATTAAATGTTGCTAATGCGACTAAAGCAACTCAAGATGCTAATGGTAATGTTATAAATACCTACTATGCACCAGTTGGGACAGTATATACAAAACAGCAAAGTGATGAAAGATTTTTAAGCAAATCTTTTGGCACATTATGGTATCTATCTAGCAATGGTTTAATTACAACTCCACCAGTTGAACCACCAACTGGAATACAATTTGAACAAACATTTAATACTGCTGGAACTGAACAGCAGTTTTTTCAAATTGACCACACAATAGTAGGTGACATAGAATTAAACTCTGCAACAGCGTGCGAGTTGGTTTCTAAGCTTGCATTTAGCCGAAATTCAAATGTTATTATAAAGGTTAATTATTTTACCAAGAAAGCAGAAGAAACTGAATTTATGCAAATTGGTGTGGCTGTAAGTGATGAATTAGGACTAACTGGAAGTACAAGTTATCCAATTACAACACAGAGTTTAAAGACAAGTTTTAGTTTAATACCTATTGGAACATTTATTGACCTAAAACCAGGCGATATATTACGAATACAAATGCTGTTAACATTTAATAGTAGTGAAGAAGTTAATGTTAGGTTATATAGCGATGAAGCATACCCAAGTACATATAGGCTAGCATTAGATAATTCGGTAGTATTAGAAAGCAATTCTGGTGCAGTTACTATTACAGTTCAAGAAGCAGCTTGGACTTTGGATGAAACTGATGGAACATATTTTGCAACAATTCCACAAGCTGTACACCATATAAGCCCAACACAAAATTTACTAATAAGTGCTAGATACTTAAATAGTGCTGAAGTTTACGAAAATATTGATATTGCAAATGTTACAGATACAAGTGGAAATGTAACTCTTTGGGCTATATCGCCAATTACATTATTTGTTACATTAGCTGGTGGAGCATATCAAAATGGAGGTAATCAATGAAAACATTAAGAACAAGTTTAAGAAATTCAATTTTAGAAAATAACCAAATAAAAACTGGTGTTTATAGTACAAATTCAAATATTACTGATTTACAAAAAGATGC
>CANBBP010000021.1 GCA_947366895.1 uncultured Clostridia bacterium
CCTTACAAAACAACTTTGTAAAAGGGGGCAATAAACATTTGTTTAGGAAAAAAATATTTAAAAATATAAAAGTTAGTTATAAACAATACCTTTTTAATTAATTTAATTGCTAGCTTTTAATTAGTTGTTATGCATTTAATCTTTTATATTCTTTGTTTGTTTATTTTTATTAAGTCTTTCATATCCTCTTTCAATTTTTTGATTAATGATTTCATCTATTTCCTTAGAACCAAACATTATTTTTAGTTGGTCAACAGTACAATAAATGTCTGCAAGTTCCTCTTTAATATTTTGTTTTGCAAGTTCAATTCTATTTTTGCCATCATTTGATAAAGAATATTCTGAAACTCTTATATACTTTAATAATTCCTTCATGAGTTCACTCATTTCTTCCAGGGCCATCTTAATTTCATTTTCTTCACCATAAAATTCTAAAGCATCTCGAAAAAACTGAAATCTTTTTTTATCTTTTAATGGACATTTTTCTATTGCTTCTTTAAACTTTTGTTCATATTCTTGTTTCATATTTTTTTCCTAACATAATTTATAAATTATTTATCTATAATTTTATTAAAATGAATATTATTATTTTATGAAATTTTAAAGAACTCCACAAATTTTTTTCCAAACAAAAGAAAAGAAATTTTCATTATAAGAATAATAAAAACTAACCTTTCCTAAAATTTGCTCCACCTTAACTGGTCCAAATATATGGCTATCTTTACTAATAACTCTATTATCTCCTAACACAAAAACTTGACCTTCGGGCACAATAATATATCTTCCCAACCCATCATCAGTTAAATAACTTGGTGCACATTCGCTAAATTTATTAAAGTATTCATCGTTTTGAACTTTAATTTTATTTTTATCACTTACATAATCTTCATGTAGTTTATTTCCTAATTCTGAAATAGAATTGCTAACATAGTAATAATAAAAGCCATCATCTTCTTGTTTTAATGTTACTCTTTGTCCGCCAGTTGCAATTATTCTTTTAATAACAATATTTTTACTTTCCGGATCATTTAAATCTTCTAAAATTTCTAATAATATAATATCACCATTAGTTCCCTTGTCAAATCTATTTGCAAAAGCTACATCTTGATAAATTGAATTTTCATAATCTTTAGGATTTGCAAGTACCTCTAAGTTAGGGTTAAACAAAGGTTGCATTGATACTCCTATAACTTGAGCTCTAATAAAGACAATACTAAATATAAGATAAACAAACATACATAATAAATATAATAATAAAAGAATATCTATAATTATAATGCTTATAGATTTTTTTTGTTTATAATATTTGTTTACTTCTCCTAACTGAACATCACTAAAATTAATCATATTATTTTTTCTTTTATTAGATTATTTACTTTTTGACTTTTTATAAAATATTTTATAAAAAACTATCTTTTTATAATAATTATCACACTATTAATTTTTATAAACTTTTTTATATATTTAATTCTTTTTAATTATTTTTTTTAACTTATCACTATTTATTAAAAGTTCTCTACCACATGAAGCACATTTAATTTTATAATCAGCACCCGTTCTTGTAATTATCCACTTGTTACAGCCACAGGCATGAGGCTTTTTTGTTTCTATTTCTTGATTAATTTCAAACATTTTTAAAATCCCAAAAATATTATACAATATAATTTAATAAAATCAAACAAAATGTCTTTACACTTTAGTTTTAAATTTATTATTTTTTATTATTAAAAACATGATCATAAAATAAACATTAAACTTATTTTAATCCAAATAATGTTGATAAATATCTAAAGAAGTTGTAATATAAAATTATTAAAATCTTTATGCGTCTATAGTGAAATGGATATCACATAAGTCTTCGGAACTTAGATTTCGGGTTCGAATCCTGATGGACGCACCAACTATATTAAATAGAAAATCTTTTTTAACAAAGACAAAAGAATACTGTATACAGTGGTTTTTAATTAATTTTGTCACTGTATGCAAATATAGTTTCTGACTATTAAGATTGAAAGTGAAAGAATTTAAAAATCAATGTCTTTTTTGGAAATTTAAGGTTTTGATTTTTCGATATAATAATCAAAAGATAAGGGAGTAATTAATGATTAAATCGGATTTTGAAAGCATAATTCCAACAGCACTTCACAATGATTATCCATTGATTTACACTAACATTCCATATGCAAACGAAATATATAACGCTTTGTGTGAATATGGTTTTCTAGATGACCTGAAAAATGATAAATTAGTCTTTGAAATTGAAGCGAGATATGTTTTGATTGATAAATTTTTGAAACAATCTGGGATAACACAGGTATTGGAAGTTGCTTGCGGGTTTACTTCGAGAGGCTTGAATTTTTGCAAACGAAATACTGATTTTGTTTATGTTGAGTTGGATCTGCCAAAAGTAATAAAAGAGAAAAAATCTATTTTGAATAAAGTCGTAGGAAATTTACCAAGCAATTTATACTTTGTTGGAGACAACACTTTAAACAAAGATTATATAAATAAAACCTAAAACACTTTGAATTATCAAAGCCTATTGCTGTGATAAATCAAGGACTCATGAGATATTTAGATTTTAATGAAAAAAGAACTCTTACCAAAATCGTTTATAATATTATTTCTAAAAACAATGGAGTTTGACTAACTTGCGATTTTACACCTGCAAAATTTCTTGTAAATGAAGATAGAACTTTGACAGGTAAAAAAGACTATAACAAAAAACTAACGCAAGTGACAGACAGAAATAATGCTGCCTGGAGATTTAAGGACAAAAAAGAAGTTGAGGAATTTTTAAGTGAAGAAGAATTAAAAATCGAGTGGCACGATTTTGTGGAATCATTACCAATGTTGTCATCAAAGGAAAGGTTTGGTCTTAAAAATAGTGAAGTAAAGAAATATCTTCAAAATGCATATGTTGGAATAATAAAAAAGAAAACTGGCTAGAATATATTTTGATTTAGCAAAATCAAAGTTTGATTTATTTTATTTATTTAATTAAAAAATTAACGTTGCAAAATCAAAAAGTGGAAATCAAAAAAAGACTTTGCTATGTGTTGACACAATATTAAAAAGACTTTAAGCAAAATATAAAAAAATTTAGTTACTGCTTATCCATGGTTTGGAAAACTTAAATCAAAACCTTGGAGTCTGAACTATACAATTTGTAAAAAGATTATTAATTAATGTAGGAAAATTAACTATGACAAAAGAAAAATTGTTTAAATTTATTAAAAAACAAAAAACAGCATTTATTTCTTCGGTTGATAAACAAGGTTACCCGGTAACAAGAGCAATGCTTTGTCCACGAGAAATTAATGGTAACGATATTTATTTTTCAACCAACACATCAAGTAAAAAGGTTGAGCAATACAAAAACAATAATAAGGCATGTGTATATTTTTATAATCGTGGCTTATTTAAGTATCAAGGAGCAACAATTAAAGGTACTATGCAGGTTTGTACCGATCAAGAAACAAAAAATAAAATTTGGAGATTTGGCGATAAGATGTTCTATAAGGAAGGAGTAACCGATCCTGACTATTGTGTTTTAAAGTTTTCAGCAGAAGAAGCTGAATATTATTGCGATTTCAAAATTGAAAATATTAAGTTTTAATAATAAAGAATCACGTGCAAAAGTTCGTGATTTTTTGTTAATTTTGTTATTTGTTGCAAAGGTATTATGATATAATTAAAACATGAAAAAATTAAGTGAAATGACCCTTAAAGAATTATGGCAATTATTTCCTATTATATTAACAGAGCATAATCCATACTGGGAAAAATGGTATAAAGATGAAGTAGAAATTCTTAAAAAGATTCTTCCACCAAAAATTTTATATCATCATATTGGAAGTACCGCTATACAAGGAATAATGGCTAAACCAATTATTGATATACTTATAATGGTTAATAAAAAAAATGAGTTAGAGCAAGTAACTAACCTTTTAGAAAAACAAGGCTATATTGTTATGGCAAAAAATAACAATAGAATTTCTCTTAACAAAGGTTACACTGAATATGGTTATGCTGAAAAAGTTTTTCATCTACATATTAGATTAAAGGATGATGAAGATGAAATATATTTTAGAGATTATTTGAAAACTCATTCAAAAATTGCAAAAGACTATGAACAGTTGAAATTAGAATTATATAAAAAGTTTAAGTATAATAGAGATGCTTACACTGAAGGCAAAACTGATTTTGTAAAAAAAATTACGAACTTAGCAAAGCAAAAATATTAGAATATAAAACTAATTTTAATCACAAAAGTTTTAAAATAATTAATCCTAGAAGAACATTATGAATAAATATGTAACTTAACATTAAAATATTGATAATAAACATTTATATTGTGCTATTGGAGATAAAAAACATCAGCCAAAGTGTAAAAAATAAAAAGAACTAGTTAAAAGAAAGAATTAAGGAAAGCCATGTTTTTAAAAAACTAAATGTACAAGGTAAAATTTTTGTTGAATATACCCCACTTGAAAAGGCTAAGAATATGCTTTGAATATTCCAAAATTGGGCAATATTTAAAGATAGTAAATTTGTTTCAAATACTCTTTTAAATAAAAACTCTGTTGCAAAGATATAAAGTAACTCACCACAAGCAAATAATCGTGTTTTTTCTTATAAAATTTATTCGCTATATAAATTGCATGTTAACATAGTCACATATTTATTTAATTAATGCAAAAAAATAAATAATGATTTAATCTAAATAACTTTGGTTACATTTAAGATATTTTTGATAATTTAATTTTCACAAAAATACTTTTAATATCAACTAATATTTAATTTAAAAAATAATATTACTTAATAGTTTGAAATTGTTGACAATAAAATATGTTAATATTATATTAAAAAAGGAGAAACCAATGAGATTTTGTTTTGTTAAATTTTTATAGGCACAATAATATTAATTGAAAAAGACTTTCTTTTTTTTGTTGTGCTTTTTTTGAGGAAGTTAACAAAACAAGTCTTATTAAAATATTTAAATAAGTCATGAGGAAATTTCCTTATGGCTTATTTTTTTGGAGGAAGCATGTCGCAAATTAATATACAAAATTTAACATTTGGTTATGATGGAACAAGTGAAAATGTTTTTGAAAATATAAATTTCTATTTTGATACAAACTGGAAGATTGGTCTTATAGGAAGAAATGGTAAAGGTAAAACCACTCTCTTAAATTTACTTTTAGGGAAATATGAATATAAAGGTAAAATTTATGGTTTAGTTAATTTTGAATATTTTCCATATGAAATAAAAAACAAAAAACTACCTATTTTCAATATAATTTCAGATATATATCCGGATTATGAACTCTGGAAAATTTTAATTAAAATGAACGAGTTAGAATTAGAAGAAGACTGTCTTTATTGTCCTTTTGAAAATCTATCAAACGGACAACAAACAAAATTATTGCTTGCTATTCTTTTTACAAAAGAAAATAACTTTCTTTTAATTGATGAACCAACTAATCATATGGACTCGTCTTCAAGAGAATGTGTACAAAGATTTTTAAACAAACAAAAAGGTTTTATGGTTGTTTCTCACGATAGAGATTTTCTTGATAATTGTGTTGATCATATAATTTCTATAAATAAAAATGATATTGAAATTCAAAAAGGAAATTTTACTACATGGTGGGAAAATAAACAAAATCAAGACAATTTTGAAATTGCTCAAAATGAAAAATTAAAGAAAGATATTTCTCGTTTAGAAGAAAGTATAAACCAAACTTTAAAATGGTCGAAATTAATTGAAAATAGTAAAAATGGCACCCGAATTGCAGGGTTGCGTCCTGATAAAGGAGCAATAGGTCATAAAGCGGCAAAAATGGCTCAAAGAGCAAAAGCCATTGAGTTTAGGCAAAAAAATATGCTTGAAGAAAAAACAAATCTTTTAAAAAATATTGAAAAACAAGATGACCTTTTTTTAAATTTTAAAGAGAATAAAAGTGATACATTATTAGAGGTTAAAGAACTTTCAATTTTTTATGATAAAAAGAAAGTTTTAGACAACTTAAGTTTTTCCATTAAAAATGGTGATAAAGTTGCTATAAGTGGTAATAACGGAAGCGGAAAA
Organism: uncultured Clostridia bacterium; assembly: GCA_947366895.1. Lineage (GTDB taxonomy): Bacteria > Bacillota > Clostridia > Christensenellales > UBA1242 > UBA7862. The sequence goes on from CANBBP010000021.1 coordinate 6,095, forward strand.
ACTAGTTTATTGAAAGTTTTAATGGGAGAAGATATAAAATATACGGGTTTGGTTTATAAAAGTAAGAAAACCAAAATTTCTTATATAAGTCAAAAATATGATTTTCTTTGTGGCTCGCTTATTGAGTTTGCAAAAGATAATAACCTTAACCAAACAAAGTTTTTTACAATGTTAGTAAAACTAGGTTTTACAAAAGAACAACTTAAAATTAATATTGAAAACTTTAGTGCTGGTCAAAAGAAAAAAGTTTTAATATCTAAAAGTTTATGTGAAGAAGCAAATTTATATATTTGGGATGAGCCATTAAATTATATAGATGTTATTTCTCGTATTCAAATTGAACAATTACTTAAAGAGGCCAATATAACATTAATTTTTGTAGAACATGACAAAGCTTTTGTTAGAAACATATCAACACAAATAATTGAAATTTAATTACTATAAATTTAAGTTATAAACATTAAATATTTTTATTAATCTTTTTTAAAAATCCCCCTTCTACAAAGTTGTTTTGTAAGAGA
>CANBBP010000022.1 GCA_947366895.1 uncultured Clostridia bacterium
GGAACTGTTGGTGTTAGCAATAGTAAAAAAGGCGAAAATAGTGATGTATGGAGTTTATCTTATACACCACAAAATACATTATGTGTATGGTTTGGCTCTACAGATAATAAATCTCTTTTACCTAAAAACATTACTGGAGCAAATACTCCTACTTTTATGGCACAATCGTTTTATAATAAAGCTAAATTAAGTAAAGATAATTTTATAAAACCAAACGATGTTTTAGAAGTTGATATTAACTCTTTAGAATATATAAATAATCAAAAAATAATGCTCGCTTCTTCTACTACACCAGATAGATATAAAACAAAAGCATTATTTACAATGACAAATATACCAAAAGAAACTTCCAATATTTTTGATGAAATAGAAGATTTTAATATAGATGTAAAGAAAAATGATAATGGTAATATTTATATTTCATTTAAAACAAATAACTATTTAGAATATCAAATTATCAGAAAAGATGATGACAATGCTATTACCCTATCAACAGTAAAAAACAAAAACGAAATAGTAACATTTACTGATGAGTCATTAAAATTCGGAAATCTTTACACTTATTATGTTTTAGCAAAATATAATAATGATATTAACCAAAACAATAGTCAAAATGCAATTAAAAAAAGTAATGAAGTTAAAATTCTATTGACACAAAAAAACCCACTCTTTTAACCTAAAAAGTGGGTTTAATTTTATGTTTGCATAGTATTATTCAATATTACATAGTATTATTTTAATATATTATAAGGTATCACTATCTTTAAAACTATCAATTATAGCATTTTCATCTTCACTATTTGCATTTAATAAGGTGTTTTTTATTTCTTCAAGATTTTCGTTACTATCAATCACGATTTTACCTGCATCGTCAGTAGTATCACTATCATTAAGGGAATTAACTTCTTTATTTTCTTCCTCTATTTTCATTTGATCATCAGACATATCATTATTTGGTGTGAATGATTGGTCGGTATTAGTATTCGCATTATCATCTTGACTTATGTTGTCATTTGATTGCATTGTAATAACATTATTATTTTGAGCATCTTGTTCAGTTACATTTGAGTTATCATCACTATTATTAGTCTGATTTAAAGCATCTTTAAGTTGTTCTTCAGGTATAATTTCAGTACTACCGTACAATGAGTCGCCCTTAGTATCTTCAGCATGAATTATTTCTATTCGTTCAAGAATTTCATCATAATCAGGTAAATCATTAATATCTTGTAAATTAAAATGTTTTAAAAACTCATCTGTTGTTCCATATAAAAGAGGTTTACCAACAGCATCTTTTCTTCCTACTATTTCTACTAATTTAAAATTAGTTAAAACTTGCATAGCATAATCACTATTTACATTTCTTACTTGCTCAATTTCTAATCTTGTAATAGGTTGTTTATATGCAATAATAGCAAGAGTTTCTAAAGCAGCTTTTGTTAATTGTTTTTCTCTAATAGGATTTAATACAACAGCAATATCTTCTGCATAAATAGAATTTGAACACATTTGAGCAGAATTTTTATATGTAATGATATTTATGCCATCGTTTTCATGTTTTATTTTTAGTTCTTCAATTGCTTTTGAAATTTGTTTTACATCAACTTCTAATTTTTCCGCTATATCTTTAAGTTCAACACCTTGCCCTGCAACAAATAAAATAGCTTCTACTAACTCTGGCAACTTTTCTATTTCAGTTTGCATATTGTACCTCACTTATTTCTTTCTCTTTTAATTCTATATCAATATCTTCATATATTGATTGTTGCTTAACAAGAATTTCTTGCATTTTAAGTAATTCTAAAACTGCAAGAAATAGATTAATCATTTCACTACGAGTATAATCTTCTTCAAAGAAATCAGAAAAACGCATTCTCTTTTTTTCAAGTATATTTTGTCTTATAGAAATAATTTTTTCAGCAACAGTAAATCTATCTTTTTCAATTTTCTTAGGAATAATTTCTTCTGCTTCTTTTTTAACTTTTGTTAGCATTTTTGCAAAAGCATTAAGCAATCCCTCAATATTCATTTCTTTTAAAACATACCTATAATCGTTCACTGTTTCATCTGCTGGTTTATAAAATTTATTAACATCTTCAAATTCTTTAAGTCTTTCACTTGCCTCTTTAAAAAGTTTATATTCTTTAATTTGTCGTAGTAAAACTTTTTCAGGATCTTCTTCCTCTCCATCTTCATTTTCTTCAATTCGAGGTAATAAAGATTTTGATTTAATTTCAATAAGTGTAGCAGCAATATCAATAAAATCACTTGCTTTTTCAAGGTCGAGTTCATCAAGTTCTGACATATAATCTAAATATTGTTCCGTTATATCTGCAAGTTTAATTTCAGAAATTTCAACTTTTGATTCTTTAATTAAATGAAGTAATAAATCTAAGGGACCTTCAAAGTTTTCAAGTTTAAATTTACAACCTGTATCAAACGATTCTAATTGTTCTTTCAATCTTTCATCTTTTTCGTTTTTCATTGCTCTACACCTTTTAAATTTAATATAAAAGTAGGTTAATAATTTTAAAAAATAAAATAGACCTTTATTTTTATTTTAATTAATTATTCTTAAAACTATTATGCTTTAATACCTAAAATTAATCGCCATAGCATTTCAATAGGATAACCTACATATTGTACTAAATAAGAAAATACATTTGTTACTGAAAATAATAACACTACACCCAACATAACATAAGTACCATAAGATTGCATAAACTTTACAAAAGGATTAGTATAACTTAATTGTGATTCAATTGCATTATATCCATCTAATGGTTTAATAGGTAATAAATTAAAAACCATAAAAACAAGATTTGTTTGATATAAATAAGTAAACAAACAATAAAAAATAAAAACTACAACTGAACTTTCCAAAGTTCCAAGCAATAGAGAAATTGGACAAAAAATTATAACAAGTATAAGATTTGCAACTATACCAGCAATACTAACAAAGAAAATATCTCTTTTTATATTTTTAAAATTATATGGATTTATAGGTACTGGTTTTGCCCAACCAAAACCTAAAAATAAAAAACATATAATCCCCACAATATCAAAATGTACTTTAGGATTAAGACTCATTCTTCCCTGAATTTTTGCTGTATTATCACCTAATTTATGTGCAATAAATGCATGAGCAAACTCGTGAATAGTAAGTGCAAAAATAACAGCTATCGAATAAGTCAAAAACATTATTAATCTATAATGAAATGGCCATGAATTATATCTAAATAAAATACTATATAGCATGCTAAAACCTTTTATATAAAATAAGAGATTAGATATTAACAATCTAACCTCTTAATTATATTATATTTATTTTTATTAAGCAAACATTTTTACCTAACTATATTTTTTACAAAATTAGTAAATATTCTTATTTAATAGCCCAGTTTTTAAGAGCATTACTGATGCTATCAAAGAAATTATTTTTTGCTACTTCATCTACTGAAACTACATCTGTAGTAGCAATAACTTCCCCATTTTTAATAACATAAATTTTTCCAACTACCGAACCAATATTTACTGGGGCTTTTATATTTTCCTCAACTTTCACCTCTATTTCGACATCATAATCGTTAGAGTGTTTATTTGTTAATATATAAACATCACTAAGAGGTTTTACGTTTATAGCATCCGTTTTTCCTGATTTAATTGCAACTTGTTCTTTAAGGTTTACTTTACTATCTACAACCAATTTGTTCTCAAAATTACTAAAACCATAATTTAATAATTTAGAAGTTTCGGCAAAACGAGCTTTTCCATTTTCAGCACCTAAAACTACTGCTATTAATCTCATGTTACCTCTTTTAGCTGTTGCACTTAAACAATAACCTGCTTCATTTGTTGATCCTGTTTTACCACCATCACAACCTTCAAAGTATCTAATAAGTTTATTAGTATTAACAAGTTCTATTTCTCTGCCTTTCGGATGTTTTAATGTATCAATCCAAATAGTACTATATTTGTGATATGTGTCATACTCACTAACTTTTTTTAGTAACTTTGCAGTATCTTCTGCACATGAAAATTGATTACTTGTAGGCAATCCTGTACAATTAACATAATTAGTATTATTAAGTCCTAATTCTTTTGCTTTTTTGTTCATTAAAACAACAAAATTTTCTTCACTTCCAGCAATGGTTTCAGCCAATAAAACACTAGCATCGTTTGCAGAACTTACTATAGTACTTTTTAACAAATCACCTATAGTATATTCTCCGCCTTCCTCAATAAATACTTGAGAACCTCCCATACTTGAAGCATTTGCGGAAGCAATGACGACATCATCTAAACTTAGTTTATTATTTTGAATTTCTTCACAAGTTAAACATATTGTCATAAGTTTAACAATACTTGCAACTGGAATTTTATCTTTTGCATTTTTTTCATATAAAACTTGACCACTATTATAATCTATTAATATCATACTTTTTGCTGAATAATTATCTGCATTTTGATTTGCGTTTACAGATGCAAAAGTAATTACTGGTTTGGTATAATTAATTGCAAATAAAACTCCAACTATAAATAATAATGTCAATGAAACAAATGATTTTTTCATAAAAAAATTCTCCTTTATATTATTATCTGCAAATAGTTAATAAATATTTATTAAACTATCTTTATTTAATAAAAGAAGAATTTTTATACTTATAATTTTATTATATATTGTTTATCAAACGGGTTAATAATTCTAAATAGTATGTGCCACCACATTTTCTATTAAAAACTATATCTTCATGTTTAATTTTATTGTTTGTATATGCTGCTGCATAATTAGTAACCAAAGCATATGTAATTACTGGTAATTTGCAATATTTTGCTGCAATAACTTCGCAACAATTATTAAAGCCTTCTACATCTGCACCTATTTGATACATAAAGTTACATTCAGCAGGAGTTTCTGCGGAAGGGCCTGGCATTTCTAAAAAAATACCTTTTTTAACTTTTATTGCCATTTCCTTTTTAGCAGTATTTACTAATAAATCAATAAGTTCTTCATCATAAGCACCAGACATATCTATAAATCTTTTTCCATGTTCAAGGGCATAATCACATCTGAAAAGAGGATTCCTACCTGTAAGATTTATATGATCTTCTGCAGTAAAAATATCTCCTACTTTATACTTACGATTTATTGCTCCTACAGAATTACATATTATAAGTTTTTCACAACCCAATTCTTTAAGTAAAAATATAGGTGTTCCCACATCAGTAAATTCGTATCCTCTTGAATAATGAGTTCTTCCAAACATGACAATAACTTTTTTATTCCCTAATTTACCAAATACAATTTTATTTTGTTGAATATCTTTACCAATAGCTTTGATACCTATTTCTTTAAAAGTAAATTCTTTTTTATCTGTTATTTCATCAGCAAATGAATAATAACTAACACTAATTATTACACCAATATAACTGCCACTTATTTCCACTTTACTTTTAATATTTTCAACTATTTTGTCTACAATATTACTCATAATCTAGACCCACCTTATTTTTTATTAATTAATTTTAACATATATTTAATAAAACTGCTAGAATTTTTTATAAATAATTTAAAATTATAAATTAAATTTAATTATAATTTTTTACAGGATAAACTATAAGAATACTTGTTTAAAACCATGATTTATATGAAAACAAAAAATTTAATTAATATCAATAGCATTATTGATTGAAGAAAAACAAGTATCGCAGTTATAATTAGAAAAGTTAATATTAGTTTTTTAGCGACCTCATCAATGCTACATCTACCATAGCATGATAATTGTTTATTATAATAACCAGCCTTAAAAATAAACAAATAAAATAAAAATATTATCAAAAATCTCCAAACTAAATATCCAAAAATTGCAAACAAAATTCCTCTAATAGAACCTAAGCATTTAACTAATACAATAAAATCAATTCCTACTAAATAAGCCAAATAAATAAAAAATAAAATTGATGCAATTCTTCCTAGTTTAAAAAATGACAAGAAATAACCTAAAATAATAAATAGTAAACTAAATAGTAAACTAATAAATAAAAAACCACAGAAGCCGATATCTTTTAATAAAAACTTCTTAAGTGCAATATTTTG
>CANBBP010000023.1 GCA_947366895.1 uncultured Clostridia bacterium
ATTACATGAAAAATCGCTTTTTAAAATGCTTATACCTTTATTTTCATATTTTGGCATAACAACATTTATTTTATTAACTTCATCACTAAAATTTTTAAAATCATTAAAACTAAATCCACCTGTAACTTTTTCTAAATTTTCGTTTTTTTCATTATCTTTACCTTTAGTTATAAAAATATTATTGGTTTGATTCTCTTCTGAACTATTAATTTGAAATGTTACAGGACAATTATTTTCATTTAAAGCTTGTAAGATTGAGTTATAAACTAATGAAAAAATTTCTTTAGTGTCTTTAAATTTTACTTCCAATTTACTAGGGTGAACATTAACATCTATATCTTCATAGTTTAATTCTAAATTTAGAACAAATAATGGAAATTTTCCTTTCATTAAAAAATTTTCATAAGCATTGGATATTGCAACAGAAATAAGAGAATTTGTTACATATCTCCCATTTACAATTAATGTTTGATATGTTTTATTAGCTTTACAATAATTTGGTAAAGAAATATATCCATTAATTTTATATTTAGTGTTTTTTCTAGGATTTATTTCAATAATATTATTAATACAATCTTTTCCATAAATATCATAAATTTTATTTTTTAATCCTTTTTGTATAGAATTATAAATAATTTTATCATCAATTATATATTTAAAAATAATATTAGGATTTGCAAGAATTAATCTATTAATAATATTTGTGATAGCATTTTCCTCTTGCTTAATTCCTTTAAGAAATTTTAACCTTGCAGGTGTATTATAAAATAAATCTTTAACTGCTATAGATGTTCCATTAGCACAACCATACTCAGATATATCATCAAAATCACCCCCATTAACTGTTATTCGCCCACCAACCTCACTATTCCTAGATTTTGAAAACATTTCTATTCTTGAAACAGCACTTATACTTGCTAAAGCTTCACCTCTAAATCCTAAAGTGGAAATACTATCTAAATCATCAACATTACTAATTTTACTGGTAGCATGAGGTAAAAAGGCTTTCTTTAGATCCTGATAATCAATTCCTATACCATCATCTATAACTCTTATTAATTTTGTACCACCTTGTTTTATTTCAATGGTTATAAAACTCGCCTCCGCATCAAGTGAGTTTTCTATTAGTTCTTTAACTACCGAAGAAGGTCTTTCAACAACTTCTCCTGCTGATATTCTATTATATATTGAACTATCTAAAATATTTATAGACATATTACACCTTTTAACATAATTGTTAAATATTTTCATTTAAAATTTTATTCATTTGAGAAAGCATTTCAAATGCATCTATTGGACTAAGTCTATTTATATCAAGGTTTTTAATTTGACTTAAAACTTTTTCATTATTTACTTTAGAACTATTTTCCTGACCATCTTTAATTTTTGATAAATCTAATTTAACAGTTTTACTTTCTAAATCTTGCAATATTGTTTTTGCTCTTAAAATTATTTCATTGTATATCCCTGATAAACTTGCAACCTCTATACCAAAACTTTTATCAGCACTACCTCTTATAATTTTTCTAAGAAAGATTATAGAATTATTAAATTCTTTAACACTTATTTGATAATTTCTAACTCCATCAAGTTTGCCTTCAAGGCTAGTAATTTCATGATAGTGTGTAGAAAATAAAGTTTTACATCTTATTTTTTGTGAAACATATTCAAGAACTGCCCATGCAATACTCATACCATCATAAGTTGATGTCCCTCTACCTACTTCATCTAATAAAACAAGACTTTTATTTGTTGCATTATTTAATATATTAGCAACCTCCACCATTTCGACCATAAAAGTACTTTGTCCATTGTTTAAGTCGTCACTTGCTCCTATCCTAGTAAAAATTCTATCTACTATAGGAATTTCAGCACTACTAGCGGGAACAAAACAACCAATATGTGCAAGAATGGTTATTAATGCTATTTGTCTCATATAAGTACTCTTACCAGCCATATTAGGGCCAGTTATAATTAAAGTTCTATCATTATTTTCATCAATATAGGTATCATTAGGAACAAATGATTCATTTTTTAAAATAGCTTCTACTATAGGATGTCGACCATTTTCAATTTTGATATGATTAATAGTTTTATTAATAATTGGTCTTACATATTGATAATCTTGGGACACATTAACTAAGGAAGATATTACATCTAAATAAGCTACATCATTAGCAATGCTTTGAATAATTTCAACTAAACTTTTTAATTGTTCTTTTATTTTATCATATATAATAGATTCTAATTTAATAGATGCATCTTGTGAATTTAATATTTTTTCTTCTATTTCCTTCAATTCATCAGTAATAAATCGTTCATGATTAGAAACCGTTTGTTTTCTAGTGTATCTATAAGGTACTTGAGTTTCTTGTGCTTTATTTATCTCAATATAGTATCCAATTATTCTGGAATATCCTATTTTAAGGTTCTTAATTCCTGTTTCTTCTCTTTCTCTAGCCTCTATACCAGATAGCCATTTTTTTGCCTCTGTTGAAGCATGTTTAAGAGAATATAGTTCTTCATTAAAGCTATCCTTTATAAATCCACCATTAATAAGAACACTTGGAGGATTTTCAACAAATGCCTCATCTAACATTACACAAATATTTTTAACACTTTCGATTTCTTTAAATAAATCAACAAAATTATGGTTTTTAAGACTTTTGGTTAAATTAGATAAATCTATTACAGAAAGCAATGAATTTTTAAGACTTACACAATCTTTTGGCATAATTGAACCATAAGAAATTTTAGAACAAATTCTTGCTATATCACTAATACTAGACATAACAGATTGTATATCGTTTAAAATTATAGGATTATAAAATAATTCTTCTACAGCATCTAGCCTTTCATTTATAATGACTTCATCTTGTAATGGTTGAAGTATCCATTTTTGTAATAATCTAGTACCCATTGAAGTTTTTGTTTTATTTAAATGTCCTAATAAAGAACCTTTCTTTTTATTATCTCTAATATTTTCAATTAGCTCCAAATTCCTACAAGCATTAAAATCTAAATTCATATAATCATTTGGTTTTTCCGTTATTATTCTATTAATATGACCTAAATTTCGCTTTTGAGTTTCTTGTAAATAATTTAAAAGAGCTCCTGTAGCAATAATGGCAAACTTTAATTTATCAAAATCATGACCTTGAAATGAAGCAATCTTAAACTGTTTTTTTATTTTTTCTCTTGCTTCATGTTCATTAAAATAAAAATCTGGTTGTTTTGAAAAGTTTGGAATAAAATCTAATGCTTTATATTTTTTATCAAAAGATATGTCATACATTTCACTATTACAAATTATTTCAGCAGGTCTTATTCTTGATAATAAATCAATACACTTTTGATTAGCATCTTGCTTAAACTCACTTATTTTAAATTCACCTGTAGAGATGTCACAATAAGCACAACCAATATATTCTTCATTCTTGAAAATAGATAAAATATAATTATCTGATTTTGCATCTAAAATGTCTGTTTCAATTAAAGTACCTGATGTAATAACTCTTGTAACTTCTCTTTCAACTAATTTTCCAGGTACAGGCTCAGTAAGTTGATCATACATTGCTACTTTATAGCCTTTTTCAATAAGTTTTGCTATATAACTATCTACAGCATGATAAGGAACCCCACACATAGGAGCCTTTTCATCTATTCCGCATTTTCTTCCTGTTAGTGTTATATCTAAAACTTTTGAAGCTATTTCAGCATCTTCAAAGAATAGTTCATAAAAATCACCCAACCTACAAAATATTAAACAATCAGGATATTGTTTTTTTGCATCAAAATATTTTTTCATCATTGGTGAAATTTTATCGCTATCTATTACATTTGCTAATTTTAATTGTTCGTTCATTTTATCTCTCTTTTGTATTTCAATCAATTATAACTTCGCCAACAAGTTCGTTAGTTAAAACTTTACTTATTTTAACTTTATAAAAGTTACCCAATTCTAAATTTTCATTTTTAATTTTAATGGTCTTACCAGCATCAGTTTTGCCTATAAAAACATTTTTAATTTTATCTTCTATTAAAACCTCTAAAGTTTTACCAATTAATTGTTCGCTATTTGTTTTAACAATTGCATGTTGAATTTCAAATAATTTTGTTATTCTTTCTCTTTTTATATTAATAGGTATTTGATTATCAAATTTCTCGGCAGGTGTTCCCCTTCTTTTAGAGTATACAAAACCAAATACCCCACTATATTTTACATATTCTAATAATTTGCAGGTTTCAATAAAATCTTCATCAGTTTCTCCTGGAAATCCTACAATAATATCAGTTGTAATTGTTGCATCTGGAATTTTATCATATATTCTATCAACAAGTTCTTTATAATGCTCAATGGTGTAATGTCTATTCATAATTTTTAAAATATTATTACTACCACTTTGAACAGGTAAGTGTATTGATTTAGACATCTTATCGCAAGAAGCAATAAAATCTACTAACTCAAAAGAAAAATCTTTAGGATGAGATGTCATAAATTTAATTTTAAAATCACCCTCGATTTTACTTAATTCTTTTAATAGAGTAACAAAATTAGTTTTACCATCTTTAAAATCAAGTCCATAAGAATTAACATTTTGACCTAAAAGAGTTATAGTTTTATATTTATTTGAACTTACTAAATCTTGAACCTCTGCTTTTATATCTTCAAGTTTTCTACTTCGTTCCCTGCCTCTAACATAAGGTACAATACAGTAAGTACAAAAGTTATTACAACCATACATAATATTAACCCATGCATTGAATTTGCTAGTTCTATATACAGAAGTATGTTCTTTTATCTCTTTTTCTTTTTCCCAAACATCACTAAATGATTTATGAGTTTGCTCATATTTTTTTATGTATTCTTCAAGTTCTTCTAAATTATGTGTACCTATAATAATATTAATAAAAGGAAATTTAGTTTTTAATGTTTCCGGCATTCCTTTTTGTTGCGTCATGCAACCACAAACAACAACTAGTAAGTTTTTGTTTGCTTTTTTTAGGGCCTTTATATCACCTATTTTTGCCATAATTTTAAGTTCAGCAGACTCTCTTATGCAACAGGTATTAAAAATAATAATATCGGCACAACTTTTTTCTTGTGTTTCATTATATCCTAAATTCCTAAGCATTCCTGCTATTTTTTCACTGTCATGAATATTCATTTGACAGCCAAATGTTTCGATTAAATATTTTTTTGATTCCATAGATTTAATTATATAAAATTTGACAAAATTATTCAAGAGAAAACTAAAGAATAAATAATATTTAATTAAAAATAATAATATTATGGGAGCAAAAAAAAGATTTATTAATATTATTAAATATTCAAGTATGTCATTTCTATTCTTAGGATTGGTCACATTTTGTTTATTTAATTTTGGTTTTTTAAATAATTTTTCAAATATAAAGTTTGATAAAAATAAATTAAATTATGAAAATGCAGAAATAAGTGTATTTAATAATAATTTAAAACCACTTAACGATAATAGTATTAAACTTAAAAATATAACTGCTAATGAAGTTCCAAAGAATGTTATAAATGCATTCATAAGTGTAGAAGATAAAAATTTCTATAATCATAAAGGAGTTAATTATAAAAGAATGCTTAAAGCTACTTTTAAAAATTTAACTTCAAGAAGTTTAAAAGAAGGAGCATCTACTATAAGCCAACAGGTAATTAAAAATACGCATCTTACGAACGAAAAAACCTTTAAAAGAAAAATCAATGAATTACTACTTACACAAAAATTAGAAAAAAGTTTATCAAAAGATGAAATTATGACCTCTTATTTAAATGCTATTTACTTTGGGGGTGGTGCTTTTGGTATAAATAAAGCCTCTCAAAGATATTTTTCAAAAGACACCTGCAAAAAGTCTATGACTTAACGCCCGATGAGTTCAATTTAATGG
>CANBBP010000024.1 GCA_947366895.1 uncultured Clostridia bacterium
TTTGAGGTAGCTCTCTTTCCTTTTAAATTAGCCATATTTAAGTTTTTTTTAATAGGTTAGTATAATTTATTATCTATGAAAAAAAATTAAAATTTAAGTCAATTCATAGAATATTTATTTTAATACTTGCATAATATAAAAGTGTATGCTATAATAATTATAGCTTAAGCAATTAGTGTGAATTGCTAGAGGTATGTTTGACCGACATATCTCATTTTTTTTGCAAAAAATAAAGAGTGGCTGACCTTTGCCACTCTGGTATTTCTACCTTTTGCCTTTTCCTTTTCCCCAATGCTTGCCCAAAAGCAAGACAATGACTAAAAAGATAATATCATATTTTGTCATAGTGTGAATTGCCCTCCTTTCTCCAGTATTACCTTTCAAAAGGCTAGTTTATTATAACACTATTAACGCGGTCTTGTCTAGTTATTTCCAAAACTGTCTAAAATTGTCATATTCGCGTTTTATTCTTCCATAGGTCAAATTATATTACTACAATAGCAAAACGCATTTAAAAGCTAATTATGGAGCAAATAAGCATAAATTAAAAAGCCTTTTCTAAAATGAATTAGAATAGGCTTTTTGAATTTCTGCAGCTGCAGTCTGCATCTATAATAATCTAGTCCAGTAGCGGAAGGTCGCGACCAATGTTTCTAAGGGTCTTGTTTTAGGTGGCTTGTAGGCTCGTTTCCGCATTTAACTTAGTACTTTAGAAATGAATAGCTATAAATTCTATCTCTAAAACGCTCTTGAACTACATTTATTGACCAGTTATTTTCTTTAATAAGTTTATAAATATCTTCCCAATTATCTTTGTGAATAGGCTGTCTAATTCTTTCATCTTCAGTAGTTAAAATTTCTTCATAAAGTTTAAAATTATTATTGCTGTCATATTCAGTAGCAAAGATAATTTCTTTTTCGTCAAATGGTGGTGCTGAAAGATTAGAAATAATTTTTGCATCAATAGTTTCATAAGTTCCACTATAAAAACTAATACCTTTATAATTAAGTTTACCTGAATTTATAGGATATACTAACATTGAAATTTTTCCATTTTCTTCAAAAGTGAAATATTTTAAGTAACCATTATTATTATTTATATTCAAATATCCCCATTGTCCAATAACTTGGGCAATATCTATATTATCATTTTTATTTGTATTATCATTTTTTAATGTCAATGCTAGTGTTATTATAATACCTATAACTACTACAATAATAATTGGTATAATTATTTTTACATTTATTTTTTTCTTTTCTTGCTCCATAACTTGCTACATCTCCCTTTATTTTTTTTGTTTAAAACTCATACCATTTCCGTTCTCTTAACCTTTCATTTACAATTTCCATAAAACCATCTACACTTGGAATTGTAACTTTTTTTCTGTTTGTAGAACCTTTTAATATTACAATGGCTTCTTTTCCATTTGCTGAAAGTTCTATGCTCTCTACTGATGCAGTTTCTATTTTGGTTATCAATTCTGAATAAGTCATTGTTTCAGTTATATTATTATTCTTTGTTTGTATTACTAGTGCAATTATTACAATAATAACTACTATGATTATTCCAATTATAATTGGGTTTTTCTTAATCAATTCTTTTATTTTTTCCATTTTCACATCTCCTTTTATATTCCTAATAATTGCTTTTTTTTCTTTTCAAATTCTTCCTGTGTTATAACCCCATTGTCTAATAATTCCTTATACTGCTTTAATTCTTCTATTGAGCTAACATTATTTACTTTTACTGGCTCTTGATTATTAACCTTTTTATTATCTTGTCTATTATTTAATAACTTGCTAATTTCTGCGTGTATTTCATTATTATTTGATATTCCTTTGAAATGTATTCTACCTGCTGATGTTCCTATATCAATTCCTTTTAAAAAGCTTGTTCCAACTGCTGATATTGTATCAATAGGCAAGTCAACTCTTTTTCCAAAAGCACTTTTACCATAAACCCTTTTATTTGTTACTACTATTTCCATTTTAGAAATATATAAGTAAAATAATACTGTAACTGCTGTTATTCCCACACAAACACCTATATAAGTTCCAAATGTTCTACAATTTTGCTCGTAAGTATCTTTATGAAGGTTATATGTTTTGCTATATTCTTCATATTTTTTATAGGCTTTATTGCTTTCTTCTAAGGCGTTTTGTGTTTTTTTGTCATTATAACCATAGGCTTTTTTATATTGGTTAAATAGATTACTTTTTGACTCGTTATCATTGTATAACTCCCAATATTTTTCAACTTTATTATTATTTACAGAATACATTAAAAAGCAAATACTAGTTAAAACTATTGCAATACCAACTATTATTTGTGCAATTTGCCTAAAGTTTCCTTTCCATTTTATAATTTCCTTTTCTTGCTCCATAATTTATTACATCTCCTTTAATATTCTTTATGGTGCATATTATATCACATCTTGTAGAATTTTGTCGACTGGTCGCGTTTTATTCTTCTCTAGGCTCTTGTAGTATGCTATAAATTAAGCCTACTACTAACATTATAAATAAAAATAAGTACCAACAAAATTGAATTTCTTTAGGCTGTTGCATTAGCCAAAAGGTAAAATCACTAAACATCTTTTAACATCTCCATTTCTACATCCTTTTATAATATTTTAATTATACATTATGTTGTCGAATTATGCAATATATTAACGAATAATATCTCGACTTTTTCATAACCCTGAAAATTACCTGGCTAATAATTTTTATTAGTCCTGCTTATAATAAGGGCAAAAGAGGTGGGAGCAATGATAGTATTTCATATTAAGGAATTATTAACTAAACACAAAATGAGTAGATATAAATTAGAAAAATATTCTAGCCTAAGTTATGAGAGAGTAAACGACTATTATTTCGGTAGGGTTAAATCAATAAAGGTGGAAGAATTAGAAGAACTTTGCAACCTGTTCAACTGCAATACACAGGACATTGTAGAATTTAAGAAGAATAAGAAATAAATCGCTGCGGCGGTCGGTCTAGGAACTTTATACCTGCAGCTGCACATTTCCATTTTAAATAATTTTTTCTTACTCTTGTAAAATTGATTCTCTTAAAATCGGAGCTGACGGAAATAACGAATTGATGCGATAATAAAATTGTGTAAATTGTCGCGAATAATATAAATACTTAAACATATACGAATATAGAGTGTAGCTCCTGGAGAATAATATCATTACTTTATTAGTGAGATCGGAAGAGCACACGTCTGAACTCCAGTCACTCACCAATATCTCGT
>CANBBP010000025.1 GCA_947366895.1 uncultured Clostridia bacterium
TTTGATTTTAGAGCCCAAGATGTAGTTGAAATGGAAGATGGTTCGCGTTGGATTATGGATAAGGTAGTTGCCCAAAGGTCGGAAATAAACGAACAAGCAAATGCAATGTTTACGGACAATGTGAACACACTTTACAGGATAGATTTAACAAGACTATGCAGCGAATTATAGAAGCGTTTAATTGGGCTTTAAACTACTTAAAAATCGTAGCACCTAAAGATACTGGCAACCTAGCATTTAATGCCATAAAATACGAAATACTAGGCGACACAATGCGAATATATGTGGATGAAGATATTGCACCATATATGGTTTATACAAACGAAGAATGGATTAATAGAAAAGGTGTAAATCCAAACCAACAATGGTGGAATGATGCTGTAGAGCAAATAATAGGTTATATGGCATTTTATTTGGGTAGTGAATTAAAAACAATACAAGGAGTAAGTTTATAATGGATGTATCAATAGAAAAATTAGCAGAAATTCTGCAAACAGGCTTAAATACAAACACTCAAGGTTTAACTTTTGATATTAAAGCAAATGTTAAAGATAGGCGTGTTGCCTCGAGGGATAACAAACGCTATGAAGTAGGTGGGCAACTTATACAAGGCGTTTTAACTTATATGAGTAGTGATATAACACCAGTTGCTGGAATAGGTCAAAGATATGTCACAGCAATACTTAGATTAGCAGTAACAAAACAAAATGTAGAGTTAGTTTCAACAGCTTTACAAAATTACATAGAACTAGCAGTAGGCTCACAAGAGCAAGTTGGTTCTTATAAAGTAACAATTAACTTCCAAATGCCACAAACAAACCAAGCACGAATCGACCAATATGGATTAGATGTTCCATTAGAGGTTGCGTGCTTTTTTCGTATTATTGAAAATGGCGTTACATTTAGTGATACAAGCATTGCGGTTGATGGTACTGTAATACCAATTTTGAGCGTAAATTTGGCTGTTACAAGGGCAGATGATCCAGCAACACCAGTTGTAAGTACTACAACACAAACGGACTTTAAATCGCAAGCAATAAGCATAAGTGTTACTTTACCATACTTAAATAATCCAACGATTGTGAGTTTATTTGATGATGTTTATAAGGCTAAATTGCCAAATAAAACTTATCAGATAACTTATAGTGATTCATTACATAGTGGGGCTAACGCGTTAACTTACAGAATGAAAATAAAAGAAATGCCAATGCGTGCAGAGCCATTGCTAACAAATGGTCTATCAATAACTTTTGTGGAGGGGTAAATGGAAAATAGATACGAGTTGATTATAAAAGTTCAAAATAGCGAAGATAGCAATAACAATTCAACAGCAGTTCCTAATTCCGGAAATGGAAATAACAACCAACCAAAAGTAGCAGGTCAAGATAGACTGCAACAGTTTGCTCAAAACGCAGCTAAGGGTATTGCGATTAATACATTTAGACAGGTTGTTACAGCAGGTGTATCAATGGTTGGTTCACAACATTTACAAGACCAAGTAAATTTTGCTATGAGCATAGGTCAAACGATTGCAAATATTGCTTTATTGGGTGCTAGTTTTGGTCCAGTAGGAGTTGCTATTGGTGTTATACAACCTTTAATAAACTTTGGAATTAAAACTTATCAATATGACTATAACAGTCGTCTAGATGATGTTTCACTAGGTATAGCACAACAGCGTGCTGGTCTTCAATTTAATCAAAGCAGGAGAGATGGAGTATGATAGAATATAAATTAGAAATTTTAGAAGGGGATAAGTGGATAAACCGAACTAATCTATCAGTATTCCCCATCAATATTTCAAAACAGTTAGACACAGGATTGGATAGTGGCTCAATTATACTCTGGAATACAACGATAAAAGAACCCTATAAACCTTTTACTCAAGTAAGAATTACTTGTAAAGATATTACTGAAAAAATTTATAGATATATAATTGCTTTAGACAATGTTGAATTAAATAACTTTGGTGGTAATACATACACTCATAATATATCTTTAATTGAAAAAACTAAATTATTAGAACGAAGAACGGTTGATAATTTAACAGTTACTCAATCAAAATTAAAAGGATTTGGTGGAGATGTTGAACCTATTTTGCCAGAAATTGGTGGCGACCAAATAATTATTGATGATATAAAAGATATAATTTATTTTTTACCTAATTTAATAACAATAGGGGATAAATTATATATACCTAGAAAATCTGGTTATAATACAATATATGGGGACTTTGTTTTGTTTAAAAATCCAGATAATAAAACATACTTATATCAAAATTGTAGTGTACAATCTAGTTTTGGTGATTTAGATTTTAATAAAACTATATTAATGACAAATATAGGTGATTTTTTTATAAAAATTATTCTAGGTTTTGGTAACCTTTCTGGAACTGAAACTTACACTTTAACTTTAACTTATAATTTTTCTGTTACTAATGATATATTACAAACACAAAAAACAATAACTTCTGAATTACAGCGTTTGATTGAAGTAACACCAATTAGGAGAAATTTACCAACATATTATGATTTAGTTGAAACAAGAGTTGATGATAATTTTTATGCAGATTTTAGATTTTTTAGTTTTTATAAAAATTATACATTTAATAATTCTACTGGCGAAATTATATGTTCTAATCAAGTAACAAATTTTGATGATTTAATTGTTGGTAACATTTATTATGAAAATCAAGGAAACAATTTATATAGTTATAATATTTTAGAAAAGATTTATGTAGGTAATCCAACTGTAAGATGTATTTTAACACAATACACTTCTACTGAAATTAATAATAATAAAGCTGAATTTGTTATTGACCCTAGAATTATTAGTAAATTTATTAATACACGCTGTCCAGAATTTAATTTTACAAAAATGACTTTATGGGAATGTTTACTACAAATTGGAGAATATATTCACGCTATTCCTAGATTGGCAAGTGAAGTTGAATTAGGGATTGGAACAGATGACACTAATTGGAATATTATAACTTTTGATTTTTTAGGGTTGCAAAAAAATGCTACTCTTTTTAATGAAATATTTAATACTAGTTCAAATAATATGGAACAATATTGTACTGAATTAGATAGTTATGTAGATAATCTAATTAATACTGAAACAGAAGGGAAAGCATCTATTATTGAACCAGGAGAAGGACTTTTTAAAACTGTTAC
>CANBBP010000026.1 GCA_947366895.1 uncultured Clostridia bacterium
AGTAACATATTTATCTTTTATTACATGTCTTTTTACTGGCAATATTTCAATTGATATAGGTTTTTCGCTAATAACATTAAAATTCTTTAAAGAGGACTCGTCTTTTGTTTCTTTTTTAGCTACATTTAGAAGATTATCATCACCATCAGCATGTCCACCTATCCAACACCATGATTTATAGATATTATGATAAATACATAAAACCTTGTCATGGTTTTTATTTATTATAAATACTGATGAAGTCATATGACAAAAATTATTATTTCTAGAGAGAATATCATCAAAAATTTTTTCAGCATTTTTAATTTGTTTTATATCTTCCCTTTCTTGTTCATTGTAAGGTGAATATAACTGCAATATATCATTAATCTTTTTCATAATTGTTCCCATTAAATTTAATATAATAATGTTTAATATAAATATCTTTAATAAAAATTAATTTTAAATTAATAGTATTTAAAATATATATACAATTAACCTAAAAAAATTAAAACATTCCTCCATCAATTACAATAATTTCACCATTAATATAATCTGCTTCATCTTTAATTAAAAAGGATACTAAATTTGCAACATCATCAGGAGTACCTATTCTTTTTTTTAATATTTTTTCTTTTTCTAATTCCATAATATCAGGTGTTAATTCTTTATTCATTTCAGTATTAATCCAGCCTGGAGCAATTGCGTTAACATTTATATAAGGCGAAAATTCTATTGCTAAATCTTTAGTTAAAGTATTTAAGGCAGATTTAGAACAATCATAATCTATTGAATATGGGCTAAAACAATTAATAGCATTATTTGATGAAATATTTATTATTTTACCATATTTATTTTTTATCATTTCTTGACCAACTAGTCGGGATAACTGGAATACTCCGAATAAGTTTGTTTTAAAGGTTTCTATAAAATGTCCGACCGTTCGGTCTTTTAGGTCCAAATCAATACAAATTCCTGCATTATTAATAAGAACATCTATTTTATTAAATAATTTAATTGCATTATTAAATAAATTAATTACTTCATTTTCATCGGAAATATCTGCTTTAATACATATTGCTTTTATATTATATTTATTTATTAATTCTTTCATTAATTCATCTGCTTGAAATTTTGAATTATTATAATTAATAATTATATCATATCCATCTTTTGCAAGTTTTATTGCAATAGCTTTTCCTATACCTCTACTTGCACCTGTAATTAATGCAACTTTATTATTTCCCATTTTATAATAATCCTTATTAATTTTTATTAATTATTAGTATTAAAATCTATTTGGCAAGATAAATAATATTTACTTAAAACCAAATTTTGAATATCTTTAAATATTTCCTCTATAGTTCTAATATTTTCATTATCATCTACACATTTTATAGTATCATATAAAAATCTATTAGCAAGCAAGAGATATGCCTTTTCAGCAAGTAAAAGTCTTTCTTTATTTGTTTCTAATTGATCACCTTTTTCTGGTCTTTTTTCCCTTAATTTTTTTGCAGCTTCATAAGGCATATACAAAAATATTGTCATATCTGGTCTAGGCAATTCAAGAAAGCCATATTCTAACTTATCCAACCAATTTATCATTTCACTTTGCTCTACAGGATCAGTAATCTTTCCTGCTTGATAAGCCATATTGCTTTCAACATATCTATCTAATATTACATTATATCCTAAGTTTAAAGCAGAAATAATTTTGTTTATGTTGTATTTTCTATCAGCAGCATAATATAAAGAAGCAACTTTAGGGTCAACTTCTGCTGCTCCTTCTTCAAAAAAACCATCACAAATCCAATCTTTTCCTAAATATGGACCACCCACAATTTTTCCTGTAGGAGTATCATACATAGGGAACCCAAATTTTTTTGTTTTAATACCATTATTATTTAAAAAATCAACTAATAATTCAGTTTGTGTTTGTTTCCCTGAGCAATCTGTTCCCTCTACAACAATAAGTTTACCTCTTTGCATTTGTTTATTCTCCTTTAAACTGACTAGGATGTTTTTTAAAGAAATCTTGTTTTGGCTCTAAAAATTCTGGTCTATAATTATTTTTATCCTTAACAAATTCATATATTGGTTGTTCTATTTTATCCCAACTAAAAACATTTTCACTTAATTTTAAAAATTTAGCTAAGTTATTACATGAATTTGGTGCTATAGGATGTAATAATACCATTGCCACTTTTGACATATGAAGACAATCTATAATAGCTTGTTTCATTTTATCTTTATCATTTTCTTTTGCATTAGCTATCCAGTGTTTATTTATTGCTCTTATAAAACTATCAAGTTCATATGTTACCATATGGAATTTAGTTTGTAACATAAGTTTTTCATATTTTAAAATTGTTTTTACACAATCTTTCAATATATCTTGTGAAACATTTCCATAAGGAACTACCCCATCAAAATATTTTTGCCATGCATAAAATAAGGTTCTTAAAATTTTATTATATACATTTGTTAAAAGATTTCCTTCTTTTAATACTACATCAACTTCTTCTTCCTTAGCCTCTGGGTTAAATCTTTTTGGCATAAAACTTGCAGAATTGTTTCCCAAATTAAGGCCCAAAAAGTGGGCTCTTAATTGTTCAGCTGTGTAGTACTTTAAAAGTTCATCTGCCATAGGGGGCTTAACATTAGAACTACTACTTGCCTTTTGATTTAAAAATAATAAATGTTTATTTGCTACAA